>CAWEBA010000009.1:0-20855 GCA_963807145.1 uncultured Acidobacteriaceae bacterium | reverse complement strand
CAATTTCGCCAGCGACAACATAATTCCCTATATCGAGATGTGCCGTCGCGAAGGGACGAGCTTACAAAGGGGGATGAACTTTGGCCTGGGCGGCAATCACTCTGTGATTTTGATGTCTCTCCGACAGAACGCCCCGTATCGAGACAAGCTGGAGGATAGCGGCACCACACTGATCTACGAAGATCATGACGAGCCGAGAACAACGACCGACGTGAATCCTAAGCTCCTCGATCAGCCAGAGAGATATCCTACAGGGGGGCTGACTCAGAATGGAAAATTTCATAAGGCTGCACAAGAGACTAAGGCTGGTCTGCGACCGCCAGAGAGAGTCAGAGTTTACGAGAAGATTCACACAGGGATATGGGCGTATAACGGAGTCTTCCATCTGGTCGATTCATGGCAGGAGACGGATCAGCATCGGCGCGTCTTCAAGTTCCGTCTGGTGGCCGTTGAAGGCGACGAGGATTTCACCGCGCCTCCAACTGTCGACCCCGCGCGACGAAGAATCATCCCTACGTCAGTGAAGCTCGCCGTCTGGAAACGAGATAAGGGCCAATGTGTCATCTGCGGAGCCAAAGATGAGCTCCATTTCGACCACGATTTGCCCTGGTCGAAGGGAGGGACCTCGTTGACAGAGAACAACGTGCAGTTACTTTGTGCACGACATAATCTTTCAGAAGCGCGATTCCATTCAGTAATGAGCGCGACAGCCTTCACCCTCCCGCCGCTCCCCCCGCTCCTCAGCACCACCGTCTTCGGTCTGACAATCAGGTACTACGATGTGGGATCAGGCCCTCCGTTCGTCCTGATCCACGGCATCGGCGGCGACGCCGACGACTGGTCGTTCTGCCTCGCCCCACTCGCCGCCTCGCATCGTGTCATCGCCCTCGATCTGCCCGGCTTCGGCCGCTCCGATAAGCCGCTCATCGACTACACCATCGCCGGCTTCGTCGAGGTACTCGAGCGTTTCCTGCGCACCCTGGACATCGGCCGCGCCACCTTGGTCGGCCATTCGCTCGGCGGCTGGATCGCCGCCACCTTCGCCCTGCAATCTCCCCAGGCCTTGCGCAAGCTGGTGCTGGTCGATGCCGCCGGCGTGTGGGGCAACACTACCGAGCTGCCCGTTGACCTCCACGTCTCCACCCTGGCGCACATGCGCGAAATCTTCCAGCACTTGTTCTATGACAAGAGCCTCGCAACCGATGCGCTCATCGAAATGGCCTATCGCCAGCATCTCGAGCGCAACGACGGCTACACCATTCACAGTGTGCTCGAGCATCTGCGCGGCGGGCGCGAGCGCCTGGATGATCGTATCGGCCAACTGCGCGTTCCCACGCTAATTATCTGGGGCGCCGAGGATCAGATGATCCCGCTGGCACTCGGACGCCGCATCCATCAGCTCGTGCCTGGTTCGAAGCTAGAGGTAATTCCTGACTGCGGCCACCTGCCCAACCTGGAGAAACCGTCCGAGCTGGTGCGCTGCCTGCTGGAGTTTGCCGCGCAGGAGCGATTATGATGTTGTTCATGCCCGACCAACCGCAAACAACGCCGGAACCCAACCAGTCGCCCGACGCCGCGCAGCACGTGGCCGAGGCCCATCGCCTTCTGCGCACCCTGCAACTGCCGCTCGACAAGCATCCCGACCTGGCGAAAGCCATCGACAATCTGGAGCTGGCGCTGAGTATTCTCGCCAACAAGACCGGCGGAATGCTATAGCGCCCGCCAAGCGTTGTTATGTCTCCCCATGACGCTCCAAACCCTTCATGAGATTGGTCCCTGGCATGTCGAGCAAAACCGGGGCCGCTGAAGGCTGCCATCAACTTTCACACTCGCGCTGCCGCCTGATAAACTTACACCCGCTGCATGAGCCAAACAGGTCCTCAGAAAACTTCCCCAACAATTCGGTTAGTGCTGCTGTGGCATATGCACCAGCCTTTTTACAAGGACATGGTGAGCGGCGAGTATCGCCTGCCCTGGGTGCGGCTGCACGCGCTCAAGGACTACTACGGCATGGTGAAGCTGCTGGACGAATTTCCCCAGGTCCATCAGAATTTCAACCTGGTGCCGTCGCTGGTGGCGCAAATCCAGGATTACGTCTCCGGCCGGGCGCGCGATCCTTTCTTCGATCTGGTGGCCAAGCCGGCCAAGGACCTCACCGCGCATGAGCGCAGCTTCGCGCTGCAATATCTTTTTCAGGCGAACCCGGTGAACATGATCGGCCGCTATCCGCGTTATCGCGAGCTATGGGAGCGTTACCGCAGCACCAGCGATCGACCCGAGGGCGCCGACTCGTACTTCGCCACCGGCGACTATGCCGACCTGCAGGTGCTCTCGCAGCTCGCCTGGTTCGATGAGTTTTTTCTGACTGATCCCGACATTGCAACCTTGTTGCAGAAGGGTGAGGACTTCACGCCCGAGGACCAGCAACTCGTCGTCGGCAAGGAGTGCGAGTTGATGGCCAAGGTTTTGCCGGCCTATGCCGATGCGGCGCGGCGCGGCTCCATCGAGCTCTCGGCCACGCCCTATTACCACCCGATTCTACCGCTGCTGTGCGACACCGCGGTGGGCGCCGAGTCTTCACCCGGCCTTCCCTTGCCTACCCGACGCTTCCGCCGCCCCGAAGATGCGGCGCTGCAGATCAAGCGGGCGCTGGATTCTCATCAGACGCTGTTCGGGGTCCGACCGCAGGGCATGTGGCCGTCGGAGGGCAGTGTTTCCGCCGAGACGCTGAAGCTCGCCTGCGGTGAAGGCATCCAGTGGATGGCTACGGATGAGGGCGTGCTGGGCCGCTCGCTCGACTTCAGCTTCACCCGGTACAACGACGATCATCTGCAACCCGAGGGGGCGCAGCGTCTCTACAACATTTATCGCTACGAGAAAGATGACACGCGGATGCACCTGGTCTTCCGCAACCATCGCCTCTCCGATTTGATCGGCTTCGTGTATTCCGGAATGCCGGCCGCCGATGCCGCGCGGCACCTCATCGACAATATCAAGCGCTCCGCGCAGCCGGTTCTCGATGCCGGCCGCAACGCCATTGTGTCGATCATCCTGGACGGCGAAAATGCCTGGGAATACTACCCGCAATCGGGGCGCGAATTTCTTCGCCGCTTCTATGACGCCCTCGAGCGCGACGAGCAGATCGAGCCGGTCACCATCAGCGAAGCCATCGCGCGGCACAAGGAATCCGATTTCGCTCCGCTCAAACGGCTGGTTCCCGGCTCCTGGATCGATGCCAACTTCAACGTGTGGATTGGCGCGCCCGAGGACAACCGTTCCTGGGACCTGCTGGCCGAGGCGCGCGATTATTACGATCGCCACGCCCATCGTGTTTCCGAGGCGCAGCGGCAAATTGCCTGGGAAGAGCTGCTGATCGCCGAAGGCAGCGACTGGAACTGGTGGTACGGTCCGGAGCATCATTCCGCCAACGACCGCGACTTCGACGAGCTCTACCGCAAGCACCTGTCCAACGTTTATCACGCGCTGGAAGGCATTCCGCCGGAAGAGTTGAGCACTCCTATCGCAAGTGGCATCGTGCGCCCCAGTTATATTCCGCAGACGGCGTATGTGAGTGCGCGCGTCGATGGCCTCGTCAGCGGCTACTTCGAATGGATGGGCGCGGCCAGCTATACCTCCGACCAGCGCACCAGCGCCATGCATGGCAAGCAGTTCCTGCTGGATGCAGTGTATGCGGGGGTGAATGCGGATTCCGTTTCCGGACGCCTCGACTTTCATCACGCCATACCCGAGGGCGCCTACCGGCTGATAGTGAACCTGGAAGTCTGGCGCGGCGGCGGCGAGCGCAAGGCTACGGTGGAATCGTACCGGCTCGCGGTCGATGCCGAGGGTGGGCAGGTACGGCGGTGGGCGCTGACCGATCCTAGAGAATACTTGGTGTTGGCAAGTTCCTCAGGCGCCAACGGCGATGGCACTTCGGCCGGGGTCGAAGTCGCGCTGGAGCAGATTTTCGAGATGCGCGTGCCCTTCGCGCTGATCGGCGTAGACCCGGAGAGCCGCATCCGCCTGCGCTTTTCCATCTGGCGCGAACACCTGCCGGTCGATTCCTTGCCGCTCGAGGGATGGATCGAACTCCACGCCGTCGCCGCAGAAGAGTTGGAGACCAACCTCTACAGCTACTCGCCGCCGGAATAGCGGCGACCAACAGCTTTCCTTAGACCGGGGCCAGCGCGAGCAAGAGCCGAGCGCCGTCGGCGCGGAAGAGTTTAGCCCAGCGTTTCAACGCTGGGGGAGCCTGCATCCCCAATCTGAGTCCCGCAAGGGACGGCAGGTTTGTTTATCCAAACACAAAACGTTCATCGTAAGCGATTTCGGACTTCTTCAGAAGCGTCAAGTATTCCTGTTCGAAGGTCCACTTTGCATGATGCTCGGCTTGGCTGTCGATATATTCGATGACGGTCTGACGCTGCGATTGGCAAACGCTGAATGCGCTGTATCCCTGTTGCCAGGCAAATCCCGGCTTGAGCTCATTCAGCCACCGCGACGTATTGCCCTTGAGCTCCTGCACCGCCTTGGACAAAGTCAGGGTTGGCGGCAAGCCGATAAGCAAGTGCAAGTGATTTGCCGTTCCGCCGGCGGCCAGGAGAAGAATCTTCTTCTGGCGTGCAATTCCGCCTATATACTGCCAGAGCCTCGGGGCATCGGGGATGGAATCGCGGCGATCCTTGGTGCTGAAGACGCAGTGCACCAAGTTTGCGGTATGGGTGTGCGCCATTCTCTCAGATTGGCCGCTACAGCTTTGTAAATTCCGTGATCTCAAGCACAGAGCATTGTGCCGTCGAGAACCCTGCCGTCCCTACGGGACTCAGGATTCTCATGCACACGTTCCCAGCGTTGAAACGCTGGGCTAAACTCTTTCGTCTCGCTGGCGCGAGACTCGGGCGTAGCTGTTCTCACAGATTGAATCGGGGACGGCCAGACGTGCCCGACAATCCTTATAGGAATCGGCTCCAGCGAGATAAGTCAATTGAATTTACCTCAGCGGCTGAAGCCGAGCCTTCATGTATCCGGAAGCTGCACCGCTGAAGCGGTGCTCCACCCTCTAGCCGCTCTAGTCTCCGGGCTCGAAGCGGTACCCCACCCAGGGCTCGGTCAAAATGTACTTGGGCGAACTCGCGTTCGGCTCCAACTTCTTGCGCAACTGGCCGACGAAGACGCGCAGATATTCGTTCTGCTCCATGCTGTTGCTGCCCCACACCGCGTTGAGGATGGCGCGATGGGTGAGCACCTTGTGCGGATGCTGCGCCATGTAGAGCAGCACGTCGAACTCCTTGGGCGTGAGCCGCACCTCGCGTTCGGCCACGCGGACGGAATGGGCGTCAACATCGATGCGAAAATCGCCCGCTTCAATCTTCGTCTGCCGCTCGGGGGCGCTGGCAGGCGCGCGCCGCAAGGCCGCCCGCACCCGCGCTAACAGCTCGCCGGTGCTGAACGGCTTGGTGATGTAATCGTCCGCGCCGGAATCCAGCGCTTCAATCTTGCTGCGCTCTTCGCCGCGCACCGAGAGCACCAGAATCGGGACCTGCGAGCTCTTGCGCAGTTGCCGGCATAGTTCGATGCCGTTCATGTTCGGCATCATCAGGTCGGTGATCACCAGGTCCGGCGTGAAGTCCTTTACGATCTCCAGCGCTGTCTCGCCGTCGTTGGCAACCCGAATCTCATAGCCCTGCGCGTTGAGCGTGGTGCGCAGCACGCGCGTGATCTGCGGCTCATCGTCGACGACTAAGATATGCGGACGACTTGGCATGACAAGAAAGTCTCGAGTTTCAAGTTTCGAGTTTCAATCCGAAACAGTTGAACCGCCGCATGGCGTTAGCTTCCAGCGACTTCATCAAAGCGTTCATCATTCGAAGCAATTCATCTGGCCTCTCAGCAGCCGCTGTTTGCTTTCAGTGTTCAGGAAGCGGAGCTCTTGAGCTTTCTGGATTTGAGTTTCGAGCTCGAGCAAAGACTGCCCGGGACACTCTGGAAGTCCTGAAGTGTTTCTTCGTTGCCCAGCCTTGTCCCTCGGCCATGTTGCAAGGAAGCTATATGACCGCTCCCTTATCTTGCGACGTCTGCCATTCATCTCCTCTTTCGGAAAAAGGTGTCTCCCGTGACCAGCCGCATCAAACATAGCTTTCTGCCAGACCCGGAGATCGCGGTATGAGTGAGACATGGATGTTTGACCCGAACTCAAACCCGAAACTTGAAACCGACTCTCGAAACTCGAAACTTGAAACTGCTCTACACTTGCTGCTTCACAATATGCACATCCACCGCCGGGGCATCCCGTAAGAACCTATGCACCGCCGACAAAAACAAATACCTTCGCCAGCCGCTGGTGGCGCCGTGTCCGAAGATCACCTGCGTGATGTGCTTCTCGCGGACAAATTCCGCCATCGCCTCCGCGACGTTCTTCCCCTTCAGCCGCACCACCTGCGCGCCCAGGTTCTCGGCGAACTGAAAATTGGCCTGCAACGATCGCTTGCGCTCCGGATCTTCATCGGCGCCGATATCGACATACACCACAAACAGATCGCCATTGGCCGCTTGCGACATACGCGCCGCACGCGCGATCAGATACTGCGCCGCGGGATTCGAGCTGACGCCCACCGCAATGCGCTCGCGCAGCTGCAGCTCGCGGCCGGGATCCATCTCGCTCTGGATGTACGGCTCCAGACTGCGATCCACCACTTGCGCTACGTGCCGCAGCGCGATCTCGCGCAGCGCAATCAGATTGCTGGGACGAAAGAAGTTGCCCAGCGCGCGGTCCGCCCGGTCCTTGGGATAAATATCGCCGCGCCGCATGCGGGTCTGCAGCGCCTCCGGGGTCACGTCCGCGAGCACGATTTCGTCCACGCGCTTCAGCACCCAGTCGGGAACGGTCTCGCGCACCACGATGCCGGTGATCTTGTGCACCAGCGGCGTCACGCTCTCCAGGTGCTGCACGTTCATCGTCGAGAGCACATCGATGTGGTTGTCGAGCAGCTCGAAGACGTCTTCGTAACGCTTGTGATGCTTGCTGCCGTCAATGTTGGTATGCGCCAGCTCATCGACCAGCACCACTTGCGGATGCCGCGCGAGGATGGCATCGACGTCCATCTCCTCGAACATCGTCCCCTTGTAGTCGAGCTTCTTGCGCGGCACGGTCTCCAGCCGCCCGGCCAGCTCGCGGGTCGCGGCGCGCCCATGGCTCTCGACCACGCCGATCACCACATCTTCGCCGCGGCTCTGGCGGCGAATGGCTTCGCTCAGCATCGAATAGGTTTTGCCGACCCCCGGCGCGTATCCGAAGAACAGTTTAAAGACGCCTTCCTTCTTGGGCGGCGGCGCTTGCTCCAGCCACTGCTCGGGCGTCTTCGGCATAAGCCATCATTCTGCGTCACAGGCACCGAAATGTCGATTCGGTACAATCAAGCGCGTGAATGAGCGGCGCCTATCATGGAAGACTGGGCTCGACCCGCGGCATCTGAAGACGCTGGCCTTCCGCTACGCCGTGGCCATCGCAACCGTTGCCGTGGTGGTGCTGGTTTATCGCCGGCTGCCGCTGAACAACACGACCGTTGCACTGACCTTCTTGCTAGTTGTGCTCGGCGTCGCCAGTCGCTGGGGACTGACGCTGGCCACCACCACCGCCATCGTCGCCACGCTTGCGTTTAACTACTTTTTCCTGCCGCCGATCGGCAAGTTCGTCATCGCCGATCCACAAAACTGGATTGCGCTTGGCGCCTTCCTCATCAGCGCCATCGTGGCCAGCCGCCTATCCGAGCGGGCGCGCCGCGAAACCTCGAACGCCACCCGGCGACGCAAAGAGGTCGAGCGGCTCTACTACCTCAGTCAGCAGTTGCTGGCCACCGACAACGTCATGGAGCTGCTCAACTCCATTCCGCGATTTGTGTGCGACGCCTTCGGACTGAACGCTGCCGCCATGTATCTGCCCAGTCGCAAGGAGGTCTACCGCATGGGCGTCGACCATCCCGAACTCACCGCGGAACAACTGGAAGCGGTGAGCGGACGCGGCGAGCTGGTGGTCGATGAGGCCCGGAAAATATGCTTTGTGCCGCTGCGCATCGGGGTGAAACCGGTGGGCAGCCTGGGACTGGAAGGGGCGGTGTTGTCGCGCGAAACCCTGGAAGCCGTGGGCAGCCTCATCGCTATTTCCATCGAGCGCGCCGGCGCGGTCGAGACCCTCACCCGCAATGAAGCGGCGCGCGAAGGCGAAAGGCTTCGCTCCGCGCTGCTCGACAGCGTCACCCACGAATTCCGCACCCCGCTAACCGCGATCAAGCTTTCGGTCACCACGCTGCTGGGTCCCGATCCCGTCAGCGAAGAGGGCCGTCGCGATCTGCTCACGGTGATCAACGAAGAAGCCGACCGGCTCAACCGTCTGGTAGGCGAGGCCGCCGAGATGGCGCAGCTTGACGCTCACCAGGTGGAGTTGCGCTGCGAGCCCCATCCGGTGCGCGATGTTGTCGCCACCGCGCTGGAGCTATCGAAGCAATCGCTGAACTGTCGCGAGGTGAAATTGCAAATTCCCGAGCAGTTGCCGCAGGTGCGCGTCGACCGGGCGCGCATCGCCGAAGTGCTGGTGCAATTGCTGGAGAACGCCGCCAAGTACTCCCCGGCCGGCTCGCCGATCATCATTTCCGCCGAAGCCGAAGGGGCAATGGTGCGCATCAGCGTCGCCGATCAAGGCCCGGGCATCGACGACATGGAGCAGTCGCTGATCTTCGAGAAGTTCTATCGCGGGCGTGACCAGCGCTATCGCGTGCAAGGCACGGGCATGGGTCTCGCCATCGCCAAAGCCATCGTCGAAGCCCACCATGGCACCCTCGACGTAACCTCGCAGCTCGGCAGCGGTTCGGTATTTACCTTCACCGTGCCGGCCGCGGAGTCCGGCGTCGCAACGTAAATCTGCGCGATGCGCGGGACCCTCGCTTTGGTTGCAACTCTTGCTCTCTCATCCTTGGTTCGCAGAGAGTGGTGGTGGACTGGCGCAGCTTTAGCTGCGACATGCGGTTCGGGCAGAGCTGGCAGTGAAAATTACCGCAGCGGCTGGAGCCGATATTTGATTAGGACTCTTCCTTGGCAGGTGTAAACGCGTGCGCCACCCTATCCACTGATTGCTAATCGCTCGTTGACGGCTTTCTGGCGTGCGGATGGGTCTTGTCGTAGACCTCCATGACGTGCTTCACCGTGAGCTGGGTGTAGCGCTGGGTGGTGGAGAGGCGCTCGTGGCCGAGCATCTCCTGAATGGCGCGCAGGTCCGCGCCTTCCTCCAGCATGTGCGTGCCGAAGGCGTGGCGGAGGGTGTGGGGATGAACATCCGGCGAGAGGCCGCGCGCGACGGCGATTCGCTTAACGATCCGGCCGACGCTGCGCGTGGTTAGCCGCGTGCCACGCAGGTTGATCAGCAGCGCCTTGTCGCCGGTGCGCCGGGATTCCCCTAGGACGCACTGACGCTGCGGCAGGTAGGCTTGGAGCGCAGCTTTGGCCGAGTCGCCGAAGGGAACGTAGCGTTCCTTGCGCCCTTTGCCGCGCACCAGAATGATTTCGTTCGACCAGCGAATGTCGTCGAGGTTGATGCCGATCAGCTCGGAGTTGCGAATACCGCAGCCGTAGAGCAGCTCGAGGATCAGGCGATCGCGCTGCTCGAAGGCCGAGCACTCCGGCATCTCGGAATCGAGCACCGAGTTGACTTCTTCGATGGTTGGAACGCGTGGCAGCTTTTTCGGCAGCTTGGGCGTGGCCACCAGCGCCGCCGGGTTCTGCTCGACCTCGCCTTCTTGCGCCAGCCATCTGTACAGCGAGCGCAGCGCCGCCAGCGCACGCGCCACGGAGGTCTTGCTGAGGCCGCGCTGGTAGAGGCTCGCCAGATAACCGCGAATGAGGACGTGGTCGATGTCATCCCAACGCTGCGGGCCGACGTAGCCGGCGAATTGCGCCAGATCAGTGCGGTAGGCCTTGATGGTGTGCGCCGAGGCGTTGCGCTCCGCGAGGGCGCGCAGAAACTTCGCGACGGCTTTCTCGACGATGGTGGCGCCTGATTTCGTCATGCGGATTTGGAGGCGCGATTTTTGCTGCGCGGATGATGCCGCTTGTACACCTGGTTCAGCCGGTCGAGCGCCAAGTGCGTGTATATCTGCGTGGTCGAGATATCGGCGTGGCCGAGGATGGTCTGCACGGTGCGCAGGTCGGCGCCGTTCTCCACCATGTGGGTTGCGGCGCTATGGCGCAGCATGTGTGGACTGGCGTGCCGTCCTTGCGCTGAAGCGGCACTCACCATCTGCCACACGCGCTGGCGGGTGATCGGCCGCCCATTGCGCGCGATGAACAGAAACGGCGATTGCTTCTCGGATGCCAGCACGGGCCGCGCGTCCCGCAAGTACGACTGCAGCACCTCCTGGGCCGCCCGTCCCAGCGGCACAATGCGTTCCTTGTCGCCTTTGCCGCGCACGAGGACATAGCCCAGTTCCAGCTTCAGGTCCTCAAGCTTGAGATTCACGACTTCGGAGACGCGCAGCGCGCCGGCGTAGAAAACCTCCAGCATGGTGCGATCGCGGGCGGCGAGCGCCAGCGTGACGCGATCGTCCTTGGCGCGCGGCGGCCCTTGCAGCACGCTCTCCACTTCGTCGGCCGCCAGCGATTTGGGCAGCACTTTCCATTGCCGCGGCGTGTCGATGTTCAGCGTAGGATCGGCAGCAATGTAGCGGTCGAGCAGCAGGTACTTATAGAAATGGCGCAAGGCCGAGAGCTTGCGCGCGACACTGCGCCCATCGACGCCGTTGGAAAGCAGCGCGTTGAGAAAGTCGCGCACGTCCTGCCGCCGCGCATCGCGCAGCCCGCGCTTCTTGCGCAAGGATTCGGTGAACTGCTCAAGGTCGGAGCGGTATGCGGAGACGCTCAGCGCCGCGAGACCCTTTTCGACCTTGAGATAGTCAAGAAAGGAGTTCAGCAGGCGCAGGTTGGGATCGGCACTCTGCACGAGATCAGTATGGCCCGGGAGGGACCGCATTCGGAATAGCAACGTCGGTACGTGCAGTAGGCGTTGCCATTGCGGCAGAAGTTTGCACTAGACTAGATTAGTCTGGTTCAAATAGGCGAAGCGCATGAAGACCGTTAACATTCACGAAGCCAAGGCGCACCTTTCGAAGCTCATCGAAGGAGCGCGCAACGGGGAGCCATTCATTATCACCAAAGCCGGCAAACCGGTAGTCAAAGTCATTCCTCTGGATTCTCCTTCCGGCCGCAAAATCCGCCGAATTGGTTTCATGAAGGGACGCATTCGGGTTCCGGATGATTTCGATCGAATGTATAGCGAAGAGATTGAACGACTGTTTGAAGGTGGCGAGTGAAGCGCTTGGTGGATACCCACCTGCTGCTCTGGGCGGCGGGTGATCTCCGGGACCTCCCCGCCCGTGCGCGTCAACTCATACAAAGCAGCGAGAACGAACTACTCTTCAGTGCGGCTAGCCTGTGGGAGATTGCCATTAAGAGCACCAGGCCACGACGCGACTTTCAAGTAAACGCGCGACTACTCAGGCGCGAGTTACTCGACAATGGCTACCTTGAATTGCCGGTGCGCGGCGAGCATGTTGTCGCCATAACGAACCTGCCGCCCATTCACAAAGACCCGTTTGACCGGCTGCTGGTTGCCCAGGCGACCGTGGAAGGTGTAACTCTGCTGACGGCAGATCCTGTTGTCGCCCAATATCCTGGACCGATCCAACATTGCTAATCCCGCTGCAGCGGATTTCGAGCGCCACGCCGCGGGGCGATAATCCTACCAATGGCAATAACGAACGCGCCTTTCGATCTTCAGCCGACGCTCAAGGGCAAACTGCTCGAGCTCCGGCCGCTCCGGCCCGACGACTACGACGCGCTCTACGCGGTGGCTTCCGATCCGCTGATTTGGGAGCAACACCCGGCGAAAGAGCGGTGCACGCCGGAGGGGTTTAAGGAGTTCTTTCGCAAGACTCTGAACTCGGGCGGAGCGCTGATTGCCCTGGATTTGAAAGATGGCCGGGTGATCGGGACCTCGCGCTATCACCGATTCGATCCGGACCAGAGTGAAGTCGAAGTCGGCTGGACGTTTCTGGCGCGATCCCATTGGGGAGGCGCGTACAACGGCGAGATGAAAGAGCTCATGCTGCGGCATGCGTTTCGCTTCGTCGATCGCGTGGTGTTTCTGGTTGCGCCGGAGAACGTGCGGTCGCAGAAGGCGGTGGAGAAGATTGGCGGCGTTCGCGTGGGATCACGCGTGAACTCCGAGGGGCACGATAGCGTGCTGTTCGAGATGACCGCGGCGGCGTTCGGGGAGAAATTCGGGCGGGGCGGACAGGACTGAAGACTGGCAGGCTGCTGAAAAACTCGAAAACCAGATCCCTCGTCGGCCTGAAGAGACTGTGTCGCGACTGGTGTCGCCGCGGCCGCGGCTCCAACCTTTCCCACTCGTACCCAGGGCTTACGCCCTGGGCTAACCCCATCCCGCCGCTGCGCGGCTGTTTCCTTCGCAAAAATCACGCTGTTGAGTCCACCAAGCAAACTGATTTGCGGTCGCAGTCTGTGAAGGCCTCCTCGGGATGACAAAGAGATAGGGTTTGGACGGCACAGCTGAAGCTGCATCCCTTCAAAAGCAATCTACTTCAATCCGGCTTGCGCCAGCATCTCGCGGAACTGCTGCTGGGTACGCATGTCGATAGATTGCGCTACCAGCTTGCCGTCGCGATCATAAACGAAGCTCTTGGGAATGCCTTCCACCTCAAACAAGCTGCCCACCTTGTGGCCGGGATCGAGCAGGACGGGATAGGTGATCTTGCGCTCGGCGATGAAGGGACGCACTTTGTCGGCGTCTTCATCGGAGATGGCAAGGATCACGAAGCGCTGGTGGCGAAATTCTTTGTAGAGCGCCTCCAGGTCGGGCATTTCTTTCTGGCATGGTGGACACCAGGTCGCCCAGAAATTCACCAGCACGACTTCTCCGCGCAGCTCTTTCAGCGTCCAGGTCTTGCCGTGCAGATCGGTGAGAGTGAAGTTGGCCTCCTGACGCCGCTTGTCGGCGGACTCGAGTGCCGCCATGGCTTCTTCGAAGCGCGGGTCTTGCACTGTGGCCTGCACGTGCTCGTAGCGCACAAGCTGCGCCAGTTCGTCATAAGGATCGGGGTTGAGCTTCGCCTGCGGAGGCTGCTGTTGCAAGGCATCGGCCAGCGTGGTCGCGACCTCCTGCAAGGTGTCGTGCCCGAAATCGCCTTCGGTGGCGCGAGAGGCGAGCTTCAACGCAAGCTGGAGCTTGCCCGGCGTGGCCGGCAGCGCGCGGATCTGCAGCGCCAGGTCCTTCGTGGTCTGGGCCCGCACATCGTCAGGAAGGCCGCGCAAGCCGATGATCTGGGCTTCGATCGGCTTCTCCTGCTCGGTCCAGTTCGGCGTCTGCTGAGCGGAGGCGAGCGGCAGAAGTAGAAGCGGCAGTAATGCGAGCGACAACTTCCGAAGTGCAACACGTGGCTTGCGAGACGATTGCGAGTTCATAGGATCACCCGACGAATTGTAGCGCAGAGCCGGCAGCTCTCATCGAAGCCTGGGGATGCATTGCAGCAGGCGGTTCCCGAGCCGCAGAGGAGATGCGATGGAGAAGGTCAATCTGGCACAAAAGTTCTCGCTGTTCGCGGACTATTACCGCCCGAAGATCGTGGGCGAGATCAACGACGCTTACGTGAAGCTGGTAAAGCTGCAAGGCGAGTTCGTGTGGCACCATCACGAAAACGAAGACGAGCTGTTCTTTGTGCTGAAGGGCGAGCTGCGCATGAGGTTCCGCGAGAATGGCGCGGAGCGCGAAGTGACGATCCATCCGGGTGAGTTCATCATCGTGCCGCGCGGCGTGGAACACCTGCCTTCGGCGGACGAAGAAACGCACATCATGCTGCTCGAACCCAAGAGCACGCTGAATACCGGGAACATTCAGAACGAGCGCACGGTGGCCGAGCTGGAGCGGATCTAGGGTGGCTGGTTCTGGTTTGCAGTTAGGTCGGTGAGCTGGACGAAAGTCGCTGTTTATGTCGCTGGCGCCCGTTCGGGAGCGATTCGGCATATGGAGTATTATTAAGGCCGATGCCGTTTGAAAACGCAATGGAAAGAGCGATTCACTTCGCGAAACACGGCAGGAAGTTCGGCATCGCCGACGAACTGGATTACGAGCGACTGGCCGATGCGTTCATCTTCGGGCCTTTGCTTCCGCCAACAAGAGAATGCATGCGGCCAAGTTTGATTGATCGGCTCCGGTTCAATGGGACCAATAGGCATTTCGGCGTGGCGTGCGTAGCGCCGGAGTTCATTAGGACATTCTACCCCGTTGAATTGCGAACGATTGCGCGACACAAAGATGCAGCGGGGTTCTTCGCGTACGAGTGTGGAAGGGTTAACCTTTGAAGTATCGTTGTCCAGTATGCATGTTCGCTAACTTGCCCTATCCGCCTAGGGGATATCACATCTGTCCCTGTTGTGGAACTGAATTCGGAAACGATGACGCAGACCTTACGCACGAGCAGTTGAGGGAGATGTGGTTGGCTGGCGGGGCGCATTGGTTTTTCGGGATCCCGCCCGATGGCTGGAATTGGTTCACGCAGCTTTACGAAGCAGGTCTGTTTCGAGTGCAAGCATCGAGCCGAGAGGTGGCAGTTACGCTCGGCGAAACCGCTTCGTCAAGGGCAATTAGTCAATTTGAATACTCGATAACCCCATGCCCCGTCTTCTGATATTCGTGCCCTGTTTCGGCATCCTTCATGATGAGGATGATCAGAGTGTTTCCCTGATTTCTCTGATTGAAGGTTTGAAGGTTCAGCTCTTGCCGGAATCTCCCGAACCACCTTCCGGAACCATCATCTCCCTACGTTGGTGCGCCTACGCAAGGTGGGTGCGTCGTCCAGGAGACGAAGCAAAACATCTTGAGCAACGAATACTGCTAAAAAGCCCTAGCGGTGTAATACTTATGGAAACCGCTCCGGCAGCATTACCGTTTGACGACCAGCCGAACACGCGCTTGGTAACGGTAACCACGAAATTTGTGCGCTTCAACGTTTCCCACCCAGGAATCTGCCCATTGATTCTTGAATACCGTGAAGCTGGCGAAGATCTTTGGAAGGAGGCAGCCTCGTATCCGCTGCAATTAGAGTGGGAAAAGTCATCGCCCGAGAAAAGTAGCGACACTCTTCCCAAGGGCCCTGTCACTTGGCATAAGGTCTAAGACACGGCCCGCCGCTGCCGGTTTAGCCTAACAAAAGTCAGCCACGTATATTACCGCCTTTATGAGTCCGCACTGATTTGGCTGCATTTCCGTGTCACTGTAGTTTGCAATTTTGACTTAGCTTCTTCACCTGCGCACCATCGCGCGGCAGCGCTTCCAGCAACTCGCGAACGCGGCGCTTCAGGATGGGATGGCGTACGTCGGGTGCGATCTCGGACAGCGGCTCCAGCACGAACCGGCGCTGGTGCATGGCGGGATGCGGCACTTCGAGTTGCGGAGAGTTGATGACGGCATTGCCAAACAGCAGAATGTCGATGTCGATGTTGCGCGGGCCTTTGGGCTGGAGGCGCCGGCGGCCCATCTGCTGCTCAATCGCCACAATTTTCGCCAGAAAGAGTTTCGGCATCAGCTCGGTGCGCAGAGCGACGGCGCAATTCAGGAACCAGGGCTGCGCGGTAAACTCCACCGGCTCGGTTTCGAAGAACGACGAGACGGCGATCACCTCGCCCAGTTCGCCGAGCTTGCCGATCGCGGTGCGGAGGTTGGCCCCGCGATCGCCGATATTCGAGCCCAGCGAGAGGTAGACGGTTTTCTCCACGCATTTATCTTAAAGTGTCAGCGCTGGCTTGCGGACATCGATTTTCCGGTAGTGTCTGAAATGCGCGTTGATTCAGACACTACCGATTTTCCTCACCACGAATGCCGAACGGCGTTACCATTACTCGGGCTAGTCACCCTCTGGGGTGATAGCAATCACTGCGGAGTTCGCGCCGCGGGACTCAAATAATGCTGGCATCATTGAGAGTTCGCCTATGGCTCTCCGGTTTCCCCAGAAGGACCAACTCGAGCAAAACGAAGTGGTGCTCCCGCAACCCCGCCTTGTGCGGGGCTTTTCTATTTATGGGCGAAACGTCGGGGGCCTCATTTCCAACCGTGTTGGGTGAATGGGGCGGAGGGCAGGCGAACGGATTCAATCTCTGTCGGATTGGGTAAACGGGCCGAAACTCGGCCCTACATACGAAAGACTCATCGGTTCGAGGAGGACCATCTATGCCTACAGTTACTACTACGCCGGGAATCAAGACTCCGGCGACCTACATCAACGATGTTATGGCCACAGTAAAGGCCAAGAACCCTGCCGAGCCCGAATTTCATCAGGCAGTGCAGGAAGTATTCGATTCGTTGCGCCTGGTGCTGGAGCGCCATCCGGAATTTATCTCAGCCAAAATTCTGGAGCGCATCACCGAGCCCGAGCGCCTCATTATGTTCCGTGTGCCGTGGTTCGATGACCAAGGCAATGTCCAGGTCAATCGCGGCTTCCGCATCGAGATGAACAGCGCCATCGGCCCCTACAAGGGCGGCCTGCGCTTCCATCCCTCGGTCAATCTTGGAATCCTGAAATTCCTCGCATTTGAACAGGTGTTCAAGAACTCCCTGACCACGCTGCCCATGGGCGGCGGCAAGGGCGGAAGCGATTTCGATCCCAAGGGCAAGAGCGACAACGAAGTGATGCGCTTCTGCCAGAGCTTCATGACCGAGCTGTGCCGCCACATCGGCCCGGACACTGACGTCCCCGCCGGCGACATCGGCGTGGGCGGACGCGAGATCGGCTTCATGTTCGGCCAGTACAAACGCATCCGCAACGAGTTCACCGGCGTGCTGACCGGCAAAGGCCTGCACTGGGGCGGCTCGCTGATTCGTCCGGAAGCCACCGGCTACGGCTGCGTGTACTTCGCGGAAGAGATGCTGAAGACGCGCAAGGAAACGTTCGACGGCAAGATCTGCCTGGTCTCGGGCAGCGGCAACGTCTCGCAGTACACCGTCGAGAAGCTGCTGCAGCTCGGCGCGAAGCCGGTCACCGTGTCCGACTCCGACGGCGCAGTCTACGATCCCGACGGCATCAACGAAGAGAAGCTGGCCTGGATCATGGAGCTGAAGAACGCGAAGCGCGGCCGCATCCGTCAGTACACGGACCATTTCAAGAAGGCGATCTTTATGCCGACCGATCTGAAGCTGGGCTACAACCCGCTTTGGAACATCAAGGCCGACTGCGCCTTCCCGAGCGCCACGCAAAACGAAATCAACGCCAAGGACGCGCACAACCTCATCAACAACGGGGTGAAGGTCGTAGCCGAAGGCGCCAACATGCCGAGTACGCTGGAAGCCACCAAGCTGTTCCTGGAGCACAAGATCCTCTATGGACCGGCGAAGGCGGCGAATGCGGGCGGCGTGGCAACGTCGGGCCTCGAGATGTCGCAGAACAGCGCACGGCTGGCCTGGACACGCGAGGAAGTCGACCACAAACTACACAACATCATGAAAGCCATTCACAAGACCTGCTTCGAGACCGCCGAAACCTACGGCACGCCGGGCAATCTGGTGAACGGCGCCAACATCGGCGGCTTCCTGAAGGTCGCCAATGCCATGCTGGACCAGGGACTGGTGTAAGCCAGTTCCTGAAATCTGGATGCGAGTAAGAAACGGGGGTGGAGCAATCCACCCCCCGTTAGTTGTTTAGGAATCTGATACCCGCCCTGAACTTGCTCCACAGTTGTGTCTACACATCAAGGCTATAATCAAAGCCGAGGCACTGTGCGCGACATCGACATCCGCCGAGCTCTTCGCGAAACGGTTGTGCGCAGATACAGTGGTGAGTCGGACACGAGAATTGTTGAGGAACTTGGCTTGTGCCAGGGCATCGCACGAGTCGATCTTGCCGTAGTCAACGGAAGTCTTCACGGCTACGAGATAAAGAGTGCGCGCGACACACTTGCTCGGCTTCCGGCACAATGTGACATCTACAATCGAACGCTGGATCTTGTCACGATCGTGACCGAGGCCATCCACATCTCGAAAATCGAAAAGATGGTCCCGTCATGTTGGGGGATTTGGTGCGCTTGCGACAATAAGGTGAAGCCTCACATTGAGATCTTACGAGAGCCAAGTCCGAATCCTCAAATACTCCTGTCTGCCCTTGCACAGCTCCTGTGGCGCGAAGAGGCGCTCGAAGCCCTAACTGTTCGCGGGCTAGCACACGGGATGCACAGCAAGCCCCGGCAAGAGCTCTGGCTGCGATTGGCGAAACATCTCACGCGCGAGGAACTCAGCGCGGTTGTTCGTGATCGTCTCAAGCGCCGGGGAGCAGATTGGAGAGCTCTCGCATGACAAGCGTAAGGTGGTGATTCGTTCCAACCTTCCGCCAAGTTGTCGCGTTGCCTGGTCCGGTTCGGCGCTCTGCGCAATCTGCTATGTATTTATCTGCCCAGCTAAATGGGCTTCCGCTGTACTCAGGCCGCTCCACAAGCTCCTTACATAGCTCGAAGTATTGATCAAAGCCGTACTGTCGGACGTTCCTGCCCTTAAATACCAGCCAACTGTTCGGAATTGTGTATCTGATATTGGCGCTCATTCGCATTGTCCGAGGATCTAGCTCTGTAGGAACCGGATGGGAGATCGCATAGTCTCCAAAGATCATTTGTGGGCGGGGTAGATACTGCGGTCGCCGCAGCAGCAATCGCCACAGCTCCCATTCATGTCTTGGAAGGGTTGATATTGTTGCGGCGTCAACCTCGCTCAGGTCCTCTGGAAAGGAAGCTGCGGCCAAAGTCACACGACGCCAAAAATCCTTTTTAGGGAGCATCGAAAATAGCGATCGAGCGACGAGAACTGCCCGGTTTGTGTCTTGGCCGATGTCTTTAAGGTCGACAATCAAATCGATTAGTCGGTTTCGATTGGTAAAGGGCGCCAGCAGTCGGTCGATCTCAGCATCGAGGTCGACATCGTCCTCGAAATCCTCGACGAGGAGCCGGAAACAAGCTCCCCATCGGCTCGCAGCCGAATAGCGACCGGCAGCGGCTACATACTCTCGGGAGCTTGTACGCGACACCACTGGAACGGCTTGCACGCCGAGTCTGGCACAATCGCTCAGCACTGCTTCAAGGGCGGCGCGGCCGTCCTC
Organism: uncultured Acidobacteriaceae bacterium; assembly: GCA_963807145.1. Classification (GTDB taxonomy): domain Bacteria; phylum Acidobacteriota; class Terriglobia; order Terriglobales; family Acidobacteriaceae; genus Sulfotelmatobacter. Next base: position 1,662 of record CAWEBA010000009.1, on the reverse strand, counting down.
AAGGACATCTTCTTCTTCGAACCAAGGGAGGTCGAGATAGAGCGGCATATCTGGCCAGCAACGCGCGAGCCTTTCGGCGACCCCAGAAATGTGATCGTCGAGAGTCTTAGCCGGGCGCTCGTTAGCATAATCGAATGGGACTCCCGGTATTTCGATGAGAGGCATCATCCGTGCTCTAACGCTGGCTGCTAAAGTTTCGAGTGCAGCGAATTCACCTTCTTTTCCCTTAAGCACCGGTACATAAATCGGTTCCATGGGCATAGGTCACTCCAGCTCCAATCGAAGATTGGTTGATCGTGATGCTCCGCTGAGGTCGGGGAAAAGAGACAAATGATTTATGTTCATCCTGTTAAGCGCGCGAAGGCAACCGATCCGGTCGGAATCCGGAAGCTCTATGCGCAAAAGCACGGCGTCTGGCGCGCTCTCAAAAGCTCGCGCCACCCACCGCTCGATTGGAGTGCCGATAGGAGCCCGAGTAAAGAGACCATCCTGACTTACTAGTCGCTGGTTCTCATCCACCATGGGGTCAACAAATTCGAGCACAGGCGGCCGTCCTTGCTCCAAGCTGGGACTATTGAGCAACTCTTCGTTCTTCTGCAAGATAGCGCTTTGGTCTAGTCCATAGACAATTCGATAATCGGTGGGGTCTGTCGCGAGCTCTCCGAATGCGAAATATGCAGCAGCAAATGGTGAGCGCGTCCAGTCCAGAAGGGGGGTCGCGAGTCCGAAGTGCTGACCCAAAGCCCACCATGAGTTGTCATCAAGCTCAGCTGGATTCAGACCGCGACGGCCGCGAGCTGCATATTTGAAGGATTCCAAATGGATTGCCGATCGCCGATCCAGATCAGACGGACTACCGGTCACGTGTAGCTTATCGAAGACTCTGTCAAGCGAAGAGCTTAGGCTCCAGTCCGAGCGTCGCTGACCGCGCCAGATGTATTTGTGTTTGCTCGACGATGGCGCCCCAAACACAATAGTCTCAATGAAATCGAAAAATCTCGCCCAGGAAGTCAGGTGGTAAGTGAGGATTCCGTCGCCTGACTCCGACTCGACATGCCGCCAGCCAGTTTCGCTGGTTGACCTAACATCATTAGTCATCGGTTGCTACGGATTGTAACAAGTCTCGATAAGACAAGGACACAATGGCTTTATTGAGATCAGCGTCAGCCAGAAAACGGACCTTCACGAAGATCGGGCGTGGAGTTCGTCGCGCGCGCGCATCAGTCTCTCGCGAAGCTCGACTGGCAGCGGTTCGGCGTTGCGCCTTTCCTCCGCCCACTTCTCGTTCTGCCGAATCAGGTAGGCATCGATATCAGGCTGGTTTGCCAGATAATAAGCAATGGCGCCGTAAACTTCTTCCAGCCGAAGAGCTTCAAAGTTCTGGCAAATGGTTTCCGCAGACTCACCGCGGCGGAATGCATGGACGATCGAATCCAGCGAGACTCGCGTCCCTGCAACGTAATAGCTGCCGTCCCGCTGTTCGATGTATTCCCTTCCCACGTGGTTTATTCTACGCCCTCGGCGAAACCGTACTGAAAACCGTAAACGTAATAAGATATCGCCACGCTGACCTACGACAAGACGTGCTGGACGAGCGACGAAGTCGGCCACAAGTCTGGTTGAAGCGGTTACAGCGGGGTGGGCGCAAGCCCAGCCCGCGTG
>CAWEBA010000008.1:0-83733 GCA_963807145.1 uncultured Acidobacteriaceae bacterium | reverse complement strand
TGACCAGCTATCCCTGCGCCAGAACCTGATACTGGAAACATACCGTTCGCACGCCAACAGAAATTCTGGAGGACAACAAAATGTGGCAACTCAAGAGCGTGACGCGCTGGACACATAGAGCCGCCATGCGCAGTCTGTTTCTGGCCGGTACAACAACCTTGCTCGGGTCCCTGGCCTTCATGCCGGCAGCCGATGCACAGGTCACCGTGGGTGTAGGCATAGGCGTACAGCCGGTCTGTTCCTACGGCTACTACAACTATGCACCGTATGGCTGCGCGCCGAGCGGCTTTTACGGGCCCGGATATTTCTATAACGGCATCTTCCTGGGCGTGGGCCCGTGGGCAAACTGGGGCTACGGCCACGGCTGGGGCGAACATCGCTTCAACGGAGGCCACGGAGGCAGGTACAACGGAGGCCACTACGTGGGCGCGCGTGGAAACGCCGGGCGCGGGTATGCGGCGAATCGACGTGGTCCGGGGCCAGTACGCGCCAGCCACAATAACGGAGCACACGCACCGGCGGGGCATGGCGGAGCGGCTCGCGGTGCGCCGCACGCTGCGGCGGGGCATGGCGGCGAGCACAGTGGCGAACATCGCAAGCCGTAGCTTCTGAATTTGCAGCGAGTGAACCCATCGGCGGCGGACCTTAACAGCTCCGCCGCTTTTGTATTGCCCCGCCCCAGCGCATTCACTCTAGCCCACCGCTTCTCCCCACTCTACCGTCCGCCGCTCGCGGCTGCTCTTGTGCGCCAGCATTACCGCGCGCATAGTTCGCAAAGCCTGCTCCGGCGTTACGTCGAGCGCCGCTTTCTTCTCGATCGCGTCGCGCACGTTTGCATAGAACCCGCGATAATCCCCGCGCTCGGTTTTTATTTTCACGCTGGGCTCGCCCACCACGCTGAGCGTGCCCCACAGCTCTTCCGCTTCCACTCCCCAATCCGCGCCCCAATCCAATCCATCCGGACAATTTTCTGCGCGCAGCCGCGCTTCCTGCGGATCCATTCCGTACTTCACAAACGATCCCTTGGTGCCGTGAATCAGAAAATGCGGGCCCGGAGCATACGCGATGATGCGAGCGCGCCCGATCGCCCGCAGCGCAAATCCCGCATTTGTATATTCCATGCAAACATCGAATGCATCATCCACTTGCGAAGTCGCGCGCTGGCAGAACGCTGACGCCGTAATCGCCCGCGGCTCGCCGAACAACACCAGCGCCTGGTCGATTACATGCGGACCCAGATCGAACAACACGCCCGCTCCGGGCTGATCGGCGCGCTCCCGCCAGGCATTTGCCTTGGCCTCCAGCCGAAACCGGTCGAAGCGGCATTCGTACTCGACAACTGTTCCCAGCTTGCCTGACGCCACAATCTCTTTTATCGTCGCGAAATCCCCATCCCAGCGACGGTCTTGATAGACAGTGATCAAGCGCCCCCGCTCCGCCGCCAGCCGCACCAGTTTTTCGGATTCCGCGAGCGTCGGCGCGAACGGCTTGTCCACCACCACATCCCGCCCCGCCAGCAGACAAGCCTGTGCGTACTCAAAGTGCGAATCATTCGGAGTCGCGACCACGCACAGCTGGATATCCTTATCCGCCAGCAGTTCATCGAGTGTCCCCGCCACCCGCACTTCGGGATATTTTTCTCGCGCCCGTGTTCCCCGGCGCTCCAGGATGCAGGCCAGTTCCATCCCCGGCACACCGCGGATTACCGGCGCATGAAACGCTTGCCCCGCCAGTCCAAATCCAATCAATCCCACTCGCACCATGCCAGCTCCCCTGGTTCCCTCTGCGGTCTACTACTCGGCCGTAAGAGATTTACAGCTTTTTGCCGATACGCTGCCGCTCTTCTCCGACCTATAAATGAAAGGTATTCCTCGCGCCACGCTCTGAGAGTAAAAGACGGAGGCAAGAAAATGAACCTCGACCCTTTCCGCAAGATTTCCCTGGCCCTGGTTATTCTGTGGGCCTGCTGCTTTCTGATGTTTCATGTAGCCAGCGTTTTGATTCACATGCTGTTGGTAGTAGCCGTGCTTTTCTATGTGGGCTACCTGGTGCGGGACGCGAGCACAATCTGACTCTGTGCCAACCGGCGACACGTGGCATCGATCATTTTTTGCGATCTTTTACTCGGCGCACAAATTTCAGCCCTGACCACACTTCTGTCACCGCGCACACTTTCACATCGACCAGCCCCGCTTTGAGTCCAATTCCGCGAACCAGATTCTCATCCACGTCTGAAGCCACGCCCGAGCTTTTCTTCGGCCAACTCACCCACAACATCCCGGCCGGCGCCAGCGGCTTTGCTAACCGCGAGAACTCCCGCGCCAACTCCGAGCCAGACTTGGTAAACAGCATAGCGAAGTCCAGCGTGTCGCCCGGCACGGTCTTCAGTTCACACTCGGCCAGTGTCTCGCGCAATTCCCTGCGCACCTCCGCCGGAGCGTTCGCCAAGTGCACGCGAAACCCAGCCTTGATCCCTAGCTTTTTCGGAAGTGGTGTCCCCGAGTATCCCGGCATTCCTAAGGCTCGCGAGAAAGAAGTATCCGATACGATTCAGGCCAGGAGCTAGGAGCTGCCTTACTGCGCCGGTGCGTACCATCCCCGCCGCGATCGCACTCGGAGGTTCTTCCGGTCAACAGCCACGATCTCAATGGTGCGAAAGTGGCCGTCCGCCTTGAAGTCTGCGGGTTTGTACGACACATCATATTGGCTGCGCAATTCATCCTGAATCTCGGCAAAATCGTTGGCCACATCGCGGATTTGGAAGGGAAAAAATGCCTTGCCGCCGGTCGCATCGGCAATCCGCTCCAGCACCTTGTCGCCCGCGCCCTTGGTGCCGCTTACGTTTGTACTGATCGTGTATACGATGGCCTCGGCCCGCTGCGCCATCTCAATCGCTTCCTCGCGCGTCACGTGACTCTGGTTGTCTTCGCCATCACTCAGCAGGATGATCGCGCGCCGGGCCGGTCCAGACGTCGCTTGCTTCATCAACTTGTCTCGACACGCGTAATACAGTGCATCGTACATCGCCGTTCCGCCTCCCGGCCGCAATGCGCGTACTCCCTGATCCAGCTTCTCCGTGTCGTCGGTAAAATCCTGCGTCACTTCGGGTGTTACATCGAATCCCACCACCATGGCCTGGTCATAGCCGCGGCGCACGGTCTGGTTGAGAAATTCAATCGCCGATTCCTGCTCGAACTTGAAGCGATCGCGCACCGAGTTGCTGGCATCAATCAGCAGAGCTACCTGCAGCGGAAGTTTCGTCTCTGCGTGAAAGCTCCGAATCTCAGTCGCGGGCTTGTTGTCATCCACAAAGTGGAAGTCGGATTGCTTCAGATCGGTGACCCGCTTGCCGTGCTTGTCCGTTACCGTGAACACCACGTTGACTTCGTTGATGCCGACGCGGATACGGGGGATCTCCCCATTGTCCCCGCCCTTATCATCGCTGGATTTCTGCTCGGCCGGATTCTGCGCGCCTGCTTGCGCGGCCGCAGGCGGCGAAGATTGCATCGTGGGCGTCTGGGTCGACTGGGATGAAATCGACGGAGGGGCGGGCGTCGTTGCGGTCTGCGCTACCCCGGATTCGCACACGCCCCCGGCCAGCAAAATAAGAGTGGCGCACCGGATCAGCGACCTCTGAAAACTCTTCCTCGTGAGAATGCCCCTCATTTAGCTGTCATTATATCCGCAGAGGCCTTGGAAAGCAGCGCCTTCAGCCGCGCGGACGGTAACTTCTAGTCCTCAACCTTGCTCAGGAACTCCTGCAACTCCTCCGGCAACTCGCTGGTCAGCGCGATCACAGCGCTGGTCCGCGGATGTTTAAACTCCAACTCGGCCGCATGCAGAAAATTCCGCGGCAGCCCGATCACCGCATTCTTTCCGCGTGCCTGCTTCGGAGCGCCATACATGGTGTCGCCGACCACGGGATGCCCCATCGCCGCCACGTGCACGCGAATCTGGTGTGTGCGCCCGGTGTCGATCTTTACATCGAGCAGCGTGAACTTGCCAAACTTGGTATCCAGCCGCCGCGCTACGCGATAATGCGTGACCGCCGCGCGCCCACCTTCGAGTCGCGTAGTCATGCGTGTGCGGCGCACGCGGTCGCGGCTGATGCTTTGCGCGAGCGTGCCGGAATCTTTTTTTACCCACCCATGCACCAGCGCGATATATTTCTTCTTCACTTCACGCGCCGCAAACTGCGCGCTCAGCTTGCGATGCGCGTCGTCATTTTTGGCCACCACGATCAACCCACTCGTTTCTTTATCCAGACGATGCACAATCCCCGGCCGCAACGCCCCGCCCACGCCCGACAAACTCCCGAGGTGATGCAGCAGCGCATTCACCAGCGTCCCGCGATTGCGGGCGTCATCGGTCGCCCCCGCTCCGGCATGCACCATCATCCCCGCAGGTTTGTTGATCACGGCGAGATCGGCATCCTCATAAACGATGTCGAGCGGAATCTCCTCGGCGATAGCCTTCAGCGGAACCCGCTGCGCCTCGCCCAGAACGCTGATACGCTCCTCGCCACGCAATTTCAGCGAAGCCTTCGCCGGAGCGTCGTTCACCAGAACCTTGCCTTCGGCGATCATCTCCTGCACGCGGGCTCGGCTCACGGCTTCCAGCCGCGCAGCAAGGAACTGATCCAGGCGCTTGCCCGCGTCTTCAGGCGCAGCGGAAATAAGAATGGGAAACGCTTCCGGCATTCGCTGCGAAGGATACTATAAGGAATGCGGCGCAACTAGGTGAACCGACAAAGCAAACGCCGTGGTGCAAGCGCAATTAGCCGGCGTAAATCTATCTTGTAGCCCCCACAGCCTGCGCCGTCAGATTCTTAGCGCCCGGCCGCAGCCACCAGATCAGCCCGCCAGCCAGAACCAACCCAATCGCGATCAGTTGCGTGCCTGACATCGCCCCGCCGAACACTGAGCCGCGGCCCGGATCGTCGCGAATAAATTCCAGAAAGAACCTTGCCACTCCGTAGATAAACATGAACGCGCCGAAGACCTGCCCGTCGAATTTTCTGCGCTTCAGCAGCCACATCAGAAAGAAGAAATTCGCCAGTTCCACCGCGGACTCGAACAACTGAGTCGGCTCCAGCGGCACGTTTAGCGGAGTGCCGGTAATCTGATTCGCCAGCGGATTGCGAAACACCACACCCCAGAAATGATGCGTCTCTTTGCCGTAGCAGCAGCCGGCGGCAAAGCATCCGATGCGGCCGATAGCATGCCCCAGCGCCAGCCCTGGCGCGAACGCATCGCAGGTTGCGAGCGGGGGCAAGTGATGCTTGCGCACATACCACCAGGCGGCCAGAAATGCCGCAATCAGCCCTCCGGAAAAAACTCCTCCGGCCTGCAGCGTGGCGATGCTGAAGATGTCGCGGGGATGCGCCGCATACACGCTCCAATCATTGATGATGTAGAGCACCTTCGCGCCCAGAATTCCGCAGAGCACCACCAGAATTCCCAGGTTCCAGGCCTTTTCGCCGTCAATTCCCAGGCGCTCGGAATTGCGCACGCTGACCCATAGGCCAACCAGCACCCCCAGAGAAACCAGGAAGCCATAAGTCGGCAGAAAGAATCGTCCAAAATGAATTAATTGTGGATACACAGTTAGTTAGATGCAGAAGTGTGGGAACCTGCACTTGAATCAGTGTAGCAGGGAGGGGAGCGCCTCGCTGCGCTCGACTGGACCCTTCGGCTTCGCTCAGGGCAGGCTCCCGAGGCGGCCGTCCCACAGGACACTCTCAAAGAAAAATCAAGCCGACCCACTGTGCCGTGTGACGGGCCGAGAATGAACCGTCAGGTAGACGTTGGGAACCCGCCGAGACCCTTTAGGCATCTCCGCATGGCGGAGCGTCGCACACCGGATCTTAGTTCGAGTCGAGTCCCCGTTCATTCAGCATTGGTTCAAAAATCGGTTACCGTCATCACCAACCCCGCAGGCCGGCTTTCACTCTGGATGCTAGGAGAACTCCCAGTGGATTAGCAATAGGGGGACCGCAAATAGTTGGCAGCGCACTTGCAACCAAAGTAACAGTGCCGCAACACTCCGGGCTTGCAATTCCACATCTCCGTTACGGAAACCAACTCCACCCACGCAGGATCGCAATTCGCGAGAGTCAGAATTCGCCGAGGCCAGATGAGAGCAGAAATGAAAAGGTCCGCCTGCACCTTGTCCGCGAAGCAGTCGATTCAGGCGGGATTTGCCGGCCGATGTATACTCTTCCCGCAATACTCCGGGTCTGGATTTTTTCCTTTGGCCAAGGCCAGACTCGGGCAGGGGTACAGAGATGTCCACGTCTCGCAAGGCCGCGATTCTTGCGGCGGCGGTTCTAATTGTCGCACACGTGGGAATGTTAGCAGCGAGGTATGGCACGCCACTGGCCTCGCTTTGGGGTGACTGGATCGGATCCATCGCCGGCTTTGTCGGGGCCCTGGCCAGTTGGGATGCGTCGCGCCGCTCCGGTCCTTTCGGCAAACGCGTATGGCGCCTGGTTTGCTTCTCGGTTGTCCTCGTTTCTCTCGGACAGGCTGCCTACACCTACTACTTCGATTATCACCACAATCTCGCCGGAGCTTTCTGGCCCAGCGACATCCTCGTGTTTTTCTGGGCTGTGCCCGCCATGATGACTCTGTTTCTGAGTCCCCGGGACCCCAGCAGCGGATTCCGCTGGCTGCGGCTGTGCGACTTTGCTCAAGTCTGCACCCTCGTGCTCGCCCTCGAGCTTTCCACTCTCTATGTGCCCTCGCGCTGGCAAATTTCTGAGAGAACGATGGCCGTGCGGGTCTTTTACGCCGGCGTCGCCTTCTTCGGACTGCTGGCCCTGAGTTTTCTGCTGCGCGGACTGCTTACTCGTTTTCGCACCGCGCGCGCATTCTTTCTTCGCGTGGCGGCATTCTTTTTCGTCTTCGCCGTCACTTCCAACATTACTTTGTTCGCGTTCGCCAGCGAAAATTTTCGCCCGGGCGCTTGGTCCGATCTGCTGTGGACCCTCACGGATTGCTTCCTCATAGTGATTGCCGCGACTTGGGACGGCTCTGAAGGGGTCCCGGAGCCTGGCGAACCCATCAGGCCGGGCTTTCAGCTACTCATGCAGTTTTCTCCTTTGCTCATCCCCGCCATCGTCTTTCCGCTCGTGCTGGGCATCGCGCAGGAGCAGTTTCTCTGGTCGGTTGTGCTGGTGACGGTTTCCTTCGTGGCCGCCAGCGGGCGATTGTTTGTAGTGCAGAACCAGTTGCTTCTGAGCTCGCGCGAATTGCAAAAAAATCTGTCGCTCCTGCAAGGCATCACCGAGGGAACGACCGACTCCGTCTTCGTCAAGGACTTGCAAGGCCGCTACTTGATGATCAATTCCGCGGGGGCGCAGCTGCTGGGGCGCAGCGTGGAAGAAGTCATCGGGAAGCATGACACCGAGCTTTTCACTCCCGAAACCGGCCGCGAGATCATGGCAGCCGACCGCAAAGTTGTCGACTCTGGAAGGACGCAAACCTACGAGGAACTGGGAATCTCCGCCGGTGTGGCGCGGACCTATTTATCCACGAAGGGGCCGCATCGCGATTCCAACGGCGAGGTCGTCGGACTGCTCGGTATTTGCCGCGATATCACCGATCGCAAGCGCGCGGAGCAGGAGTTTCGCCAGTCTCAGCAGAAGCTGCGCATTCACTTCGAACATACCCCGCTCGCCGTCGTCGAATGGGATACCCAGCTTCGAATTACTGAATGGAGTCCTTCCGCGGAACGTGTCTTCGGGTATTCGCGCCAGGAAGCGATTGGACGGGATGCGAGTTTCCTGGTCCCGCCTGCCCTGCGCCCACATGTGCACAAGATGGGACGTGAGCTTCTTGCCCGAGAAGGCGGGACGCGGAGCACGAACGACAACATAACCAAGGACGGCCGCACCATCTCCTGCGAGTGGTACAACACGCCGCTGGTCGATGAATCGGGACAGGTGCTCGGCGTGGCCTCTCTGGTTCAGGATGTAACCGAGCGCGTGGCGCTCGAGGAAAGACTTCGCCAGTCGCAAAAAATGGAGGCAGTCGGCCGCCTCGCCGGTAGCGTGGCTCACGATTTCAACAACCTCCTGACCGTCATCATGGGTTACAGCCAGATTCTGACCGATGGGCTCCCGCCGGCAAGCCGCCTGAAGGACGCCACCGCCCAAATCCGATCCGCCGCCGATCGCGCCGCCGGAATCACCCGCCAACTGCTGGCTTTCAGTCGCAAACAAGTACTGTCGCCGCGCGTCATCGACTTGAACGACGTGATGCTGAACCTTGACTCCATGCTGCGGCGGCTCATCGGCGAAGACATTGAAGTTCTCACCGTGCCCGGCCGCGACCTGGGCGCGGTCAAAGCCGATCCTGGTCAAATCGAGCAGGTCATCATGAATCTGGCGCTGAATTCGCGCGATGCCATGCCCAACGGGGGAACGCTAACTCTCGAAACCGAAAACACGGAACTGGACCAGTCTTATGCCCGCGAACGCGAGCCTCTGAAGCCCGGACGCTACGTCATGCTGGCCGTGAGCGACACCGGAACCGGCATGAGCCCTGAGACGCAGGCCCATATCTTCGAACCTTTTTTTACCACCAAAGAAGTTGGCAAGGGCACCGGTCTCGGGCTCTCCATGGTCTACGGAATCGTCAAGCAGAGTGGAGGCTATATCTGGGTGTACAGCGAGCCCAATCGCGGAACGACCTTCAAGATCTATCTTCCCCGAGTCGACCAGCTTGCGGAAGCAATCGGAGTAGAGAAGCGTCCGTCCGGCATCCAGCGGGGAACTGAAACCATTCTTTTGGTCGAGGACGACGCGCAGCTCCGCGCACTCACATCGTCAGTCCTGGCTCACTGCGGCTATAAAGTATTGTCCGCCTCTGGCACCGACGAAGGCCTTGCCCTATGTCGCGCAAATCACCGCGACATCCACCTGCTGGTCACCGACGTGATCATGCCCGGAATGAACGGCCGTCAGCTCGCCGAGCAAGTCAAACAGATTTCCCCGCGCACGAAAGTCCTGTACGTTTCCGGCTACACCAACAACGCCATCGTTCACTACGGCGTGCTCGATCCGGGACTAAGCTTCCTGCCCAAGCCCTTTTCTTTAGCGGCACTGGTTGCCAAGGTGAGGGAAGTTCTCGACGCCCCCGATGCGCTCCAGGCGGAGCCTCCCGAATAATCTGTCGCTGGCTATCCCGCCTTACGCTTCTCGTCCAGCACCTCATCCAGCGCATCTGCTAATAGATGCGCGCGCTTCTGGTAGTCGGTTGCCCCGCTGTCCTGATTCCGCTTCAACAAATGATACTCATCGGCAATGTTCAACGCCGCCAGCACAGCCAGTCGCACCGTATCGATCGTATTCGTAGCCTCGGCCACCGCCCGCATCTTCGAATCGACATACTCTGCCAGCTTCAAAATGTATTCCGGATCCGACCCCCGCAGGTTATACGCCTGATCAAAAATCTCCACCCGCACTCCACCAGCCTGCGCGTCCTTCAACGTCGAATCCTTAGTAGCGGTAGCCATAGCCGTTAACCTTTGTCATTCCGAGCCAAGCGAGGCTAACTCGCCCGCTCCTCCGCGATCGACTCAATCTGCTCCAGCATCTTCTCCACCCGGCCGCGAATTTCTTCCCGCTCTTTCCGCAACTGTACGGCCTCGCGCCGCAACACTACCAACTGCTCCTCGCGCTCTTCCATCTGCTGCCGCACCCGCTGCGCATCGCGTTCCGCCTGGGTCTGCGCCTGCCGTGCCGCCTTATACATCTCAATGACGCGGTAAATCTTATCTTCCAACGCCTGAAAATCGTCCACCGGAATCTGTTCCATCCGTTCTACAGCATCCAACGCCATGATCGCACGTTCCCCTGGAAAAATTTCAAACTTTTCCGCAGTATACTCCACGTCGCCATAGATCAGACATGGCCCGTTGGTGCATATGCGAGACTCTCGCAGCGAGATTCGCTATAATCTCCGGCATGAAATATCTTGGATTCTCCCTCATCGCCCTCACCGTAGTCCTGGCCTTCACCGCGCTTCCCAGCGCCGCCAAAACCGTAGTCGAACTCAAGGACGCGCAAGGTAAATCCGTAGGCTCGATCATCGTGATGCCGAAGGGATCAGGTGTCAGCCTCAAGCTTCGACTTCACGACCTCCCGCCCGGCGAGCACGGCATCCACATCCACCAGAACGCCAAGTGCGATGCGCCCGATTTCAAATCCGCGGGTCCGCACTTCAACCCCGATGGCAAGAAGCACGGACTGGAGAATCCCGAAGGCCACCACGCCGGCGACATGTTGAACTTAACCGTGAACGCAGACGGCAAAGCCGATGGAACCCTCGTTGATAACGACGTAACCCTGGGCGACGGCTCGCACTCGCTCTTCAGCAACGGCGGCACGGCGATCGTCATCCATGCCAAAGCCGATGACATGAAGACCGATCCCTCCGGCAATTCCGGCGACCGCATAGCCTGCGGCGTGATCACAAAGTAAGTTGTAAGCCGCTCTGTTCAGCTTGTCATCCTGAGCGTAGTATGGGCTCCGCGAAAGCGGAGCCCATACGAAGTCGAAGGACCCCTTGCCCACCCGCAACTATTTCCGCCCCAGACAGGAATTCCCACCACCGGCGCCGATCACTTCCGCAACTTCCCCAACTTCTCTGCCGCCGCGTCCAGCGTCTCCAACTTCTTGCAGAACGCAAACCGCACCTGCCGCGCCCCATCCCGCGCATCGCGATAAAAACTCGACCCCGGCACCGCCGCCACTCCAATATCTTTGACCAGATACTTCACGAACGAAACATCATCGTCAAATCCGAACCCGGAAATATCCGTCATCACGTAATAAGCCCCGCGCGGACGAAAACACCGAAACCCCGCCGCCTCCAGCGCCGGAATCAAATGATCCCGCCGCACTCGATATCCTTCCGCCAGCCTCGCGTAATATTCCGCCGGCAGATTCAGCGCCGCCGCGCCCGCTTCCTGTAGCGGCGCCGGCGCACCCACCGTCAAAAAATCATGCACCTTCCGGATCGCATTCGTAATCTTCTCCGGTCCCACCGCCCATCCCACGCGCCAGCCCGTCACGCTGTAAGTCTTCGACATTCCGTTGATCGTCACCGTCCGTTCCCGCATCCCGTCGAGCGACGCCATCGAAATGTGCTCAGTCCCGTCATACAAAATGTGTTCGTAAATCTCGTCGGTGATCGCGAGCACGTCGAATTCCACGCACAAATCGCGAATCAGTTCCAACTCGGCCCGCGTGAAAACCTTTCCAGTAGGATTATTGGGGGTGTTAAGTACGACGGCCTTGGTGTTCTTATCAAACGCGGCCCGCAATTCTTTCTCATCAAAAGTCCATTCACCGCCATCGCTGGCCGGTGGCCGCAATTTCACAAACCGAGGCCGCGCCCCGCTCAGCACCGAATCCGGACCGTAGTTCTCATAAAACGGCTCGAAGATCACCACCTCATCGCCCCCATTGCAGACGGCAAGCAAAGTCGAGATCATCGCCTCCGTCGATCCGCAACAAACCGTGATCTCTTTTTCCGGATCCACCGCAATCCCTTGCCAAACGCCCATCTGCCGGGCAATTGCGTTGCGCAAGTTCTTCGCGCCCCAGGTAATCGCATACTGATTCACATCGCCATCAATCGCGGCCCGCGCCGCCTGCTTAATCTCCGCCGGAGCCGCAAAATCTGGAAACCCCTGCGCCAGATTCACCGCCCCATAAAGCGCCGCCTGCCGCGTCATCTCGCGAATCACCGACTCCGTGAAATGCGAAACCTTCTCGCTGAGAAAATGCTTGGTTGGATGGGATAGAGATGAGATTACATCCGCCATAGCAGGCAGATTAGCACAGGAAGCTCAAAGCGACTTGTCATCCTGAGCGGAGCATTTGCTATCGCGAAGCGAAAGCAAATGCGGAGTCGAAGGACCCCTCACCCGTAAGCGCTAACACAATCCTTGCAAGGAATTTAAACCACGGCACCGCGCCCTAAACCCGCTGCACTCCGCCAAGTGCCTGCAGCACCCCGACGACCTGCGCAGACCACTCCGCAACCTGCTCGTCGCGCAAAGTCCCCTCATCCGACTGCAATTTCACGCGCAGCAAAATTGAATACTTCCCCGCCCCAATCGCTCCTCCGCGAAAAATCTCAACCGGCGCGAATTCACGCAACTCGTGAATACCCAGCCCCATCACCGCGCGCCGCATCGCCTCAAACTCCACGTCATCGCCAAACACAAACGAGAAATCCCGCTCCACCGCCGGATATTTCCCGATCGGCGCGAACCGAACCGTCCGCAACCCGATCGCATGTAACCGCTCCAGATCAAGCTCCGCCAGAAAAACATCCTGCCGCAATTTCCGTTCCGCCTTGATGCCCGATGCAATCTGTCCGAACTGCGCCACCACCACCCCATCCATCAACGCACGCGCCGATCGTCCGGGATGAAAATACTCCGCCGTCTCGCGATCGAAAGTAAGTTCACGCGAAGCAAGAGGGGCCAGCAGATTCTCTACGTCGCCCTTGAACGAGCGGAATGGCTCGGCCGAGGCAGCCTGCTCGTCCTTGCTGACGTCGAGCGCCCCACCCACAGGGAGCGATCCTTTCACCGCTGCCAGTGTCGCGCCCAGGCACAAGCGCGCCGGCTCACCCAATCGCATCTCATACACCCGGCCCATCTCGAACAACCGCACGTTCTCTGAGTCGCGATTCAAATTCCAGGCCAGCATGTCGAGCATGCCCGGAGCCATCGAAGTCCGCATCACGGATGCTTCTTCGCTCAGCGGATTTTCCAGCTCCAGCACCGCAGCCGATGAAAACTTCTCCGCGTCGGCGTGCGAAATAAATGTCAATGAAACCGCCTCGTCATATCCCAGTGCCAAGGCGCGCGTCCGCAAAGTGGCGTCCATGGCCGCATGCGGCAACTCAACCACCGCGCCGCTGTAAGCCGGCAAAGTATTCTCGAACTTGTCATAGCCATGCAGCCGCGCGATTTCTTCAATCAAGTCAATCTCGCGCTCCACATCCAGCCGCCAGCTCGGAATCTGTACGCGAAACTCCGCCGTGCCCTGCCCCTCAGGGATCAGCGTGAAACCAAGGTTCTTCAGGATGCGAAAGATCTCTCCGGTACTCAAATTTCCGCCCAGAATGCGATGCACCTCAGAAAGCCGCAGCACCACTGGCGCCTGATCCAACTTTCGCGACATCACATCGATCACATCGCCAACCAGTTCTCCGCCGCCCGACTCTAGAATCAGCGCTGCCACCAGATCACACGACAAGATCGTCGACTCAAAATCCGCTCCCCGCTCAAAGCGGTGAGAAGCGTCGGTGTGCAGCCCATGCCGCCGCGAACTCTTGCGCACGGTCAGCGGATCCCACCACGCCGACTCGATCAAAATATTTCGCGTCTTGTCGGTGATCATGGTGTCGAACCCGCCCATCACTCCGGCAAGCGCAACAGGCTTCTTCGCATCAGCCACGACAAGATCTTCAGACGTAAGCGTGCGCTCCACGCCGTCGAGCGTCTTCAACTTCTCGCCGTCTTTAGCCTTTCGAATGATAAGCTTCCCACCCTCCAGCAAATCCATGTCAAAGACATGCGTAGGCTTGCCGATCTCCCACAAAACATAGTTCGTGGCGTCAACTGCGTTGCTGATCGGGCGCTGATCGAGCAACGCCAAGCGATGTGCAATCTTCGCGGGAGAAGGTTTAATTCGAGTGCCGTGAATAACCCGAGCAGAGAATCGAGGGCAAAGCTGTGGCTCTTCCACGGTGATCGGGAAGGACGAGATCGGGAAGGACGAGGTCGGGAAGGGCGGGATCGGGAAGGACGGGATCGGGAAGGACGAGGTCGGGAAGGGCGGGATCGGGAAGGGCACGACTTCAGTCGTGCCGTCAGAGCTACGGGAGGACGCGGCTTTAGCCGCTGAGGTGTGCTTTTGACCCGCAACTGAGAACTGAGAACCGAGAACTGAGAACTGTTTCAGCGGTAAATCATAAATCGCCGCTGCCTCGCGCGCCACGCCGTAATGATTCATCGCATCAGGACGGTTCGTCCCGATCTCCATTTCAAACACGCAGTCCGCGCCTGACCCGCTGATCCCCTCCACAGCAATCCCGACGCCAGTCAAGTCCTCGGCCAGTCGCCGGTCATCGACCGCCAGCTCAACAAACTCCCGCACCCACCGTGGAGAAATCTTCATGGCTTTGTTGTAGCGCCGGCAGTCTGCCCTGAGCTAAGTCGAAGGGTCCCGGCTTTCCCGCGACCACCTACGCACTGTCATCCTGAGGCGCGCTTTTTGCGCCGAAGGACCCCATGCAACTCGCTGCTAAGACCGGCCTATCAAGGGGTTCTCACGACACGCTCGTCGCCTTGGCCGACCACTGAACATTAATCACTAAGCAAACTGCTGCAGAAACCGCACATCCCCCTGAAAGAACAACTGAATGTCATCCACTCCATACTTCAACAAAGCGATCCGATCCGCGCCCATGCCAAAGGCAAAGCCCGAAACTTTTCTAGGGTCATACCCGTTGTTCTTCACAAACTCGAACACATTGGGATCGACCATGCCACATCCGAGAATCTCAATCCATCCAGTCTGCTTGCACGGACGGCAAGGCTCCGCCCCGCGCTTCCCGCTTCCACCGCAGATGAAGCAGGAAACAAACATCTCCGCGCTAGGCTCAGTAAACGGAAAAAATGACGGACGAAAACTCGTCTTCACACTCGATCCAAAGAATTCCTTCATGGCATGATCAAGCGTCCCCTTCAAATCGCCGAAGGTGATGTTGGTATCGACCGCCAGCCCCTCAATCTGATGAAACATCGGCGAGTGGCTCGCATCCGCAGGATCGTTGCGATGCACCGTCCCAGGGATCACAATGCGGATCGGCGGCCGCATCTTCTCCATCGTCCGAATCTGCACGGGAGAAGTATGCGTTCGCAGCAACAACCGCTCCCGCTGCGCTTTCCCCTGCTGCCCCGCAATAAATAGAGTGTCCTGCGTATCCCGAGCCGGATGATTCGGCGGAAAATTCAAAGCCTCAAAATTGTAGTAGTCAGTTTCGACCACAGGCCCGTCGGCCACGGAGTAGCCAAGCTTCTGGAAAACGCGAACCATTTCGTTCGAAGTCTTGATGACAGGATGCTCCGCCCCAATCGGACGACGGACGCCTGGCAAGGAGATGTCAATCGACTCAAACTGAACGGCCAGTTGCGCAGCTCCGCCTTCGGTGAATTTTTGCCAGCCTTCGATCTCGCTCTCGACGTATTGCTTAAGCTCGTTCAGGTGCCGACCGAATTCTCGCTTTGCTTCCTTCGGCGCCTTCTTGAACTGATCGTTAATCTGAGTGAGAATGCCATTCTTGCGCGCCATCCAAACGTCGCGGAACACTTTCCACTCGGCCTCGGATTTCACCTCACGCGTCCCATCCCGGAACGCAAGCTTCGCATCCGCGAAAGCCTTCACCAGGCCTTTCGCCGAAAAATCCGTCAATTTGGGAAAGGTATATGCCACGTTCTTTCGTAGCTAACCGGAATGCGGGTGCCTCGTCCTCGTCTCTCTGTTCTTTGGAGAGACAGGGCAGCGGGGATTTTGATTTCTGTCTGAATGAACTCGACTCGAAAGCGGAAGCCCGAAGCCCGAAAGTCGAAGCCCGCCCTACGCCAGCGCGCCCTTGGCCTGCTCCACGAGAGACTTAAACGCGGGCGCATCCTTCACTGCCAGGTCCGCCAGGATCTTGCGGTCCAGCTCCACCCCTGCCTTCTTCAACCCGTGGATGAACTGGTTGTAGCTCAACCCGTTCAGCTTCGAAGCCGCGCCAATTCGCACAATCCAAAGCGAACGGTACTGCCGCTTCCGCTGCTTCCGCCCGGAAAAACTGAACTTGAGGCCGCGCTCGACTGCTTCTTTCGCGGATCGGTACAGTTTCGATTTAGTGAGGAAGTATCCGCTGGCGCGGTCTAATATCTTTTTGCGTTTGGCGCGGCGTTTGGTTCCGCGTTTTACACGTGGCATGGTGTTCTCCTTTTTGCTTTCTCTGTACTGGCGGTTGGAGGTAAGGATGATCCGCCTTGCGGCGATCTCTGGCCTCTTCACGCGCCTTGCAGGGGCTAGGATTTAGGGGTTAGGGTTTACTGATCCCTAGCCCCTAGGCCCTAATCCCCGCTTCACTGATACGGAATCATCCGCTTTACTTTGTGCAGATCGCCGTCACTTACCAGCGTGGCCGTTCCCAGGTGGCGTTTGCGTTTCTTGGCCTTCGAACTCAGCATGTGACGCAGGCCGGAGTGTCCGCGCTTTACCTTGCCTGTGGCCGTCTTCTTGAAGCGCTTGGACGCGCCCTTGTGCGATTTCAATTTCGGCATAAGTCCTCTTCGTCAGCTGCCGGCCGCCAGTTGCCAGCCGCCAGTTGGAAATTCAACTCTAATTGCTCTGGAATCTTTGGCGCGACTCTCGCCCATCTTACTGAAATCAACCAGACTGAAATTAACCAGGCGAACGCTTAAGCCTGCTATATCGGATTCGGAACCTCGGCGGCTACGGCCGGCGCCTGCTGCTGTTTTTCTTTCTCTTTCTCTTTTTCTTGTTCTTGCGCCAGCTTCTTTTCCTGCTTCGCCTTTTGCTTGGCTTCTCGTTCTCGTTCCTTCTCGCGCTCGACTGCTGTTTTCTTCGGGGCCAGAATGGCGTGCAGCGTGTTGCCTTCCTGCCGTGGCCGGAACTCCACGATGCTTTGTGATTCCACGTCCTTGATCAGCCGCTCGAGGATTTGCCGGCCCAAGCCCGTCCGCGTCATTTCGCGGCCGCGGAAAAATATCGTGGCTTTTACCTTGTCGCCTCCATCGAGGAAGCGGAGCACGTGATTCTTCTTGGTCTCGTAATCATGGTCGTCCACATTAATGCGGAACTTGACCTCTTTTACGGTGATCGTCTTCTGATGCTTCTTGGCTTCGCGCTCTTTCTTTTCCTGCTGGTAGAGATATTTCCCATAGTCCATGATGCGGCACACGGGAGGCTGCGCGGTGGGCGAAATCTCAACCAGATCCAGGTTCTTGCTGCGGGCCAACTTGAGAGCTTCGAAGGGAGGCATTACGCCGATCTGTTCGCCTTCGTCTCCGATCACGCGAATTTCACGGGCTCGAATGCGGTCGTTGGTTCGAATAAAACGTTTGTCGATACGGTCCTCCGCGCTTTAAGCGACTGGGAATAAAGGATTATAACATGGGGGTTTGAGTAAACGGCTGATCGGCAATCTCGCCCTTTCGCAACGAGGGCGATAGAGGACGGAGTGCGCCAATGGCGATTTATGCCAATTGACGCGATTGCCTATCCATACGGTGAGTGTCGCCCCATCTATCGAGAACTTTATGGATTGTCGTCGCCTTGTCCGAACATCGTCGCAAGGGGTCCGCGTTGGCCCATCGCCCGGTGCTGGCGGCCGGGCCAATATTTTGGGCCGCCAGTTCATTTCCGGGCTCGGGCGAGTTCCGATTAGAAGCCCCTGAGTTTACGCGACACGTTTGGTTGTCTTTACACCCGGTTTCGACTCGCCCTGCTCTTTTCGAGGGCCTTCTTCCTTGGCTTGTGTGTTGATCTTTTCCGCAAGTTCGGTCAATTTCTCGTCAGTTTCTGTTTCTTCTTCGAGCGTCTGCTCCAGTAGAGAGGCGTGCTTGGTCTCTCCAAGAACTTTGGCGATCGAACAGACCGCCCCATATGCGGCCATCTCATAGTGCTCCACTCTACGGGCAGCCCCGATCAGCCCTGAGTCCAACACCGCGCCCTCGAAGTCTCCCGACATAACTTCCGAGCCTTCCTTAACCAAGCCTTCCATGCCCACACATTTCTTGCCCTTTGGACTTTCGCCCAGGGCTTGGAAGATCTCTTCAAGGCGCTGAACGTGACCTTCGGTTTGCTTTAAGTGCTTTTCGAAGCCTTGTTGCAGTTCCGTGGCAGATGCCGCTTTCGCCATTTTCGGCAGCGCTTTGATCAGTTGGTTCTCAGCGCTGTACAAGTCCTTCAATTCGTCCACATATAGTTTCTTCAAGCTTTCGTTTGACATGTACCCTCCAAAATGAATTGAGTTCCGGTTAGTAGAAATAAAAGCCCCCCGGCTAATCGTGGCGGGGGCCCGGCGGCTCCCGCACTAGAGCGCGTGGTCCTCCCTCAGATTTCCCTGGGATAGTTGCGGATGGACAATCGACAGTCCGTTTCGATTCCGACTCAGAGAAGTTACGGGAGCTACAAAGACTTTATTGCAGAGGTTGAGCGCACGCTATCGACAGCGCGCTGTACGAACCCGGTCAATTCACTGTAGGTCAACAACAATCTGCCGCAACTTCCAGGACTTTCCTAGACTCGCTTCGGGAACTTTTTCCACGGTCGGGCTGAGGAAAGCCGTGCAGGGGCCGACCGCGCATTCCCAAAGTCAGCCTTCTGAATATCTTCCGTATGCCTCCCGTCTGGCATTTCAATTGCGACGGTACCGGCACGCATGCGTCGCTGTCTGGAGGCTTGTGATGAGGAACAACCATTTCTGGACCGAGATCATCACGCTTTGTGCGGGGGCTGCGTTTGGCCTCGCGTGTGCGCTTGCGTTCGTCGGCGCCGTTGTCGTGGCCCTAGGACAAACCGCCGAGCCACCGCCGTCGGCAGACCACCAGCAAACCTATATTGGCATGGTTACCTGTTCTCGCTGTTCCGCCAAACATTCTGCCAAGATCGGGGCCACCGCCACCGATTGCGCACGGACCTGCATCCGTGACGGAGCTCATTTCACCTTCGTGAATGGGGATCGGACTTATCTTCTCGAAGGAGATCCAGCGGAGCTAAACCGAGTGGCCGGACAGCGCGTGCAAATAGTGGGCGATCTCAGCGGCGGCACGATCACTGTCGCATCGGTCGCCGCAGGCACATAACTCGCAGGGAGTTTCAACGCTCGACCCTTGATTCAATGGGAGTCTCAGCCGCTAGGCGGAAGAAATTGGGAAGAACCCCAAATCGCCCCTCAACAGGCTGCCCTAGGTTTGGCACCGTCTCGCCCGGGGATGCTGCACTTGGATTGTCAGGCACTGTGGACAGTCATTGCAGATCGAGTACAGGCCAATTTATCCGGACAGACCGAATCTTTCGTTTGGCAGGGGGTTTGAGTCCAAAGCGAAGCACACAACGAAAACCGCTGCGACGTGATCCCTGAAGGTGTTCCGCCTTCGCTCCGTCGGGAACTGCCCTACTCAAGCCAAGAGACGGTTTGAATGGGCCACCCGTCTGGAGGAGATTGATTTTGTGGCGGCGTATATTATCCCGCTAGATTTGTGGTACATCATTCCGGCGGGAGTGGTGGCGATGCGGAAGGGGAGCATCTGGCTGGCGCCCTGGAATCGGCAGAGCAAGTGTGAACGATATCTGGAGGCGTGGCATTTGTTGCGGCGGTGGAGAAGAGGGCCGTACGCCAGGAAGGGCGACGGGGCTGCGACTGGAAGGCGGGGAACGGGAGCTGTTCGAAGGGGTCAGGGGTTATTGCTTCAGGTTCGCGCTCCGCGTCGAACCGGACAGCGCGTTTGCATCCCGCTTGAGGTAACGAAAGAAACGGGGACGCCCCCACTGTTTCCAGTAGGAAGAATCCCAGCAATCGACTCCGGGACCGGAACTCAGCAGACTGAAAAACGAGTGCTGGGCAGGATTGACCACAATCCCGGCGTGTCCGCGCCAGACGGCCAAATCGCCGGGTTGCGGCTTGGTCATCCGGCGGAATTTTTCAGTACCGGAGTAGAGGTCTGACGACGGGGCGTAGTCATAGGTAAATCCGACGCGCTCGTAGACGGCGTGGACCAGGTGAGAGCAATCGGATTCGTGATGGCGGGAATACAGCGCGGTGCGGACGATTGCCAATCCCTCATGCCGGGTCAGAGGCCGGGGCGCAGCCGTCTTGTGTTGACTCTCTTGGGCTGGCGCGGCTGGGACCGCGATCAGGCAGCACAGAAAAAATGACATGGCGGCGGCTTTGGCAGGAAACTGCATGATTCGTTTGTAGCCGAACTCCAAATGATTGCACAGATCACCGGAGTGCTGTTCAGTCAAACAGAATGTTCTGGTCTCGGGCGCACCTTGGAGTCGAGAGTCTTTCCTGAGACACGGGTTAACGTTGACATCCGTTCACGCTTGGACGGTCTAGCGGCTGGCAATAGCATATGAGGATGAGTGACGGCGACCGCCCGCTAGTCGGAGAGACCTGCCTAGAGGTCGCGAAACATCAGCTCTTCCAGAGCCATTCGCCGTACCTGCCAAAAGTCGCGCTCCTCGCCGTTCACTTTCAACCTGCACTCGCCTTGGTCGCTGAAGGCTGCGGTCACTTCGAACATGGGATTGCTTTTGTCATTGCTCTTGTCATTATTGCTTTTATCGTTGTCGCTTTTATCGTCATTGCTTTTATCATTCCGATTGCTTTTATCATCGCGCACTAAAATTGCGTGGTCGGCGAGTGTGAATACGACCGACTGCTGCAACTCCGGAGCCTTCAAGAGAACCGCAAATTCCCCGGTATCGTCTTTCACGGAAAACTCGTAAGGAGAATTGCCGGGGCGCAGGTCGTTGCGCGTCTTAACGTCCGCTTCAATCTGCACTCGGAGCGAGGCGAAAACCTTCGGCAGGGAGCAGGAGGAGCGTTCGGTTACCCAGTCAAACTTTGACGCGCCGCCGGACGCGCCATTCCCGGCGTGGCCGTTGTTTTCCTTGCCGCTCTCCACTTCGCCGTTGTTGTCGTTCACGTTCCTCCGCGTTTACAGGCTACTGGACTCTGGATCGGCGTAGATAAATGTTGGCTCCATTCAGAGAAACAGTAAAAATCTGAAGTTCGCTGCCTCATACCTGCCGCCGATCCTCTGACACTGTTCGTCTTCGATAGTCCAAACCTCCAACCTAGTTAGTAAGGAGCATAGTCGCTCCGGTTCTGAGATGCCATATTTCAGAGATTGGTGTAGCTGCAAAAAAGCACAGTCGGGGACGCATCCGACAGTGGCCGCCGCCAGTCCATCAGTCCGTCAGAGCGTGCGCCCCGAATCCCTCTGGATTGGCCTCTTAAAGAATGCAACCGAGGTATACTCGTTCGCGTCAAAAAGAACGCCGATGGCGGCCTCGTCTCCACGGCTTAAGGCCAGGTTTCAGGCCGCGCGGGAAATGCTCCGAGGAGAGGAATTATGGCAAAGCTAACCACGACAACTCGCAATCGCATATCTACCAGCAAGTTTGCTTTCCCCAAGCAACGCAAGGAGCCTTTGGAGAATGCCTCCCACGTACGGAACGCGGCCGCGCGCTTCGATCAGGTGGAGGGCGTTACCGAGACAGAACGGCGCGAGGCATGGAAGCGGATCGAGGCGGCCGCAAAACGCTACGGAGTGGACTTGAAGAAATCCGCGTAACGCGAACACAGTACATTGCACGGGCGGGGGCGGGGACTGTTCGACGGCGAACGCTCGACGGCGGACGCTCGACAGCGAACGCTCGACAGCCATACTATGCCCCCATCCCGGCACGAGATTCTGGCATCAGAGTGTCATGCCAAACTCTGCGCGATTCGAAATTCTCTCGCCTTCTCACTTCGGGCTGGGCACGCCCCCGGAACCCATGCCGCCCCCGATCAAAGAACCGCCGAGTCCTCCCGAGAGCCCGGATGCTCCGGTGCGTGAACCCGATCCCGACGATCCCGATCAGATTTGAATCGGTCGGAGCTGATGCGCATTTAACTCTGATCTTTATTGGTATTGGTGTCCCGAAGCCGCGCCCGCGCTCGGCTTCTGGAAAACTCCCATGTCCGGGTACACTGATGTCCAGACGGGGGCGGGCGCTGGTTGCGGTAGAGTCCCCTGCTGCTTGAGGCGAGGGCTGAACCATGGGGGCTGGATCATGACGCTTGAGCACGAAGAACTTCTCCGGGAATTTCAGGAGTTCGCCCGGACCGCTCCCACCGCGAAGTCCGTGATGGAGCATATTGCCCAGCGTCTGCATGAGAAGATGACGCGCTACAACTGGGTGGGCTTTTACCTGGTTGACCCAGCGGACGACGGCGTTCTGCTGGTCGGGCCTTACGTCGGCAGCTTTACGCCCAACGCCCGCATTCCCCTGAGTTCTGGACTCTGCGGTGCCGCAGCCAGCAGCGGGCAGACCGTGGTGGTGCACGATGTGTCGAAGGATCCGCGCTATCTTTCGGGTTCGCCGCTGGTGAACAGCGAAATCGTTGTGCCCATCTTCCTGAAGCACAAGCTTGCCGCCGAACTCGACATCGAAAGCTATTTTGCCGCCAGCTTCAACAAGTCGGAACAGGAGTTCGTCGAAGCCTGCGCCGCCTTGGTGGCAAAGCGTTTAGGGAAGGGTTAATCAACCGACTGCTGGCGGCTGCCGACTAAAGCACCGCTGTCTGCTGCTTCAACCTGGGCGGTGATCCAGCGGTTCGGCTCGTGACGTCCCCTTAAATACAGCTTCTGATAATTATCGGTGAGAGCGTCGGTGAACTCTGCGTCGGACTTGTTGTGCGTGACGCTCAGCGTGATAGCCTCCAGCGGCTTTCCAATAAACGATTGCATGAAGGTAAGCTTTTTCTCGGCGGCGAGGTCGCGCAAGACCTTGTTGCGCTCGCGAGCAACGTGGACGGGGACCTGATTGGGCAAGTTGGCAGCCGGCGTGCCGGGGCGCGCGGAGTAGGTGAAGACGTGTAGGTAGGTGAATGGCAGATCTTCGATGAGGCGGCGAGTGTCCTCGAATTCGGCATCGGTTTCCCCGGGGAATCCGGCCATCACGTCGGCGCCGATGGCCGCGGTCGGCACGGCGGCACGTATCTTTTCAATCTTCTCGCGATAATGCCAGGGACGATATTTGCGATGCATGCGGCGCAGCACAGCATCGCTGCCCGATTGCAGAGGCACGTGCGCGTGCTTCGCGATGCGCGGTGAGTGAGCGACCAGTTCGATCAGTTCGTCGGTCCAATCCATGGGCTCGACGCTCGAGATGCGGAGTTTTTCGAGTTGTGTTCCCGAGAGTATTGCGCGAATTAGGTTTTCGAAGCCCTGCTGCCGGCCTTCGCCGCGACCCAGATCGCGTCCCCAGCGGCCGAGGTTGATGCCGCTGATCACCACTTCCCGATACCCTGCGTCCACCAGCGCGTTCATCTCGCGAATCACTTGAGCCACTGGCAACGACCGGCTCTGGCCGCGGACGCTCGGGATAATGCAGAACGAGCAGCGGTTGTCGCATCCGTCCTGCACCTTGAGGTTGGGACGAGTGCGGCCAGACTCTTTATTCGCCGATTCGAAAACCGGGGCAGCCAGGAGTTCAGTGTGGGCGAAGATGTCGGAAATGAAGACCCGGTTCTCAGTTCTCAGTTCTCCTTTCTCAGTAAGAGCGGAGAGCGGAAGGAATGATGCATTTGAGCGAGTGTTTTCCTCGAGGACGATTTCGGCGAGCTGATGCTTGTGCGAGTTGCCGATCACAGCGGTTACGCCGGGCAGCGCTGCAATTTCTTGGGGAGCGCGCTGGGCGTAGCATCCGGTAACAATAATCTTCGCCAGCGGATTCTGACGCTGAACCCGCCGAATGGCGGCGCGTGCGTCCTGATCGGCGGAACTGGTTACGGTGCAGGTATTCAGGATGACGAGGTCGGCTTGGGCGACCGAGCTTTGGGCCAAGCCCCGCGACTCGAACTGGCGCTCGAGGGCGGCACCGTCGGCCTGGGTGGCGCGGCATCCAAAGTTTTCTACGTGGTACGTGGGCACGAACTATCGTAGCGCAAAGCGTAGTCTGCGCCCAATGTCTGGCTGGCGTTCGTCGTCCCGCGACGCCGTCCTGCGTCTTCTCGGTCGATCAGGATGCGGCAGCGGTCTTTTTCTGCGTGAAGCATTCGCGGCAAAAGATGGGACGCCCCTGTGTGGGGCGGAAGGGGACTGTCGTCTCCTTGCCGCACTGCGAACAGGTGGCGCGAGTTTCTACGCGAGCGTAGTGGTGCCCGTTGCCCGGAGTGGGCGGAGCGGAGAGAACGGCCACGCGCTTCGATTTGCAGGCCTTACAACGCTTGGGCTCGTTCTTAAAGTGCTTGTCGTAGAAAAACAGTTGTTCCCCGGCGGTAAACACAAACTCGGCGCCGCAATCGATGCAGGTCAGTACCTTGTCCTGAAATTCCATTGAGGATGGCTCCCTTGTGCCCGTGCTGCGCCCGCCACTCGCGGGGAATGCGGGTGACGCAGAGCAAACACAGGTTGTGTTACATCCCCCTCAAACTGCCCCTGGACTCGGCCCGCCACGTCCCTGGAACGGGCCGTGGATACAGCTTTCCTACCAATGCCGAATGAATGATGAGTATTGAATGATCCCTGCTGCAACTCTGCCTGGTGGGGGCCAGATCGAGCAGGGCCGCCCCGGGAAGGGGCGACCCTTTAATGCTTAGTCTTACTCCTTCAAACCCCTCAATCCTGTTCTTTGCGAACTTTCTTGCGAGCGCGCTTGCGAGCGAGCGCAGCTTTCACGCGTTTCTTCTCACCGGGCTTCAGGTAAAAGGAGTGGCGCTTAACTTCTTTGATGATGTCTTCCTGCTGCACCTTGCGCTTGAAGCGGCGTAAGGCGTTTTCGAGGGATTCACCCTCCTGCAGTCGAATTTCCGCCAAACCGACACACCCCCAAACCCGTCCGGAAGGACCGAATAGTTATTACAAGGATTTGACTCGAAGTCAAGTGGGAGGGTGAAAAAACTCGCGCGGAAGCGTGGGTCTACGGGCGCTTAACGGATGGAATGATGATCTAGTTCAGCTTCAGGCGAAGGGTTTGGGCAAGCTTTCTCTGGTGCAAATCGAAGCTGTAAAGGTAGTCCACACCTAGTTCGAGGGCGGCTGCCACGTGCAGGAGGTCTGCAGTGCGGGTGCCCAATTTGGCGGTAGTTTGTCTGGAAAGTTGTTGCGCCCGTTCAAGAATGGGATCCGTTAACCCGCGGAGTTGGAAGACTCCGTCGCGCAAATCCTTTTCGAACTCGCTCAATGCCGACTGGGCCTGCACCAGGGAAACTTCTTTGCGAAATATTCTCAATCCCATGGCATTGACGACTTCCAGTTCCCCGAAAGTCGTCAAGAAGCGCTCCCCGGGAGAAGCTTGCATAGTGCGGGCCGCGTTGGCCGAGTTAGCGTCGGGGCTGTAGAGCGACACAATGAAGCTGGGGTCGGCATAGACCTTCAATAGCGGCTCCGATCAGAGGACACCAATTCGGCGCCACTGACAGTCAGGACTTTGTCGCCGTAGATGGTGCGCAGCCGCGCCAGGAAATCAGGGGATTTCTTCGGGGCATCGGCACCGTCAGGGACCAGGCGGGCGATGACACGTCGGCGCTTGGTAATTTGAATCTCCTCACCCTGGTGCAGGAGGCGTTCAATTCTCTTGAACCCGTAGCGGAGGTCGCGAACCGAAGCTATCTTCATGTGATACATTTTAGCATCACAAAACAAAGTTTGCAAAATTCTACTCTCAGCAGCGCCCGCTCTAACCCAGCACTTTCCACACGAGGATTTATCGGGCTCCCAGGTACATGACGTGGACGTAAGTGCCGAGCCTCACGTTGTAAGCCAGGTACCAGCCGATGTGGTCGGGATCCTCGTAGATGACGATGTCATCGCTGTCCCAGAGCCAGTCGTCGCAGAAGCCAATGTCATAAGGAGCGACACTGAAATAAAAGCTGCCGAACCAGAATCGGCTGGGGCCGCCTCCGGCAAGATGCCAAACGTGGCCACGGCCGAAGCCGCCGGTAAAGCGTCCGTGCTCCCAGGGATGATCGAGGTGGTAGTGAGGATCGTCTGGGCCGCTGTCATGGCCGATCCACTTTCCGTTGGAATGCACGTGCGGCGCGTCGGGATGCCCGGCCTTGTCGTTGAAGTGTGGAGGCGCCGGTGCTGGATGTGCAACCGGAGCGGGACCGTGCGCGGGGATATTCTTAACCCCGCCGCCGACATCATGACGTTGCGCGGACGCTACAAGGGAAAACAGGCAGCAAACTGCAAGCAGTCCGATAAGTTTTTTCATGTGCATCCTTTCTTCGAACGCCCGGAAGATTTTACTGATGGATGAGTGCGGGCGCAATTGGGCGACGGTGGTCAGGGGCCGCTAGTTATGACGAGCTGACCCGGTCCCGCGGTTTCGCTTTGACTGGCCCCTGGCCCCTGGCCCCTGACCCCCGACCCGTGGCCACCGCCCTCAGAAGATGAGCTTCAAGCCGAGCTGAACTTGCCGTGGGGCAAACGCGGCGTTGGGCTTCAAGAAACTTTGCGGTTGCTGGTAATAGGCAGGATAGAAAATTCCATCGACATAAGCCGAGTACTGCACGAAAGTAGTCGCTTCGACGGTGAGCCCACTGGAAGTGATTTCAACGCGCTGGTTGTCGCGGTTGAAAAGGTTGAAGGAGTCAGCGGTGAACTCAAGTCGGTAGCCTTCGGCGACGTGGATTTTTCGTACAAGTCGCAGATCGGTCGAGGCGTAATCGGGACCGGTGAAGCCATTGCGACTGTAGCCGGGAAGCCGGTCATTGTCGTAGTTGCCGTCCTGGTTAGGATCGCCTTC
Organism: uncultured Acidobacteriaceae bacterium; assembly: GCA_963807145.1. Lineage (GTDB taxonomy): Bacteria > Acidobacteriota > Terriglobia > Terriglobales > Acidobacteriaceae > Sulfotelmatobacter. The sequence goes on along the minus strand of CAWEBA010000008.1, from coordinate 57,149 downwards.
GACGGTGGCGTTGACTGGACGTCCGCTGCCCGCGGTCACGATGCTCGAAATCTTCCAGTCATTGAGCATGTGTCCCAGCACCTCATGCTCACGGTGAAAGGGACGCGGCTCTGCCGAGAACGCGGCCACGAAGCGGTTGCGCTGGTCGGTGACGCTGGGTCCACGTTCGCCGTTGGGATCGTACGAATTCTGCACGGTGGCCGGCTCGCCGGCAACTAGCGCATCCTGGCCATCGTCGATGGCGTGGGCGTAAGTATAAGAGAGTCGCAGATAAGCGCCGTGAGCCATGCGGCGGTTGATGGAGAGAGTCAATCCGTTATAAACGCTGGAGGCCGCACTTTGAAATTCGTCGATCGAGCCCAGTTGGGCGATGGGGCGTCCCAGAGGATTAATGCATGGAGGAAACGGGCAGGTCAACGATTGCGTGTACTGCCAGGTGGCGAAGGAATCGACGGTATAGTGTCCACCCTGAAAAATCGTTCCCGTCGAATCGAACAGCGGATAAGTCAACGCAACCGGCGGCGGAAGATTTACGTCGAGCGCGCGGATGAGATGTTCGCCGTGAACGTACAGATAAGAGACGGCGACGGTGGTTTGTCCGGCGACTTCGCGTTCGAAAGTCAGGCTGGTTTGCTGCACTCGCGGAGTCACAAAGTTGGGAGCAAATGCCGAGACGTCGTTGGTCACTCCCTGCGTGAATCCGGCGGGAAGATTACACGCAGCCGTGGTAGTCAGCGGGCAGGTAACCAGCGGGTTTGGATAAGTGGGAAAGACTTGATGGTCGTAATAGTTGGAAGTGTTGAGAAAAAGCTGAGCGTCGGTCACTCCGTTCTCAGTCGCGATGGCGGAGTTGTAGATCTGCGGAATCCGAACGTAGAACAATCCATAGCCCGCGCGAATTACCAGCGGATGAGTCTTGCCGATGGAATAAGCGAGTCCGGCTCGCGGGCCGAAGTTATGAGGATTGAATGGAACTTTTCCGGCGGGCGGGAAAAGCGGGTTCGAAGCCAGTCCGGCGGTGGTGAAGGTTTGCAGGTCCCAGCGAACGCCCAGGTTAATGGCAAGATGATTGGTGGCGCGGATGGTGTCCTGCGCGAAGGCAGCGTAGTCGTTGCTATTGGGATTCGAGGAGGACGGGCCGAAACTCTGCAGATAGTATTTCGGAACAGAGTGAGCATAAGCCCGGAGAGGTGTGAGCGGCAGCCCGGCTTCCATGGGTTCAAAGGTGAACGGGTCGACCTTGATAACGTCGAAGAGATATTCGCCGCTCTGCTGGCTGGGGAAATAATCGTAGATCCATGTGATGAGCGCGTCGCCGCCGAACTTGAAGGAATGGCGGGTGGTATCGAGGCTAAGAGTTTCGGCAAGCTGGCCGCGATGTTCGCGCGTGGCGCGAGGAAGTTGATCGGAGCGTCCGATGCCGTCGATGATGTCGTTAACCTTGACCAGAGTGTCGGTGGTGTTAGTGAAGGACTGGCGCAGGTCGCGCGAGAACTGGGCGCGTAGATGGCTGATAACCCGCGGGGTGAGGCCCGAGATGAGAGAAACCGAACCAGTGTCGGTGGAAACATCTTCTGTGCCGTTGTCGGAGATGGAATCGTAGGTGACCGGACTGGCGGGATCGAGAAATACGTTGTTCGATCCCCAGTATCGGGAAGAGTTGTAGCGCAGCGCAAGTTGATTGCGCGGCGTGAGATTGATATCAAGCTTGGCGTAGGAGGCGTTACCGATCTGCGCGGCGGGATAAGATCCGGCGAGCGAACTGAGTTGCGCGGCAGCAGCGAAGACCAGGGCCTGGTCGCTGGCTTCATAGTCGCCGGGTGAATAAGGTCCGGTGCCAGCCTGGGGCACAACTTGCATGGAGCCGTCGAGAAACTCGACCACATCGGGCACGCGGAAGTAGTGCTGATCGAACCCGGCAAAAAAGAAGATTTTATTTTTCATGATTGGACCACCCAGTGTCGCTCCGCCTTGCTGCTGCTCACTGTGCGGCTTGAAAGACATGAAGGGGGTAGCGGCCCCGCCGAATGCGCTGTCGCGAATGTAATAGAGTCCGGTGCCGTGCCAGTGATTGGTCCCGGACTTGGTCACGACGTTGATGACCGCGCCTCCGGCCCGTCCCATTTCCGCTCCGTAGGAATTGGAAGAGACGCGGAACTCCTGCACCACTTCGTTCGAGAACTGGTAAGGAGCGCGATAGAGTCCGCGGGCCTGGGCGAAGAAGGCATTGTTGAAATCGCCGCCGTCGACCAGGAAGCTGTTCTGGAATCCGCGCAGTCCGCCGAAAGAGAGATCGCCATTGGTGGCCGAAGTCAGGCTGCGCGGATCTTGAGTCACGCCGGGTGAGAGCAGCATCAGATCGGAAAAGCGCCGCCCGTTGAGCGGGAGATCGGCGATAGCGCGTTCATCAAGAAGCATCGAGACGGCCGTTGACTCAGTGTCGACCAGGGCAGGAGCGCCGGAGACGGAGATGTGTTCGAGCGCGCCGGCGACGCTGAGGCGGAACTGAAGTTCGGCGGCAGCGCCCACATCTACATGCAGCTGCGGAGTGATCTGCGGCGACATATCCTGCGCGACGACGCGGGCGGAGTAGTCCCCGGGCGGCAGCAGGTCGATCGCGAAGCGGCCTTCCGCGTCAGACGTGGCCGAGTAGCGAGCGCCGGTGGCCGTGCTGACCACCGCGATGGTGGCTCCCGGAATGCGCAAGTCGTGAAGGTCGACGACTGTCCCGTGGATGGCTCCGGTGGCGGCATCCTGAGCGGAAGCGCGCGGCGGCAACACTAACGGTAGTGCTAATAAAGAGGGAATCAGGACGCAGAGCGAGGCCCGCAGCATAGAAGTGCCACCTGTGGTTAGGATGAAGCTCGGAGGCGTTGACTCCCGCGGGGTCCGGAGGCGAGCGGGTGGGAAACCAGATTCCTTTGTAGCATGTGGGAATGGGTTGTGGCGGTGACGTCAGGTAGTTCTTTTAGGATGAGTGCCGGAGTGGGAAATCTGCTTTACCAACAGCCGTAGTGCCGTGCTATGTTCAGTGTTCGCTCAGCAGGCATACGCAGATCATGATTCGATCGTTTAAAGGCATGAAGCCGGTGATTCCCGCCAGTTGCTACGTCGACGAGTCGGCGCAAATCATCGGCGACGTGGTGCTGGGCGAGCATGCTTCGGTGTGGATGAATGCGGTGCTGCGCGGCGATGTATACGCGATCCGCGTCGGCGCGCACTCGAATGTGCAGGATTGCAGCGTGCTCCACGGCATGAAGAACCAATACGGCGTGACGATCGGCGAGTACGTCACTGTAGGGCATTCGGTAACTCTGCATGGATGCGTAGTCGAAGACCGCTGCCTGATCGGCATGGGGTCGGTGATTCTGAATGGTGCAAAGATCGGAGCGGGATCAATTATTGCCGCCGGAACGCTGATTCCCGAGCGAACGGTCATCGAGCCGCGCTCGTTATGGATGGGGTCTCCGGGCAAGTTTAAGCGCACGCTGGATGCCGGCGAGGAAGAGACGATCATGAGATACGCCCGGAATTATTTAGGCTATACGGAGGAATATCTGCGCGAGCGATGACATTGAGGAATAAATGATTAAAGCAGTTCGAGGAACGCGAGACCTGCTGCCGCCCGAAACGGCGCTATGGAATTTTGTGGAGTCGGCGGTGCGCGATGTCTTCCGCGCCTACAACTTCCAGGAAATTCGCACCCCGATCTTCGAGTCCACGGAACTGTTCGCCCGCGGCGTCGGTGAAGAGACCGACATCGTCGCCAAAGAGATGTATACGTGGGAGGATCGCGGCCGGGCCGAAAGCGATAAAGGACAATCTCTCACCCTCCGTCCCGAGGCCACGGCCGGCATCGTCCGCGCCTACATTGAGCACAAGCTCGGCGACCGCGGTCTAAACAAGCTCTACTGCATCGGCCCCATGTTCCGGCGCGAGCGCCCGCAAAAAGGCCGCTACCGCCAGTTTTATCAGATCGATGCTGAGATCATTGGTCCCCCATCGGCGGGCAGCGAATCTCCGGCGCGGGACGCGGAAGTTCTCGAGATGCTGGCGACCCTGCTTGATCGCCTCGGAATCAGCGGATGGACTCTAGAACTGAATTCGGTGGGCTGCCCGAACGACCGCGCCGCCTTCAACGACGCGCTGCGCAAGGCTTTGGAGCCGGTCGTCGGCAAGATGTGCGCCGATTGCCAGCGCCGCGCCGTCACCAATCCGCTGCGCGTATTCGATTGCAAGGTCCCCGAGGATCAGCCGATCATCGATGCTCTGCCGCGCATCAGCCAGTTTCTCGACGAAGGCTGCCGTAAACATTTTGAAGCAGTACAAGAAATCCTTACCAAAGTTGGAGTTCCGTTTTCACTAAACGATCGCCTGGTGCGCGGCCTCGATTACTACACGCGCACCGCATTTGAATTCACCCACGGGGCACTCGGAGCGCAGAACGCGATCCTCGGCGGCGGCCGCTATGACGGGCTTTCCGAAGCGCTCGGCGGGCCCGCCGCTCCCGGCATCGGCTTTGCGATTGGCGAAGACCGCCTGGTGATGTCACTGCAGGAATCGGCCGACAGCGTGGTAAAGAAGCCGGATGTGTACATAGCTCCTTTAGGCGCAGGGATGAACGCTGAAGCCGCCCGCCTGGCGCGGGAGTTGCGCCGCCATGATCTAATCGTAGACTTGGGAGATGAGAGCTTCCGCCTGAAGAAGTCGTTCGAGGCCGCAACCAAGGCAGGAGCAAAATACATTTTGATTGTCGGCGAGAACGAAGTGAAGGCAGATGCATTCGCTCTGAAAAACCTGGCAACGGGCGAGCAGGTTTCAGTACCGCGCGCAGATCTGCCGCGGAGGATTCAGGAGTAGCGGAATAGACAGTTGGCGATTCATCGGGGAGGGGGATTTCATGAAGCTGGCTTGGATGATTTGCGCGATCTTGTCGTTGGGAAGCGTGATTCCGGGTGCGGCCCGGCAAGCCGCGCCTGCCAAGGCTCTCACTCCGCTCGAGCAGACGCTGCTCTCCAACGAAAAGGATTTCCTCGCCGCCGCGAAAAAAGGTGACGCTACATTTTTCAAGCGAACTCTGGCCGCGGATTTTTCTTTCGTCGGTTTTGACGGGCAGCTGTATGAACGGCAGGACATGATTGACCAATTCTCGGGCGGCGGTGGTGGCGGCGTCGATCTTCAGCCCTATAACATGAAGGTTGTAAGCGCGGGCGACGCGGTCGCGATCGTGACTTACGATGTGATTGTGCGCGTCCCGCCCCAGGAGGATGAGGGCCCGCCCCCGCGCTACCAGCATTGGACTTCGGTGTGGGAAAAGCAGGGAGACGCGTGGAAACTGAAGTTTCAACAGACGACGCCAACGCATTGGGGAGACTGGTAGAAATCCCGCCTCCGGCTGTGAGCTTGTGCTTCCAGTTCGCGCTGGCGAACGTCAAACTTAAGGCAGATCGATGTCGGTCGAGCAAGTCTGCGAGGTGAATGTCAAATGAGACGAGCGGCAATAATCCTCATAGCAGGGCTGGGGCTGGTGGCCGCGGCGCTGGCGCAGGAGACTATGCCGAAGCCCGCTCCCGAACACAAGAAGCTCGAAATGCTTGTCGGCTCCTGGGCGTTGGAGGGAGACGTCAAGCCGAGCGCAATGGGGCCCGGAGGGAAGATCACCGAGAACGAAAAGTGCGAGTGGATGGAAGGCGGATTCTTCCTTGTCTGCCACGTCGATTTCAAAAGTGCCAACTCGGGCAACGGCACAGGTCTCGCCGTGCTCGGCTATTCCACCGGCGACAAGGCCTATACTTATCGCGAGTTCAACAGTTGGGGCGAGTTCGACGATTCAAGAGGCACCCTCGACGGCGACACCTGGACCTGGACCAGTGACGAGAAAATGGATGACAGCATGGCGAAGGGCCGCTTCACCATGAGGTTCACGACGCCCGCGACCTACACCTTCACCTATGAGATGTCCCCCGACGGCGCAAAGTGGACCACAGAAGTCGACGGCAAGGCCACGAAGAAATAGCGAGCCCACCACTGCCCCGGGCGTCATCCCGAAGTCCCGCGTTTTCTCCAGCGGGACGAGGGATCTCCCCCTCCTCAAACTGACCACGAGCGGCGCACCTCCCACAGTTTATAATCCTTGATTCGGCCTTCCGCCGCATCCTCACTGTAAGGACACAATTTGCTCGACTTCCTAGGCGATCTACGAAGAACGCACATGTGCGGAGCGCTGCGCCCCTCCGACGCCGGCAAAAAGGCCACGCTTATGGGATGGGTCAACAAGCGCCGCGACCTGGGCAGCCTCATTTTTGTCGACCTGCGCGACCGCACCGGCGTAACTCAGGTGGTAATCAATGCCGAGCGCGACGCGGCCGTCCACAAAAAGGCTGAGGCCCTGCGCAACGAGTACGTGATCGCCGTAACCGGCGCGGTTAAGCTGCGCGACCCGAGCACGGTAAACAAGAACATTGCGACCGGCGAAGTGGAACTGGTGGCGGAGGAGTTACGAATTCTGAACGATTCGAAGCTCCCGCCATTCCTGCCTTCCGACACGGCGCTCACCAACGAAGAGACGCGGCTGAAATATCGCTACATCGATCTGCGCCGTGACGTGATGCAGTTCAACATCGAGCTGCGGCACAAGGTGGCCAAGGCGATCCGGGATTATTTATCGGACCAGGGATTCTTCGAAATTGAAACCCCGTTCATGACGCGCTCCACGCCGGAAGGCGCACGCGATTATCTCGTCCCCAGCCGCGTGCAGCCCGGGACGTTCTACGCTCTTCCGCAGTCGCCGCAGATGTTCAAGCAGATCCTGATGATCTCCGGCTTCGACAAATATTTTCAGATCGTCCGCTGCTTCCGCGACGAGGACCTGCGTGCCGACCGCCAACCGGAGTTCACCCAGATCGATTTGGAAATGTCGTATCCCCAGCCGGAGCGCGTCTGGGAAGTGGTGGAAGGATTTCTGACGGCGGCATTCGGCGCGTCCGGGCACGCCATCAAGACGCCGTTCGCACGCATGGATTACGACGAAGCGATCCGGCTGTATGGCATCGACAAGCCGGACCTGCGCCTGCCCGCATTCACCGATGTGCGGGAATGTCTTACGCCAGAGAATTTGCAGGAACTGGCGATCAATCCGAATCTGCCGGTGATTGCCATCCGCACGCCGAAGGTGGGCGAACTTTCGCGCAAAGAGCGCGATGACATCAAGCCCATGTTCCACTCCAAGGGCGGAGCGAAAATATTTGAAGACTTTAAACGCATAGCGAACAAGTTTCCCGAAGCGTCGGCCGCGATAGCAAAGAAAACCAGCATGGAAGACAGCGATCTGATCGTGCTGGTCGCAGGTTCGGCCCAGACTGGGCCGCAGGCGCCGGTTTCCGCGCATCGCCAACGCAAGGTCACGCCGCAGGAGCTGGCGATCTACGCCTCGGCGGGCCTGCTGCGTCTGGCCTTGGCGCAAAAATATTCTGAAAAGCACGGAATTTTCAAAAAAACCGGAGATGCGGCGAAAGATTTCCGCTTTCTGTGGGTCACGAACTTCCCGATGTTCGAGTGGGACGAGGGCGAAAAGACCTGGATGGCCGCGCATCATCCCTTCACCTCGCCACACGAAGAAGACATGGCGAAGCTCGAGTCAGGAGTGGAGTCATTGCACGATCCGCTCTCGCCGCTGAGCGCCGTACGCGCCCTCGCCTATGACGTGGTGCTGAATGGCACCGAACTGGGCTCAGGGTCGATTCGTATCCACCGCCAGGATGTGCAAAGCCGAATCTTCCGGGCTTTGGGCATGACGGAAGAAGAAGCGCGCGCGCGTTTCGGATTCTTTCTCGAAGCCCTCGAGTACGGCACCCCTCCACACGGAGGAATCGCGCTCGGCCTCGACCGCATTGTGATGATTCTGGCAGGAGCTGAGAGCTTGCGCGAAGTAATTCCATTCCCGAAGACAGCGCGGGCCGTGGATCTGATGGTGGATGCGCCCACGCCGGTGAGTGACAAGCAGCTGCGGGAGTTGGGAATCGCGATTCGTAAAGCGAAAGAGTAAAGAGGGGTTGCCTTTGGGTGGCGCAGCGCTTTCAGCGCTGCGATAAGGCCTGACTGTTGGTCCGGGCTTTAGCCCCTGAGTTACATCGGAGGCCAAAGCCACTCATCTCAACTGCCCTGATCGCAGCGCTGGAAACGCCGCGCTACCAAGGGTAAAAATCCAACCCTGATCAAGCTGTCAGCGTTGGTTTTAGCCGCTCAGGAATTTCATCCAGCATGAAACCTGGGTGGGCCGAGCTGTAAGGATACTGTTCTGGAGTCTCGGCCAAGCCGCGCTGTACTGGATTCCGCCGGAGGTAAAACCTGAAATTGCCGTAGTCTTCAATTTCTCTCACACGGCGGTCGTAATAGCTCGGTTGCCAAATTTCCCCGCGATGTCCCAGCTCCCGCTTTGCCCTGTAAGAGAAGCCTCCCTTGATCAATTGCAGTGATCTCTCCAAACTAACGGTGGGTGAAAGCAGCAGGTGAAAATGATCAGGCATCACAACGAACTCATGGAGAATGTAATTCTTCTTGTCACGATAATGGAACAGGACTTCCACGAACAGCCGCGCCATCGGTTCATTGCGAAACAGCGGCCTTCGCTGAAACGTCGAAGCGGTAATGAAATAAATGCTATATCCAGTGTTTCCTCTGGGAGGCGCTGCCATAGAGAACCTCAGCGGCTAAAGCCGCGTCATTATAGCTACCCTATCGCAGCGCTGGAAGCGCTGCGCCATCCAAAAGCAGAATGTGAACGTCGCGGTTCCAAATCGGAACTACCGCGCATTGCCTACCCTGTTCCTCCAGTCGAATTCCGCAATGAAGAAATCCACAGCTGCCTTGTGACATCTGACCTTGCGCCTCACTCCCGATTCATCTCATACTGAATCCAAATCTCTGCGGGCTCCTTGACAACCAAATAGGCAGAGCTAAAGCCAACCAATCCAATATTTTGCGCACAAATTCTTTCGAATCAAGATTTTAGTCAGACTCACCACAGATCAAGGCCTCGCAAGTCGCTGATTCGAGAGAATTAAACAGATTCGATCTGCAATTTTTTTGATCTGAATGGGAAGGCAAAGCAAGACGGAAGAGCAACCAGCGCCAACTATTTTTTCAGACGGGAAACGGCCAACTCCTCCACGCGTGCCAGCACCTCATCTTCGCTCAGCTTCGTCGAGTCGATGACCACCGCGTCCGCGGCCGCTTGCAGCGGCGAGGTTGCACGGGTGCGGTCGCGGTGGTCGCGTTCGCGCAGGTCGGCGGCAACTTTTGCCGCAACTTCTCCTTTGATCTTCTGCTGCTCCATGCGCCGCTGCTCGCGCACCACTGGGTCAGCATCGAGAAAAATCTTGAGGTCGGCGTCGGGGAAAACTTTCGTGCCGATGTCGCGGCCTTCCATCACCACGCCGCCGCCCGCGCCCATCTCCCGCTGATGCGCAACCATCCAGGCGCGCACTCCAGGATGCACCGAAACGCGCGAGGCCGCCTCGGTTACATCGCGCTCGCGAATGCGCTCGGAAACATCGCGCCCATCGAGCAGGGTCCGATTCCCGCCGACCGTGGGCTCGAGCTGAATGCGCGACTCTTCGGCCAGCTTGACCAGAGCAGGTTCATCATCGAACGAGATGTCGTGGTCGATGGCTTTCAGCGCCAGGGCGCGGTACATCGCTCCGCTCTCGAGATTGATGTAGCCGAGCTTGCGCGCCAGGCGCGAGGCGATCGTGCTCTTGCCCGCGCCCGCCGGCCCGTCGATGGCAATGATCAGTTTGCGTGGAGAGTGATTGTGAGCGCGGTCGTTCATTCTGCGAGTAGACGATTGTACACGGAGAATAAGACAGGAAGGTGAAGGCTTACTTGCTCGCGCGACGCGGCCGAACTGAAGCTAGGACCGGCTCCTTCGCGGGAGTGATCTGCAGCATCGATCTTCCGCTGACGTGGACGAAGCTCAGCTCACGGGCCGCCAGCAGCGCGTTTACAGCCTCCTTCACACGGGAGCGCGCTACGAAGTTTCCGAAGAAAGTTTCGAGATCGGTCTGTTCGGAGGCGATCACGCAGTCGAGATATTTCGAGAGCAGCGCCGAGAGCGCTTCGGGCACCGACAGTCCCACGCCTTCGCGGACGGCATCGGGCGCCCAGCGGTAGAGGAGATCCCAGAACGAGCCTTCGCTCGGCTTGTAGTCGACGCGCGTGATGCGCAGCTTGGCGAGCAATTCGCCCAGCGCTTTATCGAGCGCGGCCAGCGAAACGCTGCCGCCAAGCGCCTCCTGCAGCTTTGGTTTCGAGATGGGACCATCGCGCCGGATCAGCTCAAACGCATCGCAAGCCAGCGGCGAGTAGGGAGATCGCGGTCCCTGCTTAGGCGCGAGCTTGGGATTGCGTTCGCCGACCAGGGCATAGAAATAAGGAAAGACGGAAGCCGCGACAAGAAATGCATTGTTCTCGTTAAACAAATTCGCTTCGAAGGCCGCGCGCTCGCGCAGCAGGCGGACCATGAGTTCGGTCGCCGCCAGCGCCCGCGGATCAGAGTAGGCGTGCTGCCAGGTGGGCAGACGATTGTCGGAGCCGACGAAAGCCCCGATGAAGGTGGGCACCGGCATACTGGGGCGCACGGGATACATCAGGCAGAACCCCACGGCCTCGACAAAGGTGCGCGCTTCCTCGATGGTGCGGATGGGTTTGCCATCGAGGCGCCACTTTTCGTTGCGGAGTTGCTGTAGGTCCTGATCGGTCATAAGCAGCTGTCAGCTCTCAGCTCTCAGCTTGTAACTCGCAATCGCTCAGGTTTGGCTGAGAACAGTAGAGCTGAAGGCTGAAAGCTAGATTCTCTTGAACGCCTTCTGAATGTCCTTTACAGAATACCGCAGTACGACCGGCCGGCCGTGCGGGCAGGACATGGGATGGTCGGTTTTTGCGAGTTCGGCGAGCAGCCAGTCCATTTTGTTTTGCTCGAGCGGCATGTTGACTTTGATCGCCGCATGGCAGGCGATTGAAGCGGCGATGCGAGCGCGGATCTTTTCCAGGTTCAGGGATTGCTCTTCGCGCGAAATTTGATCGAGGAGTTCGTGGAGCATGTGCTCGACTGCGGCTGCGTCCACGCCGGCGGGCGCGACTTTCACGGCTACGCTGCGGGCGCCGAAGGGTTCGGCTTCGAAACCGTTGTGCTGGAGTTCGTCGGCGATTTCGGCGAAGACGGCCTGCTGCGCGGGCGAGAGCTCGAGCACGATCGGCATGAGCAAGCGCTGGCTCTCTACCTTTTGCGCCGTGCGTTGCCGCAGGATGCGCTCAAACAACACGCGCTCGTGGGCTACGTGCTGGTCGACGATCCATAATCCGTCTTCATTGACGGCTAGGATAAATGAATTGCGGATTTGCCCTAGAGGCCGGAGCGTGGACAGCGCGGCCAGCGTGGTCTCTTCTTCTTCTGTGTCGAGCGCGGGGGCGCAGCCATTGTCTGGAATCGTGTCTGGAATCGTTTCTGGAATGGCTTCCGCGAAGCGGGTATCGAGACCTCGCGCCACCGGGATCGCGGCATTGGCCTCGACGGCGATTCCGCCTTCGAACTGGAAGCGCGCGGAAGCTGGCGGCGCTGACGGGGCCTGCAGAATGAAGCCGCTCGCCGGTTCATACCGCGGGCGCGCGGGCGCGCCCGAAGCCAGGTCTACCGGGGCAAGGTCTGAGGGCGGCTCCCATTCTCTTGCGCCTGGGGTCAGGCCTGAAGTGGCAGTGGCGTGGGCGTGAATTTCGGTTGTGAACTGCGGCGCGGGGCGCGCCTTCATCAAAGCGGCGCGCACGGTATCGCGGACAAAATCGTGCATCACGCTGGGTTGCCGGAAGCGGACTTCGGTTTTTGAGGGATGGACGTTAACATCGACCTCGCCCGGCGGCAATTCGAGAAACAGCAGCACGACTGGATAGACCGTGGGGGGAATGATGTTGCGATACGCTTCGGTGAGCCCGTGCTGGACGAGGCGGTCGCGAATCAGGCGGCCGTTGACGAAGATGAAAATCGAATTGCGATTCAACTTCTGGATTTCGGGCTTCGAGACGAAGCCGTGGAGGCGCATCTCGCCGGGCTCCGGCGGGCTGGCAGGATTGCCGTTGTCATCTTCCTCCTGGCGACGCCATGGTGGCGGTTGAGGCAGGCCTATGCGCTCGAGCGGTTGCACGGCTGCGACGGCAATCAACTGATCTAGAGTTTCCTTACCGAAGACCTGATAGACGCGTTCGCTGTATCCCGCGACCGGCGGGGCCACCAGCATGGCGTTGGTTGAGGAATGCAATTCAAAATGTTTTTCGGGATGGGCCAGGGCGTAATGCGTGACCAGGGACGCGATGTGGGAGAGTTCGGTCGACTCCGCTTTCAGAAACTTCTTGCGTGCCGGAGTATTGAAGAAGAGATCGCGCACGGTAATGGACGTGCCCTCGGGAAGGCCGGCTTCTTCGACGCGCGCCATCTTGCCGCCGTTGATTTCGAGGATGGTTCCGGATGGGGCAGGTTGTTCCGTCGATGCGGCGGCGCGGGTTTCAAGGTGCAGGCGGGAGACCGAGGCGATTGACGGCAGGGCTTCGCCGCGAAATCCCAGCGTGGCGACGCTCAGGAGATCTTCCGCGTCTTTGATCTTTGATGTGGCGTGGCGTTCGAAGGCGAGCATGGCATCGTCGCGCACCATGCCGCAGCCGTTGTCGGTGATCTGGATCAGTTTTTTGCCGCCGGCTTCGATGTTGATTTTGATGCGGGTCGCGCCGGCGTCGAGCGCGTTTTCGAGCAACTCTTTCACCACCGAGGCCGGGCGCTCGACTACTTCGCCGGCGGCGATCTTGTTGGCGACGTGCTCGGGGAGGACGTGGATGCGGCCCATGGGGCAGTTCTCAGTTCTCGGTTCTCAGTCGCGTGGGGACAGGGTCAGTTTCGCAGATGGTGGTGCGGAAGGCAAAGATGGGGATGGCACGGAGGGTGGGGTCGGGGTGGGGACGCCTTGCAGCGCTTGTTTGTGGCTGCCTGCGGGTAAGGGGTCCCCTCGGCTTCGCTCGGGGCAGGCTCTTCGACTGCGCCTGATCGTCTTTCAGACGATCAAGCTTCGCTCAGGATGACAAAGTGGCTGGGTTCGACCTAGTTCTCCATCCAGGCCTAGTTTTCGGTGGGTTCGACTTTGGATTTTGGCGGGGGCAGGGATCTGGCGGGTTTGGGCGGAGCTGGTGGAACTGGGGTTGTGGCTACGGCTGGCTTGGGTGAGGTTTTGCGAATCTCGATGCCGTCGTGTTCGTTGTTGAGCACGATGTGAGAAGAGCCGTTGCCTACGGTGCCGGTGGCTTTGGCCTCGTGCTCGCTGTTGTCAATCTTCAGTTCGGGGAAATCGGATTGGATTTCTCCGTCGCGGGTTTGGGCGTCGAGGTGGAAGCCGGCTTTGTCGGGGACGCTTAGATTGATGTCGCCGTTGCGGCTGTCGATCTGCACGTTGCCGAGCGAGCGCATGGAGACTTCGATGTCGCCGTGTTCATCCTGCACGCGCACGTCGCCGGAAACGTCTTCGAGGCGAATTTCTTTGGAGCGCGTGGCCAGGTGCAACGGCCCGCTGATCTGGTCGGCGTGCAGGTCGTCGGAATCGAGATCGAGATCGCCATCGATGCGGGAGAACTCGAGCTCGGTGCGGGAAGATTTGAAAGCGACGCTCTTTGAAATGCGGGCGAGCTTGACGCTCTCCTGGAATTCGCCGTCGAACTGGGCAGAGCCTTTGACGTCGGTGACGGAGACTTCGTTCAGGCGGCCGTCGATGTGTACGTCGCCGGTGATCTGTTCGACCTTGGCGGAACTTCTTTCGATAGTCAGGTTGACGTTGCCGGTGACGTCTTCCACGGAAACTTCGCCGTGCTGGTTATTGATCTCGACCTGGCCGTCGCGGCCGGTCACGGAGACTTCGCCGTGGCGCGAGGTTATTTGCAGCGCCATCTTGCGCGGTATGGAGATGTCGAGATCGGTCTGGACGGAATGGTCGCCGGCGGCGTGCGACCTGGCGTCGAGAGTCAACAGGGTTCCGGCTGAGGTAATCACCGGCTTGGTCGCTGCATTGTATTTGTCGGCGTCGCTCTGGCTATCGGCGCCAACTTTTTTGCGGACAGTGACCGTGATCTTGTTGTCGTCGGAGGGGGTGACGCGGACCGCGCCGTGATCGTCGTTGACCCGCAGGGCGGTAGTGGCGGGCGGGACGTCCTGTTCGAGGTGGTCGTCGTAGTTGAAAGTCTCGCCGAAAATGTTGTCGAGATCGCTGTCATCGATGTTGATGTCGTTGCGGAATTGTTCCCAGTGCAGACGCGAGGCCTGAGTAGCCATGAGCCCGAAGAAGACGATGCAGAGGACGAGACAGACTCCTCCGAAGCCGATGCCGCGGGCGGGAACGCCGTCGCGTTGAGCTTGCTGATATTCAACCAGCTTGATGATGCCCCAGAGAATCAGAAGCAGAGGCCAGTAGTGCGCGAACAAAGTTCCGAGCCGCATCCAGGAAATCAGGTGCAGGTTGCCGAGCAGGAACACGAGGCCGAGGATGATCAGGACCAGCGGCCCGGCAAAAGAGCGGCGGCGATGGCGCGGGGGAACAGGCGCGACGGGAGGTTGAGTTGGGCTAGCCATTGTGCACCTCGCCGGAAGAAGACGTTAGTCCTTGATCTGACGAAGCCTGATTTGACGAAGCCTGATCAGAGGGAGCTTGATTCGAGAAAGCCGGCGGCTGGGGCGGAGCTGCTACTGGGGGCACCGGTGGGAGCGGGCCGACGTGTCCGGCGGATGAGGCGCTGCTCTGCAGCAGCTTGACGATACCGACTACCAGAATCCAGGCCGGCCAGGTGCGGTGCAGTTCGACGATATCCATGCTGTCGAGCAGGAACAGGATGCCGGTAGTGAGCACGAGCGCCGGTCCCATGATGCAACGCGCCATGCAGCGGCCGCAGCCGCACGAATGCTGGGCGCGCTCATAGTTGCGATAAAACATCCAGCCGCCGAGAAAGACGAGGATCAGCGGCCACAAGCGATCGAGATTAGTTTCGAAGATCCGCATTGTGTGCAGCAGGAACAGAAGGCCGAGTCCGATGAGAACGATGGCGCCGACCGGCACTTTGCCAGCGTCGAACTTCTCGCCCATGCTGAAGGTCTGGCCCAGGCCCATGGGATCAGGCGCGGGCTGGCCTTCCTGAAGAGCGCGGGCGGTGCGGACGGCGTCGATGATCTGGTAGACGTAGAAGAAGGCGATGCCGAGGCCGAAGATCCATCCCCAGTTGCCGGCGTGATCGGAGGCGAAGATGAGCATTACGAAGATCAGCAGGTGCGCGAGTCCCTTGGCGTATTGCGAGCAGTAAACGGCGCCGACGCCGAAGGGAAAGAATCCGGCGAGGATGCCGGCGACCGCGGGATTGGGGCCGGAACCCGAAGGCCTGGGGCCAGTTCCTGCGAGCGGGTACACGGCTTGCGGGGGCACGAATCCGGCGGACGCTACCGTGCCATCGAGACGGGCGGCGAGGCAGGGCTCACAGTAGACGACTCCGCGAACGTCGCGGGTGCAAGCCGCGCAGAGCGGCTTGCCGCAAGTGCGGCAGAAAGCGACCGCGGCAATGTTGCTGTGGTTGGCGCAGTTCATACGAACCTCCTGTATGTGGTCACCGACACTACAGACGGATCGTTGATAGACGAATCGTTTACAGACGAATCCACAGGCGCGCAAGCCAGAACGAGATGGTTTTCGGTCTGACTGTAATTGCGCTCCTGCTTCTGCTCGGGCTGTTCGGTTGTGTCGTTCTTGGGATCTTTCTTGTCGTTATTCTTTTCCGGCGCGGGTTCGGCGGCGGGGGCGACGTTGCGCTTGAGTTCGCGCACGCGCGATTCCACCTCGTAGACCAGCCGGATGTTTTCGTAATAGCGGACTACGCGGGCTTCCGCATTGTAGTAGGTGTGCCGTATCGCGGCGGGACGCAGGCTGACTGAACGCAGGTCGGCGGGTTTGACGCCGAGCACGCTCAGGGCGACCGACAACGAGAAGAACGCCATGCCAAACGACATGGCGAACCGCGGTTGCCGGACCGTACCCCAAACGGGTTGGAGCGCTTGCGAAGCCCAGGCTTGCAACTTCTCAAGCCAGGAAACGCCGGGCTGCGACGCGGGCACGTTCACCCGCAGGCGTTGGGTGTCAACGCCCGTTGTGGATGCCAGAATGTTGGTCACGAGACTGACTGGAGGCTCCACCTCCGTGAGATCCTTCAGCCAGTTGCGGCCGGCCGTGACATCGGCGAGCAGCGGCCCGCACGCGGAACAGGTCCGGGCGTGGGCCTGGAAGGTGTCGAGTTGAGCGCCGGTCAGAACGCCGTCGAGGGCGTCGCTGAGGAGCGTGTCAAACTCGTGACACTGCATTCCGTTGCTGGTTGGATTCGGCATCACATCACCTGCCTATAGGTACGTTGTAAAAGGCGGGCAAGTTCCGCCCGGCCACGATTTATTCGAGATTTCACGGTGCCCTCCGGTACCTTCAAAACGGTTGCGATTTCACGATAGTCAAAATCCTGTAAGTCCCTTAAAATCACTGCCTCACGAAGCTCCGGCGAGAGCCTGGCGAGGGCGGCGTGAATGCTTTCTGCGACCTCCCGGCGGCGGACGTGCTGGTCGGGAGGCGCGGATTGGTCCTGAATTTGCTCGCTCAGGGGTTGGGCGTCTTCGTGGGATGAGGACGCGGCGTCGAGCGAATCGGTGATGCGGTCCTGCTTGGTTTTGCGGAAATGGTCGACCAGCAGGTTGCGGGTGATGGTGGTGACCCAGGTGACGAAGGCTCCCTTGGAGCTGTCATAGGTTGAGAGCGTGCGATAAATCTTGATGAAGACTTCCTGGGCGAGGTCTTCGGCATCGTGGGCTGATCCGGCGAAGCGGTAGCAGATGTTATAGATGCGGCGGTTGTAGGTCTGAACGATTTCTTCCCAGGCAGCGGCGTCGCCGGCAACACAGCGGCGGACCAGCATCGCGACTACCTGAACGTCTTCCAAAAAAGCTCCCCGGAAATGCTGTCAGCTTTTAGCTATCAGGTTTCGGCTAAACCCTAACTCTCGAACTGGCTCACAAGACAGTACGCGGATGTAGTGCTGTAAGTTCGCAGCATCGGTGGTGCTGGATCTGTGAAACAGGGATTGTAGCAGTGGGGAAGCGGGGAATTCAGGACAGAGGGAAACGCTGCTTCGGTTGTGATGTCGGTCTTTACTCGCGCAAGAAAAAAGTGGCGCACCGGAGTGCGCCACTGAGTTGAACGGAATTTTATGGGCACAGCCGGATTATTGCGGCTGTGCCCGTTGTTGTTAGTGTTTCGCCTGGACTTTCGCCGCGCGTTTCACTGAGGGCACGCCCGTCAGCGATCCCTGTACCTCGATGGGGCCAAGGAATACGCTGTCGAGATCATATTCGAGCCAGAAGAGCTGTGAGGCGCTGGCCTGATAGATGATCGCGTCGAAGTAGGTGACGGGGCTGGTGCCGATTGAATCTATGAGCGCCCCCCCTGGCGCCGCATCGGTATTCAATAGTGTAAGGCGCCCAGCGTGGACCGCGTCTGGGGTGGGGGTTCCGGTGAATGTGGCTCCGCTGACGGTCGTTGCTCCCGCACCGAGCGTCTCGAAAGGATCGCTGACCGATCCGGTGAGGCTCAAAGCCCCGCCCGAGGTCATGGTTCCCTGCGCGATCATGTCGAACTCGCAACTGCCGCAGTCGACAAGGTCGTTTAAATCCTGCCATCCAGCGGCGTAGTTGCCATTGAAATCGGTCGCTACGGTATCGGTTTGCGAAACCACGACTCCGGTGCCTCCGGCAAGAGCTTCGTCGAGGTCGAGCAACAGAGCGCCGCCTACGTCGGGATTTCCGCCTACGTTATTGGGATCCATCAGATCGAGAGCTGGGTCCGTCGCATAAATCTGCAGCGCACTGACGTCTCCACCTCCAAAGCCGCCGATGGTGAGGCTGCCGTATCCATTGGTCGCAATGGAGTAGGGGCCGCTGAGCTCGCCAGCCGCGCCTGATATGAAAGTCTCCAACTCAGCGTCTTCTCCCACGGCCGAGAAGGAACCGTTAGTGGGATTAGTGGCGAACTCGCCCGCCGTGGCGTAGGGGATTCCGGAGAACGGGTTACCGGAAACTCCGAATATGGAGGCGACGAGCGACGCGTTGGTGAAGGTGCCCGTGGCTGTGCCCTGGCCGAAGGCAGAGCCGACGGCCGCGTCAGTTGTATCCACGTCAATGATCCGCATTGCTTCCGGACCAACGATGTAGTAGTTGAACGAGATCCCCGTACTGCTGGTGAGGACTCCCCGCCCGAAAGCATCGGCTGTGCCGAGCGATGCGGTCAAGAGCGTTCCGGTCACCACATCTCCAGCATCATTGAGGTCGATCACATCGCTGGCTGCGTTGGTGGGCAGGGTGAACACGCCCCCGGCCGCAAATGGGTAATAGCTGGGGTCTACTCCGCTCACAGTGAAGGCAAAGCTGCCAGTGGGTGTGCTGGTCAGCGCGGTCTGCAAGTCCATGCTTCCGCTCGACGTTGCCGAACCATCGAACTGAGTGATGAGGGCGTGGTCCGCATTCACAAACTGGACGGCGAGGGTTTCGGTTCCGCTTACGCCCAGAGCCGAGTTGTTTGTGATGAGAGTGAGCGTGCCCTGGCCCGAGGTCGCGTCAACCGTGAGAGTTCCTCCGGTGATTGAGTCGCCGCTGGGTTCGGATGACTGGATTCCCCCGTTGCTGGTAAAACCTTCGTTATAGTCCTGCTCACCGGCGGTGACATTGCCGCTCGAATCAATGGTGACCGCGCCCGCAAGAGCGTAGTAGTTGAATCCGCTGTCGGCCGGGAGGGTGTCCTGCCCGCTGAGATAGAAGGCGTAAGGAGTTGTTGTTGGAGGAGGAGGTGGTGGTGGGGTGGTGGTGGAGTGTGAGCTCGAACCGCAGCCCATCAAGAAATTTATAGCCAGGAAAACTGCGGCCAGTGAGACCGCGTAAAGTTTGCGGTTCATAGAGACTCCCCTTTCTGTGCTGCGCGGAAGATGAATGGAACGGGCTTCTGGCCGGCACGGGCTCGTGTCTGGGGCGACATGGGGATGCCGTGCTCGTTGCGCAGGGTATAGACCTCGCTGCCTACCTTCACGGTGCGGGCGAGGAAGACTTGCCTGTTGTTGTACGTCTTCATGACGCCGGTTACCTCAACTCGCGCGCCGGCGGCGACGTGGAGCGCTCCTTTGCCGATGAAAGCCCACCTTCCCAGACTTGCATCAAGAGGCTCCGGATGGAGTCGCGAGCATCAGGTGTGCGCCTTTGGTGACCACGCTCGACACGGTGCCGTTGAGCGTGACTTCCCGGGCGATGTCGTAATACGGCTGGGCTTTGGGCGCCGGTTGGGCGCCGAGTGGAACAGCGAGGATCGCAACCAGCAGGCCGGAGAGCAGCCCTGCGATCAGAGGTATGGGTTTTGTGAAACGGGTTCGCCTCATAGAATTCGCTCCTTATAGAAACTAATCTGCAGTTCTTGTTCCCTTAAGCTTGGTTTCCCGGTCAAGTGGCGAGGGAAGACGCGACCGAGATGGTTGACTCAGAGAGTTTGACCTTTCGCTGGCAGTGACCCCGCCAAACACTTGCAGTGGAGACCGATTGCCGGATTATGCTCTCCCGGGTGCGCAGCGTCAATCGCATAATGAGATAAATGGCGGCGAATGTTTGGATTCTTGATTCGTGGTATGGGAAGAGGGCCAGGTTTGGAGGTGGGCGAAAGGCCTTATCCCGTGCGGCTTTTGCGCTACTCCGTGGTGAAGTAATCGACCGTTACGGGATTCTCGAATAGGGAGTAATCGCGGGTTACTATCGTAATGCCGCTATCGGTGACGAAGTAGCGGGAACGGTCTGCCTCGGTGTCGTAGCCGATGGTGGTGCCTTCGGGGAGATGGACGTTGCGGTCGATGATGCAGCGGCGGATCCGACAATGGCGTCCGATGGCGACGTGGGAGAACAGGATGCACTGGTCGACTTCGGAGTAAGAGTTCACGCGGACGTCGGGCGAGAGGATGGAATTCTTGACCAGGCCTCCGGAGACGATGCAGCCATTGGAGACGATGGAATCGAGCGCGGTGCCCATGCGTTCTTTCTCTGCAAAGACAAATTTCGCGGGCGGGTACTGGCGTTGGTGGGTGCGGATAGGCCAGTCGTGATCGTAGAGGTTGAAAATTGGGGAGACGGAGACGATATCCATGTTGGCTTCGTAGTAGGCCTCGAGCGTGCCTACATCGCGCCAGTAGAGAGCTTCCTTCTTGTTTTCGTCGACGAAGTCGTAGGCGAAGACGCGGTAGTCGGCGACCATCTTGGGCAGGATGTCTTTGCCGAAGTCGTGGCTGGAGGATTGGTCTTCGGCGTCTTTTAGCAGGACGGGGATGAGGACGTCGGCATTGAAAAGGTAGACGCCCATGGAGCCGGCACACTTCTCGGAGTTCCAGGGGGAACGCAGTTCGGTCTTTGAAGGCTTTTCCTCGAAGCCGTTGATGCGGCCGTCTTTGTCGACGTCGACCACGCCGAAGCGGAAGGTCTCCGCGGGATCAATCTGGATGGTGGCAAGCGTGATGTCGGCGGAGGATTCGAGATGCTGCTTCATCATCTTGCCGTAATCCATTTTGTAGATGTGATCGCCGGACAGGATGAGAACGTGTTTCGGCTGCTCGGAGCCGATGGAATAGATGTTCTGGTAAACGGCGTCGGCAGTGCCTTGGTACCACTGATCGCTGACCCGCTTCATGGGTGGAAGGACTTCGATGAACTCTCCGACTTCGCGGCCGAGGATGTTCCAGCCCTCGCGGATGTGGCGGTTCAGCGACAGCGCTTTGTATTGGGTGAGGATGTAGACTCGGCGCAGGTCGGAGTTGAGGCAGTTGGAGAGAGTGATGTCGATGATGCGATACATGCCTCCGAAGGTGACGGCGGGCTTGGCGCGGTCGCGAGTAAGAGGATAAAGGCGTTCCCCGGCGCCGCCCGCGAGAAGGACTCCGAGAGTGTCTTTCATGGACATGCAGCAACCCAGAAAAACAGTAGATGGTAGCACAGGACAGAAAGTTGCTGCGATGGGCGGATATTGTTCGGGCGAATGAATCGTGGCGATCGGAGTTGGGAAAGATCTTGGGAGCTTTCGCTCCTGCCGGGACAGCCGAGGGCCGCTGTCCCCACATCAGCGGGTCAGCGGTATCAGGGTTTTATTTTTCTTCTTCGATTCTGATGCGGAGGGATTTCAGGAACTTCATGTCCTGATCGCTGATTTTGAATTCGGGATTGGTCGACAGAGTGGTAACGAGAGAAGTCTTGTCGGAGGATTTTTCGCCCTGCTTGCTGACGCCGATGGTGGCTTCGAGAACCAGGAAAATATCGTAACCGCCCTCTTTGATGCGGGAGACGACCTCGGCGATCTGTTCGGAATCGGAGAGCGACTCGTTGATGGCTTCGCCGAGTTCCTTCATGAGTTGTTTGAGTTGCTGATCCACTTGGTCCCCCGATCGCCAATTGCCTCGCTCCAAAACACTCGGCTGGTGTTTTGGATGCCTGCGCGCCCCTAAAGGTTTTGATTGCGAGCGCAGGCTTGGGTCATTGTAGCGCCGGAGGCTGTTAAAATCGAGGCCGTGAGCAAGGTTTCAGCAGCACGAAAGTTGGGAGTGGCGGCGCGGGTTGCCTCAGAGCAGGCCAAACGCAGCCGGACGGTGCAGGCCGCGACTCGCGCCTTGTCGGCTACGGGGCGGGCTTTTGGGCGGGTGCTGCATCAGCTGTGGCTGGAGGTTACCGGGCTAATCTTCCTGGTGATGGCCGCGAGTGGCGGGTTTGCTGCGGCGAAAGAGTATGCGAAGTATGAGGCCGGGCGGGTTGGGATCGGGCGGGTGGTGGCGGCGGTCTGTTTCACGGTAACGTTTGCGTGGTTTGGGGTTAGTTCGTTCTGGAGAGTAAGGCAGAAGAGTAGGGGAGCGCGGTGACTTGGGCGGGGTTCGGGGCGATGCAGGCGACAGCAGGTTTCTCTGCGCTGCGCGCTTCGGAATGACAAAGACATTTTGCGCTCCGGAATGACAAGTATCGTTGGGAAAGAGCGGTAATCATGGCAGACACAGTCAAAGCTCCGACGCATGGTGTGGCGACGGAAGTTGAGACGTCGTCCCACATTCCGGTTAAGCCTCTGTACACACCGGCTGATCTGAAGGGGTCGGATTACGAGGGCGAGGTTGGGTATCCGGGAGAGTATCCGTTTACGCGGGGCGTGCAGGCCACGATGTACCGCGGGCGCTTGTGGACCATGCGGCAGTATGCCGGCATGGGCGACGCCGAGGAGTCGAACAAGCGCTACAAGTATTTGCTGGCAAACGGGACCACCGGGCTTTCTGTAGCTTTTGACTTGCCGACGCAGATTGGAATGGATTCGGATCATGCGCTGGCCGCGGGTGAAGTGGGCAAGGTGGGTGTGGCGATTGATTCAATCGAGGATATGGAGCGGTTGTTCGCCGGCATCGATCTGACCAAGATTTCTACATCGATGACCATCAATGCCACGGGATCGATTCTGCTGGCGTTGTACGTGGCGGTTGCGCGGCGGCAGGGTGCCGACATCCGCAAACTTTCGGGGACGGTGCAGAACGATGTTTTGAAAGAGTACATCGCGCGCGGAACGTATATTTATCCGCCACATCAGGCATTGCGCGTGATCACAGACATGTTTTCCTGGGCGAAAGAGAACGTGCCGGAATGGAATACGATTTCGATTTCCGGCTATCACATGCGGGAGGCAGGATCGACGGCGGTGCAGGAAGTGGCGTTCACGCTGGGCAACGGCATGGCCTACGTGCAGGCGGCGATCGAGGCGGGGCTGGATGTGGACGAGTTCGCGCCGCGGCTGTCGTTCTTCTTTAATGCGCACAATAATTTTCTGGAAGAGGTAGCCAAGTTTCGCGCGGCGCGGCGGATGTGGGCTCGGATCATGAGGGAACACTTCAAGGCTAAGAATCCGCGGTCGTGGATGCTGCGGTTTCATACGCAGACGGCGGGGTCGACGCTAACGGCGCAGCAGCCGGAAAATAATATTGTGCGCACGGCGATTCAGGCGCTGGCCGCGGTGCTGGGCGGGACACAATCGCTGCACACGAATTCTTATGACGAAGCTTTGGCGCTTCCGACGGAGCAGGCAGCGCGGATTGCTTTGCGGACGCAGCAGGTGATTGGGTATGAATCGGGGGTAGCGCAGACGATCGATCCGCTGGCCGGGTCTTACTATGTTGAGTCGCTTACTAATGAGATCGAGAAGCGCGCGGCGGAGTATCTGGGAAAGATTGAAGTGATGGGTGGGATGCTGAAAGCGATTGAGCGCGGATTTGTGCAGCAGGAGATTCAGAACGCGGCATATGAATATCAGCAGGCTGTGGATGTTGGGGATGCGGTTGTGGTGGGTGTGAATCGATTTGAGGTGGAAGAGGAGAAGGCGATTCCGATTCAGAAGATTGATCCGGGGTTGGAAGGGAAGCAGATCGAGCGCGTGCGGGCGCTGCGGGCACGGCGGGATGCCGGTCAGTGGAGGTCTGCATTGACGGGCGTAGAGGATGCGGCGCAATCGGGTGCGAATTTGATGCCCAGGATTCTGGCTGCGGTTGAGGCTTACGGGACTGTGGGCGAGATTTCAGATGCGATGCGGCGGGTGTTTGGGGAGTACAAGGAAGCGGTGGTGATTTGAGGCTCTAGCCGGAGGTTTTGTAGTCGCAGGCGACGCGGCAGGGCTCGCAGTACATGAGGCCATCCTCGCAGACGCGGACGTCGAGTACGGTCTGGCAGAGACAGCAGTACTTATCGCACTCGCATTGATCTTCCGGCATTTCGCACTGGGCGCAGCGGTATTTGGCGGAGCCGGTTCCGGTGGACATAGGAATAATGTAGCGCTGCGGGATGAGGCTGGGAACGTTCCGTTGGTAACCCGGGTGAGGGGTGCGGAGGCTTCTTCTTTCTCCCCTTCGGGGCTCGTTCCCTTTCTCCCTTATTACCCACGGCTCGCGCCCCTTCGGCTAGCTCAGGGCGAGCCGTGGTCTGCATTCTGCCGCCGCTCCGCGGCTATGCCGTAGTCCCTGTGCCATATAATTCTGAGCAATGACCTTCCAACAGGTGCTCTATGGAGCGGAAGTTCTCGCGCACAGCGGGGATCCGGGCGTGAGTGGTGTGGAATATGACTCGCGGCGGTTGAAGCCGGGGGGCCTGTTCGTGGCGATGCGCGGCGAGTCGAGCGACGGCAGCCGGTTTATTGATCAGGCAATCTCGGCTGGTGCGGTGGCGGTGGTGACGGATTCGGCGGCGGAGAAGCCGCGTCCTGGAGTGGCCTGGGCAGTGGTCACAAACGGGCGGCGGGCGCTGGCGCGGATTAGCGCGAACTTCTATAAAAAGCCGGCGGAGCGGATTGCGATCACAGGAATCACGGGGACGAATGGGAAGAGCACGACCGCGTTTCTGCTGGAATCGATTTTGACGGCGGCGGGGCGCAAGAGCGCGTTGATCGGGACGATCGAATATCACGTCGCCGGAAAGATTTTGCCGGCGCCGCATACTACTCCGGAGGCGCTCGAACTGAATCGCATGTTCAGCGAGGCGCTCGGCAACGGGGCGACTGACGCGGTGATGGAGGTTTCCTCACATGCTTTGGCGCAGGAGCGCGTGTTTGGAGTGCCATTTGATGTGGCCGTCTTTACTAATCTCACGCGCGATCATCTCGATTATCACAAAACTATGGAGGAGTACTTCGCGGCCAAGCGGGTGCTGTTTGAGGGCTGCGGCACGGACGCGCCGCGAGCCGTGGTGACCAATTTGGATGATGAGTACGGAGCGAAGCTGGCAGAGTTCAGCCGGAAGCTCGGTTCGGTGGTCTTGAAATATGGATGGGAGCGCGGCGATCTGCACGCGGAGAAAGTGGAAATCACGACGCGGGGGACGCGATTTGATCTGGTGATGCCGGAGGTGAAGATTGCGGTGTTCTCGGCGCTAATCGGGCGGGTGAATGTGTACAACATTCTGGCGGCGGCGGGAGCCGGCTATGCGCGCGGGTGTTCGGCGGCGGCAATTGCGGCGGGGATCGACAAGCTGGCTTGCGTTCCGGGAAGGTTTGAGAGGGTGGATTGCGGGCAGCCGTTCACCGTCGTGGTGGACTATGCGCATACCGACGATGCTCTGCGGAACCTGACGGCTCTAGCGCGGGGGTTGGTTTCTGCCGCGAAGGGACGAGTGTTGACGGTGTTTGGCTGCGGAGGGGATCGCGACCGGAAGAAGCGTCCGTTAATGGGTGAGGCGGCGGGGCGGGGAAGTGATTTTGTGGTGCTGACTTCGGACAATCCGCGCAGTGAGGATCCGGTGGCGATTATTAATGATGCGGTGGTGGGGCTGCAGAAGACTGGCGTTAAGTACAGCGTGGAGCCGGACCGGCGTAAGGCAATCGCGCTGGCGATTGTCGAGGCGCGGCCGGGGGACATTGTGCTGCTGGCGGGGAAGGGGCATGAGAAGGTTCAGGTCACGCGGGAGGGCCCCGTTCCATTTGACGATTTGGAAGTGGCGCGCGCGGCGCTGCGGGCGGCGGGGTTTGAGTGCGGGTCTGCAGCTGGAGCCGTTGCGCGATCGTAGGCGGAGAGCTTGGACCGTCCCGGCATGCAAGCAAGGATACAAGTGTCGCGGCGGCGGTAGAAATGCCTTGCGAGGCCGATGGCAGTGTGGGGCGGGCAAGGGGTCCTTCGACTGCGGGTGTACTTCGCGTTCGCGAAGCACAGCCTCCGCTCAGGATGACAGGATTTTGCATTCGGACATTCGAGTTTTTTCTTAGATAAGCATGAAGCTTACGCTTGCCAGGGTTGCCGAGTTTGTTTCCGCGGTGGGAGGGTTTGATCCCGAACACCTGGCGCAGGGGTACTCGATTGACTCCCGAAGCGTGCGGGCGGGCCAGCTTTTCTTTGCGGTGAAGGGTGAGCGGCTGGATGGGCATGATTTCGTGGAGTTGGCGCTCAGAAACGGCGCAATTGCGGCGGTCGTGCGTAAGGATCAGTCGAGTCGCTATCCGCAGGAGACGCAGTTGTTGGCGGTGGAAGATACGCTGGTGGCGTTGCAAACTCTGGCCACAGCGGTGCGGAAGCTTTGGGGGAAGCCGCTGATCGCGGTGACGGGATCGGCTGGGAAGACGACCACGAAAGAAGCGATCGCGCATGTGCTGAGCACGCGGTTTCGGGTGCTGAAATCGGAAGGGAACTTCAATAATCATTTTGGCTTGCCGCTGATGCTGTTGAAGCTGGAGCCGGAGTACGACGTGGCCGTGATAGAGATGGGGATGTCGCACGCCGGCGAGATCCGGGCGCTGGCGAAGATCGCGCAGCCGGAGATTGGAGTCGTGACCAACGTCGCGCCGGTGCATCTGGAGTTTTTTGATTCGCTGGCTGGGATTGCGCGGGCGAAATATGAGCTGGTGGAGTCGCTGCCGGCGAATGGCGTGGCAGTGTTGAATGCCGATGACGAGTATGTTTCGCAGTTTGGGCGCGACTTCAAGGGCAAAGTTGTGATGTATGGCACGCAGGCGGCGGACGTGCGCGCGGAAAACGTCCAATCGAAAGGTACGGACGGTGCGGAGTTCGATGTGGTGATCGGGAGGGTTCGGGAACATGCGACACTGCCGCTGGTCGGGGAGCACAACGTGCTGAATGCGCTGGCGGCGGTTGCGGTGGGGCTCGAGCGCGGGGTTACGGTTGCGGAGGCGGTGGGAGCGCTGGCTACGCTAGCTCCGGCGGAAAAGCGCGGACAGGTCCTCCAAGTGGGTAACATCACGGTGATCAACGATTGCTACAATTCGAATCCGAAGGCGCTGGAAGCGATGGTGGATGCGCTGGCGATGATGACGGCCAAGCGGCGCATCGTGGTGGCGGGCGAGATGCTGGAATTGGGGCCGGCGGGTGAAGAGATGCACCGGCGGGCTGGCGAGCACATCGCCGAGAAGAAGATCGATGCGCTGGTTGGAGTGAGGGGACTGGCGCAGGCGATGGTCGAGGGCGCGCGGAAGGCGGGAACTCCGGCGGAGTTTGTGACAACGCCCGAGGAAGCTGGGGAATGGTTGGCGCGCGAGGCGCGGGATGGAGACGTTGTCTTGTTGAAGGCTTCACGCGGAGTGAAGCTGGAGAAGGCGCTGGAAGTGTGGAAGAGATTGAGTCATTGAGAGATTGAGCCACTGAGTGATTGAGTACGGATTGGGTGCGATCTTCAATGACCCAATCGCTCAATCGCTCAATGACTTAATTCTTAGACGGAGGCTGATTGCTCTACTGGCTGTTGTTCCTGAAGCTGCAACATTATTTTCCGCCGTTCCGCATCTTCCGCTATCTGACGTTCCGCACTGCGTTTGCCAGTCTTACTGCGCTGTTTACTGCTCTGATCGTGGGTCCGCTGGTGATCAACCGGCTGCGCGAATTCCAGATTGGACAATACATTCGGGAAGAAGGTCCGAAGGCTCATCAGAAAAAAGCCGGGACACCGACTATGGGCGGGTTGCTGATTGCGATCGCCGTCGTAGTGCCTACTCTCTTGTGGGCGGATCTGAGCAACCGGTTTGTGTGGATTGCGGTTTTTGCCACATGCGCGTTTGCGGCGATTGGATTCACCGACGATTACACCAAGGTGGCGCGGCGGCGGAATCTAGGGTTAACCGCGCGAGCCAAGCTGGGGTTGCAGATTGCGACCAGCGTTGTGATCGCAGTGATGCTGATCACGATGCAGACCTATGGGATGTATTCGACCAAGCTGATTGTTCCTTTCCTCAAGCAGTTTCATCCCGATCTGGTAGTGGAGACGCTGGAGCGAAATCCACACCTGTGGGGGCTGGCGTTCGTGCCCTTCATCGCATTCGTGGTGCTGGTGATTGTGGGCTCGAGCAACGCGGTGAATCTTACGGATGGGCTGGACGGGTTGGCGATTGGCTGCACCGTGATTGCCGCGGGCGCGCTTACCGTGCTTACTTACGTAAGCGGGCACGCAACTTTTGCCACGTACCTAGAAATTCCGCGCATGCCGCAGGTCGGCGAGCTTACTATTTTTTGCGGGGCGATGGTCGGGTCGTCGATCGGATTTCTGTGGTATAACGCGCATCCCGCGGAAGTATTCATGGGCGACGTGGGATCGCTGGCCCTGGGTGGGGCGATTGGGACGGTCGCAGTGATCATCAAGCAGGAACTGCTGCTGCCGTTTATTGGTGGCGTGTTTGTGATCGAGGCACTGTCGGTGATCCTGCAGGTGGGATCGTACAAGCTGCGCAAGAAGCGGATTTTCAAGATGGCGCCGCTGCATCATCATTTCGAGTTGATGGGATGGTCGGAGTCGAAGATTATCGTGCGGTTCTGGATTGCGTCGCTGGTGTTTGCGCTGTTTGCGCTGACGACTTTGAAACTCAGGTAGGAAACCAGGGGTCAGGGACCAGTGGTCAGTGGGCAGAAAAAAATTGGCAGCATTATTCGTGGTTTAACTGGCCACTAGCCACTAACCACTTTCTTGAATGATGGAACTTAAAGACAAGCGCGTGCTGGTGGTGGGACTCGGGAAATCCGGGGTAGCTTCGGCGCTTTTTTTGAAAGCGCATGGGGCACGGGTTACTGTTTCTGACACCAAAAGTGGAGACGAATTGCGGAATGAGATTCCGGCGCTGCTCGATCACGGAATTACCGTCGAGACCGGCGGGCATGGCGAGCGAACTTTTCGCGGGCAGGATCTGATTGTGGTGAGCCCGGGGGTTCCAGTGGATTCGCCGATGCTGGTGCAGGCTCGCGCCATGGGCGAGGCGGTGATTGGCGAGATTGAACTGGCAGCGCAGTTTCTTCCGGGACCGATTGTGGCCATCACTGGGTCGAACGGGAAAACTACTACGACCACGCTCACCGGGGAGATTCTGACGGCGGGCGGCGTCCCGACGTTGGTCGGCGGGAACATTGGCACTCCGGCGATCTCGCTGGCCGAGCGCGCGACGCGGGAGACGGCGATCGTGCTGGAGGTTTCCAGTTTTCAGCTGGAGACGATTCAGACGTTCCATCCCAAGATTGCGGTGGTGTTGAATGTTACGCCCGATCACCTGGACCGGCACCGGACGTTCGAGAGTTACGTGGACGCCAAGGCGCGCATTTTTGAGAATCAGCGGGGCGATGACTTTGCAGTGCTCAACGAGGACGATCCGACCTGCGTAACCATGGCGGCGCGGACGAAGGCGCAGGTCTTCTGGTTCAGCCGGCAGAAGGAAGTGAAGCTGGGCGCGTGGGTGCGCGACGGGAACATTCTGTTCCGCGACGGCCGCGGGCAGCGCGAGATTCTGCAGGTTTCCGAGATTCCGCTGAAGGGTGCGCATAACCTGGAGAATGTTCTGGCCGCGGTGTGCGCGGGGGCGCTGATGGGGTGTGCGCCGGAGAAGATCCGCCAGGCAGTGCGCGATTTCAAGGCGGTCGAACACCGGCTGGAGTTTGTGGCGACGATTCGCGGCGTGGATTATTACAACGATTCGAAGGCTACCAACGTGGATGCGACCATCAAGGCGCTGGAATCGTTTCCGGCGAACATTCACCTCATTCTGGGGGGCAAGGACAAGGGCAGCGACTACAGCGTGCTCAACGAATTGCTGCGGCAGCGGGTGAAGCGGGTGTACACGATTGGGGCGGCGGCGGGGAAGATTGAGTCGCAGATCGCTTCTCCGAAAAGCGGGAATGTTGAAGTCGTCCACGCCGAGACGTTGGAGAACGCTGTGCGCAAGGCGAATGCCGTGGCGGAGCCTGGCGATGTGGTGTTGCTGGCGCCGGCCTGCGCCAGCTTCGATCAGTTCAAGAATTATGAGCAGCGCGGGCAGATGTTCAAGGAGATTGTGCGAGGTTTAGCGTGAAGTGGCGGAGATAGAAACTCCTTTTGTGGCCGTGGGACGCGCAATGGTGCAAGGGGTCCTTCGACTTCGCGAATGCTCCGCGTTCCGCGAAGCATTCGCTACGCTCAGGATGACAAAGACCGAGGATTCGGTTTCCGGCGTGGCCCTCTGGAACCAAGACAATCAACAATCAAAATTCAACAATCGGCAATTCGTTCTGCCTGTCTCCGCGACTCCGTGGTGAAATGAACTTCCCATGGCAAAGCGGGTTAGCGTCGATCGCTGGCTGTTTACCGTCACTCTGCTGCTGGTTTTTGTAGGGCTGGTGATGGTGTTTTCGGCGTCGGCGGTGATGGCGCGGGAACGGTTTGGGTCGCCCTACGCGTTCTTGTCGAAGCAGCTGATCTGGGCGATGGCCGGCCTGGTGGCGATGGTGGTGGCGATGCGCGTGGATTACCGGCGCTACAAGCATCCGGCGCTGGTGTTTTCGCTGATGGGGCTGACCACGCTCTTGCTGATCTCCGTGTTTTTTCTTGACCGGTCGCACAACACGCATCGCTGGATTCATGCCAGCGGGTTCTCGTTCCAGCCTTCGGAACTGGCGAAGCCGATGCTGATTCTCTTCCTCGCCTATTTTCTCGAAGCGCGTACAAAAACGATGGACGACTGGCGAAACACGCTGGCGCCGGCGGCCGCGCCTGTGGTCGTTTTGCTCGGGCTAATTGTGCTCGAGCCGGATCTGGGTACGGCGATCGCTTGTGCCGGAATTGCGGCCTGCATCCTTTATGTGGCGGGGATGCGGATGCGGTATTTCGCCTGTGCGTTTGGCGCGTCGCTGGTGCCGTTGTATTTTCTGATTTTCCATGTGAGCTTCCGGCGCGAGCGCATTTTGGCTTTTATGAATCCGTACGCGGAGCGGCAGAAAGCTGGGTTCCACCTGATTCAATCTCTGATCGCAGTAGGCACTGGGGGCATCACTGGCACTGGTCTGATGGAAGGCAAGCAGAAGCTGTTCTATCTGCCGGAGCCGCATACTGATTTTATTTTTGCGGTAACTGCGGAAGAGTTAGGGCTGGTAGGAGCTTTGTTTGTGGTGACGCTATTTGCCATCTTCTTGTGGCGCGGGATGCGGGTTTCGTGGCGCACCGAGGATACGTTCGGGCGATACCTTGCAGTGGGGATTACGACCATGTTGGTTTTGCAGGCGTTCATCAACATCAGCGTGGTGCTGGGGATGATGCCGACCAAGGGGATTCCGCTGCCGCTGGTGTCGTACGGAGGGTCGTCGCTGTTTGTTACGTTGGCGTGCGTGGGCGTGCTGTTGAATATTACGAAGCAGGCGGAGTGAAGCACCAGATTCCGGGGGGCATCTTGGCTATAGGGATCCCCTTCGGCTTTGCTCAGGGCAGGCTTTCGACTCCACAAACGCTTCGCATTCGCGAAGCGTTTGCTCCGCTCAGGATGACAGTTCATTTATAGTCACTGCATGCGGGCCATTCTGGCGGGCGGCGGGACGGGTGGACACGTGATCCCGGCGCTTGCCATCGCGAACGAACTCAAGAAAAGTTATGCGGCTGAGGTGCTGTTCGTGGGGACGGCGCGCGGCATCGAGAACCGGCTGGTGCCGGCGGCGGGGTATCCGCTGCGATTGGTTCGCGTGGGGCAACTGAAGAATGTCAGCTTGATGAGGCGAGCCAAGACGGCCTTTGATTTGCCGCGGGCGCTCTGGGATGCGGGCCGCATGCTGAATGAATTCGCACCGGACGTGGTGATTGGCGTGGGCGGATATGCGTCTGGGCCGGCGATGCTGGCGGCAGTGGTGAAGCATATTTCTACGCTGGCGTTTGAGCCGAATGTGGTGCCGGGATTTGCGAATCGCGTGGTGGCGCGGTTCGTGTCCGCGGCGGCAGTGCACTTCGAGGAGACTGCAAAATATTTTCGTCATGCAGAAGTCACGGGTGTTCCGGTGCGGCAGGCGTTCTTTGAGATTCCCGCCAAGCGCGGCGGCACCCCTACTCTGCTTGTGTTCGGCGGAAGCCAGGGGGCGCACGCCATCAATGAGGCGATGATTCGGTGTTTGCCGGAATTGCTAAGGCAGGCGCCGGGGATTCACATCCTCCATCAGACCGGCGAGCGTGACTATAATGACGCGCTGGCGGCGTATCAGTCTTTCTCCGGAGCGGCTGGAGAGTCTGCGGAAGTTTTTAAGTTTATTGAGGACATGCCAGCCGCGTTTGCGCGGGCGGATCTGGTGGTGTGCCGGTCGGGGGCGAGCACGGTGGCGGAGATTACGGCGGCGGGGAAGCCCGCGATTTTTGTGCCGTTTCCGCGGGCGGCGGACGATCATCAGCGGGTGAATGCGGAGGCGCTGGCGCGCGTCGGCGCGGCGGTTGTGGTCGAGGAGTCGAAGCTTGAGGGAGTGTGGCTGGCGGAGACGATTGCGGCTTTGCTGGGCGATCCGCGGCGGTTGCAGGCAATGAGCGCGGCGGCGCGGGGGTTGGCGCATCCGAATGCGGCGCGTGATATTGCGGCGATGGCGGCGCGTTTGGCGGGAATTGAAGAGAGCAGGGACCGGGGGTCGGGGAGCGGGGGCTAGCAGACCAAATTCTGTTTCTGACCCTGTCCCCTGATCCCTAACCCCTAAATTTATGTTTGCCAAGATTCAGCAGATACATTTCGTGGGCATTGGCGGGATCGGCATGAGCGGGATTGCCGAGGTGCTGCTGAATCTTGGGTACAAGGTTTCGGGATCGGATTTGAAGAGTTCTGCGGTCACGCAGCGGCTGGCCGGGCTGGGGGCGACGATTTTTGAAGGGCATCGGGCGGAGAATATTGCAGGCTCTGAAGTCGTTGTGACGAGTTCGGCGATTGCGATGGGGAATCCCGAGGTTCTTGAGGCGCACAAGCTGCACGTGCCGGTGATTCAGCGAGCGGAAATGCTGGCGGAGCTGATGCGGCTGAAGTACGGCATTGCCGTCGCCGGGATGCACGGCAAGACGACTACGACTTCGATGGTGGCCGCCGTGCTGGCCGGAGGTGGACTTGATCCGACCGTGGTTGTGGGCGGGCGCGTGGATGCGATGGGGTCGAATGCGCGGCTGGGGAAGTCGCAGTATCTGGTGGCCGAGGCGGATGAGAGTGACCGGTCGTTCTTGAAATTGTCTCCAATTCTATCGGTTGTGACCAACATCGACCGCGAGCACATGGATTGCTACCGCAACATGCGGGACGTGAAGAAGACGTTTCTGGAGTTCATGGACCGGGTGCCGTTTTATGGGATGGTGGTGGCGTGCAACGACGATCCACTGCTGCGGCGGCTGTTGCCCGAAGTGCAGCGGCGGACCGTGACTTATGGGACGAAGCGCGGATCGGATTTTTGGATCAAGCC
Source organism: uncultured Acidobacteriaceae bacterium (assembly GCA_963807145.1). Classification (GTDB taxonomy): domain Bacteria; phylum Acidobacteriota; class Terriglobia; order Terriglobales; family Acidobacteriaceae; genus Sulfotelmatobacter. Next base: position 23,831 of record CAWEBA010000008.1, on the reverse strand, counting down.
GGGCGAGACTGGTGCGAACACCGGGGCCGGGAGCGGCGATTCGCGGCCGCTGAACCGCTTCCGCGTGAGTTATCGCAAGCAGGACTTAGGCGAGTTCACCCTGCACGTACCGGGCATGCACAACGTCCTGAATGCTACTGCGGCGATCGCGGTTGGCGTCGGATTGGACGTCGGCGTCGAGGCAATTCGGGCCGCGCTTGACCAGTTCCGCGGAGTTGACCGGCGGTTTCAGCTGCGAGGGCGAGTGGAAGGCGTTAGCGTGATCGATGATTATGGGCACCATCCTACGGAGATCAAGGCGACGCTGGCAGCGGCGCGGTCGTGCGGGTTTCGTAAAGTTCACGTGGTGTTCCAGCCACATCGCTACACGCGCACGCGCGATTTGCTGGAGGATTTCACCGCGGCCTTTGGCGATGCTGACTCGCTGTTTGTGCTGGATATTTATGCGGCGAGCGAGAAGCCGATCGAGGGGGTTAGCGGAGAAGAGTTGGCTCGAGCCATCCGCGAGAAGGGTGGGAGAAGCGCTCAGTACGCAGGCTCGTTTCCGGATGCAGTGAGTGCGGCTGCCGCGGTTGCGCAAGAGGGAGATATGATTCTCACCCTCGGTGCGGGGAGCGTTTCGCAATTGGGACCTCTGATTCTGGAAAAATTGAAAGAGCCTGCGGAACCGGGGAACTAATTTCCGGCTGGCCACGTATCTTCCATTGCTAACGGACTTGCGTGACGTCCGTCCAATCTGGCAGATGGAGAGATTGGCTATGAAGACTACACAAGGTTGGGGATGGCTGGCGGCTGGGGTGCTGGCGCTGGGACTGAATGGCTTTTATCAGGATGGCGGCTTGGCAGGGGCGCACCGGGTTTTCGACGCGGCTATCGGACATGCCGCTGACCAATCGGGATCTTTTGTTGAATTGGCTTCGGAGCGTGTTGACCAATTCGTGCAAAGGGCCGACCTGGTTGTGGCGCGGGACGAGACTGCGTCCTGCCACTTGGCTTCCGCCATGGCGTGGTTCCAGAGCAAGATTGCTCGGACCGAAGGTGGGATGACCCGCATTGAAGCCATGTCGGCGCGGCAAGAAGCGGCAATGGCGCGAGTGGAAGCGGAGCGGTCGCGGATCGAAGCGCGGGTTGCGCGCGTGCGAATGATGCCGGTGGCCTTTAACACCTCAGAGATCCCGTTAGTGGCTTGTCCGCGGATGCGGATTAATGTTCCCCGCGTGAGGGTTCCGCGGGTGCCCGTGATTCCGGCTCCGGCGGTGCAGGTCGAGACCGGCGGTGGGCCGATTTAGAGTTTTTGTTCTCCGGAAAGGCGGGCGCGGCTAAACGGCTGCGTCCGTTTTTTGTTTGTGGACAGAGATGGGATTTGGACGGCCGGGCTTCGCCCAGGCCGGACAGCCGAGGCGGCTGTCTCCATGTGATTCTTTTTCAACCCTCAGTTTTCTGATTCTGTCCGTGATGTCCAATCCGATTCCCTCCTGTGAAAAAGAACCAACATTTTGTCTATCTGAAATCGCAAAATGAAGTTATAGTTTGAAGGCTCAGCGATTCCACAGCGACAACTGACCTGAACTGATGGCGCGAAAGTCGGGTTCCACCATCTTGCAGGAGGAGTTGTACCCGCCCAGCGCTGAGGCTGCGCGCGGTCTCCATGATCTGCGAGGGCATGATCTGGAGATGGACGATGCGCGCCTGATGGACCTGGATGTAGACGAGGAATCTCCTTTTCTGCGCGGGCAAAAGCGGGTCTCCGCCCGCCGAAGTTCTCTTCCGAAAAAAACTGCGAACCGCTTGCTGTGGGCTGCCCTTGCAGCGGCGGCGTGCTGCTTGGCGACGCTGGCGGCGGCGTGGTTGTATCACTATGGCGAGCGCTCGTGGCGCTTCCGGGTGGAATCGAGCGACAACATTGAAGTCGCGGGAATGCAGAATGTGACCAAGGCACAGATCATGGAAGTGATGGGCGCCGACATTGGGCGCAACGTCTTTTTTATTCCACTGGCGCAGCAGAAGGCGCAACTGGAACAGATTCCGTGGGTGGAATCGGCCAGTGTGATGCGGTTCGTTCCCAACCGCTTGATGGTCGAGATTCACGAGCGCACGCCGGTGGCATTTGCCCGTGTGGGGCCGCGCATGTCGTTGATCGACGCGGGTGGGACGCTGATGGAATTGACCGCGAAGCATCGCTATTCCTTCCCCGTAATTCTGGGAATGAATCCGGGGGAGCCGCTTTCGACGCGGGCGCCGCGCATGAAGATTTATGAGGAGATGGTGCGCGACCTCGATTCAGGCGGGGCGCGCTATTCGCAGGATTTGAGTGAAGTGGACCTCACCGATCTGGAAGACGTGAAGGTGCGGGTGAATGATCCGGCGGGCGATGTGCTGGTGCATTTGGGGTCGTCGGATTATCTGCGGCGCTACAAGATTTATGTAAGCCACGCACAGGCCTGGCGGCAGCAGTTTCAGAAGCTGGAGTCGGTGGACCTGCGCTACGACAACCAGATCATTGTGAATCCCGAAATACAGCGGAGCGCGAAAGCCGCGCCGGCGTTGAGCCCGGCGGTTGCCAGAACGGCCGCAGCGGCGGGAGTGAAGCCGGCGGCGCTGGTGACTCGCTTGTCGCCGCATGGTCTATCGCCGCACGATCTATCACCTCACGACCGGACCGTGCCCAAGCCTGCATTTGAATTGACCGAGAAGAAACTCGATCCGAAGGCTGGAGTTGTGGGAATCAAGAAGGCGGGCAAAACCAAGGCTAGCAGGATTGCGGCGAAGACAGCGAAAACACAAAGCACGAAGCGGATGACGCAGGCAGGGAAGCCATGGACGTCCGCGCCAACGAAAAATGCTGGGGCTAGCAAGGCGAGCACACAGGCTGTCCCTAGACATGGCTCTGACAATAGGGCACGGCGTGCGGTGGCCACGAAACCTCCTGCATCACACTCCCCGAGGCCGATGACGAAATCTTCCGGCAAGGGCGGTCAGAAACCGAGTCCGGCAATCGCCAAGACTCAGACGAGTCAGGGGCCGGGGGAGTGAGACTCGACGTAGCAGCAGTTTTTAGAGATTCAGGTTGAAGAATTTACTTAGGGACTAATTAAAGAATGGCGAATCAGCAAGGAAATTTTCTAACGGCGATCGATGTGGGCAGCTCGAAGACGTGCGCGCTCATGGTGGAGGTCGCCGACAGCGGCCTGCGCTATCGCGGGCACGGCGTGGCCGAGTCCCGCGGTTCGCGCAAAGGCGTGATCGTGGAACTGGATAAGGCGGTCGCGTCAATTCAGAAGGCAGTCGAGGCGGCTGAGGACACGGCGGGGGCGGCGGTTGAGCATGCCATCGTGGGCATCGGCGGAGCACACGTGCGCGGCGTGAACAGCCATGGCGGAATCAGCCTGGGCACGCGTCCGCGGGAGATTGGCCGCGACGAAATCAAGCAGGCGGTGGAGCGAGCGCGGGCGATTCCGTTGCCGGCGGATCGCGAAGTGCTGCACCTGCTGCCGCAGGAATTCATTCTGGACGATCAGGCCGGGGTACATGATCCGCTGGGCATGATGGCGGCGCGGCTGGAGGTGCGAGTGCATCTGGTAACGGCTGCGACCAGCGCGGCGCAGAACGTGATTACGGCGGTGAATCGCGCCGGCGTCCACGTGGACGACACGGTGTATGAGCCGTTGGCGGCGGCCGATTCTGTTTTGCGGGCCGATGAGCGGGAACTGGGAGTCTGTCTGGCGGACATCGGTGCGGGCTCGACCGAGCTGATTGTTTTCCTGCAGGGCGCAGTGCCCTATACGGGAGTGATTCCGGTGGGAGGTGACCACTTCACGAGCGACCTGTCGGTGGGCATGTGCACGCCGCTGGCCGAGGCGGAAAAGATCAAGAAGGTGTACGGCAATGCCATAGTCACTCTGATTCCAGAAGGGAATGAAGTGGAAGTGCCGTCGGTGGGTGACCGGCCGTCGCGTTTGCTGCCGCAGCGATTGGTGGCGGAAATTCTTGAGCCGCGGGCCCGCGAGCTGTTTGAGATGATGCGCGAAACTCTGCGGCAGAGCGGAATGTTCGAAGCGTGTCTGGCGGGCATTGTGCTCAGTGGCGGAGGGTCGCGGCTGCCGGGAATTTTCGACGTGGCGGAGTCGGTGCTGCGGCGTGCCGTGCGGTTGTCGTGGCCTACGCCTCTGGCAAAAATGCCCGCTACGCTTGCTGAGCCGGAGTTCGCCACGGTGTTGGGTATGGTGGCCTACGGACAGAGGGCGCGCTTGGCACGCGGGTTTCAGGGGGATCGGTGGGGATCGCGGTTGAAAGCAATGCTGGTGGGATGAGACAGGGATCGGGGGTTAGGGATCAGGGGCCAGACCCAAGGTCAAGCACCTGGGCTTTGCTGGTCCCTAACCTCTGACCCCTAGCCCCTTCTGAACAGTCGGTGCGCGGCAAGGCACAAAATTTAAACCATGGTGGACAAAATGAAAAAAGATTCGAGCATTCGCATCAGCTTTAACGAAGAGCCTCTCAACGATGCCAAGATCAAGGTGATCGGCGTGGGCGGCGGCGGCGGCAACGCGGTGAACCGCATGATCGATGCCGGAGTCGAGGGCATCGAGTTCATCGTCGCCAACACCGACTTGCAGGCGCTGCGCATGTCGCGCGCGCCGGTGAAACTGCAACTCGGCGTGAAGCTGACGAATGGGTTGGGCGCGGGAGCGAATCCAGAAGTAGGGCGCAAGGCGGCACTCGAGGACTCCGACAAAATCATTGAGGCGCTCGAGGGCGCCGACATGGTGTTCGTGACCACGGGCCTGGGCGGCGGCACGGGCACGGGCGCGGCTCCGATTATCGCGTCGCTGGCCAGCGAAATGGGAGCGCTCACCGTAGCCGTAGTCACCAAGCCGTTTTCGTTTGAAGGCAAGCGTCGCATGACGCAGGCGGAGAAGGGAATTGCCGAGCTGATGGAATCGGTGGACACGACCATCGTCATCCCCAATGAAAAGCTGCTGGCAGTGGCGGAGAACGCCGGGTTCTTCGAATCGTTCCGCATTGCTGACGACATTCTGCGGCAGGGAGTGCAGGGAATTTCTGACATCATAACGATTCCCGGCATCATCAACCGCGACTTCGCCGACGTGAAGACGATCATGGCTCGCATGGGCTACGCGGTGATGGGCACGGCGACGGCGAGCGGGGCGAATCGCACGACGGAAGCGGCGCGGCGGGCGATTGCGTCGCCGCTGCTCGAGGCCGGCGCGATCGACGGCGCGCGCGGCATTCTGATCAACATCACAGGATCGGCTTCGCTGAAGCTGGCCGAGGTGCAGCAGGCATGCACCATCATTCAAAGTGCGGCACATGACGATGCGAATATTATTTTCGGCGCGGTAATGGACGAGAAGATGAAGGACACCGTGAAGATCACAGTGATCGCGACCGGCTTCCGCGAAGTGAGCCGGCCGCATCACCGGCTGGCAGAAGCCCACCACTCGTTCGCGGCGACACACGACGATGCTATGAGTCTCTCTAATATGGATTTTCCCGACCACGTAGGTCCGGCGCCCGCGAGTTCTTTTCCCGAGCCCTATCGCGAGACGACGGCAGAGATGAGGATGGACGAGTCAAGGATGACGGAGCCGTCTCCGTCTCCGATTGCGATGGCGCAGGTTGCAATGGCTCACGCTGGCGGAGAAGTGATTTCACTGGACGGCATGCGCAGCGCGATGGTCGCGAACTTCGAGCAGGACGATCTGGACGTTCCGGCGTTTTTGCGCAAGCGGGGTGAAGTGATGTGAAGGCGGTGGCCAGTGATTAGTGGTTAGTGGTCAGTAAAACCAGTCTGCATGACGACGCTGTTTTGCGGATCACCGATCGCTAGCTTCGCTGGAGGAAAACCTTTGCACAGCGGGCCGTATCTTTTCAGTAATCAGGTAACCCGTTACTGTGGGCTGTGGAACGAAGGTAATTTCCATTTAAGTGCCTGTTCCGTAATGGGTTAGATCGAAATTAATGTTTTATGGGATAGAAACTTTTCTATTGCCTGAAACGCTCTAACTCCCGTAGTATCACGAAATTGGACGAAGTTACAGGTCAAGACCGGCAGACTGGTACGCTTCGTGCACCACAGGGAGTAAGGAAAGCCGGGGATTCGAGGGAACGAGAACAAGATGTTTAATTGCAGAACGCGCTGTCTTCGTCTCGTGGTGATGGTAGGTGGGCTTCTGTTTGCGCCAGCAATGTGGGCCGCGCACGTCAACCCGCACGCGCTGAATACCAGCAAAGCGAAATCCAGGAAAGTGAGTGAGAGCCAGCGCACCCGGCGCCGCATGCGTCATCTGGCGAGCGGCCGCAGCACGGCGGTTCGCAGAAGTGCCACGCTGACGCGAGCCTCGGTCAGCGCTTCGCATCACCGCTATCACGAGCGCTTCTTTGTCAGTTCGTTCGCTGACGACATCGCCGCCGGCGATGTCACCGCAGGGGAAGATCCGGTTGTGCGCCAGGCTGCGATTAATGCCTTGGGCAACATGAATGGCACAGTAGTGGCGATCGAGCCGACCAGCGGACGCGTGCTGGCCATGGTGAACCAGAGGCTGGCATTGTCGAGCGGCGCTCAGCCGTGCTCGACCATCAAGCTTTCTGTCGCGCTCGCGGCTCTGAACGAGGGCGTGGTCTCGAAAGACACTGAAATCTCGCTGGGCGCGCGCAGCCGCATGAATCTCACCGAGGCTTTGGCGCACTCCAATAACGCATATTTCGAGGCGTTAGGACGCAAGCTGGGATTCGAAAAAGTTGCCTACTATGCCCATCAGTATGGCTTGGGCGAGTTGGCGGGCTACGACATACCAGGCGAGCAGTTAGGAGAATATCCTGACGAGGTGATTCCGCAGAAGCTCGGTGGCGTAGGCAAAATGTGTTCGTTCGGCGAGGGCATTTCGATGACCCCGTTGCAGTTGGGCGCAATGGTTTCTGCGATCGCCAACGGAGGCACACTCTACTACCTGCAGCATCCCACGACGCCCGACGAAGTCGCGAACTTCCAGCCGCGCATCAAACGGCAGCTTGATATCGCTCCCCTGATTCCGGAAATCTCTGACGGCATGGCCGGGGCCGTGCAATATGGCACAGCGCGCCGCCTGGGACTCAACTTTAATGAGGAAGAGATTCTAGGCAAAACCGGAACCTGCTCCCACGCCGGCACTCGCTTCGGCTGGTTTGCCTCTTACGCAAATACCAGCAGAGGCCGCATCGTAGTAGTGGTCTTCCTGGAAGGCGGGCGGCCCACGTTCGGGCCAAAGGCAGCCGAGATTGCCGGGGTGATGTACCGGAATCTTTACGATCACAACTTCTTCATTGCCAGCACTCCCGCGCCGGCAGATGCTGCCGCCGCGAAGCCTGCAGGGACACTGCCGTAGTTTCAGGGCGACCTAAAATCAATTCTTATCCTATTGAAACGTATCAATAGACGTGTTATCCCTCTTAGTTCCCGGACTTGGGTTCCCGGACCAGGGTCCACGGAAACTATCGCCACGCCCGTGCCCGCGACGGCACCCAAGGGAGCAACATGAACTCCGCAAAAGCAAACGAACAACGCTCGCCCTTCCCCATTCAGTTCGCAGCGCGCTTGTTAATGATGTCACTTCTGAGTGCGCACTTTCTCTTCGCCGCGGATACTCCCGCAGCCAAACCCGTCGCCCCAGCACACGCCGACAAGTTCGCCCTTCGCGAGCATTGGACTCTGCAATCCTCCGCCAAAGTCGAAACCAAGGGCGAGATCATTTCCACCGCCGCCTTCGTTCCTAAGGGATGGCACGACGCCACCGTACCCACCACGGTCGTCGCTGCCCTGGTAAAAGACAAAACCCTCCCCGACCCATTCTTCGCCATGAACCTTCGCCAGTTCGCCGGCGTCACCTACCCCATCGGCGGAAATTTTTCCAACATCCCCATGCAGACGGATAGTCCCTACGCCGTCTCCTGGTGGTATCGCAAGCAGTTCGCCGCTCCGGCAACCTATACGGGAAAAACCGTCTGGCTGAATTTCCGCGGAATCAACTACCGAGCCAACGTGTGGCTCAACGGAAAGCAGATCGCCAACTCCGACACCATCGCCGGAGCTTGGCGCACGTACGAACTCAACGTAACCAATGTCTTGAAGCCCGGCCACGAAAATGTTCTCGCAGTGCAGGTCTTCGCCCCAACTGAGAACGACCTGGCCATCACCTTCGTCGACTGGAACCCCGCTCCTCCCGACAAGAACATGGGCCTGTGGCGCGAAGTCTACCTCACCGCCAGCGGCCCGGTCGCGCTGCGCTATCCCACCGTCGTCTCCAAACTGAACCTGCCCGCCAACGATTCCGCGCAACTCACCGTCACCGCCCAACTCAAGAACGGCACCAGCGAACCGGTGAAAGGCAAACTGAAAGGCCAAATCGAAAAAGTGGCCTTCGAGCAGGAGGTCGAACTCGCCGCCAACGAAAGCAAAGACGTCACCTTCACTTCCGAGCAATTCCCGCAGCTCATCTTCTCCAATCCGCGCCTATGGTGGCCCGCGCAGATGGGCAAGCCGGCTCTCTACTCGCTGAAGATGGAATTCCAGGTCGGCAGCGTGGTCAGCGACCATTCGACGACGGAGTTTGGCGTTCGCGAGGTTACTTCCGAAGTGAATGCCACGGGCGGCCGCGCCTTCCACATCAACGGCAAGAACATCCTGATTCGCGGCGGCGGCTGGACTCCGGACATGATGCTCCGCGAAAATTCGCAGCGCCTGCACGATGAATTCCGCTACGTCCGCGATATGGGATTAAACACCGTCCGTCTCGAAGGCAAACTTGAAACCCAGGAATTCTTCGACCTCGCCGACCACGAAGGAATTCTCGTCATGGCCGGCTGGTGCTGCTGCGATTTCTGGGAGCGCTGGCCGCGCTGGAAACCGAAGGATTTTGAAATCGCGCAACAATCCCTCCGCGATCAGATCTACCGCCTGCGCAGCCACCCCAGCATGGTCATGTGGCTGAATGGCAGCGACAACCCGCCTCCACCCGATGTCGAGCAGATGTATCTCGACATCGAAAAGCAGCTCCTCTGGCCGAATCCCGTAGTTTCCTCCGCCACCGGCAAACCTACCACGGTCACCGGAAGCAGCGGCGTCAAGATGTCGGGGCCGTACGAGTATATAGCTCCAGGCTATTGGGAACAAGACACTCCCGCCGGCCAGCCCAACCGCAAGCTCTGCAACCCAGGCGGCTGCGGTGGTGCCTACGGCTTCAACACCGAAACCAGCATGGGACCCGCCGTCCCGCCCGTCGACAGCATTCGAGCCATGGTTGGCAAAGATCATCTCTGGCCTATCGACGATGTCTGGAACTACCACGCCGGCGGCGGAGAATTCAAAACCATCCAGGTCTTCAGCACCGCGCTTGCCAACCGCTACGGCAAGTCAGACGATGTGGAAGACTTCGCTGCCAAGTCGCAACTGCAGACTTATGAAGGCGTGCGCGCGATGTACGAAGCCTACAGCCGCAACAAATACGAATCCACCGGCGTGATTCAGTGGATGCTCAACAACGCGTGGCCTTCCATGATCTGGCACCTCTACGACTATTACCTGCGTCCCGCCGGCGGCTATTTCGGTGCCAAGCGCGCCATGGAAGCTCTTCATCCGATCTATGGCTACGACGATCATTCCATCTGGGTCGTCAGCAGCCAGTATGAAGATGTTAAAGGCTTGAAGCTGTCAACGAAAATTTACAACCTCGACGCTACCGAGAAGTTTTCTCATGAAGACTCGCTCGATGCGCCCGCCGACAGCACGGCCAAAGTATTCACGCTCCCCGAAATCGATGGCCTGAGCCCGACGTACTTTGTCGCTCTGCGCCTGACTGACTCCGCCGGCAAACTAGTAGGCTCCAACTTTTACTGGCTCTCCACCAAACCCGAAACCCTCGACTGGGCCAAGTCCAACTGGTGGATGACTCCCACCGATTCCTTCGCAGATTACACGGCTCTCGCGCAACTTCCCAAGGTAAAGCTTAAAGTTACCAGCATCACAGCGCGCAGAGGCGAAGACTCCATCACCCGTGTGACGGTAGAAAATCCCAGCAAGAGCATCGCCTTCTTTATCCGCCTCAAAGTAGAGAAAGGCGCGAAGGGAGAAGAAATTCTGCCCGTAGTGTGGGAAGACAACTACATCTCACTATTGCCCGGCGAGAAGCGCGAAGTAACCGCCTCTTACCGCGTCAGTGAGCTGGGCGCAGAGAAAGCAACAGTAAAAGTAACGGGCTGGAACGTGGAGTAAAAAATGTGGCGCGGGCGTCCTCGCCCGCGAAATGCCGGCGGCGGAAACGCTCATGTAGGGACAGCCGCCTTCGGCTGTCCCGCCGAGCAAAGCGAGGCGGCCTATCTCACGCCCCGGAAATCCCCTCAAACATGCTGTGAGACCGACAAAATATTCCCGTCGGGATCCTTAAACCAAGCCACCTTGTCCCCGCTAGGCGCGGTCCAGATTCCGAGCGCGTCCTGCTCGAAGAAACCAAACCTCTCAAACTGCACGCCCTTCGCCTGCAGTCCCTCGACTGTCTTTTCAATCCCCGCAACCTGCCAACCCAGAATCGTGAACGGAGCCGGCGTGAACTGCGCCTTCGCTACCCGCACCTTGATTCCATTCGCGTCCATCACCAGCGCGAATCCATCGTCCTTCACAAACCGCAGCCCTAGCACGCCCTCATAAAAAGCTCGCGCTTTCTCGGTGTCCCTGGTCGGAACAAACGCCACAATGTCGATCGCGCCTAACATCTACACTCCGATCCCTTTTATTCTTCCGGCGGCAATTCGAAGTCGACCAGATTGCCTCGGAAACCCTTAGTCTTCCACGCGCCTATCGCGATTCCCACCGCCATCCACATCGCCCCAAAAACCAGAGCTTTGGAACTCAAACTAATCCAAAGAAAGAAACAAATCACAAAACCCAGAACCGGCGGAAGCAGATTGCCCAACTTCTTTTCCGGTTCATGCAAGTAATAGCGAACGAACGCCGCAGCATTCACACCCATAAAAGCGATCAGCGCGCCGAAATTAAGTAGGTTCGCTCCAAGATCGTAGCCGGTAGTTGCCCCCGCCAGCGCGGGAAGCAGAAAAGCCCCAGCCAACGCGAGCGCACCTACAAACAGGACGTTGTTGCGTGGCACGTGCCGCTTGGCGTCCACCGCGCCAAAGAACGACTTCGGCAGAGCGTTACTGCGTCCCATACCATATAGCAGGCGCGCCGCACCCAGCTGCGCGCCCATGCCTGAGCCGAAATTCGCCACCACCAGCGTGAATCCGACAATGGCAAACAGCGGCGCCCATGCGCGTCCCGCCACGAACGTAAACGCCGTGTCCATGTTTGGATACGGTTCCGAGGCCGGCCAGATCAGCTGAGCCGCATACACCTGAAAAGCCGAGAGAATTCCGATGACCACACAAACCAGCACAGTCGCCAGCAGAATGTTTCGCCGCGGATTCTCGGCCTCTTCGGAGAGCGTGGAGATGCCATCAAAACCAATGTAGGTAAGCACGGCGACGGAAGTGCCGCCCAGCACCGCTTTCGTATTCCAGCTCGCAGGATCGTAAAAGGGCCGAGTAAAGAACGCCGCACCATCGTGAGGATGGCCAAAAATATAGCGTGCCGCCGCCACAAAGAAAATCGCAATCACCACCCCCATTCCCGCAGCCAGCGCGGTATTCACTCGAGCGGAAGTTTTCACGCCTTGCACATTCAAGGCGGTAAACATCAGCGCGAAGATAACCGCCCAAACGGCATACGAGACACCGGGCGCGAACACGTGCGCCTGCTGGCTGATCCAGATAATGCAGATCATGGGATTGAGCAGATAATCCATCACCATACTCCAGCCTGTCACGTAGCCCAGCGCAGGATTAATCTCCTGCCCGACATAAGTAAACGCCGAACCTGCACTGGGATAAGCCCTCGCCATCCGCCCATAACTGATCGCGGTGAAAAGCATCGCGACCATGGCGATCAGAATCGTGGTCACAACGTGTCCATGCCCGCGATTGCTGAGCACGCCAAACACCGACATGGGAGCAACGGGTTGAATCACGATCACGCCATAAAGAATCAAGTCCCAAAGCGTGAGCGTGCGGCGCAAGCGCGGGGCGGACGGCGCAACAGAGATAGCAGGTTCCATGGGTCCGCCTATTGGATTATGAGCAGGGCAAAACTGTCAACATTAAAACGATTCTGTACTTATCTGCCGCTTCACTTCCCGTAGTCAAACCAATATCCGCGCTGTTCATTTCCGGACATGTGCCGCGTGTTGTATTCGAGAAGATAATTCACGTGCGCGTCGTCGAGCGGAAATGATTTGTTAGGCGCATAGGGATAGTTTCCCATCTTGAGGAACGGCAGCGGCGCCACGAAGTTTCCCTCGGCGGCGTAGAAGTCCATGTCTTTCTCATATCCGTAGGCTGCGAAGAAATAATCGCGCTCCCAACCCTGGGGCAGCGCAGGCAGATTTGCAGGATCGAAATCGAGACGCACTTCATCGCCCGAACCAAACACCACCGACTCATCGTCCAGCCCAGTCAGCAGCGGCAGCACGTCGCCGTAGCGTGTGTAGGTTCCCGCAGGACGCGTGTAGGGCCCCGTCGCGCTGGTCTTTTCATAGATGTATTGCACGTTTCCCGGAGGCGTGCCCTCGATCTTCAGTGGGAACCCGTGGTAGCCCAGATCGGCGCGTATCAGCGGAACCGGCGTAAGGCAAACGCCGTAGCGCCGGCATCCTGCCGGCTGTTCCGTGGGCGTCCCGCCCTCGGTGCCGGAAAGCTGTCGAGACGGCGGCGCTACATGTTGTGGCGTTCGGCTCACCAGAATGCTGTCCCAATAAATCTGCAGATTGGTTATGATGCGAATCTTCCGCGTGCCCAGCGGCAATTTGCCCGTGAGGTCAGCCGTCATGGTGCGTGCCCCACCCGCGGGGAAACCCATGTCATCGATCACGCGCACCCACTTGCCGTTCTCATCGAGCGCCTCCACATAAGGAGAAATCGCTTGCACCCCGGCCTGCGACGCTGCGTACATACTGTTCGCCGAAAAATATTCGACTTCGCCATGCAACAGCAGCCAGAGCGGGCCGCCGCGGTAACGCTCGCCCAGATCGAGCGTGAGGCTGTGCGGCTGAGCAAAGCCTTGAAAGTGCGTCAAAACAAAATCTCCGAAGTAACGATGCGCTCGCAGATCGGGCAGCACATTGTGGCCGTGCTCATCCCACGCACCCGCCGGTGGATGCGCATCTTCTCTTTTGCTCACCACCACCTTGAACTCCGGATACGGCGGGTTCGACGCAAAATATTCGTTGGGATAGACATCAAGATCGGTGGGATGATCGACCGCCAGCACGCGTACCTGATCGAGGTAGACGGCTTCCTCAAGCGGCTCCATGAATCGGAAGCTGAGCTTTCCGTCTCTCTCGCGAATCGCATTACGATCGATCTTAATGTACTCAACCGGACGCGGAACGTCGCGCTGGCCGGGCCCAATCCAGTGGCCGACCACGCCCGCGCCCAGCATGTCGGCGACAAGTTCGTAGCGTTCGCCATTCCAAACAAACAGTGTAGGGCAGGAGCTGCCGCGGCGATCGATCTCAGTGATGTTCTGCTGCCGGTCTCCCTCCACATTGATTTCATCCTGCAACACGCCGGTCGGCCAAAGCAGGCGCACGATGTCAGCTTCTTTAGAATCGCCCAGCCCGACCAAGATGTCGGTGGAGTTCTGCCCGAGGTATCCGTTCGAGCCGGCGATCTCAAATTTCTGTCGGTTCCCGCCCGCAAACACTTCCACCTTGGTTCCGATCGCGCTCTTGTTGTCGGCCAGTCCCTTCAGCGAAAGACGCAGCCAGTGATTCTGATTGCCGCCTTCATTGCGCAGCAGCACCGCAGGTCCATGATTCTGCGTAATCAGCAGATCGGTCGCGCCATCGCCGTCGTAGTCGCCGGTGATAATAGCGCGCGGTTCTTTGAGTTGAATCTTGTCGAGTCCAACATCGGCGGTGACGTCTTTGAAACCGTCAGCCCCAAGATTGCGAAACAGGCGCACCTCACCCTTGCCCTCCTTAGTTTCGCCAACCGCAACCAGATCGACCCAGCCGTCGTTGTCGTAGTCGATGGCGGCGACGCCGTAGGCGCGAACCCAGTTTGTCTCGGGAAGCTGGACGCGATCGAAACTCTTCCCGTGATTGTTGTGCCAGAGGGTAAGCCCCGGTGCTCCCATGTGTGTGAAGGCGAGATCCATCCAGCCGTCGTGATCGAAATCGAGCACGGCGACGCCGACAGCGGACGCGGGCATCGGCGTGGACCAGGGTTTGCGCGGCAGAAACTTCCCTTCCCGTGGGTTCTCGAAGATGGTCGGGCCGTGATCTGTAAGCACAAGATCAACAGCACGGTCATTGTTGTAATCGGTTCCGACCGCGGCGATTGTGAAACCCGGCGGGACTCCCCACAACCCCAGATCGGAGATCACGTCGGTAAAACTTCCATCGCCATTGTTACGAAACATACTGTTATGAGTTCCGGGCCCCGAAAGCCCCCTCGCGGGCCCACCAACAGCCGCCTCTGTACGGATCACATAAAGGTCTAGATCTCCATCGTGATCGTAATCAATAAACGTCAGACCTCCGCCATAGAACGGCTTGGTACCTCTTACAGCGATCGTGCTGACATCGTTAAATTTGCCGTTCTTCTCGTTGTGTAAAAGAGCCAACGGTCTGCCCCAAAAACTGACGGCCAGATCCGTGGCGCCATCATTGTCGAAATCTCCAGCCGCGCAGCCAGAACCTTTCAACTCGGGATCAAGAGCGGCAGCCTTTGTGGCGTCTTCGAATTTACCGTTACCTAAGTTGTGATACAGGCCGAGGCCACCCAGCGGCCCTCCCTGGGCTACAAAAAAGTCAAGATGGCCGTCGCCGTCGTAATCGAGGAAACACGCTCCCGCTTCCAGTCCGTCCGCTGGGTTGCTTTCTTGGACTGCACTGCCTTTCGAAACAATCCCTGCCTCCGCCGTCACATCCACAAAGCGCACCTTGATCTGCGCGGACGCTTTCAACACGGCTGAGGGCGACTCGACCGCGCGCGAGTACTGTCCCTGCTCACCGTAGGCGAGGCTCACCGGCGCACCGAGCTTGTTTTGCGTGATGTATTGGAATTTTTTCAGGTGTTCGCGGGCGTGGTCGATATCGGCCGATTGCTGGTAGGCGCGCGACAGACCGAACTCGGCCGAGGCGTGTAACGGGTTTAAATGCAGGGCATGCTGGAAGGCATCAATCGCTTGCGGGAACTGTTTGGCTTGCACGTACGACGAGCCGAGGAAATACCAGGTGTCGGCGTCGTTCGCGTCGATCTCGACCACGTGCCTGAAGGCATCAATCGCGGCTTGAGCCTCACCGGTATTTTTCGCGAGCAGACCGAGGTTGTACCATGCATTCGGATTTTTCGGATCCTGCTTAAGCGAATCTTCCAAGACAGTTTTGGCCTCTTCAATCTTCTGGAGATTCAAAAGCGCGATGCCTTCATTCAACCGCGCGATCGTCAGTTTGGGATCGAGTTCGGCCGCTTGCTGGAAGCACTTGAGTCCCTTTTCGAAAAGCTGCTGGTTCATGTAAGCCGCGCCCAGATTGTTCAGGCGCGCGGCTTCCGCGGGATTCGCTTTCGGGTGAGTTTGTGGAGAGGTTGCGAACAGGCCAAGCGCTGCCAGGAACACACCGGCAAGAGCTGCTGAGATTCGAGACGTCATCCGATTGAGAGCTCAGACCCGAAGAACCGGGACACGATAAAGGCCTGCACGCAAATGTTACATCGAGATCTCATCACGAATCTCAATTCCGTGTGTACGGAAGAAATCGGCCAGCTTCTTATATGCCTCTCGATCACCAATGGACTCGTGGCAAAGAACGCCTTTTGCGTCGATGTATTCATAACTCACACACTGGAATCCTCCGCGTGGTCCTCTGCTGCAGACCACGTTTGTCGCGGTTTCCAAAGCTTTCAACTTTGCCTTCTCTCGCATCTTGCACTCGGCTAGGAATTCTCGATCCGTGATTTTAAGCGATTGCCAGAGAATGTCGAAGGTTCCGATATTTGGGAATCGAACCGCGACGAAACGGTCGCTCGCGCTGCTCCAAAAACCTCCGGAGCTGGCAGTGATTCCCTCGGTACCTTTCACCAACTGACGGTCATATTGCGAGAGGTCAACGAGCAATCTAACCTTGATGTGACGATCGACCATGGAATCTCCGGCAAGCACGTCCGATCTCTCTCATACGGGATAGCCAGATTGTACCGAGTTTCCCGATTCTCGTGGCGTGCGTCTATCAGCTCTTCCGACCGCCGCAAAATTGCTGGGGCCGCTATCTTCCTATTTCTTAGCCGGTAGAGCGACTCTGGTGTACGACCGTTTTGCCACGACACCTTTGCCTTCCTCGACGGTGACGGTCTGTCCAGCGTTGATGTTCGAAAGCTTATCGACCTGCCCGCTGGGCCACTGAATCTCAACGCCGTCAGCTTTAGTTTGCGTCCCCAAGCCGAAGGTGAGCACCAGTTCACTCTGCGAAAGATAACTGGATCCCGAGCGCAGCATCTTTGATTGGCTGGCGCTTCCCGAAATCACGCGCACCACCGCCCCAATCCCATCCCGGTTCGACTTTGTTCCCACTAGTTTCAGGCGCAGGCTATGATTCGTCCCGCCCTCGTTATGGAATAAATAAGCGGGGCCCGCATTGGTGGTGATCAGGACATCGAGAAAGCCATTGTTCTCGATATCGGCGTAGGCCGCGCCCCGCGCCACTCTCGGGGCGGCGAAGGCCTCGCCCATCTGCGCGGTGACTTCCTGAAACTTGCCTCCGCCCAGGTTGCGAAAAAGATGCGCAGGCTCGGCATACCTGACTCGCTTCTGCACGTGCTCGATCGCGTCTTCGATGTGGCCGTCGGCCACGAAAATGTCAGGCCAGCCGTCATTGTCGTAATCGAAAAAGAAGCAGCCGAACCCGAGCGTGACCAGCGTGGCCCGGCCCACTTCCGATTGCGGAGCCTCGTCCACGAAAAGGCCGTTGCCTTCGTTGTGATACAGCGAGACCATCTGATTGGCGAAGTTGGTGATGATAACGCTGGGGTGGCCGCTGCGGTCGTAGTCGGCGGCGTCGACGCCCATCCCGGCACGAGCCACGCCGTCTTCGCTGAAAGCTATACCAGAGGTAACGCCGCGCTCTTCGAACGTTCCGTCCTTCTTGTTCAGGTAGAGTTTGTTGGGCTGGGTGTCGTTGGCAATGAGAATGTCGGGCCAGCTGTCGCCATTGTAATCGAGAATGGCGATGCCGAGGCTTTTCGAACTTGGATCACCGAGACCGGCCTTTTGTGTAGCGTCTTCAAACTTGCCGCCGCCAAGGTTGTGCCACAACCGCGCGGACGTTCCCTTGTACGATTCCGGCGTGCAATAGGATTTGTGGGCGCCGTCAAGCGTGCAGTAGAGGTCGGTCTGCTCGGTCCACTGTACGTAGTTCGCGACTACAAGATCGAGTTTCCCATCGCGGTCGTAATCGACCCAAGCTGCGCCCGTCGAGAATTCGTTCGGTCCCCACAAGCCAGCCGATTTGGTCACGTCAGTGAAAGTGCCGTTGCCATTGTTGTGGAAAAGATGGCTCTGGCCTAAGGCCGTGATGAAGATATCGTCAAAGCCGTCATTGTCGTAATCGCCGACCGCAACTCCCATTCCGAACATCGGCACAGCCAATCCGGCTTTGCGGGTTACATCGGTAAAAGTTCCGTTGCCGTTGTTGTGGTATAGCTTTGGGGTCGTCGGTCCGGCGTGAGGATGCCCGGCAAAATCTTCGCCATTGACGAGGAGGATGTCGGGATAGCCGTCGTTGTCATAGTCAATGAAAGCGCAACCCGGACCCATGGTCTCGGGCAGCCACTTTTTTCCGAATGCGCCGTTGTTGTGGGTGAAGCGGATTCCGGCTTGCCCCGTGATGTCGCGGAAGTGAGCCTGCGCGTTGGCAGCTTGCAGCAAGACCATTAACCCCAGAGACACAAAGACACAGAGAAATCTTGAGGAACAAAATCTCGGACTCTCTCTGTGACTCTGTGACTCTGTGGCGAAATGCATTCTCATGGGCTTCACTGTTTGGGGTCTAGGGCAGAGACAGCCGAGGCGGCTGTCTCCTCATGCTTCGTGAATATTGGCAATGGCACTGAAACGTGCTCATGAATCGCCTGCCTCTCGTTATTGTCTTCGGGATGCAGCCGACGATAGGGTCCCGTGATTGCCTGAGAAGATTCATCGGCTTTGAATCGCAGATAGCGAGCCTCGTGCTCTTTCGCGAGCTTTTCATTGCCCAGGCCATTGTAGGAAAGCATCAGGTTATAGTGCGCTTGCAGGTCTTCGGGATCGATAGCTAAAACGGATTGCAGGGTCTTCACCGCGTCTACATAGCTGCGTTGCAGAAAGAAAATGCGTCCCAGATCGTTGAGGGCAACCCGATCGCGCGGATACTGACCCAGAACAATGCGCAGGCGTGCGGCCGCGCCCTCGTAGTTGCCGTCGGCGCGCAGCACGCGTGCGTAAAAATAATTGGCGCGCGCGAGATTCGGAGACAGAGCCAGCGCTTTCTCGAGTACAACGCGGGCGCGTTCCATGTCACCTTCCTGCACGGCGCAGCGGCCAATATTTACCCAGCCATCAGGATTATTGGGGTCGGCCTCAGTCACCTTTTGGAATGCCCCGGCTGCGCCCTTGAGATCGCCCTGCAGGAACAACCCGATTCCGTAGTCGTTCCAGCGCTGCCATTCGTTCTTGAGGGCGATGGTCTTCGCTTCAGGAAGCGGCGCATTGTCCGCCACTACGGGCAGCGTCACTTCATCTTCTGCAACGGTCACGATTGGTAGATCGGGAATTCTTTCCTCCTTGGCCGAGACTCCCTGAATCGACTTGGCGAAGACAAAAGCACGGTCGTCGTAATCGGGCGTTACTTCGCGGTCCGACTTATCATCAGGCTCGCCTGCGAAAGCGAACTGCGTGTTCCACCACGAGAACTTGCGGTAGCAAAGGCGCGCGTGCAGCGTGATCTTGTTGCCGGTGCTTTCGGGAATCAACATGCGATAGTGCACCGTGTCGGCCGCTCCCGGCGGGATGAGCCGCACATATACCACCGCGCGCGTGGCCCAGGCGTTGCGCTTGTTGATGGGGTTGCCGTGACCATCGATCTGCAGCGAGCGGTAAAAGTGCGCGCCTTTTTCCACCGGACCTTTGCCGTTGTCTTCGACCATACCGCTCCAAAAAATCGTCTGACCTTTGTCGTCAGTGCCCTTTAGTTCGAGCCAGGTGTCGTAGGCATCGACCGTCCCGCCGGGGAAAAAATGTCCGACCTTCTTGGTGCGGACGACCACGTCCACCCGCACTGTGTCGCCACGGCGGAGCGCGGGCTGCACAAGGTTGAGGGGAGCGGTGACTGGAGCAACTTCTCCGCTGGTCCCGGGAGTGATTTTGGTTTCCGCTTCTTCGCCTACGGCAAAAGTTGTAGCCAGTTCCGACTGGTTCGCCGCTTTGAGCGCGGCCGGAGGCGGAGCTTGCGCGCGGGATACGGCAAAAATATCCACGGTGAGCGCATCGTTCTTCAGAAACGCCTCAGTGAGTTTTAGTTGGGCGGCATCGTCATTCGCAGTGGGCAGTGCGGTGTTCGCGGCTGGGAACCGGTGCGAGTGCACGAATCCGTTGATGTTGCCCGCGTCTTTCGAGGGCTCCATAGGCATGTGGCAATCGGCGCACTGCTGCGGCTTGGGCGGATAGTAAAACGAACGCGCGCCCTGGCCGGAAACTCCACTAGCCTGCCAGTTGTCGTATTCGTTGAAGCCGCGCACCCAGCGATAGTGATTTACGGGAACGTCGAGATGCACTTTGTGGCAGGTGGAGCAGAACTCAGCCGTCTGCGTGCGCATAAACGGCTTCAGGAAAACGCGGCGATGCGGTTCCGGATTCAGCCGGATCAGGAAATCGTGCAGAGCGCGGGCCACAGGATTCTTGGTGGCGGCGAGTTCGTGCAGCTTGGGATACTCCAGATAAAAATCGCCCTGGCCCATGGTGCTCTTCACGCTGGCGATGGAGTGGCACATCATACAACCAAGCCCGGCCTGCGATTCCGGGCGATGCACGATCTGCTTGATCGGTGTATCCATCAGGCCGCTGTAGAGCACAGCTGGATCGTGGCATCCGCCGCACCACTTCGAAGGCTTAGTGCCGATCGTATCTTGCATATACTCGATCGACTTGCGGTACCACTGATCGTTGAACGAAGAGAAGTGGTGCGCCGAGCTGAACCACTGATTGTAAATATCTTCGTGACAGCGTTTGCACGAGTCGGACTCCATGAAGAACTTGCTGGGAATTTTCTGATTGCCGTAAACCTGCGCGGAGCTGGGGAAGAACGGCCCTTCCGGGCCGTCGCCTTCGCCATTCATGTTGTCCGGCGGCATGGTTGGATTTTGAATTCGGGCGCGAGTCTGCCACCTGTCGCGCAGGTAGTTCGCACCGTAGCCAATAGCGCCGATTACGACCAGGCAGATTGCAGATCGCAGGATTGCGGTCGCGGCACTCGCGCTCAACCATCCGCGTCTTCCCATGTACTCAGCGATCAGCAGAGCGACCCCAATAAGCGAGATCACGATGTGGAGGTAGAGCCAGTTCCACTCGGCGTGCGCCGTGCCAGTTTTAATGAGAATGATTCCCAGGATTGCGCCCGCGGCGACCAGCAACCAGCCGGCACGGGCCAGAAAGCTTCCATCGTGCATAAGCCGAATCAAGAGTGGAATGAGCAGAATCGCGGCGATCACTCCGGCCAGCGCGTGCAGAAGCACCATGACCGCATAGAAGATGTTAGGTTGGGGAAAGGCGTAAAGGTAGGCCGCGGAAATCATCAGAAACGGCAACAGCCAGGACAAGGTCCGACCCACAGGCACCTTAGACGACGAATTTTGTCCCATTGGAAACAGTTGGGCGACTCGCGGTGAAGGATTCCAGTCCCCAGAGTTCTGAAATCGCGTGCGATCACGTTACTCACGCGGGCTCGCTGGGGGAATAATGCAAACATACTATCGGAGACCGGGCAGTTTCAGACGATCGGTGGAATCTTCCATGCGCCGCATTCCTTTTCTAGTGCAGCGGCGACGGATAACACCTGCCCCTCTTCCCACGGCTGTCCGACGATCTGCACGCCGATGGGCAGGCCTTCGGACGAATGACTGACGGGGACCACAGCGGCAGGATTGCCTAACAGGTTGAAGAATTCGGCGTAGCTCCAGGCATCGAGATAGTGGACGGTTTTGCCTTCAATTTGCCAACTACGCTCCCCGTGCCGGAATGCGGGGATTGCCGCCGCGGGACACAATAGGATTTGGTACTGCTGCATCTGCTTGAGAAAACGCGCGCGGAGTCGATCGCGCTCGATCCAAACTTGCAGGAGTCTTTCGCCCGTGAGTGCGGGTTCGGCGGCGGACCACTCCAGAAACTGCTTCAGGATGGGGCTGACGTCCGACTCCCGGCCTTTGAACATTGGCCGCAGCAGCATCCCGCCGGCGACTACGAAGAGCTGATGCCAGAGCTGGCGTGCTTCTTCGAGTCCTTCCGGGTGGAAAGGTTCTACTTGGAATCCCGCGCTGCGCAGGCCATCTGCCGCAGTGCGTACAGCCGCGCGAGTTTCAGGCGTGACTGGCGTGCGGCCATCGTCTTCGAAATAACCAACTTTCAGTCTTCTAGCTTCCGCTTCACTGGGCCAGCGCAGCGGCACCGGCGCAGCGCAGGTGTCGCCGCAGTCCGGACCTTGCATTATCTCGAAGAGAACTTTCAAATCGGCAACGGTCCGCGCCACCGGACCGACGACGCCGATCAATGCGAACGGACCTGCGGATTCAGGATAGTGGCCAGTCGCGGGAATTCTTCCCGGCGTCGGCTTCAGGCCGCAGATGCCGCAGAAGTGAGCGGGCACGCGGATAGAACCACCGCCGTCGCTGCCTACGCCGCCGGCAGACATGCCGGCGGCGATTGCGGCAGCTTCCCCGCCGCTTGATCCGCCGGGTGTGCGTTCGAGATCCCACGGATTGTTAGTACGACCATGGAGCAGGTTGTCAGTTTCCCACGCCATAAGAAACTCGGGAGTGTTGGTCACGCCCAGCACGATCGCGCCTGCGGCCCGCAAACGGGCCACCAGCGGCGCATCCCGAGCAGATAAGATCCCAGCGCGCAGGCGCGTGCCCGATTCACAACGCAGCCCCGCCACGCCGATGGAGCTTTTGATGCTAATGGGGACACCGTGCAGTGGGCCGAGCTTCTTCCTAGGCATCACCTCCGCCTCAGCAGCCCGAGCCGCCCGACGCGCACGTTCCGCGTCGATGTGCGCGAATGCGTTTAGTTTTGGATTCAGCTTTTCAATTTGTTTCAGGTGTGCTTCGACGACTTCGACTGGTGAGATTTTCTTTTCCCGAATTTGCTTTGCCATGAGAACAGCGGGGAGAAATGCGAGCTCTCTCATGAGCGGCCTCGCATGGCAAGATCGAGCATCCGTTTCTCGTCGCTAGTTAGAGAACGATATTCACCCTTCGGCAGGTCGCCTAGTTGCAGCGGCCCGATGGCTACGCGGACCAGTCGCAACACCTCGACTCCCAAGGTCTCGATCATGCGGCGGATCTGGCGGTTCTTGCCTTCATCAAGAGCAATTTCAAGCCAGCAGTTCTTCTGTCCCGAACGCAAATGGCGAGCCCGCTTCGCGCGTAACACTTCTCCGTCTTTTGTTTTCACTCCGCAAACCAGCGCCTGGATCAATTCTTCATCCGCGATAGCTCCCAGTTGCACATGATAGGTTTTGTCCAGATGCGTTTCTGGTGCTGTGATGCGGGCGCCCCACTCGGAATCGTTGGTCAGCAGCAGCAAGCCCTCGCTGGCTTTATCCAGTCGGCCAACGGGGGCAACCCAATGCGAGTTTGATTGGAGCGAACCTTCTTTCCCGGCAGCGAGCTTTGCGTTTGGCCCTGCGTACACGGTTTCCCGGCCTTTCTCGTCCGACGCCGTCGTTACCGCGCCGCGAGACTTGTTCAGCATGAGATAAATGTTCGCCTGAGGTTCAGCCAGTTTCCCATCAACGGCAATTTGATCGCGCAACACCGAAACGCGCGCCTCCGGATTGCGACTGACTCGTCCGTTCAGCGTCACGCGGCCGGCGCGAATCAGTTCCGCGGCGCGCGACCGCGAGCAATAACCCAGCTTTGACAAGGCGCGCGCCAAGCCGGTCTTCCGAGACGCCGCGTTCGCTTTCACCCATTCATGCTACCCGAGAATCCGAAGAACCCGCGAATGCACAATCCGGCAACACTTGGTAGGATGTTTGCGCCGACTCGAAGAAGAAACTTATGGCCCACCAACATCCTCCACGCTTTCTGAAGATTGTGGACGACGCGAAGACGCGCGTTCGCGAAACCAATGTCGAGGAAGTAAAGAAGAGGCTGGATCGCGGCGAGAAGTTCATGCTGGTGGACGTGCGGGAAGAGAGCGAATTTGCCAAGGATCATCTTCCCGGCGCGATTCATCTGGGCAAGGGCATTATCGAGCGCGACGTCGAAGCCCGTGTGCCTGATCTTGGAGCGGAGATTGTGCTTTACTGCGGCGGCGGATTCCGCTCGGCGCTGGCCGCCGACAATCTGCAGAAGATGGGCTATACCAACGTGATTTCGATGGACGGTGGAATCCGTGACTGGCGGGAGAAGGGATATCCGCTGACCAAGGAGTGAACCAGTTCTCAGGCTTGATCGTGATTGGAGTCGCGCCCTGG
>CAWEBA010000007.1:0-140122 GCA_963807145.1 uncultured Acidobacteriaceae bacterium | reverse complement strand
CTCAACAATGCCTGGCCTTCCATGATCTGGCACCTCTACGATTATTACCTGCGTCCCGCGGGCGGCTACTTCGGCGCCAAGCGCGCCATGGAAGCTCTTCATCCGATCTACGGCTACGACGATCATTCCATCTGGGTCGTCAGCAGCCAGTATGAAGATGTCAAAGGTCTGAAGCTCACCACGAAGATCTACAACCTCGACGCTACCGAGAAGTTTTCTCACGAAGACTCGCTCGATGCGCCCGCCGACAGCACGGCCAAAATATTCAGGCTCCCCGAAATTGATGGCCTGAGTCCAACGTACTTCGTGGCTCTGCGCTTCACCGACTCAGCCGGCAAACTGGTCGGGTCCAACTTTTACTGGCTCTCCACCAAACCCGAAACCCTCGACTGGGCCAAGTCCAACTGGTGTATGACGCCCACCGATTCCTTTGCCGATTACACGGCTCTCGCGCAACTTCCCAAGGTAAAGCTTAAAGTTACCAGCATCACAGCGCGCAGAGGCGAAGACTCCATCACCCGCGTGACGGTGGAGAATCCCAGCAAGAGTCTCGCCTTCTTTGTACGCCTCAAAGTAGATAGAGGCGCCAGGGGCGAAGAGATTCTGCCAGTCGTCTGGGAAGATAACTACATTTCTCTGCTCCCCGGCGAAAAGCGCGAGCTAACCGCCACTTACCGCGCCAGCGAACTGGGCGCAGAAAAAGCAACAGTAAAAGTAACCGGCTGGAACGTGGAATAAAGTGGACGGAATATGCTCATCTGGGGACAGCCGCCTCGGCTGTCCCGCCGAGATAGAGCGAGGCGGCTCCATCTACACGGAGCATAAATTTTCCCACAGACTATCGCCTATTCATCCGGCGGCAACTCGAAGTCGACCAAATTGCCCCGGAAGCCCTTG
The DNA here is from genome assembly GCA_963807145.1 of uncultured Acidobacteriaceae bacterium. Classification (GTDB taxonomy): domain Bacteria; phylum Acidobacteriota; class Terriglobia; order Terriglobales; family Acidobacteriaceae; genus Sulfotelmatobacter. The sequence goes on along the minus strand of CAWEBA010000007.1, from coordinate 139,225 downwards.
GTCTTCCATGCCCCCACGGCAATTCCCACCGCCATCCAGATCGCCCCAAAAACCAGAGCTTTAGAGCTCAAACTTATCCAGAGAAAGAAACAAATCACAAAGCCCAGAACCGGCGGGAGCAGATTGCCCAACTTCTTTTCCGGTTCATGCAAGTAATAGCGGACGAACGCCGCAGCATTCACACCCATAAAGGCGATCAGCGCTCCGAAATTGAGCAGGTTCGCGCCCAGATCATAGCCAGTAGTCGCCCCGGCCAACGCCGGAAGCAGAAATGCTCCAGCCAACGCGAGCGCACCGACAAATAACACGTTGTTGCGCGGCACGTGCCGTTTGGGATCGACCGCGCCAAAGAACGATTTCGGCAAAGCGTTGCTGCGCCCCATGCCGTAGAGCAGCCGCGCCGCACCCAGCTGCGCGCCCATGCCCGAGCCAAAATTCGCCACCACCAGCGTGAACCCGACAATGGCAAACAGCGGCGCCCAGGCGCGTCCCGCCACGAAAGTAAAAGCCGTGTCCATGTTCGGATATGGCTGCGAGGCCGGCCAGATCAGCTGAGCCGCATACACCTGAAAGGCTGAAAGAATTCCGATCACCACGCAAACCAGCACCGTCGCGAGCAAAATGTTTCGTCGCGGATTCTCGGCCTCTTCGGAGAGCGTGGAGATGCCGTCAAAACCAATGTAAGTAAGCACGGCGACGGAAGTGCCGCCCAGCACCGCTTTCGTATTCCAGCTCGCAGGATCGTAAAAGGGCCGCGTAAAGAACGCCGCACCATCGTGAGGATGGCCAAAAATGTAGCGCGCCGCGGCGACAAAGAAAATCGCAATCACCACTCCCATTCCCGCAGCCAGCGCGGTATTCACTCGAGCCGAAGTTTTCACCCCTTGCACATTCAAAGCGGTAAACATCAGTGCGAAAATAACCGCCCAAACGGCATACGACACACCGGGCGCAAACACGTGCGCCTGCTGGCTGATCCAGATAATGCAGATCATGGGATTGAGCAGGTAATCCATCACCATGCTCCACCCGGTCACATAACCCAGTGCCGGGTTGATCTCCTGGCCGACATAAGTAAACGCCGAACCCGCACTAGGATAAGCCCGCGCCATCCGCCCATAACTGATCGCGGTAAACAGCATCGCGACCATGGCGATCAAAATCGTAGTCACCACATGTCCATGCCCGCGATTGCTGAGCACGCCAAACACAGACATGGGAGCAACAGGTTGAATCACGATCACGCCATAAAGAATTAAATCCCAAAGCGTAAGCGTGCGGCGTAAGCGCGGACCGGACGGTGCAACAGAGATGGCAGGTTCCATGGGTCCGCCTATTGGATTATGGAGGGCTAGAAATGTCAATATTAAAACGATTCCATATTTAGCGGAGTCGCTTCACTTCCCGTAGTCAAACCAATACCCGCGCTGCTCGTTTCCTGACATGTGCCGCGTGTTGTATTCGAGAAGATAGTTCACATGCGCGTCGTCGAGCGGAAACGATTTGCCCGGCGCATAGGGATAGTCGCCCATCTTGAGAAACGGCAGCGGCGCCACGAAGTTTCCCTCGGCGGCGTAGAAGTCCATGTCTTTCTCATATCCGTAGGCCGCGAAGAAATAATCGCGCACCCAGCCCTGAGGCAGTGCCGGCAATTTGCGATGGATCAAAGTCGAGACGCACTTCATCGCCCGAGCCAAATACCACCGTCTCGTCGTCCAGCGCAGTCAGCAGCGGCAGCACGTCGCCGTAGCGTGTGTAGGTTCCGGCAGGACGCGTGTAAGGCCCCGTCGCGCTGGTCTTTTCATAGATGTACTGCACGTTTCCCGGAGGCGTGCCCTCGATCTTCAGTGGAAATCCGTGAAAGCCCAGATCAGCACGAACCAGCGGAACCGGCGTAAGTCAAACCCGAGCGCGGCATCCTGCCGGCTGTCCCGTGGGCGTCCGCCCTCGGTGCCGGAAAGCTGTCGAGACGGCGGCCCACATTTTGCGGCGTTCGGCTCACCAGAATGCTGTCCCAATAAATCTGCAGATTGGTCGTGATGCGAATCTTCCGCGTGCCTGGCGGCAGCTTGCCCGTGAGGTCGGCGGTCATTGTGCGCGGCCCGCCCGCGGGGAATCCCATATCATCGACCACCCGCACCCACTTTCCCTTCGCATCGAGCGCTTCCACATACGGAGAAATCGCCTGCACCCCAGCTTGCGACGCTGCATACATGCTATTCGCCGAAAAGTATTCGACTTCGCCATGCAGCAGCAACCACAGCGGGCCGCCGCGGTAGGGCTCGCCCAGATCGAGCGTGAGGCTATGCGGCTTGGCAAAACCCTGAAACTGCGTCAAGCGCAAAATCGCCGAAGTAACGATGCGCGAGAAGATCGGGTAACACATTGTGGCCATGCTCATCCCAAGCGCCCGTCGGCGGACGCGCATCCTCTTTTTTGCTCACCACCACCTTGAACTCCGGATACGGCGGGTTCGACGCGAAATATTCGTTGGGATAAACATCAAGATCGGCAGGATGATCGACCGCCAGCACCCGTACCTGATCGAGATAGACGGCCTCCTCAAGCGGTTCCATGAAGCGGAAGCTGAGCTGGCCATCTTTCTCGCGAATCGCGTCGCGATCGATCTTGATGTACTCGACCGGACGCGGAACGTCGCGCTGGCCGGGCCCAATCCAGTGCCCGACCACGCCCGCGCCCAGCATGTCGGCGACAAGTTCGTAGCGCTCGCCATTCCAAACAAACAGCGTGGGACAGGAACTGCCGCGCCGATCGATCTCAGTGATGTTCTGCTGCCGGTCGCCGGCGACGTTGATTTCATCCTGCAACACGCCAGTCGGCCACAGCATGCGCACGATGTCAGCTTCTTTCGCATCGCCCAGCCCGACCACGATGTCGGTCGAATTCTGCCCCAGGTATCCGTTCGAGCCGGCAATCTCAAACTTCTGTCGGTTCCCGCCCGCAAACACTTCCACCTTGGTTCCGATCGCGCTCTTGTTGTCGGCCAGTCCCTTCAGCGAAAGGCGCAGCCAGTGATTCTGATTGCCGCCTTCATTGCGCAGCAGCACTGCGGGTCCATGATTCTGCGTGATCAGCAGATCGGTCGCGCCGTCGCCATCGTAATCGCCGGTGATGATGGCGCGCGGCTCTTTGAGCTGAATCTTGTCAAGCCCAACATCGGCAGTGACGTCCTTGAAACCATCCAGCCCCGAGATTTCGAAACAGCCGCACTTCGCCCTTGCCCTCTTTAGTTTCACCGACAGCGACCAGGTCGACCCAACCGTCGTTGTCGTAGTCGATGGCGGCAACGCCGTAAGCGCGAACCCAGTTCGTCTCTGGAAGCTGGACTCGGTCGAAGGTCTTGCCATCGTTGTTCCGCCACAGCGTAACCGCAGGGGAGCCATCGTGTGTAAAAGCCAGGTCCATCCAGCCATCATGGTCGAAGTCGAGAACGGCAACACCCGCATTGCGGAACGCCCTCTCCAAAACTCTCGCTCACGGAATCTTCCTTCTCTGGGGTTTTCGTAAACGACGGGCTGAGTTCCCGTCAGAACCAAATCAACGGCACGATCGTTGTTGTAATCTGTACCCACGGCCTGCTTCGTTGAATTCGACAGCCTCAAGTCCGGTGGCTTCGGTTACGTTCGTGAAAGTCCCGTTGCCATTGTTGCGCCACATCGAGTTAAAAGGGATGGCATGCACTTCAACGTCGGTCACTCCACGATGCTTGCCTAGCGGCATGGCGCTTCGGGAACCGCCGACCACGTACATATCCAAATCGCCGTCATGGTCGTAATCGACGAACGTCAGCCCGATGTCGCAATGCCGCCTCCTGTGATCCCAGCGAGCCCCGAGGAGATCTTGAACGTGCCGTTCTTCTCGTTGTGCAGCAGCAAGGCTCCCCCGTCGATACTCACAGCGAGGTCTGTAGCACCATCGTTGTCGTAGTCCCCCGCGGTACACGCTGTGCCATGCAGGCTCTCGTCTAGCCCAGCCTGCTTCGTCACATCTTCGAACTTGCCACCCCCCACGTTGCGATAGAGCGACATGCCGCCCTGGGCGCCGTTGTTAGCGACAAAAACGTCGATCTTGCCGTCGTTGTCATACGTCCAGAAAACAGGCGCCTGGACCGGGATCGAGAAGCAGGCCGCTTGGGGTAGGCAGAAATCTCCCAGACAATTCCCGCCTCCTTCGTCACATCCACGAACCGCACCTTGATCTGCGGGGGCGCTTTCAACACCGCCGAGGGCGCCTCGACCGCGCGGGAGTACTGCCCCTGCTCGCCGTAGGCCAGGCTCACCGGCGCACCGAGCTTGTTTTGCGTGATGTACTGGAACTTTTTCAGGTGCTCGCGGGCGTGGTCGATATCGGCCGATTGCTGGTAGGCGCGCGACAGACCGAACTCGGCCGAGGCGTGTAACGGGTTTAAATGCAGGGCATGCTGGAAGGCATCAATCGCTTGCGGGAACTGTTTGGCTTGCACGTACGACGAGCCGAGGAAATACCAGGTGTCGGCGTCGTTCGCGTCGATCTCGACCACGTGCCTGAAGGCATCAATCGCGGCTTGAGCCTCACCGGTATTTTTCGCGAGCAGACCGAGGTTGTACCATGCATTCGGATTTTTCGGATCCTGCTTAAGCGAATCTTCCAAGATGGTTTTGGCTTCGTCGATTTTTTGAAGATTCAAAAGCGCAATGCCTTGATTCAGCCGCGCAATCGTCAGTTTGGGATCGAGTTCGGCCGCTTGCTGGAAACACTTGAGTCCCTTCTCGAAAAGCTGCTGGTTCATGTAGGCGGCGCCGAGATTGTTCAGGCGCGCAGCCTCCGCCGGATTCACAGCCGGTTGACTTTGTGGAGTCGCGAAAAGCCCAAACGCGGCCAGGAACGTGCCGGCCAGAACCGCTGCAATTCGGGGAGTCATTCGAGTAAAGATTTAAACACAGAGGGCACAGGAGAACACAGGGTAAATCGTCAATCGGATCTCGATCGAGCCCCGTAGCTGCGTTGGCCCACGACACCTTTGCCTTCTTCGACCGTAACAGTCTGTCCAGCGTTGATGTTCGAGAGCTTATCGACCTGGCCGCTGGGCCACTGAATCTCAACGCCGTCAGCTTTGGTTTGCCCGCCCAGGCCGAAGGTGAGCACGAGTTCGCTCTGCGAAAGATAACTGGATCCCGAGCGCAGCATCTTCCATTGCTTATCTTGATTATTCCCCGAAGTCACGCGCACTACCGCGCCGATCCCGTCACGGTTCGATTTCGTTCCCACCAGTTTCAGTCGCAAGCTATGATTCGTCCCGCCCTCGTTGTGGAATAAATAAGCAGGACCGGCGTTGGTGGTGATCAGGACATCGAGAAAACCGTCGTTCTCGATATCGGCGTATGCCGCGCCGCGCGCCACTCGCGGAGCGGCGAAGGCCGGGCCCATCTGCGCGGTCACTTCCTCGAACTTCCCTCCGCCCAGATTGCGAAAAAGATGCGCCGGCTCGGCATAGCTGCACTCGCTTCTGCACGCGCTCGATCGCGTCCTCGATGTGGCCGTCGGCCACGAAAATGTCCGGCCAGCCGTCGTTGTCATAATCGAAAAAGAAGCAGCCGAACCCAAGCGTGACCAGAGTGGCGCGGCCTACTTCCGATTGCGGAGCCTCGTCCACGAACAGACCGTTGCCTTCGTTGTGATAGAGCGAGACCATCTGATTGGCGAAGTTGCTGATGATGACGCTGGGGTGCCCGCTGCGGTCGTAGTCGGCGGCGTCCACGCCCATGCCTGCGCGAGCCACGCCGTCCTCGCTGAAAGCTATACCAGAAGTAACGCCGCGCTCGTCAAACGTTCCGTCTTTCTTGTTCAGGTAGAGTTTGTTGGGCTGGGTGTCGTTGGCAATGAGAATGTCGGGCCATCCGTCGCCGTTGTAATCGAGGACGGCGATGCCGAGGCTTTTCGAAGTTGGATCGGCAAGGCCGGCCTTTTGCGTGGCATCTTCAAACTTGCCGCCGCCAAGGTTATGCCACAGCCGCACCGACGTTCCCTTGTACGACTCCGGCGTGCAATAGGATTTGTGCGCGCCGTCAAGCGTGCAGTAGAGGTCGGTTTGCTCGGTCCACTGCACGTAGTTCGCGACTACAAGGTCGAGTTTCCCATCGCGGTCGTAATCGACCCAAGCTGCCCCGGTCGAGAATTCGTTCGGCCCCCACAAACCAGCAGACTTGGTCACGTCAGTGAACGTGCCGTTGCCGTTGTTGTGAAAGAGATGGCTCTGGCCTAAGGCCGTGATGAAGATGTCGTCAAAGCCGTCGTTGTCGTAATCGCCGACCGCAACTCCCATTCCGAACATCGGCACGGCCAATCCGGCTTTGCGGGTTACATCGGTAAAGGTTCCGTTGCCATTGTTGTGGTATAGCTTTGGGGTTGTAGGCCCGCCGTGGGGATGCCCGGCAAAATCGTCGCCATTGACGAGGAGAATGTCGGGATAGCCATCGTTGTCATAGTCAATGAAAGCGCAGCCCGGGCCCATGGTTTCCGGCAGCCACTTTTTTCCGAATGCGCCGTTGTTGTGGGTGAAGCGGATTCCAGCTTGCGCGGTGATGTCGCGGAAGCGGACCTGAGCGTAGGCGGTTTGCAGCAAAACGATTAAACACAGAGACACAGAGACACAGAGAACTCTTGAGCGACAAAATCTCAGACTGTCCTCTGTGACTCTGTGACTCTGTGGTGAATTGATTGTTGTGTCAGTCTTCATTGGGCCGGACCTCGGCCGGAGACGGTCGAGGCTACCGTTTTTGGACGCCTTCGCATTCAGCGCCGGTAACGGCACGGAAACGTGCTCGTGCACGCCTGCCTCTCGTTGTTGTCTTCGGGATGCAGCTGACGATAGGGTCCGGTGATCGCCTGAGACGACTCATCGGCTTTGAATCGCAGATAGCGAGCCTCGTGCTCTTTCGCGAGCTTTTCGTTGCCCAGGCCATTGTAGGAAAGCATCAGGTTATAGTGCGCCTGCAGGTCTTCAGGATCGACTGCTAAAACGGATTGCAAGGTCTTCACCGCGTCCGCATAGTTGCGTTGCAGAAAGAAAATGCGTCCCAGATCATTGAGGGCAACGCGGTCGCGCGGATACTGAGCCAGAACGATGCGCAGGCGTGCGGCCGCGCCCTCGTAGTTGCCGTCGGCGCGCAGCACGCGGGCGTAAAAATAATTGGCGCGCGCCAGATTCGGAGACAGAGCCAGCGCCTTCTCGATTACAACGCGGGCGCGTTCCATGTCGCCTTCCTGCACGGCGCAGCGTCCAATATTGACCCAGCCATCGGGATTGTTCGGATCAGCCTCAGTCACCTTCTGGAATGCCGCAGCCGCGCCCTTGAGATCACCCTGCAGAAACAGACCGATTCCGTAATCGTTCCAGCGCTGCCATTCGTTCTTGAGGGCGATGGTCTTCGCTTCAGGAGGCGGCGCATTGTGCGCGACTACGGGCAGCGTTACCTCGTTCTCCGCAACCGTGACGATGGGCAGGTCAGGAATTCTTTCCTCCTTGGCCGAGACTCCTTGAATCGACTTGGTGAAGACAAAGGGACGGTCGTCGTAATCGGGCGTTACTTCGCGGTCCGACTTATCATCAGGCTCGCCTGCGAAAGCGAACTGCGTGTTCCACCATGAAAACTTGCGGTAGCATAAGCGCGCGTGCAGCGTGATCTTGTTGCCGGTGCTTTCGGGAATCAACATGCGGTAGTGCACCGTGTCGGCTGCGCCCGGCGGGATGAGCCGCACATATACCACCGCGCGCGTGGCCCAGGCGTTGCGCTTGTTGATGGGATTGCCATGACCATCGATCTGTAGCGAGCGGTAAAAGTGCGCGCCTTTTTCCACCGGACCTTTGCCGTTGTCTTCGACCATGCCGCTCCAAAAAATCGTCTGGCCTTTGTCGTCGGTGCCCTTTAGTTCGAGCCAGGTGTCGTAGGCATCGACCGTACCGCCGGGGAAAAAATGTCCGACCTTCTTGGTGCGGACGACTACGTCCACGCGAACCGTATCGCCGCGGCGGAGTGCGGGCTTCACAAGGTTGAGAGGAGCGGTGACCGGGGCAACTTCTCCGCTGGTCCCGGAAGTGATTTTGGTTTCCGCTTCTTCGCCTACGGCAAAAGTTGTGGCCAGTTCCGATTGGTTCGCCGCTTTGAGCGCGGCCGGAGGCGGAGCTTGCGCGCGGGATACCGCAAAAATATCCACGGTGAGCGCATCGTTCTTCAGAAACGCCTCAGTGAGCTTTAGTTGGGCGGCATCGTCATTCGCAGTGGGCAGTGCGGTGTTCGCGGCGGGGAAGCGGTGCGAGTGCACGAATCCGTCGATGTTGCCGGCATCTTTCGAGCGCTCCATGGGCATGTGGCAATCGGCGCACTGCTGCGGCTTGGGCGGATAGTAAAACGAACGGGCGCCCTGCCCGGAAACGCCGCTGGCCTGCCAGTTGTCGTATTCGTTGAAGCCGCGGACCCAGCGATAGTGATTCACGGGTACGTCGAGATGCACCTTGTGGCAGGTGGAGCAGAACTCCGCCGTCTGCGTGCGCATAAACGGCTTGAGGAACACGCGGCGATGCGGTTCCGGATTCAGCCGGATCAGGAAATCGTGCAGAACGCGGGCCACAGGATTCTTGGTGGCGGCGAGTTCGTGCAGCTTGGGATACTCCAGATAAAAATCGCCCTGGCCCATGGTGCTCTTCACGTTAGCAACGGAGTGGCACATCATGCAGCCAAGGCCGGCCTGCGATTCCGGTCGATGCACGATCTGCTTGATCGGTGTATCCATCAGCCCGCTGTAGAGCAGGGCCGGGTCGTGGCATCCGCCGCACCATTTCGAAGGCTTGGTGCCGATCGTATCCTGCATGTACTCGATCGATTTCCGATACCACTGATTGTTGAGCGAAGAGAAGTGGTGCGCCGAGCTGAACCACTGGTTGTAGATATCTTCGTGGCAGCGCTTGCAGGAGTCGGACTCCATGAAGAACTTGCTGGGAATTTTCTGATTGCCGTAAACCTGTGCGGAGCTGGGAAAGAATGAGCCTTGGGGTCCGTCGCCTTCGCCATTCATGTTGTCCGGCGGCATGGTTGGATTTTGAATTCGGGCGCGAGTCTGCCACCTGTCACGCAGGTAGTGGGCACCGTAGCCAACAGCGGCGATCACGACCAGGCAGATTGCAGTTCGGAGGATTGCGGTCGCAGCACTCGCGCTCAACCATCCGCGTCTTCCCATGTACTCAGCGATCAGCAGCGCAATTCCAGCGAGTGAGATCACGATGTGGAGATAGAGCAAATTCCACTCGGCCCGCGGCGTACCAGTTTTGATCAGAATGATTCCGAGGACAGCGCCCGCGGCGACCAGCAACCATCCGGAGCGGGCAAGAAAGGTGCCTTGTCGCAGAAGACGAATCAACGTAGGAATGAGAAGAATCGCGGCGATCACTCCGGCCAGCGCATGCAGAAGAACCACGACCGCATAAAAGATGTTAGGTTGGGGGAAGGCGTAAAGGTACGCAGCCGAAAATACCAGGAACGGCAGTAACCAGGACAAGGTCCGACTCACAGGCACCTTCGATGACGAATTTTGTCCCATTGGAAACAGTTAGCCGGCTCGCGGTGAAGGATTCCGGTCCCCCAGAGTTCTGGAATCGCGTGCGACCACGTTACTCACGCGGGCGCGCTGGGGAAATAATGCAAAAATACTATCGGCAGCTGCCAGTTTCAGACGGTCGGTGGAATCTTCCACGCGCCGCATTCCTTTTCTAGTGCAGCGGCAACGGATAACACCTTCTCCTCTTCCCACGGCTGTCCGACTATCTGCACGCCGATGGGCAGGCCTTCGGACGAGTGACTGACCGGCACCACGGCGGCAGGATTACCCAACAGGTTGAAGAATTCGGTGTAGCTCCAGGCATCGAGATAGTGGACGGTCTTGCCTTCTACCTGCCAACTACGCTCCCCGTGCCGGAATGCGGCGATTGCCGCCGCCGGACACAACAGGATTTGGTACTGCTGCATCTGCTTGAGAAAACGCGCGCGCAGTCGATCACGCTCGATCCAAACTTGCAAGAGAGTCTCGTCAGTGAGTGCGGGTTCGGCAGCGGACCACTCCAGAAACTGTTTCAGGATGGGGCTGAGGTCCGACTCCCGGCTTTTAAACATTGACCGCAGCAACATCCCGCCGGCACATACGAAGAGTTGATGCCAGAGTTCGCGCGCTTCTTCGAGTCCTTCCGGCTGGAAGGGTTCTACTTGAAATCCCGCGCTGCGCAGGGCCTCCGCCGCAGTGCGTACCGCCGCGCGAGTTTCATGCGTGACTGGGGTGCGCCCGTCATCTTCGAAAAAGCCGACTCTCAGTCTTCTAGCTTCCGCTTCGCTGGGCCAGCGCAGCGGCACCGGCGCAGCGCAGGCGTCGCCGCAGTCTGGGCCCTGCATTGCCTCGAAGAGAACTTTTAAGTCGGCGACGGTACGCGCCATCGGACCTACGACACCGATCAGTGCAAATGGACCAGCAGATTCAGGATAGTGGCCGGTCGCGGGAATTCTTCCCGGCGTCGGCTTCAGGCCGCAGATGCCGCAGACGTGAGCGGGCACGCGGATAGAACCACCACCGTCGCTGCCTACGCCGCCGGCGGACATGCCGGCGGCAATAGCCGCGGCTTCGCCTCCGCTTGAGCCGCCGGGGGTGCGTTCGAGATCCCACGGATTATTCGTACGACCGTGGAGCAGGTTGTCGGTTTCCCACGCCATGAGAAGCTCTGGAGTGTTGGTCACGCCGAGCACGATCGCGCCGGCGGCTCGCAAACGGGCCACCAGGGGCGCATCTTGAGCAGATACAATCCCAGCGCGCAGGCGCGTGCCCGACTCACAGCGCAGCCCCGCCACGCCGATGGAGCTCTTGATGCTGATGGGGACGCCGTGTAGCGGGCCAAGCTTTTTCCTGGGCATCACCTCGGCCTCAGCCGCCCGAGCCGCCCGCCGCGCACGTTCCGCGTCGACGTGAACAAATGCGTTTAGTTTTGGATTTAGTTTTTCAATTTGTTTCAGGTGGGCGTCGACGAGTTCGACCGGAGAGATTTTCCTTTTCCGAATTTGCTCGGCCATGGAAACGGCGGAAAAGAAGGTTAGGTCGCTCATGAGCGGTCTCGAATGGCGTGATCGAGGATAGAGCGGTCGAGCATCCGCTTTTCGTCGCGCGTGAGCGAACGGTGTTCACCCTTCGGCGAGATCGCCCAGTTGCAGCGGCCCGATGGCTACGCGAACCAGCCGTAACACTTCGACACCCAAAGTCTCGATCATGCGGCGGATATGACGATTTTTGCCTTCATCAAGCACAATTTCAAGCCAGCAGTTTTTCTGTCCCGCGCGCAAACGGCGAGCCTGCTTCGCCCGTAACACTTCTCCGTCTTTTGTTTTCACTCCGCGAACCAGCGCCTCGATAAATTCTTCATCGGTGATCGTCCCCAGTTGCACATGATAGGTTTTGTCCAAATGCGTTTCTGGTGAGGCGATGCGGGCGCCCCACTCGGAATCGTTGGTCAGCAGCAGCAAGCCCTCGCTGGGTTTGTCCAATCGGCCGACCGGGGCAACCCAGGGCGGGTTCGTTTGGAGCTGAATCTTTCTTCCGTGCGAGCTTCGCGTTCAATGATGCGTATACGGTTTCACGGCCCTTCTCGTCCGACGCCGTCGTTACCACGCCGCGAGACTTGTTCAGCATGAGATAGATTTTCGCCTGAGGTTCGGCCACTTTCCCATCCACTGCAATTTGATGGCGTATCCTGGAAACGGGCGCCTCCGGATTGCGACTGACTCGCCCGTTCAGCGTTACACGTCCGGCGCGAATCAGCTCCGCGGCGCGCGACCGCGAACAATATCCCAGCTTCGACAAGGCGCGGGCCAAGCCGGTCTTCCGAGGCGGTCGCGTTCGCTTTCACCCATTCATGCTAACCGAGAATCCGACGAACCCGCGAATGCACAATCCGGCAACACTTGGTAGGATGTTTGCGCCTGACTGGGAGAAGGAGCTTATGGCCCACCAACATCCTCCACGCTTTCTGAAGATTGTGGACGACGCCAAGACACGCGTTCGCGAAACCAATGTCGAGGAAGTGAAGAAGAGGCTGGATGGCGGCGAGAAGTTCATTCTGGTGGACGTGCGGGAAGAGAGCGAATTTGCCAAGGATCATGTGCCCGGCGCGATCCATCTGGGTAAGGGCATTATCGAGCGCGACATCGAAGGGCGTGTGCCTGATCTCGGAGCGGAGATTGTGCTTTATTGCGGCGGCGGATTCCGCTCGGCGCTGGCCGCTGACAATCTGCAGAAGATGGGCTACACCAACGTGATTTCGATGGACGGCGGAATCCGTGACTGGCGGGAGAAGGGATATCCGCTGACCAAGGGGTGAACCAGTTCTCAGTTCTCAGTTCTCAGTTCTCAGTTTCTGAGTTCTCAGACTTGATCACGATTGGAGTTGCGCCTTCGTTTTGGTAAGCAGCGTTCCACCCACATATGAATGGCCGCATCTTCTTCTGGTCGCTTACGTCTGCGCTGGCGGGATTTCTTTTCGGTTTCGACACGGTGGTTATTTCCGGCGCCGAAAAAACAATTCAAGCGCTTTGGGGTCTGAGTCCCGGGCTGCATGGCATTGCCATGGCTTCGGCTCTTTACGGCACCGTCATAGGCGCCCTGCTCGGGGGCTGGCCCGCTGACCGCTTCGGACGCAAGGCTACGCTGCTGTGGATCGGCATTCTGTATTTAGTCGGTGCTGTGGGCTCAGGTCTGGCGCCGAACGTCACCGTCTTCATTATCGCGCGAGTAATCGGTGGACTGGGGATCGGTATCTCGACCGTGGTGGCGCCGATGTACATCTCGGAGATTGCACCGCCCAAGCATCGCGGCCTGCTTGCGGGCATGTTCCAGTTCAACATTGTTTTCGGCATTTTGATCGCCTACGTATCGAATGCTCTATTGGCTGGCATCGGCGACAATGCTTGGCGCTGGATGCTCGGCGTGGCTGCGTTTCCATCGCTGATCTATGCTGCATTGTGTTTTGGACTGCCCGAAAGTCCGCGCTGGCTGCTTAGCCGGAAGGACGATCGCGAGTCTGCTCTTGCGGTGCTGCAACGCATCGAGCCCGGGGCTTCGAACACGCAGATTGCGGCCGAGGCTGACGAGATTGCAGCTGCGGCTGCGTCGGAACAAAAATCGTCGTCCGGACATTTCTGGACGAAGCGGCTTCGTAAGCCAATCCTGCTTGCCATCCTGATTGCCTTCTTCAATCAGATGTCGGGCATCAATGCGATTTTGTATTTCGCGCCGCGCATCTTTGAATTGACCGGCCTTGGCGCGAAAGCTGCGCTGCTGCAATCGATTGGCATCGGCATCACGAATCTAGTGTTCACTTTTGTCGGACTCTGGCTGATTGACCGGCTGGGCCGGCGCACTCTTCTTTATATCGGCTCGGTCGGCTACATCACTTCGCTGGGCCTGGTGGCGTGGGCTTTCTTCACCGGTCACTACGTGATCGTGCCGGCTTGCATCTTCGCCTTCATCGCTGCGCATGCGGTGGGCCAGGGAGCGGTGATTTGGGTGTTTATCTCCGAGATATTTCCCAATCGTCATCGCGCGGAGGGACAGAGCGTCGGCTGCGGAACGCATTGGATCTTTGCTGCTTTGCTCACTACTTTCTTTCCGAAGGTGGTCTCCGATTTCCCGATCGGATATGTTTTCTCGTTCTTTGCCGGGATGATGGTGCTGCAGCTTCTCTGGGTTATGACCATGGTGCCGGAGACGAAAGGCGTGTCGCTGGAGCAGATTCAGAGAGAGATGGGGATCGGATAGAGGTCCTTGGCGATCCAGATCAAAAAAAACACAGATCGATCTTCGGTAAAATATCTGGAATCAGTAAGTTACATGTTCCTCGTCTCCATTGAACCTGGCTAAAATATTGAAAGTAAATAACTTGCTCGCAAAATATTCCATTCAAAGGACTTAGGCAAGCCTGCCTTCGCTAAATCCCTTTGAATCAGCGACGGGTTCACAAAATATTGCATTCACGGGAGTTATCCCTCTGCCATGCGGATGTCAAGGAACCTAGAACGGGTTGGCTTCTGCCACCTGACACGCCATCGATTATCATCGCGCACCCAGTGGGCACGGCACAAGGTCAGATGTCACAACGACCTGTGGATTTCCACCGAAGCCAGCGGAGGGATGGAGCGATCCGGATTAACGACTGGGTCTGGTGGGAGGGTCGAGGCGACTCCGCACGCCATCAAACTAATCTGATACGGGTCTGACCGGCGCATAAATTTCCGGCTCGACGAAACTGTTTTGAGCAAACTGTCACCCAACATCTTTCAAGGAGAAGCCACATGAATAGTCTTGACTCTATGTTAGAACGCAATAAAGATTTCGCCGCACGGCAGTCTGCTGCAGGGACACTTATGCCCTGGCTTCCGCGGGCACTGCCGAACGTAAAGGCAATCATCATCGCTTGCGCTGATCCGCGCGTGGATCCGGCTCACGTGCTTGGAATTAAGCCAGGCGAGGCCGTCGTCATCCGTAACATCGGCGGTCGAATTACTCCGGGGTTGTTGGAGCAGTTGGGGCTACTCGGGCGAATCGGAGAAGTTGCCGGAGAGATTCCTGGAGGTGGCGGTGAGTTCCACATCATCGTACTTCAGCACACCGATTGCGGAATGACTCGCCTTGCTGGCGATCCCACTATGCTGACGCACTATTTTCAAATACAGGAAGGGGAACTCAAGAAAAAGGCGGTTACCGATCCCCGCGCTGCGGTTGCCGTCGACGTTGCTGCGCTGCGGGCGATTCCGGCGTTGCCGGGCAAGTGGCTTATATCGGGCCTAGTGTATGACGTAGCGACAGGACTGGTTGAGATCGTGGTGCCGCCAGCGCTGACTCGTGCCGCATGAATGTCGAGACCCGTGTCATAGGGGTGCGGCCAACACTTCTACGAAGAAAATTGAGGTGCGCGGGACCGGGGTTTGTCTCGATTTCAGCGCAAAACAAAACGTCCCAGACTCGGTTAGAGTCTTGGGACGTCTGTTGATCAGCCCTCCCCCAAGTGCTGCTCAAGAACAGAGTAGCGTAGAGCTGCCAACTCGTATATGGCTCCGTCGTGCCATTACTAAAGAGAAAACCGTGGACTTCACCCGCTTCCATAACTCCTTACAGGCCAATACTTTACGCAACTACTGGGATGTTACTTACCCCGACCGTGCCGAACACGCGGCGGTAGCGTTCGATTTCCACAGGTGGGCCGAGCGCCTTGGCATAATTATCGGAAAGCTTCACGGCTGGACGGCCTTCGACGCTGGAGACTTTGCTGATGAGGCTGATGGGATCGAAGCCACCGTTGCCGGTGGGATCGCAGCCGCGAAAATCGTTGGTGAGCAGGGTGCCCCAGCCGGCGCTGAAGCGAATGCGGCGGCCGGGAGTCCACTTGCGGCGATCATCGAAGTCGGCTGCGCTGCGGACATCGTTGACTGTGGTTCCGTTTCGCAGAGTTCCGCCGAAGTAGGCATGCAGGCCCAGGATGTCGTCGACATCGAGTGCGTCGGAGGCGATGATCAGTTTGTTCTGCGGATCGCGGCCGCGATTTTTGAGCCAGGCGATATATTCATCGCCGGCAATGTAGGGATCTTTGCTGTCGATGCGCTGGCCGGTCCAATCGGCGGCCCAGTCGGGAGCGCCCTCGAGGAATTGCGTGGTTCCGAACGTATCGGGGAGCATGATGCGCAGCGCACCGTCGTAGGTTTTCTGCCACATCTCGAGGACCTGATACTGAGAGGCTTTCAGGGCTTCATCATCATCGGGCGGCGCCAGTGCGGCGAGCACCATGGGAATCTCGTGGGCATTGGTTCCGATGGCTTCGAGATCGTGTTTGTGCGCGAGGAAAGCGTTCGAGGTTCCGGTGAAGCCGGCGCCGAGATTCGCCGCCATGGCTTCGACCACGTATTCCTGCCAGAGGAAGCTGTGACGGCGGCGGGTACCGAAGTCTGCGACGGTGAGATTGGGAACTCCGCGAAGGCGTTCAATTTTGCTCCAGAGCTTGGTCTTCGCGCGGGCGTAGAGGATGTCGAGACCGAATTCGCTCAGCTTTTTCAGATTCGCCCGAGTGCGCAGCTCGCTGATGATGGAGAGCGAATAGAGCTCCCACATGGTGGTGTCGGTCCAGAGGCCGTCGAACGTTAGATGAAAGCGGCCGTCTTTTACGGAGAGTTCATAGTCTGACAGGCGGAAGTCGCGCTCCAGCCATTCGAGGAAAGCGGGCTCAAAAATTCCGCGGCGGCCGTAGAAGGTGTTGCCTGCGAGCCAGACCAGTTCGGACCTGCGGAAGCGCATTTCTCTGGCGTGATCGAGTTGCTCGATGAGTTCTTCGTGGGCGAAGGTGTCGACGGGACCGCCGGCAGAGCGGTTGTACAGCGTGAACTGGACCCGTGTTTTCGGGTAATGCTTCCAGATGAACTGCAGCATCAGCAGCTTGTAGAAATCGGTGTCGAGCAGCGATCGGGTGACCGGGTCGAGTTCCCAGTTGTGGTTGTGCGCCCGCTCGGCGAAGTTCACGATCATGCATAGATATCCTCATATGCCGTGGCAGCAAAAGCAAATCTGGGGATCGGTCGAGGGCAGCATTCTCAGGAGAATTTCAGGTTAAGTTCGGTTTCGAAGAAGAGAGCCAGACTGGCGGCTTCGCGCTCGATTCCGGCTCGCTGGGCCTTCGAGAGTTTACCGAATGGCTCGATATTCACGAGCAACTTCTTGTTCTGAAATTTGTGAGACCAGACGCCTGCGATCGCGCCATTGATCAACACTACGGGGGAGATCCAGCCCTGGTTGCGGTAGACGCGCTTGTAGTGCTGCGCGCTTAGCAGGTGGTCTTTTTCGCGATGGGCGAGCAGGTAGGAATCGAAATTGGGAAGCAAGCGAATTGAGGGGTTTGAGGAGGGGCGACCGCTTAAAGCCGCCACATCTTCGCGAAGCAGGAAACGATTCTTCTTGTCGTCGGGAATCTCTGCCAGTTCGGGTTCGAGCAAGGCCCGCAGCGGTCTTACTTCTTGCATGGGGATGCCAGCCCAGTGCGAAAAGTCGGCCAGGGTCGCTGGGCCGTAGGCATGGAGATATTTTCGGAGGAGAGTGCATTGGGCTTCCGTCGCAGACATGCGCTCATGCTTCAGTTTCGGCAGCCAATGGTCCGTGCGGATGAAAACGATTGCGTTGCCCTCACCGCGGCCGTAACAGATCAGGCCCTCAGCCACCGGGAGACGAACCAGGCTCCAGGAGTTTTCCATCCAGAAACGCACTTGCTTGCTCGCTTTGGGACGAATGGCGGCAGCGATCGCCGGCCTGCTCAGTGGACCCGCAGAGAGAGTCTGCATGATCAATGGGATGAGTGCTTCGCTCTCTTCGCGTGTAATACCACATCTCTCCATGACGCGCATTGCCTGAGCGAAGCGGGTTGGCCTGAGCGCGGCGATGTAGAGGGGGAATTCGTCGGTGGGAATGAGATGCAGGGTCTGGCGCATGAGGGATGTCTTGACTAGAGTGCGCGTCTTCCAGAGTGCGCTTTCGATTTCCGTGCGCGTAACGGAATGATTGCGCGTCCATAGCTGAAGATAGGCGGCCGACATTACCTGCGCCTGCACGCCGCATACATCGCGGCAGATGGTGACCACATCTTGTTTTTGTGCGCGATGGTTCGATAGGTGATGACTCCGCAGGCGGAAGTTTGCTACTGCTTCGATTCGAATTGGTGATGGAGCTTTCGACATCTGTGATACTTGCGGCTTCGGCTGTCTTTTATTTACGCGGATCTATTCACGCGGATCGAGGCAACGCCGGGGAGGGGAAAGATTCATCGTTCCCCTGACCTCGATCGAAAACGTCTTTTCTGCGGATTTGCCGTCGAGGCTCTCGGCTGTGAAGCGTACCGTGTAGCTTCCCCCGGCGGTATAGGCGTGAGTGAGGGTCGAGCCATCGGCGGTCACTCCATCACCGAAATCCCAATGATAGGCGAGTGCGGGGACCCCATCTTTCGACGCTGCGCTGGAGAACTCGACCTCTTCTCCAATTTTCGCTTGCGACGGCACCTTGAAGGCAATCGAAGGCGCTGTCGCTGGGATCGACCCATCAATGATTTTGATTAGCTTGACCGAGTGTGCGGGCTGGTTCTCGAGGCGAAGCGTTTCGTGGTTTATTGCCAACGGCTGGTCAGGCGCGAATGAATCAATTAATTCGTAAGAATGGCCCGCCGGGAGCTTCAAGTCGGAAAAGGAGAAAGTGCGAGAACTTGGCTGGTCTGTCCAGTTAAAAACGGCCATGATCGATTGACGCTGATCTTCGCGCAAAAGAAAGACGCTTGGTTGCTTTTCTTTATCGGCGTATGTCATCAGATCGAGAGGCACCGCAGCACGCCCGAGTCGTGCCATCGCGAGCAAATCAGGATTCTTGACCAGGGCCAAGCGTTCTGGATCGCTCCCTAAGGTCGGGAGGTCGTCGCCGATTTCGAACATTCCTCCCGAGACTGCGGCCAGCGCGATCGAGACCTGGGCTTCATTTAGAGTAACTGGGGCTTCGATAGTTCGTTCTTCCAGGAGTTGACGGGAGACGGTGAACGCGTCGGGGTCAGTGACGAAGAAATTGCGATGCATGTAATAACGCGCCGCTATGCCCGGTGCGGCTTCCTTGCTGCGCTGGAATGCGTGACCTGTGTCCTGAGATATGCGGCCCTCATCCACCAGACCGACCGGGTTCAACATTGGACTGCCATCTTTATCGAGCAGCACGTCATCGCCGACGGTTTTGCGGATGATCTCGAGACCGATGCGCTGCGCTTCAAGAGCGGTTGTACTTGGGCGATGGTAATAGCCTTCGATAGCGGTATTGTCCATGAAGTCGAGCTTGATGTAGTGCGCGCCCCATTCGCGGACCAGCGTTCGATAAGTCTGGCGAAGATATTCCTGCGCGTCGGGGTTAGTGACGTCGAGGACGAACAGGCGCTCGCCCTTCACCTCTTCGGCGTCTCCAATCGAAATTGGGTCGCCGTGGGCGTTGTGCACCAGCCAGTCTTTGTGATGCTCGTAAACCCACGCGCGCTCGCCGACTTCAAAGGGAGCAGTCCAAACTCCTATATTTAACCCCAGGCGGGAAATGCGGCGAGTCAGATCCCACATGCCGCGAGGAAATTGCGAGGCATTGGGCGTGGCATATTCTCCGCGCGAGTATCCGTAGCCGAGGTCAAAATGAAAATAGTTATAGCCCAGCGGTTTCAAGTGCTCAGCCAGCCACTGCGCGTTGGTGAGCGCCGTGCCTTGCGTGATCTTAGTGTAGAAGGCTGTCCAGCTCCACCATCCCAGCAGGTTATCGGAGGTGACGCGGGCGTGATGCAGGTCCCGAATCGCTTCGCCGTAGTTCTCGAGTTGCGAATAATAGTTACTTCCGGCAGCGAACATCACACGCTCCGAGGTTATCGATTCACCTGGAGCGAGGGGAACGTTTAGTTCGATCAGATTTTCCGCAGGCCCTTCGCGCAGGCCGGATTCAGGATCGGTTGCTTGTATCTCGGTGGTTCCAGCCGAATCGACTGTGTAGGACGCGATGGTGGGCGCGTTCGGCGAAGGAGATTGCGTTTGCAGATGAATGATGGTGAGGAAGCGGTTGGAGGTCAGGGCGCCGAAGAAACAACTCTGCTTGCTCTCTCTGTTGTAGATGACCTGGCTACCTACGGCGCGGTGCATGCCCTGAGGGGCTTTTCCTAGATCGTAAATCTGCAACGGCGGCCAGTCTTCGCTGAAGCTATCGGAGAGAATGCGGTCGGCGCTCTGCGGGCCGCCGAGGTCGATTCTGTCGTTTCCGATCGACTCGACGCTTCGGATACTTTGGATTGTCAATGGCTTGCCGGTGTGATTCTGTACTTCGGCTCCGATTGCGCCGAAAGCCCTTCCTTCGTAGATCTCTAGCGTGTATGCGAGATCCGGGATATTCGGAAGTCCGGACGAAGTGACGGTAATTTTCTTGCCGTGTCCGAGAACATCTTCAAAATTCGATTGAGATATTTTGTGTTGCGGATAATCTGTCGATTTAACCCATTTGTGATCGATCTCCGCCGCTACTCGGGCGTGCAGGATGGTGCGTCCATCGTTTCCGCGGCGAAGTTCGTACGTGCCGTCGCTCGGCTGAACAGCCACAGAAAGGCCCTCGATGGAAAGCTCCACCGGAGAAGCCTTTGACGGATCGGAAGAGCCGAGACAGCCCGCGACCAGGATTAGCACGGAGGCCATCGAGAGAAAGCCACAAAGAGTATGCCGGATCATAAAATCCTTTCGTTGTTGAACGGCCAGGTAGATTTCCACTTCGCCCAGATGAAGAAAACCAAAACGCCGGTGAATAGCGTCAATAAACCGATTTTGATGTAGAGCCAGCCCGAGGTGAGAAAAACGTATCCCCATCCAAAGAAAGCAATGACCATGGGAATGGGATAAAACCACATTTTGTACGGACGCGCGCTGTCGGGAAACTTTCGCCGCAACAGTGGGATAGCGAACAGCTGTCCGAGAAATTGCACGAGGATTCTGGTGGTGATTAAGGCGCTGACGAGCTGATCAAGCTTCAGGAAGGCGCAGGCGATCGACACCGCGCCGAGAACCAGCAGCGAAACCTGGGGATAGTTTTTCGTGGGATGCAGTTGCGCGAAGGGGCGGAAGAAATAGCCGTCAATGGCCGCCGCATAAGGAATTCGCGAATAACCCAGAAGAAGCGCAAACACGGCGCCGAAGGCCGACCAGAGGACGAAGATGGTGACTATGATGGCGGCGCCTCTGCCGTAGAGATGCTCCATGAAATCGGAAACGATGAAGTTGGAATGAATTCCTTCGCGCCACGGCACCACTCCGATCAAGGCGAGGTGGAGCGCCAGATATCCTACGCAGCAGACTGCAAGCGAATACAAAATCGATCGCGGGACTACGTAAGATGGATTCTGCACTTCATCGCCGATGTAGCACACGTCGTAATATCCCAGATAGTTGTACACGGCGATCAGGGTCGCACCGCCCAATCCAAGCACGAAGCCGCGATTGAAGGCCATCGCTCCCGGAGGAAAATCGAATGCGCGGTGGGCGTTGAAGTGGAAAAAACCGGTGACGATAACCGTGACCATGGCAAGCACTGTGCCAATCCAAACCGTGATGGTGGCCTTCCTCAGGAACGTCATCTGCCGGCAGAGCAGGAACAGAGCGGCTAATCCTGCGGCCACGGCGACGTATTGCTGGCCTCTAGCGGTCAAGCTTGGCCAGAGGTAGGACGAATAGTTTCCGAATCCAATCATTCCGGATGCGATTTCTAGCGGACCGCTGAGAACGAATTGCCAGATGAAAAGGAAAGCCATGAGGCGGCCCCAACTTTGATGGCCGTAGGCTTCGCGAAGAAAATGATAGCTGCCGCCGGAGCCGGGCAGCGCCGCGCCTAGTTCGCTCCATATCAGGCCGTCGGAAATCACGATGAACGCGCCGGTTACCCAGCCCAGCATGGCTTGTGGGCCGCCCATGGACGCCATCAATAGTGGGATGGTAATGAAGGGCCCGATCCCGACCATGTTGGAGATGTTCAGAGCTGTGGCATGAAGTAAACCGAAGACGCGCGTCAGTTGGGGTTGCGGTTCGGTCTTCATGGGCGAGGACATATTAGAACAAGTAGGTGACAAGCTGCGGCTTGCGGGATAAATTGAGTCTGTTTGTGATGAGCGTGGACGCAGAATTTCAAGCGATCGCTAAATGATGACAGCAGATTCGGATGTGCGGTCAGCTGTGCGCAGCAGAAATGTGATGGATGGCCGCACTGGATTCCGTCTGCGGGCTGATTGGGGACATGTCTCTGCTCTCGAGGGCGGAGGGCATATCTGCGAATTGAATCTGAATGCGTGCTCCGGAGTGAACCCGCTGTGGCGGCCGTCCTGGACGACGATCGATCCATTCGAGTACACGGCGGCGAAACATGCGCGCAGGTATGGGTCTGCACCGGATGGCAGGTTGCTGGCTGGCATCGCGGGACATAGCCTCAGCTTTGATCACTTCGGTCCGCCCTCGCCAGAAGAAACCGCAGCGGGTCTTACGACTCACGGAGAAGCGCCTGCGCTGAGGTGGAAAATCGAGAAGCAGGCGCGGTCGCCGAGGCCGCAATTGGAATATGGGGTGACGCTTCCCGAGGCTCAGATCCGGTTCATCAGGAAGGTGACCCTTGACCGCGTGAATCCGGTGGTTTATTGCGAAGAAGAGGCGATCAACCTGAGCGCTTACGATCGGCCGATTTCGTGGAACGAGCATGTCACCTTCGGGCCGCCGTTTCTGGAAGCGGGCGTCACCTGGTTTGACATGTCGGCGACGCGCGCGAAGGTTTCGCCGGCGAGCTACAGCTCGCGATGTTTTCTTAAGCCGGACGCCGAATTTGACTGGCCGAACGCGCCGACAAGAAATCGCGGGCGGATGAACTTGCGCACTACACCGGCGCTGCGGTTCGGACACTACACTGCACAATTGCTGAATCCGAAACTGGAGATTGGTTTTATTGCGGCCTGCAATCCGCGGCTGAAGCTTCTTGTCGTGTATGCGTTTCGACGGGCAGACTTCCCCTGGGTGGGCAATTGGGAAGAACGATACAATCGGACCCAAACACCGTGGCTGGGAAAAACGTTCTGCCGCGGGCTCGAGTTCAGCACAACTCCGTTCGCCATTCCGCGGCGCGAAACCATCGCGCAGGGTCCGCTGTTTGGAGAATCAACCTATCGCTGGCTTCCGGCCAAGTCCAAGGCGCAGGTCCGGTTTCTGATTTTGATGTTTGAAGTGCCGGAGACATTTCGCGGTGTTGGCAGAGTTTCCGTTGTTAAAAGAAAGATTGATGTGGTCGAATCCGGAGCGCGGGGCCGGAAGCTTTCAGTCGCTGCCGACAACTTTCTGTGAACCGCGCCGATCGTCGTGATGTGTCTCGGCGGTCTGGGTGAAATGCCTTTCGCGCTAAAGCAGCAGGGGTCGAAAACCCATCATGAGTCTGCTTGCCGTTGATATCGGTTCGAGTCGATGCAAAGCGGTGGCGTTTGCCGTGACGGGCGAGATACTCGCGCAGCACACCTGTGCGTACTCACCCGAGTTCCCTGCGCCTTCGCAGGCAGAGATGGATGCCGAGCTTTTTTGGCGGGCGGTGTGCGCCTGTTCCCATGCGGTATCCATGAATCTTTCTGATCCGGTTCGAGCGCTATGCTTCAGTTCGCACGGCGAAACTTTCGTGCCGGTCAATGGACGTAATGAGGCGATCGCTCCGGCGGTTCTCAACCAGGACAATCGAGCTACGCAAGAAACGGTGCGGCTCGAAAAGTTGTTGGGGAGAAAGCGGCTTTTTGAAATTACCGGGCTGGTGGCTCATCCCATGTATCCGGTGCCAAAGATTCTTTGGTTGCGGAAGCACCGTCCGGAAATGTTCGCATCCTCCGTTCGATTCGTTAGTGTGATTGGTTATTTACTTTCGCGGCTCGGACTGCCCGCGTATATCGATTATTCGCTGGCCTCGCGTTATCTGGCATTTGATATACAGCGGCGCCAGTGGTCGCAGGAAATTCTTGCAGCTGCAGAGATAAATGCGGAGTGCCTGCCGGAGGCTGTGCCGGCTGGAACGATAGCAGGAAAATTGGACGCGGCCGCTGCGAGTCAACTCGGTCTCTTGTCTGGAACCATGGTGGTGATGGGAGGGCACGATCAACCCAGCGGTGCTTTGGGCGTGGGCGCGATTGAGGCCGGCCGCGTGGCCGACTCGATGGGAACTTATGAATGCCTGACCGCCGCTTCTGATCAACCCAGCTTGACGGATGCGGCGCTGGCGGCGTCACTCAACTCTTATTGTCATGTGGTTCCAGACAAGTTCGTCACGCTGGCTTATTTTCCGTCGGGAATCATGATGAAGTGGTTTCACGATCTGCTGTATGGTGGGGCGTGCGGCGAAGGCGTTTCTGAGGAAGGCTCGGATGCATTTGATGCGGAGTCG
Organism: uncultured Acidobacteriaceae bacterium; assembly: GCA_963807145.1. Taxonomy (GTDB): domain Bacteria; phylum Acidobacteriota; class Terriglobia; order Terriglobales; family Acidobacteriaceae; genus Sulfotelmatobacter. The sequence goes on along the minus strand of CAWEBA010000007.1, from coordinate 115,174 downwards.
ATCCACTTTGCTGCGCTGGAACGCGGCGCACCAGAAGGTCCGACGGGACTTTGCATTACTCCCAATCTGATCGGGACGTGCAACCCTGAATTCAATCCGCATGCCCGCGGAATTATTTCCGGCCTGAGCGCGAACACTACCCGCAGCCAGATTTACAAAGGCATTCTCGAAGGACTGGCTTGCGAGCTGTCACAGATGACTGCGATTCTCGCAAATGCAGTGGGAGAGTTTCGGGATATTTATGTTACTGGCGGAGGTTCGCGGTCAGTTCTTGGCCTGCAGTTGCGTGCGGCGTTGTCGGGCCGGCGCCTGCATGTAATGAAGAGTCCGGAGGCGGTGTGCCTGGGCGGGGCCGTTCTTGCAGGAGTCGCAGCGGGAGAATACGGGAGCTTGCGGGAGGCTGTGGATGTCGTAGTCCGCGAGGTTTCTGTCGTTTCTCCAAACAGTGCGATTGCGGCAGCCTACGAGCAACAGGTAAAACAATACCGCCGATTGCGTTCGACGCTTACGGCGATCACAAACTGAGACGGCAAGAAGCGAGGGAGGAACGGTGATGCAGGCCACAATCGGATTCATAGTTTTTGGGGTTCACAAAGATGGGCTGAAAGACCCAATGGGCACTCCGTTCATTGATGACGCCTTGGTTCGGCGCGCTAAGAGTGCGCTGGTTGCGGCGGGTCTGAAGGTTATTGAGGATGACATTGTGATCGCCAGCAAAGCCGAAGCTCGGGCTGCATTCAGGAAAATGAAATGCGACGACGCCATCGACGCGGTCGTTCTATTTTCTGGGACATGGGTCTGGGCAGCGCATCTGGTCGGGGCGATTCGCGATTATTGCGGCAGTGGGAAGGGCTTGCTCGTGTGGACGCATCCCGGGTCTCAAGGCTGGCGGCCCGTTGGCGGGTTGGTGCTGCACGGAGGTTTGCTCGAAATCGGCGTTGCGCACAAATTTGTATATGGAGGCCTTGAGGAGCCCGACACTGTTGGCAAAATCCTCAGCTATGCGCGGGCGTCTTATATGAAGAACTTCTTGAACATGTCGACCATCGGCACATTTGGCGGGCGCGGGATGGGACAAACCTGCGGCGCTGCCGACCCTTCGCAGTGGATGCGAATGTTTGGCATCGATATCGACTCCCGCGACACTACAGAATTGAAGCAGGCTGCTGAAGCGATCTCGACGAGCGAACTGGATGAACTTCAGCCCAGGTTGAAGCAGCTGTTTGGCAAGCCGCCGGAGCGAAACGCAGTGACCGAGCGTTCGATGCGTCTGTATCTGGCATTAAGAAAGCTGGTTGCGAAAGAAAAGTTTGATTTCTACACGATTCAGTCTTTTCCCGGACTTGCAGGCGATTACTCTGCCAGCTGCTTTGCGCAGAGCATGATGCTGGAAGATGGGGTCGGCACTTCTACTCTAGGCGATTTCAATACTGCTTTAACTGTTTTGCTGCTCACCAAGTTGAGCAAAGAGAGGGTGTATTACGGCGACTTGCAGCACATTGATAAAAAGACGAAGGAAATCAAGATCATCGGGGATGGGGCTTGTCCGCCTTCGTTGGCCGGCAAGCTCGGTCCGGCTGGATTTTCGGAGCACGGGATCCCGACTGAAGGGGAAGCCGGTGGCCTTTCTGTGAAATTGATTTGCAAAGTGGGAGAAGGGGTGTTGGCGCGACTGGGCAGAGTGAACGGTGCGTTCGAGATGGTCATCACGCGAGCGAGCATTTTCGAGCCCACACCGGATCAGGTAGAAAAGCGGCTCAACGAATGCGGCATTCCATTCTGGCCTCATGGTTTTGTAACCGCACACTGCAATATCGAGATATTGCTCCAACATTGGACGAATGAATATGCGTGCCTCGGCTACGGCGAAGATCTTTATCCGGCGTTAGTCGATTTTTGCGAGATCACGGGCATCAAGCCTATTCTTCCCTGATCTCCAGGTGCTCCAGTTGTCAGGGGCGAATGGCCGCAATGCTTTTCAAACTCTAAGGAGGATTCGATGATCGAGGATTCGATGATCAGTCGCGGGATCAGGCAAATAGGAGTGACCGCGGTCAGGTTTACGGCAGTTCTGTTGCTAGTCGGCAGCGGCGTGGTCCAAGCGCAATCGTCTGGCGCAGACCATGCTTTGCAAGGCCAAGCTTTGAAAATCGCCGTGAACCCGGTAGACGGCCGATATACGATTGCGCTGCCCGAGTCGAACTCACCTGCTCTGCGAGCGGGAGTGGGGGCTGAGGTGGACGGACATTGGCTTCATGCGGCTGATTATCCGAAGCACGCCGTCGAGCATTCGCAAGGTCAGGGATATCTGGGAGAAGCCACGGACTGGCAAGTCACTTACACGGGGTTAAGCGGGCAACCGGATCTGATTTATCACCTGCGCGGTTACGCGACCGAGCCTTTCGGCGATATCCAGGTCACGGTTCGGAATACGACGGGGAAGGCCATTCACGTCGAGAGCATTCGTTCGGTGGATGTGATGGAGGGATCAATTATCGATCTGGGAGGACCAGTGCTCGAGAATCGAGTTCTTTCCGATAGTTTCAGCGAGGACCGGCCCGGTATTGTCATCCGCAATTTTGCGGATGCCGAGCAGCAGATGCATCGTGCCGTCGGCAGTCAGCTTATCTACAATCGCAAAAGCCACGAGAGCTTGTTTCTGGGGGCGCTTACTTCAGAGCGGTTTCTTACCATTTTGCGGCTTCACCTCGCATCTTCAGGCAATGCAGCTCATCCCGTAGCCTACGAGGTCGATTCGACTGGGACAACCGAACTGGAGAAGGAAAATTCTCTTGAGCATTCCTCGGCGGAGGATCAGGTGCAATTGAGCTTGCCGGTTGCGCCAGGCGCGGAGCTTTCCTCGGAGCGGGTGCTGTTCAGTCTGAATACGGACTACCACGGGCAGCTGGAAACTTACGGTTCGTTGATTCGACAGATTCATCACGCGAGAATTTCGGCGCCGCCTTTGATGGGGTGGTGGAGTTGGACGGCGTATTACTTCGGGTTGACTGAGGGAGCGGCTCTAACCAATGCCCAGTGGGAAGCGGAACATCTGAAAGCGCTCGGCTATGACATCTTCCACATGGACGAAGGCTACCAATACGCGCGAGGCGAATACATCACTCCGAATGCGACTCACTTTCCTCACGGTGTCGGTTCGCTCGAGTACGATGTGCGCGGCCTGGGGCTGGTTCCGGCGATCTGGACGGCTCCGTTTGAGGTATCGGTGCGGTCGTGGGTCTATGAGAAACATCCGGATTGGCTGGTGAAGAACGCAAAAGGCCAGCCGATTCACGCCGGCACGGTAACACATGGCAAAGATCAGTTGTTCATGCTCGACACTACAAACCCCGGTGCGCAGGACTATCTGCGCAAGACTTATTCGACTCTGGTGAAGGAGTGGGGCATCCGCTACATCAAGATGGATTTCATGGACGACAGCGCGATCGAGGGCTTCTTCTACAAGCCGGGCACAACGGCGATGGAAGCCCAGAGGATAGGACTGGGGATTATCCGCGAGACGGTTGGGGACGATGTCTATTTGGATAAAGACGGGAGCGTCATGCTCAACCCTGTCGGTTATGTGGATTATGGCCGGACCTCGCTCGATACCGGGCACACGTACAGCGCTAGTAAAGAGGCGGCGCCGGGAATTGCTGCGCGCTACTACATGAATCGGAATTTTTATGTGGCTGATCCTGATGCCTTTACAGTATCGACGCAAACCGTTCCCGATCAGTCATGGCACGGCAGCACGAAGGCGGCTACTTTGGATGAGGCCAAAGTCTCGATTGCACTCGCTGCTGTTTCCGGCGGGATGTTCGAAATCGGAGACGATCTTCCGACGTTGTCAAACGCCCCTGAGCGTCTGGCGCTGATTCAGAATCAGGAACTGATTCAGATGATTCGTCTGGGACGAGCGTCGATTCCACTGGATCTGATGAATTTCGCAGCCGAGGACGAGCAGCCGAGCATCTTCTTCCTCAAAGAGGAAGACCGGCAAAGCATTCTCACCGTCTTTAACTGGACCGACAAGGAGCGGGATCACTCGATCGATCTCACAATCGCGGGATTGCCCTCGACGGGCCAGTACACAGTTACAGATATTCTCGACAATCAGGAAATGCCTGCTCCCGCCGCCGGAGTTTTGGTTTTTCATCAACCACCTCATTCGGTACGAGTATTGAAAATAGTTGATGCTCACATCCCGGCGGTTGCTCCCAGCGTGGCCACGGACCATTCAACTGAAGGAAACGCGGGAGCCACTCTGAGGTTTGCGGCTCACGGCAGTGGCGGAGCTGCAGTGCTCTCCTATCGATGGGATTTCGGCGACGGTGTTACCGTCGAGGGCTCTGAGGTGAATCATGCCTATACCGAGCCGGGTGAATACAACGTACATCTCACAGCCACTGGCCTGACCGGGCTTAATGGGGAAGATCACTTCCAGGTGCGGATCTCGGGCCATATGCCCACCGTCTTTGATCCGCAAAGCATCAAGCGCTACGAACCGGCCAGGTGAGGCGCGGCTCCGAGTCCGGCGCGTCTTCGAGGGCCTGTCGTGGGATCGGGATGTTAGAGCCCGCCCTGACTACGCCTCCGGGAGGTGGAATATCGATCGGAGCAAGCAATCGGTCGGATGCAAACAAAATGATTGACAAACGGGCACATGATCGGTGATCGTTGCGTGGTTTGAAAACGAAAGACCAGCAAAGAAAGAGAAATTAAACGCAAGCTGGCTCGGAACATCAGGAGGCGGTGGACCATGAAAAGAAGCGGTCGGAGCCTATTGCCATTTGTCCTTGCTGTCCTTCTAGCCGCCACGTTGTTGCCGGCGAAGGCCGTTGGCCAGAAAGACAGCGGGGGAATCGCAGGAGTTGTGCGTGATTCTGCAGGAGCTGTAATTCCTGGCGCCAAGGTGACCGTGAAAGACGTGGATCGTGGCACTGAAGTCGTGGTCACAACCAGCTCGCAAGGAGAGTACGTCGCGAGTCCGCTCAAGATTGGAAACTATAGCGTCACCACCGAGAAAGAAGGGTTCAAGAAGACGGTTGTAGGACCGATCGTGGTAAATATTCAGGAGCACCCCGAGGTTGACATTACGCTGCAGGTGGGCAGCATTCATGAGGTGATGACGATAACGTCAGAGGGACCACAACTGCAAACCGAGACCTCCGAACTCGGAGATGTGGTGAACGGTCAGACGGCCACGACTCTTCCGCTGAACGGCCGAAACTTTGCGCAATTGGCGCAGCTGAGCGCGGGAGTTGCTCCTGCTGAACCGGGTTCGCGAATTAACGCCAGTTATGGATTCAGCGCGGGTGGGGCGCGATCGGAGCAGAACAACTTTCTGCTGGATGGGGTTGATAACAATTCAAACCTGGCTGATCTGCTGAATGAAACCGCCTTCGTCATCCAGCCTTCGGTCGATGCCATTGCCGAGTTCAAAGTGCAGACCAACGCTTATAGTGCGGAGTTCGGGCGGGGAAACGGAGCCATTCTGAACGCGTCGATCAAGTCGGGAACGAACGGCTTCCATGGCGACCTGTACGAATTCATCAGGAACGAGAAACTCGATGCGCGCAATGCGTTTGATGCATTTGGCCGTCAGCCGTACAAGCAGAATCAGTTCGGCGCCACCTTGGGCGGTCCGATTATTAAGAACCGCACCTTCTTTTTTGGCGACTATGAGGGATTGCGGATCCGGCAGGCAACGCCCTTTTTGGAGTTGATCCCCACGCCGCAGATGATTGCCGGGAATTTCTCCAGTTTCCTCGACACTTCTGTCGTCACGGGTACGGACTGCAATGGACAGCCGACTTACGCCGGCGAAATATTCAACACACGTCTTACGCAGGTCGCGACCACAACCCCAAGTCCGATAACCGGTCTTTGCGGCATCCCAATTGGGGGCTACAGCGGCGGGTTTCCAACCAATATATTTCCCTCGGTTGATCCGCTTGCAGCCACGCTGTCAACGTATTGGCCAGCTCCAAATACCACAATTCAAGGCAACAACTTTCTTTCCGACCCGCATCGCCAGGAAAGCCGCAACAACTTCGACGTCCGCATCGATCACAAAATCAACGATAAGGACAATGCCTTCGGCCGATTTAGTTACGAAAACCAGCCCAGTTTCATTCCTCCGCCTTTCGACAATCTGCTGGATGGCGGCGGGTTCTTCGACGGTACTGAGGATAATTCTTACCGCAGCGTGGCTCTAAGCGAAGTTCACCTTTTTAGGCCTACTGTGATCAATGAATTCCGGCTCGGGTACAACCGGATTAATTCCCACCGCTATCAGATCAACTCCAACGAGAATATCAGTGCGCAACTAGACTTTCCTAACGTCCCGTATGGTCCAGACAACGGCGGTTTGCCGAACATCACCTTCGGCGATGGGACAGCTGGCATCGGAAGCTCTACCTATCTGCCCTCGATTGAGAAACAGAACAGTTTTGTTCTCACCGACAACCTGACCTGGATCCGAGGACGCCACTCGCTGAAGTTCGGTACTGAAGTGCGTATAGAACAGTTCACCATCTTCCAACCTGCCGAAGCGCGCGGCTCTCTGACCTTTGGCAACGACTTCACTGACAACCCCGCTGCACCGGGAACGGGCGGCAGTTCTTTCGCGACCATGCTGTTGGGCGTTGCCGACGGCGGCGGGATTACAAGCCTGCACAACATTGATTATCGTCGGCAAATCTACGCGGGCTTCACCCAGGACGACTGGAAGGCCAATGACCGCCTGACTGTTAATCTTGGCCTGCGCTATGAGGTCTTCAGCACGGTTAAGGAGCACAATAACGATGAGGGGACCTTTGTTTTCGGCCCGAATTCTTTGCTTGTTCCCAGCGGACAGAATGAACAACTCACGCCAACGCTCGGAGCCAGCATACCTATAACGCACGGCACCCGCGGACTGATCAGTCCTGACCTGAATAATTTCGCGCCGCGCATCGGCTTTGCTTACCGAGCCATGGACAAAGTCGTCGTTCGTGGTGGCTATGGGATTTTCTACGGCGGGCAGGAGAACGGGCCGTACTCCAATCCCAGCCCGGGGTTCAATCCTCCATTCTTCTCCTCGGAGTCATTTTCGGCGCCATGCGGGAGTCTGGCTGCCAATCCGATCTACGAGCCCGGCTTCCCATTGAACAACCCGCTCAATTGCTCCGAGCGCCAGCTGAATACGGTCCCTACCGGTGGCCCTACCAACTCGAACACTTTGGCAAACGGATTTCCAGCGAATGCGCTCTCCGACCCAAACTCGCCTGAACTTTATTCCATCCAGCCCAACCTGCGGACCCCCTATAACCAGCAATGGCACTTTGGCCTGCAATATCAAATGCCCGCCGACACAATGCTGGATGTTTCCTACGCGGGCTCGCGTGGCCTGAAACTGTTTGGCTTTTATAACGGCAATGAAGCAGCGCTTGCGACCCTCCCACAGTATGCAGCGCTGTGCATCGCAAATTATGGCGGCCTACTGAGTTGCCCGACTGCCCCGCGGCGACCCGCTAACGCGGTGGCACCAGGCCTTCCGCCCGGTTCTACTTGCGACCTCCTCAACGCCACGGATGCCAATAACTGCGATCCCGTGTTTGACACCTCGATTGCGACGTTTCGCTCGAATGACGTCTCCAACTACAACTCTCTGCAGGTCCGTTTCGAGAAACGCCCCACTCACGGCCTGCAATTTCAGCTGGCCTATACGTGGAGCCACGCCCTGGATGACGCTTCGAGCGCCAGCCTGGGATCGCAGAATGCGGGCGACTTCCGCCTGCAGAACGATCCCCTTCTTGAATACGGAAATGCGGATTTTGACGTTCGTCAACGGTTTGTCTTGAGCTATGCCTATGATCTACCCTTCGGCAAAAATAAAGCGTTCGGGGGGAGCGCTTCCGGCGTTTGGAACCAGATCATCGGCAATTGGCAGGTTGCAGGCATCACGATCGCATCGACTGGAAACTGGTATACCCCCACCGACATTGCGACCAACCTCTCCACCTCTGATGGAGGCGGGGAAGTTGCCAGCGCATCGCGGCCTAACGTGGTCGGAAATCCCAATGGCCGCCCATGTGTACCGGGAACGCTGTTTAACACCTGTGCTTTTGCGACGAACACAATCATCGGATCGTTCGGCGACGCAGGCCGAAACATTATTCAGGGGCCAGGCGTACAGAACTGGGATATTTCTATCTTCAAGTTTTTTCCCATCAGCGAAGAAAAGCGGCTCGAGTTCCGGGCGGAGTTCTTCAATGCTTTCAATCATTACGATCCGGAGTTCGACAACCCCGGCAGCTTTAATACAAATGTCGCGACACAGCACGGGTTGGATGAAACGGCGGCAGAGACGGGATGTCCGAACGGCAACTCAAACTCCAATTGCGCGTTCGGCTTCGCCCAAGCCGCACACGACCCGCGGTTCATTCAGTTTGCGCTGAAGTTTTACTTCTAGCGGCGCTTTCCATGACAGGTGCGGCAGAGACCATCGCTCGCGTCATATTAATTCTTTCGGTCGCGCTGTCTTCCGCGGCTCAAGCGCCACCTGCGTCTGCTGCCGCGAAATCGGGCGATGACGCAGCGGCTCTCCGCGCGTTCGCGGCGATCGATCCCATCGACGTGCACGTTCATGTTTTCAAGGTCGACCCCGCATTTCAGAAGATGCTCGAACAGCTGAACCTGAAGCTGATGAATATTCTTGTGGTGGACGACACGAATCCTCATCGCAAACAGTTGCAGCCGCAGATTGATGACGCGATGGTGCTGGTGCGGTCGAGCCACGGCCACGTCGCCCTGTGTACAACCTTCGACCCCTACAAGTTTAATAGTCCTTCCTTCAGTGCCGATGCCATCCGGCAGATCGACCGCGACTTCGCGCAGGGAGCGGTCGCAGTCAAGGTCTGGAAGAACGTCGGAATGGAAATCAAAGATAGTAGCGGCCAATACGTCATGGCTGATGATCCGAAGTTCGAGCCGATCTACCAAGACATCGCGGCTCATGGCAAGACGCTGATGACCCACTTGGCCGAGCCCGATGTAGCCTGGGGGCCACCGGATGCGGCCGATCCGTCCTGGTCCTACTACCAGGAAAATCCGCAATGGTACGTGGCCAACCGGCCCGGGTTTCCATCCAAGCAGAAGATTCTGGAAGCCCGCGATCACGTGCTGGCTGAGAATCCGAAGCTGCGCATGGTGGGAGTTCATCTGGGCAGCATGGAGCGCGATCTAGACAACATCGCCAGGCATCTGGACAAATATCCGAATTTTGCTATCGATACCGCGGCGAGGATGGAATACCTCATGTTGATGCCGCCGGAAAAAGTGACCGCTTTTCTGATCAAGTATCAGGACCGCGTTCTGTACGGCACCGATCTCGATTTACACGCGGACGCCGAGGTTGCGGATGCGTTGACCGAGTGGCGGTCGACTTATGCGCGTGACTGGAAATTTCTGGCGACCGGCGAGACGCTTACCGTGGAAGGCAAGCAGGTGCGTGGCCTAAGCCTGCCCCGGCCGGTGCTACAGAAAATATTTCATGACAATGCGGTCCGTTGGATTCCGGGATTGTGACGGGTCAGTTCACTCTTGAGGAAGCGCGAAGCTGATCACATCGCTGCCTGCGGCGATGGCCACGTACTGGACTCCGTCGACCGCGTAGCTCATCGGTGAACCGCGAAAGTTCTGGCCGGTGTTGAATTGCCAGAGCGAGTGGCCGGTCCGCGCCTCAACCGCTTCGAAAGCTCCGGCGTCGTTGCCGAAAAACACCAAGTCACCCGCCGTGGTCAGCGTCCCTCCCCAGGAATTACCTTTTCCGACTTGGGGATAGCGCCAAACGATCTTTCCCTCGGGCACGGAGTATGCCACAAGAACCTTCTGAGCATGGTCGTCGGATGCAAGCTTCGTACCGGTGTCGTAAAAAGTCTGACCTTGGGCAAAGGGTTGCGGATGCGCGAAGAAGACGCTGCAACTCTCCAGCGCCATTACGTAGAACAAACCGCTAGCAGGATTGTAGGAAGGCGAAAACCAATTTGTAGCTCCGTCGATGCTCGGACAGATCTGCGTACCCTCCGTGCTGGGTATTTTCCCTGACAGTATGGGACGGCCGGAGGCATCAATTCCTTCGGCCCAGTCCAGCTTTTTCACGAATGGTGTCGCCTTGAGAAACCTTCCGTTGGCGCGGTCGAGAACATAAAGAAATCCGTTGCGATTGGCCTGCACCAGCAAATCACGCATTCGGCCATCAACTTTGGCACTCACCAGCACTGGCGTTTCATTGGCGTCGTAGTCGTACAGATCGTGCGGAGTGAACTGGAAGTACCATTTCAACGCACCTGTACTTGGATTCAGAGCGAGGACGCAGGCGGTGTAGAGGTCGTCGCCGGGACGGGAGGCGCCTGCGAAATCGGGAGCCGCGTTGCTTGTCGTCCAATAGAGCGTATCGAGTTTCGCGTCATAGGTTCCGGGCATCCACGTCGTAGCGCCGCCGTGGAGATAGGAATCGCCTGGCCAACTGGATGAGCCGAACTCGCCCGGCGCGGGGATGGTCCAGAAGCGCCATTTCAAGTTGCCGGTCGCGGCATCGTAAGCAGCCACAAAACCGCGCACGCCGGAGTCGCCGCCGGAGGTTCCTACGATCACTTCGTCTTTTACAATCAGCGGAGCGCTGGTTGCGCCGTATTGTTTCGCTTTGTCTGCGTACATCACATCCCATAACAGGCTTCCCGAGCGTGCGTCGAGGCAAAGCAGGTGGGCGTCGTCGGTTTCCATGTAGACGGAGTTTCGCCAGACTCCAACGCCGCGGTTCTTGTGAGCTGCCGCGTCGTCGAGCAAGTCTGAACTCACTGGCCGCTGGTGATGCCAGATAGTCCGGCCGGTGCGCGCATCGAGGGCCCATGCATCGTTGGCTGAGGTGACGTACATTATTCCTCTCACGACCACGGGCGTTACCTCGAGCCGCTCGGAGTTCGAAGAATGGAAGATCCAGGCCGCGCGGAGTCGGGCGACATTGGCTGCGGTGATCTGGTGCAGGGCGCTGTAGCGGCGGCCGGTGTAGTCGCCGTTATAGGAAGTCCAGTTGGCCGCGGGAGGCTGCGTCAGCAGATCTGCCGGGCTCACATTGACGTCGGCAACAACTGGAGCGTGGCCGGGTTGTTTTCTCTGCTGGGATGCCGCCGAGGAGCAGAACACGCTGAAGGCGGCCAGCGTGGCCACGGTGAATTCCTTCCTGAATGATTTCATGTTAGTGATTTTCAGGCGCGCCCACTTGAACTTCCTGAAGAGCGCCACAGTCGAGCCCCTGCGCGTCTTCGAGATGAATGGAGATGCGGGAGGACTTTGAGGGAGAGGCTAGTTCTGTATCCAGCTGGACGAGGTCTGTGGGGACGACCTGGATGAGAGGCATAGTTCCCACGCTGGCGCCGTGTTCGTCGTAAAGGTGCGCGACCAAGCGTCCCGCGAAAAATACTCCGAAGGAACCCGAGAGCCGGATGTGGCCAGTTGCGAGACGAGTGGCCTGGAGAGGACGCACCACGATGCCCGCATCCGCTGCGCCATGGAATTCGCTTCCCGCGCGGGTGGGAAACCACTCTGTGTCGAGGTCGCGAGTCTCCTCGGGCCGCAACTCGACGAGCGGGCTGTTGATCTCGGCCTCCAGATAATAAGGAACTCCGTCGCCGCTTGAAGTGAGGGAAGGCTCTCCCTCGGAATTCAATCTCGTCTCGGGGCCGTTCATCCAAAAGATAACTGATGCCTTGCCGGGATAGATTTCGTTTTTTTCGTAGCGGAAACGTTCAACCATGGCATAGCGGCTGTCGCCATCCACCACCGCCAGCCAGCCCGGCGTCGAGTCGAGCCACAGTTCCGCCGCGAGGTGCGCATAGTGTAGAGCGAAGAGACCATCGTCCCGAACAGAGACAGCTGGATTCTCTGCTGGCCCGAAACGAACGTGGTAGCGGTTCAGATAGCTGCTGGTCGGATTCGCGGGAGTGAAGGTCCAGAAATTTTGGTTGCGCCTCGCGGGCGTGGACGAATCTGCAGTGTTGTACTGCGAAACGGATTGCATAGACCATTCGATGACGTGCCCGGTTTTGTTTTGCATGGTCGCATGAAAGCGAATTCGCGGGGAGTTGGCGTCCAGGCGAATCGTGCGCCGGATCTGAATCCCAGTCTGCGGATCGGCGGGGCCGATCAACTCGATTTCGCATTCCTGGCCCTCCGAAACCTTTCGAAAGTCGTACGGGCCGTCGTCGAGCAAATCGGAGTTGCCCACCCACTCCTGCTCGTTGTCATTTCCCTCGGGCAGGAGCCAGAGCTTGTCGCCCCCGTAGTTAAACCAGTGCGATGGATCCGGCGGCAAGTACTTTCCTTCGTATTTGGGATTCACGAAGAGGAAAGGATGCCCGTTGAAAATCACCTGCATCAGTCTTCCGCCATTTTGCGGTACGACTTCCAGTTTGAGCCAGCGGTTGGAAAGCTCCTGCGCGCTCCAACCCTTGTAATTCGCGGCCTCGACACGACACGACGAACTCGGCGGGCTCGGCTCAGCTTTAGTCTGGGCAGGTGCAAGGTTCAGGTTTAACAACCAAAGCAGCAAAATTATTGCGCCGCGCCGCATCGTGTCCTCTTCCTGGATCCGCGCTGCCATAATACATGTCCGATGAATGAATGGAATTCGCGCTTGAACAACACCAGTTGTGCAGCTGTTCTTGGATAAAATACCCGTTTTCACGGAACGAAATGAAAGCCAAGCAAACGAAATAATTTGATTTGCGTCCACCAGATTCTGTGGTATATCAGGTTCACCGTCCGATGTCACCGATCCCCACGAAGCTGTTTTCACGGAGTGGAACTTGGCGAATCGTTCTCACGTTTGGATTGGTGCTGATCTTCTTTGGCGCGGCCAGCAACATCCTTTGCCAGAACCCGAGCAGCGAAGGGCCAACTCCCCCGCCGAAGCCTGACGGTGGAAAGAACATCTTCGAGGCGAAATGCGCGACTTGCCATGGACTTGACGGGCTCGGCGGTGAGCACGCGCCGGATATTATCCGGCATCCCGCAGTGAAGGCTCTCTCGGAAGAGTCGCTCCTCGGTTTGATTCACGATGGGATTCAGGAAGAAGGAATGCCGGGCTTCCCGAGCCTTGGTCGGGAAGGTGGTGAGGCGGTCGTTGCCTATATTCGCTTTCTGCAAGGCAAGTCTGCTGCGGACTCTGCGCCCGGAGACCCTGCGCGGGGCAAGGATCTTTTCTTCGGGAAGGCGCGATGTTCAACCTGTCATGAGATTGGAGGCCGAGATCAGTTCGTCGCTCGGGACATGGCAGGATTTGCGCGAGATCATCCGGGAAATGAGATTCGCGACGCGATTCTTAGGCCGAGCGGAGAACAGCAAGAGACCGCGATCGTGGTTGGGCGGGATGGACGCAAGTTCTCCGGCATGATTCGGAATGAAGATAACGCCTCTTTGCAATTGCAGGATGGAGACGGGCGGTTTTATCTGCTCATGAAGTCCAGCCTGGTCTCGGTGCAGCGGAAGGCTGAGGATCCTATGCCTGAGGATTACGGGCATCGGCTCAGCGGAACTGAGCTTGACGATCTCGTCAGTTATATTTTGCGCGAGGCGCACTCGGGAGATAACGATGAGGAGCCTCATGCGCGGGATTAAAGGCTGGGCGGGAACGAGATCTGCGGTTAGATCCGGAGCGTTGAAGAAACTGCTGCTGTTCTCTCTTCTGGTCCCTCTTGTGTTCACTCTGGGCCTTCAGGCACAAGAACATCCCGTCGATCCCACATGGTTGCATCGCTACGTTCCCGAGCTGGCGGAGGCGAAGTCCGATCTTGCTTCTAAAACCTGCCACTACCGTCCAATCTTCGGCGAAGGCGACAAGGATAATCGATCTTTACAAACCGTCGCTCGTTTCGGAGAAGTCGCGGTGGATGCTCACGGAAATTGCGAGACCGTGACCTACGACCGGCAGGAGGAGATCTATTTTGTGGTGGAAGGTATCGGGTTGCTGCACTACGAAGATCAGGTTCAGCCTGTGCGCCTGCATGACTTCACCTACTTGCCGCCGGGAGCGAAACATTCGATTTCGAACAACGGCGATCAGCCGCTGCACGTGATGGTGATGGGGTTCAAGATTCCGAAATCGATTTCGATCGGCGCCCCGTTTGCGCACCCGAAGATTGCGAACCTGGGGGATGCCAAAGAGGAAACTGTCAGCGGTCACCCCAATTCGGTTTTGTACAAACTTTTAGTTGGCCTGCACTCTGGAAAGCGTGACCTGATTGACGAAGCGTACGTGATGGACAGTTTTTTCTGGATGGACTTTGCGCCTGGAGGCACGAACTGGCCCCACCATCACGAGGCGGCGGAAGAAATTTATCTGGTGATCGATGGCGAGGGCGAAATGGTTGCCGGCAGTGGTAGGGACGGTGTCGAGGGCCGGTATCCCGCCAAGGCGGGAGACGCTTATTACTTTCGTCCCAACTGTACCGTTGGCTTTTACAATCAAAACAAGCCGGGGACGAAGGCATATATTTTAGCGGTTCGAGCGCGCGTCCCATTGCATGAAGACGAAGAGTAGCTGGTGAATCATAGCCAATTAATCCTGGAGGTGTCGAAATGTATGCCATGAAACCTAGCCGGCGGTCATTTATGAAATGGGCGGCAGCGGCCCCGCTGCTGAGCCAGATCGCCGTTGCGGATCTTTACGCCAAGGCCGCCACGGCAGTTGGCAAAGATCCGCGGCAAAATTGCTACAGCCGCCTGGGCGTCAAGACTGTTATCAATTGCCGAGGCACGTGGACCTACCTCAGCGGCTCTCTCGAGTTTCCCGAAGTTCGAGAGGCCCAGCTCGAAGCGGCAAAGTATTTCGTAAACGTAATCGATTTACAGCATGGCATCGGGCGGCGGTTGGCGGAACTCACCGGCGCTGAGTCTGGGATGATCACCTCGGGCGCGGCTGGTGCCATGGCGGTTGCCACCGCAGGCTGCATGGCTGGCACTGATGACAAATTAATCTGGCAACTTCCCGACACGACCGGCCTGAAAAATGAAGTGATCATGTCCGGCGGCCGAAGCGCCTTTGACAGCGCGATCCGGCTGACCGGTGCGAAGCTAGTGCTGACCTTCTCGCCGCAAGAACTTGCCAATGCCATCAATGAGCACACCGTCATGATCTACACAACGCACCTTGGCGATGAGTTGCAGAAGGAACTTGCGATCGCGAAAGATCATAAGGTGCCGCTGCTGCTCGACGATGCGGCCGGGATTCCTCCGGCTGATAATGCCAAGCTCTACGCTCGCATGGGAATTGACCTCTACACATTTTCCGGGGGGAAGGGATTGCGCGGGCCGCAGTGCAGCGGAGTACTTCTCGGCCGAAAGGATCTCATCGAAGCTGCCATCATGAATTCCAGTCCGCGTGAAGGGGCCGTGTGCCGTCCGATGAAAGTTGGGAAAGAAGAAATGATCGGCTGCCTAACCGCTCTTGAGACCTGGCTGAGTCTGGACGAAAAGAAACTCTACCGCGAGTGGAACGAGCGGGTGGATAACATCAGGAAGCTGGTGGATACGGTGCCGGGGGTAGAGACAAGTATCTATATCCCGGATGATGGGAACCGTTATCCCACGCTGAAAGTCTCGTGGGATCAGAAGGCTTGGGGATTCACCATTGCCGATTGCGTACAGGCTCTGCGTGCGGGCGATCCGGTCATCGAAGTGCTCGGGGCGGATAATCCGAGCCTGGTAACAGCGGTGCGCGAAGGCAGACCCAATCCGACCCGCAAAGAGCGGCCGGGAGCTACCCACATCGAACTGGTTTCGATGACGATTCAGCCCGGCGAAGAAATCATCGTAGGACAACGACTGCGCAGCGTTCTGGGAGCAGCGCAAAAAGGAAAGCCGGCCGCATAGAGCCTCAGTCAGGCCAGCACTCACTCATGTTTCGAATATTTTTGAAAAGCTCGATGAAAACGTTCCTGATTGGATTGTTTCTGTGCCCCGCCATCAGCTTGCAAGCACAGGCAGGGGGGCTTCCGCAGCAATCTGATGAGGCTCGTCGCGCCAGTTCCTCCAATGTGGATGCGGGAGACTACATCTACATTTCCGCTCAAGGGCCGCGCGGCGCAGATGGTGAATTATCCGCGACCTTCGCGGCGCAAATTCGGCAGGCCCTCAATAACCTGAAGGCGGTGGTTGAGAGTTTGGGATTGACGATGGATCACGTGGTCTACACCACCGTCTATCTCACCGACATTCATCAATACGAAGAAATGAATCGTGTTTACAGCGAGTTTGTTGGGAAGGTTCCACCGGCTCGGGCGGTGCTCGGCGTTGCCGCGCTTCCTGATCCTGCCATTGCGATCAATGCGGTCGCGGTGCGCGATCTCTCGGAACGGCGCGCCGTTTCTCCGCCGGGTTACAAATCGGACGAACCATTTTCGCCCGGCATCCTCACTCATGATCGCTTGTTCGTTTCCGCGATGCCTGCCATCGCCTCCGCAGGCGACAAGGCTTCTGACGATCCGGCGGTGCAGGTAGACTTCGCGCTCGATCGCATGAAGGCGGTCGTCGAAGCCGCGGGACTCGACCTCGGTCACATGGTTTTCGTCAATCCGTACCTGACTGCGAACTTCCCGGCGCGAGTCATGAACCAACATTATGCGAGCCGATTTGAGTTCGGCAACACTCCGGCACGCGCCACGATCGAGGTAACGAGCCTACCCGGCGGAGCGCAGATCGAATACACAGGCGTGGCGGTTCGCGACTTGAAGGAGCGGCGGGCTGTGCGGCCTAGGAACATGCCTCCCAGCCCCACGGCAAGCCCCTGCGTGTTTGCAGGCGATACACTGTACTGTTCGGCGAAGAGTGGTTTTATCCCGGGTGCGAACGGCGGAGTTTATACCTCGACGGCAGCCGTCCAGCTCCGGCAAACGATGCGCAATCAGATGGACAATCTTGAAGAAGCCGGTATGGATTTCTGCCAGGTTGTCTCCACGAGCGTTTACCTCGACAATTTGGCGGACACTGCGGAATTCGACGACGTATATGTCAAATATTTCCACGGCAAACTGCCGGCGCGGACGACCGTCCAGCAGATCGCACCAGCCGAACGTACCCCCGACAAAGATGGGCACTACCCTGATCTCGAGCAGGTTTCGCTCATCGCCGTCCGAAAAGACTGCCATTAAGAATCATTTGCCGCCGGAATCCCCGGTGGACCGCAATTTTCCACGGAGCACGGTCAGAGAAGCAGCGGGCAAATCGTAGACGGCATTCTCACCACCTTTAAGCTGTGACGAAGCCGGTGGACCGTCGGGATCGGCATAACCTTTCTTCCGGGCGGCGTGCCACTGGTATTGGGCTTTGCCGAACGTAATCATCGCTACCGGCCCTGCGAAGAATCTGTCGCGGTTGCTGACTGCGTCATGGAATACCAGCCGCACGGGATGAGAGTGGTCGTGATCTTTGTTGACCAACATGACAGACCATTGGCCATCGGGGCGTTGCAGAGGATAGGCCGTCACCAGAACGTGCCCGTCGGAATCTTTCACGTCGCTGGAAGCGGCGTAGAGCTTATGCTGTGCGTCTTTGGGTTCGGCCCACTCCTGCGTGATGAGCTGCGCGCCGAAAAATTGGGACGTCTTGCTTTCGATCTGGTAATGGTCGTCGACCATGAACATGTGATAGGTTCCCCAGCTGTTCGCACAGTTGGGATGAGGTGGTGAGTAGGACAGATCGTGATAGTAGTGCGTCGATTGCCCGCCTGCGGTTAGAAATCCTCCGAAAGAGTCGGCCAGCCATAGCGCGCCGAAGATATCGACTGCGGCCTCGCCACCGTGGTCATTGGTTTCGGTGTCGAGCAGCGGGATGCCCGGAGGCAAGCCGTCGTCGCGCCAGACTTTCATGATGTGAGTGATCAACTCTGGTTCCTGATAAAGATTTTCCCAGGGCGTTTCGCACCCGTCGTAGGGATAGTGTTCGAACGACATGAACGCGAGATCCTGCAGGCGGCCGTGAGCCTTCAGATAGTCGAGAAAGCGACCGAGCCAGGAAGTGCGGCCTTGCGCATCGGGCCAGGCCTTGATGTCCTCGGTGACGCCTTCGAAGACTGGTCCGCCCAGCTTGAAATTTGCGTCGACCCGGTGGAGAGCTGCGGCGAATTGCAGATACAAAGTGGCATAGTCCTCGGGCTGCATGTATTGGCCGTCAGGCTCCTCTCCCATCTCGATGTACGACACGGGATAACCTCGCGCCTTGATGTATGCCATTTGCGCGGCCGCGTCTTCAGGTGTGCTGTACAACATGGCTACTGGGACGATGGCAGGCAGGCCGCGAGTAATTCCACTGGTGAAGAACAGGTCAAAGCCAGGCTGGTCGCCTGATTCCATGCGGTCTGGCGCTAGATAGAGATCGGAAGGTTCGTGCCACGGATCGACCGAGGAGCAGAGAGTCAGCGTTTGTTTCTGATCGGGCGAGTGTTTAAGAATATCCTTGAATTCGTTCTTCTCGTCGATGGTTCCGAGATAAAGCTCGCGGATGGCGTAGCCGACGCAATTTCTGCGATCGCTGGAACCATGAGTGTCGCAGGTGTTCGAGGAGCGTGTCATCAGTACGCGCACGAATTTCGTGGTCACCGGAGAGGAATCCAGACGCAGCGTTACGGTGCGGCCCTCTCCATCGTTCACATTTCCTGATGCGAACGGTTTCCATATTCCTTTGTCCTGATCATCCATAGCATCGCCGTCGCCCACCCAATACTGCACTTCGTAGGCTTGCGCGTAGGGCTCTGCCCAGGCGATGCGAATAGCGTTGATGTCTTCTTTCTTGTCGAGAGCGATGACGACCCATTGTGGATGCAGTGAATCGTCTTCGCCGGTGAATTCTTTGCTGAGATAGGGATTGCTTTTCCAGTAGGACTCGAGGTCTCCATCGTCGAGGCGCGAGAAGCCGTCGAACTCCGACCCTCCGTTTCGCGTGAAGCCGCGGTGACGGAGGGAATAGCCGTACGAGTGGCGGATCATTTCGTTCGTCGGAGTCGAATCACCGGTGAAGTATCCTTTGCCGGCGGGATCGCTCCACGTGCCTCTGGGATTCCAGTGCCAGGCCTGCACAAATAAATCGGTGTTCTGGCGGTAGCTGATGACGCCCCATCCGGCGGAGAGAACCTGCTTGATCTGATCGGGACGGAAGAACATGTCAGTGGCGTTACTCGGCACGCGGTCGACGGTGGAACCCAGAGCGTACAGAGGGCTGAACGTGTTTACGATGTGGCTGGGAGTGGCATCGACGAGAACCGTTTGCGCTGCCCCCTTTGGGGAGCATCCGAGTGCACCGGATACCAGAAGGATCATGCTCGGTGTTTTGCTCAGAATGGATCGATGAAAAAAGTGCAGGCTGCTTTTCATAGTGTACCCTTCGGAAGATTTGAGCACGGTCCTCGCGTAAAGTCATACATTAAATCGACGGACTTCTGCTATGCACGATGGCGGCGGCTTTCACGGAATGAAACTCCGGTTCAAGGGTGGGCATCGATTTAGCCATGCTCTTTGTATAATTGCGGCACTCCCGGAGGCGCAATCTTGTGCCAGCGGAGCACTCTTCATGCTGATTAGAGTATTCGGTGATCGAGTTTCGTTGGGGCAGGCGGCCGCGGAGCAGGCGGCGGCGGCCATTCGCCGCGCGATCGCCGAGCGTGGTCAAGCGCGGATCATTGCTGCGACAGCTGCGTCGCAGCTGGAATTTCTGGATGCTTTGACCAAGGCGACGGGGATCAACTGGTCGAAAGTGGAAGCTTTTCATCTCGACGAATACATCGGCCTGCCGGTGACGCATCCGGGAAGCTTTCGCAAGATGCTGCTGGAGCAGTTGGTGCGGAAGACCGGAATTACCCACTACCATCTGCTTGATGGCGATGCAGGCGATCCTTCAGAAGTGGTACGGCGCGTGGGCAAAGAACTTGCATCGATGCCCATCGATATAGCGTTTCTTGGGATCGGCGAGAACGGGCACATCGCATTCAACGATCCACCTGCCGACTTTGAAACGAAAGAACCCTACATTATCGTGAACCTCGATGAGGCTTGCCGGCAGCAGCAAGTGGGCGAGGCCTGGTTCGCCGACATTTCGCAGGTGCCGCAGCGCGCGATTTCAATGTCGGCACGTCAGATTCTGAAGGCCCGGGAGATTCTGGCGGTTGTACCGGGTCCGCGCAAAGCAAAAGCAGTTAAACTTTGCCTTGAGGGTACGATTAGCCCGATGGCGCCCGCCTCGATTCTACGCACGCATGCCAACGCGACCGTTTATCTCGACCCGGCCTCGGTTTCTCTGCTGAGTCCGAGTCTGCAGAATGCGCTCAGAGATGAATCGCAGGTGATGGTTAGTTCCTGACGTGCGTCCGCGAACTATTTCAGAACTATCACACATGGGGTACACCAGGAAGCCGATTGCTTCGTTGCGCTGGTGGATCGGCGGCCTGCTGTTTGCTTCCACCGTCATCAACTATATTGACCGGCAGACGCTATCGCTGCTCGCGCCGTTTCTCAAGCTCGACTACCACTGGACCAACTCGGATTACGCCAATATCGCAATCGCGTTTCGGGTAGCTTACTCGATCGGACAAACCGTCTTCGGGCGGCTCATGGACCGCATCGGCACGCGCCGCGGCCTCACCCTCACCGTGATTTGGTATTCGGCGGTCTCGATGCTGACGTCTTTGGCCAGCGGCTTTTACAGTTTTGCTACGTTTCGCTTTTTGTTGGGTGCCGGAGAATCCGCGAACTGGCCTGCCGCAACCAAAGCGGTGTCGGAGTGGTTCCCCAAACGCGAGCGCGCGCTTGCGACTGCGCTGTTTGACAGTGGTTCATCGATTGGGGCAGCGGTCGCTCCATTCATTGTGCTGGAGATTTATTTTCGCTGGGGATGGCGCCCGGCTTTCATGATCCCGGGAATTCTCGGATTCCTGTGGTTGATTTTCTGGCGATGGCTCTACTTCCCGCCGGAGGAGCATAGCCGCATCAGCCCGACCGAACTGGAAATGATCGTTGCCGATAAACAGGAATCGGCTGCGCATCAGTCCGCACGTCAGTCTGCACATCAACAAAGCAAAGCCCGGCCGCAGTGGAGTGATCTGCTGAAGCTGCCGCAGACTTGGGGCGTTATTATCGCAAAAACCTCCACCGACCCAGTTTATTTCTTCATCGCGGAATGGTTTCCGATTTACCTGGTAGCGAAGGGTATCGAGCTGAAGAGCGGCTTGATCGCGGTCTGGATTCCTTTCATCGCCGCCGATCTTGGCAGCTTCTTCGCTGGAGGAGCGTCCGGGTACTTGATCGAGCGCGGATGGTCGTTGGGCGCGGCGCGTAAGGCGCTGATTGTTGTTGGCGGAGTGGGCATGACCGCGCTCATTCCTACAATCTTCACCACCAATCTTTACTTGATCGCGTTCCTATTTGCGGTTGCGACATTTACCTATGCGGGGTTCACGACGATGGCGAATGTGCTGCCGTCTGACTTGTTTCACAGCGAATCAGTCGCGTCGGTAAGCGGGTTCAGCGGTACCGGTGCGGGAATTGGAACGATTGTGGCGTTCAAACTTATCGGCTATTTTTCCGATGCACGCCAGGCGACGGGCAGTCATTCCTTCGATCCGATTGTGATTATCGCGGGGCTGGTGCCTTTCGCCGGCATGATTCTGGTTTTGCTGCTGGTACGCAACACGCAGGCCACGAATGAGGGCTTGGTGCGCCAAATCTAAGACCTTGGGTACACTGGAAGGGCTCATGGGATACAAGCAACTCGATCTCGACGGTAAAGTGGCGGTTGTGATTGGGGGCAGCTCTGGAATCGGCCGCACACTTGCCCGCGGGCTGGCCGAAGCCGGGGCTGATGTGGTGCCCAGCGCGCGCCGCATGGAGCTGGTGAACGCGATTGCGGAAGAAATCGAGCGCGTGGGCCGCCGGTCGCTGCGTGTGATTTGCGACGTGGCCGACCGTGGATCGCTGGAGAAACTGCTGCAGGCTTCCGTCCAGGCGTTCGGAAAAGTGGACATACTTATCAACGCTGCTGGATTCAGCCAGCGGACTCCCACTCTGGATTTGTCTGAGGCCGACTGGGACAAACTCATCGACACGAACCTGACCGGTACGTTGCGAGCGTGCCAGGTGTTTGGACGACACATGATCGAGCGCAAGTATGGGCGCATCATCAACATTGCTTCGATGGGCTCATTTCTTGCGCTTTTTGAGGTTGCCGCGTATTGCGCGAGCAAGGCTGGTGTAGCTTCGCTGACAAAATCGCTGGCCATCGAGTGGGCGCGGCATGGGGTCTGTGTAAATGCGATAGCGCCGGGCTACTTTCGCACGGCTCTCAGCGAGAAGTTGTTGATGGGTACGCCGCGAGGGGAGGAAGTGCTGATCCGCACGCCGATGAAGCGCTTCGGCGAACTCGAGGAGTTGATTGGAGCGGCGGTCTTTCTGGCATCAGACGCTGCCAGCTTCGTAACTGGCACTTTGCTGGCGGTGGATGGTGGCTTTCTCGCCAGTGGCGTAAATCAATGACTCCGCGTTTCCGAAACACTTACTGTAGCGCCGACTGGGTCAACTTCACGGCGCAGTGGGGATTGGCTGTTCCCCCGGAGACGCTGCACTTCTGGCCGTTCACGGAGCCCGCCGCCAGGGTTGAGAAGTAGATGTTTGACCCACCGTTCGACATTTGGTTGTCGATTACGATTCCGCTGGTTCCTCCCAGGGCACTCGGGGAGGTCACGCAACTGGAGGTCGGCAGACTCGTGCAAGTCGGCGTTGCCAACCCGGCTAGAATCGTCGAGCTCTCCAGAAATCCGTCGGTGGATCCTACCCCGAAGAACAATTGATCTGTTATGCCGTTGTAAAACTCAGTCAAGGGCGAACACTCGTCCCCCTTCGTTGTGTTTATCTGAAACGTGGTCGAGCCCGTGCTGGTAATGACGTGGCTGGCAAAGGGGAAGAGATACATCTTGGGATCCGCCGGCACCCCCCCTGACTCCACGAATCCACAGGCGATCAGGTGGCCCGACGTCGACCCGTTCAACCAGAATGCGTTATCAAACGCCCCGGCGTGAACATTTTTTCCCGTGCAGTCCCCGTCGCCGCTGGCCGATCCCAAGTCCACCGTGTTGCTTGTGGTCGGCGAGCCCGTCGTGAAGTTTGCTGCAACCTGCGTAACTGCTCCGCCGATGCCCTGAACGCTGCTGCATCCAGTAAAGGCAAACACCTGGTCGGTGGTGGAGTTGGCGGGGTCGGTGACCGCAATCGGTGGGTCTACGACTCCCGTCCCCGGCTTTCCGCTTCCGTCGGTGGTTCCGTCATATACCCAGCCGATCGTCTGCTGTGCTGCGTAGGTCTTTGCCGGGCTGGCCAGTTTTACGGAATACAGGTATCCCTCTCCGTCTCCGATGAAAATCAGGCCAGCATTATCATCGACGACCGGAGCAGTCAATATCGTGTTGTACTTGTTGTTCGAGACGGTGACGGGCCAGTTGGCCGAGTCGTTCACCAGCGCCGGCGCACCGCCGCCGAATACCGGCGTGATCCTATAGAGCATGCCATTGTCGGCGCCCACGTAAGCAGTATCGGTGCTGTAGTCCACCCACGGTGAGGAATTCGAATTGGTCGCGCTGGTTTCGATCGTGAGGGTGGTCATGCAGCCCACCGTCGTCGGGGTTGTGCACGAAGTGGGAGTCAGCGGACTTAACACCGAACCCGACTGCGACGGCGGTGCCGGAATTGGATTCGGCAGATACAAAACGTGGAAGTACGAGCCCGTGCTCGTGCTCTCCACGAACGCGACCTTGGTTCCGTCGATCGAGAGTGCGGGTGATGTCTTAATCTGCCCACCCGTCTGTGTAACTGTGTTGTAGGCGAATGCCACCCAGGGCGATCCGCTGTTGCAGGCCGGGCTGGCTCCTGTGTAAAGATTGTTGATACCCACCAGGTTCGCCTGTGTTCCAGTCCCGGTCACGGTCAGCCCAAAGACAATGTAATCAGAATTGCAGTTCTCTGCGACCACGTCGAACTGGTATTTCGCCGGAAATTGATTTTGGGGCACGTACCCGTTCTCGAGTGAGACCGCCCAGTCGATCTTGGTTTGGTGCGACAGGTGGCGCGGCAGCAGGCGCTCTCTCCGCCTTGATCTTTCCACCGCCACTTGCCGCATCACCATGTTGTACACATAGCGGGGGTCGTGGACTGCTCCCGCCGCCAGCACCTCCTCGGCTCGCGTGCCCGGCATCAACAGGTGCCGCGAACTCCAATCCTCCGGGTACCCCAGGTGAGTCTGTTCGCGGCTCCCGTCGGCCGACGAGTTCGTCTCCATCCTGGCTTGCCCGGAAAGCGGAACGCCCAGCAGGAGCCCTGCCGCCACACAGAACCAAAAGAATCGGAACCCTCGCATCGTATCTCCTCAAAAATTTCGAATTATGACGCTCTTATTTTCGCCCACAGTTTAGGAATGGCAGGCCTTACTTCAGTAACTTAGCGGCCTTAGCGCCAACCTGACGTGGGGTGACCTACGGGCGCCAGCCCGATCCTGGGGCAGGGAGGACAGCTCCGCCTCTTTCGAAAGTAGCTGGTTTTGCAATGAGTTAGCGAGCGATTGAATTTCGGATCCGGGGACGGCAAGTGAGCAGCGGACCTACTCCAACCCGGCCTGCGTCAGCTTAACCGCGCAGTACACGGCTGGGGTTCCACAAATGCTGGTTGAGGTCGCCAGCGTGCCGAAGTAGATGCTCGATGCCTGTGTGTCCGTGGAATCATTGTCCACGATGATGCCGCTGGTCCCACCCGCGACATCGGTAGTGTTCGTCGCCAGCGCAGTGGGCGCGACGCCTTGGGCAATTTCAAGCGGGTTAGGCAGGGCGAAGGCATACAGTTCGGTGGGATTGGCATTTACGCCCTCGAACAGGTAGTCCACTCCCACCGAAGCGTTATAGAACTCGGTGAGGGGCGAGATGACCGAAGGGGCAGTGCCCGTCTGAGGCTCCCCCAGGGGCGCTGGTTGCAGGACCGAACTCACGAATGAGAAGGGTTTTAACTGTTGGCCGCCGGTTCCGGACGCCGCCCCAATTATCTCTCCGTTGTTCGCCTCGGTGGCGCTGCCGATTCCCAGGGTAAAGTAGCGGTTATCCGGGGTGGGGGCGTATACGGGAAAGCCCGCGACCGTGCAGCTTTGGTTCGCACCGGTGTCAAGGCCAGTGATGGTAACGGTGGTCAGAGTGTTGCTCGTGAACTTGAATTGGACCAAGCCTGTATTCCCCGCCGTACCGGTGTCAGTCTCACCGCTTGCCGCGGAGGTATTGGGGCTGCAGGCGCTTACGACATAACCTACGCTGTTCGTCGAGTCAAGAATGGCGCCATCGCGAATGCCGCCATTGATCAGCCCTTGGCTTGTGCCCCCACTGACGCCAAGCGCCAGGGTCGCTTCCGTCACACCCGTCGCAGAAATTTCGTAAAAGTTCGAACTGCTATCGCCGATAAAAATATCGCCTGTGTTACCTACATCCACCACCGGGGATGAGAGGAAGTTCGACCCTTGGGTGACAGTTGCACCGGTGACAGTGCACCCGGCGCCTGCGGTCGGGGTGGGTATCGCAGCGTCGAAGGTCAGCTGGGTCGTGCTCGCTGTAACAGGGCTTTGTATTCCGTTGATGGCAGCGGCGTCAGCCGCACTGCAGTTGGTGCCGTTGGCGGTTACGCCCGCGATGGTAATCAACTCTCCTATGCTAAGCGAGTTGGGCACTGTGACCGTCACTACCGTTGTGGTCGCCGTCACCTTAGTCGGGATATCTGACACAGGAGCGGTGGCGTTTACATGCACCGGAAAATTTCCCGCATATGCTGGCGTTCCATTGAACGTGGGTGTGATCGCATACAGGTAGCCGTTGTTATCGCCGACGTAAGTAGTATCGTTGGCATAGTCGGTGAACGGCGATGAGAAGCTATCCGCCGCTCCAGCCACTCCTGTGGCCGCGTTGGCGGCGACTAAACCCAATGGAAGCATGACGTCCGTGGCGGTGCTTCCCGAAGTGCTGCCGGGGATCACCGGACTGGTGGCGCAGGTCGGCAACGTGGACCCGCCGTTGTTGTTGCCGGTGCAACCGGCGCTCGTTCCGTACTCCGTGCTGCCGCTGCCGAATGTCAGCACGTGCAGAATCGCTCCGATGTTCGGGTCATTCTCCACATACGCAACTTCTGCGCCAGTGACCGAGAGGCCAGGCGAGGTGGCAACTGGTCCGACGCCCGAAGCGTAAGAAAAGATGAATTTCGGATTCGTGAGACACAGCGGCGTCCCCGACCCGCTGTAGAGCTGGTTGAAGGCGACGATGTTGGCTTGAGCCCCGTTCGTCCCGGTAGTAACGGTGCCCCAGGATAAACCGGTTACGGTGGCAGGCACGGTCAGGGCTACCCGTGTGCCGGGCGTAAGGGCGTATACCGTCACGGTGTGGTTGGCAGTGGAGGCTGTGGCCACAATGCGGCCAAGGGCACTGCCACCGAGGTTACGATTGATCGCGGTGGCTAGATTGGTCGCGTTGCTGGCCGCACCCGCGGCGCCTGCGGTTGTGGACACCTCAAAATCTGTTCCTGTATTGGTCGTAGTGCTGGCGGTCAAGCTGAGGGAAACCGCGGTTCCCCCGGTTGGAGTCACGGTGAATTCTACGGTCCCCGTGCCAGCCACAGCAGTGGTGCTGAAAGTGCCGACCACATTGGCGCGCGTGTTTCCGGTCGATGCGTTGATGGGGAATACTATGAAATCGGAAGTGCAACTCGGTGTCGCGTTCACATTGAAGGAGTACTTGGCGGGCCACATGCCTTGAGCGACGCCGCCGGCACCCAGCGAAACGGCCCAGTCCCTTCGCATGTCGCGACTTGGCCGCCGCCTTTCCGGTTCCCACGCCCTTAGCCGCCTGCGTAACAGGCCTGAATCGGCAGGTGCATTCCCGTGAAGAAGCCACTGGGCATAAGCCCGCGGCTCGTTCCACGTCTTCACCATCTGCTCCGGCGTGTAGCCGCCGGTAAAGATGACGTGGCGTGAGCTCCAATCGATCGGCACGGGGATCGAACCATCTGGCCTGGCGAAGCCCTGCGCCGATGCCGATGCAGTAAAGCCCGCAGCCAGTCCGAGGGCCGCCAGCAGCAGCATGACGCACCTCGCAAAAAAGGCCGCGTTCCGGTTTCGTGGAGTTCTGAACCTATCCACAGTTAGACCGCCTTCGTGTCTAATTATTAAGCTGTCCAATGTGCTCGATCATTCTCACCCATCCGATCAGTGCCGATGAGCAATCCGTCTTCATCTCGGAAAAGCGGAATCGAGGGGTGAGCTTGTCAGGGCCTGAATCTGGATCAGTGGACCCGTATATGCCGCTGCCGCCCGATTCAGCATGTTCGCCGAGGGGATGCCGGTTCTCTGGAATGATTTTTCGCAGTCCGCTGTGGACGGCCCGCGCATATTGCCTTCCATGTAGGCCAAACCGGGGCAGCGCGTGCACGTTCCCACATGGGAGCATGTCGAACAGGTTGGAAGATCCCTGGCGTGGATTGAGCGGACCTCTTTCAATTCCGGAGAATGCTGCCAGATGTCGATGAACTTCTGCCGGCGCACGTTGCCGCTGGGCAGAGGAAATTGCACGCAGGGAAACACATCGCCGTAGGGAGAAATGTAGCAGGCGGTGTGGCCCGCGCTGCAAGGGAACCCGTCCATCGCATCTTCGCCAGGGGCGGGTGGAGGCGCGCAGAATTCTTCCACGTTGCCCACGAGTTCCTGGTTATGGAAGACCTGCTTGAGAACGGATCCCGGAATTCGCAGCGCGAGAATGGATCTGTCTCCGTCCATTTTCGGCGTGATGGTGGGGTCGAGCGTATAGGCGACTCCCAACTCTTTCGCCAAGTCGATCACGCCTTGCTGGTCGGAGAAATTGCCCGCCATTAGAACATTGGCGAGAGTGACCTTCAGTCCCTGCTGCTTCAAGAATCGAATCGCGCGGATAGTTCGCTTCAGCGACCCCGGCAGTTTGGTGATGGCATCGTGAACTTCCGGCCGATGCGAGTAGACACTTATCTGCACCTGCTCGACCCCAAGCTGGCGAAGTCTCGCAGCTTCCTTCTCGCGGATCATCACCCCGTTGGTCTTCACCTTTACGTTAAACAACAGTTGCCGCGCCCGTTCCACGATTTCGAAAAAGTCGCGGCGCATAAGAACTTCACCGCCGCTGATCGAAAGGAAAAAGACTCCGGCATCGGCCAGCTGTTCCAGCACATCGATGATCTCCGCGGTCGTCATCTCGCCGTGATCGTCGTGATCGAGATAGCAATGCACGCAGCGTTCGTTGCAGCGGTACGTAATGTCGAGGTGAACGCTGATGGGCAAGCCCAAGTTCAGAGCCTTTTGATTCATCTCGGCCATAAGGCTCATGGGCGCTCCGTGGACCGGGAAGAATCCGTCTCGATTAGTGGCTGATCTGATACGAGCAGAATGCCGTATTGCGAGAGTTCGTCGACGAAGCGGTTAGCTCCGCGCTGCGCCTGCTCCGGGTCGACGTCGAATTCCTGGCAAACTTTGCCGGCCACGATTTCCGCCAGCGGTGTGCGGCCGTCCGCTGCCTGCCAAATGGTGGAAGCGACTTCATTGAGGGTGAAAAAAGTGGAATCCACGGCTGACATCACCATCATCTCGGCCCCCACCATGCGGGCGGCAATCGCCTTGCTTCGTGCAATGTATCTTTCGGCCATCGGAATTCTCCCGTGTCACGTGGTGCCTAACGTATTATGTCCCAGACTCGCTGGTCAGGGACGAATACTAAGCGGCGGATGGGAACCAAACTTGCAAACTCGCATGCCGACTGAAAAACCAGTTTCACCAGCTCAGGATCATCGGCGAAGAACAGAATGTTCCTCAACAGGCGCTGGATTGCTTCTGAGGGGCCGATCGGTTCGATGCGGTTCTGCAAGCCTTTCTCAAGGAAGAAGAGTGCGCTAAGGGGAGCGGAGCAGTTCTCGCCGACCCGCGCCAACTCTCCCGCAAAAGGAGTCCCGCAGGCGATGTATTGATTGCCCTCACGACGCAGGTAGGAGATTTCGTCGGTGAGCAGCGTCGCATCGGACGGAGCGAGGCGGGAGATCGTCGTCTTGCCCGCACCGGAAACGCCGGAGAACAGAAAAGCTTTCCCTCCACGAATCGCGCTGGCGGCATGAACGAGAAAACCTCCCTGCCTTGCCAGGACCAGACTGTGAACAATGCGCAGGACGCAATCGATGGCGTAGGGATTGCAGGATTGCCGGATCCGGCCTCGGCTCGTTTCTGGATTCCAGCTTGCGCGGAAGTCGCCTCGCTTCAACAACCATTCCCCGTGTTCCATCTTTACCTCGAGATCATCATCGACCGAGGATTCCGAAGGCTCACGCAAGTCAATGTCGAATTTGAGGTGCGAATCCGGCGAAGTGCCAACAAACCCGGTATATCGATTCTCGATCAGCCGATGAAATGAGGGATCCTGCGTTCGGAGGGAAATCGCCATTCCGCCGATCTCGATCGATACCGCCTCTCTCGCGATCATGGGGAGTGTAGTCGTCATAGACTGGAAGGACGAATTGAAGAAGCGCCGGGAATCCCGAGCACCTGCAGCGCGGCATGAATGCGTACGGCGAGAACGCGAAATCGATCCGAGTGGCATAGCGCCGTCGCCAGCGCGGATTGGAGCGGCGAGACTCGGCAGTTCGGAACGAAACTGCGATTGGCGCGCCTGATGCCAGCCACTCGACCGAGGAGTTCGAATGCGGCTACGGGCGGATCGTCTTGGGGCATTGCGTCGCCCCTTGTGATCCATAAAAAACAATCTTCAAATCGCTGCCTTCCGACCAGCCGGTGAATGACGAAGCGGTTGTCGCGCAGAACCAACACGATGTCTCCGGGAACGACTTCGTCGTGCGCAGCGCTTTGAATCGTGAGCAGATCGCCCGGCCATACGGATGGAAGCATGCTCGTCCCCCACGCCCTCAGGCGAACCGTGCCGTGGCGGTGAAGCATCTCGGCCGCAAGAGCAGCCCTGGGATCCTCTCGATTTCCCGGCTTGTAAGGCATAGATGGCCGCAAACCTAAGAGGTATGCCGATTGAATCTGCACGCAAAATTCGTGTCTTGGATTTTGCCGCAGGACAGCGCCATCGTTTCGAAAACCCGCTCGTGCCGGAATGCAGGTTCCTGATAGGCCTTTTTTGCCGTGTGATGACGGTCGCCTGCGCTCTCCTCGCCTGTATCCCAATCCTGTTCGGCCATAAAAAATGAGCTCCGCAATCCCGACCGCAGAGTCTGCGATCCGGAAACGCTCAACTACGAACCACTTCTTTTCCGAAGCGTACTACAAGAGAAGGGTTTAGCCGATTGTCACTGCTGGTACATGCGGGGCGGAGCCTGTGGATTTCGTCCGGTGGCGCTCAAGAAAATAATCTCGAGAAATAATAATGATACTGGGCCCAACCATCCTACTGCTCGATGATCGTCTCTGATTTGTCCGGTTTCTCGGTCACCTGCTTGGGACTCGGCAATTGCGAACGGTCCCAGCCGCCGCCGAGGGCCTCCACCAATGCCACGGCGTAGGCCATCTGTTGAACCTGAAGACCATTCAGGGTCTGCTGGTCGGCCAATACTGTGGTCTGGGCAATCAACACGTCGAGGTAGGGATCGACGCCCTCGTCGTACCTTGCCTGCTCGAGCTTGAGATAGGTTTGAGCTGAATCCACCGCCTGCTGCTCTTGCTGGATTTCTTTAGATAGGATGCGAACTTCTGCAAGACCATCCTCCACCTGCTGAAAGGCAATAAGCACGGTCTGCCGATAACTGGCCAGATCCGCATTGTAGGCCGCGACGTATTGTTGGACAGTGGCGCGGCGCAGGCCTGCGTCGAAGATGGTTTCGGAGACCGACGCGCCCACAGACCAGAAACGGCTCGGCCAGGAGAGCCAATTATGGAAGGCGGAACTCTCGAAGCCAGCTTCACCGGTCAAAGTCAGGTTGGGATAATAGGCCGCATAGGCGATGCCGATGGTTGCGTTGGCTTCTGCCATGGTGCGTTCAGCGGCGGCGACGTCAGGGCGGCGCTCGAGCAGTTCCGAGGGCACGCCGACCGGAATTGGCGGCGGAGCAACCGTCATCGGCTTCACCGGAATGGAAAAACTGGTGGCCGCCTTACCAATGAGTACGGCAATCGCGTGCTCGTATTGCGCGCGCGCAACACCGACGTTGGTCGCCCCCGCTTGCGCGCTCTGCAGCGTGGTCTCGGCTTCGACCACGGAGATTTGGTCGTCGATGCCGGCTTCGTAGAGCGCGCGGGTCAGGTCGTACGATTTCTGGTCGGCTGCCACGGTATCGTCAAAGATTTTTTGCAACTGATCCTGGCCGCGAATCTCAAAGAAATATTCTGCCAGGCTGGCCTGCTCGGTCAGGCGTTCGTTCTCGAGATCAGCCGCGCTGACTTGGGCAGCATACTGGGCTTGCCTTACCGTGTTGCGGACCTTGCCCCAAAGGTCGGGCTCCCAGGAGGCTTCGAGCGGCAGCGAGTAAACGGTACTTTGCAGTTGTTTGGCGGCGGTGCCCGTCGCCGACGTGTTGACGGGAGTCGTGTTAAGGTTCTCCGAGGTTCGCGAGCGAGTGAACGAGGGCGCGACCGAAAGAGTGGGAAAATACTGCGAGCGCGCCTCGCGGACTATTGCGCGGGCTTCCATGAAGTTTTCGAAATACTGTTTGATGTTCTGGTTATTTATATCCAGTTGTTCCTCAAGAGCATTCAGTTCGGGATCGTTGAAAATCTCCCACCATTTGCCGCGCAGCTTCGCGTCCGCGGGCTGGGCCGGCGTCCAGAGTCCGGCTTCCGGGGACTGGGTGGGCGATTCCTTGTAAACGGCTGCAGGAGCCTGCGGTGCGGGGGGATGGTATTTTGGCCCCACCACGCAGCCCGATAAGGATAATAGGAGCGCGGCTGCAAACAGCCGACTCATCTCGTTCGCGTGTTCTCGTGCGAGGATCTTCATAACATTTCTGCCTAACTCACCGTTCATCTCAGCCCATCCGTCTAGCTGGCCTGCGGAGCAGGGAGTGGATTTCGCGCGGTATTTCCCTTTCCCTGTATCCACAACCGCAGCCGGTCGAACTCCAAATAAACGACCGGAGTCGTATAGAGAGTGAGCAACTGGCTCAGGATCAGTCCACCCACAATCGTAATGCCTAGAGGCCGGCGGAGTTCGAATCCCGTGCCCGTTCCCAGCGCCAACGGCAGCGCGCCCAATAGCGCGGCCATGGTCGTCATCAAAATCGGCCGGAAGCGCAACATACAGGCTTCAAAAATCGAATCGATCGGCTTTTTCCCCTCCTGGCGCTCTACCTGAAGAGCAAAATCGATCATCATGATCGCGTTCTTTTTTACGATTCCGATCAGCAGGACAATGCCAATGATGGAGATGATGTTTAGATCCTGCTTGAAGAGCATCAACGCGAGCATCGCTCCTACGCTCGCCGACGGCAGCGAGGAGATGATGGTCCAGGGATGGACCAGGCTTTCGTACAAAATACCGAGAATGATATAGACGGCCAGCAGTGCGGTCACGATCAGCCATGGCTCGGTGCCGAGAGATTGCTGGTAGGCCTGCAGCGTGCCCGCATAAAAACCTTGCAGCGTGGAAGGCGTGCCTAGCCGCTTCTGCATCTGGCCGATGCTCAACGTGGCGTCGCTCAAAGACACCTCCGGCGCCAGGTTAAAGGAGATCGTAACCGAGGGGAATAATCCTGTATGGTTGATGGCCAGAGGTGTGGTGTTGGCTTGGCCCTTGGCCATGGTCAGCAACGGAATGTTGTCACCGCTGGAGCTTTTCAGGTAAATATCTTTCAACCCTTCCGGGCTTTGCCAATATTGCGGAGCGACCTCCAGCACCACATAGTACTGATTCAACTGGGTGTAGATGATGGAGACTTCCGACTGGCCGAATGCACCGTATAATGCCGAGTCCAGCGATTGCGCGGTCGAGCCGAGCCGGGCCGCAGTGACGCGATCATAGTTCATCAACTCATTCAGGCCGCCATTCTGCTGATCTGAGCTAACGTCCTGCAGGCCGTGTAATTGCGTCATCTGGTTCAGTATGATCGGTCCCCACTTGGAAAGATCCTGCACATTGTCGGATTGAAGAGTGTACTGATACATCGCATTGCTGGAGCGGCCGCCGATACGCAGATCTTGCACGGACTGAAGAAATGCGGAAGCCACGGGCAGACGGTTCATCTGCGGACGAAGGCGGTTGATGATTTGCGTGGCACTGACCTTGCGTTCCGCGAGCGGCTTGAGCGCAACATAGATATTGCCGGTATTGGTGGCCCCGTTACCCCCGGTAAACGCAATCACATTGGCCACGGCAGGATCATTCTTGATCACCGCACCGATCTGCCGGATGGAGTTGTCCATGGCCGGAAACGACGAATCCTGCGGCCCGCGCACTGCGCCCGCGATCGCTCCCGTATCCTCCACGGGGAAAAAGCCCTTGGGGATCTTGAAACCCACCACCACATTAAGCGCGATGGTGATACCGAGTACGACGAGGGTGAAGGCAGGATGGTCGAGCACCCAATGCAGGCTGCCGCGATACAACGACAGCACCCAGTCGAAGAACTTTTCGCTGGCCATGTAGATGCGGCCATGTTTTTCATCGCGCTCGCTCTTCAACAGATAGGCGCACATCATCGGCGTGGTGGTCACCGAGATGATCATGGATACGAAAACCGCGGTCGAGAGAGTTACGGCAAATTCGCGGAAGAGGCGGCCCACGATTCCGCCCATCATCAGAAGGGGAATAAACACAGCAATCAGCGAAATGCTGATGGTGAAAACAGTGAACCCGATTTCTTCCGCGCCTTTCAGCGCCGCGGCAAACGGCTTCATGCCATCTTCCAGATGGCGTGTGATATTTTCCATCACCACGATGGCATCGTCGACCACAAATCCGGTTGCAATCGTCATCGCCATCAGCGAAAGGTTGTCGAGGGTATATCCCAACAAATACATCACAGCGAATGTGCCGACTAGGGAAACCGGCACCGCGACGGCGGGAATGAGCGTGGCACGACCGCTGCGCAGAAAAACAAACACCACAACGATGACGAGGCCGATGGAAATGATGAGCGTCCGTTCCACATCGCTGACGGAGGCACGGATAGTCGTGGTGCGATCGAGAACAATGGTGATATCGATGCCGAGCGGAATGGAGGCCTTGATATACGGAAGCTGCGCGCGGATGCGATCGACAGTGTCAATGATGTTGGCGCCGGGCTGGCGGAAAATGATGACGGTCACTGACCGCTTGCCGTTCAAATAGCCGGCAGCACGCACGTTCTGCACAGAGTCCGTCACCTGAGCGACATCGGATAGATGAACCGCTGCGCCGTTCTTAAATCCAACCACGAGAGGTTTGTAGTCCTCGGCGTGTGAGATCTGGTCGTTTGCCAGGATGTCCGCGGTCTGCACTCCGTCGGTGATCTGGCCTTTTGCTAGATCGGAGTTTTGCAGGCTCAGCACGGACTGCAGATTCGCCAGCGTAAGCCCATAGCTGGCTAACTGCGTGGGGTTCGCGTCCACGCGCACCGACGGCAACGCACCGCCTCCGACCGTGACCTGCCCCACGCCCTGGATCTGCGAAAGCTTTTGCTCCAGGACGGTGGAGGCTTCGTCGTAAAGTTTATCCGGACCAAACTTATCCGAGGTTAGGCCGAGAATCATGATCGGTGAATCTGCGGGATTGACCTTGCGATACGTCGGATTGCCGGGCAGGTTGGCGGGCAGATAGGTTCGCGCCGCGTTAATCGCGGATTCCACATCACGCGCCGCACCATCAATGTCGCGGCTGAGGTCGAACTGAATGGTGATGGACGTACTTCCCAACGTGCTGGAGGAGGTCATCTCCGTTACGCCGGCAATATGGCCAAACTGCCGCTCCAGCGGAGTGGCGACAGACGACGCCATAATTTCGGCGCTGCCCCCCGGCAAACTGGCGCCGACCGAAATTGTAGGAAAGTCAACTTCCGGCAGAGGCGCCACCGGCAGCACCTCGAACGCAATCGCACCGGCCAGTGCCACCGCGACCGTGAGTAACGTGGTAGCGACTGGCCGTTGGATGAAAGGCGCGGAGATATTCATGCCGGCCCTGCCTGTTCCGCATGTCCAGCTTCCGGCTGATTTGCTTTGCGCCCAAAGCGATGCCCGAGATTGTCGAAAAAGATATAGATGACTGGCGTGGTGTAGAGCGTGAGCGCCTGACTTAACAGAAGCCCGCCGACCATGGCGATTCCCAGTGGCCGGCGCAACTCAGAACCGAAGCCAGAGCCGAGCGCGAGCGGCAGTCCGCCGAGCAGCGCGGCCATTGTGGTCATCATGATAGGGCGGAAGCGGAGCAGACAGGCTTCGTAAATTGCATCGGTGGCGTTTTTCCCGTGCTGGCGCTCGCCTTCGAGGGCAAAGTCAACCATCATGATGCCGTTCTTCTTCACGATACCGATCAGCAGGACGATGCCGATGATCGCTACCACGCTCAAATCCTGGTGAAAGAGAATCAGCGCGAGAAAAGCTCCCACACCCGCCGATGGCAGCGTGGAGAGAATCGTAATCGGGTGGACAAAGCTTTCGTACAAAACTCCCAGCACGATATACACCGTGACCAGCGCGGCAAGGATGAGTAAAGGTTCGTTGGACAGTGAATTCGTAAAGGAAGCCGCAGTGCCCTGGAAGCCGGCCTGCAGGCTGGGAGGCATGTGCATGTCCTTCTGCACTTTGTCGACCGCCGTAATGGCCTCGCCCAATGCAGCGTTGGGCGCAAGATTGAACGATACCGTGATCGCGGGAAACTGACCCTGGTGGGTAATGGAGAGCGCTTCCGTCGTTTTCTCAAAGTGCGAGAAAGCACCCAGCGGCACAGCAGTACTGTAGGCCGAAGTGCTGGCGACTGCAGAGTTCGCGCCATTGCTCGGAGTCGAGGACGCGCTCGCCGAGAGCGCGTTCGTGGGAGGAGCAAGAGTGTTCGCCAATGGCGTATACAGCGCGGAAGCCGTGAGCGCATTGGACCCTGCCGAGGATGATCCTGAGGCCGCGAAGGATGTCGACGCCCCGGAACCCGTCGCTCCTGCAGACGCATTCGATTGGATGTAGAGACGGTTCAGCTTGTTCGGATCCAGTTGAAACTGCGGCTGGCTCTCGAGCACAACGTGGTACTGATTCACCTGCGTATACATCGTGCTAATTTGCCGCTGGCCGAACGCGTCATAGAGGGTGTTATCGATGGTTGTCGGCGCGATGCCGAGTCGTGACGCGGTGACCCGGTCGATGACCAGAGATACAGCCAGCCCTCCTGTTTGCTGATCGGTGGCTACATCTTCCAGTTCCGGCAACCGCTTCAACCGGCTCACGAAACGATTCGTCCAGTCGTTCAGTTCATTCGCATCGGGGTCTTCGAGCGTGTACTGGTATTGCGTGCGGCTCACGCGATCGTCCACAGTGATGTTCTGCACCGGCTGCATAAACAGCTCGATCCCCTGAACCTGGTTCAGTTTTGACTTGAGCCGGCGGACTATGTCGGAGGCGTTCAGTTTGCGCTGGTCGAGAGGTTTTAGATTGATCGATATTCTGCCGCTGTTCGTCGTCGTATTGGTTCCATCTGCGCCGATAAACGACGAGAGGCTTTCAACGGCGGGGTCATCCAGAATTACTTTTGCGAGTTCCTTTTGCTTTTCCGCCATCGCCTTCGAGCCAATGGTCTGCGGCGCCTGCGAGATGCCCTGGATCACTCCCGTGTCCTGCACCGGGAAAAAACCTTTAGGGATAATGATGTAAAGGAAAACCGTTAGCATCAGCGTGGCAAGCGCGATGAACAGCGTAATCGTCTGGAAGCGAAGCACAAACTTTAGTGTGCGGCCATAGAACCCGATCATTGCCTCGAAACCACGCTCCGTGGCTCGATAGATGCGCCCCTGCTGTTCTTTCGGCTCGCGCCGCAAAATTCGTGCACTCATCATTGGGGTGAGCGTAAGAGAGACTACGGCCGAAACGACGATAGTGACAGCCAGCGTTACTGCGAACTCACGAAACAGGCGCCCCACCACGTCGCCCATGAATAACAGCGGAATCAGCACGGCGATGAGCGACACGGTCAGCGAGAGAATGGTGAATCCAATCTGCTCGGCGCCCTTGAGCGCCGCTTCCATCGGAGGTTCGCCCTCTTCGATATAGCGTGCGATGTTTTCGATCATGACGATGGCATCGTCCACCACGAAGCCGGTGGAGATAGTCAGCGCCATCAGAGATAAGTTATCGAGGCTGTAGCCGAGGATGTACATCGCCGCAAACGTGCCGATCAGCGACAGCGGGACAGCCACGCTAGGAATAATGGTGGCGTAGAGACTGCGCAAGAAAAGGAAGATGACCAGCACGACCAGTCCGACCGTCAGCAGCAATTCAAATTCGACATCCGAAACCGACGCTTTGATTGCGGTCGTAAGATCGGTAAGAATAGTCACCTGAATGCCCGCGGGCAGGTTGGCCTCAAGCTGCGGCAAAAGCTGCTTGATGCTTTTGACCACGCTGATCGTGTTGGCCCCGGGCTGGCGTTGCACATTCAGGATGACGGCCGGGGTCTGATTCATCCACGCAGCCTGATTGTTGTTCTCCACTCCATTCACGATCTGCGCTACGTCGGTCAGCATGACCGGCGCACCATTACGGTAGGCCACGACAACGCTTCTGTAATCGTCGCTGGTGACTAGTTGATCGTTGGCGTCGATCTGGTAATCCTGGCGCGGCCCGTCGAAGTTTCCTTTCGCCGCATTCACACTGGCCTGGGTCAGCGCCGAACGCAGGTCCTCCATGTTGATCCCATAAGACGACATCGCCGCAGGA
The DNA here is from genome assembly GCA_963807145.1 of uncultured Acidobacteriaceae bacterium. Classification (GTDB taxonomy): domain Bacteria; phylum Acidobacteriota; class Terriglobia; order Terriglobales; family Acidobacteriaceae; genus Sulfotelmatobacter. The sequence goes on along the minus strand of CAWEBA010000007.1, from coordinate 77,224 downwards.
TTAGCTTGAATGCGGACTGCGGGCTTTTGGCCTCCGCTGATGGTTACAAGCCCGACTCCATTGAGCTGCGAAATCTTAGGTGCGAGGCGCGTATCCACAAGGTCTTCGACCTGAGAAAGCGGCATGGCGCTTGAAGTGATGGCAAGGGTGAGCACGGGAGCGTCGGCGGGATTCGTTTTGCTGTAAGTTGGCGGCGCGGGCAGGATCGATGGCAAGAGACTCTGTGATGCATTGATGGCAGACTGTACCTCTTCCTCGGCCACATCAATATTCAGAGTCAGGTTGAACTGCAGCACGATCACGGAAGTGCCACCCGAACTGGTGGATGTCATCTGGCTCAAGCCCTGCAGTTCGCCGAACTGGCGCTCCAGGGGCGCCGTCACCGTGGTCGCCATTACCGTCGGGCTCGCTCCGGGATAAAACGTGAGTACCTGAATCGTCGGATAATCGACTTCCGGCAAGGCGGACACCGGCAGTTGTGTATAGCCCACAATGCCGACCAGCAGGATTGCGGCCATGAGCAAAGAAGTCGCGACGGGCCGCAGAATAAACGGGCGAGATGGACTCACGGGGCGCTGCTCCCGTTTGTCCCGCCCGCGGCGGGCTTGGCCGGAGCCTTGTTCGAAACGGTAACCGCAGTGTTGTCCTGCAGCTTATCGAAGCTGCTATTGGCTACGACGTCTTCTGGATTGATGCCATCAACCTGCGTTAGACCGCCGTCCGTAACCCCCGGCTTAACGCTGCGCATGTGAGCAACGTTGTTTTGAATCACATAGACGAACGACGCCTGACCATTCTGTTGAATGGCGGAGGCTGGAACCAGCGTCACCCCTTGCAGCGTATTCACCAAGAGGCGCGTATTCACAAACTGGTTCGGGAAGAGCGCATCATTTTTGTTCGCGAACTGGGCTCGGCCTTTTACTGTGCCGGTCGTAGTATCGATCTGGTTGTCGAGCGTCAGCAATTTGCCGCTTGCAATCTTCGTTTGCGCAGTGCGGTCAGAGACATCCACGGGGAGCGTGGCCTTCTTTCGCAGCCGATCCGCCACTGGGCCCAGACTGTCTTCCGGTATGGTGAAAACTACGGTGATGGGTTCCAACTGCGTAATGACTGCGAGAGTCAGGGTTCCAGCGGACTGCACCACGTTACCCGGGTCTACCAGCCGCAAGCCCACGCGGCCGGCAATGGGAGCGGTGATATGGCAGAAGTCGACCTGGATCTGATCAAATTGCACCGTTCCCTGATCGTTTTTTACGGTGCCCTCATCCTGTAGTACGAGTTTCTCCTGGTCATCGAGGATTTGCTTGGCAATCGCGTTGCGGGCCCATGCCGCACGATAGCGTTCAAGATCCATCTGCGCTTGCGCGAGCACGTTCTCATCGCGCTCCAGCGCACCTTGCGCCTGCAGAAGACTTGCGCGGTACGGACGTGAATCGATATCAACCAACGGATCGCCCTTGCGGACTAGCTGACCCTCTTTATAGTGCACGGCCACGATCAGGCCGGTGACCTCGCTGGTAATCGAATCGGTATAGACCGGGGTGACGGTGCCGATTGCATCAAGGAAGACGCCGATGTTGCCCTTCGTAGCTGTCGCCGTAGTAATGTTGATCTTCGGCGGAGCAGGCGCGACTTTTTTCCCGTTCTCATGGTGGCGCCATAACAGCACGATCGCGAGTACAAAGATAACGAACAAGACAATCCCGATCACGATCCACCATGTGTGAGATTTCGAACCGTGAGGCGGGAGTAGATGGCCACGGTCTGTGATGGCGGGCTCATTTTGGGCGGCGGTCAAAAGGCATCTCCTTTGTCGGCTCGAATTGCTCAAAATTATAGCTGTGGAACGGTGATTCCAACTCTCAATCATGATGCCCCACGGCCTTTAGTGCAGCGATGACCCGAAGCAGGTAACGAGTCAGTGCCTTCACACGCTCAGAACGGGAATCGGTACCGCGTAAATAATTGCGTAACCGTGAATCCGCAGGTTCCCGCCAAAAGGGTAGCACTCGGAAACCAGCAAATCCGCCTTCGTCTGCTTCGCTGCTTGACCCAGTATCTTAGGCACGTCACCACTGCCGACGAATAAGTCTGCCTTTACGCCCAAGTCTTGTCGCAGTTCAATGAGTTGCTGCGAGGCGTCACTGACAAGCTCCTTCCTCCATTTCGGGTTGATGTAACTGCCGCCAGGCCCCCAGAGTTCCACTGAGTGAGTGACGTGGGCAAGCGTCAGATGGGCGCCGAACTCGCCGGCTATCTGTGCGGCCCATGACACAACTTGCGGACTGCGCTCACCGAGATCAACCGCGCACAGTACTCTTTGGATCGCAAATTCTTTCGGGGGCGATACCTCGGAATGGGCACCGGTCCAAACCGGGCAATCGATCCCATATAGAACTTCCGCGTTCTCTGAGCCCAGCAGAAACCGGTTGAACGCGAACCCATGGGACGGCATCATAATCAGGTCGGCTTTTTCCCCCTGAGCCATCCGCAGAATGGTCTCCGCCGGGTCACCTTTGGCCAACACACATCGGATGGTAAGGCCCTTAAGCTGCGATACAAGAGATGGACCTCCGTTTTGCCCGGCCTTTTTAATTATCTCGGCGAGCAAATCCCAGCCCGCTAATTCGGGTCCGTCCGCGGGCACGCCGGCAGCGTGGCTCATCGCGGTTACGACGTGCAGCATTACAATCTCAGAGCCAAAACGGTGAGCCAGGGTTGCAGCCTGATTAATCACAGGAAGCGAGGTGTTCGGGAAATCAACCGGCAGAAGAATCTTCTGAATTTTCAGCATCGCTCACCCGCAGGAGACTCAGAATGCTCTGACCGTGTTCTTAGGATGTTCCAGCCTAGTTTGGAGTTTACCGCAGTCGCCCGTCCCTGGCCCATTCGGGAGCAAGACGCCGCGAAAGAATACGGGACGGGCAAAAAACGATATGATGCTGCGGTGGGTTTATTCCCCTTTTGAGGAGCTTTTGCATGCAACCGTGCCGCACTCGGTCGTTGGTACTAATCTTGATCGCCTCAGTCCTGGCGCTGGCCGCGTGCAGCGCGCTCGCCGAAGAAGCAATCTCGGTCACCGTGGATGCGACTAAGACTCAGGAGAAGCTGCTGCACGCTCATTTGGTGATGCCGGTCAAGCCTGGACCACTAACTCTTTATTACCCGAAATGGATTCCCGGCGAGCACGGGCCCGATGGGCCCATCGCAAATCTCACGGGCCTGAAATTCGAGGCGGATGGCAAGATAATTCCGTGGCAGCGTGATTTGCTGGATATTTTCACCTTCCACCTGGAAATCCCCCGCGGCGTCTCCCAGCTTAATGCCAACTTTGACCTCATTGAGCCCGACGGCTTCTCAGCGACTGACAAATTGATGGTCCTCGAATGGAATGAGGTCGTACTTTATCCGGCGGACATCCCCGCTGAGAAACTTTCGTACGAAGCCAAACTTGTGATGCCGGATGGATGGAAATTCGGCACAGCGCTTCCCGTAGAAAATGCAGCCGGCAACCAGGTTTCATTCAAACCGATTTCACTCGATCTGCTCGTGGACTCGCCCGTAATTACCGGAGAGTTTTACCGGAGCATCGACCTCACTCCGCCAGGCGAACCCATCCATCATGAAATTGACATCGCGGCCGATAGCGCGGACGCGCTGAACATGAGCCCGGAAAACCAGAAGGAGATGACGAACCTGGTGGCCGAGTCGGGCAAACTTTTTGGTACTCGCCACTATCGCGACTACCATTTTCTGCTCGCGCTCAGCGATCATGTGGCGCACTTCGGCCTCGAACACCACGAGTCGAACAACAGCCGCCTGCCCGAGCGAACGTTGCTTTTGCCCAGCTCCGGTTATTTGTTGGGCGGACTGCTGTCGCACGAATTCGTTCATTCGTGGAATGGCAAGTTTCGCCGTCCCGCGGATATAACCGTCCCTTACTACGAACAGCCCATGAAAACGGATCTGCTATGGGGCTACGAGGGGCTAACGGACTACCTTGGGCCCATGCTGGCGGCGCGCAGCGGCCTGTGGACGCCGGAGCAATACCACGAGTACCTGGCCAGCATCGCAGCCGCGCTCGGCCCCGGACGTCCCGGACGTACCTGGCGTCCGTTGCTCGATACCGCCGTCACGATAGCCGGCGGCAGTGGCGGCTTTGGTTTCGGAAGAGGCGGCTGGCTGAACTGGCGCCGCGGCGCCGATTACTACGACGAGGGCGATCTGCTCTGGCTCGAAGTAGCAACCATCATTCATCGCGAGTCTGGTGGCAAGAAATCGATTGATGATTTCTGCCAGGAATTCCACGGCGGGCCCAATCACGGCCCCGAGGTGAGGACTTATACCTTCGACGAATTGGTGAAGACGCTCAATGCATTGGCGCCGTTTGATTGGGCCACATTCTTCCACACCAGGTTGAATTCCACTTCTGCGGAGGCACCGGTGGGAGGGATCGAAAGTGGCGGCTGGAAAGTCACGTTTGACGATAAGCCTTCGAAGTTGGAGGGCCGACGGGGCAATCCCGGCGAGGCCTATTCTATTGGCCTTCAGGTGGGCAGCGATGGAGTTGTTACCGACTCCATCGTCGGGAGTCCTGCGTTTGAAGCAGGCGTCTCTTCGCAGATGAAAATAATTGGCGTTAATGGCCGCCTCTACACCGAGGAATTGCTCTCGGACGCCGTCAAGTCTGCGAAGGACACTTCACAACCGATCACACTCCTCGTCGTAGTGGACGATTATTTTAGAACCTGCACCATCGCTTACCATGACGGCGCGCGTTATCCGCATTTGGTGCGTGATGGTGATCGGCCGGATTATCTCGACGACTTAATCAAGCCCCGGGTTGCGAGCCAGAAGGTTGCAAGCCAATAGGAGGCGGAAGCGCGGATGAGCCTATACTGCGCCGCAGGCGGCATCGAAAGCGATCTGCTCCCACAATTGCGGGATCTGCTTGTGGAGGCTCTCGCCAAGCTGGGACAACGAAATCGGGTGCTCGCAGTACCTCCCGATCACAGCCGCATTCATTCCCGCTCGGGCGACCTGACGAGCTACGCTTGGGAATATTACGGCGACCGATTGCAGGCGGTTCTGCCGGCTCTTGGCACCCACGCTGCCATGCAGCCCGATCAGATCGCGCGAATGTTTGGCGCTATGCCACAGGCGCTCTTTCGCGTCCACAACTGGCGTACCGACGTCGAGACTCTGGGCGAGGTCCCGGCCGCGTTCATCCATGAGCAATCCGAAGGCAAACTGAGCTATTCGTGGCCGGCCCAGGTGAACAGGCTCGTCGCGCATGGCGGTTTCGATCTCGTGCTCTCGATCGGCCAGGTCGTCCCACACGAAGTTGCCGGCATGGCGAATTACAACAAGAACATTCTGGTGGGCACCGGAGGCCGCGAGTCGATCAATCGTAGTCATTACCTGGGCGCCGTCTATGGGATGGAGCGAATCATGGGCCGCGCCAGGAATCCCGTGCGCAACGTTCTCAATTGCGCGGCGGATCGTTTCCTGAAGCACCTGCCCATTGTCTACGTGCTTACCGTTGTCGGACGCACTGCCGACGGCGGGCTCGCAGTGCGCGGACTTTTCATTGGCGATGATGCCGAGTGCTTTTATCGTGCTACCGAACTCAGCCTGAAAGTGAACTTTGAAACGCTGGACGCGCCCATCCGCAAGGCTGTCGTTTACCTTGATCCGAATGAATTTCACAGTACATGGTTGGGCAATAAGGCGATCTACCGCACACGCATGGCATTGGCCGACAATGCCGAGCTGATCATTCTCGCGCCAGGCGTGAGCAAATTCGGCGAAGACCCTGCCATCGACGCCCTGATCCGCAAGTATGGTTATCGCGGAACTCCTGCCACGCTCAAAGCCGTGGATACCAACCCCGATCTGGCCAACGACCTCGGCGCGGCTGCTCATCTCATTCACGGCTCTTCTGAGGGCCGCTTCACAATCTGGTGGTGCCCCGGTCAACTAAGCAAAGAAGAGATTGAAGGGGTCGGATTTGAATTTGGAGATTTGAAATCCATGCTCGCGCGCTACAACCCGCAGAAGCTTCACTATGGCTACAACCACGTTGCCGGAGAAGAAATCTTTTTTATTCCAAATCCCGGGTTGGGACTGTGGGCATACCGGGGTAAATTGCTGGGGCAGGATGCATGATCCTGGTCTTGATGGGTGTGAGCGGCGTCGGCAAAACGACCATCGGTAGGTTGCTCGCGATGAGCACTCGATGGAACTTCGAAGACGCCGACGACTATCACTCGGATGAAAACCGCAGGAAAATGGCCGCCGGGATCCCATTAACTGACGCCGACCGAACACCGTGGCTCGAGGCTCTGCATGCGCGCATGCTGCAATACCAGCAAAAGGGCGAGAATTCTATTTTTGCCTGCTCGGCACTGAAGCAGCAGTATCGCGCGTTCCTGGCCGGCGGCTTCTGCCCTGGTGAAATTCAGTTTGTTTATCTTCACGCGCCCGCCGCTGTGATCAGAGAGCGCATGAAATCGCGACGTCATTCATTCATGAATCCAGACCTTCTCGACAGCCAACTGGCGGAACTGGAAGTGCCGCGCAACGCGTGGCCCGTGAGTGTTGCGGGAACTCCGGAAGAAGCGGTTGAAGAGATTCTCGCGCGGATGTCGATGAATCCCCATTACACTCATTGAGCTCCAGAGACAAGAGCTTGCCGATTCTCGATAAGTGTCATCGCCTGGTTGCAGAACCCATCGACAAACAATTAGCGACCAGACAGACTTTTCCTCGCTATTGCAGTTCCCCCACCGGAGTGGCTGACCGTTTCTTTATCCATGATGGTGGCTCGGCTGCATGCAGCTTGGCGATGTGGCGGATGAAGTACGACGCTGCCACCAAGGCCACGATCACTGCCACGATGGAGGCCTCGGGCCCAAACTGTCCGCCGGTGAGAATTCGCGGGCCGCTCAGAAAACCTTGAATCAAGCCCACGTGGACGTTGTTTCCTGAGACTGACATACCAAAGACTGAACCCTCGGTGAAATTCCAGCCGATATGCAGCCCGATCGGCGCCCACAAGCGTTGCGTAGCAGCGTAAGCCGCGCCCAGCAGAACGCCGGCCTCGATCGCGATCGCGATCGAGCTACTGATGGTGGCCCCGCGATTGAAGGAGTGCGCTGCACCGAATAGCGCCGCCGAAAACAGGAGCGCTCCCCACGTTCCCAAGACTTTGGAGCACAAGCGAAAGAGCAGTCCGCGGAACACTATCTCTTCAAGAACACCGGCCATGAACGCCGCGGCTATGCCGCTGAGGAGCCCGTTCGCCGTACCGCCTCGGATCGGATGATAGACACCCGCCGCCCATAAAATCGCCATACTGACGGCGAACAGAACAAATCCGACAACAACTCCAAACGCGAGTTCCGGTAGCAACCGATGTATGTCGAGTTCGGAAGGCGCTCGGCGCTCAAGCCACTTCGAACCGGCAACATAAGTCGCGAGCACAATCATCGCCAGCGCGGTACCTCCAATTGCATTCGGAAGATGTTTGCGAAGCACCGGCTGAACCGCAGCAATGACGAGGATAATAGCGAGCAGATTCAGTGCGCCAAGGCCGACTTCTTTCCATCTCTTCCGCAAAATGCCTCCGCTCTCTGGGTTTATACGCTCAAAGGGGAGGCCCAGTTCCATAATCCTCCGGAGGCTCTGCCTCCGAGCTCTTTGGAATATGTGAGCCAGCTCATTGATTTTCGTAATATCGCGATTCACCCATTGACCCAGGACCGACCGGTTCTCAATCCTGATTGCTACAACTGACCAGTGCCAGGTGTTGGGTCGATGCTCACCCGAGGTCATTGCAAGTGGGAGCGTATCTCGGGTGCTTGGTTGACCTTTGTGGTGGCTCTGCTCTACCCTCCCACTCATGAATCGCCGTAAATGGATGGCAATGTCTGCTGGATCCTTCGCCGTGCTGATATGCGATCATGCCGAAGCCTCTTCTTTGAGAAGTATTTTCGATTCGTCAGAACGCGATGCTACGGATGCCTTCGATCACATCCTGCTCGGTGCACCTGACCTGGAGGTCGGCATCCGCTGGGTTGAGGATCGCACGGGCGTGCGCGCGAAATTCGGTGGTAATCATCCTGGGCGTGGCACGCGCAATGCCCTGCTTTCTCTGGGTACGGGCCACTACCTCGAGATCATCGCGCCCGATCCTGTACAGGTCAATGCACCCGACGAGCGCGGGCTACGAGAGCTTTCCTCGCCCCGCATCATTCAATGGGCGATTCACACCGATGACCTCGCCGTGGCGAAGAGCTCGGCCGAAGCTGCTGGCATCAAGACTATTGGGCCGCAGCCCGGCTCCCGGCAGCGTCCGGATGGCAAGATGCTCCGCTGGCAAGTGCTCAGCATCGAGCAGACCACGCCGCTGGTTCCATTTTTTATTCAATGGGAACTGGACTCGCCGCATCCGTCGTCAGACTCCCCCCAGCTCGGCACCGCGAAATCACTGCACTTTGAGACTCCGCAACCCGTCGAACTGCGTCGCATCCTGCACGCCGCCGCTATCACAGCCGACATACGCAAATCCAACTCCCCGCGCATCGTGCTGATGGTTCGTACGCCAAGAGGCGAGATTGAGATGAGCTAGTCAGTTACTCAGCATGGAGGCAGGCTCGTAAGGAGTTCAACAGAGGGGAAAATGAATGGGCAACGATTGCTGACAGGTCTTGCGACGCGCAAGGCCGTGCAGAGTCGTGGACATGATACGATCACGCTGCCGTCGGCGCAATGCTTAGCGCTGCGATTTGGGTCGGATCGGCGATCTCAACAACGAAGAGGAGAGGTTTTCGATGAAATTGATGCGGACCGCCTTAGTCGCTCTGGCCATCGCAGCGAGAGCAGGCGCGGGGTGCACGACCGTCGTTTCGGCGGACCCGGCACCCGCGCCGGTCATCCACATCGAGGATGTTGCTAGTTTCTACCAACTCTATGACGCGACGGGCGGACACCCGACGGCAGATCAGCTTCAGCACTATCTCGACACGGGGTCGGACGGGCTCCATATCCTCGCCAGGGAGCGCAACGTCACAGGTTCGCGTATCGCCGCTGCGATCGCCAAATATCCGGAATTCTATGCCAATGCGCGGGGCTGCATGGCTGTCCTGCCGCGGGTAAAGCAACGCCTGACGGTCGCGCTCGCCACGTTCAGCGGTCTCTATCCGGAAATGGTGAACCAGCCCGTGACAATCGCAGTTGGCCGGACAAAGCCAGTGGGCATAGCGGATGCTTCCGGCGTGATGATCGGCCTCGAAGGGCTTTGTGCAGTGACGTGGTCGGGTTCCAATGTCGAGGACCACTTCGTGCACACGATCTCCCACGAATACGGGCATGTGCAGCAAGCGCACGCGGCGCCGGACTTCTACAATAACCCGAACCCCACGGTGCTGCAGCGCTCCCTCATCGAAGGGGCGGCCGAGTTAACGGCCGAGCTCATTTCCGGTGCGCCCGCCGAGGTTGCGTCCTCCGCGTTCACCGAGCGGACGAACGGTCACGAAAAGGAAATCGAAACGAAGTTTGTCGCCGACGAAGACAAGACCGATCTCTCCGCCTGGCTCGACAACAGCACATTCGAGAAGCCCGGTGATCTCGGTTACTGGGTGGGGTACCGCATCGTGAAATCCTACTACCAGCTCGCCGCCGACAAGCGCCAGGCACTTCGCGAAATCTACGCAATGACCGACGCGAAGGCGTTTCTCGCAAAGAGCGGCTGGTATCCGGGCATCCAGCTTAAATAGGCAATTTTTCTGAAACAGGGTGAGGATGACATGCATGACACCAAATCGCTTCTCGACGCAGAAGTTCCCCCTGTCGCCCTCTTCCCGGAATCCGTGAAGTGTTCTGGAAATGAAAACCGTACCGCAGTTCGAGGGGAACAGCATGAAATGGCATAAGCTCGCGCTCGTAATCGTCGTCCTGTGTTCGCTGGGCGCCGGTGCCGCAGTCGATCCGTCTTCCTATCAGGCGCTGCAGTGGCGGCTGATCGGGCCGTTCCGCGGTGGACGCGTACTAACGGTGACGGGCATCGCTGGCGACGACCGGCATTTCTATTTTGGCGCGGTCGACGGTGGCGTATGGGCGACGGAAGACGCGGGCCGCACCTGGAGGCCAATTTTCGACTCGACGGATGTTGGTTCCATCGGCGCCATTGCGCTCGCCCCCTCGCAACCGTCCACGATCTATGTCGGCACGGGCGAGGCGGACATGCGCTCTGACATCGCGCACGGCAACGGAGTCTTCAAATCGATCGATGCGGGCAAGAGCTGGACGAAGATCGGGCTCGACGACACGCGCCAGATCGGCCGCATCCTTGTCGATCCGCGCAATCCCGATGTCGTCTTCGTGGCTGCATTAGGCCACGCCTACGGTGCGAATGCCGAGCGCGGCGTGTTCCGTTCGACGGATGGCGGCGCGCATTGGTCGAAAGTCCTGTTCCTGAACAACGACACTGGCGCGATCGATCTCGCCTTCAGGCCTGGTTCGCCGGATACGATCTACGCCGCGCTGTGGCAGACCCGCCGTCCGCCGTGGAGCGTTTATCCGCCGTCGAACGGGCCGGGAAGCGGTCTGTACGTAAGTCATGACGGGGGCACGAGGTGGTCGCAGGTGACCGGCAATGGATTTCCCGTTCACCCCGGGCGTATGGGTATCGCCGTATCCGACCAGAAACCCGATCGCGTCTATGTGCTCGCGGACGGGCCGAAGGACGAGGGCGGGCTTTATCGTTCCGACGACGGTGGCCAAAGCTGGCAACACGTCACGGGCGACAAGCGCATCTGGGTGCGCGGCTGGTATTTCTCGGGCATCACCGCTGATCCGCACGACGCCGACCGCGTATTCGTGATGACCCCGATCGTGCTGCGTTCCGACGATGGCGGCGCGCATTTCATCGCGCTCAAGGGCGATCCCACGGGCGACGACTTCCATACGCTCTGGATCGATCCAACGAATTCGGAGCGGCAGATATTGGGCACGGACCAGGGCACGCTGATCACGCTGAACGGTGGAAAATCGTGGTCGAGCTGGTACAACCAGCCGACGGCGCAGATCTATCACGTCTCGACCGACAACCGGTTTCCCTATTGGGTCTATGGCGCGCAGCAGGATTCGGGCGCAGTGTCGTTGCCGAGCCGCACCGACGCGGGCGACGGCATCACCATGCAGCAGTTCCACGAAATAACCGCGGGCGGCGAGAGCGGCATGATTGCGCCCGACCCCGACGATCCGGATATCGTGTACGGCGGCAAGGTCGCGCGACTCGATCTGCGCGCCAACCAGACGCGCGAAATCGATCCGACGCTGGCTTATCCCAATACCCAGTATCGCAATGCCTGGACACTACCGCTCGCCTTTTCGCGGACGGGGAAAAAGACACTCTATTTCGCAAACCAGCATCTTTTCGAGACGACCGACGGCGGCAATCACTGGGCGCGCATCAGCCCCGATCTCACACGTCCCGATCCCGGCGTGCCGTCCAATCTTGACGCTGCAACAGCGGCGGACGACGATCATCCCGGCAAGGCGCGCGGCGTCATTTATTCGATCGCGCCATCGCCCTTCCGTCCTGGCGCGCTCTGGGTGGGCACGGACGACGGTCTCGTGTGGCGCACGGACGACGACGGGAGAGATTGGCGCAACGTGACGCCGTCACAGCTCACGGCGTGGTCGAAGGTCGGCGGCATCGAGCCGTCGCGTTTCGACGCCAACACCGTCTATCTCACCGTCGACCGCCATCGCCTGGAAGACGATGCGCCGCACATCTATCGTACGACGGACGGCGGCAAGAGCTGGACGGAGACCGTGGACGGCATTCCTTCCGACAGCTTCGTCAACGTGGTGCGCGAGGATCCCAGCCGCCGCGCACTTCTATATTCCGGCACCGAGCGCGGCATCTATGTCTCCTTCGACGGCGGCGAGCATTGGCAATCGCTGGAGCAGAACCTGCCGATGACGTCGGTCCGCGACATCACGGTGCATGGCGACGATCTCGTCATCGCTACGCATGGCCGCGGCTTCTGGATCATGGACAACGTCACGGCGCTTAGGCAGATGAGCGGCGCGGCGGTAACGAGCGCGGTGCTGTTCAAGCCTGCCGACGCGATCCGCGTGCGGCGCGCGTCTTTTACCGGCACGCCGATGCCCGACGAGGAACCCAAGGCTGCCAATCCGTCCGACGGTGCGGTAATCGATTATCTCTTGCCGGACGGCGTCTCAGGCCCCGTGGCGATCGCGATCATCGACGCGCAGAACCATACCGTGCGAAGCTTCTCGAGCAAAGACAAACCGCCGCCGCGCGATCCGCGCACGCTGGAAGTCGCGCCCGAATGGGTGCCGCAGCCTGCGTCCGTGTCCACCGAGCCCGGCATGCATCGTTTCGTCTGGGATCTGCGCTATCCGGCCCCAGCGGCCAGCGAAGACAACGAACACGTGCGCGGTGTATGGGCCGCACCCGGACTCTACTCCGTCGAATTGCGCGTCGGCGGTCAGGTTTATCGCCAGCCGCTCGACGTGAGGCCCGATCCGCGCGTGAAGATTGCGCCGGATGCGCTTGCGCGCCAGTTCGCGCTGGCGCGGAAGGTGGAAGCGTCGACGGTCGAAGTCGGGGATGCGCTTAAGGAAGCCGGAAAGCTTTCCGCTGCGCTCAGCGCGCGCTTGCCGGATTCGGGCGCGCAAAGGTCCGAGATCGAAGCGCTGCTTCAGAAGATCGCCGATGTTACCGGCACGCCCCTCAAGCCCAATCCCTATGCATCGTTCAACTCAGCATTGCCGCGCGCAGATGATCTCAAGTCGCTCTTGAAGGATTTCGGTCGTCTCGACGGCGCGGTCGACGGCGCGGACGCCGATCCGAGCACGGACGCGCTCGCGTCCTATGAGACGCTTAGGAAGCTGCTCGCGGCGACACTGGCCGAGTGGGACCGTATCAAGAAAGGCGATCTTGCGGAGCTCAATGCGCATCTCGTGGCGAGCGGGCAGAAGGCGGTCAGTCTTTAGGAGTACAAATTTCGAGCCCCGCACAAGGAATTCCACTGTGCCTGGCTGGTAAGCACTGCGAACCGCGAGAGTTTAGGTGGTGAGCGCGGTAGGAATCGAACCTACAACCTACTGATTAAGAGTCAGTTGCTCTGCCAATTGAGCTACGCGCCCGCACTTCCGCGTTCACGAGATTTCAGACGGCAGAGCGCCGCAGGTCATGAACGAGAAGGCCTCTATATTTATACCATGCGATAGTGTCCTCTTTCTCGGGCCTGATTAGCGTCCGCGTTCCGAGTCCGCAGGCTGCACACGCAATCTAGAAGTGCTACAGCATGTGGAGAATGTGCTACGCTCACGGTGGCTGCCGGGAAGCCGAGAAGGTGCTCATGGGGAACTTGAGCCGTATTGGAGTGTCGATCGATTCGGGGCTATTGCGCCGCTTTGATTCGTTCATTACTGACCAGGGCTACGAGAACCGCTCCGAAGCGTTTCGAGATCTCATTCGTGACCGGCTGATCGGTTCTGTGATCGTTGCTGCAAATGCCTTTGTCGTGGGCACGGTTACGCTCATCTATGATCATCACACTCGTCTGCTGCCGGAGAAGCTTACCGACCTTCAGCACGAGAATCACGAAATAATCATTTCCACGTTGCACGCGCATCTTGACCATGAAAGTTGCTTGGAAGTGGTCGTACTTCGTGGCAAGTCAAGGGATGTGCAGAAGCTGGCCGACCGGCTTATCAGTACGAAAGGCGTGCAGCATGGGCGCCTGGTTATGAGTTCTCCTCAGACCCTGTCACACGATCCTCACAACCATCGCTGACCCCACGACAGGGAAAGCCCTATGGCGTATGCAGGGAAAATCCTTTAGAGTCCAAGAAAGTGTGGATAGCCAGTAATGCGGGTACGAAAATTTGTGCTAGGGTGTAGCACGATATCAACAGTCGTGTTATCCGCTTTGGCTCCTTTGGTAGCACGAAGTGAGCGAACGTGTTATGCGAGCGATTTCCGGGAAGCGCAATGGCGACCAGAGACGTGGCGTCGCCGCCATCGGAACTCTAGGGCTGTTCCTGATGCTTATCGTTTCGTCATCTCTTCCAACGATAGCGCAGAAGAAGACGCCGGTCGCCACGAGTGACAAGACTCATCCGCCTCGGCTATCAGGAACTGTGGTTGACGCGTCCGGCGCGGTGATTGCGGGGGCTACGGTGCAGGTTCGAAGCGCGAACGGTACTGCACAAATAACGACCCAGTCGGACTCGCACGGATTCTTCTTTATTTCTGGGCTCTGGGCGGGTAATTATCGACTCGTGGTATCTAAACCCGGTTTTGAAACTAAAGAAGCCCCCCTCACCGTCGGGGCCACCGAATCGCTGGCCCCGCTGCACATCTCTCTAGCAGTGGGCTTGTTGAGCACCACCATCAATGTGCGGGGGCGGCAGGATCACCTCGTCGGAACTGCCGATTCCGCCGGCCAAGTAATTGTGGGAGCAGAGGAACTCAATAATCGTCCGATTCTTCGCTCGGGAGAGATTTTGGAGGCGCTTCCCGGTCTCATCATCACGCAACACGCCGGCGGCGGCAAGGCCAACCAATATTTTCTGCGCGGCTTCAATCTCGACCACGGCACAGATTTCGCCATCTTCCTGGACGGCATGCCGCTTAACCTGCCGTCGCATGCGCACGGCGAGGGGTATTCGGACATGAACACCGTCATTCCGGAATTAGTGGAGCGGGTGGATGCTGAGAAAGGTCCTTATTACGCCGATGTTGGTGACTACGGCTCGGCGGGAAATGCCGATGTGGTGTTTTACAAGACGCTGCCCCAGAATTTCTTCCAGGTCGACGGCGGCATGTACCAGTTTGCGCGGTTCGTTTTCGGCGTATCGCGAAAGCTTGGCAAGGGCAACTTGCTATACGGCGGAGAGGCGTATCACGACGGCGGCCCGTGGGTGCATTCGGACAACTATTACAAATTCAACGGCCTTGTAACCTACAGCCAGGGAAGGGAGGCCGACGGTTTCAGCATCACGACCCGCGCTTACGATGGCGCTAGATGGAACTCGAGCGACCAGCTCCCCTATACAGCCATACCCGTCGTCGGATTCTTCGGTTCACTGAGCCCGTCTGACGGCGGCAGATCACAACGTTACAGCTTGCAGGGCGAATGGCATGACAAGGACGCAAATTCCGAAACGACACTCATAGGCTACGGGTTCTATTACGATCTGAATCTGTTCTCGGATTTCACCTACTACCTGGTCGACCCGTACAAGGGCGACCAGTTCGAACAGCAGGACCGGCGATGGGTGACTGGGTTCGACCTACGCCATACGATTTTCGGCCACTTCTTCGGCTGCAAGACAGAAACTACGCTCGGCATGCAGCTCCGCAATGATTGGATCCACAACGGCCTTTTCCGGACGGAAGATCGCGTGCGTACGAGCAAGACTGACTACATAGCTAACTATCTAGATGAACCCTCCTTCCTCGATCAGGTCGCGGTTTTGCCCGCGGACACGGATTTGAATAAATTTACCGAGGCGATAGGGAGTCCCTGGGTGGAAAGCAAGATCCAGTGGGCAAGCAAATTCCGCTCGGTCCTGGCGCTGCGCGGCGATGACGGCAAAGGTGTAATCACCAGCTTTACGAACCCCACGAACCCCGGCTATCCCAACGATCCCTACCCTGCCGGTTACAATCCCAACACCCACCAATCGGTCACAAAGTTCCTGCCCAGCCCCAAGGCAAGTTTGATCTTCGGCCCGTGGGCCAATACAGAGCTGTATGTGCAGGGCGGAGCCAGTTATCACACGAACGACGTGCGGGGCTCAACGCAACAGTATGAACCGGTTTCGCCGGACTATCCTTACTACAACACGCCGAACCCTATTAAAATTCCTTTCCTGGCCCAGACCAAAGGAGCGGAAGTCGGCGCGCGCACTGTGGCCGTCCCACAGCTGCAAAGCACTGTTGAAGTCTGGTATCTGCACAGTAATTCCGAACTGCTGCAGGATGGCGACACTGGAGGCACGAGTGCCTCGGTTCAGTCGAGCAACCGCTACGGCATAGAAGTTGGGAACTATTACACGCCGACGGAACACTTGGTTTTTGATGGTGACTTTGCGGACTCCCGCGCCATTTTTACTCAAAACGATCCAGACGACTCGACGTTTTACACCTCAACCCCAGCGGGTCCCCAGCTTTGCGCGAAAAACTCAAATTGCTTCGGACTTATTCCAACCGGGGGCGGCACTTACCTGCAAAATCCGTATGGCAAGGAGGTGCCCGAAGCGGTTCGGTGGGTCGTTTCAGCGGGCGCCACGGTAAAAGGTTATAAAGGTTTTACGGCGACTTTGCGCCTGCGTTACTTTGGCCCGCGCCCTTTGACGTCCGACGCAATTTATACTTCACCCTCAACGGCGTTGGTCAACCTGGGGGCCAGTTATAAAATCAACAAGAACTGGAGCCTTTGGGGCGAAGTTTTGAATTTGTTCAACCGCCGAGATCACGACGTTGACTACGCCTATGTATCGCAAATAACGCCAGCAGCCGGGCTGGGGCTACCTGCGACACCGCCAACAACCTTAGCAGGGCAGGCGCAGGTTGCGAGTAGTGTGAATGGTAACGCGGCATTCACAAGGGTTATGCACCCTGTCGAACCGGTTCAGGCGCGGTTCAGTTTACGATACAGTTTCGGTAAGTAAAGGGATTTGGACAGCGCTCCGCATCGCGAAGGAATTACATTGCAGAAAGCAGTGGGCGTGGTGTCGCTAAACTAATGTCACCGGTACAACCAAGACTGAGCAACCTGTTCAACGATGCTGCCGATCACCTCGGCAGCCGAATCGTTGCCATCTATGCGATTTTGTTCGCGTTCAATGTTGGTGCATGGCTGTGGGCGGGAGTCGCTTTCCACCATTACCCGGTGCTTTTAGGAACGGCGCTTCTGGCGTATAGCTTTGGCTTGCGTCATGCCGTTGATGCAGATCACATCGCGGCGATCGACAACGTAACCCGGAAGCTGATGCAGGACGGAAAGCGCCCGGTTGCAGTTGGCTTCATGTTCTCCCTGGGTCATTCGACCGTTGTCGTGCTTGGCTCCGCGGCAATTGCGGGGGCGGCGCTGACTCTGCAGCATCGAATGGATGCTTTCCGGAACGTCGCGGGGATAATCGGCACTTTGGTTTCAGCGTTTTTTCTGTTCGCGATCGCCGTCGTAAATCTAATTGTTCTGCGATCAATCTACCGAACCTTTGTACGGGTCCGTCGCGGTGAGCCTTACGTAGACGAAGATTTCAACATGCTTCTCGGCGGTCGCGGGATCCTCGCGCGTATGTTCCGTCCGATGTTCCGCATGATCAGCCGCAGTTGGCATATGTATCCGCTGGGCTTTCTGTTTGGCCTCGGATTCGATACCGCAACCGAAATTGGTTTGTTGGGCATTTCCGCGGCCGAAGCTTCCAAGGGGCTGTCGTTTTGGTCGATCCTCGTTTTCCCTGTGCTCTTTGCCGCGGGGATGTCGCTCATCGACACCACGGACAACATCCTTATGTTAGGCGCCTACGGATGGGCATTCGTGAAACCCATTCGCAAGCTTTATTACAACATCACGATCACCTGCGTCTCCGTCGTGGTCGCGCTGGTCGTGGGAGGCATCGAGGCTCTCGGATTGCTGGGCGAGCACTTTCATCTCGAAGGATGGTTCTGGAGAGCAGTCGCCAAACTCAATGACAATTTCGGAACGCTGGGATATTTCATCGTGGCTCTTTTTGCACTGAGCTGGGTCGTGTCGATTGCGTTCTACAAATGGCGGCGATTCGACGATCTCGAAATCGAGGCCGAACGGGAGCTTGTCGCACCGTGAGAGGCGCATAGAATAATCCGTAACGACCCGGCCATCGCTCAGGCCGCTCGCTCCCTCCTGGGGCCAGTCACTCTCTAGCTGCCGGCGATGGCACTTTCTCTTCTAGAACCGAAGGCTTATGATGTCGTCGACGGAGCAGCGGATGGCGTTCGCCCATATGAGTAAGGAGGCGGTTACCGACCTCGATGTCCTCTGGATTACCGCCGGCCTGGGCTGTGATGGGGACACAATCGCAATGACTGCGGCGACCCAGCCGAGCATTGAAGACGTCCTTCTCGGACAAATTCCCTGGATTCCAAAAGTAAACCTGCACAATCCTTTTCTTGCTCTGGCCAACGGCGACGACTTCATGAAGCCTTTCCATCAAGCCGCGGATGGGAAGATGGAAAATTTCATTCTGGTGGTCGAAGGGTCGATCCCGAACGAACACAATAAGGAGGAAGGTTACTGGGCTTCCCTGGGAACAGACCCGAAGACCGGACAGCCGATCACAACCTGTGAATGGATTGATCGTCTTGCGCCGCAGGCATGGGCGGTAGTGGCAGCGGGAACGTGCGCCACCTACGGCGGCATTCACGCGATGGAAGGCAATCCCACGGGATGCATGGGGCTTCCTGACTACCTGGGATGGAAGTGGAAATCGAAAGCGGAGATTCCGATCGTGTGCGTGCCCGGGTGTCCGGTGCAGCCCGATAATTTCATGGAGACGCTTCTGTATTTGCTCTATATGGCGTCGGGCCGCGCGCCTATGATTCCGCTCGACGAAGCGCTGCGGCCGACTTGGCTTTTTGGCAACACGGTACACGAAGGTTGTGACCGCGGCGGCTTCTACGAGCAAGCGCAGTTTGCCGATGAATACGGATCTCCGCTTTGCATTGTGAAGCTCGGATGCTGGGGGCCGGTGGTGCAGTGCAATGTTGGAAAACGAGGATGGATGGGCGGGATCGGCGGATGTCCGAATGTCGGAGGCATCTGCATTGGATGCACTATGCCGGGCTTTCCGGACAAGTTCATGCCTTTTATGAATCAGCCGCCGGGTTCTCTTTTGTCGTCGGCTGCGGTGCAAACTTATGGACGCGCGATTCACGCGCTGCGCCGCTTCACGCAATCGTCGCTGAACAAAGAGCCCAGTTGGCGCAAGCGAATAAATACTTGAGGATTGGGGATGGTTTCATTTTCGTGGCCGGGCAATAAGAACGACGCGACTCACGACGGAGTGTCAGATGATCGTCTCTCCGCCGTTGCCGAGCCGGAGATTAGTCCTGCCGAGGCTGAAGAAATTCTGCAGGGCCTGGCCGGAGTCTTCAGCCCTCGCCTCAATCCCCCAACTGCTAAGCGCGTCTTGTATCCGCCGGAACAACCCGACCAGGGATGGTCGAAAGACAACGGTGAAGATAAGGGTAGCGATGAAGATGCGCAGCTTCCGAATGTTGAGGCCCGATACCGTGCCCTGGTCGAGCAGATTCCCGCGGTAGTGTTCATGGCCTATCTCGATCGCGGAATCGGCGAGGCTTACGTCAGTCCTCAGATCGAAGCCGCGCTGGGTTTTTCTCAGGAAGAATGGCTGGAGGATCCCATCCGGTGGTACAGCCACATCCATCCCGAAGACAAACAGCGCTGGAGCACTGAAGCGGCCGAGATGTTTCTCACCGGCAATCCCCTGCGTTCTGCCTATCGCGTGATTTCGCGCGATGGCCGCGTCCTCTGGTTTCATTGCGAAGCCAAGATGATCCGCAAGGAGGATGGCGAGCCCTGGTTCATTCACGGAGTAGGCTTTGACATTACCGATTTGAAGCGGACCGAAGAAGCGTTGCAGGAGGAGCGCAACGTCGGGAAACGGGCGGAAGCCAAGTTCCGCGGGCTGCTGGAAGCAGCGCCCGACGCGGTTGTTGTCGTCAATCGAGAGGGCAGGATTGTTCTGGTTAACGCCCAAGTGGAGAAGCTGTTCGGCTATGAGCGGGAAGAGTTGCTGGGGAAGCAACTCGAAATGCTGGTGCCGGCACGTCTGCGCCATAAACATCCCGAACACCGGCGGCGTTTCTTCGGAGAGCCGCGAGTGCGTCACATGGGAGCAGCCGGGGAAGAACTTTACGGCTTGCATAAAGACGGCCACGAATTTCCCGTGGAAATCAGCCTCAGCCCGCTGGAGACAGAAGAGGGCGTGCTGGTTTCAAGCGCGATTCGCGACATCACGGAACGTAAACATTTGGAGAAGACAATTCTGGAAATCAGCGCCCGCGAACAGCGCCGCATCGGACAGGATCTGCATGATGGTTTGGGCCAGCATTTGACCGGCATCGCTTTCATGAGCAAGGTGCAGGAACAAAAGCTGATGGAGAAGAATCTGCCCGAGGCTGCCGACGCCGGCAAGATCGTGAATCTGGTGAATGAAGCCATCCACAAGACTCGGGAATTGGCGCGCGGATTGCTGCCCGTTGTGTCGGACGCGCAGGGGTTGATGTCGGCCTTGCAGGAATGGGCAGGCGAGGTGGAAGATTTATTCGCGGTCAGCTGCCGGTTCCAGTGTTTTACCCCGGTGCTGATCCATGACGACACCGTGGCTACGCATCTCTACCACGTTGCCAGGGAGGCGGTGAACAACGCGATCAAGCACGGTCACGCCCGCCAGATCGTCATTCGCCTGGCTGCCGACCAGCATCAGGGAGAGCTTACAATTCGGGATGACGGCTACGGAATCGGGAGCATTGTTCCAGGCAATAAAGGGATGGGACTCCACTTGATGAACTATCGAGCCAGGATGATTGGGGGTTCCCTCGAAGTGCAGCGCGTCCCAACCGGCGGCACGATGGTGACCTGTTTGTTTCCGGTCGTGGACGAAGGATCGAAGTGAAACATGAGCACGAGTAATAAATCGCAGTCCCATGCTTCTCAGAATCAGGCTTCGCAGAACCAGAACGTCGCTAAGAGAAGAATCCTGGTGGTCGATGACCATCCTATCGTGCGCCAGGGTTTGGCCTTGCTGATTAATCGCGAGTCAGATCTTGTGGTCTGCGGCGAAGCCGAAGAAGCGATGGGTGCTCTGCATGCGCTGGCCTCAGCCCGGCCTGATGTTCTAATCGTGGACATTTCTTTAAATGGTCCTGACGGCCTCGATCTTTTGAAGACCATTCGCACGACTCATCCCACTCTGCCGGTGCTGATCCTCTCCATGCACGATGAGTCGATCTATGCGGAGCGGGCGCTCCGCGCCGGAGCTAACGGCTACATCATGAAACAAGAAGCCACGGAGAAAGTGCTGGTCGCCGTGCGCCGCATTCTGATCGGCGAAGTTTATGTTAGCGACGGCATCGCCAACAAGATGCTTAAGCATTACATCACCGGCTCGGGCACGTTGCGAAGCTCTTCGATTGCCGAGCTCAGTGACCGCGAGCTGGAAGTGTTTCGCTTGATCGGAGAAGGCCACGGAACCCGCCAGATCGCGGAAGAACTGCACATCAGCATAAAGACTGTCGAATCGTACCAGGCTCACATCAAAGAAAAGTTGTCGCTGCGCAGCGCCCGCGAACTCATGCAACACGCTATTCAGTGGAATATGAACGAAAAGGCGGTGTGAGTCGCGATTTTCATTCAAGTCGGTTTCTTACCTGCTGTTAGTGCTTTATTCAACATCCAATTGACTGCTGTTCACCCTCGAGTCACCGGGGAATCCCCGGTGCCATTCATAGTTGTTCCCCCAAGATGAAAAAGTGGTGCTCCCGCTTGTAGGCATCCCGGATATTGTTGATCCTAATCCCGCCCCTTTTTGAGATTTCGATTCTGGAATCCTCGTTGGTGCTCTGCAAGTGCGCTGATCGCGCACGAGATCAAAGGAGTATGCCTCGTCCTTGACAAGTAGATCCGGAAAAGGAGAACGCAATTATGGCAACGGAAACAGTTCCTTACGGTCGGGTTACGCAAAAACCATCGCCTGTCGCCGAGGTGCACATACTCTGGATCACCGCCGGTCTGGGGTGTGATGGAGACTCGGTTTCAGTTACCGCAGCGACCCAGCCCAGCATCGAGGATGTTCTGTTGGGAGCAATCCCCGGGCTGCCCAAGGTGCACTTGCATAATCCCGTCCTAGCCTATGAGAACGGAGATGACTTCCTGAAATTCTGGTACATGGCCGAGAAAGGCCAGCTCGAGCCGTTTGTGCTCGTGGTCGAGGGATCGATCCCGAACGAAAAGATAAAGAAAGAAGGATACTGGGCGGCGCTCGGAACCGATCCGAAGACAAACCAGCCGATTACGACCAACGAGTGGATCGATCGGCTCGCTCCGAAGGCATTAGCGGTTGTGGCATGCGGTACCTGCGCCACTTACGGCGGGATCCATGCCATGGAAGGCAATCCTACCGGAGCCATGGGGCTCGCGGACTACCTTGGCTGGGATTGGCGATCGAAAGCCGGTCTGCCCATTGTGAATGTTCCAGGATGCCCGGTGCAACCTGACAACTTCATGGAAACGGTGCTCTACCTGCTCTATCAGGTGGCTGGGCTGGCGCCCATGATTCCGCTCGACGATCAGCTGCGTCCCACATGGCTGTTCGGCAAGACGGTGCATGAAGGCTGCGATCGCGCCGGCTACTACGAGCAGGGCGATTTCGCCGAAGTGTATGGCTCGCCCAAGTGCATCGTGAAGCTGGGATGCTGGGGTCCGGTGGTGAACTGCAACGTACCTAAGCGAGGATGGATGGCGGGAATCGGCGGCTGCCCCAACGTAGGTGGCATCTGCATCGGGTGCACGATGCCTGGGTTCCCGGATAAATTCATGCCCTTCATGGACGAACCGCCCGGGGCAAAAGTTTCGAGCGCCGCGGTCGGCGCTTATGGCCGCGCCATTCGCGCCCTGCGTTCGATGACCCAGGCAACTACAAATAAGGAACCGAAGTGGCGTCGTCCCGGCCCTAACCTGACCACGGGATATCATCCTCGATCTTATTAGGGACCCACCGAGAAACAGAGAGACTGCTGAGACGGATAAGGAGCGATCGAATGAGCACTATTACCGCACCGACAAAAGATGTTTCCAGCAAGTCAAAGAATCTGGTGGAAATGAACTGGGACCCGATCACCCGCATCGTGGGCAGCCTGGGCATCTTTACCAAGATCGACTTTGAGAACCGCCATGTGGTCGAGTGCCACAGCACCTCATCCATCTTTCGCGGGTACAGCATCTTCATGAAAGGCAAAGACCCGCGTGATGCTCACTTCATCACGAGCCGCATTTGCGGTATTTGTGGCGACAATCACGCAACCTGCGCCACCTACGCGCAGAACATGGCGTTCGGCGTGAAGCCGCCTCCGATTGCGGAGTGGATCATCAATCTCGGCGAAGCTGCAGAGTACATGTTCGATCACAATATTTTCCAGGACAATCTGGTCGGCGTCGACTTCTGCGAGCAGATGGTCAAAGAGACGAATCCCAAGGTCTGGGCAAAAGCGCAATCGACGCCGGCGCCGCATTCCAATCTGCATGGATTCAAGAACATCTCCGATATCATGACCGCGCTCAATCCGTTTACCGGATCTTTCTATCGCGAAGCCCTGGTCATGAGCCGCATGACGCGGGAGATGTTCTGCCTGATGGAAGGCCGTCACGTTCATCCTTCCACGCTGTATCCCGGCGGCGTCGGGACTGTGCCGACGATTCAACTTTTTACCGACTATCTGGTCCGCCTGATGAAGTATGTCGAGTTCATGAAGAAAGTTGTTCCCCTGCACGACGACCTGTTCGACTTCTTCTATCAGGCGTTGCCCGGTTACGAGGAAGTTGGCCGCCGCCGCGTGCTGCTCGCCTGTTGGGGATCGTTTAACGATCCTGACGTCTGCGATTACACATACAAGAACATGACGAATTGGGGTCGCGGGATGTTTGTGACTCCCGGCATCGTGGTCGACGGCAAGCTGGTCACTACCGATCTCGTGGACATCAACCTCAACATCCGTATTCTGCTTGGAAGCTCTTACTACGACGAGTGGAAGAATTCACAGACCTTCGTCAAGACGGATCCGCTGGGGAACCCGGTGGATAAGAACCATCCATGGAATCAGACTACGATTCCGCGTCCACAGAAGCGCGATTTCGGCGGCAAGTACACGTGGGTGATGTCACCGCGCTGGCTGGACAAGCGAACCGGCGATCATCTGGCGATGGACACCGGAGGCGGCCCCATCGCCCGTCTCTGGGCCACGGCGCTGGCCGGCTTAGTCGACATCGGTTACATCAAGGCTACGGGCAGCAGCGTGAAGATGTACTTGCCGAAGACAACCTCGCTGCCTGAAGTCGAGTTTGAGTGGAAGATCCCGAAGTGGAGCAACGCCATCGAACGCGACCGGGCACGGACTTACTTCCAGGTTTATGCAGCTTGCGCCGCTATGCACTTCATGGAAAAGGCGCTGGCGGAATTGCACGCGGGACATACCAAAACGTGGACGGAATTCAAGGTGCCTGAGGAAGCGATTGGCTGCGGTTTCCATGAGGCGGTCCGCGGTGTGCTCTCGCATCATGTGGTCATCAAAGAAGGCAAGATTGCCAACTACCATCCGTATCCGCCGACCCCGTGGAATGCCAATCCGCGCGACATTTACGGCACTCCGGGTCCGTACGAGGACGCGGTACAGAACACTCCGATCTTTGAGGAAAACGGGCCGGACAAGTTCAAGGGAATCGACATCATGCGGGCGGTGCGAAGCTTCGATCCTTGTTTGCCGTGCGGCGTGCACATGTATTTAGGGAACGGGAAGGTGCTGGAGACGCATCATTCTCCCATGTTTGGTCTTCAACCCTGACCTTGCTCCATGGGTGATAGAGGAGTGAGGGTGGTAGCTGTCAGAAATCGCCAGTGAGGTTCGCTCCCGAAGTAAAACTGGCATCTAGAAACTGCGCTCTCACTCCTGATTTTTTTCGGTGATTGGCCAGTGAATCTGAACGGCGAAATTTGAAAAGGAGCACTGTGGCGGAAGGCAGAGATTTTCGGGAAGACATGCAGCGGATCGGCGGACTGGTTCAGGAAATCGAATCGATCGCCGATCCGGCGATAAGAGCCGCGACCGAGGACCTGGTGCAGTCACTCATGGATTTACACGGTGCTGCGTTGGAGAAGGCGCTCGAAATTGTTGCCGAGACCGGGGAAACAGGAATGAGCATTATCGACCGGATGGGCCGTGATTCGCTGGTGAGCAGCGTTCTGATTCTCTACGGCCTGCATCCCGAGGATCTGGAAAGCCGCGTGCTAAAGGCAGTCGACCGGGCGCGGCAGCAGTTGCGGAAACAAGGTTGTGAGGTCGAGTTGCTCGGCGTGAACGATGGCGCGATCCGGTTGCGGGTTGAGACCGGCTCGCGTACTTGCGGCTCAACAGCGAAAACTGTTCAGGCCGCTCTCGAAGCCGCGATGTACGACGCCGCACCGGATCTGACCTCTCTCGTAATCGAGGGTTTGGATGAGAAGCCGGCCTCAGGATTTGTGGCTTTGGACAAATTGATGGGCGGCGCAGCTCCGTCATTGGTGGCTCCGGGACCGCATGGCGTGGATTAAAGAGAAGCAAACGGAGATTGGGACGTTGCAATCATGAGTTCGGGACAATTTAGGGGATCGACGGATGGCTTTGGAACGCTTCGCCAGATGGTGCGACGCGAGCGGCCACTTGAACGCTGCGAGTTGTGCAGCGTGGGCCTGCGGCCCGACCATCCGCACTTGATTGAGGTGGCTCAGCGCAAGCTGCTATGCACCTGCGACGCCTGCGCGATTCTGTTCAGCGGCCAGGGAGTGAAGTTCAAGCGCGTGCCGCGGCGGGTGCGGGCGCTTGCCGGCTTCAATCTCAGCGACGCCGAATGGAATGGCTTGATGGTCCCCATCAACATGGCATTCTTCTTCAGAAGCAGTCTTGAGAACCGGATCGTCGCCCTTTATCCAAGCCCCGCCGGCGCGACCGAATCGCTGCTCGCGCTGGAATCCTGGAATGACATCGTGGCGCGCAACCCGATTCTGAACGAAATGGAGTCCGATGTCGAAGGGCTGCTGGTCAACCGCCTCGGCTATTCTCGCGGATATTCCGCGGCCGAGTATTACCTGCTTCCGATCGATGAATGTTACAAGCTGGTGGGCCTAATTCGCATGCACTGGAAAGGCCTTGCCGGCGGAACGGAAGTTTGGAAGGAACTGGGCGAGTTTTTCAGTGGCGTGAAAGCGCGATCGGTTGAGATTACGGTCGAGACCAACGCGGCAGCGCGGATGGAAGAGGAATCTCATGCCTGATCTAAGCTTTGAAGTCGAGGGCGCCGACGTTGTCGCCAATGCGGCCTCGCCTCTTCTCGCTTTCAGGCTGCGCCTGACCAATGCCAATCCAGAGCAGACGATTCACACCGTCGCGCTGCGCTCTCAGATCCAGCTCGAAGTCGCTCGACGCAAGTACTCGCCTGAGGATCAGGAGCGATTGCTCGACCTGTTTGGCGAGCCCAGCCGCTGGGGCCAAACTCTGCGAAGTCTCTTGTGGACGCACGCGAATCTCGTCGTGCCTTCGTTCAAGGAAACCACTCTGATCGATCTGCCAGTGCCCTGCAGTTTCGATTTCAACGTGGCTGCCACCAAGTACTTCGACGGTTTGGCGGATGGAGAAGTGCCCGTCTGCCTGCAGTTTAGTGGAACTGTTTTTTATGCCAGCCCCGAGGGCGACTTGCAGGTCGCGCCCATTTCCTGGGACAAGGAAGCTCGATTCAAACTGCCGGTGAAAGTCTGGCGCGACATGATGGAATCCTTCTATCCCAACAGCGCGTGGCTGTGCCTGCATAAGGACGCCTTCGACCGTTTGTATCAATACAAAGTCCGACACGGTATCCCCACGTGGGAAGAAGCTCTGGAGAGCCTGATTCCGATCGAGGAAGTTGAAGAAAAGGTAATGGGATGAATCTCACCGCGGCGGACAAAATCGCGAAGGCGGTGCTTTACGAGGGATATATGCTCTATCCCTACCGCCCATCGTCGGTGAAGAATCAGCAGCGCTGGAACTTTGGCGTGCTGTGTCCGCGGTCGTACAGCGAAGCCCAGAAAGGCAGCGAGGCCTGGACCATGCAGACCGAATGCCTGGTCGAAGGCAGTTCGCGTACTGCACTTGAAGTTCGAGTGCGCTTTCTTCAGTTGGTAGCGCGCTATGTTGGCGAACTGACCACGCCGCTAAGGGAGCAGTTGCCGGGCAAAACCCCCGAGTTCCGTTTTGTGCAGAGACTTGCGGTGAACGGCCGCGTCTATCAGCCCTGGCAGGAAGCAATCGAGCGGGAACTGTGCCTGCCGGTGTACAAGGTGGAAGCGTTGTGCCGCAGGCCGGTCCAGGACATTTTCAGTTTCTGCGCTGAGAGGAAATTTGAATTTCTGTCCGACGACGGCGGACGGATTGCCGGCGTGATCGTGCGGGAACGAAAAGCGATCTGCGGCTCTATTGAAGTTGCCGCTGAGCGGCTCGAAGATGGAGTATTCAAGATCAGTGTAGTGATCCGCAACACCACGCCTTTCGAAATCGCGCGGAATTCCACTCGCGACGAGGCGCTGCTCAGTTCCATGGCATCAGCCCATACCGTTCTCGGGGTGAAGGATGGAAAATTCGTTTCGATGATCGCGCCTCAGGAACGACTCTGTGCACAAGCGGCGAGTTGTAAGAACGTGGGGGCTTGGCCGGTGCTGGTTGGTGAGGAAGGACAATGCGACACCGTGCTTTCTTCCCCGATCATTCTCTACGACTATCCGCAGATTGCCCCAGAGAGTGCCGGCGATCTTTTTGATGGAACTGAGATTGACGAAATTCTCTCCTTGCGCATCATGACGCTGACAGACGACGAGAAGCGCGAGATGAGCCAGTCCGACGAACGCGCCCGGCAGATGCTGGAGCGCACGGAGACCATGCCGGTAGAGCAGTTGATGAAGTTGCACGGAGTTCTACGTGGGCTGCGCCCGCTCAAGGAGAATATCCAATGAACGAGTGGGAATGGCAACTGCTCGAAGAGAAGACTCCTCTCGATCATCTGGAGATATCTGGAGTCGAGGTAAAAACAGGAAGCCGCGTGCGCCTGCGTCCGCGCCCCGGCGGCGATGTGATGGACATCGCGCTGGCTGGGCAAACTGCGACCATCGAATGCATCGAGCACGATTACGAGGGCAAGCGGCACGTCTGCGTGGTTCTGGATGACGATCCCGGCAAGGATATGGGCTTGCTGCGGCAACCCGGTCATCGCTTCTTCTTCGATGCAGAAGAGGTTGAACCGCTCCTGCCCGATGAACTCCCACAAATTGTCGTCGCGCAAAAACCTACCATCCTGGTTGCCGGCATCGGCAATATCTTCCTCGGAGATGACGCGTTCGGCGTGGAGGTGGTTCGCCGACTTGCGAATGCAAAGTTGCCGGAAGCGGTCCGCGTGGCCGATTTTGGTATTCGAGGTTTCGACCTGGCTTACGCGTTGCAAGACGGCTACGAGACCACGATTTTGGTGGACGCCTGTCCACATGGTGAGGTTCCGGGCACGCTGTATGTCATCGAGCCGGATTTGAAAGCATTGGATGATCCGGAGGCGCCGCAGCCAGTCATCGAAGCCCACGCGATGAATCCCGTAAGTGTGCTGCGCATGGCCCGCGCGATGAACATCGAAATCAAAGACATACTGCTCGTCGGTTGCGAACCGGAGACTCTAGGAGGCGACGAAGGTCGGATGGAACTCAGCGCGCCTGTGCAAGCAGCCGTGGAAGAGGCGGTCAGGTTGGTCAGGTCGCTGATTGAGACAATTCTGGACAAGAGTCGGGCGGGTACAACCAGTAGATATCCGGCGATAAAAGGAGACAGCCGTGGCAATAGAAGAGCATGGTAACGGAACCAGCGATAAGGACACACTATTCATGTTGAGCGGAGTGGCTCTGGTAGTTTTCGGGGCGGGTCTGATTCTTTCCAATCCGATCGCGAGGCGCTATCTCAGCCAGTTCGGCCTGGGAAATCTGGCTCAGGGTGCTTTGCCGGATCTGGACCGCTATTTGAAATTGCGCTCCATGTAGCAGGCTGGCTTGAGATGGTTCGCATCATTCGGAGGGGGCACAGTGGACCGTGGCGGCAGTGATCGGCTCGGTCTCGAAAGAAGACTTCGATGACGACCAGCGTCGCCGGTACTCGTTACGTGATTGATACACGGACGAGCCAGTTTACGGTGCAGGCTTTTGCCAGCGGCTTGATTTCGGCAATTGCTCATAGTCCAAAGATTGCGATTCGCGATTGGAGCGGAGCGGTCCAGATGATTTCTGGTTCGCTGGAGAGCGCTTCCCTGAAAGTTCGGGTGAAGCCTGATTCGCTGGAGGTTTTGGATGAGCTGCCGGACGCCGATCGGCGAGAGCTTCACCGGATTATGAATCAGGAAGTACTGGAAACGGCAGAGTTTCCGGAGATTTTTTACGACGGCACGATGGCCGCGGAAAAACTGAAGGAAGATCTACCGTCTGAACGTGCGTGGGAGGCTGGATCTTCATGGGATTACCAACGATCAGGATTTCGTGGCTCAAGCGTCTCTCGGAGTTGACAGTGCGCGCGCCTACGGTTCGTTTACGCTGCTGCAGAGCGACTATAACATTCGCATCGCATCGATCGCGGGAGGCACTTTGAAACTTCTGGACGAATTGAAGTGTTCATTCTACGTTGTGGCGCGGAAAGCGGATTGACGGCAATGAATTTTTCGAGAAGGACGTTCTGATTCCAGGGAGGTTTCTCTAGTGCATTACGTCACAGAACCCACGATAAAACCGGAGGGCACCACGGTTCACTACATCATCGAAACCACGGGAAGCATCTTTACCGTGAGGGCATTCGCCGCAGGGCTACTTTCTGCACTTGGTCATAACCCAACGATCGCAATTCCCGATTTCCAGGGAGAAGTTTTTCTGAATCCTGACGCGGTGGAACAGAGTTCGCTGCACTTGGTGATTCATTCGGCTGCGCTGACGGTCGCCGACGACATCAGCGAGAAAGATCGCGAGGAAATCAACCGGAGGATGCACGATGAAGTGCTCGAGTCCGACTCTTTTCCTGACATCGTGTATGAGTGCTCTCGCGGATCCGCCAGCAAGACCGGGGAAGGACAATACTGGATGGCTTTGAATGGGGAATTGACGTTGCACGGAGTTAAGGGCAATCAGCCGGTGTCGGCCCGGGTCTCGGTGAATGGAAATACGCTCCGCGCGGCGGGAGAGTTTTCGGTCCGCCAGAGCGATTACGAGATTCGTCCGGTATCCGCGCTGGGGGGAGCCGTCAAGCTCAAGGATGAGCTCAAGCTTTCGTTCGATATTTCTGCTCGCAAGCGGGCTTAGTCTGCATGTGGGCACTGGGTGTGCCGGAAAATGAATCGGGATGGAGCGAATCATGATGTCGTGGGAGGGTGCCGCATGTGTCTAGCCATACCAGGAAAGATCGCCGAGATCTCTTCCGATAATAAGGATTCAGCAATGGTTGACGTCGTCGGCGTGCGGCGCCGGATTGATCTCGGCTTGTTGCAGGATGACAAGCCGGTGCCCGGTGACTGGGTGCTGGTTCATGTAGGCTTCGCCATGAGCAAGATCAGCGCGGAGGATGCCGCCGACCAGATGAACACTCTGCGGATGCTGGGAGAGATCGACGGAGCGATGCAGGAAGTCCGAGGATACGGGTTGGAGGATGTGAATTGACGCCCGCCTTCGGACGGCCCGCAAGGAAGGGACCGGGATGAGATTCGTCGACGAGTTTCGCGAACCCGAACTGATTTCGAAGACAGCGGAAGAAATCCGCCGGCTCGCCAACCGCGAACGCCACTACCGCATGATGGAAGTCTGCGGCGGACATACTCATGCCATCTATCGCTTCGGCCTGAAAGACATCCTTCCGGAAAACATCGAATTGATTCACGGCCCCGGCTGTCCGGTCTGCGTACTGCCCATGGGAAGAATCGACGATGGTCTTTCCATCGCGCAACAGCCGGATGTAATCTTCGCTGCCTTTGGAGACATGATGCGTGTGCCCGGCACGCTGGGCAGTCCGCTTGAGCACAAAGCCCGAGGCATGGATGTTCGCATTGTGTATTCGCCTTCTGATGCGCTGAAGCTGGCCCGGCTTAATCCCGACAAACACGTGATGTTTTTTGCTATCGGGTTTGAAACCACCGCACCTTCCACCGCACTTACCATGATGCGCGCCAGGGCCGAAGGCCTTCGGAATTTCTCTGTTTTCTGCAATCACGTCACCATCATTCCCGCGATCCGGGCAATTCTGGATTCCCCGGACATGCGGCTCGATGCGTTCATCGGTCCGGGCCATGTCTCGACCGTCATCGGATGCCGCCCTTACGAATGGATCGCGCAAAATGAGCGCAAGCCGATCGTGGTCTCGGGCTTCGAGCCGCTCGACATGCTGCAGTCGATCGTCATGCTGCTGCACCAGTTGAGGGCGGGCGAAGCCAAGGTCGAGAATCAATACAAGCGCGTTGTTCCCTGGGAAGGCAATCGCGCGGCGCTCAAGGCCATGGCCGAGGTTTTTGAGTTGCGTCCTTATTTCGAATGGCGCGGTCTGGGGTTCATCTCGCAATCCGCGCTGCGGGTCAACGCCAAATACGCCGAATGGGATGCGGAGCAACGCTTTGCGGTTCCCGGCATTCGCGTAACCGACCCGAAAGCCGCGCAATGTGGCGAAGTGCTGAAGGGCGTGCTGAAGCCGCATCAATGTAAACTTTTTGGCCGCGAGTGCACGCCGGAGCATCCCATGGGCGCACTCATGGTGTCATCGGAAGGATCATGCGCCGCTTATTACAACTACGAACACCGCAAGGCAGCAATGGTAAGTCTGAGCTCAATGGCCTGAGAGCTTCAGAAACTTTGCTGGACGAATCTGCGCCCACGCGGTTCCGCGACCCGCAGATCGAGATGGCGCACGGAGCCGGAGGCAAAGCCAGCCGCAGGCTGGTTGAAGGGCTTTTTTCTCCCTTGCTTTTCGGCTCCTCGCCGGGCCCGCTCGGCGACGCCGCGCAGGTCGACATCAACGGCACAAAAGTCGCGATAACTACCGATAGCTTCGTGGTGAAGCCGCTGACTTTTCCCGGAGGCTCTATTGGTGAACTTGCGGTGAACGGCACCGTGAACGACCTGGCCGTCGCGGGAGCGAAGGCAGAAGCGCTGGTGGTTTCCTACGTGCTTGAAGCCGGCCTGCCTACGCGGATTCTCGAAGCTGAAGTTCGCGCCATGGCAAAAGCCGCGCGGGACGCGGGTGTCCGCATCGCTGCCGGCGACACCAAAGTCGTTGAGCATGGCAAAGCGGACCAGATGTACGTCACCACGACCGGCATCGGCCGCTTGCTTCACGGCGTGACGATCGATCCCGGCTCGGTTCGCGTGGGCGACAGAATTCTGCTCTCCGGTCCCATCGGTGATCATGGCATCACCATCCTGCTGGCGCGCGGCGAGCTTGATTTCGAAGCTGATCTTCGTTCTGACACGCGCTCCGTGCTTCCTCTCGTCGAAGCCCTTATTCATTCTGCCGGTCCGGGTATCCGCTGGATGCGCGATCCAACTCGCGGAGGCGCCGCAACATCTCTGAATGAGTTGGCGCGCGATTGCGGATTGGGGATGGTCCTTTTCGAGGATCAGATTCCGGTGCGTGATACAGTTCGCGGTGCGTGTGAATTGCTCGGGCTCGATCCGCTGCATATTGCGAATGAGGGACAGTTTCTGGCGGTCGTTTCCCCTGAATACTCCGACGCCGCGATTAACGCGTTGAGCCTGGCGGCAGGAGGAAGTGAGGCGCAGGTGATCGGCGAAGTTCGCGAGCAACCCGCCGGCACGGTGCTGGTGACGACCCTTTACGGGGGAAGCCGAATCGTGGATATGCTCGTTGGCGATCCCTTGCCCCGCATCTGTTGAGCCGCATCTGTTAAGCAAAGACTGGAAGATGAATTTGTCATCCAAAAATGCTACGGCAACGGCATCTGAACTTGCCAGCCAAGTCGAGGAGCGGCTGCTCGAGCGGAACCAATTGTTCGAGCATTTTTTTTCGCAGGAGGCACCCCGTTTGGCAGAAGCTTGCCGCGAGATGTCGGAGCGATTTCTGCGCGGCGGGCGGCTTCTGGCCTTCGGACGCGGCCCTTACGCCACCGATGCGCAGCACGTTTCTGTCGAGTTCGTTCATCCGGTAATCGTGGGTAAGCGCGCTCTGCCGGCCCTGGATCTTTCAGTTCTGTTTCGGCCGTGGCTCGAAGCCATCCTTAGTCCTGAAGACATCGTCATGGGGTTCGGTCCTCCCGAGGGCGATCCCGAAGTGTGGGCCGCGCTGCAGCAGGCACACAGTCGCGGTGCCATGACTTTCGCACTGCCTGGCGTTGAAGGTTCCTACGTGGTGAACGCGGCCACGCATGATCAGTTCATGCATCAGGAGATGATCGAGATCCTGTACCACACGCTGTGGGAAACCGTGCACGTTTTCTTTGAACACCGTGAACTCGGCCACGACGTGGGAGAATCGGGCTTTCTGTATCCATTCCTGGGCAGAGAAAAGCAAGGAACCGCAAACCTTGTGGCTGAGGTGGCATCGTCGATTTTGATGAAAGCTCACGACGACGCTAAACTGCGCGAGCAGGTGGCGCGAGAAGAAGCTGAGCAGATCAGCAGCACAGCGCTGGCGATTCATGAGAGGCTGCGCCGCGGTGGCAAGATCATCGTCTTCGGCAATGGCGGGTCCGCGACTGACGCCAACGATTTCGCCATCGATTGCGTGCTGCCGCCGCGGGGCTATCAATCCGTCCCTGCGGTTTCGCTCTCCCTGGAGCCGGCAAACATCACCGCCGTCGCCAACGACATTGGCACCGACGCAATTTTCCTTCGCCAGTTGATCGCGCAGGCTCGCCCGGAAGATGTTGCAATCGGCATTTCCACCAGCGGCGGATCGCGCAACATTATTGCGGCGCTGGAAGAAGCGCGGAAGCGGAACATGTTGACTGTGGCTCTACTCGGCTACGACGGAGGCGAGATCAAACGCAAGCAACTGGTTGATGTTCCAGTGGTGGTGAAGTGCGATTACATCCCGCGCATTCAGGAAGTGCAAGCTTCGATCTACCATGTCATCCGCGAATCGTTGCAGATGTTGAACCAGGAGGCATTGAGCCGCAGCCAGTCTTGAAGCCTATGTTTGACCTCTATGCTTGAACTTTATGGAACCGCCCGCTGCCCTCACACCAGCGAAATGCGCGAGTGGCTGGAGTGGAAGAACAGTGAGTTTGTGGAGTACGACGTGGAAGCCGATCCCGCGGCACGCGGGCGGATGCATGAGATCGCACGCGGCCAGCGCATCGTGCCAATTCTGGTCGAGGACGGCAAGGTAGTTCAAGTGGGGTGGCAAGGGCACGGTTGCATCATCGACGAGTAGACCGCGCAAGATAACAACTTGATATGGCCAGCGCTTGTTCCATTCGAGTTCGAGGAGTCGTGCAAGGCGTGGGATTCCGTCCTTTTGTCTATCGCCTGGCCTGCGCCAACACGCTCCATGGATGGGTGCTGAACGCCGCAGAGGGCGTCGAGATTCATCTCGAAGGCGCAGAGGCTGGCCTGGCAGCTTTTGTTCGGGACTTGAAAGCGCAGCCGCCGCCCGCGGCGAGCATCGCGGAAATCGAGGTGCAGCCTGCGGAGCCAGTCGGGTTGCAGGAATTCATTATCCGGACGAGCCAACGCCGCGAGCGCCCGACGGTTCGGATTTCGCCGGATCTGCCGGTGTGTGGCGAATGCTTGAGGGAACTCTTCGACCCGGCCGATCCGCGCCACCTGTATCCCTACATCAACTGCACCAACTGCGGGCCGCGCTACAGCATCGTGCTTGCTCTGCCTTATGACCGGCGTAACACCACGATGAAGGATTGGCTTCTCGACGACTACTGTGCGGCGGAATATTCCAATCCCAGCAATCGTCGTTTTCACGCGCAACCTGTAGCTTGTCCGGCTTGCGGTCCCGGCTACTATCTTCTCCCCCAGGCTCACCCGCGGCTGCATTCGCTGCTCCATTCGACGGATGAGTCCACGGGTGGAAGTGAAGGTAGCATTCGCCGAGCGGCCGAACTGCTCCATGCCGGCGCGATTCTCGCAGTGAAAGGACTTGGTGGGTACCACCTGGCATGCGATGCCCGGAATCCCGTAGCCGTTGCGGCTTTGCGGGATCGCAAGTACCGGAAAGAAAAACCTTTTGCTCTCATGGTGCGGAATATTGAGATGGCGCGCACTCTGGTCGAGCTTTCTTCTGACGCGGAAGCGCTGCTTACTTCGGTTGCCCGTCCCATCGTGCTTGCGCCGGCAAGAATCGAACTTACCGGAGTCGCCCCGGAAAATAAGGAACTCGGCGTGATGCTGCCTTACACCCCCTTGCATCACTTGCTATTTGCTGCCGGAGCTCCGGAAATCCTGGTCATGACCAGCGCGAATCGATCGAGTGAACCCATCGCGTACGAGGACGAAGACGCGCTGCTGCGTCTCACTGGAATTGCTGACTCGTTTCTGATTGGGCAGCGGCCTATCGCGCGGCGAGTGGACGACTCCGTGGCGCGAGCCGGCACATTCGGTCCCGCGATTTTGCGCCGGGCTCGCGGTTACGCTCCGGGAGCGGTTGCTTCTCTTCCCGCTGCAGGCCCGATTCTCGCGCTCGGTGCCGATCTGAAGAATACGGTCACGCTGGTTGTCGACGGCCAGGCGTTTGTGAGCCAGCACATCGGCGACCTGGATCACTACCAATCGCTGCGCGCATTTCGCGAGACGGTTGAGGATCTGGTCTCGATGTACGAAGTTCGCTGGGAGGAGCTCCTTCTGGTGCACGACCTTCACCCGCAATATTTCTCAGCCGCTCACGCCGCGGCGCTTGGGATCGCGCAAAACGCTCTGCGAAAAGGAGCGGTGCAGCACCACCGCGCACACGTCGCATCGGTGCTTGCGGAACGGGGAGAGTGGACGAGACGAATCGTAGGCGTAAGTTTCGACGGCACCGGATATGGGGACGACGGATCCATCTGGGGCGGCGAGATCTTCGTCGGCAGCGTGCAGGAGGGCTTCAGTCGCGTCGCTCGTATGCGTCCGGCACCCCTCGCGGGCGGCGATGCTGCGGCGCACTACCCAGTACAAGCGGCAGCCGGATTCCTTTCCCAGGTTGATGGCATGCCGGATGTTCTTGCCGAGCATTTCTGCTTTCCTGAGCGCTACCGCAATGCGAGGGATTTGGTGCGCAAGAACGTCCGCACGTTTGCGACAACCTCTGTGGGACGACTGTTCGACGCCGCTGCATCCCTTCTGGGATTTATTCGTGAGGTCACATTCGAAGGGCAGGCCGCAATCTGGCTGGAACAACTCGCGCGAAGCTCTCGGCTGACGGAAGCGTATCCCTTCCCCTTTATCGATGGCGAACTCGATTTTCGCCCGCTGCTGCTCGCGGTTGCACAAGACCGTGTTCGCGGCCGTAACGTGCGCGAGATTGCCCGGTCTTTCCAGCGCGGAATCGCCCAGGGCTTGCGCGATGCAGTGAAGGAAATCACCGGCGGTCACGGATTGGATACGGTTGTGCTCTCGGGAGGCGTCTTCCAGAATGAATTGCTGCTGGAAGATTTGAGGTCTCTGCTGGCGAACGGGTCGTTGCAGGTTTGGACCAACCATGCCGTCCCCCCGAACGACGGCGGCATCAGTTTGGGACAGGCGGCATTGGCGGCGTTCGGCCGCTTCGATGGCCCGGCGCGACCGGATGACGAACCGGCCGAGTAAAGAAAAGCATGCACGAACTTTCCATCGCGATGAGCATAGTGGAACTCGCCGAGGAAGAGGCAGAGCGCCGCGGCGTTCAAGTGAATGCCGTGCATCTGAAGCTGGGAGCTCTGTCGGGCGTGGTGAAAGAGGCGCTCCTCTCTTGTTACGAAATGGCCTGCGAGGACACTCCTCTGCAAGGCTCACTCCTGCTGGTGGAAGATGTTCCGGTCGTGGTCTTTTGTCCGCGTTGCCAAGCGCAGCGCCCGCTGAGTTCGATGCAATTGTTTTGTTGCCCGGAATGTGGTACTCCGGCGTCGGAGATCGTGCAGGGAAAAGAACTCGAAGTGGTTGCACTGGAGATACAGGAATGCGTGACGAGCCCCGTTTGATCGAAGTCCGCAAGAATGTGCTGAAGCAGAATGATGTCGTAGCGCGGAGCCTGCGCGACCGTTTCCGCGCCGCCGGAGTGTTCGTGGTGAGCCTGGTTTCCAGCCCCGGCTCAGGCAAGACCGCATTCCTTGAGAAAACTCTCACTGTACTTCGTGCAAAATACCGAGTGGCTGCTCTCGTGGGGGACCTTGCCACGGAAAATGACGCGGCGCGTTTGGCCCGCAGTCAGGCCCCGGTCAGGCAAATCACCACCGGGACTCTTTGCCACCTCGAAGCCGCTATGGTTCAGAACGCGCTCGAAGACTGGGACCTCAATCAGCTGGATTTCCTATTTATCGAAAATGTCGGCAACCTAGTGTGTCCTTCGTCTTATGATCTGGGCGAAGATCTTCGCCTGGTGCTCATTTCAGTCACCGAGGGCGAGGACAAACCGCTAAAGTATCCCACCATTTTCAACAGCGCCGACGTGGCCATCGTCACCAAGATCGACTTAGCCGCGGCGGTTGAATTCAGCTGGGAAGCCGCATACAACAACATCCAGGCGGTACGCCCGGGCATGCCGGTCCTGAGGCTTTCCGCCAAGACCGGAGAGGGAATGGAGGAGTATCTAGGATTTCTTGCGACCCGCCTGATCGAGTTGCGGCAAGTTGCATGCAGCCAAGCGGCGATCTGAGTTGCGCGCTGCGCGCCGAGTTGCGAACGCGGAGGCGAAATCTCGCTAGGACCGCTGCCGCACTCCCGCGGCCAAGCCGCCCGGACTTTCGCTGATCACGGGGCGACGTGGCGGCAGCCCCACTTTCGGACTGAGACGCCGCTCAACCGTGCCGATGACAGGAGCATCTTCCATACCATCCGCATAAGCCATGGAGACGAACCTCTGCTCAGAGCACAGGCGATCGATCATTCTCTGTTGCCCTGTGCTGAGCACGGCGTGCGGAAGAATGGGAAAATGACGGAACATCCAAAGAAAATACACGCGCTGAAGAAGCGAGGGCATTAAATAACGCGGCCCGATCGGGGTTTGCACCTGGACCACACCGTCTGACAGTTTCTCAATCCACATACTAGGGCCCACCTGAATCCTTGAGTTTGGCCAGAGCAATTCTAGGGCCGCCATTATTGCACCAAGGTCCGTGCCATGGGAAGCATTTTCTCTGGATTCCACAGGCTTCCCCTTGCTCCCGGGCACTTCTTGCCCGGCGATAGGGAACTTTTTGGCAGCTTTGGGTTCTGGAGTGACGCGGTCAGCGCTGGCGCTGATCCCAGTGAGAGATAGCGCAGCAGGACAGCGCGAGAGACCTATGCGGGGATCTCGGGCAGAACGTCCATTCGCCGGATTTCGGCCGCGACCCCAAAGTCGGTGCCGGGTCCCTGTTCTACACGCAAGACCCGGGCATGGCAGCAAACCCAGCATTTTTCTCCTGAGGTTAACTCTGGTGGGAGAATCAGGACCAATTCCACTTCCGAACCCTCGGCCATGCGAGAGTTCGTATATAGGAATATGCCGTTCGCGCTAACGTCCCGAGTCTGGGCGCTTGCTTCTGGATTTGCCGCAGTGCCGCGGACACGCACGGGCAAGGTGGCGACGACTCTTTCACGGGAGCGTCGATCGATTTTGGATTTCATCAATCCTACTTGTCCTCCCGAGCGAAGCAAGGGATCTTGGTTCTTGCACGCACAAGCTGTGACGCCGCTGGCGTTCGACAGTATAGACCAAATCTGCGGGTTGCGTTACAGGATGCGTTAGAAGGGGCTTACATTTCCGGGCGGCGCAAGCGCGCGGCCGGCACTACAAGGGCCTGCTCCATGGTGGGGACATTGGTGCCGCGCAGTTTGGCCTCGGCTTCGGCGAGCTTGTCGGGCTGATTGGTCTGGTAATAGGCCTGCACCAGAAGTTCCATGGTGAAAGGATTGTTCTGATCATCTTCCAAGTAAGTGATCGCTTCGTCGAATTTCTTCTGATCCATGAGAAGAGTTCCAGCCGCTCCGTTGTAGGAACTCTGGACGACGCGGTTGCGGCCGCTGGCAGCGAGGGCCTCCAACTGCTTCAGAGACTGATCGGCCAATGGCCGGTTGCCCGCGTGCGCAGCGCGCACCGTACGGTTGCGCAAAATGCGGGACAGTTCTTCATCCCTGTCGCCCTGTGAGATCGTGCGGTGCCCCAGCGACTCCTCGGCCCGCTGCAGATATTTCAACGCAGCGTTGTCGTCGGTTTGATATTCGGCCATGTGCCGGCAGGCCTGGGCTTCCTGCAAGTCCTGGTCCTTGGCGTGTGCGGTTTCGGCGATCTCCTCGAATGACTTGTCGGCATTGGCGAACTTGCCGTCGCGCACCCAGGTCATCGCCTTCTGCATGCTGTAGGTGAGCCGGTCGGCTTCGTTGTGCGCGTAGCGGATGGCTTTGTCGTACTCGATCCGTGCCTGCTCCTGGTTGCCCATCAGAGCGTAGGTGTCGCCCAGACCAACCTGGGAAGTTACAAAGTCAGGATCGATGTCTAACGCGGCCCGGTAGTGCTTCAGCGATCCTTCAAAGTTTCCAGCCATCCGCGATAATTCTCCGTAGGAGTCCTGCGGGTTCGGTTCTTTGGGCAAGAGCGCGACGTAGCGATCCATAGCGGCGAAAGCCTTGTCAAATTGCCGGTTGCGCGCGTCGACGTAAGCTAGGTCGTTCAGCGCGGCGGGAAAATTCTTGTCGATGGCCAGCGCCTTCTCAAACAATCTCTGCGCCTGATCGGTCCCGTTTTCGCCCATCAACCAGTTGCCGGCGAGATAAAGCAAATGCTTGTCCTTGGGAAACATCTCCAACATATCGTTCATGGCGGAAATGCCGCCGATGAAGTCACCCTCCTGCACCTTGGCGATCCATTCGATCATCAACTGCTCTCCCGGAGTCAGCTTGGGCGCGAGTGCTTGGGCCTTCTCGCGTGCCGCGCTTACTTCCCCAGGATTGCTGCTGTTGAAGGCGATCCAAGCCCAGGCGACGGCCAGATTGGGATCAGCTTTCACGGCGGCTCGCCAGTCGTCGTTGCAGCGCTCCAGGTAAAGGTTCTCGTAATCCTGCATCCCCTTGTCATAGAGCGAGCGCGCCTCGACCGACGAAGTGGTCACCGGCATCGAAGCCGCGTTGGACTGCTTTAGGTGGTGGGCATGCGCTGAGATGGGTGCAGCAAGGCACACGCTAATGACGAGGATAAAGACAGCGTACATGGAGCTACGCATCGAGGTCTCCGCAAACGGGCTTTGAGGAAGGGTTACGACTGCAGCGTAGCATCGCCCGAATCTGGTTACCTAGTGACGGAAGTCATACGACGCGTGGGGGTGAGGTAGACGGCCAGCGGAAACCGTTGCCTAGAAGGTGATGCTTACGCCGCCGCGAATGGAACGTGCGGCCTGGACCAGATAGACGGTCTGGCCGTCCTGGCCTACGACCGGCACATAGCCTTGCGCCAGAAGGTTACGCACATCGACCAGCGCTTCCATATGGGCGGGCAGGAAGCCCAATGTGGGAATCCGCTGCCGGATGAAAAGACTGAGGAAGGGATCGCTCTGTCCCGGCGACGCGTTGAACATATCCACCGGAGTTAAGGCCTGGCCATCGATCCAGCGATAGGACGCAATCCACCGGGTCTGGGTGCGAGCAACGATGCCGGAGAGCTTCGCCGCCACAGCTTGACGCCGCTCGGTGGTGATCCACTGCCGAGCGTCTTGCAGTTCAACGTCAGGCTTGGCCAAGTCGAGAACACCGCCGTAGGCATAATCCAGCGTTGCCGTGAGATCGGAACAAACTTTCCGCTGGAGTACGACGCGCACGCCGCTCGTATCCAAGGTGCCGCCGGCATAACTGTAAGTACCTGAGTAAACATCGGGCAGCAGGAACCCGCCGACAGAGGTGACCTCGCCGGTACCGGTCAAAGCGGTGTTATCCACACGATCGCTGAACCCGGCCACTTGCAGGTTGGTATCGCCGATGCGCCGGGAAATACTGAACTCCTGGTGGTGGGCGCTTTCCAGGCGAGTGGCATAGTTGGTCATAGTGACGCGAGGATCGGTTTCGCTCAGATCGGCGGGCGCAGAATCGAAACCCTTATCGTCCCGCAGGTTGGGCAACGAGGTCGTGTAGTCGTATTCCAAAACAGTGCTAGGAGAGAGGTGCAAGTCGATCGAACCGTAGGGCCGGAACGCGGTCACGTGCCCGAGGAACTGAATGGTTTGCAACTCGCTGCCGAACTTCAATTCGACAACGTCGCCAACTGCGAATTCATCGCCTGCGTTAAGCGCTAGAGCTTGCAACGCGGCATAGTGCAGGTTGGGATCGGAAGGCGCGAAGCGGCGCATGGTAACGGCCATGGAAGGCCCCGAACCATCGGGCAGAAGATGCGCATAGGTGGCTCGGAGAACGGCTGCCGGAAGGCTGTCTCCGAAGCCTACATTTCCGCTCAGCCCCACGCGGGACGCGGAAAAAATCGAGCGTTCCACCGAGAAGCCGGTGCTGATGTCTGAGCCGCTGCCGTAACCGGCTGCCGCCGAGCCGGCCAGGAACGAAAGGCTGGCCTTCAAGTCGTGATCCTGCTGTTCCGCTCCCGTCGCGGGATCGAATACGCGCAGAACCGGCCGATTCGCCACCGAACGCAACGTCCACTTCCAGCCGTCATCATCGGCCGTGCCGCGCAGAGGCCCCACTCGAATCGCGTTCAGCAGGGTGTTGAGGGTGATATTGACGTGAACGCTGGTGCCAGGCTGCAAGCCGATTTTTTCCTGCAGGGCGGGAAGAAACGATGGCGCCGAAACTTTAATGGAATATTGCCCGGGGAGCAGGTCTTTGGTGGAGTAAAATCCGGCACCATCGGTAAAGAGGGTCAGGGTGTGCGCCAGGGCAGAGCTGGCGATTTCCACTACCGCACCCATTTGGGGAATCCCTGAGGCGTCGCGCACGTATCCCGAGATGTCGCCCGACCGTTGTCCGGCCCACGCAGGAAGCGACAGCGCGACCATCACCACGCAAGATCCGAGCTGGCGAAAACTCACTCCAACCCCCAAGGAATCAAGCAGATCGTTACTCTACAGCAAACGTCGCTGAAGGATCAATAGTCTGCTTCGAGACGTTGTCGTTCACTTTGATTTCGATTCGATATACCCCCGGTTGCAGGTTAGCGGAGGCAATCGATTTCTGCAAAGTCACTTGTTCGCCTACATTACCCATCGTGTCAGTGGATTCCACTTTCTGGATCACCGGTTTGTTGGTGGCAAGATTCACGACATCATATTCGAACGTCGCCGATGGCTTGTGCGTTTTCTCGTCCATGCCCAGGTTGTAGACCTGCATCCAGAAGTTTACTTTCTGGTCACGCCCCCGCTTGAACATGGCGGGCTGGCCGTTCGCAGGGGCCACGCGCGGGCGCACTTTGTTCAAGCCGATCACGAATTGGCCCGTGCTCACATCCTTGGTCGGCACCGGCTCCATCACATCCGCCACGATGAGCGAGGAGGTCGACAGTTTGTCGTCGGAATACTCAGGCACCACAATGCCGCGGCTCCACAGACCTTTGCGGTCGCCGTTCACGTCCTTGACCGCAATCTCGACCTTGTAACGTCCCGGCCGCAGCGGCAGCGCCTTCCAATACACAGCTGAATTTTCCGCCGTACGGGGCAAGAGCTCTGCCGGAACGTCCACCTGGACCGGATCTTCCTGGGTTTGAACGATGCGTCCCGTCAAG
Organism: uncultured Acidobacteriaceae bacterium; assembly: GCA_963807145.1. GTDB lineage: Bacteria > Acidobacteriota > Terriglobia > Terriglobales > Acidobacteriaceae > Sulfotelmatobacter. The sequence continues at coordinate 34,491 of CAWEBA010000007.1, read as the reverse complement.
GTGCTCACCCGCATGAAAATATTGACGGTGCCGCGCTCCACACCATCTTTGTTGACGAACGTAATGTCGCGGTACTTCAACTGGACTGTGATCGGCACCAGCACCGTGTCCCCCGTGACCTTCACAAAATCAGTGCGCACATCAAAGGGCATCAGGTTGGTAATGAGCTTGGTGTTGACGATTTCTTCCAGATCTTTGTACTTGACCGGCGGAGGTGCTTGCAGCTTGGCGTACGTCTCTAAACGATCGAATTCCTTGGTTTGCAAGTCCGAATTCAAGGGACCAACTCCCAACTGCTCCAAGCCGCCACCCTGGAAGCGGCTGGCCTTGCTCGCCATGCCCATCTGCTCGTACAAGGTCAGACCGGCGTTGGGGGTGTATTTCAGAGCGTCCTTTTCCGACCGGTCAATCGTCATGTGGTAATCGCCGCACATGCAAGTGTCGACGAATTCAATGATGATTTCCTGTCCGATACCTTCCAGGTAACGATAACGCCAGTCTTCAAAGGGGAAGGTCGAGGTTTCCCCGCCGCCCTCTTCGAGGGGCCGCTCGTAGGAGCCGCCGGAGGGATGCGAGTCTACTTCGTCGGCCGGACCGTACATGATGTAGATCCGTCCCCGGTCACTCTTCCAGCCCGGGATTCCCGCAGCGAAATGCTCGTTGGCGTAGGCGATGCGCCGGTAGTGTTCTTCCTTGTATTCGTTTTCTTCGGTGTCGGGGGTGGGGTCGCGGCGCTGCCAGAAGGCTTCGATAAAGTTGTCGCGCTCTTCGTCATTCGAGAGCTGCTTAAAGGCGGCTCTTTCCTCGTCCGTGATGATCCAGACTACGTCTTCGTTAAGCCACTTCTTATAGGTTTTGCTGAGCTCGATGTTCAGATTTCTTTTCTGCTGTTTCTTCTGTTTTTCCGAAGGTGGGCGCTTGAGAGGATCGACCTCATCGGTAGATTGCGCCTGGGCGCCGGTTGCAGTAGCAGCGGCGTTCGGATCGCCCGCACCGGGGGGCTTATCTGCCTGGGCGCTGGCTGAACCGCCAAGACCCATTGGACCGGCCAAGAAAACGACGAATAAAAGATACCGCGAACCGACCCCTACCATGAGAGGGACTCCTGCCACGACAAACTTCGTCTGTGTATTTTAGGCCCTCAGTTGGGCGAAAGCAAGGCTAAGTCACGTCAAAAGAATAGATTGACAACCCGAGCCAATCCTAACGGTTGGACGCGGTCGGCCCCCGGCCGAGTTGCCCCACGATGCCGCGAATATTTCTTGGAGCAGGCCGGGACCAAGCTATAATTTTGGGTTGCTATAATCGTACTTTCCGGCAACCCCTGCTCTCGGGTCCTCAGGGTCTAGGTACTCTATTCTCCAGTTTGGAACTTTCCTGCCCACAGGATCGTATCCCAGAATGTGTGCCCGTCACCCTTGCGAACCGGTTAGTGGTAGCCCGAAACCGTGACGGAAGCCATGAAAACTTGGAAGAAAATCGCGATTGGCGTCGGCGTAGTGGTCGTACTAGCCGCGATCGTCGGTTTCACCGTCTATCAGAGCGGCAAGAATGTGGTCTCCGTGCAAACTGGGAAGGTCCAGCGGGAGGACTTATCCTCGGTCGTAAGCGCATCGGGTGAAATTAAGCCGAAGACGTACGTCAACATCGGCGCGAATGCTTATGGCAAGATCACTCACCTGTACGTTAAGGAAGGGGATCACGTAAAGAGGGGTCAATTGCTGGCGCAACTGGAAAACGTGCAGTCCTCGGCCGACGTGAGCGCCAATCAGGCCTCGGTCGAAGCCGCGGAAACGGATGCCATCGCGGCCGACGCCGCTCTGAAGACGTCGGACGCCGACCTTCTGCGCGCCCAGGCCGATTACGAGCGCAACAAACTGGATTGGGATCGCGCACAAAATCTCTACAAGGACGGACTGATCGCAAAGTCGGATTTCGACAGCCGTCAGAATGCCTGGGCCACGGCAGATGCCGGGCTGGTGCAGGCCAAGGCGCGCGTGGCGCAGGCGAAGGCGCAAAAAGACTCGGCGGACGGGCACGTCGCCCAGGCGCGCGCCAATCTTACCCGGGTCACCGATGTTCTGCGGAAGACCACCTATGCAGCGCCGTACGACGGAGTTGTCACCAACTTGCCGGTGCGGGAAGGCGAGTCGGTTGTCATCGGCATTCAAAACGCTCTCGGCAGCACGTTGCTTACACTCGCCGACATGTCAGTAATCACCGCCGAAGTAAAGGTGGACGAAACTGACATCGTGAACGTGCACCTCGGCCAGTCCGCTGAGGTGACCATCGACGCGATTCCCAATAAGGTTTTCCACGGCACGGTATCAGAAATCGGGGACAACGCCATTGTGCGTTCCACCGGCGTAGCCACTTCGCAGCAAGCCACTGCGAGTGAAGAAGCCAAAGACTTCAAAGTAGTGGTAACGGTTAACGATCCTCCGGCAGATCTGCGTCCTGGTCTCTCGACCACCGCCAAGATCACAACCGCCGCCCGCAGCAATGCCCTGACGGTTCCGATCCAGGCGCTCTCGGTGCGTACCAGGGCCCAGTTGGAGCAGGAGAAGTCCGCACCGGGCTCGGTTCATGCTGCGGCACCGGCGCCGAAAGAAGTTGCATCCAAGGACAAGAGTAGTAAAGATCAGAGACAGGACGTGCAGGGCGTCTTCGTCATTCACAACAAGAAGGCAGAGTTCGTGCCCGTTGCCACCGGCATCGCCGGCACCAGCGACATCGAAGTGCTCAATGGCTTGAACGAGGGGGACGAGGTCATTACCGGCAGTTACAAGGTTTTGCGCACGCTCCGTTCCGGGAGCAGCGTCAAAATCGATAACTCGGCCCCCAAGAAGGAAGACGAAACATAACCTTCGCCAGCTTCATCCGTCCAATGGAGAAGCCTGTACGGGTCTCGAACAAAAACGGAGCTCTCGGAGTCGAATCTAATCTCGGAGAACCCAGTGGCACCGGAGCAGGAGAAAAATATGGCAGCCGCAGAAGTCGTCAGCATGCCCACCAACGCCGTTTCAGTGCCACCGCCGCAGTCCTGCATGATCGCGGCTGAGGATCTCTGGAAAACCTACGACATGGGCTCGGAGCAGCAAGTGCACGCTCTGCGTGGGGTCAACCTCCGCATCGAGCGGGGAGAGTATGTTGCCATCATGGGACCCTCGGGCTCAGGCAAGTCCACTCTGATGAATCTTATCGGCTGCCTGGACACGCCCACCAAAGGCGAATACTGGCTCAACAGCCAGCTGGTGAGCGAACTCGACGACGATGAACTGGCCCGAATCCGCAACAAGGAAATCGGCTTCGTGTTCCAGACATTCAACCTGCTGGCCCGCGCCACGGCTCTCCACAATGTGGAGCTGCCGCTGATCTATGCCGGCATTCCGACGGCGGAGCGCATCGAACGCGCCAAAGCTTCATTGACGGCCGTAGGCATGGAATCGCGCATGACGCACAAGCCCAATGAGCTTTCCGGCGGCCAGCGTCAGCGCGTCGCGGTGGCTCGCGCTCTGGTGAATCGGCCTTCCATCATCCTGGCCGATGAGCCCACCGGCAACCTCGATTCCGCCACCGGAAACGAAATCATGGCCTTGTTCGATCGCCTGCACTCTGAAGGGAACACCATCGTGCTGGTCACCCACGAGCACGACATCGCCGAGTACGCTCACCGCGTGATTTTCATCAAGGACGGAGTGGTGGAGCGCGACGAGCGCAAAGACAAGACATAATCTCTTCTCTGCAACATGGCCAATCCACGACCCCAAGATCTCGTTACAAGTCTGCCAAATGTCGCCTCGAGGCACGCCTCTGGATTACACGAGTCCTGGTTTTCCACTGACATGGCAGTCGCTTATTTGTTGGCGGCCGTTGCCGTTGCCCTGCAGATGGCAACCAACGGCCGCTACGGATATTTCCGCGACGAGCTCTACTATCTGGCTCTCTCGCATCACCTCGACTGGGGATATGTAGACCTTGCTCCCATGGCGCCGCTGGTGGCGTATATCGGACGCATACTGTTCGGTAATTCCCTGCATGCGCTTCGACTGTTGCCGGCGCTTGCGCAAGGCGCGGAAATTGTGATCACCGGCCTGATCACGCGGGAACTCGGCGGCAGGCGCTTCGCTGTGCTGATTGCGTGTCTCGGGGTATTCGTAGCTCCTGTAATCCTGGCCAACGCCGGGCGTTTTTCCATGAATCCGTTCGAGCCCCTGTTCTGGATGGGTGCGATTTACTTCCTGCTCCTCGCAATCAATCATGATCGTCCACAATTTCTTGTGTGGGTCGGAGTATTGGTGGGGCTTGGACTGGAGAACAAACATTCCACTGCTTTCTTCCTGATCGCGTTGCTGGCGGGCTTGCTGGCAACTTCTCAACGGCGTTTGTTCCGCAGCAAGTGGCTTTGGATTGCTGCTGGCATCATCGTACTGCTCGCTTCGCCAAACCTTATCTGGCAATACCGGCATGGATTCCCCACCTGGGTCGATCTGAGCAACGTAAAAAAGATTCACAAGAACGTCGAACTGCCGCCGCTGCCATTCCTGAAGGAGCAGATCATGATGCTGGGGCCGCTCAACGCCCTGATCTGGATCGCGGGGCTCGGCTCCCTGTTGTTTGACGGCGAAGGCAAGCGCTACCGGGTGCTGGGCGCAACCTATCTGGCATTCCTGGCGATTTTGATGGCTCTCCACGGCAAGAATTACTACCTGGCTCCGGTTTATCCCATGCTGTTCGCCGCCGGTGGAGTGTTCTGGCAGAGATTAATTGCGGCACATTCCCGGCTGCGCTGGGCGAAGGTGGTGCTGCCGCGGGTGCTGGTGATAGCGGGTGTAATCGCCTTTCCGCTCGTTCTTCCTATTCTCCCTCCCGATAAAATCGTCCCTTACATGCACGCGCTCGGCGTGGGTATGCCTCGCACGGAGACGCACATGAGCAGTACTCTGCCACAGCATTTCGCGGACGAATTCGGCTGGCCGGAGATGGTCGCGCAGGTCGCCGGGGTTTACCGCGCGATCCCCGCCGAGGAGCGCGCCAAGACCGCCATTCTGGCTGGAAATTACGGCTCTGCCGGGGCGATTGATCTTTTCGGCCCGAGCTATGGACTGCCTCCATCCATTAGCGCTCATCAGAATTATTACTATTGGGGATTCCGGCAATACACGGGTGAGACTCTGATCCTGCTCAACTGGCAGCTCGCTGACGCCCAGAGCTGGTGCAACAGCGTCGAAGAAGGCCCGAAAGTTGCGGATCCCTACTCCATGAGCTGGGAACACTTCACGATCCTGATCTGTCACGGACTCAAGAAGCCGCTCGCGGAAGCGTGGCCGCACTTCAAGGTTTGGGACTAAGCCGACCGCCCGGCCATGCACGTTGGAGGCGCTAACTCCAATTGGCGACCGATTTGCCTGCCCCGGGCATCACCGCCTCATCCATCACTGGCGACGATGCTACCACTACCTTGTCCCGGCCTCCACGCTTGGCTTCGTACAGAGCACCGTCGGCTGCCGCCATCAATTCCTTGGGCGAGGTACCGTGCGCGGGAAACGCCGCCACGCCCACGGAAATCGTAACCATCCCGAGCGACTTGCCCTGGTACATGATGGTCAGTTCCCTCATTTTCATTCGCAGCCTCTCGGCTCGCGCGCGTGAGGTTTCCGGATCCGCTGTGGGCAGGATCACCACGAATTCCTCCCCTCCGAAGCGGCATACGAAGTCCTCGGCCCGGATGCCCTTGCTCAGCGACGCTCCGGTCTCTCGCAATACCACGTCGCCGGCATCGTGGCCGTAGGTGTCATTGAAGTTCTTGAAATGATCCAGGTCGATCATGAGGATTCCAAGCGACTGCGCCGACCGGGCGGCGCGCCGCATCTCGCGCTCCAACGTCTCCTCGAGATACCGCCGGTTGTAGAGTCCGGTCAAGGCATCGCGCACGGACTGGGTTCGCAGCGCTTCCCGCAATCGTATGTTGGCAATCGACAGTCCAACTTGTGCCGCAAAAGTTGTCTTGAACGAGAGTTCGGATGCATCCATTTGCGGCGCCTCGTCGGTGGCCTGGAAGTGCACGATCCCAAGGGTTTCTCCCTGGGCCATGATAGGGGCACACAAGTACGTGTTCTTGACCTTGGTCGCGTGGGCACAGGGCGCCGTGGAATCGCCGGCTAACACCAGATGTGGGTGCCCCGTGCGCAGTGCCCAGCAGGATGCCGGCTCAAATACCAGCGCGGGAAGGTAGCAGTCGCCCCATGACCCGATCACTTCGGTGACGTTGCGCGAAGCATCCAGCAGCGCCATGGCTCCGGGGACCGTGGAAAATATTTTGGGCGCGTAGCCCAGGGCAGCGGCGCACACTTCCTCTCGACTAACACAGCTCTGCAGAAGTTCGCCCATCCTGGCGAGCATGGCAGCCCGCTCCGAACGTCTCTTAAGTTCTTCCAGCATCCGTTCATTCTGCTGATCGAGTTCTCTGCGGGCAAAGTCTTTCTCCAGCATTTCTTCCTGCAACAGCGCGTTGGCGTCAGCCAATTCCATGGTCCGTTCCAGAATTTGTTGTTCGAGAGTCTGCTGATTCCGTTTTTGACTCTCGATGTCGGTACAGGTGCCGAACCATTTGACGATTTCTCCTTTCGCGTCCCGAATGGGATTCGCTCGTCCCAGAAACCATCGGAAGCTTCCGTCTTTGCCGCGCAAGCGATATTCGACGTCGTACGGATCGCCTGTGCTCAGCGCACTTTTCCACTTTGACAAGCAACCGTCCAGGTCATCGGGATGGATGATCGCGTGCCAACTCTCTCCCCGTAATTGCTCGAGTGTCAGCCCCGTGTAATCAAGGCACCGCTGGTTGAAGAAATCGTCCATGCCGGTTGGCTCAGCGGTCCAGATAATCTCAGGTACCGCTTCTGCCATGGTTTGGAAGTACAGTTCACGCTCGAGGGATGTGTTGAGATCGCCTTTCTGCGATCCCTTAAGCCTGGCAAGGAAAGATGAAGCACCGGCTCGCGCCCACCCTGCACGTCCCGCGAAGGCCAGCGCGGCAATCAAGACTGCGGCAATCAAGACGATGATCCCGAAGGCAATCGAAAACGCCACGAACCTGTAGTCATAAGTAGCGCCGAGTACGGTCATCGAATTCATCGCGGGAAACGATCCTCCGACCCACAACTTCCAATAAGGCTTGAGACAAGCCGCGGGATTCTCTCCGGCGTGCCCTGCCAAGTCTCTACGCTATCTATCGGCAGGAGTCGCGATTTCCGTGACCGGCGGCCTTAATCCGGCGGGCGAGGAGCCCGAAACGCGGGAGTGGCAGAAACTCCTTACTGGGTTTTGCTCAGGATGACAGGCGGTTGGGGTGGTTTATAATTGTTAATTCTACGGACCATTCTGGAGTGATAAGAAGATGATTCGATTTCTGCAGACTGAAGGACCGGTTAAGAAAGTTGTGCTGAGCGGGCTGCTTTTGCTGATCTGCGGGGCCATGGTGATTGCGTTTATTCCGAACAGCGGCGACCTGGCGGGTGCTCCGGGCAAGGGCGTAATTGCCAAGGTCAATGGTGAGGCGATTACTCCTGAGGAGGTGCGGCAGACGGCGCGCGAGATGGCGCAACAGCAGGCGCAGCAATATGGCGCGCAGGCCTCGATGATCATGCCTTTTTTGATCCAGCAGGACACGTCGCGAGCCGCCGACCAGTTGATCGACAAGCAGGCGTTGCTAGCGGAAGCGGAGAAAATGGGGTTAAAGGCTGCGCCACAGGAAGTTAAGGACGAACTGCAGCACGGCCGCTATGCCGGAATTTTCTTTCCCGGGGGAAACTTTATCGGCCAGGCCGAGTACGAAGGAATGTTGCAGCAGCACAACCTGACGCCCGCGATGTTTGAAGACAGTGTGGGCAAGGATATTGTGATCACCAAGCTGCAAACGCTGATAACGAGCGGCGCATCGGTGAGCGATGCGGCCATCCGCCGGGAGTTCATCAAGCAGAATACAAAGGTGAGGTTTGATTATGCCGTATTGAAAGAGGAAGACATCAAGAAAGGCCTTCACCCGACAGTCGAGGAACTCAAGGCTTTTTATAACACCCATCTGAAGAACTACACGAACTCGATTCCCGAGAAGCGCCAGATTAAATATGTGATGCTCGACACGGCGAAGGTGCAGGCAGAGGTGCGGGTCACGAACGATGAGTTGCAGGCTTATTACAATCAGCATCGCGATCAGTACCGCACAGCCGAACAGGTGAAGGTCAGCCACATTCTGATCAAGACGCCGCTTCCCGGGCCCGACGGAAAAGTGGATGAGAAGGGCGTTGCCGACGCGCAAAAACGCGCGGAAGATTTGCTGAAGCAACTCAAGGCCGGGATAAAATTCGAAGACCTGGCGAAGAAGTATTCCGAAGATCCGGGAAGCGCCAAGGAAGGCGGATCCCTGGGTTGGATCGGGAAGGGCCGGACGGTTCCGGAATTTGAAAAAGTTGCGTTTTCGCTGCCCAATGGACAGATCAGCGGCCTGGTAAAAAGCAGCTACGGCTTCCACATAATTCGCGTGGATGACAGGCAGGACGCGCACATGAAAACGTTCGATGAGGTCAAGGCGGAGATCGAACCAATCGTAAAACAGCAGAGGACGCAGGAGATGGCCCAGAAGCAGGCGGAGGATCTTTTGGAGCAGGCGAAGATGAAGGGTTTGGATGCGGCGGCCGCGGCGATGGGCGTGCCGGTTGTCGCCTCGGATTTTTTCAGCCACAGCGATGTAGTGCCGGGATTGGGTCCAGCGCCGCAGCTCATGGATGCGGTGTTCGGCGCGGCGGAAAAGGCGCCGCCGGACATGGCTACGACCTCGCAGGGCTTCGCGGTGTTCCAGTTGCTAGCGGTGAAACCGCCGGCTACGCCCACGTTTGAGGAGATCCAGGCTCGAGTAGAAGAGCAATTCAAGAGCGAGCGCGCGGGCGTTTTGCTGGCGCAGAAGACGCAGGAGCTATCCGACCGCGCGAAAACGGAACATGATCTGAAGAAGGCAGCGAAGGAATTAGGCGCCACGGTGAAGACGAGCGATTTTGTGTTGCCCGATGGCCAGGTTCCTGATGTCGGGTCTATGACCGGGCAAGCCTCGGTGGCATTCAGCATGAAGCCGGGAGAAATCAGCGGACCGATCCAGAGCGGGGCTAATGGAGTGGTGCTTTCCGTCGATGAGCTGCAGGCTCCGACGGAAGCGGATTTTGCGGCCAAGCGCGACCAGATTCGAGAGGCGCTGACGCAGGGCAAGCAGCAAGAGATCTTCGCGCTCTATGTCACCAACTTGCGCAATCAGATGGAGAAATCGGGCAAGATCAAGATCAATCAAGACGAGATGAAGGCGCTGACCCGCGGGGAAAGTGAATCGGGAGAGTAGGCTGCGACGCCGGTGACGCGGGCAAGAACCAGGATCCCTCGCTCCCCTCGGGATGATAAGCGTGCTCGGGTGACGAATATGTTCGAGCGAAATCACGAATTCATAATTAGAAATTGCAGGTAGTCATCGAGTTGCATGCCGTTTCCCCGCGCTGCAGGCATTTTGTTGCATCCCACGTCGTTGCCTTCGCGCGGCGGCATTGGTGATTTGGGGCCGGCAGCTTACTCGTTCGTCGATTCTCTCGCTTCCGCCCGGCAGGGACTGTGGCAGGTTCTGCCGCTTGGTCCGCTGGGCTACGGCAACTCGCCTTATTCTTCCATCTCGGCGTTTGCGGGGAACCCGCTGCTGATCAGCCTGGAACGCCTGGCTGACCATGGCTGGATCGATCAAGCGAAAATCTCGTCTTCTCTTTCACTCGGCTCCGACTCGGGCGCAGTCGAGTACGATCACGTGTTTGCGGTGAAGATGCCGCTGCTGTTTGAAGCGGGGCGGAATTTTGTGGCTACGGCTTCGGCGGGCGGGCGCCCGCGCTTTGAACGCTTCTGTTCAGAGAACTCATGGTGGCTCGATGATTTCGTTTTGTTTGACGCGCTGCGCGCTCAGCAAAAACTGGCGAGCTGGAATGAATGGCCGGCGGGATTGGCGCAGCGCGAACCAGGCGCGCTGGAGCAAGCGCGGAAGAAGTTGGCCGGCGACCTGAAGATCCGCAGCGCTCTGCAGTTTGCCTTTTATGAGCAGTGGCAAGCGCTGCGAAGGTATTGCTCGCAGCGCTCGGTTCGCATTGTTGGCGATGTTGCCATCTTCGTGAATTACGACAGCGCCGACGTGTGGATGCATCGCGAGCTTTTTCGGCTGAAGGAGAATCTGGAGCCGGAAGTCGTGTCCGGTGTGCCTCCTGATTTTTTCAGCAAGACGGGGCAGCGCTGGGGAAATCCGCTGTACCGCTGGGATGTGATGAAGGCTCGGGGCTATCAGTGGTGGATTCAGCGACTGCGCTGGACGACGCGGAATTGCGACTACGTGCGACTCGATCACTTTCGCGGGTTCGACCAGTTCTGGGAGATTCCGGCGGACGACCCGACCGCAATTAACGGGCGTTGGGTGGATGGTCCGCGAGACGACCTGTTCGACAAACTGCGCGAGGCGCTTGGGGGCTTGCCATTCTTCGCGGAAGACCTGGGTTACATCACACCGTCGGTTCACGCGCTGCGCGAGAGACTGCAGATGCCGGGGCTCGCAGTGCTGCAGTTCGGATTCGGCGATGAAGGCGCGCACATGTACTTGCCGCATCGCGCTGCAGGCAAAGTGATCTACACGGGCACGCACGACAATGACACGACCGCGGGGTGGTTCCGGGCGGGCGCCGCGGATCATGAACGGCGCAATGCGGAAGCTTACCTTGGCCGTTGCGACGATGGGATTCATTGGGCATTTATCCGCGCGGCGCAGAATTCGCCGGCCGAGTTCGCCCTGATCCCGCTGCAGGATGTGCTGGGCCTGGGCAGCGAGGCTCGCATGAATACGCCCAGCCTGCACGGCGGGAATTGGAAGTGGCGTTTTGCTCCCGGACAGTTTACGCCTGAGTTGACTGCCAAGCTTTCCCACCTGGCCGAGGTGACAGATCGGTTGCCTCACGCAGTTCCGGTTCTGGCGGATCAGAATTTCGCGGCTTGAGAACGCGGTCCGCTGCCCAATTGTGAATGGACTGTTACGTGCTGCGAAAGCTTTGCGCCGTGCAGCGGATCGTGTATAGAGGTTAGGGACAATTTTTTTGGCGACGGAACCCATTATCGAAGCGCGGGCGATCGAGAAGTCGTATCCCCAGCCGGACGGAACACGCATTCAGGTGGTGGGGCTTACGGATTTTTCCATCGAGCCGGGAAAAATCATCGCGCTGCTAGGGGCCTCCGGCTGCGGCAAATCTACTCTGCTGCGCATTCTGAGCGGCCTTTCGCAACCTTCGTCGGGGGCGCTGTTCTGGCATGGAAGGCCGCTCGGCGGCGAATCGCCGAATGTGGCGATCGTATTCCAGAGTTTCGCGCTGTTCCCCTGGCTTACCGTGTTGGAGAACGTGGAGGCTCCCTTGGAAGCGCGCGGTGTGGCGGCCGTGGAACGCCGCAAACGCGCGCTGCGCATGCTCGATACGGTGGGCCTGGACGGTTTTGAGACGGCTTATCCCAAGGAGCTTTCCGGCGGGATGAAGCAGCGCGTGGGCTTCGCGCGCGCGCTCGTGGTGGAACCGGAAGTGCTGTTCATGGATGAGCCTTTTTCTGCGCTCGATGTGCTCACGGCGGAAAATCTGCGCGGCGAACTGCTGGAGCTGTGGCTGAACAAGAAGATGCCGACCAGCGCAATTTTTATTGTGACGCACAACATCGAGGAAGCGGTGATGCTGGCGGATCGCATCGTGGTGCTAGGAAAAAATCCAGCGCGCATCCGCGCGGATTTCAGTGTTCGTCTTTCGCACCCCCGGGACCGCAAGTCTGGCCGGTTTGTAGAACTTGTGGATTACATCTACAAAATTATGACTGAGCCCGATGTCGAACATGCGTTGCCCGACCCCGAGAGCACGGGGGAAATTGTTGTGCCGCCGGGAGGCTTGAAGCGAGGGCAGGCGCCGGTGAAGACGAGCAAGTATCAGATTTTGCCGCATGCCCGTGTGGGGGGGATCGCGGGCCTGCTTGAACTGTTGCACGATCGCGGGGGACGCGAAGATCTTTTCCGCCTGAGCGAAGAACTGGTGATGGACGTGGAGGATCTGCTGCCCATCCTGGAAGCCTGCCAGTTGCTGGGTTTCGCCTGGTTGAAGGAGGGCGATGTGCAACTCTCGCGGCAGGGAGTAAGGTTCGCAGACGCCGACATCCAGGCGCGAAAAGTTTTGTTTCGCGAGGCAGCGCTGGAGCACGTCACCATCCTGAAGCAGATTGATAGCATTCTGAAGCGGAAGTCGGATCACTCGATCAACGATGAATTCTTTCACGACATTCTCGATGAACACTTTTCTGCGGACGAAGTGCAACGCCAGTTCGATACCGCAACGAACTGGGGCCGCTACGCGGAGATTTTTGATTACGACCGTGAGAGTGGGCGACTGGTGCAGACGGAAGCGCCTCAGACCGACGCAGTACCAATGGAGGCACTTCGAACCGAACCAACTGCGAATGCTCGCGCCAGTGAGAATCACGATTCGACTCCCACACCGAAGGTTTGATCGATCGTTCCTGAGAGGAAGAGCCAGGGCATGAAGAAGAGCTTTACATTGCGGGGATTCTCGGCATACCAGCTGTTGACACAACTGCCGCGAGTCGAAGTGTCGCGCCTGCCCGATGTCATCATGTTCGGCGCGGGGATTGCGCTGGTTTATGGAGTTGTTACGGTCGGGCACTCGTGGCTCGGACCGTTTACCCCATCGGTTGAGATTTCGAGCAGTTTGCGAGCGCTGCCGGCCTATGCGGGATATTCGCTGTTGCGCATCACAATCGCTTACGTGCTCAGCCTGGGATTTGCGCTGGTGTACGGCTACGTAGCGGCCTATAACCCACGCGCCGAGCGCTTCATGCTTCCGCTGCTCGACGTGCTGCAGTCGATCCCTGTCTTGAGTTTTCTTCCGGGCGTGATGCTGGCCATGGTGGCGCTTTTTCCCGGCCGGCAGCTCGGTGTAGAGCTGGGCGCAATCCTTCTGATTTTTACCGGGCAAGTCTGGAACATGGCCTTCAGTTTTTATGCGTCGCTGAAAAGCATTCCGAAAGACATGCGGGAGGCCGCGGAGATCTATCGGTTCAGCTGGTGGCAACGCTTCACGCAGATGGAGCTCCCTTTTTCGGCGATCGGGCTGGTGTGGAACTCGATGATGTCGGTGGCCGGGGGATGGTTCGCGCTGATGGTATGCGAAATGTTTGTGCTGGGCTCGAGAGATTTTCGTTTGCCCGGCCTTGGCTCCTATCTGCAAACCGCAGCCAGCGCCGGGGACACGAGCTCGATTTGTTGGGGCATTGCCACCATGGTGCTGGTGATTGTGTTGCTGGACCAGTTTGTGTGGCGGCCGGTGATCGCATGGGCGGAGAAATTTAAGGTTGAGCAGGTGGAGAGCACCGAGGCCCCGCGATCATGGGTGCTGAATCTCGTAGAACATTCGAGCGGAATCGCGAAGGTTCGGGAGAAAACTTTGCGGCCGCTGGGGGAACGTCTGCTCTTGTATTTTGCGCGGAAGCATGGGGAGGAACGTCCCGTGCAGAGCACGTCTGCGTGGCGGGACTGGCTGCTGCGCGGGCTGGCGGTGCTGACCCTCGGTGGCATCGGTTACGGCGTGGTTCGGGTCGCGATTGTCCTTAGCGGGGTGGGGAAGACGGAATTGCACGCGACCGCTCTCGGGTTGGGGGCGACTTTTCTCCGCGTGAATCTGGCCCTGCTGATCGGGGCGCTGTGGACAATTCCGGCGGGAGTGACGATTGGCTTCAATCCCCGGCTGGCACGCATTGCGCAACCGCTGGCGCAGATTGCGGCTTCGGTGCCGGCGACGGCGTTGCTGCCGGTGATTCTGCTGGTGCTGATCCGGTTAGGAGGCGGACTGGGGCTGGCGTCGATCGTTGTGCTGCTGCTGGGCACGCAGTGGTACGTGCTGTTCAATGTGATCGCCGGTGCGATGGCCATTCCGACTGACTTGAAAGAATGCTGCTCGGTGTTCCGGGTGCGAGGGATCGCGCGCTGGAAGAAGCTGATTCTTCCAGGAATTTTTCCCTATCTTGTGACCGGGTTGGTGACGGCTTCTGGTGGAGCGTGGAATGCCAGCATTGTTGCTGAATATTTTCATTTCAAAGGCCAGATTTACACTACGACGGGACTGGGTGCGACCATCCAGCAGGCTACCGACAGCGGCGATTTTCACCTGTTGCTGGTCGCGACCATGATGATGGCGGCGACTGTGGTGACGATCAACCGTTTGGTGTGGCGACGGCTCTATGGGCTGGCGGAGACGCGGTTCCGGCTGGAAGCGTAAAAGGTAGTGTTCAGTTGGCCAGTGATGAGTGGCCAGTAGAGCTGGCTATGTTTCTTGCCTTAGCCTGGTTGCCTCGTTTGGCAGGATGCAGGATTGCGCTGCGTCTTTGAGAGCCGCTTCCAACTGCGTACGGAGGGCTGAAAGTTTTTCGGGACTCATCAACTGCTGCAGGCGCTCGAAGAGCTGTCGTTCTTCTTTACGGATGTGGTGGGACAGGCGTTGGGCGAAGGCGAGCAAGGTTTCCGAGGACATACGGCGCATTTGAGCTCGCGAGAAGAATTCTCGCAGCGCGGCGTGATCGGCGATCAAGTCTTCCGCAAGGGGGATCAGCTCAGGGAATTCGCGCGCCGCCGGGAACAGCACTTGTTCTTCTGCTGAGAAGTGAATCCTGATTTCCTGGTCAAAGCTTTGTCCGATTTCTGTTTGCCAAATTTCCAGATCCGTAGCGGGGATGGGTTGAGCACGATCGATGCGCACGCATAGAGCCAGTGCTCGCTGGTGCTGGTGCGACAGCGGGATCAGGCTTTTATCGCGCAGCATAAACTCGCTGGGGGTCGGCTCAGCGGCTAAAGCCTGTGCTCCTGGTTGAAGATTGAAGGGCACGGCTGAAGCCGTGCCCTTCCCGAGCGAACTCTTCCCCAGCCATTAACAGGCCGTTTCAAGAATAGATTTGTCATGCCACACTCAATGGTTCTGCAGGCTCGGTGACTGCTGGACGCACCGTCAGCCAGTCCGTGCGAACTCGCTCCCACTCCTGAATCAGCATGCCGTTGGCTTCGAAGAAGGTGCGAATGCGGGCGCGCTCCCATCCCGCAACCTCTTCGAGAATGGGCGCCAGGACCGCGAGAGCGCTGGTGCTCAGCACGGTGCGCTTGGCGATCTGCGAAATGTGCGGCGACTCTGAGACCGCGATGGTGAGTCCGTCGCGTGCGTTGACGTGCAGCATCACGTTGATGTCGGAGCTGCCATCCCCGCTATAGATGACGTGATCGGGGCCGATCACGTGCTCGGTCAATAACTGGTCAAGCACTGCGACCTTGCCGTAGCCGGCGGTGGCGCGAATGATGGTGTCGATCTCGCCGGAAGACTTGTAACTAAACTCAGTGCCGAAAATGTGATCCTGCGGAACAATGCCTTCCAGCGCGGAATAGATTACCTCGACGGGAGCAGCGGATAGAATGTAGAAGTCGAAGAAGTGTCCATCCACGCCAGCTTCAAGGATCTGGTAAAGCAGTTTGATGTCGCCTTTGAGGCGAATGCGCTTACCGACCTCGTGAAGATGTTCCTTCCGAACTTTCGCTTTGAACTCGGGATCGTGGAGCAGGAGGTAGGCGAGTTCGGCTCCCTGCTGCACCAGGTTGATCTTGGCCATGCCTTTGGCTTTGCGTTCGAACTCCGCGGTGGGAATGCCGACTAATTCGGCGAGCACGTAGCCGGAATCGTTGAAAGTGAGCGTCTGATCGAAATCGCTCGCGAAAATATAGTGTTTTAAGGGCTTATCTGCCATATGACTTAGATTCAGGGCGAGCTCGGAAGGCCCATTAAAAGAATCAATCGGGATTATATGCAGTTCCCGTTAAATCGTTGTTAACAAATGCTGCGGGCAAATCAGTGAGTGAGGAATTCGGCAATAGCACTGCTGGATGCCTGCCTTTACTAAATTCGCAGACACGTCCAGAATAAAGAGTCCCGCTTGCGATGCTGTGCTACGGGCGGGGACCCGTTGGAGTCAGCCGGCAAGTTGACGAAATATACAGGAGCCCTCATGCCAGTAACTGGTGAACTGATCCGTGCAATGAATTATGTGGAAGACATCACGGCAACGCTGCGCCGTATCTCGATCTACATTCCCGCCATGAACGCCGAGGAGCGCAAGCGGCTGGCGGAGAGTTTGCGCGCCACCAGCGGCGCTATCAATACCGCCATTGCAGATCTGGAAAAGGTGGGTCCGTAGTGGCGGAAGTTAAAACCGTCGCGGTGATCGGCGCCGGTATTATGGGCCGCGGCATCGCGCATGCCGCGGCGATTGGCGGCTATCGGACTATTCTCGAGGACCTGTTGCCGGCGGCGCTGCGCCGGGCCGAAAGCGAAATCCGCGCGAATCTCGACAAGGCAGTCGAACTGCGGAAAGTGATGGCGGCGGACGCCGAAGCCGCCTTCCGTCGAGTGGAATACGCCGACTCCGTGGAAGAAGCGGCGCGCGAAGCCGATTTGGTGATTGAAGCCGTTCCGGAGGAGATGGAATCGAAGATTGAGATTTTCACTCTTCTAGATAAGATCTGTCGTCCCGCGACGATTCTGGCGTCGAATACGTCTTCTCTCAGCATTACGGAAATTGCCAGCGTGACTTATCGTGCGAAGAAGTGCGTGGGCATGCACTTCTTCAATCCCGTGCACAAGATGAAGCTGATTGAAGTGGTGCGGGCTCTGGAGACGGACGAGGACACGCTTGCGACCGCAGTCGAAGTGGGCCGGCGGATGGGGAAGGAAGTCGTGGTAATTAGCGAATCGCCCGCGGAAGTTGCACAGTAGCGGTAGTTCCGGAACTGATGCCCGCTGCCGGCGGCCTTCGCCCAGCCGGGACAGCCGAGGCGGCTGTCCCCAGATGGCTCGTGCTAGTGCTTGCGGCCGAAAGTCAAGCCTGATAGTGATTCGACTCTTTCCTGCTCGATTCCCTTAGTCGCAATCAATACCTGAAAACTTTCGCCCATGCCTGCGGGCGTGACCAGATGCTTTAGCTGCAGTGCTACTTTGGCGCGCTCCTGCGGCAGGCGGCATTCTTCGAAGGCGTCCCTGAACTGATTGGCTTCACCGATGCCCATCAGGAATTGGGATTGTGTCATCAGCTTCTGTGTCTGCAGGCCGTGTTTGTTAGCGATGGCGGCGAGTGCGGTGAAATTTACATCGGCGGTTATGTCTTGTTCGCCGGGGGCTTCGTAGGGGTTGGCGCTGATGGAATGAGCGCGGAGAGCTTTCAACGTGCCTCGATGGTGTCCGGCTAACTGCTCTTCGCGGGTATAGCCGTAGTCGATGGCGACGAGGAAGCCTCGCTGGATGTTGGCGGCAATTTGCTCCATGAAGACTTGTGCGGCTAGAGGCGCTTCGATGCGCTCGTCTGCTTCAGGATGGACTGAATAGCGGTCGAGGAATTCCAGTTCCTCTGAGGACGGTTGCGCCCAATTCTCGGTGAATCGGCCGTCGCGCGTGTCGATGCGTAGAGATCCCTTTGTGCTGAGAATTTCGACTCCGAGGGCATCGAAGAATTCGTTGGCGAAGACGATGGTCGGGATGTCGCGGCTCGGCGCTTCGCTGAGGGCATCGGGCACGTCGAGTTCCGCTTTTCCTGAGTCAAGATGACGGCCCAAGGTTTCTTCGATTCGCTCGCGCAGGGCGGGCGAACTTTCGACGAGAATATAGCGCAGGGCGCAAAAGAAATCCGGAAACTTCTTTTCCGACCACTCGAGCACATCTTGCGCAAACAAGCCGCGGCCGGGACCGAGTTCGAGCAGTTCGATTTGCCTGGGAGAACCCAGGGCTCGCCACATTTCGTCGAACTGCCGCGCCAGCAGGCGGCCGAAAACGGCATGGACGTCGCTTGAGGTGTAGAAATCTCCGGCCTTACCGAACTGCTGTGCGTTTCGTGAGTAATAGCCCAGATCGCGATCGCAAAGACAGAGTTCCATGTAGCGCGAAAAGGGGATGGGGCCGCCCTCACGGATTTCCTGTTCGATCTTTTGGCGCAGCTGATTCACAGTTCCTTCCGGCGGCGTTCGGCGCGGTCCTGTGGGGTGCGGATGAACATTTCGACGAAGTAATCATGTAACGCGTCGTAGAGTTGGCGCTGGAAGCTCCACTCGAACTGCGGGTGGTCGAGGTCGCGGGGATGGAGATCGAAATAATACGTGTGCACCGGGATGGATGCGTCCTTGAACTGGATGACAACCTCCACGCCTTCGCCTTTCGAGCGGGCGGAGAAATTCAGCAAGGGATGCTCGTAGAGGCGGAGCTGAGCAAGCGCGCGATCGAGGCGGGTGGTGGTGGTTTCGGGCATGTGGGGATTGTAAAGCAGGCTAGATGGGCGAACTGGCCGATGTTTCGCGGCGGGGGGCAACGTTCGAAGAAACTCCTTAATGAGCCGCGGGTAGTGTCGACGTGTAAGGGGTCCTTCGACTTCGTGACTGCCTCGCTTCGCGAGGCAGTCACTACGCTCAGGATGACAGTGCGGACAAAGCTCTTCTACTCGTAGCGCAGCGCTTCGATGGGATTCAGGCCTGCGGCTTTGATTGCCGGGAGCATGCCGCTGACGATTCCCACGAAGCTTAGAATCACGGTCGACCAAATCAGGGTGGCGGAATCGATATAGAGGTGTATATCGCCCTCGCTGGCGTCTTCGATGAACGCACTCCACAGCGTGAGCGAACCCACGCTCCAGGAAACCAGATACGCCAGCACCACGCCGAGCAGGCCGCCAATGGCGGTGATCACCAAAGCTTCGGCGAGGAACTGGAACAGAATATGCCAGCGTCGGGCTCCCAGGGCCTTCTCGACGCCGATTTCGCGGGTGCGTTGCGTCACGGAAACGAGCATGATGTTCATCAGGCCGACACCGCCGATTCCGAGTGTCAGCAAGCCGATGAAGCCGAGCAGTATCTTGATGCCGACTGTGATCACGTTGAGGTTGGCAAGATCCTTCACGGCGTCGAACACGTAAATGGCGCGGTCGTCCTTGGGATCAAAGTTGTGATGGAAGGCCATGGAATTGCGAATGGCCTCGACCACCTTGCTGTGGTCGCCTTCGTAGTCCATCATGATGCCGTCGAGGTAGAAACTATTCTTCAGATCGCTCACTGCGCTGTAGGGAACATAAACCAGGGAGTTCATGTCGTCGTCACCATTCGAGATGGTGTGCCTGAGGATGGCGACCACCTTGTACGAGATGCCGTCGATGCGAATACTTTCGCCGAGAGCATTCTGGCCGGAGAAAAGTTTCTTCTTCACGGTGGATCCGATGACGGCTACGCGCGAGTGAGTGAAGTCGTCGCGCTCGCCGAAGAACGAGCCCTCACCTACGTCGAGTGCTCGAATTTTTTCGTAGCTCGAGTAAATTCCGCGAATCCCGTAGCTGGCGCTGCGCGTGCCGAAAGACACTTGGCTTTGCTTATCCACCTCGGGGGAAATGCGAGTGAGCATGGGGACCTCGGCGCGCAGGAAGTCGAGATCGTCGCGGGTCAGGCGCACCTGCGCACCCGCTTTGGTGCCTCCCGCCTGCACAGAGGTGCGCCCCGGAAAAATGGCAACCAGGTTGCCTCCAAAAGTGCGGAAGGCGATCATTAAAGCGTTTTGAAATCCGGCGCCGTAAGCTAGTAACAGGACCACCGTGGCAATGCCCCAGGCCATGCCCAGCATGGTGAGCAGAGAGCGGCGGCGGTTGTGTTTCAGTGCGTTGAAAGCTTGTGTGCCCAGGTCGCCCAGCATAGTTACTCCCGCCGCAGCGCTTCCACGGGGGGAAGAAGCGCGGCTTTGCGTGCGGGATAAAGACCGGCGACAATGCCTGCCACAGACAGAGAGAGAATGGCAATCGCGGCGGAAGCGGGCACGATGCGCGGCGTGTCGAACCCCTCCGGCGAAGGCAGTTGGGCCAGCAGAGCCACGAAGGCGGTGGTGATCGCCAGGCCGATGCCACCGCTGAAGGCGGTAAGAAATGCTCCTTCGATAAAGAACTGAGTCAAGATATTCCGGTGCGTTGCGCCCAGCGCCTTGCGCAGGCCGATTTCCCGGGTCCGTTCGGTCACCGACACGAGCATGATATTAATGATGCCGATTGCACCCAGGCCGAGAGTTACGATTCCCACTACGCCCAGGAAATAATCCATCGCATCGAAAATCTTTGCCACGCGGATGGCGCCGTCGATCGTGTCCCAGTCGTTGAAGGCGTCGTCGAGACTGGGATCAAAACCGTGATGCCGGGCGATGATGGCGTGAACCTCATGCATCGCTTCGAGGTGCAGTTCCTTTTTTACGGGTCGGTAATTGATGAAGGATATGGCATTCTCCGTGTTCTGCGCCTTGAGCGGGAAAAGCATCCGCATGGTTTCGAAAGGCACGAAGATGCGATGGTTGGTGCCGTTCTCGCCTTCTTTCCCGATTTTCGGGATGACGCCGATCACTTTGAAATCCATGTCGTTGAGCAGGATGGTGCTGCCCACGGCAGGCTGCCCCGGGAACATGTTCTTGAGTAGTTCCCATCCCACCACGGCCACTCGGCGATGCTGGGAGTTGTCCTCATCGTTGAACCACCGGCCGGGGTCAGTAGGCAGAGTGCGAATCTGGTTGTAAGACGGAGCGACACCGAAAACCTGCCCGTTGGTGGAACCGTAATCGCTGACGGCTCGAATGTCATCACGTTCCAGCACTGGAGAAATCGCGCGAAGAAATCGCGACTGGTCGCGGATGGCGAAATAATCGGCATAAGTAAAGTAGTAAGGCTGCCCAGACTGATAACTGCCGACAACGGCGGGGATGCGGCCGGGGAAGATGAACATAATATCCTCGCCAAGTTCGGCCATGTTCTTCTCCTGACCGCTGCGGAAGCCTTCTCCCAGGCCCACGAGCAGCAGCAAAGAGCCCACCCCCCACGCGATTCCAAACATGGTGAGGAAGGAGCGTAGTTTGTGCGCCCAGAGCGTGGCCAGCGATTGCCGCACGATATCAAGAAGGATTCGCATGTGATACCCCCCCACGCCTCCGGGGAGGTGCGTGGGGGTCCCGGGTACGATCGGGCGAGGGGTCTCAATCCCGCCCTACCGTTTCACGTTCGAGTTCTGATCAGAGATACGCAGCCGGGTCATGCGAAGTTCCCGCTGTCGTTGATTCTTTAGACCGCAGGAGTGCGAAAAGGGTTAGCCGGGGAATCAGAATTTCGACACGGGCGGCGCTCTTAAGGAATGATCGCGGGAATTGTGGGTGAGAGGCTAGAACTCGAAGTACCCGCCGGTCGCTGTGGAACGGGGCGCGCCGTCGGTGCCCGTTGCCGGAAGCAGGCCCAGGATTCCGCTCAGGTTCTCCCAAGCTGCCTGGTTCAAAGAGGGGTCTGAACCGACCAAGTCGCGAATCATATCCCATGCCGCCAGGTTGAGGGCGCCTTCGGGTGGCGGGCCCATGGCCAGCGAGACAGAACACTGGGGGCAGAAAGAGATGCGATGAGCCGTCGATTTCTGGCGTGGCTTAATCCCCACGGTCTGGGCAAACATATACAGGGCCACAGATTTTTGTCCGGCCTCAAGCTCGCGGTTGCAGCGAAGACAGCGCGTTCTCTCCAAAGTCTCTCCCGGGCAGTCGCGGCCCCTAGAATATGAATACTGGTTTGCGGAGTCGCAAGGCGCAAGTATGTAGAAGGATTCGGGTGAGTGTAGGGCGCATTAAAACTCAGTGGGTCCAGGGATCGACCAGTGGAACTACGATATCTTCAAAGTGCGCGGTATTGCGGGTGGCCAGCGTGGCGTGCTGGGCCATTGCGATGCCCGCGATCATCGTATCCCGCAGGTCGCCCGGACGACCATTCTTTTGCCGGGAAGCCATCAGATCCCCCGCCTCCTGGGCGGCGGCCACGTCGAAGGGAACGACACGGTGGTCGATCTTGTCGAGGAGTTCCTGGAAGGATTGGACCAGGGCAGAGCGGCGTTTTCCTCCGGGCATGATCTGCAGTCCGAAGTGGATCTCAAGAACCGTAATCGAAGTTATCCAGATGGATGCGCGAGGCTGCCGGTCAAGCCACGCGACGACGTTCTTGTCCGGCGCAACGTGCATCAAGGCCGAGAGCACGTTGGTGTCAAGAATGGTCATGATCTAAATCACGGCTCAAATGACGGAACGTCGATCTCGTGGCCGCGTAGCTCGGGGATATCGGAGGTCAGCCCGGTTTTGCCGAACAGGCTGCAGATTTCGGTTCCCAGGCCGCCAGATCGGGAGTTTGTTTCGATAACCGCACTGCGCAAGATGTCCCGTACCTCCTCTTCCATGCTGCGTCCATTCCTCCGGGCTCGGCGCTGCAGGCGGGCTTTCACCTGATTCTCAATGTTCCTGACGACGAACTGGGCCAAGGCAGCCTCCTGTTTTATGAGACGATATCATGATATCACACGGAGACCATTCGGGCAAGCTCAAAACCTGCACCCACGTCGGAACCAAGCTGTGCTCTAGGCAGTGGCTCATAGCATCGTGCACTCTGTTGTGATGGGTGCTGGCACGAGAACTCGTAGATTGGTTCGACTATCGCAACTTCGCAAATTGTGCGAGCGCGAACAGGTTGCTGCAGTTTGCTATCGTTGGCGCGGCGGCAGCATAGAATTCCTTCTGGTCCGGACGCGAAGCGGCGGGCGCTGGACGTTTCCCAAGGGCAGCGCGGAGCCGGGGCTAACTCATGCGCAGGCGGCAGCGCTGGAGGCGTTCGAAGAGGCGGGAGTGCATGGGCGAATCGAGGAAGCTTCGCTCGCCACGTATGTTCGTCGGGAACGGAGCGGGGGCGAGAAATCCGATGCGAGATCGGGCAACAAGAAGCTTGCCGTCTCTGCGCATCTCTGTGAAGTGTCCCGGCTCAGCGCTCCAAAGGAGTCCCGGCGGGATCGGACCTGGTTTTCGGCTGCGGAAGCTCGGCGGCGTTTGCGCGAGGGGCGCAGGAGTGAGGACGGGGTGGAATTCACTCGCGTGATCGACAAGGCGGTAGCGCGCATCCACCGGCTGCGCTCCGGTACTGGCATCGTTGACCATCTACCGCAGGATCGAGCAGAACGAAAGGGTCTGCATCTGGACATGCTGCAAAAAGACGGGTTGCAGAAAGTGCGCTTCGAGGCTCTCGTGGAAACGCGCGATGGAGAAGCTTCGTCGATGCAGAACATTCGTCGGCAGCTCAACGGGATGCGGCAATTCGCCGTGCCTGTTATCGACGATCATTCATGTGAGATATTGCGAGGAGACGTACTGCAATTTGAGCCTCCGCGAGGGAAAAACACTAGGGCTCTGGGAACCAGCAGGAAGAACGGCTGACTGATCTGCTAGCGCGGCACGAAGAAACTGCGACACTAGCTGAAAACCTACCTCGATTTTCAAACTCTTACTGTGTATTTTTCGGCCGCTCGTACGCTTTGGCCAGATACTTTCGCGCTTCTTCGAGAGCGGCGAAAGTGTCGTCATTGGTCTGGATGGCCTGGCGATATTCGTTGATGGCGCGCTCGCGCTGGCCGGTGATGTCGAAGATCTTTCCCAGTTGGATGTGGCTCCAGACTTCAGTCCAGCGCGGCTCGCCGTCGCCGTTAATGGAAGCCCGGTAGGAGTTTGCCGAGGACTGGTAGTTTCTCTGCAGGAAGAAGACCTCCGCAATGCGGTAATGGGCAAAGGAACTGTTCTTGTTGAGGTCGAGGGCTTTGTTGAACTCGGCGAGCGCACCCGCCAGGTCACCCTGCTGCTGCATTGCCATGCCGCGGAGAATCGAAGCACGGAGCCTCACATCCGAGGAATTGGTGAGCACGTGGTGGTCGGGATCGATGCTGATGTGCCGCGGGCGTCCGAAAGTTTCCACGGTAAAGGCTGAGTTCGTGCCCACCACTTCGAGCTTCTTGTCTTCCGTTTTACCGTCGGTGTCGATGCGTAGATCGACGGGCATGCGGAAAAGGTCGAGATCCTGGGAAACTTCTCCGGTGACTCGGAACCCCTTATTACTGCCCAGGCGGTAGGTGGTGTATTTCAACTTGAATTCAGGAGCGCCGGTTGAATCGAGCCACTGGGAGAAGAACCATGTAAGCTGATCGCCGTAGTACTTTTCGGCGATAGTGCGAAAGTCGTCCATGGTGGCCGATTTGCCGGCGTAGGTCTCAGCAAATTCACGCATGGTTTTGTTGTATTTGTCTTCGCCGAGCACCCAGCGCAACATGTGCAGGATCATCGCGCCCTTATCAGTGACCAGCGACTGAAACTCGGTGGAGAACGGATCGAGCTTGCTGGCGCTGGAGAGCGGAACCGTGTCGTAAGCCAGCGCACCCACCGACATGTCTTTGACGGCTTCCTCAAGACCGGCCGCGCCGGCCGCGCTCTCCACATACATAGCTTCGGAATAACGGGAAAAGCCGTCGGTCAGCCACCAATCGTCCTTGGTCGCGGGGCTAACCGAAACTCCCCACCATTGATGGGCGATGGCGTTGGCGAGCAGACGATAGTTGGTCTTCTCCGTGATCGATGGACCGGCGAGGCCGGCAATTTCTGGCGCCCAGGCATAAGGGACCGTATCATTGGGCAGCTCCACCACATTGAGCCTCTGCGATAGAGGCGTGCCGTAAAGCGTAATGAAGTAGGTGAATTCCTGAACTGCGGTGGTGGTGTACTCCGGGGCCAGCTTCTGGTGAGTGGGTTTGAAGAAGACGTGCAAGTCCATTCCGGCTTCGTCGCTTTTATATTCCTCAAAGATGCCGGCGACGATGGTGCCGGGGAAGCTAGGCTTGGTATAGACAAACGTAAATGTCTTGGTCGGAAGGCCGTTGTTGTTGGGCTTGCTCGACGGCGGATTCTCCGTGACCGTGGATTTTCCGCTTCCGATCGCCAGCATGTGCGCGGGCACGGTGACGCTGATGGTTGCCGTGAAGCGGTTGAGACCGTAGCCGCTGACCGGGAACCAGCGCCCGGAATACAGCAGGTAGCTGGTGTCATCGCCGACATAAGCGAGTTTAAGGCCGGGAACCGGGCTGTCGTCGGCGGTTTCGAGCTGGCCTTCATATTCAAAGGTGAGCGTCATCGAGGCGTCTTTGGCCAGACCGTTGGGCAGCGGCACGCGAATGGTGGAATCCTGCGTGACGCGCTCGGCCGACAGCGGCTGGTTGTTGTCGTCGAGGACCCGGGTGACGCGCAGATCATTGTGCAACTCGAAAACGGCGACTGTGAGATCCTGAAGGGCGGTAAATTTAACCTTGGCCCGCGCCGAAATCTGATGGAGATGAGGAGTGAGTTCCGCCTCGATCTGGTAATCGTCTACACGGAGGTGTACCTTTTCGGCGGCCCGTGAGGGAATCGCGACCAACGTCAATACCAACAGGGCAAGGGAACTCGACAGGACGCTCTGGGCGCGCCGAAGGCGAATCTGCATTAAGGAGAGTCTCCCGGAAATGGGCCTACCACTTCCCTATGATGAAGATTCTCCTCTAAAAGATGCTGGGAGCACAAGGTTTAGAGGGAAGCTTCTAGCTTCTCACTTCTACTCTTAGCCCTAACGACGGCGCGGCAGGGCCAGAATGATCTCGGCGGCGCGGTCTGCGGGCTGCGGGTTCGGTGCGTCAGCAGCGCTTTGTGGTGGTCGCAGGCGGGCTTTTACCTCGACTAGCCCCTCAAGCATGCCACCGCGCACTGGGCCGTCGGTGAGGATCTCCCGCAATCGAGCCACAACATTCTGTGCGGTGAAGTCGTGTTGAACCAGCTCGGGGACGACTTCCTCACGGGCGATCAGGTTGATCATGGCGAAGCGCGGGACTTTGACTCGCGGTTTGCCCAGCAGGTAAGTGAGGGGCGAGACACGGTAGACCATCACGAATGGCGTGCGCATCATCGCGGCCTCGACCGTCGCCGTGCCGCTGGCGATGATGCCGGCACGAGAGTGAAACAGTGCGGGCAGGGATTCGGGGACGAGCGCAATGGTCTGTTTGCTTATCAGGCCTTGCAGAAAGCCACGGTCGAGGGTGGGTGCGACCGGAAGCAAAAACTCGTAGTCACGGCCAAGCTGGGCGGCCGCTTCGAGGATCGTCGGCAGGTTCATGCGCACCTCTTTGACACGGCTGCCGGGCATCAAGGTGATCCAATGTTTTACGGGATCGAGATGAAATTGTGCGGCGTAGTCGTTGCGCGAGATCGCTGGTTGCGCCAACTCGGCGAGGGGATGGCCGACGAAAGTCGCGTCAACTCCACGGTCGCGGTAGAACTTTTCTTCAAAGGGAAAGATCACCAGAGCTTTGTCGACGTATCTGCGAATCAGGCGAACCCTCCCCTGGCGCCACGCCCAGAACTGCGGCGCGACATAATAGACCACGGGAATGCCGCGCTTCTTCATCTGCCGGGCTACGCGCCAGTTGAATGCCGGCGAGTCGATCACGATGGCCAGATCGGGCTTGCGACGATCGGATTCTTCGATCAAATGTTGGAACAGGCCGTAGATTCTGGGCAGATGGCTGAGGATTTCGGTGATGCCGACGACGGAAAGATCTTTTGCATCGACGACCGTGTCGCAGCCGGCGGCGCGCATGCGATCTCCGCCGACGCCGAAGAATTCAAGCGGGGCTTGTGTGGGGACAGCCGCCTCGGCTGTCTCGTGAGCGGAGCGAGCGGCCCTGGCCTCGGCAGCCCGCTGGAGGGCCTCGATAAGCTGCGCACCGTACATTTCCCCGGAGGCTTCGCCTGCTGAGATTAGGATCCGCAAGAGAGCATTGTAAGGCCGCGGCCCCTAGTCGTCTGCGCTGGCGGTGACTTCAGGTTCAGTGAGGCCGTCAACGTTCGCGGGCGAGGGCATCAACTCCGCATGCCCCACACTTACCTCCTGGTCTTTGTACTGGAGCTGATACAGCTTGAAGTAAATCCCGCGCTGGGCGAGGAGTTGCTGATGCGTGCCCATTTCGCGGACTTGGCCTTTGTGCATGACGATGATCTTGTCAGCGCGCTGCACCGTGGAGAGCCGGTGGGCGATGATCAGCGAGGTGCGTCCTTCGACCATGCGGTTGAGGGCATCGCGCACGCGGACCTCGGTTTCGGTATCCACGCTCGAAGTGGCTTCGTCGAGAATCAGGATTTTCGGTTCGTGGGCCAGGGCGCGCGCGAATGAGATGAGCTGCTTTTGCCCAGTCGAAAGAGTTGACCCGCGCTCGCGGACTTCTTCGTCAAAGCCCTTAGGCAGGGCGCGGATGAAGTCGCCGAGGTTCACGTCTTCGGCGGCCTGCTCGATGTCTGCATCCTGAATGCGTTTTGTTCCTAGGCGGATGTTTCCGCCGATGGTGCCGCTGAACAGGAACGGATCCTGCAGGACTACGCCGAAGCGGCTGCGCAGGTCGGCTAGATCCATGTCTTTGACATCGACGCCGTCGATTTTTACCGCGCCTTTCTGGACATCGTAGAAGCGTAAGAGCAGCGAAATCAGCGTGGTCTTGCCGGCTCCGGTGTGGCCGACGATGGCTACCGTTTCTCCGGGCTCGATGGCGAAGGTTACATCGCGCAGGACCCAGTCATGGGCCTTATCGCTCTCGGCCGCGTCGCCGTACGCGAACCAGACGTGGTCGAACTCTATGCGGCCCGGGCCTTCGGGGCGCTTCGTGATCGCGGGCGAAACCACCTCCACGGGCGTATCCAGCAGCTTGAAGATGCGTTCGCTGGCGGCCATCGCCGATTGCAGGATGTTGTATTTCTCGCTGAAGTCCATGATCGGACGGAAGAAGCGCAACGCGTATTGGATGAAGGCGACCAGCACGCCTAACTCCGCCGCTCCGCGCACGAGTCGGAAGTCGACCAGCGTCTTCCAGTTGAAACTCACAGCGACACTGGTGACGGAAACGTTCCGCATCACTCCGGCCCCGCCGAACCAGATCACGCAGGCTATCGCGATCGAAGAAAGAACATCGATGGCGGGATAGTAAAGCGAGTACGCCAAGATCGCGTCCTTATACGCTTCCATGTGGCTGCGATTGATTTCCGAGAAGCGGGTGTAGGCTTTGCGCTCGCGATTGAAGAGCTGCAGCACGACCATTCCGCTGACGTGCTCCTGCAGGTAGGAGTTAATGCGGGCGATGGCGACGCGAATGCGCCGGTAGGAGTCGCGCACCCGGTCGCGGAAAATCTTGGTTGCCACGACGATAAATGGCAACACGGCAAAAGTGATCAGCGCCAGCTTCCAGTTCATGCACAGCATCACGCCGAGAATGCCCGCGAGCACAAAAATATCTTCGAAAATAGAGACCACGCCCGAGGTGAACATTTCATTCAAGGCGTCCACATCGGTGGTGACGCGCGTGACCAGCCGGCCGACAGGGTTTCGGTCGAAGAAGGCAACGTGCAGCCGCTGCAGATGGCGGAAGATCTGGCGGCGCAGGTCGAACATCACTTTCTGGCCGGTCCACTGCATGAAGTAGGTTTGCAGGAACTCGAGCAGGAAACTGAAGACCAGCAGTCCGACATAGATGGCGGCTAGCTGCGCGATGCCGGTGATGGCGTTTGGGCTGAGCCAACTCCAGATGCCCGAAGACGTCGCGGTGGCTGCCTCTCGGGGCGCAAGGTAACGATCAATCGCGACCTTGGTGAGATAGGGGCCAAGCACGTCGGCGAAAGCTTTCAGGATGATCGAGATCAGGGCGATCGCCACCTGCCAACGGTAGGGACGCAGATACTTCAGCAGCCGCGCCATCAGGCGGCTGTCGTAGGCTTTGCCTAATACCTCTTCTTCCTGGGACATCGGTTTCTTCGCGATCGCGCGGTGAAATGCAGCCCGCCACACTGTTAACAGGGTAACCCAATATCGATGGCCGAGTCAGGCTGGAGGATGGAAAAGGTTTGTGGCTGAATACTCGGATCGCAGATGGGATAATGGTCGTGCATGCCACTCGGCATCTACATTTCCGTTCCTTTTTGCCGCACCAAGTGCAGTTACTGCAATTTCGCCTCCGATGTATTTTCGCGGGCGGTATTCGAGCGCTATGTGGATCGCGTCTGTGCCGATATTGGAAATGCGCAGCAGGTCGCGGCGGGAATGGGCGGGCACATGGAGCGCGCCGTGGATTCCATCTATCTGGGCGGAGGAACGCCGACGGTGCTCGAACCCGCGCAACTGGAGCGGATCTTCCGCACGGTGCGTTCTCAATTCGAAGTGCAGCCAGATGCCGAAGTCACAGTCGAATGCGCTCCAGGGACGCTTACGCCGGCCGTAGTCGAGAGCCTGCTGCGCTGCGGTGTGAACCGTGTGAGCCTGGGAGTGCAGTCATTTGTGGATCAGGAAGCCGCGGCCGTAGGTCGTCTGCACACGCGCGCTGCCGTGCTCGACGACGTTGCCCAGCTGCGAGCCGCGGGAATTACGAACATCAACATCGACCTGATCGCCGGTTTGCCGCACCAGACTGCCGAGAGTTGGAAATTCTCTGTGGCAGAAACCATCGCTACCGGCGCTGACCACATGAGTGTCTACATGCTCGAAGTGGACGAAGACTCGCGGCTGGGGCGGGAGTTGTTGGCTGGTGGCACGCGCTATCACGCGCACTTTGTGCCGAACGAAGAAGCCGTGACGGATTTCTACGTGGAGGCCTGCGAGCGAGTGGCATCGGCGGGGATTGCTCAGTACGAAATCTCCAACTTCGCGCGCCAGGGTTTCGAATCACACCACAATTTGAAGTATTGGACGCGGCACCCTTACTTCGGCTTCGGGGTGGATGCGCATTCCATGCTAGCGGTAGCTCGGGAAGGGCACGACTTTAGTCGTGGCGATGGAGGGAATACAATGGAAGCGGGCTTTAGCCCCTGCGACATCGAGGCGGTGCGGTTCGCTTCTGCGGATTCGCTGGAAAAGTACACAGCCGGGGCCGCTTTGCAACGAACCCCCGTTTCGCGCCGTGAAGCAATAGAGGAATGCTTTTTTCTGGGGCTGCGCTTGACCCGGGGCATTCGTCTTCAAGAACTGGCGGAAAAATTCGGCACGAATGCTCTTCAGAATGCGCGCGCTTCCATTGCGGAGTTGGTCGAAGACGGACTCATGGAGCACCGCGGAGACTGCGTCTGCCTGACCTCACGCGGACGGTTGCTGTCGAACGAGGTGTT
This sequence comes from uncultured Acidobacteriaceae bacterium, assembly GCA_963807145.1. Taxonomy (GTDB): domain Bacteria; phylum Acidobacteriota; class Terriglobia; order Terriglobales; family Acidobacteriaceae; genus Sulfotelmatobacter. The sequence continues at coordinate 4,294 of CAWEBA010000007.1, read as the reverse complement.
CGAGAGATTCGTTCTGGCCGACGAAATCGTTCGCTGATTCTCACGCTACCGCCGTGAAAAGCCTCGACGCGGCACGTTATTCGCAAACCATCCGGTCGGTTGGGCTGAAGGCCTTCATGGTAACAATCGCCAATGATTACGGTGCTTGCCGAACTTTCTCCTTGCCCTGCCCGAGGTAACTTTTCCCGCTTCCGCCGCTATGTTCTAATCAAAAAATCTGGCAGCCGGAGGAGTCTTGGATTTTCAACTGAGCGACGAGCAGCAGCAGCTGAAGAAAACCGTCCGCGATTTCGCCGAGCGCGAAATCCTGCCTAACGTGATGAAGTGGGACGAAGCCTGCGAGTTTCCGCTGACAACGGTCAAGGAACTCGGCAAGCTCGGATTATTGGGAACGGTTTTCCCCACCGAATACGCCGGCGCCGGCATGGGCTACGTCGAATACGTGATCGCCATCGAAGAGTTGTCGCGGGTGGATGGATCGGTCGGCATCATTGTCGCGGCGCATACGTCGCTCTGCTCCAATCACATTTTTCTCGCAGGCAGCGAAGCGCAGAACAAGAAGTACCTCAGCAAACTGGCTACCGGCGAGTTCATCGGCGCCTGGGGATTGACCGAGCCTTCTTCAGGATCAGACGCGGGCAGCGCCCGCATGACCGCGCGGCGCAAAGGGCGTGAATGGGTGCTGAACGGAACAAAAACCTTTTGCACCAACGGCCACTATGCCGATGTGATCGTAGTGCTCGCCGTGACCGACCGCACGGCGCACACCCACGGGCTTTCGGCCTTCATCGTGGAAAAAGACACGAAGGGTTTCCGTCCAGGCAAGAAAGAGAACAAGCTAGGTTTGCGGGCCAGCGATACGGCGGAGATGATTTTTGAAGATTGCGTGATCCCGGCAGAGAATCTGCTGGGCAAGGAGGGAGCCGGCTTCATCGATGCGATGCGCGTGCTCGATGGCGGCCGCATCTCGATTGCGGCTCTGTCGCTGGGCATGGCACAAGGCGCCTACGAGGCTGCGCTCCGGTACTCGAAGGAGCGCAGACAATTCGGCAAGGCGATCGGAGAATTTCAGGCGATCCAGTGGAAGCTCGCAGACATGGCCACCGAGATTGACGCGGCACGGCTGCTCACGATGCGCGCGGCTTCGATGAAAGACGCCGGCATGAAGACCACCTTGGAATCATCGATGGCGAAGCTCTACGCCAGCGAAGTAGCTGTGAAGTGCGCTAACGAAGGCGTGCAGATTCATGGCGGATACGGCTTCATCAAGGATTATCCTGCCGAGAAGTATTACCGCGACGTGAAGCTGTGCACCATCGGCGAAGGCACCAGCGAGATTCAGCGGCTGGTGATAGCGCGGCAGTTGCTGAAAGAGTAGAGCTCCGCTCCGGATTTCTTCTTCCTCGTCCTCTGCTTTACACTGATCGCTTGAACCAACCCATCCAGACATGGATTGACCAACTTCGCTCCGGCGACGTGCGCGCCTTGGCTCGTGCCATTTCGATCATAGAGAATCGCGCCCCGGGATGGTCCGAGTTGCTGAAAGCATTGTTTCAGTACAGCGGAAAGGCTCGTGTCCTGGGGCTGACAGGGCCGCCGGGAGCGGGGAAGAGCACGCTGGTCGATCAGCTGGCCCGCTTCTATCGCAAACACAACCGCAGCGTGGGAATTATCGCGGTCGATCCGACCAGTCCCTACACCGGCGGGGCGATTCTCGGCGACCGCATTCGCATGCAGGAACATTTCTCCGATCCCGGGATTTATATTCGCAGCATGGCGACGCGCGGCTCGCTCGGCGGCCTGGCGCGCACCACGGCCGATGTGACCACAGTGCTCGATGCTTCCGGTCGCGATCTGATCATGATTGAAACGGTGGGTGTCGGCCAGGATGAAGTGGATATCGTGCGTCTTGCAGACGTTACGATTTTGATCCTGGTGCCGGGCATGGGCGATGATGTGCAGACAATCAAAGCCGGGATCATGGAGATTGCCGACATCTTCGTAATCAACAAGAGCGATCGCGACGGCGCCGAAAACGTGGAGCGGGAAATCCGCTCCCTGCAATCCCTGGCCATGCGCCACGATGGCTGGACGCCGCCAATCGTGAAGACCGTCGCCAGTCAGGGAGTAGGACTCGAAGAACTTGCGGGCGCAATTGCAGACTACGAGGCCTATCTGAAGAAAGAAAATCTGGCGCTGAACAAGAGCGTCGAGAACTGGCAGCAGCGGTTGGTCGAGATGTTGCGCGACCTCATGCTCGAGCAAGCGCAGGCGCAATTCGGCGATGGCAGCCTGGCGCGGCTGGCGGCGGAAGTGGCCGAACACAAACGCGACCCATATTCACTCGTAGAAGAAATCGCAGCCAGCGTGGCGAAACATTGATTGGATAAATCATTGATTGCGTAAATTTAAAGATGGCGCAAATCGATCATATCGGCATCGCGGTGAAGTCGCTGGCGGCGGCGAAGTCTATCTATGAGAAGCTCGGCCTGAGCATCTCTCCTGAAGAAACGGTGGAGCACGAGCAGGTACGGCTGGTGATGGTTCCGGTGGGCGAGAGTCGATTGGAGCTGCTGGAACCGACGTCAGACACTTCAACGATCGCGAAGTTTATCGCCAAGCGCGGCGAAGGCCTGCACCATGTCTGTCTCCGCGTTCCAGACTTGCCGGCGGCGGTTGCGCGGCTGAAGAAAGACGGTGTGCGCCTGGTTTCAGAGGAGATCAAGACCGGCGCCGGCGGGCATAAATATGTGTTCGTGCATCCTTCGAGCGCCGGCGGCGTGCTGCTGGAACTAGTGGAGTCCCAGGGGTCGCAACGATGAAGACGAGAGCCGAGGCTGAAGAAGAGATTGTGGAGATTGTGAATCGAGAGACCAGAGCCTGGGATTCCACGGATGTCGATCTGCTGATCACGGTCTTTCATCACGACATGGTTTGGCCCTGGCCCATGAACAGCGATGCTCACGACCCGGTGGATTGGGTGCTGATGCTGGGTCGATTCGATGCCGAGCGTTGGAAGAAGGTATGGCGGGACCTCTTTGACACGCACGCGCTTATCCACAATCGACGCCAGACAAAGAAAATCGAAATCTCGGAGCAAGGCGATGGCGCTTTCGCCGTGGTTGATGTTGACACTTTGTGGCGCGATCGGGACGGCAAGGATTTCCACTGGAAAGGGCAGGCGTGCAAGGTCTATAGCTGGATGGGCACGGAGTGGAAGATGACCATGCACACTGGTCTCCTTAAATACTAGAGTTGCGGTGTCTTCATGCTTCTTCTCGCTATCGATACCTCCGGTAAGCAGGGCAGCATCGCGCTGGCGCGCGCCGGCGAGCCGACTGCGGAGGCCGGCGACTTTGAGGTGGTCGAGGTTGCGCCGCTGGTCGGCGGCACTTTCTCCGCACAGCTTATTCCGCAGATCGCCGAGTTGCTATCGAGCAATGGATTCATGAAGACCGCCATCGGCGCATTCGCCGTGGCCGCGGGCCGGGATCGTTCACCGGTCTGCGCATCGGGCTGGCGGCGGTTAAGGCTCTGGCTGAGGTTTTGAGCAAGCCGATCGCACCGCTTTCTCTGCTGGAGGTTTGCGTGCTTGCCAGCGGTGAGCAAGGCAAGGTTATGTCCGCGCTGGATGCGGGCCGGAGTGAGGTCTACGTAGGAGGATACGAAGTCCCCGCTCCAGCAGGCCAACTTCCACGAGAGAGCCTCTTGAGCAAAACTGAATTCCTTGCGCGAGCGAAAGGGTGGACCGTGGTCACTCCCGATTCCGTTCTCGCCGAGGCGGCTCGCGCGGCCGGTCTGACAGTTTCAGTTCTTGAGGCGATCTCGGCCGCCGACGTTGCCCGGCTGGGCTGGCGCAAGATTCAGTCCGGCGAAACCGTAGGGCCCGAGCAGTTGGAGGCGAATTACATCCGCCGCACCGACGCCGAGATGCTCGAGAAGATTCGGTCCTAGCGTGCGCGTTCGACGGGCAAATGCGGCTGATGTTCCCGCCATGATCGATTTGGAACGCCAGAGCCCGGCTGCCGGCCACTGGTCGCGGAATCAGTATCAGACCTTGTTTGCGGCCCCAGATCGGAAAACTGAAGTTCAGAAAACTGAAGTGCAGAAATCTGAATTTCAGAAATCTGAAGATCAGAAATCTGAGCGCTTCGCCTGGGTCGCAGAAGCTTGGGTCGCCGAAGATGAAGAAGCAGCGCTGCCGGAGCGACTCGCGCCCACAAGTCCGGAAATCCTTGCATTCCTCATCGCCCACAGAGTCGATGCCGCGTGGGAATTGGAAAACATCGTGGTG
>CAWEBA010000006.1:0-78044 GCA_963807145.1 uncultured Acidobacteriaceae bacterium | reverse complement strand
GAAAGAATTTTGCAACTTGGTAATCGGGTAATTTTGTAATTTGCAACCTGAACGCCCTTAATTTACCAAATTACCCGATTACAAAATTACAAATGGCAACGGATCGCATCGTCGGCATCGACCTGGGCACCACGAATTCTCTCGTGGCCTTCATGCAAGGGGAGAGCCCTGTCGTGATCCCCGGCGACGACGGCTCGAATCTAGTCCCGTCGGTCGTCGCGCTCGACGAGAACAATCAGCCCGTAATCGGCAACGCCGCGCGCAAGTATCTCACCGAAATGCCGGAACGCGCCGTCTACTCGATCAAACGCCTGATGGGACGCGGGGTTGACGACATTCAGGAAGAATTGAAGTTCTTTCCGTTCCGGCTCGCCGAAGACGTACAAGCGGGCGAAGTTCTTCGCATCAAACTGGGCGACAAGAAGATCGGAGAAAAGACCTTTACTCCGCCGGAAATTTCAGCGCTGATCCTGCGCCAACTCAAGCGCAATGCCGAGCGCTTCTTCGGAGCCCCGGTCACTAAAGCTGTTATCACGGTCCCCGCATATTTCAACGATGCGCAGCGCCAGGCCACAAAAGATGCCGGCCGCATCGCCGGCCTCGAAGTTCTGCGCCTGGTTAACGAACCCACGGCCGCGTCTTTAGCCTATGGCCTCGACAAAAAGCAAAACGGAATCGTAGCCGTCTACGACCTCGGCGGCGGCACCTTCGACATTTCCATTCTCAAGCTGCACGACGGCATCTTCGAAGTCATCTCAACCAACGGTGACACTCATCTCGGCGGCGACGACATCGACAATCTGCTGATCACCATCGCGCTAGATGACACGCTCGGCGATCTCGGGCTAGACCTCCGCCGCAATGCCGAAGCCGTGCAAGCCATTCGCAATGCCGTAATCGAAGCCAAGATCGCGCTTTCGTCGCGGCCCTCAGTCAAGCTCGATGTGAAACTTCCCGGCGGCAAGCGCTACCTGCGCGAGATCACACGCGAGCAGTTCGAACAGCTCATCCAGCCCATCATCGACCGCACCATCGGCCCGTGTAAGCAGGCTCTGAAAGACGCTGGTCTCAAGCCTGAACAAATTGACGAGGTCGTCCTGGTCGGCGGATCCACGCGCATCCCCAAAGTTCGCGCTCTGGTGAAAGAACTTTTCCACCGCGAGCCGCATACCGACTTGAATCCCGATGAAGTCGTCGCGCTGGGCGCGGCCGTGCAAGCCAACATTCTCGGCGGAGGTTCCGAAGCCACCGAGAATATGCTGCTGCTCGATGTCACGCCGCTGTCGCTCGGCATCGAAGTGGCAGGCGGTGTCACCGACAAAATCATTTTGCGCAATTCGACGATCCCCGCGTCGGCCACGCAGTTCTACACGACGCAGGTCGATGGCCAGGCCAACGTCGCGATTCATGTTTTGCAAGGCGAGCGCGAGCTGGCGAAAGATTGCCGCTCGCTGGCGCGCTTCGATTTAAAGGGCATCCCGCCGATGGCCGCCGGCATGGCACGCATCGAAGTGAAGTTCCTCATCGACGCCAACGGCATCCTGAACGTCTCCGCGCGCGAGCAGCGCAGCAGCAAAGAGGCTGAAATTCAGGTCCAGCCCAGCTACGGCCTGACCGACGAGCAAGTCGAGAGCATGATTCTCGATTCTTTTGACAGCGCCGAAGAAGATTTCCGCCAGCGCCAGGTCATCGAAGCGCGCAACGAAGCAGATACCATCCTTGCCGCACTCGAAAAGGGCAAGAAGAGCCCCGCCTGGGGCCACCTGACCACGGACGAGAAGAAAAAGATTGCGAAAATGGAGAAAGCCTTGATCGCGGTCAAGGCCGAAGATGATTACCAGGCCATCCGCAAGGCTATCGATGCGCTCAACCAGGGCACAACGCGTCTGGCTGAATTAATGATGGACAGCGCTGTTTCAACAGCGCTAAAAGGCAAAACCATGGACGAGGCAGACATGGGCGAAGGCCCCACGGCCCCGCATCCCATGGCCAAAGCCGAATTTGAGTAGCGCCGGCGTCCCGCGGGCAGTCGCGTGGGCGTCTCGCCCTCGCCGCGTAAGTAAAAGAGGAATCCTAAGGTTCTTGAGGAGCAGTCATGTCAGAAGAAAAATCACAATCCGCCGGCACAGCCACCGAAGAGGCTCCCGGCGAGAATACGATCGGCGAAAATACGGTGCAGCTGACGTTCCTGCCCGAAGGCAAGACAGTCCAGTTCGAGCACGGCAAGCTGCCCTACGAAGATCATGGCAAAGAAGAGTCGATTCTCGACATCGCACTCAACTTCGGAGTCCCGCTCGACCACGCCTGCGGCGGCAACTGCGCCTGCACCACTTGCCATGTGTGGATCAAAGAGGGCGCCGAAAATCTTTCTCCCATGGATGACGACGAAGCCGACCGCCTGGACATGGCTGCCGACTTGCAGTTAAACTCGCGTCTCGGCTGCCAGGTACAGATCACGAAGCCGGGTAAAGTAGTGGTCGAGATCCCAGCCTGGAACCGCAATTACATTTCAGAAGAGCACCATTAAAGTCGGGCTTCAGGCTTCAGCCATCGGGCTTCGGCTTTTCACGAGATCCTTTCCGAAGCCCGAAAGCCGAAGCCCAAAGTCCGCACTAAGGAAACTAATCATGCCCAAGCCTCTAACCTGGGACGACGCCGAAGACATCGGCATCCTGCTCAGCGAAATACATCCCGATCTCGATCCTCTCACCGTCCGCTTCACCGACCTGCATCGCTACGTCACAGAACTACCCGACTTCAAGGGCGATCCCGGGAGCTTCCAACGAAGGCAAGCTCGAAGCCATCCAGATGGCATGGCATGAAGAATTTCAGGATCGAACGCAAGGGTAAGCCAAAGGAAAGAATTAGCAATTAAGAGCAAGCGTTAGAATAAGATAGCGGGTCTACGCCGCCAAGATTTTACAATTCTCTGACAATCAAACCTCAGTCGCAGCCGTAACATCGAAATGAAACGGTTGTGGCAGGGCTCCCAAATGTTCGTCCCTCGCCATCAACTTCTCTCTCCGTCCAACTGCAAAGGGCACGGCTCTCACCGTGCCCTCTTTTTCTTGCTTGGACTTTCCTGGACTCAGCCGACCCTACCCCACTGTCGCCGGAACCGGCTCTTCCACGCTGGCCTCCCGCAGAAACTTCGCGGCTTCCTCCGGCGGCGTCGGATTGATGTAGAAGCCCGTGCCCCACTCAAAGCCCGCCGTCTTGGTCAGTTTTGGCATGAACTCGATGTGCCAGTGATAGTGATCGTTGGTCGGATCCTGCGCCGGCGAAGTGTGAATCACCAGATTGTAAGGCGGATTATCCAGCACCCGGTCCGCCTTGATCAGCAAGGTCTTCAATGCCTTCGCCAGATTCTCAAACATCGACGACGACGAATTCTCAAACGCCGACTCATGCTGCTTCGGCAGAATCCATGTCTCAAACGGAAAGCGCGGAGCATAAGGCGCAATGGTCAAAAAGTTTTCGTTCTCCGCCACCACACGCGTTCCATTCTCCGTTTCCTGCCGAATGATGTCGCAAAACACGCACCGTTCCTTATATAGGTAATACTGCTTTGCGCCTTCGAGTTCTTGCGTGACGTTGATCGGAAGAATTGGTAGGGCGATCAGTTGGGAGTGGGCGTGTTCTAGTGAGGCTCCGGCGGCCTCGCCATGGTTCTTGAAGAGCAGGATGTATTTGAAGCGGCGATCTTTTTTCAGATCGAGGATGCGGTCGCGGAATGTCCAGAGCACGTCTTCGATTCGCTTCGGAGGCAGCGTGGCGAGGCTGGCATTGTGGTCGGGCGTCTCGATGATTACTTCGTGGGCGCCGATTCCGTTCATGCGGTCGAACATGCCTTCGGCCTGCCGGCTCAGCGTGCCTTCAATTCCCAGCGCGGGAAACTTGTTTGGAACCACCCGCACTGTCCAACCCGGCGTATCCCGTTGCGACGCCGGTCCGCCGTTCGATCCCGGACGGTAAGCCTGAATCTCCGGCGGCGTCTTGCCTTCGTTCCCGTAGCAGAAGGGGCAGAATCCACCCTTCAACTTCACATTCTCCCGGGCGAAATCGGTGGGCCGCTTCGCGCGGTCTGTGGAAATAATTACCCAGCGGCCAACAATAGGATCTTTTCTAAGCTCGGGCACTATGAACCCCTTTTATTAGGATGGGCGAATCTTTAATTCTAAGCCGTCAGGGAGGAATTCCGAAACACTTCTATCTGCGGCTGGATGGCCCTCGAATCTAAATAGTATACGCTGACCACATCGAATCTCCACTGGCAAGACGGTGGAAATCGCCGAAGGTAATCACGCACCACGGCCGCCACCAGCCGCCGCTTGTGCCGGTCGACGGCCGCTTCGCCGGGCTTCACATCGCGCGTAGTGCGCGTCTTAACTTCCACGAAGCAAAGAACATCGTGGTCCCAGCCGATCAGGTCAATTTCTCCCCGGCTGCGCGGCGAGCGGAAGTTTCGCGCCACCATGGTGTAGCCCAGCATGCGCAGATGAAAGTAGGCTGCCTCTTCTCCGCGGCGTCCGGTGCGATGATGCGCCGCAATCTTTTCCGCCGGCAGAGTGTGGTTGGCGATCCAGTCGAGGAAGCGAAGTGCGGTCTGGGTAGCCTGCGCTGAAAAAACACGCCCGGTAAGCACAAAGAGATCCTCAACTTCACTGTACCCGCGTCGAATCGAAATGGATGTGACATCCCTAACAATCGCGACAAGAAGAACGCGGTCCCTCCCGAACTGGGAATCCCCCAACCGACAGGAGCGGAGCCTGTCCCGCTCAAGCCAAAGGACGGCTTGAATGGGCCACCTGCGGCGTGCTTCGGGCGCGCATCCCACCTCTTTCGTCTTTTCAGGGTACGACCGGCAAGACCAGATGCGATGGCATGGTGGTGGAGCAATAGATTCTCTGGGTCGCGGGAACGAAGTCAGATGCCGCTGCTTTATAAATACTGGGCACGAACTTCTGTGGATTGCGGTCGATCACCGGAAACCACGTCGATTGAATCTGCACCATGATGCGGTGTCCTTTGAGGAAAACATGGTCGTGGTCGCGCAGCGGGACGTTCCATTCCGTGGGCTGGTTCGGCTTGAGGGCGTGCGGTTTCTCGTAACTCGCGAGATAGCGGCCGCGGCGCACCTCCATGGCAATGGGTAGCTCGTAGCCGTTCAGCGACTGCGCGTATTGTCCGGGCTTTGGGCCTTCGTCGGGATTCCAATCATTTTTCTGCGCGTTGTCGGGATAGACGTCGATCAGCTTGACGATGAAATCGCTGTCAGTGCCGGAAGTTGAGGCGAACAGATCGGCCGCCAGCGGCCCGGTGACGGTTAGATCGTGCTCGAGCGGATCGCTGACGAAGGAAAGCACGTCGGGACGGTGATCGACGAAGCGCTGGTCGGCAACCTCCCAGGTGCGCCAGTCGCCGGCGGGATACGTCGGCGAGATCGGGCGCTGGCGATAGGGCACGGGATTGGCGGGATCGGAAACGTATTCGCGATAGGCCTTTCCGGTCTTCGACTCTTCCGGCGATTCCTCCGGCGCAGTAAAAGAAAGCTTGCCGTCTGCATGCAAGTAGAGGTTGGTGGACTTCGCATTCTTCGGAGGCCACTCTGGGTAGGTGTGCCAGGTATTTGATCCGCTTTGAAATGTGCTGGCCTGCCATGCCGGCTTCTCGCCCTTGCCGTGCAAGTAATAGCGGAAGAATGGGGCCTCGATGTTCTCGCGGAACTCGCGGGCGGTTTCGTGTCCTGCGAAAGGAACCAGGCCGATGCTGTCGGCCTTGGGAGTTCGCCACTCTCCGTGATACCAGGGCCCGGCGACGATAAAGTTGGTGCGTTGCGGATCGTTCTCTTCCGCGTGCCGGAAGATTTGCCACGGACCCCAGGGATCTTCCTGGTCCCAGAAGCCGGCAACGTTGAGATTAGGAACGGTCGAAGCGTGAAGCTGGCTCACCCAGGCTTCTTTTTTCCAGAAGTCGTCGTAGTCAGGATGATCGACGCTTGCATTCCAGTACGGAATGGATCCGTGAAGGTACTTCGTGTTGATGTTGGAGAGCGGTCCGAGATCGAGATACCACTGGTAAGTATCGTAAGTCTCGAAGTCGAAATGGGTGTTCTTGTTCTTGTCGGCCTGCTCCATCACGGCATATTCAAAGTCGTAACTCTCGCGCAGGGCGCCGTAACGGTGGTCATCGTCGTTCATCCATTGATCAACGGGCGAGGCCTGTTCGCTCATGGCTTTCAGCGCGGGGTGCGGGTGGAGAAGGGCGAGCGCGGTCGTCAGTCCGTCATAGGAAACGCCATACATGCCGACGTTCCCGTTGTTGTTCGGCACGTTTTTCACCAGCCAATCGATCGAATCGTAGGCGTCGGTAGTCTCGTTGGTGGCCTTGGGATCGCTGAGGTCGACCCAGGAGGAAAGATTGAACGTGCCTTCGGATTTGAAGCGTCCGCGAAGATTCTGGATGACGAAGATGTAGCCGTCCTGGGCCAGCTCTTTTATCGATGACGGCATCTGTTCCGGCGGCTTCTCGGGGACGCCGTAAGGAGTGCGGCGAAACAGGATGGGCAGCGGACCGGTTTGATCGAGCGGAGTGAGAATGACGGTCTGGAGGCGAACACCGTCGCGCACAGGAATCATGACTTCCTCAAGCTTGAAGATCGGCTTCGCCGGCGGCGTTGGTTGGGAGGGGGTCTGCTGCGCTGCAGCAGAGATTGCCAACAAAAATGGCAGAACGAACCGTAGGGTTGATGAGGGCACGACTGTCCTCCAATATTCTTTTTCTCACGGGAACTGACCGCGAAGTATATCAACCCTCGGACTGTCTGGGCGAATTGTTCTAAAGAACTGCCCACTCAAGAAGACGGCTTGAATGGGCCACTCATATTCCCGATCCTAACTGGCGGCTTGCTCACTTGCCCACTTCCTGGATGCACTCTTCCAGCACGTCGATGGCAACGTCGGCTTCTTCTTTGGTCACGACCAGCGGCGGGCACAGGCGGACTGAGCTGGGGCCGCAGCCGAGGAACAGGACGCCGTGTTCGAAGGCCTTTTCGACGATCAGGTCGCGCTCGGCGGCGGCGTACTCCTTGGTCGACTTGTCCTTGACGATGTCGACGCCGATCATCAGGCCGCGGCCGCGGACGTCACCTACCAGCTTCAGCTTCGTGGGCCAGCTCGCCATGCGCTTCAGCATGTGCGCGCCCACTTCGGCGGTGTGTTCGAGCAGATGCTCTTTCTCGATCACGTCGAGCGTTGCGAGCGCGGCGGCGATGCACACGGGATTTCCCCCAAAGGTTGAGGCGTGCGAACCGGGCACCCAGTCCATGATTTCGGAGCGCGTCATCACGACGCCGAGCGGCATGCCTGAAGCGATACCTTTCGCGATGAGGACCATGTCCGGTTCCACGCCGGTGTGCTCGACAGCCCACCACTTGCCGGTGCGGCCGATGCCGCTCTGCACTTCGTCGAGCACAAGGAGAATGCCGTGACGATCGCAGATGCGGCGTAACTCCTGCATGAAGATGGTGGGTGCGACCAAGTATCCGCCCTCGCCCTGCACAGGCTCGACGAAGATGGCGGCCACTTCTTCGGGAGCCAGCGTGGTCTTGAACAGTTTGTCTTCAATGAAGCGGGCACAGCTTAGCGCGAACGCGTCAGGATCCTGCGTGGCATCTTTGCGTCCGCGATAAACATCAGGATAGGGAACGTGAGTCACGCCGCCAAGAAGCGGCGAAAAGCGGCGCCGCTGCTGGGGTTTCGACGCGGTGAGCGAGAGCGCGCCCATGGTGCGTCCATGAAACGCGCCAAAGAACGCAATGATGTTGGGTCGTTTCGTATGATATCTGGCGAGCTTGAGGGCGCACTCGACGGCCTCGGCGCCGGAGTTACCGTAGTAGATTTTCTGCGGTCCAGGCATTGGCGCGATCTTCGACAGCCGCTCGGCAAGCGTGACCATGCTCTCGTAATAAAAGTCAGTACCGGACATATGAATAAGTTCGGCGGCTTGCTTCTGCATGGCTGCGACTACGTGGGGATGGCAGTGGCCGGTCGAGGTGACCGCGATGCCGGCGGAGAAATCATAGAACTCGTTGCCGTCGACATCGGTGATGACGATGCCGCGTCCACTCTTGGCTACCAGCGGGTAGGAGCGGGTGTAGGACGGCGAAATATATTTTTCGTCGCCCGCGAGAACGCGCTTGGCGTTGGGTCCGGGCAGGGCGGTTTTGAGCTTAGGTCCGGCGGTCATAGTCTTTGTCGTCATGGGATCCTCCGTAAGGCAGCGGCCAGTAGTTGGTGGCCAGTGGTCAGTGAGCGGCACGTCGGAACTCGCGGCTCTGGTTCGAGCACACGTGAAACCGAGAAAATTTGGCGGAGGATTTGTTAGTCGCTAGCGAAGAGGCTGGGACGCAGGCGTGACGGCAGATTCGCTCGATAGCGCCGTGGACAGACGAGGCAATGCAGCCAGCACTCGGGCAGGTGCGAATTGAGCGGACACGATTTGGTAACGTTGCGCAGCATCGCTAGCCATCGACATCACTATCACTAACCGCATTATAGCTTGCGGCGATGCTTGGCGTGAACCCCCTTTGGTAACGGCCGGGTTGCGCCCGGCGGACAGCCGAGGGCGGCTGTCCCCAAAGGCTTTTACTTACTTTTGACTTCCGTTGCTTGTGGCCGTAGCATGGGCTGCGCCCTTGGGCGGGGGCATCTAGCTTGCTCGATCAGACCATCTCGCATTACCGGATTGTTGAGAAGCTTGGCGGGGGCGGTATGGGTGTGGTTTACAAGGCGGAAGACACGCGCCTTGGCCGTTTCGTCGCTTTGAAGTTTCTGCCAGAAGATCTGGCGCAGGATCGCCAGGCGCTGGAGCGATTCCGCCGTGAGGCGAAGGCGGCCTCGGCGCTAAACCATCCCAACATCTGCACGATTTACGACATTGGCGAGGAGAATGGACGCACGTATCTCGTCATGGAGTTTCTTGACGGGGCTACGCTTAAGCATCTAATCGGGGCGCGTCCGATGGAAGTGGAGACGATCCTTGCCTTGGGGATCGAGATCGCCGATGCGCTGGACGCGGCGCATACCGAAGGCATTGTGCATCGCGACATCAAGCCGACGAATATTTTTGTGACCAAGCGCGGGCACGGCAAGATTCTGGACTTCGGCTTGGCCAAGGTGACAACGAATCCGGCACCATCATCGCACGTCCCTGACGTGACCGCGCCGAGTGATGTAGCGGTCGAAGAGCACTTGACGAGCCCGGGCTCTACTCTGGGCACTGTGTCTTACATGTCACCGGAGCAGGCTAAGGGGAAAGAGCTTGATTCGCGGACGGATCTTTTTTCTTTCGGGGTTGTGCTCTACGAGATGGCCACGGGGACTTTGCCGTTCCGCGGGGAAACATCGGCGCTGATTTTTCAATCGATTCTGGATCGGGCACCAGTTTCGCCGGTGCGATTGAATCCGGACTTGCCGGCGAAGCTGGAAGACGTCATCAACAAATCGCTAGAGAAAGACCGGAATCTGCGGTACCAGCATGCGGCGGATGTTCGCGCCGATCTGCAGCGGTTGAAGCGGGATACAGAGAGCGGGCGCGCGGTTGCGGCCAGTTCGGGTTCGGTTGCGGCAGTGCAGGAGACAGGTCAGCATTCCGCGGTAATGAGCCATGCGGACTCGACGCCGGGCTCCGCGAGAGTGGCGGCGACATCTTCAAGCGGTGTGAGCTCCGCGCCGGCGGGGGTTATTCCGGCAAAGAGGCCCTGGAAGATTCTTGTACGCGTGTCTCTGGTTGTTTTGGTGGCACTGATTGCCGCTGGATTGTATTTACACTTGAGGCAATCTGCAAGACTGACCGAGAAAGACAGCATCTTGCTCGCCGACTTCGTCAACACGACAGGGGATGCGGTATTTGACGGGACACTGAAACAGGCGCTGGCCGTGCAACTGGGGCAGTCGCCGTATCTGAATATTCTTCCTGAGTCGCGGATTCGCGAAGCGTTGAAGTTCATGGGCCGGTCTGGGGACGAGCGCCTGAGCCGCGATGTGGCGCGTGAAATCTGCCTGCGCGAAGGCGTCAGGGCGATGATGGTGGGATCCATTTCCAGTCTGGGCAGCCATTACGTGATTACTCTGGAAGCGGTAAACGCGCAGAATGGTGACTCGCTGGCACGCGAGCAGGTGGAAGCGGAGAGCAAGGAGCAGGTGTTGAAGGCTCTGGACCACGCTGCGTCGCAGTTGCGGGAGACGCTGGGAGAATCTATTGGTTCGGTGCAAAAGTTCGACACTCCGCTGGAAGCAGCTACCACATCGTCATTGGATGCCTTGAAGGAATTCAGCCTGGGCGAGGCCGAACATGAGAAATTCAACGACGAGACCGCGATTCCGCATCTGAAACGTGCGGTTGAGCTCGACCCCAATTTTGCCATGGCTCTGGCGACGCTGGGCGTCACCAGTAACAACATGGGTAACAGCAAAGACGCCGCTGAATATATACAAAAAGCATTTGATGCCAAGGAAAGAGCGAGCGAGAGGGAGAAGTTCTACATTTCTTCGCACTACTACGGCATGCTCAGGAGACAGGAAGACAAAGATATCGAGACTCTTGAGCAGTGGATACAGGCCTATCCTCGCGACAACGTTCCGCGGGACAACGTAGCCCTCGCGGAATCGGGGATTGGGCAGTACGAGAAGTCGCTGGCGAATGCGAGCGAGGCGGTGAGGCTCGACCCCAAGGACCCCTACGGCTATCAGAATCTGGCTGGAGCCTACCTGTACCTGAATCGCTACGACGAAGCGAAGGCGGTGGCGGATCAGGCTGTCGCACAAAAGGCGGAACCGTGGTCGATCCATATCATGCTTTACGAGCTAGCGTTTCTTCGAGGCGACGAAGCCGCCATGCGACATGAGGTGGAACGCGCGGCGGGAAAGATAGAAGAAGCCAGCATACTTCTTTTGCAAGCGCGGGGTGAGTGCTCGCTGGGAGAAATAAAGGAGGCCAGAGAAAGCTATTCGCAGGCAGCCAGCGCCGCCGAGGCTCGCGGATCGAAGGAGCGTGGGGCAGGTGTTCTCGCAGCCGAGGCAAGTTGCGATGCTGAAATGGGCTTCCCGCAGGAAGCCCGCCAGACGATGAATGCGGCGCTCGCGCGTTCCGAGAATATCAATTCGCGAACCGCCGCCGCGGTTTTGTTCGCTCGCATCGGCGACGCGGCACAGTCGGGGAAGCTGGCTGAAGGGCTGGCCAAGGAATTTCCATACGCTACCCTGCTCAATCAGGTACAGCTACCAACAGCGCGGGCAATGATAAGCCTGGAACGCAACCAGCCCGGTGACGCAGTTGCAGCACTCAATTCGGCGACGCCTTACGAATTGGGCTCGGGCGGGGATGGCGCTGTGTCCGTCCGCGGCGAGGCCTTTCTGCGCTTGCACGACGGAGCCAAGGCAGCGGCGGAGTATCAGAAGATTCTCGACCATCGTGGCATCGATCCGACCGGCTGGCTTTATTCGCTGGCGCATTTGGGATTGGGTCGGGCCTATGGGTTTCAGGGCGATACAGCCAAGGCGAAAGTTGCCTATCAGGATTTCTTTGCAGTCTGGAAAGATGCGGACGCGGATGTTCCAGTCTTGAAGACGGCGAAGGCGGAATACGAGAAGTTGAAGTAGTGGCAGCACCGTCGAACGATCCTTCGGAGCTGCAGTCGGTGGGAAGATGCCAGGGATCCCCTTCGGCTTCGCTTAGGGTAGGCTTTCGACTCCGGAACGCGTCCGCTTCGCGCGCACGTTTCTCCGCTCAGGATGACAGAGTATTTCTGATCTCATCTGATATCGTTTAACTTTCCCCTGTTTTCTCACTGACATGTCCAGAGCACAGAACCCAAGCCGATTTGCGGTGATTCTTGCCTTCGGGCTGGTCTATTTAACCTGGGGCTCGACTTATCTGGCCATCGATATCGCGGTGCAGAGCATTCGGCCGGCGCTTATGTGTGGGGTACGGTTTTCCATTGCCGGGTTAGTGATGCTGGCGGTGAGCGCGGCGACGGGGCGACGGATCTGGTATTCGGCGCGGCAGATTGCGCTGGCTGCGGTAGTAGGAATTTTGCTGCTGATGGGGGGGAACCTGACGCTGTCGTGGGCGGAACTTTCGGTGCCTTCGGGGCTGGCGGCTTTGATTATCGCGATCACGCCGTTGTGGTTTCTAGTGCTAGATTCGTTACTGCTGGGCCACCATCACATTTCGTGGCGGGGCAAGGCTGGATTGGGACTGGGGATGGTGGGGCTGTTCGTTTTGTTCTGGCCGGAGCTGCACTCGACTTCGACGGTGGGACGGCGCGAGTTCTGGGCATCGCTCTCACTGCTGGGCGGGTCGTTTTCCTGGGCGCTGGGCTCGGTGCTGTCGAAGCGCTGGCAGTCGGGGATGGATGGGGTCAGCGCGACCGGATGGCAGGTGACGGCGGCGGGCGCGGCAAATCTGTTGTTTGCATTCATCGTGGGAGATTTCACGCACGTTTCCTGGACGGCGCGCGGGGTGGGCGCCGTGCTGTATTTGGTGGTATGCGGATCGTGGATCGGGTACACGGCTTATATATGGCTGCTGGAGCATGTACCCACATCGAAAGTTTCGACTTACGCTTATGTGAATCCGGTGGTGGCGGTGTTTCTAGGATGGCTGGTGCTGCACGAGCGCGTGGATCGCTTCATTGTGACGGGGAGTGTGATCGTGGTGGTGTCGGTGATTCTGGTGACCAGCGCCAAAGTGAAAGATAAGACGGTTGCGGAGGAACTGCCAGCAGCGGAGGCGGCGGGGTAGCAGTTCTCAGTTCTCAGTTCTCAGTTCTCAGTTCTCAGTTCTCAGTTCTCAGTTCTCAGTAGTTGGACGGGATCGAGTCCGGAAAAGCGTCCTTTATTTTGCGGCTTCTTCGCCGTCCTCTTCTTGGGTCATCAAATCTACTGCGTGGCCGCGGATGGCGAAGGTTTGTTTGGGTGCGCCTGCTGGCTCAAAGGTTACACGGGCAGGAGTTCGTTGCCAGGCTGGGGCGGAGCAGGCGGAGTCGGTTGCGGCATCTTTGATTTCTTTGTCGCCGATGTTGTCGCCTTCAATCGGTTTCTTGAGGATGGGCTTGCGGCGGTTGATTTGGGCTACGACCGCGTAAACTTTCTTGCTGTCATCTGAGACTCCGCAGTAAGCGGCGTAGTCGCGGTACCAGCTAGCGGCGGAATAGAAGACATCAAAGTCGGGCAGATTTAGGAGAGAGATGCGGCCGGTCGCGCGATCGACGAGGAGCCAGCCGCCGGGCTGCCATTCCCAGTGGGGCGGGGACGCGAGCTCCTGCGGAAGACTGTCGTTGAGGCGGAAGGCGCGGCGGACTACGAAAAGGCGATCGGTTACGTCGTGAGCGGGGCCTAGCGTGAACTCCTTGACGTGGGTGTCAACGAGAAGTGGACGGACTTTCAGAGTGAGTGCGTCGCTGGTGGACTCGGGGAACCACCGCACTGTGGTCCATTTGCCGAAAGTGATGACGTGAGGTTTGCTCGCGGCGGTGGCGCTCGCTTGAGCGGCAAAGATGAAGAGCGCCAACGCTGCGTAGAGATGGCATTGGAAGATGCGGAGCATGGCCCGAGGTTAAGCAGGAAACCGGTCGGAGGACAAGGTCAGAAGTCACAATCGTCCACCATAATTCCGAAGCGAGGTTCCGATGTGGGACGGAGCCAGGCGGGGCCAGGCCCTCCCGCTGTGCGGGTGTCTCCGCGCGGCGAGGATTGCAGTAGAATTAGAGTACGATGCTGAGCAAATGCAGCCGGTACGAAACGGACCGCAGGGTGATCGCAGAAACGCCTTGCAGCGCTGGTATCGGCGCAAGCGGGCAAGGGATCCTTCGCTCCGCTCAGGATGACAGAGTTTAGGACATCGCAAGGTATCTTCAGACGTTCGACAGTGAAGTTCCAATCCAGTAATGAGTTTCCCTCACGATTTCCGTCCGGCTGTGAGCGGGGAGGGCCGGACAACTTCCCAGCGAGAACCGGCTTCTGATTTAAGCATGAGCGGGTTATGGACGGGGCGGCGTGTGCCCCGGATTCTGGTGGTGGATGACCATCCTACCATTACGGGGCTGATGAGCCAGTTGCTCGCCCAACGCGGCTATGACGTCGTGACGGCGAGCGATGCGGAAGAAGCGGCGGCGGAAGTGCGGCGGCAGGCGCCTGATCTGATTCTGTCGGATGTGAGGATGCCGGGGAAGTCGGGCTATGAATTGTGCCGGGAACTCAAAGGGGATCCGGCGACGCGTCTGATTCCTTTTGTGCTGATCACGGGGTTGAGCGACAGCACCGACAAGGTGCGGGGAATTGAAGCTGGAGCGGATGACTTTCTGAACAAACCGGTGTTGGCGGAGGAGTTGACGGCGCGAGTGAAGTCGCTGCTGCGAGTGAAAGAATTTACTGACGAGTTGGAGACGGCGGATTCTGTACTGTGCACGCTGGGGTTGATTGTGGAGGGGCGCGATCCTTATACCGAGGGGCACTGCGAGCGGTTGGCGGCGCGGGCTGCGGATTTGGGACGGCATTTGGGGCTGGATGAAGATTCGATTGTGGCGCTGCGGCGCGGGGGATTTCTGCACGACCTGGGGAAGATCGCGGTGCCGGATGAGATTCTGAAAAAAGGCAGCGACCTGACGCTTCAGGAGTGGGCGATTATGAAGCAGCATCCAGTGACGGGGGAGAATATCTGCAAACCCCTGAAGTCTTTGCGGTTGGTGCTGCCGATCATCCGGCATCATCATGAGCATGCGGATGGGTCGGGGTATCCCGATGGAATGGGGGCGGGCGAGATCCCGCTGCTGCCGCGGGTTTTGCAGGTGGTGGACGTGTACGATGCACTGCGCACGGCGCGGCCTTACAAACCGGCGCTCTCGCATGATGACGCTGCGCAAACCATGCGCGTCGAAGCCCGCCAGGGCTTGTGGGACGCTGAACTGGTGAATGAGTTTTTCGGCATGCTGGTGGAAAAACGCATCGTGGCGTAGGAGGGCAGTTCTCAGTTCTCAGTTCTCAGTTCTCAGTTCTCAGTTCTCAGTTCTCAGTTCTCAGTTCTCAGTTCTCAGTTCTCAGTTCTCAGTTCTCAGTTCTCAGTTCTCAGTTCTCAGTTCTCAGTTCTCAGTTCTCAGTTCTCAGTTCTCAGTTCTCAGTGCTCAGTGCTCAGTGCTCAGTGCTCAGTGCTCAGTGCTCAGTGCTCAGTGCTCAGTGCTCAGTGCTCAGTGCTCAGTGCTCAGTGCTCAGTGCTCAGTGCTCAGTGCTCAGTGCTCAGTAATTGGACGCTGGATTCCCGCTTCCTGTTTCCTCAATTGCCCGTTTCCGACGTACAATTGCTCAGCATTTTCGGCATTTTCACAGATTGATGGACATCGCTTACAGCATCGTTATTCCTGCGTACAACGAAGGCACGCGGCTGGGTGCGACCCTGGAGAGGGTGCTGGGGTATTTGCGCGCACAGGGATGGAGCGCGGAAGCGGAAGTCATTGTTGTGAATGATGGGTCGCGGGATAACACGGCCGATTTGGTGCGCGGGGTTGCCGAGAAAAATCCTATGTTGCGACTGGTGGAGAATCCGGGCAACCGCGGCAAGGGTTATGCGGTGCGCAATGGGATGCTGAATGCGCGGGGCGAGGTGGTCGTGTTCAGCGACGCGGATCTGTCTTCGCCGATTGAAGAGATGCCGAAATTGCTGGCGGCATTGGCCGGGGGCGCGGACATCGCCATCGGTTCGCGATGGCTGCGGGCGGAAATGCAGACGCGGCGGCAGTCGCTGCACCGGCAACTTTTTGGAAGGGTATTCAACTTGTTGCTGCGGATTATTTTGGGGCTGCAGTTCAAGGATACGCAATGTGGCTTCAAAGCTTTCACGCGCCGGGCCGCACAGACGATTTTTCCGCTGGAACGCATCGAGCGCTGGGGCTTCGATCCGGAAATTCTTTTTCTGGCGCGCAAGTTTGGGTTTCGCGTGGAGGAAGTGGCGGTGCTCTGGGGACATAGCGGCGACACGCGGATTCATCCGGTGATGGATGGGGCGCGCATGTTTTGGGAGATGCTGCGGATTCGGTGGTATGACTTGACGGGGAAGTATGATGCGGGGGGCGTGGTGGGCGCGCGGCCGGCTAAGACGCTGCCCGGAAGGCCCCGTCCCGGAACTTAATCAACATTGACGAGGCTGAGACCCTCGAACGCCCGCTATTGCATCGGCGGGCACAACCGAATCACCGGCTCGAAGTCGACCTTCCATATATCCAACTCGTACAAATCGCCGTCCTTATCAACATTTAAAGAGGCTATGATCGGGACGCCGTCAGCGCCGTCGAGTTGGAACTCCGCGATTCGGCGTCCAAAACGGCGCGCATGCGCGTCT
The DNA here is from genome assembly GCA_963807145.1 of uncultured Acidobacteriaceae bacterium. Taxonomy (GTDB): domain Bacteria; phylum Acidobacteriota; class Terriglobia; order Terriglobales; family Acidobacteriaceae; genus Sulfotelmatobacter. Next base: position 61,652 of record CAWEBA010000006.1, on the reverse strand, counting down.
TTGCCCGGCCAGGGAAAATACAGACTTCCCATTCCGCCGTCAGGCATTTCTTGGACATCCAGAGAATCCAAACGGCTCGGCAACGCAGGATTCTGCCCTCCTTGCTCGAGAAGCCGGCCAACCAACGTTCTCTCGGGATCTCTCAGCCGGCGCATCGGGCCCAACTTACGAGGCGGCAAGTCTTCCGACATTCTTCGCTCCACTTTGCAGCTCTGAGACAACTGCACGTCCCATTTCTGGTGTTGAAATCTGGCTCTGTCCGGCGCGGACGAGGTCGGCGGTGCGAGAGCCTTGATTCAGCACATTGCTGATGGCATCTTCGATGCTGGCCGCTTCCTGATCGAGCTGAAAAGAATGGCGCAGCAACAGAGCGGCGGAAAGAATCGCACCAAGAGGATTTGCGATTCCCTTTCCGGCGATATCCGGCGCTGAGCCATGGACCGGCTCGTACACGCCGACTGGGCCGCCGATACTGGCTGAGGCCAGCAGGCCTAGCGAGCCTACTACTCCGCCGGCCTGGTCGGACAGAATGTCGCCGAACATGTTTTCGGTGAGTATTACGTCGAAATCTTTGGGGCGCTGCACCAACGACATTGCGGCGGAATCCACATACATGTGGGAGAGTTGCACTCCAGGATAATCTTTGGCGCAGCGGGTGACGACTTCGCGCCAGAGGCGGGAACACTCTAGAACGTTGGCTTTGTCTACGGAAAGAACTTTCTGGCGCCGCTTTGTTGCCAGGCCAAAGGCGACGCGGGCGATGCGCTCGATGGCTGGCTCGCCGTACGTCATGGTGTTAGTGGCGAGGCGCGAGCCGGGCTCACCTGTGATCGAGCGTGGCTCCCCGAAATAGAGCCCGCCGAGCAACTCCCGGACGATCATTACGTCGGTGCCGCGGACTAGATCGGGACGGAGTGGGGAACAGTCTTCGAGCGCGGGGAAACAGATTGCGGGACGCAGATTCGCGTAGGCGCCTAGTTCGCGGCGCAGGCGAAGGAGTCCGGCTTCGGGACGAAGGTGTTGGGGATAGTGGTCGAAGGCGGGGCTGCCTACGGCGCCGAGCAGGACCGCGGAGGACGATAGGCACGCCTGGATCGTGTCCGCGGGAAGAGGATCATTCGCGGCGGAGAGTGCGGCGCCGCCAATGTTTTTTCTTTGAAGCTGGAGTTGGTGGCCGAATGCGCTGGCAACCGTTTGCAGAACGAGGACGGCTTGTTCGGTAACTTCGGGACCGATGCCGTCGCCGGGGAGGATGGTCAGGTTGAGGAGCATGCGGGGATCAGTTTAATGGAAAGTGCTTGCCGCGTGCAGGTCGCTGCCCAGGAAACCACTACACGCCCCAGAGATAGTCTTCCTGTTGCTGCTGCTGATCGTGGTGGTGGTCGGCCGCGACGGGCAGGCCGAAACTGTTGGGTTTCGGTGCCATCGGGAATGGCCGGACCGGTTCGGGGCTAGTCACACTGGCTGCGGCCGCGATGGACGCTTGAAGAGGTTCGAACAGGGGAGTCGCCGATCCTGCGGGCTTATGCGTGTCGCGGATCAACTCGAGCAGGTGATGATCCTCGACGTGCTTGATTTTGTCGGCCAGGCGCACGAAGCGGCGATAGATATCGTCGAGAGCGCGGCGGTCGAACTGGTAGCCGAGTTGTTCGCAGCGGATGGCTAGCGCGTGACGGCCGGAGTGCTTGCCCAACACGAGTTTGGAATCGGGTACGCCGACGGATTGCGGCGTCATGATTTCGTAGGTCAACGGATTTTTGAGAACGCCATCCTGATGGATGCCGGCTTCATGAGCGAAGGCGTTGCGTCCAACGATGGCCTTGTTGGGCTGCACGGGCACGCCGGTAATCTCGCTCAGCAACTGGCTGGCGGGAAACAGATGTTCGGCGGCGATGGCCGTCTCGTAGGGATAGCGATCGCGGCGAACCCGCATGGCCATGACGATCTCTTCGAGCGAGGCGTTACCGGCACGCTCGCCGATGCCATTGATGGTGCATTCAACCTGGCGAGCTCCGGCAGCGATAGCCGCCATGGTATTGGCGACAGCCATGCCGAGATCGTTATGGCAGTGGGCGGAGATAGTGACGTTCTCGATTCCTTTGACGCGATGGCGGATGGTTGCGATCAAGTCGCCGAACTCGGCGGGCACAGTGTAGCCGACAGTGTCGGGAATATTTAGCGTCGTGGCGCCGGCTTCGACGACTGCGTCGAGTACTTGGCAGAGGAATTCAGGATCGGTACGCGTGGCGTCTTCGGGCGAAAATTCGACGTCAGGGCACAGCGACCGAGCGAAGGCTACAGCTTCGCGGGCTTGCGCGAGACATTCTTCGCGCGTGATGCGCAGCTTGTACTTCAGGTGAATGTCAGAAGTCGCTAAGAAGACGTGGATGCGGGGGTGGGCGGCGTCTTGCAGAGCTTCCCAGGCACGCTCGATATCGGGGCGGCAGGCGCGGCATAAGCCAGCGATGATGGGGCGGCGAATGAGCGCAGCGATGGCCTTTACGGCTTCAAAGTCGCCCTCGGAGGCAATGGGAAATCCGGCCTCGATCACGTCGACACCGAGACGGTCGAGTTGATGCGCGAGGCGTAATTTTTCCTGGTGGTTCATACTGCATCCCGGCGACTGCTCTCCGTCGCGCAGGGTCGTGTCGAAAATTCTGATGTTGACCTGGTCCGTAGCCATGGGCTTCTTTATGCCGTTGTGAGTCTTTATGGTACGGGGAAACCTGATTGAAGCAAAACTTATAATTCTTCAGTCATCATTAGCAATGCTTCTATGATAAGATTTGCTAATGATTACTGAAGCTTACATAAGGGGACGGTAAATGGAACTCTCGCAGCTGGAAGTCTTTCTGGCGGTGGCTCGCGAGCACCGGTTCTCGCGGGCGGCGGAGAAGCTGCACCGCACCCAGTCGGCTGTGAGCCAGACTATCCGCAAGCTGGAGGATGAACTGGGCGAGGCTCTGCTCGACCGCTCGTCGCGGGAAGGAGTTCTGACTGATGCCGGGCAGGTGCTCTATGAATACGCCGAGAAACTGTTGAATCTGCGTCACGACGCGCACGAATCTCTGGCTTCTTTGCGGGAGTTGCAGAAGGGCAAGCTGGTGATCGCGGCCAATGAATTCACGGCGCTGTATCTGCTGCCAGTGCTGGCGGAATTCCGACGGCTGCATCCCATGATCAAGATCACGGTGCAGCGGGCTCTGGGCAGCCGCATTCCGGACGATGTGTTGCAGCATAGCGCTGAGCTGGGTGTGCTTTCGTACAAGCCGGAGGAACCGCGGCTGCACTCCGTGGTGACTTATCTGGACGAGCTGGTGCTGGTGGTGCCGCCGAAGCATCCGCTGGCCTCGGCGCGGGAGGTGAGCATCCGGCAGCTCGGGGCGGAATCATTTGTGGCGCATATTGTTTCGTCGCCCTACCGCGAGAAAGTTCTGCAGACATTCGAAAAGCACAAAACACCGCTGCACATGGGGCTTGAACTGCCCACGCTGCAGGCGATCAAACAATTCGTGGCTATGGGAAATGGAGTGGCTTTCATGCCCGAGATCAGCGTGGAGGCCGAACTGGCGCGGGGAGAGCTGGTGCGAATTCCGGTGCGGGAATTGCGGGTACAACGCAAGCTGCGCCTGATCTACCGCAAGGAAGCGGGGCTGTCGCATGCGGCACGGGCGCTTCTGAAAGTAGCCGAGGCGGTGGCGCTGGAGCGGGCCGGGCGGTATCGATTTCAGAGGGAGAGCTAGGCACAAGCTTACCGCAGGGGCTGAAGCCCGACTGGGGATGCTCTCCCTCAACGCAGGCCTGGAAGGCCTGCTCTACCCTTTTGTTCAAGAAAGGAGATTAGCAGTCTGCGCAGGCCTCCGCGGGCTGGAATGCCGCTAGAGCTTCGGGCACGCTGGGGTGAATTTCGAGGACTGAGTCCAGGTTCGTAAGATCTAGAAGTTCGCGCACGAGTGGGCTGGGGCTGGCACACTTCAGGTCCGCGTTCTGGGACCGCGCCCAGGTGTGGAGGAAAGCCAATTCGCCGATACCGGCGCTGTCGATGGAGCTGACACCGCTGAGATCGAGCACGACTTTGCCACCGTTTTCGAGAATTTCACCAACTAGGCGGGACAGGGCTGTGGCCTCGTCACGATAGACGATGCGGCCCTGGCAGTGAACGATGATGACGTCGCCGCGATTGCGAGTTTCCAGACTGAGTTTCAACGTCGACTCCTTATTTTGTGTTCCAAAGGCAGCCAAAGTGTATGACTGCGGCCATGTTTGAGCATTTGCGTTTGAGAATTCCATCCTAATGGATAGACGCGCGCCGAGGGGTTTCGGAATCATGAAAAGAGTGTAATTTTTGAGCAAAACGTCCCAGTCCTGCACCGCATAATTTTGGGGGAACGGGGCATCCTGGGTCTCCGTTTCACAGCATCTAAGGAGGGGCCTAACGGATTTCGCGCATTCAGGTAGAATTTGCTGCTGGCATAAATGCCTTGGAGGACTCATTTTCGTGTCAAAAACCGCAGCCGTGGTTCTGGCGTTCCTGAGCTTGATGCTGTTCACAACCCAATCGAAAGCACAACAGCGGGCCGGAGATCAGGGCGGGGGGCTGCTCCCCAGTGGAAACGTGTATCTCGGAGTTGCTTATGCGGACAACGTCGATGTGGTAAACCGCCTAACGTTCCGAGGATGGAATGCCTCCTTTGAGGACTTCGCTCTCCGCCGCTTCTCGCACCTCAGCTTTGTCGCGGATGGCAGCGGCTTCTATCGCCAGGGAGTACAACAATATAACCTTATGATTGGGCCGCGAGTTTCCATGGAATACGGAAAGTGGCGCCCGTTCGCGCATGTGCTGGGTGGGATACAACGAACCTCTTCGGGCGGCACAACGCGCTACCCGGTCGAGGAAGACCTTGGGGGCGGCGTGGATCGCAAGTTTCAGTTGCTGTTCCTTAAGAGGTTTTCCTGGCGGCTGCAGTTTGATTACAGCCGCACCCACTTCGTGAGCGCGACGCAGAATGACTTTCGGGGATCGGCCGGTCTGCTTTGGCGCTTCTGAGAGATGACGCGCGCGCTGGCTTCGCCATTCGCAGTTGACAATTCTCCATTCGCCAGCATCTGACTTTTGCGACTTCGTAAATCAGCCGGGGTTAGGATTGTCATGCGAAAAATCGGATGGATCTCCTTCGTACTCTTATCGTTCGCTGGCTTGGCCAACGCACAAGTTCCCACCAGCGGAAATGTTTTCTTCGGATATTCTTACTACAATGCGAGCCCTCTACCCGTCGAGACAAGCCGTTCGAATCTGAATGGGTGGGAGGGGGCCTTTGAGGGCAAGATCATACCCTGGGTTGGCATGGTCGCTGACTTCAGCGAACACTACGGGAACGCTTCCAACTGCGTTTTTCCCGTACAGCCGGTGGGCTCTGGGCAGGGGCAGGTCAGCTGTTCGAACGTGATCTCCCACGAGCAGAACTTTCTGTTCGGGCCGCGTGTCTCCATCTCTGTACGGAAATTCCGCCCGTTCGCCGAGGCACTGTTCGGAGGCGGACACGTGAATACCAATGGTTTCGGCTCCGATACGTCGTTTGCAACCGCGCTGGGCGGCGGGCTCGACTACAAAATCATTCGCCCCGTCGCGTGGCGATTTCAGGGAGACTACATACAAACGCGCTTCTTTGGAACGACGCAGAATAACGTGCGGCTGTCGACAGGAATTGTGTTTCGCTTCTGAAGAAGAGCCGGAAGCGTCGTCCACGGCGCATGCGAAAACAGGACCCAGCTGGTTGGCTGGATCCCGCTTTGTGTGGCCACCAAGAAACGCCTGTGACCAAAATCGGTGAGTACGGGGCCTAGGTCTGCCAGTACTTGTGGTCGCGCAGAAAATAGTTTTCGTTCCAATAGTTCATCGCGGTTTTCAGGAACAGCCAGCCCACGCGCCAATGTCCCATCTTCTGGAAGCGGCGGTTGGTGGTGTAGACGCCGCCGCGGACGATGCCGAAGCGTTTCCGCTCGACCTGCTGGCTGAGCAGATAGTCCTCGGCGAAGAGGACTTGTTCGTGGAATCCGCCAAGCTCGTGAAACTTTTTCAGGTCGAACAGCATGAACATTCCCGTCGCGAAGGGGTGATGGAGTCGCGAGAGGTACTGGAAGAAATCGTTGCCCGCGTAGAACAGCTTGTCGATCCAGCTGCCGCCGCGGCATAGGATGTTTGTGGTTACACAATGAAGCTGCTTGCGCTGGGCCAGCTCGACGGCGCGGCGCACCAACGAGGGATGCGCAAGATCGATATCGGCATCGAGAAAAAGAACGTAGGTGCTCTCGGCCCGGGCCGCGCCGAGGTTGCGGCCGACTGAGGGCATTCCGCCGCGGATCACGCTGACGTTCAGGCGGTCGCGGAAGCCGAGAACAATTTCGGGAGTGCCGTCGGTTGAGTTAGCGTCAGCGACCAACACTCTCGTACTCGACATCTTCGAGTAGTCCTGCTTCGTCAGTGAAGTCAGCAGCTTCGGAATCAGCTTCGCTTCGTTCTTGGCCGGAATCACGATCGTCAGCTCGCTCTGTGTATTCATGCTGGTTAAACTCATGGATGCGAACCCCCTGTTCATCAACGGTGAGATAAGTCAGGCGGGAATCGACCCAGCCGCCTGAGTTGTAGTAGTGAATGCCATCCTGCGCGACGTGGACGGCCTGGTGGGTGTGGCCGCAGAAAATCCGGTCAGCATCGTGCTGGCGCGCGTACTGCAGCGCTCCCGCGGACACTTTCGACGACATGCGGAGCCAGCGCGTATTCAGCCGGTCGATCAGCCGCACGATGGGCTTGCTTTTAAAATCGAGTTTCTGCAGCTGCAGATAAATCGATGTGCCAAGTGTGCTGAGCCGCAGATTGCTTACCTGGAAGCCGTCGAACTGATGGCCGTGAATCGCGATGTGGCGAAGTCCGGCGTACTGCCATGTGTAGTGCTGGTAGACGCGGACTCCCACCAGGTGCGACATGATGTTGGTGAGCCCGTGGTCGTGATTGCCTTCGACCCAAACAACTTCGATGTTGCGCTTGGGATTAGAAAGCTTGCGGATGTAGCCGAGAAACTTCCAGTGGTCTTTGGTCAGGCGGGCGAAGTTGAGGTCGGCAAAGATATCGCCCAGCAGGATCAGGCGCTGAAAGCGGTTTTCCTTCAGCACGCGCGTGGCTTCACGGGCATGGCTTGTCTCAGCACCGAGGTGCAGGTCGGAAAGGATCAGCGTGTTGTAGCCATGCAGATCCACGATTTAGTTGTAGCAAGGCAATGTTACGGGGTGATGAAATATGCATCAAAACCGGTGCAGTCGTCACTCGAAGGTAACCCGTCAGTAAACAAAGGGTTTAGCACGGAGTAACCGCGAAATGTTTCAGTCGTGTGAATGGCAGAGCGAGTTTTCACGTAGACTGAATTTCCGACGGCGGTAGCAGTTTGGTAAGGAAGCGAGCCAGACGCGCGACTATTGCGTCGCCAACAACGCGACGCATCGCGCGGCTCGCTCGGATTCCTCACTGCGCAAAGAACGCTTGTTCGGAATGACAGCCCCTTTTGAAAACCATCGGATACATCCTGGCGAAGTACACGGCATGGATTCTACAACTGCTAGGACCACTGGGAATTTGGGGCGTGTTCGCTATCGCTTTTGCAGACTCCGCTCTGCTGGGTATGCCGGTCGACGCGATTGTGGCTTTCTATGTGTACAAGGATCACCGGCAATTTCTGTTCTACGTTGTCATGGCTTCGCTTGGTTCGGCGCTGGGCAGTATTCCGCTTTATGTCATTGGCTATCTCGGTGGCGAGAAGGTTTTGCGCAAACGGATTTCTGAAGAGCGCTTTCAACAGATTCACCGCTCGTTTGAGCGGCACGAATTCTGGGCGCTGATGTTTCCTGGAATGCTGCCGCCGCCCATGCCGTTCAAGATTTTCGTGCTCGGGGCGGCGGTGTTTGAGATGCGGTTCCGCGACTTTATGGCAGCCATCTTCGCAGGAAGATTTGTACGCTTTCTCGTGCTTTCGTTGCTGACACTATGGTTCGGGCCGCAGATCGCTGGACTCGTGGGGACGGTGTTCCGGCGGCACTTTTATTGGGTGTTGGCCGTGGTTGTCCTGGGAGGGTTGCTCTGGCTGCTGTGGTGGAGAAAAAAACGCGTCGCGAGCGCCGGCTAGGACCGCGTCTCGCTGCGCTCGCTGGACCCTTCGGCTTCGCTCAGGGAAGGCTAGCCGAGGCGGCTGTCCCCACATTATTCTTGCCAGACTTCTACGCCGCGGCGATGTGGTCGCCGGATGATCTGTGCATCCAGCCGGACAGCGCGTGGAGGAAAACTGGAGTTGCGAAAAACGCGATCGAGAAGAACAGGTCGCTCTCGACTGTGCCGCGGAAGAATGGGAGCCCGGCAGCGTAGGACATCATCACGCCGTGGAAAGTTCTGGGATACATATCGGCATAGGCCGCCCATGCTGCGAAATTACTGAGCAGGAAGAACGAAACTGAGCTGGTGAGCGCGGCGCCCGTTACGCGGAGCGTGCCGGACTTCTCGCGCAGATTGGTGCCCAGCCAGAGGATCGCCGCGTACCAGGCGAAGGTGACGAGTTGGTCCCAGGTCAACGGGTACGAATAGATGAACTTTGTAAGGACCACGTCAGTCGCCGCCAGCAGCGCCAGCGGAATCCACATCTGACGCCGCGAACCACGGGCTCCGAAGAACAGCAGCGAGGCCGCCAGTGGAGTGAAGTGCCACGCGTGGGGCAGGAAATTCAACGGACCCATGAACGGCAAGAAGCGAACGGCTATCGCGAGTAGGACGAATAGATAGGGCAGCATGAGCACCTCAGAAACATTATTCTCGGCGCGGGGAGGCGGGTACGTCAAGCGCCTGCTGGCAGCCGCATTGCCCGGAGAGGAAGCGGACAGCCGGGGCGGCAGTCCCACATGAGCGCAGATCGTAACTTAGCGCGGTTCGGGGACCAGCACGCGATTCTTGCCAGAACCGTAGACATCCCCGACCACGCGGAGATTCCGGTCGATCTCTACGGCGGCGCCGAGCGGGCGGCGCGGTCCGCCCCCTCGGTTTAACAGGCGGGGCAACTGCACGAAGCGCAAATCCTGGAAGTTCACGACGTAGCCGTCTTGTGGTGAGTCTAGCGCCTCGGTCTCGGTGATTGGGTACTGCGCCCAGTCGAGGTACACGCGACCGAGATAAGATTTCTTCGCAGCCAATGTGACCGGCGTTTCTTCCGGTTTGTAGCGGATGTTGAGATGGTCGTCGGGATCGACTTCCGGTCCCCGAGAATTCACAGGAGCGAGCGCGAAAAAAGCTGGAGTCTCCACCACGCCGTACCAATGAAACGGATCAGCCAGCGAAGGATAGGCGGAAACGCGCAACGGGTCCACACCTTGATAAGTGCGGGCGGCGAGGGCATTGACCGCTCGTCGATGCTCGAAGTCGCGCAGGCCCCAGAGCAAGACCACGCCGGCCAACGCGAGGGTGGCTGCGATGCGGCCTTTCGGTCCGTGGGTCCGCGCACCGATTTCCTGGTCGATCAGTGAGAAAAGCGATGGAACAATCAGACCGAGAAGCAAGCATCCGAACATGATGGGCTCGAAGATGAAAACGATGTCCCAGGAGTACCACTTCTCGGAAAAAGGCCAGAACGGGCGGACACCGTAGTTGTTAGTGAAGTCGAGCAGAATGTGGCTGAGCCCGGCGAGGCAGGCATAGAAGTAGAGCAGTCCCCAACGTGGCGGAAGATTGGGATCTTTTACTTTGCGTCCGCGCAAGCGCCAGATCAGATAGACAAAGCCGACTACGACCGCGGCGTCGATGGGCACTCCGAGGAAGGAGTGAGTGAAGCCACGATGATGCGCGAAACCGAAGGCTGGGCCGCCGAAGCGGCCGAGAACATCGAGATCGGGAGCCTCTGCGGCGAGCGTCAATACCGCCGTGGCCAGCGCTGTTTTGCGATTGAGGCCGGCGCGGCCCATGCATGCGCCAGTCAGGAAATGGGTGATCGGTTCCAAGCTTCCTTTCCAAGCGGTCTAGGGATTCTATTTGGCTGAGGTGGTAAATGCCAAACCGCAGTGAGACCTAGCGCGCCGGCGCCAACAAAGTCAGGGCGTCTGGAACGACGGTGATTTCGGCGGGCAGCGTGCCCACTAGTTCGCCATCGGCCTCGACATAGACCTTGGGCTGGGCGTGCATGCTATCGGTGGAGGCTGACGCAGGCAGGTACTGGCATGACACTCGAGCGCTGTGAGCCAGGTCAATGCCCGGAACTTTCCAATTGCTTCTTAGCAGCCCGCGCGCCACATAGAGAAGATAGGCAAGGCGGCTGGCAGTGCGGCAGAAGACTAGTCGAAGATCGTTGCGATCGAGAGAAGCTCCCGGAGCCAGTTCCTGCAGCACTCCGCCGAAATTGCGTATGCGCACCGCCATCAACTCGGTGACGTCGGCCCGCCGGAGTTCGTCCGAACCGGGCTGTTCCGACCCAGTCTCGGCGAACTCCACCCGAAAGCGGGTCATTGGATGGGTGAACCAAAGCTGCCAGGCTTTGGAATAGTAGGCGGTCATGCCCATGCGCTGCTTGGTGCCGGCATGGAGTTTGTAGAAGAGGTGCGCGTCCACACCCGCGCCGGCCGCGACGATGAAGAAGCGAGAGCCGGGCTCGCCTTCGAGATCGAGAAACTGTACGCGACCGAGCGCAATCCTTCGGGGAACGCCATGCAGAGCGTCCTGTGCTGCGGCTGAGATCTTCATGGGCACGCCGAGGTCGTGCGCGAGGGCGTTGGCGGTGCCCATGGGCAAAATCGCCAGAGCAACCTTGGTGTTCGCAAGCACCTGAATCATATTGTGGATGGTGCCGTCTCCACCGCAGGCAAAAATCGTGTCACAACCTGCGAGAACGGCTTGCCGCGCTTTCTCCTCGGCGTGGGCGCGAGAGTCCGTTAGGACGAGGTGGGCCTCGACGTTTGCGCCGCGGAGCAACGCCAGCACGGACTCCAGCTCGGTCTGGCGCCGTACGCGGCTGCCGCCGGAATCGGGGTTGTAGAGTAGGACCGCCTTACGCATGACTGGATTGAAGATCGAAGCTGGATTGTACTTTGAAGCATGCAGATTTGCTGTGAATTGATGCTGTGCTATCTCTATCCATCATCTTTATTCGCGGCCCGTCTGTGCTCGGTGGATCTTGTAAACCAGGTGCGGAATGCCTTTCCTCATGACTTCTTTCCAGATGGTCATGCCGTTCTTTTCGGCCACGCGGCGCGAGGGCAGGTTCTCGGGACGGATGAGAGAAATAATATGATCGACGGGAAGACGGGCAAATCCGTAGTCGCGGCAAGCGCGGGCCGTTTCCGTCGCCAAGCCTTGCCCCCAGTAGTCGCGGCGCACGTGATAGCCGATTTCGATCTCGTCTGTCGTGTCCACGGGCTGAACCGTCAGGCCACAATCCCCGATCAATTCGCCATTCGTTTTCAAAACCATTGCCCAGAGCCCATGGCCGTCTTGGGCGTAGCGTCTGCAGTTGCGGACGATCCATTTTTCGACTCCGGCGCGATCGAGCGGCGCGGGGTAGAAACGCATGGTTTCAGGGTCGGAAAGAACCCTTTCCAGTGCGTCGACATCGTCAGTGGAGAACTCGCGCAGGATCAGGCGTGGTGTCTCGAGGATTTGCGGGGGCCTCGTCACGGTTTCTTCCTCAGGACTCTTTCTTGTGAATTCCTTCCGCGGCGCAAGCTCCGACTATAATCTGCGCGATGGCTTTCCAGAGCAAAGACGTCGAAAAAAAGATCGAGGCGCTGCGCGAGAAGATCCGGCACCACGAATACTTGTACTACGTTGTAGACAATCCTGAAATCAGCGACCTTGAGTTCGACAAGCTGATGCGGCAGTTGAAGGATCTGGAGGCGGAGCATCCAGAGCTGATCACCGTGGACTCTCCCACGCAGCGCGTCGGAGGCAAGCCGCGCGAGGGATTTGTCAAAGTGCCGCACTCATCGCCGATGCTGTCGCTCGATAACACTTATAGCGAAGAGGAATTGCGGGATTGGGAACGCCGCGTGCACGAACTGAGCGGGCGCAGTGAGGTGGATTACGTTTGCGAACTCAAGCTCGATGGCATGTCGCTGGCTTTGATTTATGAAGACGGGAAGCTGGTACGCGGAATTACTCGCGGCGACGGCAGCGTTGGTGAAGACGTCACGCTCAACGTGCGCACCGTTCGCTCGGTGCCGCTTTCGATTCCGCAAAAGAAGTTGAAGAAAGCCGGCATCCCGGCGGATTTTGAGGTGCGGGGCGAGCTGCTCATGCCCACTGCATCGTTTAAAAAAATTAATGAAGAACGCGAGCGGAATGGACTGCCAACATTCGCGAACCCGCGCAATTTCACTGCCGGTACCGTGAGGCAGCTCGATTCCAATATCACAGCGGAGCGTCGCCTCGATTATTTCCCCTATATTCTGCTGCAGAACGGCCGCACGTATTTTGATCATCATTCGAAAACTCTGACGGCTCTCGACGCCGCCGGATTCAAGGTCAATCCCAACCACAAGCTTGTACGATCGATGGACGAGGCTTGGGCATTTATCCAGCGTTGGGAAGAGAAGCGCGATTCGCTGCCTTACGAGATTGACGGCATCGTTATCAAAGTCGATCGAACTTCGCTTCAAGACGAATTAGGGTTTACGGGAAAGGCTCCGCGGTGGGCGATTGCTTATAAGTATGCGGCGCGGGCTGGGATTACAAAGCTGGAGAAGGTGCGCTGGCAGGTTGGTCGTACGGGCAAACTTACCCCCGTGGCTGAGTTGGCTCCGGTGTTGATCGGCGGCACCACCGTGAGGAATGCCACGTTGCACAACATGGACGAAATCCAGCGCCTGGGGGTAAAGATCGGCGATTGGGTGCAAGTAGAGCGTGGCGGCGATGTCATCCCGAAAGTCGCGAAGGTTATCGACGATAAGGATCATCCGCGCGGTAAAGAGGATATTGATGCGCCGGAGAAGTGTCCCGTATGCGGCACGAAGGTGGTGCGCACCGAGGGCGAGGTCGACTACCGATGCGTCAACGCCAACTGTCCCGCCAAGCTGCGCGAGACTATTCTCCATTTTGCTTCGCGTGGCGTGATGAATATCGATGGGATGGGAGATGCGCTTGTGAATCAACTCACCGAGCGTGGGCTGGTGAAGAACGTCGCTGATATCTACCAGCTGACGAAAGACGATCTGCTCGGTCTGGAGCGCATGGGTGACAAGTCGGCGCAGAACATTCTGGATGAGATCGAGAGTTCGAAGAAGCTGCCGCTGGAGCGGGTCATCTATGGGCTCGGCATTCGGATGGTGGGCGAACGGACGGCGCAGTTCCTGGCTGAACATTTTGGATCGATGGAAGCGCTGGAGAGCGCTGGCGTAGAAGAGCTGCAGGATGTGAATGAAGTGGGTCCGCGCATCGCCGAGAGCATTGTGGAGTTCTTTAGTATCGCGGCGAATCGCAAACTGATTGAGCGTCTGCATGAGGCTGGGCTTACGTTAACCGGGCAGAAGAAACAGCGCGGGACGAAGCTTGCGGGGAAGACATTTGTGCTGACTGGGACGCTGGCGCATTTCACTCGGGATGAAGCTAAGAAGATGATTGAAGATGCCGGAGGAAAGGTTACCGGCTCGGTCAGCAAGAACACGGATTACGTGGTTGCTGGAGCGGATGCGGGGTCAAAGCTGGATAAAGCCAAGGAACTGGGGGTGCACGTTATTGACGAGAAAGAGATGGAAAGACTCGCCGACTAATTTAGGGCCTTATCCCTTCATCACCACCGTCATCCGCTTCCACGTCTCCTGCAGCGTCTCCGGCAGAATCCTTGTTTCGCCGACAACCGATATGAAGTTCGCATCCGCAATCCACCTGGGCAGGACATGCATGTGAATGTGTCCGGCGACGCCAGCGCCGGCTGCTTTGCCAATGTTCATGCCCAGGTTGATGCCGTCAGGGTGGTAGAGTTCGCGCAGGACGTGCTCCATGCGCTGCGAGAGTGTCATCATTTCGCTGGCGGCTTGTGACGGGAGTTTTTGCAATTCGTCGACATGCGCATAAGGTACGATCATCACGTGGCCGGGCGTGTAGGGATACGCATTCAGTATCACGAAGCAGTGCTGGCCGCGATAGACGATGAGCGCTTTGGCGTCGTCGCCCGATTTGACGGCGTCGCAGAAGATGCAACCGCTCGTCTTTTCCGTGCTGGTGACGTAGGCGTAGCGCCATGGGGTCCAGAGGTAATCCATAGCAAGGGCAGGGTAGCAGATGGGGCGTGGGCGGCGAAACTGAGGTGCCACGACGCCTCGCTGCGCTCGGCTGGACGGCCGAGGCCGCCGTCCCCACATGCAATCTGCAACACTCCCGTAACATCCGCCTTTTACGTTTGACACTGTTTGCGAGGCGTTGCTATAGTCGAGGAGTTCCCTTTGGACGCGGGTTTCTGTGAAACGTCCGGCAGCTGGGATTGTCCAAGTTCACTCGCCAGGGTGAGCCCACCACAACCAAACGACTCACTCCAGCAGTCCGCCACGCAGGCCCGTATCCTCCCCGCACCGAGTGCGAGGCACAGACGAGAGGCATGACCTTGTTCGACGAGACCACCACTCACCATTCCGACTCCGCCGTCGCAACCGAAACAGAACCGATGGCAACCGATTCCACCTCAACCGAGCAGACCTTGCCTGATCAAAGCGTGACGCAGCACGATCAGGCTCCGGTCGCAACTGCTGCTTCGACTGGCGCTTCCACGGATGAGGCATCCCATCCGACGCCTGCTGCCGATGACAAGCACGCCGGCGAAGACTTCGCATCTGCGCTCGAGAACTTCACCACCGAGACCGAAGAGGCCGTGGGAGAAGACCGCGTCATCAAGGGCACGGTGCTGAAGCTCACTGCGACGCATGTGGTGGTCGACATCGGCACCAAGTCGGAAGGCATGTTGCCGCTTTCGGAAGTGCTCGATCATGAGGGCAAGCCAAAGGTAAAGCCAGGTGACGAAATTGAGGTGATGCGGGAGAAGGGACAAACCGAGGAGGGCTACGTCAATCTTTCGCACCAGAAGGCCGCGAAGATTCATGCCTGGGAAGAAATAGAAAAAGCTCATCACGACAAGCGGCCGATCAAAGCCACTGTGATTGAGCGCACCAAGGGCGGCCTGACGGTTGACATTCTGGGAGCACGGGCTTTTCTACCGGGATCGCAAGTAGATCTGCGACCCATCCGGAATCTCGATGGCATGAAGGGCCAGACTCTCGAAGTTACCATCATCAAGGTCAACAAGAAACGCGGCAACATTGTGGTCTCGCGCAAGGAGTTACTCGAAGGCGAGCAGAACGAGAAGCGCAACAAGACTCTCGAGCACTTGGAAGAAGGCTCGATTCTGACGGGAGTGGTGAAGAACCTGACCGAATACGGCGCGTTCGTCGATCTCGGCGGGCTTGACGGGCTGCTGCACATCACCGACATGTCGTGGGGAAGGCTCACGCACCCGCGCGATCTGGTGAACGTCGGCGACCAGATTCAGGTGAAGGTTCTCAAGTACGACAAAGAGAAGCAGCGCGTTTCTCTCGGATTCAAGCAGCTCACGCCCGATCCGTGGCTTGATGCCGAGCACCGCTATCCCGTGGGCGCGCATGTCTCCGGGCGCGTGATCAGCGTGACCGACTACGGCGCATTCGTCGAGCTCGAACAGGGCATCGAAGGCCTGGTGCACGTCAGCGAAATGACCTGGTCGAAGCGCATGAAGCATCCTTCCAAGCTGGTCAACGTGGGCGACCAGGTGGAATGCGTTGTGCTGAACGTGAATCCCGGCGAACGCCGTATCTCTCTCGGCATGCGGCAACTGGCGGAGAATCCCTGGGATGCGCTGCACGACAAATATCCCGTCGGCATGACGGTCGAAGGCCGAGTGCGCAATCTGACCGACTTCGGCGCATTTATCGAAATCGAAGACGGCATTGACGGCCTGGTGCACGTCAGCAACCTGAGTTGGACCAAGCGGGTAAAGCATCCTTCCGAAGTGTTGAAAAAAGGTGACCGCGTAAAAGCTGTGGTGCTGGCCATTGAGCCCGACAAGCGACGCCTATCACTTGGCGTGAAGCAACTTCAGCCCGACGTCTGGGAAACTTTCTTCGCGGCGCATCACGTCGGCGATGTGATTCACGGCAAAGTCTTGCGGGTAGCCGCGTTTGGCGCCTTTGTTGAGATCGCGGAAGGAGTCGAGGGTCTGTGCCACAAGTCGGAAGCAGTGGATGGAAACGGGCAGCCCCTGCATCTCGAACCGGGCGTGGAGCATGACTTCAAGATCATCAAGATGAGTCCTGAAGATAAGAAAGTTGGACTCAGCATTCGCGCAGTCGGCGAAGAAGCTTCGCGCTCCGAGGTCGAGGCTTATAAGCAACCAGTTTCGAGCACCAGTTCGACCATCGGCGAACTCATCTCGTGGAAGCGCGCCAGCAACGAGAACAACTAAGACATCCTGTTCGTTCTGTCCTCCTGAGCGGAGTAGCAGCTTCGCGGGAGCGAAGCTGCTGCGGAGTCGGAGGATCCCTCGTCCTCTGCACCCCCTCGAACCCTTTAGGGAGTTTCTCCCTCGATTCGGTTTGGTGCCTCCAGCTACCCTGTTCTAGAATCATTAGTTTGCCTTTGATCATCTGTTCCTACTGAGGAGCGCTTACTTTGCCTGAAACTATTTATGACGTCGCCATAATCGGCAGCGGACCTGCCGGCTACACGGCCGCGATCCGCGCTGGCCAGTGGGGACTGAAAACTGCGTTGATCGAGAAAGACGGATTCCTCGGCGGCACCTGCCTGCATGTGGGCTGCATTCCGACCAAAGCTCTGCTGTTCAACGCCGAACTCTGGGATCACCTCAAAGATGCCAAGGAGTTCGGAATCGAAGGCGTAGATTCGCGCAAGCTGAACTGGGCCGCGGTGCAGGACCGCAAGTCGAAGATCGTGGCCAAGCACGCGAAAGGCCTCGAGTTCCTAATGAAGAAGAATAAAGTCGTAACCGTTAAGGGTTATGGCAAACTGACCGGCCACGCGCAGAATGGCTTGTTGACCGTTGAAGTGGTAAACGACAACAAGGCCAGCCATCTGAAGGCGAAGAACGTCATTCTTGCCACCGGATCGGAAGCTCGCATGCTGCCCGGCCTCGAGGCTAGCGACCGCATCCTCACCAACATTGAGATTCTGAGCCTGAAGGAAATCCCCAAGTCGCTTGTCATTGTCGGAGCAGGAGCGGTTGGAGTCGAGTTCGCATCGATCTATCGCTCATTCGATTGCGAGGTCACGATCGTCGAGATGCTGCCGCGGCTGGTTCCCGTTGAAGATGAGGAAGTCTCGAAAGAGCTGGCTCGCGTCTTCCGCAAGCGCGGCATCAACTTCCACACCAGCGCGAAGGTCGACAAAGTCGAGAAGACGAAGGCTGGAATTGCTGTCACGATCACGGTCGAAGGGAAGCAGCAAACTATCGATGCCGAGAAAATTCTGATAGCTGTCGGCCGCAAACCACGCACGGAAAACATCGGCCTGGAGCGCACGAAAATCAAGCCTGACCGCGGCTTCATTGCGACGGATTCCTGGATGCAAACCGCCGAGCCCGGCATCTATGCGGTCGGAGACATTGTACTGGGCACGCCGCAACTGGCCCATGTGGGCGCCATGGAAGCAATCGTCGCTATCGCCAAGATCGCAGGAAAGCCGGGCAAGCCGATCAATCCCGAGCACATTCCAGGCGCGACCTACTGCCATCCGGAAATCGGAAGCGTCGGACTTACTGAGACCAGGGCCCGCGAGGCTGGGTACAACGTGAAGATTGGTAAGTTTCCCTTCACCGCGAACTCGCGCGCCTCAATCGTCGGCCAACACGAGGGTTTCATCAAGATTGTCTCGGACGCCGACTACGGTGAGATTCTCGGTGTGCACATCATTGGCCCGCAGGCGACAGAACTAATTGCCGAAGCCGTTGCCGCGATAGAACTGGAAGCCACCGTCGAAGATTTGATGTGGACGATTCATGCGCATCCGACATTAGCAGAAGCTATGCTGGATGCGGCAAACAGTGTGTACGGGATCGCCATCAACGCGTGAGACTTCTTAGCCACGGATCACACGGATCAACACGGATAGACCAAGGCAGACTGAATTTGATTTCTTTAGTCCAACTCGGCACCGTCGACTACGCCACCGGCCTGCGCCTGCAGGAGCAGCTGGTTGCTTTGCGCAAAGAGGAGAAAATCGGCGACGTCCTGCTCCTGCTCGAACACAAGCCTGTCATCACGCTGGGTCGCAATGCAAAAGCCGCCAACGTAATCGCCTCGCCCGAACTTCTTGCCCGGCGCGGCGTTGAGCTTTTCGAGTGCGACCGAGGTGGCGATGTCACTTTCCACGGCCCCGGCCAGATCGTCGGCTATCCCATTTTCGACCTGCGCGGATTCGTCACGCCCGACGGTAAGCGCAAGACTCTGGGCGCAGTCGAGTTCGTCCGCCGTCTCGAAGAAGTTCTGATCCGCACCTGCGCTGACTTCGCCATCCCCACGAAACGCGTGCTGGGCCTGACGGGTGTATGGACAAATCCGGATGTCGCCACAAGCTATGTGGGGACAGCCGCCTCGGCTGTCCCGCGAAGCGAAGCGAGCGCACCCGAGCACGCGTCCGAGGCCAAACTAGCCGCCATTGGCGTCCACATCTCCCGCTTCGTCACCTCGCATGGTTTCGCCCTCAACGTGAACACGGACTTGAACTTCTTCGACCTGATCATCCCCTGTGGCATAAAAGCAAAGCCGGTCACTTCGATGCAGCAAGAACTCGGCAAGCCGCTCGATCTGAATGCAGTCGCCGAATCCATCTCCCGCAATTTCAGTACGGTATTCTCAAGCCAGATGCTCTGGGTCGATACTCTCGACACTCTGCCGGGGAACGCAGTTGGCATCCCATTGCAACGGCCCGCCGAGTTTCGCCAACTCCATAAAGAGGACGATACCACCTGGGCCTAGCCCAATGCGGCACTCTCGCGATAGCATTACTAATTGCGACCAGGCACAGGCATCATCATGGCGAGTAAGAAAACAAAATCCATTGCGAAGCACAGCGCGAACAGTAACCGCCGCCGCGACGGGACGTCTCAGTCCAAATCTGACAACAGCGTCCGCACCTACTCCATTCCCGACATGCGCCTCGAGCATCCTGACCTCAGCGTCCGCCAAGCTGTAGAAAAAGATAAAGACGGCACCGAGCACGTTCGCTACGAAGTCACCGGCAAACTCAACGCGCCGGTCCCGCCCGTCCGCGACTCGAAGTATCTCGAGAAAAAGCAGTGCATCGAGATCTACCGCTACATGCTGCTCAACCGCAAAATGGAGGTCGCGCTCGAAAATCTCTACAAGCAGGGCAAGGTGGTCGGCGGAGTTTATTTCGGACTCGGGCAGGAAGCTTGCTCCTGCGCCTCCGCCTACGCGCTCGATAAGGACGACTGGTTCGCGCCCATGATCCGCAACCAGGGCTCACTGCTGGTCCGCGGCTTTCGCGCCTCGGACACCATGATGCAATACATGGCCAAAGCCGATTCGCCCACACACGGCCGCGACGGCACCTCGCACTTCGGCGACATCGAAAAGCGCAACATGGTTTCTCCCATTTCCATGCTCGGCGATTTAATTCCGGTGCTCTCCGGCGTAGCGCTCGGCGCGCGCCTGCAGGGACGCAACATCGCCGTCATGACTTACATCGGTGACGGAGGCCAATCCACGGGAGTCACCTACGAAGGCATCAACTTCGCCGCCGTGCAGAACCTCGGCCTCGTGCTCGTTGTCGAGAGCAACGAGTGGGCCTACTCTACCCCGTCGGAGATGCAGTACCGCTGCAAAGACCTCGCCGAACGCGCCATCGGATACGGCATCCCCGGCGTAATCGTCGACGGCACCGACGCTTGCCAGGTCTACGACGCCGCTCGCGACGCCGTCGAGCGGGCCCATCGCGGCGAGGGCCCTACCCTGATCGAAGCCAAGATGATGCGCATGAAAGGCCACGCCATCCACGACGCAGCAGCGTACGTGCCGAAACCGATGTTCGACTTCTGGAAGAAACGCGACCCAATCGCGCGCTTCGAGAACTTTTTGGTGAAGGAAAAGAAGTGGCTGACGGCGAAAGAGAATGCGGAATTGATTTCCGACGTAGAGCGGGTGATTGAAGAGGAACGCGAGATTGCGGTGAATTCACCGATGCCAACGCCAGAATCTGCCGAAGGCGGCGTTTTCTGTGAAGATGGCTGTCATGACATTAAGCCAAAGTATGGGATGCCAAAGGTAAAGAAGGGAACGGCCGGCTGCAAGCAGACCGAAGCAGCCGGGCATTTGAAATAGAAAAATCGCGTGACGAACTGCTTAAATCCGCGGCAAAGAATCTTATGCAGCTAACCTACCTCGAAGCCATCCGCCAGGGAATCTGGGAAGAAATGGACCGCGACCCCTCTGTCTTCTGCCTCGGCGAAGACATCGGCATCTACGGCGGAGCTTTCAAAGTCACCGATGGTTTCATTGATCGCTTCGGCCCCGAGCGCGTCATCGACACGCCCATCGCCGAGTCCGCCATCGTAGGCGCGGCCTTCGGAGCGTCGCTCACCGGCATGCGCCCCGTCGCCGAATTCCAATTCATGGACTTCATCGGCTGCGCCTTCAACCAGATTTCCAACATGGTCGCGAAAACGCACTACCTTTGGGGCGCACCCGCTCCGCTAGTCCTGCGCGGCCCCAGCGGCGGATACGTTCACGGCGGTCCGTTCCATTCGCAGAATCCCGAGATGTGGTTCGTCCACAATCCCGGCCTCAAAGTAATCTGCCCGGCCACGCCCTACGACGCCAAAGGCCTGATCAAAGCCGCCATCCGCGATAACAACCCGTGCATCTTCTTCGAACACAAGTATCTCTACCGCCGCATCAAAGGCGAAGTCCCCGCGGAAGATTACGTAGTCCCCATCGGTAAAGCCAACATCGTACGCGAGGGCAGCGACCTGAGCATCATTACTTATGCGGCGATGGTTCATACCGCTTTCGAGGCAGCCGAAGTTTTAAAGAACGACGGGATCGACATCGAGATCCTCGACCTGCGCACCGTCTCGCCGCTAGACCGTGAAGCCATCGAGCAGACCGTCAAGAAGACGAACAAGGTCATCATCCTCCACGAACACTCCCGCACCGGAGGCCTTGCCGGCGAAATCGCAGCTATCATTAATGAAGAAGCCTTCGACGACCTCGACGGCCCCATCGTTCGCATCGCAGGCCTGGACTCAGCAATCCCCTTCTCTCCCCCGCAGGAAGAGCACTACCTGCCCAAGGTGGAAGACGTAGTCCGTGAAGCCCGCCGCTTGAAGGCGTATTGATACTAAATGCCTCAATCATCAAAGAATGCAAAGGAGAGGCTGACTCGCGCCATCCATTCTTTGCACGGCCTGAGTTGTGGCGACGCATTCGGTGAGCGATTCTTTCTTCGCCGCGAAGTGGCGCAGTCTTTGATCGCCCAGCGCACAGTTCCTTCGCCGCCTTGGCGATATACCGACGACACCGCGATGGCGATTGCCATTACGGAAATCCTCGAAGAGCACGGCGAAATTCGGCAGGACTCTTTAGCGGAAACTTTTGGTAGAAACTTCCTAGCTGATCATCACCGCGGCTACGGCGCCGCCATGCATATCCTGCTCCCGGAACTGGCGAGTGCTCCATCCGCTTGGAAGAAAATCGCGCCGACCCTGTTCCGGGGAGCGGGTTCGTTCGGCAACGGAGCCGCGATGCGGGTTGCTCCTCTCGGCGCTTACTTTGCCGATGATCTTGCCAAATTAACCGAGCAGGCTGAACTCTCTGCTGTGATCACTCATAGCCATCCTGAGGGCGCGGCAGGCGCAATCGCAGTCGCCCTGGCTGCCGCTTTGGCATGGCGACACAAAGGTTCACCGACTACTCCATTTGATTTTCTGCAGGAGGTTTGTGAGCGAACGCCCGAGAGCGAGGTCCGGCGCGGCCTCATTCAGGCCCTCGCTCTTCCAGGCGACACCACCGTCGAAGCGGCGGTCGCGGCGCTGGGAAATGGCAGCCAGGTAAGCGCTCAGGATACAGTCCCGTTTTCTGTCTGGACAGCTGCTCACCATCTCGATGACTACCAAGACGCGCTTTGGAAGACCGTCAGCGGATTAGGCGATCGCGACACAACCTGTGCCATGGTAGGAGGCATTATCGCGATGTCGGCCGGTGTTGAAAGTATTCCACCCTCGTGGATTCAATCGCGCGAGCCGCTTCCTGCCTGGTTCCTCTATCCCAAGCCCCAAAACTAGCGCCCCACCCACTTCATCTGCCACAATAGTCGGTCCGGAGGAATTCATGCGTAAATTTATTCTCGGTGTAATCGTTACTCTTCTCGTACTGATTCTCGGCGGACTCGGCTTCGCCGCGCTCGGCTTAATCCCGACCCACGCCAACGTCGCA
The DNA here is from genome assembly GCA_963807145.1 of uncultured Acidobacteriaceae bacterium. Classification (GTDB taxonomy): domain Bacteria; phylum Acidobacteriota; class Terriglobia; order Terriglobales; family Acidobacteriaceae; genus Sulfotelmatobacter. Next base: position 39,149 of record CAWEBA010000006.1, on the reverse strand, counting down.
CCACCTCGCTGGGAGCATCATTTGGCCAACGCCGCCGTCGACGCTTCCATGGAGCGCCACGCTCCTCACGTCACCAATCCCCTGCCGCCCAGCGATCAGAATCTTGAAGATGGCATGAAGCTCTACACCATGAACTGCGCCGTCTGCCATGGCGGACTCGATCGCAAGCCCGCCTCTCTCGCAAACTCCTTCTACCCGCCTCCTCCGAATCTCGTCTCCGACCCGCCTGACGACCCCGAGTGGCACGTCTTCTACTGCATCCGCACCGGCATCCGTTACACCGGCATGCCCTCCTGGGAAAAAACTTTGAGCGAGCAGGATATGTGGAAGATCACCACCCTCTTGTCGCACCTCGACAAACTCCCACCCGCCGTTCAGGACTACTGGAAGACCAGCTTCGGCGTGGCTGCCCCAAGCGGTGAAGACAACAAGAAGTAAGTCGGGGGAAACCCAACCCGTTATAATGTTCGTTTGCGCCCGGTCCTCCGTCCGAACCGTGAGCCGCGTGGAAGGAAATCATGCCGACTGACATCATCATGCCCCAGATGGGCGAGTCCATCGTCGAAGGCACTATTACCAAATGGCTGAAGAAGCCCGGCGACAAGGTTCAGCGCGACGAGCCGCTCTTCGAGATCTCCACCGACAAGGTCGACGCCGAAATTCCAGCGCCTGCCTCCGGCGTCCTGCAGGAGATCAAAGTCACCGAAGGTACTACAGTGGGAGTAAACACTGTCGTGGGCACCATCGCCGTTGATGGCGAAGCTGCGGCCAAACCTGCAAAAGCCGCCCCGGCAGCGCCGCTGCCAGCGAAGGAAGAAAAGAAAGAAGAGAAGAAACCGGCCGCTACTCCTGCGCCACTGGCCATCGCCACGCCCGCGCAAGAGTCGGAGGACGAAGAAGCCCGCTCCTCACCTCTGGTCCGCAAGATCGCCCGCGAGCACGGTGTCAATCTTTCCCAAGTCCCCGGCACCGGACTGGGGGGCCGCATTACCAAGCAGGACATCATGGCCTTCATCGACCGCCCCACGGCCACGCCAGTTTCAGCAGCAGCGCCCGCCGCGCCTCAAGTCCCATCGCAACCACCCGCTCCCGCGGCCTATCCCGGCGACCTTGTCCCTATGACCAACATGCGCAAGATCATCGCACAGCGCATGATCGAGTCGCGCCGCACCAGCGCTCACGTCCACTGCATGTATGAAGTGGATTTCACTCGCATCGTAACCCTGCGCGCCAAGAACAAGAACGCCTTCGAGCAGCGCCACGGCGTCCGCCTCACCTTCATGCCGTTCTTCGTGCGCGCCGCCATCATCGCGATACAACAGTGGCCAATCATCAACGCCTCGCTCGAAGGCGATAACATCCGCTACCACCGCAACATTAATGTAGGCATTGCCGTCGCCCTCGACTGGGGACTCATCGTCCCCGTCCTCAAGAATGCCGGCGACCTCAACTTCCTCGGCCTGCAGCGCGGCATCACCGACCTCGGCGAACGCGCCCGCAGCAAGAAGCTCAAGCCTGAAGACGTCGAAGGTTCCACCTTCACCGTCACCAACCCCGGCCAGTTCGGCGCCGTTTTCGGTCTGCCGATCATCAATCAGCCCAACGCCGCTATCATGGGAGTGGGTGGCATCACCAAGCAACCCCTCGTTGTCACCGACAAAGAAGGCAACGATTCCATCGCCATCCGCTCCGTCGTTCACCTCACGCTCGGCTACGACCACCGCCTCATTGACGGCGCCGTCGCTGATCAGTTCATGGCTCTGGTGAAGAAGAATCTGGAAACGTGGAACGAAGAGGTCGGCTAAATCGTGTCTAAGCGGTAGGTTGACTGCTTTGAGCCGGTGGATGTTTACACCAGGTGGACGCGTTGAGGCATTCGACTGTGCCGTCAATTATTTTAGAGATCCCATTCTTGAAATTTTCGGGATTGATAATCTCCCGCGTGGCCACGGCATCTGTCATTGCCAGAGCATTCTGTAAGAATGACATGGCCGCATCTTTTTTCTCGGACCCCGGCTTGTCGCCAAAAAGCCCCTCGATCCCGCTCACTAGAGCGGGCACGAACGCGATCCCCCGCAGTAACTGAGACAGAAAGTCCATAACCTTCCTCCTCGAAATATTCTTCTCGCCAACTTCGTATCTGTGAAAGCCACCCACGTCATGCGGTCCGGACTGCCGCATTTCGTCAGGTAAGACTAGCCAAAATATCGTCGAGCACAGCGAGGTTGCCATCTGCGCTATCGGTGGATCTGACGATCAGCGCGAGGCAAACCTTCAGTTCGGCAGCTTTGGTCAACGCCAAGGCCAGCATCCCTGCCATGTCAATTCCTCCTGCGCCCGCGCTCTTCAGTGTGTTGGCAGTGGACAAGGCTACGCTCTTCAGATTGGTAATGATCGTCGTGCTCGGTGTCGTAGTCATAGGTCTCCCTTTTGTTTTGAATTTGTAAGTTTTACTTCAGCCAATATTTATGCAGCGCGATTGCTATGCTGACCCCCGCGCTGATCGCTCCATTCACGATCCGGTTGTGGACGCTGTTCCGCAAATCGTTCCGTTCCAGCACCGCCACTTTATCTTCCGCCGTCTTCATGCGCCCCGGCTGCCCGTTGCCCACCAGCGCGTCCATCTTCGTCTCCAGCCGCACCAGCTTGTCGAGCACTTCACGCTGGAACTCGATGTCGATTGCCCTTAGCGCCAATTCTCTGTCAGTGACTCCCATCTGCATAATCCCTTCATCGCCAGAAGACCTCACAACGGATAGTCCACGTGCAGTGCCGCCGAATACCGTGAATATTTGGGCGGCGAAGAACCGTCGTAAAGTCGCAAGAAATAGTCCTGTGTCTCCGCCAGTCGGGCCAGATTAAAGGTCTGCGTGCTGAACCGTCCCAGCAGATTTCTATCGTTCGCTTGTCCCCAGCCATAATCGTTTTCTCTAACCTCAATCCCGAGCCCGCTCCCCGGTGTCATCCCAGCGTCCACCTGCACCGTCGTCGATGTTACCGCCGTGATCTGCGCCTCGGTCAGGTCCGCCTGGTAATATGCGCCGACCTGAGTAGTCTCCAGCAGCGGAGGCATGTCCTGCAGCGCAATCACAGTCGCGCTGGCTCCATACTCGATTCCCAGCGGCGCAGCTAAATCATTCGCGAACCCGATCGTATAGAACCCGCGATCATCCGCCGGATCAGCAATCTGAATTTTGATCTCCCGCACAATCGCAGTGAACGCTGCGCCCCGCGACGGAACACTCACCACAATCGCATCGCCCGGAAAGATGTCCACGGCTGCGCCCGGCAAGAAATCGCTCCAGGTCTCGTAACTCCCCGACCAGGCGATTCCGACCGCATCATCCAGAATCGCCAACGCTGCGTTCTCGCAATCCACATCGGTGCGCGCTGCGGGAGTCTTCGCCACCCGCACGCCGCCCCTGGTCCCGTCATCTGCGCCGTGTTGCAGCGAGGCCACGCTCGTAGCGTTCTGCACCTGAGCCACCGACCGTCCAGATCCGCGATAACTGGCCACAATCAGCTGATTCAACGCCGGAACATACTGCGGATAGAAATCCAGCGAAGGATCGCTCGTAATTTCGCAAGCCGCCCCAGCCGACAGCGCGCCCACAAGTTGCGTCACGTAATTCGCGCTCGGCAACGCTGTTCTCACCTCCGCCAGCGATATATGAGCAACGTAGGTATAGGCGATGCTGCACTGCATGCTCATAGCATCCACCAACGCATAGGTGCAAAATCCCGGCGCGTTCTCGATAACGTCGTCGTACAACACAGTCGCCGGCGCGACCAGCGTCTCAGGATTGCTCGGATCAATATCCTGCACCTCCAGCACAAACCGCACATCCGCCGCCACCGCCGCACCGCCCCAACCACGGGCCGCCGGATGCAACGAAGAGTGATAAGTCTCCCCGCGGCGGTAGACCTCCATCGAATACAAATAAGTCGTGAAAAAATACTGGTGCCCAGGCGTGGTCGCCATCACCGGTCCCGTGAGTGATCCGCTAACCAGCGCCTGGATGTTCGAACCCGCACCCGACGGCGCGATCTGAAACCCCGCCAGACATCCTGCCGCCGAGATCGCTCCCGCATACAACCCACCCAGCACGCCATGCGATGCAGCTGAAAAAGTCACATCGCCGTGCTGCAACTCCAGTGCCCCGCCAAGTTCGATCTGCTCGATAAAGCTCACCGTGGTCTGCCCATCCACTCCCGTCCCTCCGGCAATCTGCAACGTCTGCGCCGCCACCGAAACCGCCAATGATGGATCCTCCACCACCCACATCGTCGGATCCAGACCCGGCCCCAGGTATTCCTCGTCAATCAACGCAGGTCTAGCCTGTGCGAACGGCTCTTGCGAAAGATAGAAAGTCAAACTCTCGCCATCGCCCACAAAGTAGTCTCGAACGTATGCCTGTGGCTCATCTTGCCCAATCACGGTAAGCTCATTCGCCAGCAGGTTGGGGCTGCTCAGCCACAGCCCCTCCGGCGAAAAATTGGCGTCGCTCTCATTCAGCGCATACGTCGCCGCTCCCACCGGCGCCAGGACCAGTTCGCCATTCGTCGCTCGAAAGCTCGCCCGCGCAGCCAACGCGATCTCGGCCGCATGGAAGGAAAAACTTTCCTGCGGATTCACAGCATAGGCAGCCAGCGTGTCCACATTTTGCACCTCGGCCGTGGTGAACAATCCAGGCAACAAGTCTTGTGCCAGTTGACGAAGCGCGCTACCCGCACTCCGATCCACGAAAGGAGCTCGGTTCGGCAGCGCTTTCTGATTGAGTAAAACCTCGTCGCTCTGTGCCACCAGGTTGTAGCGATAGACCGGCGCCTGCTCGCCCCAACCCAAATATTCATACTGCGGCGCTGCGGTTACATAGCCCGTGAACACAAAACTCCCATCCGCTCGAACCAAAACCACTCGCGCGCCTGTCACCGGAACGACGAAACCAGGCAAATTTGCTATCAAGCTGAACTGCATCTGCGCTGGCTGATTGAGTTTGCGCCCGACCACGGGCAGCTTGGTTCCGTCCAGCGCCGCGGTATAGTCCTGCGGCCCCTGCCCGTGTAGATTATCGATTGTCAGATTCATCTCAATACACCGCCGCCATCGCCGCGGGAAAATAACTGCGATAGCACAACACGGTCTGCCCATCGTTAGTATCGGTAAATGGCAACGCCACAAACGACGCATGCAGCCCTACCGATGCAATCGGCTTCGCAATCTCCGCGAACTCTTCCCGTAGGAATTTCTGCGACGAAGAACTCTTCGCGCCACTCGCCTGCGGATTCCCCGCAGTGGTCGCGGCCGCGCCACCGCTCTTAGGCGATTTCCATCCCGCGCCAGATTTCAAACTCACCCCTCCCGGCCCCGCCCCCGGATTCGGGCTCAACCGCGGATAGTAGAAACAAACTCGACCGCCAGACTCCGCTTCCACCACAAACAACGCCGACCATTCCTGAAAGAACGATCCCCCTTCGCGATCCACGAATGCGGCCACCACCTGCGCCGAAGCTCCTGCCGCCGGCGTTCCCGCCAGCAATGGCTGCGCCAGAATCACTGAGGTCGCGGTCACTTCCACCACGCGACCTACGTTAAACGTCACCCTCCGCACATAATTCACATCGCGGTTTACCGCAGCCGGATTGCTCACGTACGCCGCCGAAATTCCCGAGCCGACGTATCCGGTCTGCTGTTGGTAGTCCACATCTACTGCCACCAGATTTCCCACGGCAAACGCAGTCGCGACCCCTTCGCCGATAACAAGTTCGCTCGCCGTCGAACCTGCCAACACCGCCGCCCCCGCCACAGGCGTTCCGCCCGAAGGTACTGGCGCCGCGCTCGGACTTGTCGCTAGCACGTTCATGTGCTCCGATCCGCCCGCCAGCGCCATCTGCAGCTTGCCCCATTCCCGGAAGTCGAACTCAACCCGCGCCTCGATCGGCCCTCGAAACTGCAGCGTGGCCAATGCATTCACGCCCGATCGCACCGCATCAGTCGGCGTGTCGTAGTAACGCTCAAAGTTTTCGATCCAACCCAAATCCAGCCACGGAACCGGCGGCGAATCGAGCGCAAACACCCCGCTTCCTGCCGGATCAAAAATCGTTGGCGTCTCTGTTGTCCGATTCACAGGCGCAAAATACGCGCGCATCTGCCTTGTCACCGGAACCATCGCCGGGCGCAGCGGTGAAGTGCTCATAACAGCGTCACCTCCGAAAAGAAAAAGACAGTAAGCTCTGCCCGCCGCTCTGCCCGCCCATCCTGATAAGCCTGCTCATACATGGCACGGCGCACAGCGCGTCCCTGATAAGCCAGCGTGTTTTCTTCCACCCCGCTGGTCGTCGCTTCCTGAAATGCCGGCTGAGTCCAGAACACGCTCGTGCCCAGGTCAGCGCTCGGGGACTGCGTGTAATCGAATTTCTCAGTGTTCGTGGGCTGGCAAATCCCAAGCAGTTCATCGTCGAGCTGCCCCAGCACCCGCCCGCGATCCACCATGCTCTGCACCGTCCCCAACGTGTAATACGAGATCACGCACTCCAGACTCATCAGCGCTGCATTCCCGGCGTGCCCGTCGACCACGCGCGGCTGATCCCCACTCGATGTAGAACGCATTCGGCTGCGGCTCTGCCGATGCCGGCGGCAGGTTCTCGATCACCAGCACCGCCGGCACAGTAGCCCCGTTCACCGTCACCGTCCGCGCCGGATTCAACCCTGCCAGCCTCTGCTGTAGCGTAAGAAAAAAACTGTCTTTAGCAAATTGCATAAGAACCAACCCTCACTCCACCGCAGTCACCACATAAAAGTAAGCAGTCCCCGCAAAGTTTTCGGTGACGACCGTTTCGATATGAAAAAGATCGCCGTCGTAAACCAGCCCCATCGCGGCAGCAAATAATCCTCCACCGAGCCCATCCCGAGAGTAGGTAACTGCACCTCAATCGCCGACGCCGGCAGCGTAAATTCAATTCTTCGTGTCGGACCCTGGCTTCCCGTCGGCAGGTTGGTGGCCACCACCGGCGTGATGATTACGCTCTGCACCCCAGGATCGACCAGTCCCAACTGTCCCGCCGAGTCGCTCGCCGTGGCCGTCGCCGGCAACAGCAAGCTCACCTGATCGCCGCCCAGCGCCGTCAACATCGCGTTCGCCGCCCGCACCAATGCCGCTCCACAGATCCCGCTCCCCATAATCCCTCCAGCGCATCGGCCTTTTGGCTGACGGCTAAATCACCAGCTGCTTTCCCTAAGCACCTTTTTGGGAAACATACGGCGCCAGCAAACTGCGCACCATGTCATCCACTAGCGTCGGCCCGAAATATTGCAGCCGCAGTTGATTGATCTGGCTCGATTGCACATTCAATCCCGGCGTGGTCTGCGCATTCTTCACAATCTGCGCGCACGCCACCTGCACCGGCACCGGGATCGTGCTCCACCCCGCGTTGTAAACCACATCCACTTCATTGAAGAACAATCCCAGCGCATTCACCGGAAACGTAAGCTCTCCGCTGTCCTCCCAGATGTCGATCGTTGTCGGATCAATCGTCGTCCACATCCCGGGCAGCGAGAACACCAGGGCAAATTCCAGGCTCATCTCCGGAAAAGGCCATTCCCCGCGCCGCGGAATACCGTACCGCCCCTGCAACGTCACAATCGCCGTAGGCGCCGGCGCAATCGTGACCAGCGGAAGGTAGCTCAGCCGCACAACATTCAAATCCGGCGGCATCTTCAGCCGCTCTTCGTATTGATTCACCCCCAGCGTGTCCCGCCGGCAATGCGCGTCGATGATGGCCGACGCCGCCGTGATCCACGACGGATCTGTAGTAGCATCCAGCCCGTAAGTCAGGTAATCCGTAGTAGCGAGATAATTCATAGTTGAGTCCTGGTCGTAAGTCGCGAGTTGTAAGTTGTTAGCTGCCAGTTGTCAGTGCTGATTTTCCGCTGCCGCCGAACCACCGCTACGGTTTGACCGGCAACTGGCCACTGACAACTGGCAACTGGTTTTACCGTTGTATGTTCACCTGGTAATGCGCGAAGTTCGCCCCCTTCACTACAGGTGCGCCAAACTTCACCACCACCATCTGCTGGGATAACGCATTGGGCAGCCCCAGCTTGAACACCCGCGGATTCGGATCGGTCAGCCAGTGATACTCGATCAAATCCTCGGTCACGATGTACGCCGGCAACACCGCCGTCCCCGAACCCGGCGTCCCGGTATACGGAACCGACCAATCCGGAATCAACGGCAGATCTCCAGCCTGCGTGCTCAACGCTTTCACCCGCAACCCGCCCGTGATTTCCACGGTGTTGAGCACCACGTTGAACTCCGTTTTCATCTCCCGGTCGATCAGGTCCAGTAGCACCGGATTCGAGTAGATGGCCGTCGGCCTCACCGCGTACGCCGCGCTTGAAACCATCTGCGCAATCGTGCTCTTGAGGTTGTCCACGATCAGTTCCGTAGTTGTGATCGTGGTCGTGTTCCCGCCGGCGACGATCTGTCCGATCACGCCGAAATACTGCAACGTGGTCGGCGTGCTCAGTGATGTATCGTTGCCGTTCCACAGCGCAACATCGTGCGTGCGCAGCAGACCGTCCACCGAATCCGCCAGGTCCTTCGCTTGCAAGTAAGCGAACTGGCTTTGTTGTGCCGTCATCTCCAGATCGAACAGGTTGTAGTTGATCTGCGATACCAGCGCCTTCAGCGGCACCGCCATCTCCACGCGCGTCGGCGCTCCCACCGTCGGCGCAATGTTGCGCGGATCGACAAACGCCAGCGCCGCCGTCGGCGAGTTGATCGCTGTCTCCTCAAAGAACCGCGAAGGATGCCCGGTTGCCGGCACCTGCTTGATCCTCTGCCCAAACACCCCACGCCGCCGCACGATGTCGAAGATTTCTGTCTGATACCGGTCAATTTCAATCGCGCCCGGCCCAAGGTAGTCAGCCGAAGCGTACAAATCCACAAATTGTCCCTTCATGTCTTCTCCTAATTGTTTGATTTTTGCCTGCACTTGAAGTTCGATTGCGTTAAATGCGCACTGCTTTACTGCTCTGTCATCCTGAGCGCAGGAGGTGCTTCACGAAGTGAAGCACCTCCGCAGTCGAAGGACCTCATGCCCGCCGTCGCCCGCCAGCGGCATAGCAAGGAGTTCTCTTCTGCAACTTTGGTTTAAACCTGCGCGTCTGAATCCCGGCGGTTACGCGTCAGAGCACAAACAAAAAGGCACGACCAAAGTCGTGCCCGCATTTGCCGAGACGCTCGAACGCCGAAGCCTGCTACTCGATAATCCCCGCCCGCGCCAACTCCGACTTCACCGCGATCCTCTGCTCCACGCTCAAGCTCTGCAGCGTCTTGTCCAGCACGCCCTTGTCCAGCTTCTCGCTGCCAGACTCATCGCAGCTCTTCGCCAGGATCGCCGAAACCAGCGGCGGCAGCGTCTTCCGCGCCATCCGTGCCGCCTGCGCCTTCAAATCCGCGTTGGATTTTTCCAGTTCGGCCACGCGCTCCTGCAAATGCCGCGCCCCTTCGCCGCGCGCCGACATCTCATACGGCGGTTGCTCTTCCACCGCCGCCACAATCCGGTCCACTTTCGTGTTCAGCGCTTCTTGCTGCGCATCCAGCCGCCCCAGCACACGATCCAACGATTCGGCCGCACTCGCCAGCCGTTCCGCCGTCGTCATCAACTGCTGCACCATTTCTTCATTCATGCCTTTCTCCTCCTCGGTGTATTTCACCGTAAGCTTTTTGTCTAGGTACTAGCTACTCAACTCAATCCAAGTATCCCGGTAGGCCGCCTTGTCCCTCCGCAGAATCGCCGCCCCCGTGAACGTCACTCTCGACAATGTCCACACCCGCGCCCTCGTATCCGCAATCTGCACATCTGTCACTTCGTACGACAACCCAAGGCCAGCCGGCCCTGCCGCCACGCAAGTCTCAGCGCGTATCGTCGGATGAAATTCTCATCTCGCTCAAGCCTGGTTTCCGAAGTTGATCTCGCCCTCGCTGTCAAGCTGCGAATCCGTCCCACCGCGGTCCGCAACGAAGCTCTCAATCTCGATCCTTCCGCCCAGCTTGTCGGACATCCGTACGGATCCACCGCCGCGTGGATTACCCCGGCGTTCACAAGCCTCGCCCGCAGTGAATCGATGGGCCTGTGATCCCCGCCAGGCCGCGATTTCCCAATCTCCTCCACAATCTCGGGAAAGTCCCTTGCAAACAGATGCCCGCCCAACTCCACATTCCGCCCCACAATCTCCGCCCGCGTGATCACGCCCACCTTCCGCCGCACATCGTGCCGGTCGAGGCAGGAGAGTAATCCAATGCCATTCCCAGAAGTGAAGGCAAAGCGGCCTCGGCCGCCCGCCTCGTAAGCACAACGCAGATGTCCCTTTGCGCCCGACGGCGCCCGCTGCGAAGGTACATCGACCATCGTCAATACTCCAGAAAACGCCACCCGGTTCGGATGCCCCACAACCTCCGGCATCGCCACCGCCATACTCTTCAACTCAATCATCTCGATGCCCTCTCAATCCACCTTGTCATCCTGAGCGGAGCAAGTGCTTGCGCGCATAGCGCAAGCACTTGCGTAGTCGAAGGACCCCTGCAATCTTTCCTCATCCAAGCAGCGGCAGGGAGTTCTCTCCGCGAACTTACGAATTGACGAGCGCTAGCTACCAGCCGCCGTCTCCAAATCCCCCAACCCCCGCATCCTCCTCACCTCATTCACAGTAAGCACCCCGTTCTGCAGCAGAATCTGCTGAATCTGCGCCTCTTCCAGCGGATCCTGCGTATCCAGCTCCGCGAACACAAACTCCAGATCGTTCCATCCCAGCCTTTTCTGAATTGCATCCCGCGTAAGGTGCTCCGCCAGCAGCCGCGCCGTCGGCACAATCGCCTGCCGGAACGCGAGATCGTTGTACTCCTCCGCAGTCGACCGGTTCACATCCGCCTCCACCCCCAGATAAAACGGAGGCAGATCGAACGCATCAGCGATCACACGCAACAAAAACTCCTGCCACTGCAATCGCAAGTCGGCATCAGTCCCTCCGCCGAACCGCAACACCTCGGGCTTGCTCTCAACCGAAAGAATCGGCACTCGCCCCGTGCCCTCAATCTCATCCTGCCACCAGCGAATCAGCCGCTCATGATGTTCCGGCGTCAAATCCTGCAGCCAAAGTGCATACTGCACCACCGAGTTCGAAGCCAGCCGCGAAGCGTACCGGTGCGCGCCCAGAAACGCGTTGATCGTCTCAAACGCCACTTCCAGCCGGCCCAACCCAAATGGCGTGTGCGTCCGCGGATTCAGCCGGATGTAAATCAGCTCATCGTCATCCAAAGTGATCTGGCTCTTCGGCCCTGATTGATCCGTAACCTGCAAATAGCGCGCCCCATGTGGCGATCCATCCCAATCCAGATTCATCCGAATCGACGATCCATCCACCGGCCACAGCAGCAGCGGATGCTTCGCATCGCCCGAAGTCTGCACCTCGATCGCCCCATACCCACCCACGATGATGTCTTCCAGCACCTGCTCAGAAAACGACCGGAACGAATCGTCGGGATTCGGCGCGTGGAAGTTTTCCGTCAGAATCTGCGCGCGCTCCGCGCCATCAGGAATCGCCTCCAGGGACATTCCCTGGCGCGGCTGAATCCGCCAGCGCATCCCGGCAATGCGATCCTTGATCGTATTGATCGCCCGCCGCGGAACCGGAATCTCCGAAAACCGCCGCAAGTTGTAAGCCGTCGGCTTCGGCATGATGTCGCCCGGCGGCCCGTACGAGTTGAAAATGGAAGGCAACGGCAACGTCCGCCGCTTCTTCTCCGCGTTCCCCAAAGAAGCCGCCGAAGACACTCCCGCAATCCGGCGCAAAGCGCCGCGCAACGTCTCTTTAATGTTCATAAGATTGTTCCCGGAGCGCCGGCGCCTCGCCGGCCGAAAGTTTGTGTATGTGGGGACAGCCGCCGGCTGTCCATCGAGTGCAGATCGATTCTCTGTTCGCGCCCTGGCGGTCAACAAAAAAGCCCCGCCGCTGCGGAGCTTTCGTACACGAAATTACAATTGCCCTCACACTGGACTGAACATGAATGCGAAGCCAGCTAACAACCAAAAAAATCCGCTCGAGACAGCGACCCATAGGGTCGCATATCGCCGCATCCCTCTGCCAAACCATCCCGTTAAAAATGCTGCCACCGAAAGCAGGAGACCGACGGTGGGAAATCGAAGATGTAGCTGATGCAAAAGACTGTCCCGATCCAGAAACAGCGAACCCAGCGTCAACGGAGCCATCATCAATAAATAAAAGATCTGGCTCGACAACCCCAAGAACACCGCTAGAAAACTCATTTTCTCTCGCACATCGATTCCTTCCGTTCCCCGGCGCCCGCCATAAAATATCGCCGTCACAAGCAGACAGATGTTTGCAACGGATATGGCCCCAATCAGGATTTGGACTGCCGACAAATGTACATCCCTGATTCATGCCCTCAACTCCCGCCGCGCCACCTCCGCAATCATCGGCATCTCCGCCGCCACCGCAATCGCGAATCTTCTCTTCCTCCATCATGCTCAGCGCAAACTGAACGCTCTCCGCTCCTCGATCCAGGTCGTCATCAATCACAGCCGTCAGCGCGGGCGCCGCCCCAGCCATCTTTCGACATAACCGGCAGCAATCCGCGGATAGCGGGCTGCGAGCGAAACCGCCGCATCCACCCCCGCTTTCAACGAAACAGCCTGGAACAACTTAATCTCGCCTTTCGACTCGATATCCAAAATCAAACTGGAATGGATCGCCAGGCTTCGTGTAAGGCGCGGCCGGAACTGGAAGCACAAACTTCGCAGAACCCCGGCCTGCTCGAACGCATCCCGCATGCTGTCCAAAATCCTCTGCCTCCCACTCATCTCACGCTTGCCGCCGACCTTAGCGGCTTCCAGATACATCGAAGCCATCGCCTCGATCTCCCGCGCCGGATCCTCCGTCACGCATCCCTTCACCGGCGAAAGCCTGAATCGGTTGGAAAACGAATCCTCCATCCGCCGCAGCAAAACCTCACGATCGTGCGCGAGTCGTCAGTCTGCCCGCGAATCTCCCGCTCCAGTGCCTCCAACATCTCCACATCCGCCTGCGGATCCAAACACCGCACCCGCCTCCAATCCCGCGTAAATCGCACCTCCGCAAACCCGCCGCCTTTCGCCCCAGGCTCAACCATCACCACCCCAATATTGACAAACTCATCCTTAACCACGTTTGGCACATACCGCAGCAGAAAAAATTCTAGCTGTCGCCCATCAGCCATCGTGATCTACCCTGGGTTCCCCTGCGCCCTTGTGTTAGAAGTGTTTAGCTCTAATCCTGCTCCCTCCACCCCGGAAACGGCCTCCTCGGCGAAACCCGAAATGCCTCAATCAATTCCCGCACCATCTCCGCGCCGCAAATCAAAGTCCGCACCAACTTCTCCAATTCATCCCACTCCCCGCCGTACCACTCCGGGAGGAATCTCTCCCGCAAGCGTCCATACCTCATCCTCTTCCATCTTCTCGATCCGCGAGAGCCACGGCTCAAACGACTCCCAGCCCGCACGCCCTCATACACTTCGTTCCGCGCATACACGCCCGCGCAGCGGATAATCGGGAAACGTCCACTCCCCCGCATTGAAACAATATCCCTGATCGATGAACGCCGCCGTATATTTCCTCTCCCGCAACTTTCTCCAGAATGCCGCCTGCCGCCCATTTGCATTCCCCGTCCACTTGTCCACCACCAGCATTCCCGCAAAAGTCTCGAGGTTCCGCACGCAGACCAAACATCTCTGCCGGAAGATAATCGAATACCTGCCCCTCCAGCGGATTCACCGCATAGCGCGATCCGAATTGCAATCCCGCTTCGCACCGAATCACATTGTGCGCCAGTTGCACATGCAGTTCCGCCGTGTGCTCCACTAGCCAGGCGTTCACCTCCACGACTTCCGTCAGCGGCACCGGCAGTCCCACCCGCTCCGCCAGCCTCGTCGCCAGCATTTCGTTCGTCAGCACTCTCAAATGCTGCGGATTGTTCCGGAACTTCACCACGTAAAAGTTTCCATCCGAGCAGCGCATCAAATGTCCTTGCGCTCCGCCCCGCATCCTTCGAACGTGTTGGACTGCTTCCACCAAAGTGCGTCAGTTTGTGTGGCCAAGCCTGTGTGGCGCTGGCACCCTCGCCCGCGAAAGCTGCGAGGGGAGCCTCGACTCCAATCACAAAGCCACACATCTTACTCCAACCCACGCCAATTCCGATGTGACGAATGAACTTCTCGGATTGACCCACGACCTCACCCCTCCACCACCAGACTCGCCATCTCCAACACTCTCCTCTTTACGCCTCGCCCCGCATCCTCCCGCCGCACTGCCAGCGCAATCGCCATGGCCATCACGCAATCATCATGCGCCCCGTCAGCCGCAGCTGCATTTCCGTCCGCGCGCCTCACGAATGTCCGGCACTCTTCCAACAGCCGCCGGCTGTGAAACAATTCCGGCTCCGCCATCAGCACCGCCGCCATATTCTCGATCATCGCCGGCCGGCTCGCCGCCGACGTAAGCCACCCCAATTGACCACCTTTCTCGAACAGGTTTCCATACTCGAGCGTATTCAGGTATGCCAGCACCCCGAACCCATGATTATTCCGCTCCACGGCCACCAGCGCGCGCTCATATCTCTGCCCCAGATCTGCAACCCGCCGCGCCAGTTCGAAAGGCGGAAAGTGGCCATGCAGCTCCGCGCATTGCATTCCCATAGTCCGCTCGATTACCTGCGCGCACGCATAGTCCCCCTCCGACCCTCCGCCCGCAGCATCCACTCCCATAATGTACTGCCGCCCCTTTCTGCGGAGGGAGCCAGATCGTAAGCCGTCCATTATCTTCCGATTCGTCGCCTGCACTCCGCAAGCCTCGCCGCCTTCTCCATCGCCGACAGCTCGAACACGCACTCTCCAGAAACCAGAAAGCACGAACCCGGATCCTCCGCATATTCCTGCGCCGCCAGCCCGCGTAGCGTCTCCCATTGTTTGCGGCGCCACGCAATCTGCCCTTCACTCAGCCCATGCCGCGTTACTAGCTCGAGCTCTTCCGGCTTCAGCGGCATAATCTTTCCCTTCTTGACGGGCACCCGATAACTCTCGTCATACCACCAGGGGAAGAAGTGTTGCGTGTAGCCCGTTTCAATCGCCTTTTGCCATTCCCGGTAGAACACGCCGCTCGCCCCGTTGGGCGTGGATTCCAACACGATCTCGCCTTCCGGCACCACCGCCGCCCTCAAAGACGCCAGCGTCTCCAACCCACCGCGGGGCCAGCGGGAGACCTCCGAGCAATGCAAATTATGGATGGTCATACCCCGCCCCGCGTTGTCGTCCGCCGTTTCCACTCGATACTCGCTATCGAGATGCGGAAACACGATCTGGCGGACATTGGAGCGCGACTTCAGCAGCGCGCCCTTCAGCATCGCCTTGGGCAGGTTCTCCCAGAAGCGTTGCACAATATTGAAAATTGCTTCCGCTGATTCCTGGCTGTGCGCCACCTGCACCGTCAGCGTTCCCGGCCGCGTAATCGTTTGCAAAAAATATCTCGCCGCAACGTACGTCGTAATCCCCAACTGCCGCGCCTTCAACACAATGTTCTGCTTACTGCATGTTTGCGAATACTCCCGCTGCGCCCGGTTCAACCTCAACCACCTGCTCCCGCCTTTCTTGGGACGAATTTTCAGCAACCCGTTGATAAGCAAGTCTCGCACCGTCTGCTCTCCCATTTTCTGGTCGAGATACGGCCCGAGTTGTTGCAATAGATAAAGATCCCCCTCCACAATTGGCCTTTCCTGGCGCCTTTGCTTTTAGCATTCACTAAAAGGCTTAGCACTGGCGGCGACCGCTTTTTTCACACTTCTGTGGAATCCTCGTTCCGCGTCCGCGCATACTGCCGTATTCCGTCCCGCAGAACCAGGCTCCGCTCCGTGAGTTGATGCAGTCCTTGCCAATCTTTCTTCAAGTCCAGCTCCGGGTCATATCCCGCTTGCGCCAGAAATCTCCACCGCTGGTCGTAGGACCGGTCCCGCTTCGCTCCGTGAAAAAGGTGGTTCACCAGTCCGGGCAGGTAGCCCACATTTCGCCGGATGTATTTCTCCGCCCGCTCCTGCCACTCTCGGCACCGCCGGATATAGGCCGCCGAATATCCTGAGTACAAAGATCGGTGCACCTGTCCCACCAGCGCCGACGCCATATGCCAGTCCCCCTGGCCGAGAATTGCGTGATCGACGAGCATGCCAACCTTTTCCAGCGAGCTGCGCTTCGCCGCCCAAGCAAACCCTGGATGCCAGAACTGCCCGCTGTGCACGCTGTAATATCCATACGTCGGCTTCACTTCCATGAAGGCCGAATCGTGCGGATTTGGCCGGTCCGTCACCCACTTGTAAAGAAACCCCGGAGTCGTCGTCAGCGGCTCGTAATTCGGACCCACATCCTGCGCGTGACTGAACATCTGCAGTACGTCATAGTGCTGCAGAAGCTGCAGCGTCTCCTGCGCCCAATCCGGACGGCTAAACTTCACGTCCGCATCAATCCATGCAACATACTTCGCATCAACCGGCAGCCGCTGAATCAGCAGGTTCAGCGCATTCTCCTTGTGCCAAATTTCGCTCGTAGTCCGCAACTGCAAATGCCGCGGATTCTCCGCCTGGGTCACTTCAAAATGGCGATCGCCAAACGCCACCTCGGCCGTATACAGGATCGCGCCCGCCGCTTCGCACTCCCGCTCAAACATCCAATAATTCCAGTAGCGCGACCGCCAGCGCAGCGGATTCTCCAGCATCGTCACCACATGCAGCCGGTCGGGAAACACATGAATCCCCGTCCTCGCCTGCGAAGGATGATCGATACAGCGAATGCACGCGCAGTTCACATGATGTTGCAACTTCCACTCGTCACTCACAAAGTCACCCCTCCTGCCGCAATCTCTGACGCATTGTCATCCCGACCGAGCCTCGCATTCCCTCTAGGGAATGCGAGGCGGAGTGGAGGGACCTGCTTCTCTCGTAAAGCTGCACGAATTAAGGCGCACGAATCGCGCGTTCCGGTTTTACCCACTACTTCAACAACCCCGCGCTTGCCCAGCGCTCAAACTTCCCGTGCAAATGTATCCTCATCCCTGCCGTCGCATGATCCAGGTCAGCGTTGCCCGTCTTCGCCGTCAGCGTCGCGTTATAGGAAGCCACGAACTCGCTCGCAGTCAGCGGAGGCCGCTTCTTCACCTGTTTCGCCGCCGTTGTCACCGCAGCAGGCACAGCGCTAGCGTCGACCAGCGGCACAATCGCCGCCAGCGATTGAATTTCCGAAAGCACGATCCCAACCACCGCCGTAATCTTCGTCTCAGTTGCAGCATCCTTAATATGCAGGGCGGGCAGAAGCCCGCCCATGGTCGCTTGCGCGGCGTTGATCGCAGCCTGAATTTGATTCAAGATCCCTGGCTGATCCGCCGCATCTGCCTTTTGATAGGCCGCAATCAGCGACTGCAGCAACTGCAGATCCGCGCCCGCCTCGGCACCCGCATTCTGGATGGTTTCAAGATCGTTCGCCGAAACGCTCTTCCCCTGCAGCGCCGCCACCAGCGCCACAATATTCGCCGGCCGCCGGAACCAGCGCCGCCACAATCTGCTCCGCCTCACCAATCCAGGCTGTCGAGCATGCGGTCAACATCAACGTCGCGGCCAGGGTTAGTGTCAAGAATGCCTTTGCAAACTTCATGGAAGTCTCCTTCTTAAAGTCATCGTTTTCGGTTTGTGTGTTCCGAAGATGGGCGAAAGCGATTGCGCTAATTCGGCGGTCCGTTCAGCGTAACCGCATTGCAGGATTGGACTCCCGCGTTGCTGAGGGCCATGGCTGCAATTGTGTGCGTTCCAGCGGAGGCCGGCCAGCTGTAGTCATAGGGGCTGCTAGTAACGGTGGCTTGCAGAGTCCAATCGACGTAAAACTCCACTTTACTGATCCCGCTGGCGTCCGATGCAGAAGCCGCAATGGTCACTGGATTTGCCACTGTGGACTGGTCTTCCGGAGACGTAATCGCTACCGTGGGAAAGCCGCTCGTGTTCACCATGTCAATCGTGCCATGCACATCTGCCCCATTCGCCTGGAACGTAGCGAAATTGATGGCCGTGTTGTCCCCGGAATTATTGTTGTCGTAGATGAAATTCGTAACTGTCGTGCTCGATGCGTGATATGTATTGAAATCGGGCGGCGGGTTCACAGAAAAGAAAGTCGGTTGATTCGTGGTATCCGCCTGCGTGTACCCGACGTAGCCGGTCGTGCCGGTATCGAAAATCACCGTGTTGTGATGAAATGAGTTTCCGCCGCTGAAGAGGTAGTCGCCCAGGAAAGGCTGCAACAAGTTATCGCCCCGGTTGCCCGCTCCGATCTGCACGCCCTTCTCGTACGCATAATTCCCCACCTCGACCACGTTGCAGTAGGCCGTGACAATGCTGTCAATGCTGGCGATCTGGTAACCGGGTCCAGTCGTAGCTCCGTTGCCATTCGAGCCCGATATAGTTGTTTCGAAAGGTGCTCGTCGCCCACGATGAGATTTCGCTTACGATTCCGTAAGCGGCCGACAGCGTATCCACGTTTCCGCTGATGATGTTTCCGTCGGCCAGTTCGCCGCCGCTGTTATCGTCGAAATGAAGTCCTTGCCCAATGTTGTTCGCGATCGTGTTGCCGCGAACCGTTGCGAACCAGGTGTTTCCCAGCTTCACGCCTCCCGCTCCGAATCCAGGGTCAACGTGCGCGTAGTTGTTATAGGTGATCGTGTTTCCTTGCAGCACGATGCCGGAAGCCGTGCTGAAGGCTCCTGCCGGAGCGCCGCCGCCCAATCCGAACTGTCCATTGGCGGTGAGCACATTGTTCAGCACCTGCATCCCAAAAGCGTCGCGAATCCCGAGTCCGTGGTTCAGCGTTATATAACAGTTCTCAATCGTCCAGTTCGCGCTGGCACTCGTCGTTCCCACGCTTCCAAAAGGAGGAGAAATTGCTCCGTCTTCAGTCGGAGAGGCAAATTCCTCGACCGTGAGATTGTTCAGAGTCACGCCGTTCACCCCATTTGGATGGAACATTGTCTCTAGCACGCTGGTCTCGACTACGTGCCCGCTGGGGTTGTCATGGAAATAAATGATGTTGTTCGTATAGTCGAACCACCACTGCCCGGTAGCGATTGTCGGCAGCGTAGTCGAATACAGATGTTGCAGCGGGACGCCATCGAAGAACAGGTCTTCCGGGTAATTGCAGCCTGCCCATCCCGTGTCACAGGAGTAGGTCTCAAGCGTGCCCTGCTGTGTCTGCCCCGTCACCACGTAGTTCGTGCCGTTGAATGTAGCCAAGGAACCAATTTGGATTCCTCCGCTAATAACGGCCGTGCACGGTGTCGGCCCAGAAGTCGGATTGCACGCTGGCCCGGTAAATGTTTGGTTATCCTTCGCGTTAATGTATCCTGCCGTGCTGCTGTTTGCTGTACTCAGCCGGTATAAACCCGCGGCCAGGTTGATCGTATCTCCAGCTCCCGACAGCGATTCCGCGTGAGCGATCGTCAAGCAGGCAGCCGCACTGCTCAGGCAATTGTTGGAATCGCTGCCGGTCGGGCTCACGTAATAGTTCACCGTCGCTCCCATGGTGAATCGATTGCTGCCCACGCCCGCGCCATACTCCGCGTACCCTTGATAAACATGCGCCCCAATCTCCCACCCGCTACCGTAACTGTTCTGGTTGACCCCGTTGATGTCGAGTTCATACGCTGCTCCCAGATTCTGCCCCGCATCCACCACCGGCGAATTCTTCGTTGGACGGAAATCCAGCGTCATACTCGTAGCCGGAAACGTGTAGTAATCATTTCCGTCTGTTCCAGTTTCCTGCGTCCCACCGAGCAGCCAGTTCACCATCGAAGTATTGGTCCGGATGGTCGCCCCACTCGTCTTGAAATCCGCAATCAGGTTCGTGACCTCCGTCGCGCTCAATTCGCCGGCCTCGGTCATCGCATTCCAGTGCCAGAAAATCCCCCACGGCACTCCCCACACCGATTCTTTCCAAACCAGCGCCTGAACCTTCTGGTTCAACATCGCCGGCTGCAGCCCCATCCACGATGGATTCACTCCGAAGCTGGTAATGTTCTGCACGTTGAATCCATCGGCATACGTATCCTTAACGCCCAGGTCTTCTTTCAAAGCCCCCCTCGCCCCGCTATAAGGCACGCCTTCTGTGATCCCCTGCATCGCCGTCGTCTCATATCCTCCGGGGTACACATACACGGGCGTAGCTGGCAATCCTGTCAGGTTCGTAGTCATCCACTGCCGTGACAATGTGATCTCGTCCGTAGTCAGCTGTGTCACATTCAACTGCATGTGATAGACCGCGCTCTTAACATCCTGCGCGCTCACGTCCGCCAGATCCTGCGACAGCAGCGCCGCCGCCGTATATGCTGAACACCCAGTCCCGTAAGGCCCCAGGCACGGCAGAAGAAACGAATAGGTGTATTTCCCCGTAGCCGCCAGCGCCTGCGCTAATGCCAGCATCGTTCCCTGTGGCTGACCCTGCGCCAGGTTGTAGGTCACGCTGTCGCTTGCCCCGGTCACCGTGATGGTTAAAACGTTTCCGCTGATCTTCAACGTCGCCGCCGTCCCACTCCCCGTGTATTGAATGTCTAGGGCATCGGTATTCACATAGTAGGTGTGGGAGATCGAGTGTGCCGACACATCCCGTCCCGCATTCACCCACCCCTGAAACTCCGGGATCAGCGTCTGCGCCAGCGGATACCCCACCGTAATCGCCGCGCCCACCGGAACTCCCGCCCCATCCGCAATCGGCAACACGGTTCCGGCGTAGTATGTATCCGCGCCCGGCGTCATGCCCTCATCATCCACAGTCAACGTCACCTCGGCCGGATACCTCTGATACACCTCCACCGCCGGCGCCGTATCTCCCGCAATGTTCCCCGCTCCCGCGATCGGCCCCGTTCCGCTCGTGTATTCAACATCCGTCGAACCCGCCACCGCCAGGCTCGACGCATAAAAATGACAGTACGAATAAGTCACGGCTCCCGTGTTATCCACCAGCGCCCCATCTCGATTTGCGTAGCCCTTGTCATTCACCATCGTGATCGCAGTCGCTGCCCCGTCAAATCGAAATCCGTCATAATCCAGGTGCGCTTCCGAGTTATAGATCTTGATATCCCCGGGCCCGGGCGCACTCTCATCCACATAAAATCCCAGCGGCTGCGTGCCCTGCGGAATCATCGAGTCCGCTTCCATGTTCGCGAACACCAGATGGTCGCTAGCTCCCTGCACATAAACCCCATACTGATCGAACCAGTTCACCAGGAAGTGCTGGAAGCTCAGCCACGTTTGCCCGTTGACATTAATCACCGGCACATTACTCAAAGCCATCGGCACAATCGGTTCGTTATAGTAAGTCGCGGGCGACCCCACCGAAAAAATGTAGACGTACCCATTCGCCAGATAAAAATCGCCCCGAGCCGTCAAGTTCGACGAAACTGCCGCCACCTTCTGACCCCACACCGATCCAAACAGACAAAAATTGATCGCCGAATAAGTCGACGGCACCGGCGCCTTCCACGCGTTGCCCGTCACCAGCACCCACGCCGAAGACGGCACAGCGTAATACCCCGTCAAGTTCGGCGCCGCCCCGGTCCCATACGCGTCAAACGCAATCGGATTTCCCGAAATCCCCGAAGAAGCAGGCGCCAGACTCTCATTCCAAACATCCCCTCGCTTGAACAGAACCGAATCCCCCGGCGAAAGCGTCTGCCCATTCACATGCGCAATCGTCTGCCACGGCGTCGATGAAGAGGTCCCGTTGTTCGAGTCGCTTCCCGCACTAGAGCTAACGTAGTAGGTCGTCGCCCTGGCGCTGACACTCAATATCAACAGCAAAAGAACGGCGCCACCCGGCTTTGTCGTCCTGAGCGGAGCACGACGATCCGCAAAGCGAATCGTCGTGCGGAGTCGAAGAGCTTGCCCCGAGTCTCTCGAGGGGACCCCTTCCACCTTCGCGCTGTCACCGGCTTCGATAGGAACTTTCGCGTTCATGTCTCTCCGCTTCACTCGCTTTTTCCGAATAGAAAAAAGGCCACCGGCTCCCGCCAATGGCCTTCACACCAACCGCCACTTTCTACCAGTACATGTGGGGACAGCCGCCCTCAGCCTGCCCTGAGCGGAGCCGAAGGGGCTGTCCATTCGAGCCCAGCTCGATGTCTCACTCCCGCATCAACCTTCCCGTTCCGCCTCGTCCTGCACTTGGTCCGCGCTGTCCGCAGTGTCGTAATTGATCAACCCAGCGTCCGCCGATGGCGCCGGCCCAGGCTGAGTGACCCGGCTCTCCGAACCAGCCGGAGTCGGCAACTGCCCACCCCCGGCATCTATCCCGCCGAATTCTGTAACCGGCGGATTTCGATCACTCTGCTCAAACGCCTGTGGAACCGATGGTGTCGCAGCTTCCGGATTGATCGCACTGCTCATAACTCTCTCCTCCAGAAAAAATATTTGTAAAGCTGACTTCAAGTAAATGTGGAAACTAAATGTGGGGACAGCCGCCCTCAGCCTGCCCTGAGCGAAGCCGACCTGGCTGTCCGTCGAGCGCAGCTCGACGCTTTTCGCTGACAGCTGATAGCTAACAGCCCCCGCGCTCTCCCAACAAAAAAGGCCACCGGCTCACGCCGATGGCCCTCGAGGCCCCGCTCCCAACTCTAATGAATCTCCCAACTCATGATAGTCGCTTCCGTCGGATTGTCCGCAGGAATCGTGATCCCATTATTCAGAGTCCCGCCCGCCGACACGCTCTCGGCCGTCCCGCTGCTCCCGCCCAGAAATGTAAACCCCGCCGAACTCCCGCCGTAGATCTGCGCGCACCCGCTCGTGCAGCTGCTCGTAATCGCCAGATAATATTTTCCCGGCTGCAGCGTCGCGCTCGCGGTCCAGCTTAGAGTCTTGTATCCCGTGCTCGGCGCAAATGTCGTTCCCGCCGTGCTCCCAATATGCGCCACCACCGAGCCCGAACTGTTCAGCACTCCAATGTCATATGTGTTGCTGGTGTTGTCTGCCGTCGAAACGTCATACGTCACCTGTGTGGTAGTCAGCGGAAACGTCAGCACCACACCCCAAAGTTCAGCCCTGCCCGCCGTGCTCGAAAAGGTGATCGCTGTCCCCGTCGTGTTCGTCGTAAACCACGGGATCGAATACGAAACGCTGCTGCTCACATTCGATCCCGGCATGTCGAGAAACATCTGCACCGTTGTACTGCCTGAACTAGCCTGCAGCACTCGGCCTAGGATTTGCGTCGCCGTCGGCCGCGTGGCGCCCGCGTCGTGACAATAAGGATAAAGTCCGCCACTCGCCGTGCTCGAAGGCACCACGTAATCCCCCACCACGGTCGCGCTTCCGTCAAAGCTGCAATAGGCGGATCCAGCCTTTGCCAGCGTAACCACCCCGGAAGTGCCCGGGGTGGCAATCACTACTCCGATAGCTCCGCTAGTCAGCGCACTCGAGGACGAAACCGCGCAACCTGCCGCGGTCAGCACAGCCAACCCATTGATAATCGTCCCCGTCGTCGTGTCATTGCAAAGTTCGTAACTCTCGCTGGCAAACTTCCCCAGTTCAAAGCCGCTTCCACTCGTGGCGTTTCCTGCGACATAAACCGTCCCCGGTCGCAGCCCCGTGTCGCTTCCGTTGTTGAATGAGCCTACGTTATAAGTCTGGTCGGTCCAGGGTTTCAAATTCCCGAACGCATCGATCACCCACTTCAATCCATTGTTGATCCAGAAGCCCAGTCCATACGCACTTCCCGTAGGCGAACTTTCACTGCGCAGCACTGAATATTGGTCGCCCGCGTCATATCCCATCGATATCCGCTGCCACGTCGAGCTGTTCGTATAACTCGAATACACGTGCAGATTCTGCGCTACCCCTCCGACCACGTATTCGCCCAGGTCATTCGCATCTTCCTGGAAAAGATTCGAGAAGTAGGAACTCGTCGCCGTTGTCGCCACCTTCTGTGGAGTCCCGGCGTTCGCCGAAATATAAAAGTTCCCGTCGTTTGAGATCCCCAGCGCCGATGTTCCCGCGCCCGCCGCCGCCATCGCCGCCCCCGGCACCGGCGAACTCACCGTCCACGGCCCCGCTACCAGCAGTTGCCCATTCACCGTCACATTCCCGCTGAACGTTCCCCCCGCCGCCATAATCCCATTACTTCCCGTATAGTTCAGCGTCGACCCGGTATCCGTAAGCGCGCTGTCCCCGCTCACCGCCGCTCCGTTCGCGGAGTAAAGCGCAAGCTGCGTCGACGTCCCGCTGTTCACCACCCCTGAGCCGCATCCCGTGCAGGTTCCCGTCACCGTCAGATTCCCGTTGACCTTAACCGGCACGTTGAAGGTTTTCAGCGAAGCCGTCAACCGTTCCAGAAAGCTGACGTTATCTCCCGCATTGCCAATGTAGTTCGAGATCGCGACCGGCGCCCCAAATGCCAGTTGCGCATTCGATGCGGAACCCGCCGATGCGTTGTCCAGCCCGACATAGGTGTCATTGGCATCATAGGTAGGCCGCATTCCGGCTGTACTCAAAGTCTTGGTGGGATTCGAGTCAACCAGCGTAATCTTGTGGCCACCGGCGATCACGCCGTACAACCCCTCTTCAAAATTCAACCGCCCTTTACTCCCAGAAACATCGGGGCCGTTGTAGGCTCCGGCAAGTAGCAGAGTGGTTCCGGCCTGACTCCCTTGCGTGTCTTCGAGACAGGTGACCCACGTTCCGCCATAGACTCCATTGCAATCGAGTGCGAAGAACTTTGGGATCGAAGCCCCGAAACTGCTCACCATTTGGCTTACAGGATTTAGTGCCGAGTTCGCCACATTGTCCCCGAAGCGATCAAAATACACACCACCGGGAGTTGGCCCCGAGCTCACAACATCCCCAGGTGTCGTGTAAATCACCGAACCGTTCCAGAAAGGTAAGGCTGGCCAGTAGTTGGCGGGACTCGTTACCGTATAACTCGTCGTGCTGGTCGAGGCCGTGTCGCTGAAGCTGCAAAGGTTGGTCGAACCGACTGCCGCGCAAGCCGATCCCGCAGTCAATCCCGTCGCGACCGATCCGCAGGCCGTCGTCGCGCCGCCCGTACAAATCGCTGTGTAGGGTGCGGGATTATTTGCTTGTCCGGAGGTCCGGATTACATCATAGGTAATCGTGCCCGTAGTCCCGAACTGTGGCCACACCACAGAAATACTTCCAGTCTGATTGGTGAGCGCGATCCCCGCCAGGAATGGGGCGCTGGGTCCGTTCACGGAACTACGGGCAACCACGTAGTAGTTGTATTGCGTTGTTCCGGTATTGGCAAACACGGGGGCCGACCCTACCGGCCCCACCGAGTTCTTTACCGAAGCGAATCCACCCTCCACAATCAACCCGGCTTCGCCCAAACCGAGGGGATTGCTGTTCGCGCAACCCGCGACCTCACCGTAAACATTATCTAACTCCACATTGGGAACATTGGAGTAGACCCCAGCCGACCGCACGGCAAACTGTGCCTGACCTTGAATTACTGAATCTGAGATTCGCAGCGTGTTCGCATTCTGATTGTCAACCCCGTTCGCTCCGCAGTTGAGGCTGAGATTGGCATTCTTGATGTAAAGCACTCCAGCATTGCCGCTGCCGCCGGCTCCTTTCACAGCAACCGAACAGAACGTTGACGTGCAGTGATACCACCGCGCCTGATAGGTCGACAGCCCATCGATAATTGCCGCCTGGTCGTTATCCACTTGAATCAGCGACCCGAACGAACTCCCGTTGGTAGCGCTGCCCACGGGAAAAGGACTTGCGGATCCAATCTCGATGAAATGGGTCTTCTGGGCTTGGTCCTCGATCATCGGATAATTGCAATTGTTGCAAGCCGCCTCTCCCACAAAATGTTCCACCGTGACGTCCCACACATAAGTAGCGTGCGCATTACTTCCGATGAACAGGCACGTGTCGGCCATCGCGCAGCTTATGACTGAGCCCGAGAAATCCAACACCATGTTCGGCGCGCTAACCGTCACCCGCGCCTGCCACGTGTACTGCGCCGGCGCGATCACAACCGAGCCCAGTTCCGCACTACCGCCGGCGTAATTCGGCGGGAACGACGCTGCGTTGATCGCTTCCTGCACTCCTTGCGAGGCCGATCCAACCGTATACCCGGAGCCGTGAGTGTTAGCTGCAGTGAACGTTATGCTTCCGCCTGCTCCTCCCGCCTGCGCACAAGTGGTTGAAGTAATCAACACCGCTTCCGGTATCCCCACACCTGAGATATAAACAAACGTCTGCGCCCCCGCCGGACTGTTGACCGTTAGCCCTATCGGACACGGACTCAGCGTGACCGTGTTCGATCCCACCGCAATCGTTCCGCTGGGATTCTGGGACCAGTTGTAGCTGGGTACGGAATAAGTAATGTTGTTGAAATTGTTCGCCGTCAGCGCCGTACCGCCCGGTTGCACCACGTTCTGGCTCACCGATGGACTCACTGACAAGCCGCCCGCCCCCCCGCTCGGCGTCGCCGGCGCATATTGCCCCGCCGACGAAGAATACGTCAGCACCTGCCCGTTCGCGGGCGTCGTCGATCCCACCGGCACGCTCTGAATCTCCGTTGCGTTCGCGCTCGACCCGCAGGATCCCCACGCCCCACTTCCCAGCAGGCAATTCAGCGATGAAGCCGTTCCACTCCCCAACTCACTCGTTGGCACAAGACCGCTCACCAGGTTAGCCTTTGATGCCGCCGTCAAATCTACGTATTGCTTCGGAGCTGCCTGCAGCGGCGCCGTCGGGCTGGCACTCAGCGTTAGAGGCCCGGTCATCGCTCCACCCGCCGTTGGCAAATAATTCCCTGCCCCCACATTTGAGATCGCCGCATCTACATACGCCTTATTCGTCACATCGCCCGTACCTACCGGCGTCGGCACATTCGGTGGAGCAGAAAAACTCTTGATTCCAGTCACCGTCTCCGTCCCGGCTAGATGCACCACCGCATTGTCGTTCGCTTTCGCTGCCAGTGCCGAATTTACGTACTGCGCCGATACCGGCTGCGCCGCCGTTCCCGATCCCGGTGTAGTCCGCACCTGCGCCAGTGTGGCCGGAGAACTCGTCGGCACCACCCAATATTCCGTTCGCACTTCGCTGGGCTGCAGCTGATAGACCACGGTGTAGTAAACGCCCGCAGGAGTCGCGCCCGCGTTGGTCGCCAGCGCTACGTTCAAGGCGCCATTCGATCCCAGCGTCACATTCAACGACCCCGCCGCCACCGCCGACCCGCTCGCCGCCACAAACGCCGGCCAGGTAATCACCAGCGTGCCTTGGGCGTCACTGCCATCCGCCATGTAGACGGTGTCGACCACGCTGGTAAGCGCCGGCCCACTCTGCGGAGCCGCGTGCAGACGAATGCCTGTCGCCGCGACCACCACCGTCAGCACCAAATAAAAAATCCGTCCCGCAGGACGGCGTGTTAGAAACATACTTCCTCCTCAAACTCACTCTTGTCGTCCTGAGCGAAGGTTGTACTTCGCGAATGCGAAGTACAACCGCAGTCGAAGGACCCCTTGCCCGCCCGCGGCTACCACAAGCCCGGCGGGACAACTACCACTGCCCGATTTTGTTCTTGGAGCACCTTACTGGAGCTGCTTACCGCTGCAGGCCCCAAAAACCCGCTCGCTATTTCTGCCCCTTCAAGAACTCTTCCACGCTTCGCACATAAACCTCGGCAAAATCAGCCACCGGTCGTTTTACCTCGATCAAATCCATGGCATCATCCACCGTCCACCCCATTACTCCCAACAACGCCAGCGTCATCATCGGAGCCCGGTGTACTCCGGCTGCGCAGTGGATAAATAGCTTCGCCTTCGGATCCTCCAGGGCCTCCAGTGCAAACTTCACTCCGCACTCAAACACTTCCCGAGGCTTGAACTCGAAGTCATCATCCACGGGATTCCAGAGCACTGCTATCCCGTGCGGCTTCGCCAGCGGCGTGTCATCAAACTCGATCTGCATATCGATGATATGCGTGATCCCGGCAAGCGACACTTTCGCCATGTTCTCCGGCGACCAGATTCCGCCCCCGACCGCGATCCGGCCGTCCAGCCACGTTATATCCATCCCAAACCTGCGCCGTGCCAGACTTCCATAATTGCCCGCCTGTAGGTTCCGCCGGACATCCCGGGGATACTCCACCATTGGGACGCCGTCGATCACCATCAACCCGCGGCCCCAACCGTCCAACCACGGATCAGCATTCCGCAGCTTGCTCCCGCCCGGTTCCACCCGTGGAGAAACCGACAGCGCGTCCCGACCGTCCATTTCTCTCGAATTGAAACTCCCGCGCTTCATTTTACGGTATCCTCCCGGCCCAAAACGTCGAACCGTTGCTCGTTTTCTGGCACAGCAGACTCTCTCTGTCGTTCTCCCCCCGGATCTTCCTCAGCATCGTCCAGCGCGTTGGTCTCAGCGCACTTGTTTTTCGCGCCGCTAGGCAATACAGCTGGTATCGGCTCCTCGTCACAAATCACCGGATCTAATGGCAATCCCATGCGGGTAAGCAAAGTATGAGCCAGTGAACGTTCGATCGGATTCACGGTTGTCTGTTCGGTCGCCGGATATATTCCCGCCGCCTCAAACAAATATTTCGCCGACGCCAGTTGCCCCGTCTTCGCCACTTTAATCACCTCGGTCGCAATATCCTTCGCCGAGTCCTTCACCAGTTCGTTGATGTTCTCGCGTACCTGGACAATATCTTTGCCCTTCTTTTTCGAAGGAGCTCTCGTTTTCGCCGAAGCTTTCTTCTTCGCTGCTTTCTTCGCTGTCCCTTTGCTTTTTCCCTTTGCCTTCTTCTTGATGCTCACGGCTCGCCCTCCCCAAAACTGTCGGCGTCGTCCGAATCCCGGCTTCAGCCGCGTCAGGCAATCTCATGAGTCAGCAGCGACTTAACCCGCAGATTCCACGCCGCCAGTGCGCGGAGCTGCGATGCAAATTGGGCTCTTCGGCCCAAAAAACGAAAGGCGCGCTTTTCAGCGCGCCCCGAAAAATTGCTAGAGCATTTCCTTTTTTTTTACTCTATATATTCAGAATAGCATTTTGCAATGGGTGTTTGTGTCAGGTTTTGCAAATTTATATTTGCCATGTCATCAACAACTTGCGCATTTTTCGATCGAATTGCCCTCTTGACAAGATTTTTGTCATTGCGAAAACTCCCTCCTCGAGGGCAGCCCGGCCAGCAATCCCACTTTGAGAAAGTCTTCGCTCAGCAGATCCAGCACCTCCGGCAATCTCCGCGCAACCGAACTGCGGCTGCATTGCAGAATGCGTGCAGTTTGCTCCTGGCCATGTTCCTGCAGAATGATGCGCACGATTAATTGCTGATCCCAGTACTCCAGCCGATCCAGGCACTTCTCCACGTCCCGCACGAAGATGACCCGGTCTTCGAACGTAGTAGCGGTGTAGTACGTCACCTTCGCGCGGAAGAACTCTCTCCCCACAAACGATGGCAACCGCCCGGTCTCTAACGAAAAGCGCATGTAGCGCCGCAACAGGCCCACCGTGCGCTTTCGATAAAGCCACAAATCAGGATTGCGATCCAGAGGATCGTCCTCCAGACCCGCGTCATCAAGACCAGCATCTCCCGGCGGAGCACCTTCCGGAACATTCAGCTCCGCCGGAAAGTTGTGGGTCGGCAACTTCTCACATGCCGCCGGAGGTTTCCCGAGAGCCCGCTCATCCTCGGGTGCCGGCGGTAAGCCCGAGATAAGCGCATCTTCCGGGGCAGAGTCATCCGCCTCTGCCCCAATCCAATCCACCAAGCCGTTCATGCCACACCTGCCGACGCATCCAGATCCTGCTCTTGGTCTCCCTCGTAGCTGTCGCAGTCGCCGTCATCCGCGCCCCGTCGCGGTCCACGCGGCAACTGGGCGGTTTCCGGTTCCCGCGAAGCCGCCGGCAGTTGAGCCATCTCGCGCCCGCAACCCACGCAATAAATTTGCCCACTATCCACGGGACGCAGCCACAACCCGCCACAGCGTTCGCAATACTTCAGTTCAAGCCGCTCTTCTTGCCGAACCTCGTCGTTTGTCTTTGCTTTTGCTTTTGCTTTCATCACTTCTCCTCGGCTCCGGGCTCGCATTGCGAACCGGTGTGTTGCGGTTGAAGCGCATTTACCGAAGCCCGAAGGCTGCAGCCGAAAAAAAAAGCCTTGCGCCGGCTGCCGCTCCTCGAGCGGGAACCGAACGCAGGGCTCGTTTCTCTTACGATGACCTGCTTGAGCTATTTACTTGTCCAACTTGCTGCTCGATCGTGCTTTGCTAAACTTACACATCCGGCAAAACGAGTAACCCGCTTGCCAGAAACCTTTTACGGTTCGATCGCCACCCCGGGCTCGAGACCAGAACCCGGTTCGTGCTGGCGAAAAAATCCTTCCTCATACCCCGATTTCAGCACTCGGCCATTTTGCAAAACTACACTGACTCGTCCACTGAACTGCAGCAGTTTCAACAGGTTTTGCATGGAGCCGGAAAGCACCTCGGCCGCGCGCACTTTCCGGCGAAATTCGACAAAGTTCTTTGCTTCGTTGCAGTTATCTAAACCGGTCATGACGGAAGGTCCCTGAGGGAGAAGTTGGGTTATACAATATCGCGATCGTATAGCTGCCAATTTTCCGAGTCAAGGTCGTTAGACCAAAGGGTCTGTGGAAATCCCTCCACTTAGCATGGTGCTATACCTCGCCGTGCTATACTCCCTGCCATGAAATTCCGCGTATTGCAAGACAACCTGCGCAAAACGCTCTGGGAGCGCATCGACGAAGGCGACCTGACCGGACTTCGGCTGGCGCAACAAACTGGCTTTAAACAGGCTCACATTTCCAACTTCCTGAATCGTAAGCGCGGCTTAAGCCTTGAGGGCATGGACCGGGTCCTCGCCGTCCAGCATCTTTCCGTGCTCGATCTGCTCGATCCCTCTGAGGTCAACAAACGCGCTTCTATCCTGCCTCCCAGCAACGACGAATTCCAGAACGTTCTCTTAACCGACGGAACCGTGGCCGCCACTCATCCCCTCATCACCAGCATGGACGTCAAAGAAATCCTGAAATTTAAGAAAACTTTTCTTAAGAAGCTGAAGCCAGAGACCGAAGGCGATCGCCGGCAGTGGGAACGTTTTGTCCTCATCAAGGTAGACAACCGCGAAGCCATGAGTATGTATCCTCGTCTGCTTCCCGGAGCCACACTCCTAATCGATCGCCATTACAACTCGCTCAAGCCTTATCGCAAGGGCGAGTTCAATATGTACGCCGTTCTCAAGAACGATAATTGCACGGTGAAATACGTGGAAACTGCCGGCAATCATCTGATTCTGCGTCCCCACAATCAGGAGTTTCCCATCGAAGTCATAGCCATGGAAGATGGCAAGTCCGCCTCCGACTACCTGGTCGGCCGCGTCTGCCACGTAGGCATCGAAACCTAGAGACAGTTCTCAGTTCTCAGTAATTGCCCAAAAGCGTTAACTGAGAGCTGAGAACTGAAGGCCGCTATTCCTCCTCGCCCAGACTGTCAAACATCTTGAAGAGCTTGTCTGCGCCCGCCCGATAGATTACGTACCCTTTACCGGCATCCGTGGTCTCGCGGAACAACAATTCGCCACGACCATCTCCGTCCGCATCCACGACATCAATCAATTCCATCCGCGGGGTTACGTCGAGGTGAAACTTGTCGGTCACTCCTGAATACAGCTTGCGCAGATCACCGTAGATGTCAGTTCGTGTCACCAGCGTAATGGAATACTCTTCCGGCTCGGCGGTCGCTCCCGGCGCAGAAGGGAAGTGCGCATCCGCGGTCAGGATCATCACGATCTGGTTGTTCGACCACACATCGAAAGCACGGAATTGAACATTCTCCAGCACCGGCTGAATCGGCTTTGCCGGAGCTTTGTGCCGCGCGGTAGCCGCCTTTGCCGGAGGGTTCGCCGGAATTTGATTTCTGGCCAGCGCCTTCACGTAAGCCTGAATCTCGGCTCCCGCCAGGGCAAGCATCTGATTGCGCCGCTCGTCCTCTTCGCCAGTCTTCCAGAAAAACTTATAGGACTTTGGTTCCGGCCCGCCCGCATCGGAGATTGCCGGCACAAGTTTCACCGGCACCGCGGCTGGAGCAACTGCGCTTGCCGGGGAGTCAGGCTTACCGGTCCTCGGCGCCGCTTCGACGTCCTGATCCGGCGGCGGCCCCTCCATAGGTTTGCCGCGTCGCAGCGTAGGGCGATAGTAATCTCCCGTTTGACCCTGCGCTGCCTGACTTTGCGATGCCGGGGCCTGAGAACCTGGTGACGCTTGACTTGGCGAAGTTTGACCTGGTGAAGTCGGCACTGCCGTGGGCGGCGTTTGCTGCTTGGCACTCTGATCCGCAGGTTTGCCCGACGTCGATGGAGCTGCAGGAGTCTGTCCGGCAGGCGCACCGCTGCCAGAAGAACCACTCGCAGGAGTCGTAGCCGGCGCGTTTGTAGCGGCAGGCTGCCCCGATGATCCCGTCCCCGCCGAAGTAGTAGAAGGCGAAGTAAATATAAACAAACTAGAAGGCGGAGCAGTAGAAGCCGGAGCATTGCCGGCCGACCCGGAACTCGGACTCGACGGCGCCGCGGGCTGCGACGACTTTTCTCGAGTCAGGCGCGGCGGCGCGTCATTATCGCCGCTATTCAGCCCCACCGGCACGTTTTCCGCTTTGTGCGGGGCATTCGCCGGCTCGGTTCCGTTGAGCACGTAGGAACCCGCGCCGAACCACGGCTGCGCGCGCGCCTGGAGTCTTGCTGTGCAGCGCTCCACTCACCGTAAATAGTCCCAGCGAGTCCCCCGAGTCCTCTGCCTCATAGACCGTGCCGGAATCCAGCGCCATCGGCACCGGATCCGCCTTATATTCGCTGGCATCATGAAATTTGCCATCGACCAGAATTGCGATCGGTATTAACGTCGCCTTCCCGCCCGTGAGCTGCAAAACCGCCACCGCGCGCGGCCCTTTGACGGGTTTCTTCTTGGCTTCGGGAGGCTTCTCTTGGGGAACGTCGGGCTCCGGGCGCTTAAGTTCAGGCCTTCCCTGCGCTAACCCTCGCGGAACCGTCACGGCAAAAAACGCCAGAACGACGATGACGGCGAACCCCAATCTGCGGTATAAGAACCTTCTGGACATAAGTCGTTCGGCCCTCGGCCGCAATGATGCCGAGACTGCAGACGCCATCTTCAACCCTAACCCTTCCCTGAAAACGAGAAATGAGGCGATCATGAGCATCAACGTCAATGATAAGGCTCCCGAGTTTACTTTGCAGGACGAGAACGGAAAGGAAGTCTCGCTGAAAGGTCTGCGCGGCAAAGTTGTCGTGCTTTATTTTTATCCTCGCGCAGACACTCCCGGCTGCACCATCGAGGCCTGCGAGTTCCGCGACACCTTCAAACAGATGCAGAAAACCGGCGCCGTGTTACTCGGCATCTCGCCCGACACGCCCAAAGCCCAGAAGAAATTTCAGGAGAAATTCCAGCTGCCCTTCTCTCTGCTGGCCGATGCTGACAAAAAAGTCGCGGACGCCTTTGGCGTGTTGCAGGAAAAGAACATGTACGGCAAGAAAGTCATGGGCATCGTCCGGACCACGTTCGTTATCGGACCAGACGGCAAGATTCAGCACATCTTTCCCAAGGTGAAGGCCGAAGGTCACGCGGGAGATGTGCTGGCTTACCTGAAAGAATCGGCGAAAGGCGCCGCATAGACCGAACCACGCGTGGAACAAACTTGCGCCTCAGAGCGTACCATCATCCAGGAAGCACTGTTCGTGCTCCTTGCAGACTCCGCGGGAGAACAACCATGCGCAAAACTGTGAAAGCCGTCTCGATTCTCGGCATACTCGTGCTTGCCGCCGCCGGTAGCCTGTCGGGACTGCTTCGGCAGCCGATAACTCTGGGTCATTCGCTGTCGTTTTCAAAGACGGACGCCGCCAAACCCTTGACATCGCGGAGATTGCGCGCATCGACTTCAAGTCTCCCGTCGTGATCGTCTTCAAAGATGGACACCAGCAGAACCTTCCTGCCACCATCGCTCGCATTGATTTCGAACCCGCCGACAGTGCTTCCTTACCCAGCCGGAACCATTTCGTGGGCAAGTGGGAGGTGGGCATGGGTGGAGACGGCGGCAATTTCTATATCACGCTTGAAGCCGACGGCGAAGCCCAGAAGACGCATGGCGAGAGCCACGGCAGGTGGGTTTTGGTTGATGGAGAGGCTCGTATCAGCTGGGACGACGGCTGGCACGACATCATAAGGAAAGTTGGCTCGAAGCACGAAAAATTGGCTTTTGAACCGGGCAGATCGTTCGACGATTCGCCCTCCAACGTCACGGCCGCCAGGAATACGGAACCCAGGCCAATTTAGCTGCGCGAAAGCCCCGTCTTGCGTTTAAGATTCTGCTGGCATGGGCACACCGCCAAGCTAAAGTCGATCGGGAAAAACTTCAGCCTCTCAATCGCGCCTTCTTCGCGCGCAAGCCGCGGCCCGTGGCTCGCGAACTCCTCGGCAAGGTGCTAGTGCGCCAGAGCGACGGGCAGTTGCTCGCCGCTCGCATCGTCGAGGTCGAAGCTTATCTCGGAATAAACGATCCCGCGTCCCACTCCGCCGCCGGCAACACCGCCCGCACCGCAGTCCTGTTCGGACCTCCCGGCTACGCCTACGTTTATTTCATCTACGGCAATCATTACTGCCTGAATGTATCGTGCGAGCGCGATGGCAAGGCAGGAGGCGTGCTGTTCCGGGCAGTCGAGCCGTTGCGCGGCATCGAAGAGATGGCGCGGGCGCGAAAAATCGAAGTGCACGGACCGCGGGATCTGATTCGCCTCACCAGCGGCCCCGGACGCCTGGCCGAAGCGTTCGGCATCACCCGCACCCGCGACAACGGCGGCGATCTGACCTCGCCTCATTCCGGCTTGTGGATCGGGGACGACGGCTTCCACGCCAGAAACATCAAAACCACCCCCCGCATTGGCATCAGCAAGGCAGCCGACAAGCGGCTGCGCTACATCCTCGCAGGAAACGCGTTCGTTTCCGGACGAAAAACACCTACCCGAAGCTGAAGTCCGTCGGAAATTTGACAAACGGGTGTAGACTGTCCCTCGGGCCAAATGGCGGAAAGCCGCTCTGCTCAAGGCATTTCGCTGAAACGCCCGCCCGTGTTCCGCCCTGGTCGGTTTTTTCAGCATCCTCCGAACGGAACAGATCATCTCAGTACGCAGGAACCTGCATGCGCTGGTTCAGTCTATTTCGCGCTTCGCTCATCGCTCTCACGATTCTAGCCGCAACTGTGCCGCAACTCTCCCGAGCCGTGGATTCAGTGCGGCCCCAGACTGTGGCTCCCTCGAACATTGTGATCGGCTTCGTGGGCGGTTTTGTCAGGCATGACAACCCGCACCAGGGTCCGGTTCTGTTCGCACAACAGATTCGGCGAACCTTCTCCAAAGATACTTATGTCCGGGTTTTTGAGAACCGCCGCAGGAAGCAAGCCTACGACGCTATCCTCCGCCTTCTCGATACCAATCGCGACGGCGTTCTTTCCGCGGAAGAAAAAGCTCGAGCTCGCATTATTCTCTTTGGCCACAGCTGGGGAGCATCCGCGGCCGTGTTGCTGGCCCGCGACCTGCAGCGCGTGGGCGTCCCGGTTATGCTCACCGTCCAGGTCGACAGCGTCGCCAAACTCTGGCAGAACGATTCCGTCATTCCTGCCAACGTCGCCGAGGCCGTGAACTTTTACCAGCCGCATGGCATCATCCACGGCCGGCCGCAGGATCGCCGCCGCCGACCCCGATAGAACTGCGATCCTGGGAAACTATCTTGTGGATTACAGAAAGAATCCAGTGCAGTGCCCCGGCGCTCCCTGGGCTGATCGCTTCTTCATTCCCGACCACATGCAGAGCGAATGCGATCCTCACCTCTGGGAGCAAATCGAAACCATGGTGCGTGACAGGCTGGTGCGCGATCCGCTGGCTCCTTCTTTCGCCTCATCGGCAGCCTCGCAGCCAGCTTCTGACGCCGCTCGTCCGCAGCATTAGTCAGGGGCATTTCGGAAGCAAAATATTGTCGAGAAGCCGCGTTGTTCCCACGAATGCCGCCACCGCGACCAGCGCGCCGCCGGCGAGGTTCTTGACTGGATCGAGGTTCTCTGGGTCGACGATCTCGAAGTAGTCGAGGCGCACAGATTTTTCTCCTGCAATTTCTTCGCGACCGGCAGCTGCAAGCTTTGCCGCATCGCGCTCGCCGGCTTCCCACGACTTTTTCACTCTCATCAGCGCACGATGCAGCACCAGCGCCTGTTGCCGCTGCGCGCGAGTCAAGATAGCCGTTGCGCGAGCTCATGGCCAATCCGTCCGCCTCACGCACAATCGCACCCGCGACAATCTCCACGGGAAACTTAAGGTCGCGCACCATGCGGCGGATGATTGCCAACTGCGCCGCATCCTTCTGCCCGAAAAAGGCCGCATCCGGCTCGACAATGTGAAACAGCTTGGCTACTACTGTCGTGACCCCGCGAAAATGTCCGGGCCGCGAACGCCCGTCCAGCTTGCCGCTCAGCCCTTCCACCGTAACCCAGGTCACCGCGCCTGCGGGATACATCTCTTCAACCGACGGAGCGAAGAGCAATTCCACTCCTTCTTTCGCCAGCAAGTTGCGGTCGCGGTCGAAATCTCGCGGATATCTCGCCAGATCTTCGTTCGGCCCAAATTGCGTGGGGTTTACAAAAATCGACGCCGCCACAATATCGCAAGCAGCTTTCGCCGCTCGAACCAAAGACAAGTGCCCTTCATGCAGCGCTCCCATCGTGGGCACGAATCCCAATCGCTGGCCGCTGCGCCGCGCTGCACGGCACGCCGCCCGCATCTCTTCGATGGTCTCGTAGATCTTCATCGCTCGGGAAGGTTGCTTCAGGGGGTGGAGATCCAATCGATCGCGACGTGCGCGCCCTCGAGGTCGCCGGCGACAATACCGCGGTTTCGTCGAATCGCGATCTTGTCCGCTTCGGAAGCAGTAGGTTTCTCATCCACGAGGATCGCGACCGCGCGCCCGTAAGGCCAGGCGGATGCGGGCAACCGCGCCAGCGCGTTCAAAACTTCTTCCGGCTTCAAAATCTGTTCTTCATTCGCGGTCATGCTGGTGAGCAGACCTACCGACTCTGGACGAATGACGAGATAGGGATTGCTCCAATGCCTGGTTTCTTGCAGCGATGGATACTTCGCCGGATCGGCGGCCGCAACGGCCTGCAGAAGTGTCGCCGCATCCGGCGGCGGTGGCGCGTTCCGCTGCGAGCAGGCAAGCCCGAAGCTCATCATCAAAACAGATGCCAGACCGGTTCGCCCGAGTCGGCGCGAGACGGTGAAAAATACTCACCGCACCACCGCAGGAACGTCCGTCTTCACCGCCCAGACCAACGCGACCACCCATCCGATCATCGTCCAGCCCAGAAAAAAATTCAGCAGCACAATCGCAGTCGTATCCCGCTTATTGCGTGCAAAGCGCAAGGATCGAAGGCAGAAAATACATGACGAACCCAAAGCCGAGAAACGGCAGAAAAAAACCAGGCAAGAAGTGAGTCATAACGACCTCCTGACAAATATAGCCTAGCACCAACGCAGCCCGCGATGCTCGAAGCCGGTCTCAGCTCCATCCGTGAGATCCGTGTAAATCCGTGGCAAGCATTTTCTACCGCCGCAGCGCCCGTTTCCGCGCCAGCACCGTGTCCAGCCCGGCTTTCGTCTCCCGAGGCAGATGATAGGACTCCTCATCTGACGGATACTGCATCGATTTCACGTCAGCCCGAAACGCGCGCACCGCGCCGCTGATCAGAGCCGGCCGCATCGCCGTAGCGGCGCACAAACTTCGCCGGCGCGGTAAATGTGAGGTTGACAAGGTCGTGGAACACCAGCACCTGGCCGTCGCACTCCGGACCGGCGCCAATTCCGATGGTCGGCGTGCCAACCTCGGCCGTAATCATCGCCGCCACTTCGCGCGGAATCCCTTCCAGCACGATGCAGCACACGCCGGCGCGGTCGAGAGCCACGGCATCGCGCATAAGTTGCTCAATGCCGCTGAGATCTTTCCCCTGCACCTTGTAGCCGCCCATCGTATTAACCGATTGCGGCGTCAGCCCGATGTGGCCAGCCACGGGAATCTCGGCATCAATGATGCGGCGAATCAGGTCGGCACGCTTTTCGCCGCCTTCGATCTTCACCACTTCCGCGCCGCCCTCTTTTACAAAGCGCGTAGCGTTACGTAGAGCGTCGTTGGGCGTCAACCTGATAAGACCCGTAAGGCATGTCGGCCAGCAGCAGCGCATGCTTCACGCCTCGGCGAACCGCCTTCACGTGATGCAGCATCTCGTCCATGGTGACCGAGAGCGTGTTTTCGTAGCCGAGAATGGTTTGGGCAAGGGAATCGCCGACCAGAATCATCTCGATGCCAGCTTCATCCACCAGGCGCGCAGTGGCGTAATCGTAGGCGGTGAGGCAGGTGATCGGTTCGTGTCGGAGTTTGCGTTCCCGCAGGGAAGCGGTAGTGATCTTCTCGCGGGTCGTGCCCGGACTCGGAAAATCCGGACGCCCGCCGATCGGGGTGAGACTCATCATGGCCTCCAGTGCCCCTCCGGCTCGGCCGGATAGAGCCTGCTCAGCATCTTCGTGGATGCTGAAACAATTCTACCCTCGGCGACCAGGAATGACCAGCCGCTACTTCGGAACCGCCGACTGACCAATAAGCATATGTATATTCAATAAGTTACAACTGGGAACTCACTTCGGCGCAAGCGTCAACCGATCCTGGGCGTTCAGCTCCACTCCCTTGCGCGAATAGAGCAACGGAAAATATTCGCCTTCATCCCATAGCGGAAGCAGATCCGAGTAATGGGACGATCCCGGCTGTCCGCTTTGTCCCGGAGTATTTACGGCTAACGAATGGTCCCAATCGGCCGTGTCCAGGATTTCTCGATAGCTCGCTCCGCCCTCCTGCTCGAACTTCTTACCTGCCCACGTGGCATTCACGGTGTCACCATCGCCCGGACGCGACAACGGCCCCAAATCAAGCAATGCC
>CAWEBA010000005.1:0-47552 GCA_963807145.1 uncultured Acidobacteriaceae bacterium | reverse complement strand
GCCGGGTTCGGGGCGTTGTCTCGTTCGGGTTTGTAGTCCCGACCGAACGGTTGTCATCCCGAGCCAACGGTTGTCATCCCGAGCGAAGCGAGGGATCTTGGTCTTTGCTTGCGTAGCCGTAACCTACGGGCAATAGCAGAAACCAAGATCCCTGCGCTTTGCTTGGGTGGAGCAAGGCCTCGGGGATTTTCTAGACCAGACTTTTTCGTGCGCAGGCGCCGCCGCGCGAATCTGCTTCACCCGGTCATAGATCTTCCCATACTCCCGCGCCGAAGCATTCCAGGAAAAATCCTTGTTCATGCCATTGCGCATCAGCACTTGCCATGAAGTCTGGTCGCGATAGGCCTGCAGCGCATGCTTGATGGTCAGCAGCAAAGACTCGCCGCTGTATTCCGTGAACTTGAATCCGGTGCCTTTGCCGGAGCGCGCATCCCAGGGCTCGATGGTGTCGTCGAGGCCGCCAGTCGCTCGCACGATTGGCACCGTGCCGTACTTCAAGCTGTAGATCTGGTTTAGACCGCAAGGTTCATATTTTGAAGGCATTAAGAACATGTCAGACCCGGCTTCGATCTTGTGCGCGATGGCGTTGTCGTAAGCCACCTTCACCGCGATCTTGTTGGGAAACTGCTTGTTGAGGCGGACAAACATTTCTTCATACTGTTTGTCGCCAGCGCCGAGTGCGACCACGATCATCTCTTCGCGCGCCAGCCGGTCCATGATCTGCGCGATCAGATCAAACCCTTTCTGCGCGGCGAAGCGGGACACAATGCCGATCACAGGAATCTTGGGATCGGCGTTCTTCACGCCGAACGCAGTCAACAAATCCTGCTTGCATTGCGCTTTGCCGGAAAAATCCTGAGGCGAGTATTTTGCCACGATAAACTTGTCCGCCTGCGGACTCCACTCGTCATAATCCACGCCGTTCAAAATGCCGGTAACCGTGGCTGCGCGCTCGCGCAGCACGCCCTCCAGTCCAAAACCATATTCCGCAGTCTGAATCTCCTGGCTGTATTTCCGGCTCACGGTAGTGATGAAGTCCGAAAAAGTAAGCGCGCCTTTCAGAAAATTCACCTGCCCAAAGAATTCCATCTTCGACATGGTGAACAGATCCCAGGGCAGCATCAGCAACGGCAGAATCTCCGGCGGGAAAAGTCCCTGGTAGCCGATGTTGTGGATGGTGAACACGGTGCCCACATCGCGAAACGCCGGATCCTCCGCATAAACCGTGCGCAGCAGCACCGGCACCAGCGCCGACTGCCAGTCGTGACAATGAAAAACCTGCGGCACGCCCAGAATTTTTGTCGCCTCCAGCACCGCGCGGGAAAACAGCGCGAAGCGCTCGGCATTGTCGGGATAGTCTCCCGCGGGCGTGCCATAAAGCGCATCGCGATCGAAGTACTCGGGATAGTCGACGAAATAAAAGCGCACGCCGGACTGGCTTCCACCGCGTCACCACCGAGGCAAAGCGATACTTGTCGTCGAAAGGAATGGTGATGCTGCGCACCACCGTCGCCGGGTCGGCCAGCTTGGTCTGCCGGTAACGCGGCAAATACACGCTAACCTGATGCCCCAGCGCCGCCAGCGCGCGCGGCAATGCGCCCACCACGTCGGCCAATCCGCCGGTTTTTGAAAAAGGCACGCCTTCCGAAGCCACAAACGCGATATGCATGAATCCCTCCCGGGAGACCCGCTTTTCGCGGGCGCACGATATGATGGAATATGTTGCGGGACATACCTCAGTCTATATGTCCGGGGAAAAGAGGGTCAACGTGCCGAAGGTCGTGTCCACACGCCGTCCTCAACATAAGCCCAAGTTGGGACAGCATTTCCTCGTCAGCGACAGCTTTGCCCCGCAACTCGTCGATGCCCTCGGCGACGTATCGCAAAACACCGTGCTCGAAATCGGCCCCGGACGCGGCGTTCTCACTTCGCTCCTGGCCAAGCGCGCCCGCCGCCTGATCGCGGTCGAGCTTGACCGCGTGCTGGCCGCGCAACTTCGCCTGCGCTTCGGCATGTTCTCGAATGTCGAAGTCATCGAAGCCGACATTCTCTCCATCGATTTCGATTCCCTGTTCGGACCCAAGCCCGGCCTGCGCCGGCCCGGCATCGAATTCCGCCCCGAGCCGGCAAAGGTCATCGGCAATCTTCCTTACTACATCACTTCTGACATCCTGCTGCGCCTGTTCGACTACTCCAAATATTTTGAAACCATCGTCATCCTGGTGCAGCGCGAAGTCGCGGATCGCATTGCCGCCGCGCCCGGCAGCCGCGATTATGGACTGCTCTC
Source organism: uncultured Acidobacteriaceae bacterium (assembly GCA_963807145.1). Lineage (GTDB taxonomy): Bacteria > Acidobacteriota > Terriglobia > Terriglobales > Acidobacteriaceae > Sulfotelmatobacter. The sequence continues at coordinate 45,265 of CAWEBA010000005.1, read as the reverse complement.
GGCCACCGCGCAGCTCTATGCTCGGGTCGAAAAACTCTTCACCTTGCCGCCCGGAGCATTTTCCCCGCCGCCGAAAGTGCATTCCACCGCGCTGCGCCTCACCATCGCGCCACGACAAAAAGAACTGGGCCTCGACGGGAACGGTGGGATCGGAGCTGGCTCCGCAAACGACGGCTTCATCGACTTCCTCAAGCTTTCTTTCGGACAAAAGCGCAAAACCCTATGGAATAATCTGAAGGCAAACTACCCGGAGCCTCGTCTGCGCGCCGCCCTGGCCCAGGCCCGAGTGAAACCCGCCGCCCGCGCCGAGACCTTGACTCTGGAAGAAAGCGCTGCCCTGTTTCGTGCCTTGCGCGACAACCACAACGGCTCGTAGCATTATTTCGGCTACATTGTTTCGACGGTAGGAGAGGCTATGACCACCGCAACTGTTCGCCATCCCGCAGTTGCCGGGCGCTTCTATCCCAACGATCCTGATGATTTGCGCGAGGAAGTCCGCACCTATCTATCCCAAACTCCGGAGCAAAAACCAGTTCGCGCTGTCGGCTGCATGGTTCCGCATGCGGGCTATATGTATTCCGGCCACGTGGCGGGCGCTGTCTTCGCTGGATTAGAGATCCCTCACCTCTGCCTGGTGCTGTGTCCCAACCACACCGGCGTGGGCCACGCGCTGGCAATCATGAGCGAGGGCGCATGGGAGACGCCTCTCGGTACGGTCCCCATCGACAACTCGTTCGCGTCTGCTCTAAAGCAGCGCTGCCCGCTTCTGCAAGAAGATTCGTCCGCCCACCGCAACGAGCACGCGGCTGAAGTGGAGTTGCCCTTCCTACAGATGCGCCAGCCCCAACTCAAGTTCGTTCCCATCGCGCTCGGCACTCATCAGTTCGAGGCTCTCGAGCAACTCGGCGAAGCCATTGCGGATGTCATTGCGGCGCAGAACAATCCCGTCCTGATCGTAGCCTCGAGCGACATGAATCATTATGAATCCGACGCCATCACGCGCGTGAAGGACCACAGCGCGATCGAACCCATCCTCGCCCTTGACGCCCGCGCCCTTTACGACGTGGTCACGCAGCAGAACATCAGCATGTGCGGGTTCGGTCCAGCCGTGGCTATGCTGACTGCGGCCAAGAAGCTGGGCGCAACCTCGGCTGAGCTGGTGAAATACGCGACCTCGGGCGATGTCTCCGGCGACCGCGACTGGGTCGTAGGCTACGCCGGCGTGGTGGTTTCTTAGCGGCCATGGATAAAAACATCTCGCTGGTTGCTTGATTGATCCTGCACGGCAGGCATTTGTGAAGAGGTTTTTATATGGCTGACTCCTGATCCGATATCTTTGTGAAGAGCCCGGGCAAATCGGCCTTTGGATCGCATTAGCTGTTGCCAGCGTCTCATTCGGGCTGGGCCACGGCTAATGGCGGTGATCTTTCTCGCCACCGGAAGCTTGTGGCTACCCATGGCCCTGCACGCCATCATCGACCTGAGAGTGCTTCTGTTGCTCCGCCCAGAGCTTGGGGGGGTAGTACTACTGTTTAAACTGTAGGACTACCGGCTTATTGAATCATTTGCCCAATCAAACCAGCTGCAGGTAGCATCAAGAGATGCAAATGCGGCCTTCCTGGATTCTAGCTTCTGGACTATTGCTTGCCGGAGCGTCTTTCAGTTGGGCGCAAGGCCAACCTCATCCCATGGTCGTGAAGGCCGTGAAGCATGCGGTTGCGCCTCCGCTAAGCCAGATGGAGTCTATTCCTGCGCCATCGGGGCAGATGAGTTCGCCGGACGACGACGATGACAGGTTGCAGATACACGCGCCGCGCGCCACCAGTCCGGCCCCAGATAGTGTGCGTCAACGATCTGACGAACCGAATCTTAGCGCTGCTCTTGGCACTCTCTCCACAAATTCTGGACTGAACATTCTCGGCGTCGGGACCGGTTTTCCTGGTTACAGCACTCAAGCTATTGTTTCTGACTCCAACGTGGCCGTGGGGACAACGCAGTTTGTGCAGTTTGTGAACCGGTCCTATGCGGTGTTTGACAAATCCACCGGCGCTGTGGCCCTTGGCCCGATTACCGGGGCTACCTTGTGGCAAGCGATAGGATCACCTTGCTATGTTAGCGGATCAACTTACTCAGACGAAATCGTAGAATTTGACAAGCTGGCGGGCGTGTGGGTGATGATGATGCCGGTCTGGACCAACCCCGATCAGCTGTGTGTTGCGGTCTCAACCACAGACGACGCAATGAATGCGGCATGGAATCTATATGTTTTCCCTACCCCCGGAGACTTATTTGACGACTACCCCAAGTTGGCCGTTTGGCCTGATGCTTACTACCTGAGTTATAACCAGGGCAACGATAATGTGTTCGTAGGCGCCGCAGCCTGTACGTTAGACCGCAGTGCCATGCTGACGGGTGCCGACGCACCCGCCATGCAGTGCTTCACAAACACGCCCACCTCTTACGGAGTTCTGTTGCCTGGGGATTTGGATGGGAGCACAACTCCTCCGACGGGCTCGCCGGGGTACTTCCTCAATTTCGACGGTAACGATGAATCTCTCGACCTCTGGCAGTTTCACGTGGATTGGACGACCCCGGCTAATTCATGGTTCGGCACTTCATCGACGAACTCCAGCCCCACGAATATCCCGGTAGCAGCGTTCACCGAGGCCTGCGGCGAGACCGTCGCGGAACTCAACTATACGACCGGCGCCTGCATCCCGCAGACGGGAACGACGCAAATGCTCGACTCTTATGGAGACCGGCTGATGTACCGGCTCGCCTACCGCAATTTTGGAAGCTACCAGTCTCTGGTCGTCAACCACACCGTCACCCTCGGGGAGACTACCAGCCAGACTGGCATCCGCTGGTACGAATTGCAGAACACCGGGACGGGTTTCCGACTCTACCAGCAAGGGACATACGCCCCGGATTCCAGCTATCGCTGGATGGGCAGCATTGCCATGGACCAGACTGGCGACATGGCTTTGGGATATAGCGTTTCCGACTCCACCATGAGCCCATCGATTCGCTACACTGGCCGCCTCGCTACTGATCCACTCGGTACGATGGAGAGTGAGATCGATATTTTAGCCACAGCGGGCGTGGCGACTGGTTCGCAAACCACTACCTACCGTTGGGCCGACTACAGCGGCATGTCGATTGACCCGACGGACGACTGCACGTTCTTTTATACGACCACATACGTTCCCACCACCGGCAGTACTTGGTCTACAAGAATCGCTTCCTTCAATTTTCCGTCGTGTGGACCAAACTTCACGGTGACCCCCACCCCCTCCACTGCGTCAGTTTCTGCAGGGGGAACGGCCACCTTTAGCGTGGCCATTGCAGCGCTGGGGGACTTTAACAGTGCGGTCAACTTGAGTTGCTCCGCTCCCACGACACAGGGCGTGAACTGTTCTCTCGCTTCAACGACTGCACAACCTGGCGCCAGTGTCAATCTTACTGTGACAACGACGGGACCTTCCGCAGCCCTAAGTTTATCGCCGGGAGCTATGGGTTTGCATCTCCTCGACTCGGCTTGGATTGGTCTTCCTGCAGTGGCTCTGATGGGATTTGGCTCGCTGCGCCGGAGATCGAAGAGGCGCAGGCTGGCTTTTCTACTCCTCTGTTTTGCTTTGTGCGGATCGGTGGCAATTCAGATCGCGTGCGGCAGCGGCAGTAGCAGCGGCGGTGGCACTGGCGGGAGCGGTTCCGGCAACGGCGCAACTCCCGCTGGCACCTACACCGTAAACATCACCGCCGTATCGGGGACCATCCAGCAGAGTTCATCCGTCAGCGTTACGGTGCAGTGACCAAATAAAAAGACGTTGCTTCCATCTGTCAGTGCGCGCCCGCGACTCCTTTTCCCATCTCGATCAACTCCTTCGCCCGCGCGCGCACCACATTCATCACGGAAGAGTCTTCAAGAATCTCCTGCAGCACCGGCGCCACGCTTTGTATCTCGCTCAGTTCATTGTTCCGCGCCTGCGCCTGCATGCGCTTCAATTCGTCGTCCAGGGCCAGCTTTTGATAGCGGTGGTAGTAAGCCAGACGCCGCCCATATTCCAAGGTAGTCGCCATGTTCTGGAAAAGTGTGGTCAACTGCTGCACTGGCGCCAGGTTCGAATAGTTGTAGTGCGCGGTGTTCGAACGCTGGGCATCCTGATAGCTGAGCACTTTAGCACCAGTGAAAGCCAGCTTGCCGTTCCTCGAGTCAACCGTTCCAGTGAAATAGCGCGCCTGTTTTGCCAGGGAGAAGACTCGCTCGCGGTTTGCCGCCGACACCTGAAACTCCGACTGGTAGGCTTCGTCCTCGGAATCCTCCGCGACCCTCCCCGTACACTCATACCGCCCGTGCCCGGATGAGTCGATCGCGATTGAATAGTGCTCAGGATTGGACTGGGGAAAATCCAGGGTAAAAGTAAGGGTCGCGGCCGATGCGGCACTCCCGTTCGCCGCCTGCTGCGCCATCGACGGCGCAGATGACATCGCCGCTATTGCCACCACTCCAACCGCAAAACAGCGAATGACATAGCGAAAGCGTAGAGCTCGAGCCCGACAAGCTTGAACTAAAGAAGCTGGAATCAGGAAACCCGGAATCATCACCGCGCCGCGGCCCTCTGCCTTTCCAGCGTGCCGGCGGTATGCAAGTGGCAGATGGCGATGGCCAGCGCGTCGGAAGCGTCCATCGGCTCTGGTGCCTCGGTCAGCCCGAGCAAGCGCGTCACCATCTGCTGGACTTGCTGCTTCTCTGCCCGCCCGTATCCCACCACTGACGACTTGATGGTCAGCGGCGAATACTCGGCGACCTCTAACCCAGCGGAGGCCGCGGCCAGCATGGCGACTCCGCGCACCTGGCCCAGCTTCAACGCCGACTTCACATTCAGCGCGTAGAAGATTCCCTCAATCGCGACTTCATCGGGACGGTGCTCCGTAATAAGTCCGCCGAGTTCGTCGTAGATGCGCGACAACCGCCGCGCCAGCGGATCGCGCAGCGAAAGTTTGATGGCGCCGCAGGTCAGGCACACCAAATGTCCTCGAGAAGACATCTCCACCACGCCGTATCCGGTGTACGCTCCGCCGCAATCAATACCCAGAACTCGCACGCAGAAAGTGTATCGCACTTGATAGACTTCACTGTTCTCAAAGAAGGTTACTGCTCAGACGGTCTTCGACCTGGCACGTCCAATGATTCGGGAGGCTCCGTGAAATCAATCCTTTTCGTTCTCGTTATCGCCAACGCTCTGTGCTGCTCCGCCCAGGAACCCTCGACCGATCCTGCGATGATCAAGTTCTTCGGCGGCAACTGGAGCTGCGCGGGTGAATTCGCAAACGGCAAGAAAATCGAGGCCGACCTAAGCTTCGTCCCCGAGCTTGACGGCAAGTGGCTGCTATACCGCCACGCCGACCGGCCACCGGGTCAATTCAAAGCCCTGGCCGTGTGGGGCGTGGATCAGCCCAGCGGCACCCTGGTCTCAGTCGCGGAAGATAATTTCGGCAACGCAAGGCTATTCACCAGCGATGGCTGGAAAGATGGATCCGTAACCTTCAACCGCGCCGCAATCCTTGACCAGAAGCTGACCCACGAGCGATTTCGGTACGAGCGCCAGTCGGCTGATTCCTTCAAGATGACCTATGAAAGATCGGTGGAGGGACAGTGGAAGCTGGGCGATTTCATCGTGTGCACGCGGAAATAAAAGCTACGGCGAGGTCCTCCGCCGAATCCACCAATGCAGGATCAGGCAAATTTCGAAACAGAGAACCAGACCACAGATGTAGGGTCCGCCCCAAAGTCTTTCCGAGATCGCCGTAGCGAGAGCAGAGACGCCGAAGGCTAAGGCCATAGAAAAGCCGAATATCGCGCCTATCCGGACGCGCAATCCCAGGTCCTGATAACCGCTTGCCAGGAGTACTCCCGAAGCCACCAACTGGCCGCCCACAGATCGCCATCTCCCGCCAACGGCTGCGATATACGGCATTAGTGTGACGAACATACCCTCAGCTCCGCTTCACGCCAGCTGTTTTCCGAGCTAGCAGCACTTCGGCCGCCGCACCTTGGCCTCTTCGAATTCCCGTCGAAATGCCGAATACGCCTTGCTCGACGACGCGATCCCAGCCCGATTCAGAAACCGCGCATACGCGGCCTCGTCAAAAATTTCCCTCAGCATCGCCACCAGAATGTGCCAGCCAGAAATGATTCGCTTCATCCCCGCTCCTCCACCAGCCGCGTCCTCACAAACGGAGCTTCCTTCACCGGCACTTCTCTGGTTCCACGCAGAATTCCCCACCACTGCCGTCCCGATTCCACCAGCACCAGCGTCACCATCACCACCAGTATTCCCGTGACCGCCGCATCGAGCCGGTTGTTGAAGATCACCCGGCCCGTCACGCTGGTCGCCGGACCGGTTGCCAGTGCCCGCGCCTGCGCCAGAAATCCCACGCGCGGATTGGAATTGAACATCTTTTGCCAAGAAGCCGTGAAGGTCACCGCGACCAACCACGCCAGCGGCACCAGAGTGACCGCCGCATACTTCGCCCGGTGCATCTTGATGATGATCGTCGTAGCCACGCATAAAGCCACGGTTGCCAGCAACTGATTCGAAATGCCGAACAGCGGCCACAAAGAATTAATCCCGCCCAGCGGGTCCTTCACTCCCTGCCACAGAAAATATCCCCAGGCCGCGACGATCAAGGCGCTGGTCCCGAGAATCGACGGATACCAACTCGTTCGCCCCAGCGGCTTGTACACATGCCCCAGCGCATCCTGCACCATGAAGCGCGCCACCCGCGTGCCCGCATCGAGGATGGTCAAGATAAACAGCGCTTCAAACATGATGGCAAAGTGGTACCAGAGCGCCATCAAAGTTTCACCGCCCAGGCTGTGCGAAAAAATATGCGCCATGCCGACCGCGAAGGCGGGAGCCCCACCGGTCCGGTTGTAAAGCGTCTGCTCACCCATAGCATGCGCCAACGCTTGCATGTCAGCCGCGGTCACGGGAAAGCCCCAGCTGGAAATGGTCGCCGCGGCCGTCGAAGGCGCCTGCCCGACAATACCCGCCGGACTGTTAATGGCAAAATAAACTCCGGGCTGGACTACGCACGCCGCGATGATCGCCATAATCGCCACCGCCGATTCGCACGTCATCGCGCCGTAGCCCACCATGCGCGTCTCGGTCTCGCGCGCAATCAGCTTCGGTGTCGTCCCGCTCGAAATCAGAGCATGGAATCCGCTGATTGCCCCGCAAGCGATGGTGATGAAGGCGAAAGGAAATATCTTTCCCGCAAACACCGGGCCCGTGCCGTCGACAAACCGCGTCAGCGCCGGCATGTGCAATGTGGGATGCAGCGCCACTATTCCTACGCCCAGCAGCGCGATCGTTCCCAGCTTCACGAATGTGCTGAGATAATCGCGCGGCGCCAGCAGCAGCCATACCGGCAACGCCGACGCTGCAAACCCGTAAACCATGATCAGAATCGCCAGCGTAGGAGCACTGAACGTAAACACCCGCGCCAGTGCCGGATTCTGCGATACATACTGCCCGCCCCAGATCGCAGCCAGCACCAGAACAAATCCCAGCGCCGAGACTTCCAGTACTTTCCCCGGGCGAATCCGCCGCAGATACACGCCCATCAGCACTGCGATCGGCATGGTCATCGCGATCGTGAACGTGCCCCAAGGACTCGACTTCAGCGCGTTCACCACGATCAACGCCGCCACGCCGAGCAAGATGATCAGAATCGCGATCACCGCCACGTAAGCGACGAATCCCCCGACCCGCCCGATTTCGCTCTTGGCCATCTCGGTCAACGACTTCCCATCGCGACGCACCGAGAACAACAGGATGACAAAGTCCTGCACGCATCCCGCAAACACTGCGCCCGCCAGCACCCACATCGTCCCGGGAAGATAGCCAAACTGCGCCGCCAGCACCGGCCCGACCAACGGCCCCGGACCGGCGATCGCCGCAAAATGATGTCCGAACACCACCCACTTGTTCGTTACAAGAAAGTCGCGGCCATTCTCCAATCGTTCCGCCGGTGTGGCGCGCAAGCCATCGAGGGCGAGGATCTTCACCGCAATAAACCTGCTGTAGAAACGGTACCCGAGCGCGTAGCAACACGTCGCGGCCACCACCAGCCACAGCGCGTTGATGGGCTCGCCGCGATGCACAGCTACCGTGCCCACGGCCGCCGCACCGAGCAGGGCCACGAGTCCCCAGCCCAGAATTTTCGCCACGCTGTTCATTCCCTAGTTTCCAGTGCAGCATTGTGCCGAAACTTAGGTCGCGGCGCAACGGTCATGTTCCTTGGTGCGTTCATCCTGCCCAGTTCTCTTTTTTCCGGCAATTCCTGGACATAATCAAAACCCTGGGAAATGCCGACAGATGGATTAGACGAGGATGTTCGCCCCATGCCCACCGAAACCCGCGTTCTAGGCTTTAACAAGAACGAGCTGTTTGAGGCACTCCGAGACTATTACATCAGCACCGGACGGCGATTACCCCCCGACAGCGCGGAGCGGCTGACCCTGAAGCAGGACAGCGGGGTGCAAGTTGTGCTGAACTCTCCCGGAGATGGATTGGCGACCAATTTCACCGAGAATGAAGTCGGTGCCGCGCTAGTCATGTTTTGCATCAGGAAGCGTATTCCCATCGCGAAACGGGCAATAAAATCGCTGGAAGTCGCTGGCGAAGCCATCTTCCTTCATTTAAAGATGGAATCTTAGACAGTCATATTCTTCGAGACGACGCAACTAACCCAGCGGGAATCACTCTCCATTTAATGATAATCTTGTTCTTCCCGGCGACTGCTGCCCCGCGCGCCTCGGGCTACCGCTAAATCCAGCCCACGCTCGGAGTGCATCCCAGGAAGCTTCATCCGAATTCATACACCGGAGCAGACAATGAAGATTGGCATGTTGACCGGCGGAGGGGATTGTCCTGGCCTGAATGCCGTCATTCGCGCGGTCGTGCGCAAGGGCATCTTCACTTACGAGGACCGATTCGTCGGGTTCATGGAAGGCTGGCGCGGCGTCCTCGAAGACATCAGCATTCCCCTCGATCTTGACTCTGTAGGCGGCATTCTGCCGCGCGGCGGCACCATCCTTCGCACTTCTCGCACCAATCCATCGAAGCGCCCTGACGGCATCGACCGTTGCCTGGCCACGCTCGAAAAAAATCACATCGACGCTCTCATCGCGATCGGCGGTGACGACACTCTTTCGGTCGCCCAGAAGCTTTACGAAAGCGGCGCCAAGGTCGTCGGCGTTCCCAAGACCATCGACAACGATCTCGGCGGCACCGATTACACCTTCGGATTTGACACCGCCTGCAACATCGTCTGCGAGGCCCTCGACCGCGTCCACACCACCGCCGAAGCTCATAACCGCGTCATGATCGTCGAGGTCATGGGCCGCGACGCAGGTTGGATCGCTCTCTACAGCGGCGTCGCAGGTGGCGCCGACGTCATCCTCATCCCCGAACGCCCCTTTGACATCGACAAGGTCGCGGACTCCATTCGTCAACGCCATGAGCGCGGACGCTATTTTTCCATCGTCGTCGTCGCCGAAGGGGCCAAGTTCTCCTCCGGCCAGGGAGCTCCCGTTCTCTCCGACATGGGCAAGGACGAATTCGGCCACGCCAAACTTGGCGGCATCGCCAACATCCTGGCCCACGAAATCGAAAAACGCACCGGCTACGAAACCCGCGCCGTAGTTCTGGGACACATTCAGCGCGGTGGCTCGCCCAGCGCTTTCGACCGCGTCTTAGCCACGCGTTATGGCCTGGGCGCGATCGATATGGTGCACCGCGGCGAATTTGGACGCATGGCCGCTCTGCGGGCCAATAAAATCGTCTCCATCCCCCTGATCGAAGCAATTTCCCGCAATCGCGTCGTGGACGATGAGACGATTCAGATCGTCGACGGCCTCTTCCAGAAAGTAGCCGATCGAGAGCCTGCGCGGAGATAGAATGCTCCCCACATGGAGATCAGCGGCGGCAAGAGTGTTCGACTCAGAAATGTTCGACTCTGGCTTCTGCTAAGTTTCTTCGTGGCCGGAATCTCATGGCTTTACGTGCACCGGATCCTGGTGCCGTGGACGAGCTACCTTCACCTCAAAAACGGTTACGTGATCGCTCAGATCAGCGACCTGTACTCGCCTTGGGTGGGCACGCGCGAACTCTTGCTCCACCGCCGCAACCCCTACAACCCGGAGGTAAGCCATGAAATACAAATAGTTTTCTACGGTCACGCGATCAACCAGAGATATGACAAGCCCGGCATCGCGTTAGTGGATGAGCAACGCTTTGCCTATCCCGTTTACGAAGTTTTTCTCACCGCACCCCTCGTATACACAGATTTTTCACGCGTACAACGCTGGGCTCCGTTCGTTTTGGGTTCGTTGATTGCCCTAAACATTTTCTTCTGCGTCAGCATTCTGCATTGGCGCCCGCCATGGGAAGCATTCGCAGCGATCGTGCTGTTCACTCTGAGCAGCCCGCAGATTGTGCAAGGCTTGCGCCTTCAGCAATTGGCGATTGTTGAAGGCTGCTTGCTGACCGCGGGTGCATTGTGTATCAGCAGGAACTATGCAGGCACGGCTGGCGTGCTGCTCGCGCTCTCCACCATAAAACCGCAGATGGCGCTTCTACCTCTGTGCTGGTTCGCGATTTGGGCCGTGGGGGATTGGCGCCGAAGGTGGCTTCTACCGGCGAGCTTTGTAACGACTATGGTTGCGTTCATCGCGGCTGGCGAACTGCTTCTCCCCGGATGGCCCCGATATTTTCTCGACGGCCTAGCCGCTTATCGAAAATACGCCATGCCCACGTCCGCGCTCCGAGTAGCTCTCGGTGACGCCCTGGGATCAATCCTGGGAGGCATTCTTGTGCTCGGCCTGCTGGCATTTGCCTGGCAAAATCGAAAACAGTCTGGCGACTCGCGCCAGTTCGCCTCCATTCTCGCAACCTTCTTCATGTGCGCTCTCCTCACCTTCCCGCTGTTTACTCCCTTCAATCAAGTGCTGCTGATTCTGCCCGCGCTACTGCTGTTGCTCGACTGGAAGACTCTGCCCAAGGTCTCCCGCCTGGTTTTTATTCTCCTGTTGAGTTGGCCCTGCATCATTTCCCTGGCCTTGCTGCTGTTTCCGCCAAGCACGAGATCTCCCAGCCAGTTCCCGCTGCTGCCGGCATTGCTGGTTCCCTTTGTGCCCTTCATCCTGCCGCTCTTGTTAATAACGAGGAGGAGGGACGGAACCTCGTCTTCCGTGAGTTTGTGAATTCGGTATGATGACGGTCGCATGACCCTAGCGAAAGCCGCTGCGTGGCTGACCTCGAAGCGCCTGCGCGCACACGGTCTGCTTCTCGCACTCAGCCTCTGGTCTGTCTACATCTGGAACATCACCACATCCGGATTGCTCGATCGCGCCGGCAATCTCAAAGGCGCAGACTTCCTGCATTTCTACACGCTCGGCTCGCTCGCCCTGGCCCACCGCGGCGCCGATCTTTATCTCTACAACATGAAGGCGCAGTCCGAACTCGCAGCGCAACGAGTTCCGGCCGCCGCAGGCATCCACTATCTGCCGCTTTATCCGCCGCAGGTTTCACTACTCTTCGCGCCGTTTGCTCGACTGTCTTATCCCTGGGCGCTGATCTGCTGGCTCACGTTGAGCGCACTGATTTACGGACTCTGCGGTTACGCGCTCTGCCGCGCCTGCCCGAACCTGCGCCAATACAGATTCACGGTTCTCATTCTTGCAATAGCCTTCCCTGCCTTCTGGCACCTGATCGCCTGGGGACAAACCTCCGCCCTCGCTCTCGCCTGCTTCACCCTGGCCTTCTTCGCCCTGCGCGCGCAGCGCGAATTCCTCGCCGGCCTGGCTCTCGGATGCCTCATCTTCAAGCCGCAACTCGGCGTCGCCGCCGCCGTCATTTTCGTTGACGTGCGCCGCTGGAGGCTCGTCGCCGGTGCACTGCTCTCAGCCTCAGTTCAACTAGCCGCGGCATGGATTTACTACGGCCCCGATTCCCTCCGCAACTGGATACAAACTCTTTCGCGTGTCTCCACCGTGCTTCCGCTCCTCGAACCAAAGCTCTACCAGACTCACTGCCTGCGCACTTTCTGGACGATGCTGCTCCCATGGCCGGGTCTTGCCTTTGCGCTCTACATCGTCACGGCACTTCTGACTCTCGCGTTCGCAGCCCGCTGCTGGCAAAGCACCGTGAGCCTGCCCCTGCGTTATTCCGCGCTGCTGCTTGCCACCGTCCTCGTCGCCCCGCATCTCACGGTCTACGATCTGGTAATTCTCGCGCCCGCGTTCCTGCTACTCTCCAACTGGATCGCGATTCAACCCGACGACTCGACGACATCTCAACTCAAAGTTCTCCTTTACCTCACCTATGCCCTCCCGCTGCTCGGCCCGCTCGCCCGCTGGACGCACCTGCAGCTCACCGTTCCAGTGATGCTGGCCACCCTTTATCTGATATTTCAATTCGGTGAAGGATTAAGGCAATCCGGAGGTAACATCGCGGAGAGATAGTATCGAGGAGGAGACAGTAACGGTGGACAAGAGCAGTGACGTGGAAGAGCGGCGCTTCAGCGCCGCGTCAAAGTCCAGAATGAACGCGGGCTTCAGCCCCGGTGGTCGCTTAAGGCCTTTCACTGCCCGTTGATTCCGTTCTTACATTCCAAAAAGGAATCGCAACGCTTCCGGAAATCGCTCCGCCCACGCCGCTTCGTTGTGCCCAGCTCCATCCTGAATCACCAGCCGCAACCGCTTCTCGCTGAGCACCGCCCGCCGCAAGATGGCCGCCAGTTCCCGCACGTCGTCTACCACACCTTGGCTCCGCTCCGCACTTCCCGCCTCGGCAGTTCCCACTCCCAGATAGATTCGCTCCGGCCAGATTCTCACCGACCGGCTCTCCTTAATCGCCTGCCGGTGCGACGCCCAGAGCGACGGACTCTCCACCAGCAACCTCCCAATCACCCCCGGCCGCACCATCGCGGTATACAGCGCGATCAGCCCACCCAAAGAAGACCCGCCCAGTCCAGTACTCTCGGGCCCCGCAGCCACGCGATAATTCCGCTCCACGAACGGCATCACTTCCTTCATCAGAAAATCCGGATAGTATCGCCCCTGCACCCGCAACATCATGGGATTCATCGACCGATGCGGCATATATTCGCGAATTCGATCCTTGCCCGCGTTATCGATGCCGACGATAACCATCGGCGGCACCGCGCCTTCGCGGATCAAACGATCTGCGGTCTCGTCCACCTGCCACTCAACCCCAGCATAGGAAGTCGCCGCTTCAAACAAATTCTGTCCGTCGTTCAGGTAAAGGACGGGATAATGTCGCCCCGCATTCTCCGCGTCGTCATAACTCGGCGGCAGCCAAACCCGCAGGAAACGCGTGTTCCGGAAGACGCGGCTCCGAAATTCATGTAGCCGCAGGTCTCCGGCAGCGCCGCTGGCGCGAATTGCCGCGGAAGGCGCCGCTGCGTCATTCCCTATGTTCTGGAGGTTTCCCATCGGAAGTGTTTCAGCCGCGGAGCGCTGCCCGCACAACCGCCGCCCCAGCCAGCAACGTGATCGCCACGATCAGCCCCTGGGAACTCAAACACAGAATGCACCATGTCTCGAGCACATAGCCCTCTACGTAGGTGAGATACAGGGCGAATGCTGATCCCGCGACCGCCGCAGCCAATAACCACGTCGGCGTTTCCGCCCGCGACCGGTAAATCGTCGCCAGCGCCAGCAACACTGCGTACCCGGCAATTCCAATCCCTGCCACCGGAATTCCCATCACCGTCGAATACTCACTCCGGTTCACGATGTCGCAATTGAATCTCTCGCCGACGTCGCAGAACGCCGTCGCCGACTTCGCATAATGTCGCTGCAGCGACACCGCCGACACCCCAATTCCTGCCACAGCCAGAACTGCGATCGCTATGAATAACCCCCGGTTGTGCGCTGCAGAGGTTGCGTTCGGGTCGCGCTGATCTCCCTTCGCGCTCACGGCAAACTGCACCCAGTCTTATCGCTCAACTCCTGCAAGGGGAAGACACCCTCCTTCGGCGGATTCGCGCCAAACTGCCAGCTCGGAAACAGCTTCAGTCCAGCCGCCTTGCACGCCGGCCGTCAGTTCACGTGAACCCTTGATCGCACATTCCGTGTAGGGCACGTACTGAAATGCTCTCCCGAACATTTCTTTCTGCTCGATGCAGTGCGGACACCAGTACAGCCCATACATCTTCGCCTGCTTCGAAGCCAGGCACTTCGCAAATCCGTCGTAGCGGTGATTGCTGTGGTACCAGCCCGCGGCGTAAGCCAGAACGAACAACACCACGACCCCGCCCAGAATCAGTTTGTTCCGCGATTGCGGAGTCGCTTCCGGCACCCGCTCCTGTTGCCGCTTTCGCCGCTCTTCCGACATGATTCCCTTCCGAGTAAACTTTCAATTCTTATATCACGCGCTTACGCTACCACATTCAAAACCGCGGGAAGCACATCCAGCTGCTCGCAGTGCAGCGTCAGCACTTCGCCATCTACCATCACGTCGACCGGTGCATTCAAATCAAATTCAACCCGCTTCACCGCTCTTCGCTCAGCCAAACGATGCTTAATGTGCGTACCATCATAGAGCCCAGGCAAATTCCCGATCAGCCCCAGCCTCCCAATCGCCCCCCAACGGACATATTCAATGAGCCCACTATTCACTTCAGCCTTGGGAGCGATCATCATCGTCCCGCCGGTAAACTTGCTGTTGTTGAAAGTGAGAAACAAACAACGTCGCCGGTCAAATTCCGTTTCCCGTCCGTGCGCACTGGAAACGGCCGCCTGCGCAACCGCGCCAACCCTAGAAAGATCGAGATGACGTATCCCAATTCTCCCTGACGGCTGAAACGCCGCGCCCGCAAGGTCGCAACATCGGCCGGAAACCCCACGCTCAGCAGATTGATGTAGTGAATCACTCCGCCGCGGTGCCGCAACCGCAGCACGTCGCAAGCTTGCGATCGCCCCGCAATCAGCGACTCGATCGCGTGCTCCACTCCGCGGTCGCTGAAATCGCGCAAAAAAGAATTCCCCGTCCCCAGCGGCAAAAAACCCAGCGTCGGACGCTCGCCCGCACTCGCCTCCGGGAAAAGCCCGTTCACGACTTCATACGAAGTCCCATCCCCGCCCACCGCAATAAACCGCCGCCGCCCGCGTCCGTAAGCCTCGCGCGCGATCCGGGTAGCATCGCCGGCGCCCTGCGTCTCCACTACATCAACTTCAACTCCGCCCGCCCGCAGCCGCTCCAAAGCCGGGCCCAGCATCTTCCGGCTCCGCCCACCCCCCGCCGCAGGATTCACAATCGCCAGATACGATTCCGGCCGCCCATTCACAGCCCCACCACCGCTGCCCGATTCACCGTCTTCCCCAGTTCCTCCGCCAGCGCCTGCCGCTTGATTTTCATCGACGCCGTCCGCGGAAAATCTTTCTCGCAGATCACATAACCGCCCACACGTTTGAAATCAGGCAGCCGTCGATTGCGGGCCACGATTTCTTCCAGCAGCGCGCTGTCGAATCGCTGATTCTGTTCCAGCCGCAGCGCCATCACCAGCATCTCCCGCCCCAGTCTTCTGCGGCCACACATAGTTCGCCGCGAACACGCAGTACTCTTTCACCGGAAGTCCGTCGAAAACCGTCTCAATATCCTCGGGATAAATATTCTTCCCGCCTTCGGTCACGATCATGTTCTTCTTCCGCCCGAACAGCTGCAGATGCCCGCTCTTATCAAAGCGCCCCAAATCGCCGGTCAGAAGCCAGCCATCCACAATCGTTTCCAGCGTCAGCTCGGCGTCGTCGAGATAATGCGACATCACGGTCTTGCTCCGCGCCGCAATTTCCCCAATCCCCTCTTCATTCGGACTGAGCACCCGCAGTTCCACGCCCGGCAGCGGTTTGCCCACCGTGTCCGCGCGAAATGGCTTCAGGTCGTTCACCGTCAGCACAGTTCCCGCCTCCGTCAATCCGTATCCGTTCACCACCGGAATTCCCAGGTCATAGAAAAACTGCATAGTCGAGGGCTCCATAAATGCCCCGCCCGTAAACACCGCCAGCACGTCCCCACCAAATGCGCGATGCACTCCCGGCAGCAACGCGCGGCTCAGCTTCACTCGCGCTTTGCCCCGCGTCAGCATCTTGTTAAGCCCGATCATTCGCTTCAGAATCGCCCGCTTCCACGCCGGCAGTTCCTCGATTTTCGCGCGCAGCCCGCGCTCCAGATTCTTCACGATCATCGGCACCAGCGCCACATAGGTAATCCGGTAGCGTACAAACGCATCCCGCACAAATTCCGGACGCAGCGTCCGCAAATGCACCACGCACGCCCCGCACACAAACGGACCAATGAATCCCACCATGAAATCGATCGCGTGGTTGGTCGGCAGAATGCTCAAATACCGCACCCCCGGCCAGAATGGATACCACGCCGTCAGCGCCCGGCACTGCTCCAGATAATTCTCATGCGTCAGCACGCAACCCTTCGGCCGCCCGCCCGTGCCCGACGAATACACGATGCAAGCCACATCTTCCCGCTGCCGCATCACAAAATCCGGCGCGCCCTTGCGTCGAAAATCTTCCCAGCGGAATCCTCCCGCCAACTCTGCTCCCAGCGGCGCTTCCGTCACCAGCACCAGCTTAGTCTTGATGTTCTGAAACTCCGGCGATTGCATGATCGCCCGCCAAAGGTAATACTCCACCACCAGCACTTTCGCCTTCGAATGCTCCAGCAGTTGCAACTGCTCGCCCGCCGTGAGTTTGTAATCCAGTGGAACCAGCACCCCGCCGCAATAGAAAATCGCATAAGCCGAAATCAGCCACTTCGACTGATTCGTCATCAGAATCGCCGCGCGATCCCCGGCATCGAAGTCGGCATCCTCCAGCGCTCGCGCCAGAGGCATGCTGATTTCCTTGAAATCGGAGTAGGTCAACCGCGTCTTCTCGCGCTCGCGGTCAGCCTCAATCAGGCAGGTCTCGCCCCCAAAGCGCTCCATCGCATCGCGCAACGCCGCGCCCAGACAACTATATTTTTGGAGGTCGAGCATTAAGAAATCATTTCACCACAGAGGCACTGAGACACGGAGAAAACCTTGTTAATGAATTAGCTACCCGCGCAAGTTGATAGCCAAGGCGAAGATCGCGGATGAAAGACCGAAGATTTTTCTCCGTGCCTCCGTGTCTCCGCCGTGATTGCGCTCTACAGCCGCCTGAATTTTCCCCGCCAGCGTGCGAAAGTCGGAAACCCCCTGCAGTTCATAATCCGGCAGTTCCACCCGAAAATGATTCTCCAGCTTGGTCAGGAGATCCAGCGTCTGCAAACTGTCAATCCCCAACGTCTTGAAAAAGTCGTCGTCAGGACGCAGTTTCTCCCGCGGCACCTTGAAGTGCGCCGCCGCAAGGCTAAGGATTTCATCAAGTGTCTGTTCAGCAGTCTTCATAAATGCACTTTAAGGCACTGTCATCCTGAGCGAGTTTGTCATCCTGAGCGAAGCGAAGGATCTCCATCTCCTCGGCACCCGCCATTCTATGTTCGCACCCTACGGCAAGTACGGCTGCGCATCCGTGCTCTCCACAAACTTCCGCAACCCCGCCTGCACCGCCGGACGCCCAAACAACTCACAGAAAATATCAATCTCCCGCCGCAACTCTTCCTGCGGAATCGGCTTGATGAACTTCTTCGCCGCCGCAGCCGTCGCCCGGTCAAACTTCCCTAGCTGCGTTGCCGTCGCTCGCGCCGCCCGCAGTGCCTCGCCTTCGCCGACCACCTGGCTCACCAGCCCAATCTGCTGCGCCTTGGTCGCATTGATACTGCGCCCCGTCAGCAACAGATCTCTCACCACAGCATTGCCCAAATCCCGCTTCAGCCGCGGAATCCCGCCGAACCCGGGAATCAAACCCAGCCGCAGCTCGGGAAAACAAAACCGCGCCATCTTGTCCGCGATAATCAAATCGCAAGCCAGCGCCAGCTCGAACCCTCCACCAAACGTCACTCCATGCACCGCCGCAATCGTCGTCAAAGGCGCAGCATCAATCTGATTCAACACGCGGTGAATCCGCTCCAGAAAATCCCGCACGCCCTTGGCCGCCTCAGCTTTCTCCATCGCCTGCGACCGCTGGTAAAGCTCGCGCAAATCCGCCCCGGCGCAAAATCCCGGCTTCATCTCGCTATAAATTATGAGCGCATGTGCCTCCGCCTGCATCCTTCTCCAAAGCGACTGCAAATTTCTCAAACTCGTCCAGCGACGCCGAACCCAGTTCGTTGCAAGGCTCCCGATGCAGGGCCAGTTCGATCACGCCGTCCGCAATACTCCAGGACAAGGCGCTCCCCGCACACTTGCTCGCAAACTGATGCTCAGATTTCCGTTCGTTCACCCTGGTATCCTCAGCGTTTCTCAGCATTCCTCGCCTGCACTATACCGCCTGCCTCACCCGATACATCCCCTCAATCTCTTCCTTCATCAGCGCCGCGATCGTATCCCGCTTCAGCTTTCCGTTCACCGTCAACATCCCGCTCTCAATCGAGAAAGCCTCCCCGCGCACGTAAAACGCCCGCACCTGCTTGTAGTGAGGCAACTCAGGATTCACCACGTCCAGTGCGGATTGCACCTTCTCAGCGGCCACGTTCCCGGTCACGATCGCCGACAAATATCCGCGCCCGTTCCCCACCACCACCACCTGCTGCGCTTCCGGCAAATTCTTCGAAATCGCACTCTCAATCGGCTCCGGCGAAATCTTGTGTCCCGATCCCAGCACAATCAGATTCTTGATCCGCCCCGCAATCCGCCAGTTTCCAGCCGCGTTCACCTCGCCCTGATCGCCAGTATGGAACCATCCGTCGCGCAGCGCCTCGGCCGTCTGCTCCGGTCGTTTCCAATAACCCGAAAAAACATTGGGCCCGCGCACCAGGATCTCATCATGCTCTCCCAGCTTCATCTCCATGCCCGGAATCGCAGGCCCCACGCGCCCCACCTCGACCCGGTTCGGATCATCCATCGTGCAAATCGCCGTCGTCTCCGTCAGCCCGTAGACCTGCAGCACGCGGATTCCCAGCATCATGAAATAAAGTTGCGTCTCCGCACTCAGTGGCGCCGACCCGCAAATCAGCGCCTTCAGATTCCTCCCGATCATCTTCTTCCGAATCGCGGGAAACACCAGCGCATTCGCCAGCCCCAGCCACATCGCGTCGCCCGCCGTAGGCTGCCCATCCTGCCGCCGTGCCCACGCACCCTTCGCCCGCGAATAAATTGCCTGCGCCACTCCGCCGGTCTGCCAAAGCTGTTCATCCACCGCCCGCCGCATGCGCTCCAGCAACTGCGGCACGTTCAAGAAATAATCCGGAGCCACCACGCGCATGTCATTTGCGATCTTGGTCAGATCCATGTTGATCGTAACCAGGCTCCGTCGCTTCAGAAATGTCAGCAACGCAATCCACGACGCCGCAAAGGTAAACGGCAAATAATGAAAGATGCGATCCTGTCCGCCGAACTCGCGCTCGAACCGGACGACGAACCGGACATCAACTGTTCCAATCGTTCAGCCGTCCGCTCCAGCATGAAGCCCACATTCGCCGCCGTCAGCACCACACCTTTGGCCTCACCGGATGTCCCTGATGTGTAAATGATCGTTACGGGACTATCCTCGCCCACCTGCGGCCGCTCCAGTTGCACGCCTTCCACGCCCGCAAAAATCTCGTCAAACAGAAACTGCGGCGGAGCTTCCGCCCAACTTTGCGCAATCGCATCCCGCAACGCCGCGTCGCCACAGCACACCGCCGCCGGCGTACAGTCCTTCATCATCGCTACCAGCTCCGCCGGCGCTTGCCGCGAATACAGCGGAACGACAATCAGCCCTTCGGCCATGAGCGCCAAATCCATCGCCACCCAGCGAATGCTGTTCGCCGCCAGCAAACCGCATCGCTCGCCCTTCGGCAGACCTTTGGTAGCAATAAAGGTCCTCGCCCTGCGCACAAGCTCGAGCAACTCGCTCCCGGTAACGCCAGAGATTTCGCCGTCGCGAATCTCGGCAAGAATCCGCGTATCCGCAGCCGCCTGCAGTTGCGAAAATATTTCTCCGATGAATGGAATGAGTGTGCTCAAGATAAAGATATGGATTGCCAAAAAGCACTTACGAAGAGCGCAACTCTAGTTGTAAGCCGCCGCCAGCTCCCGCAGCCCTCGACTCATCGGCGGCAGATAATCCTCCCAACTCCACTCGCCCCGGCGCGTCTCAAACTCCGGATACCTTCTCTGCACTTCCTCCTCAAAATAAACACCCATGCGCGCCATCACCTTCAAGTTCCTGACAACGGTCCGCGCAATTCCGGTTGCGATCGCTTCACCGTCACAACTCAGCTTCTCCAGAGCCACGAGCAGCTTCCCTTCCAGTTCTGGATCGTCCACCGTCATCAGCAAATCCTGATGCCCGCGTTCCCGCATCAAGTTCCGGATGCGCTCATCCATCGTGATTCCCGCCGACGGCACCAGCCCCGGCATCGATGTCACAATCCCGTGATACCTCGACGAAGCCATCATGTGGCACGCCCGCAGAATGCTCACCAGTTCATACATGTTGTACTCGTCAGAAGTGAGGACGGGCACGCCACCAAGCTTCTCCGCAATCCGGTTCGCCGGACGCGCATCCAGTCGCTCCGTCGCCGCCAGAATTACAAAAACATTCTTCTTCTTGCGGAACGCATCCACCGCATTCGCAATTGCCGTCCAATATTTCTGGTAAGCCTGCTCCGCCGCAGGCCCCGAGTTGTGAAAATAAACCGTGCGGTAGTGGCTGTCTTTGTAAGCTCCCGTCAAACTATGCGCTGCATACTTCGCCACCGAAGCCTTAACCGGCCACTCAAACGGATTAATCGGACAAACCACCAGCACCGGCGTCCGCCCATCCCAGCCCACTTTCCGCAGCACGCTCTGCCCGTATTCCGGCGGACGCGGCTCAAACGTCCACGCCGTGTCGGTTCCCAACTCGGTGGGCACGCCGAGTTCACGCAGCACCGTCCGCGACTCTTCATTCCGCGTAATCACAAACGAATTCTTGCAATACCGCTCGCACATCTTCGCCACGAGCGGATCCATATGCCCGGCTTCCGCGCCGTATCCCACCGAAAGCTTGTTCTGCACTGCGGCAATTCCCAGCGAGCCAATCATCATCGTGGTCAGCGCGTTGGCGAACTTGCTCTTAAACATCGACCCTTCACAGGCCACCACTCCATCATGCTTCGGAACTTCATTCGCCAGAAACGGAGGAAATATATCCGGCAGATGAACCTGCTTCGTGCCTTCAAAATATCCGCGGGAAAAATCAAAGTTCTGGCTCATCACGCTGAACTCCACCCGCTCCGCGCCCAGAATGTGCCGGACCTGCCGCAGCATCTCTTCCACCCGCACATCCGACCCCATGTTCCGCGTACCGTTATAGCCCGCAAACAACAGCTTGAGCTTTTCACCCGGCTGCCAGCGCTTGCCCTCACCCAGCATCCATCCTGCTTTAGCCCGCTCGATCGACCCGCTCACCCAGGCTTCCAAAATAAAGTCCATCATGCCGCAGTCCCTCCCGCCGCCACCGGCCAGGGACGGTATTGATACGCGAAATTATTCTCGCGGCTGAATTTCAGCAGCGGATAGCAATACTCCGAAAA
Organism: uncultured Acidobacteriaceae bacterium; assembly: GCA_963807145.1. Taxonomy (GTDB): domain Bacteria; phylum Acidobacteriota; class Terriglobia; order Terriglobales; family Acidobacteriaceae; genus Sulfotelmatobacter. The sequence goes on along the minus strand of CAWEBA010000005.1, from coordinate 23,576 downwards.
CGCCACCGGCTTCTTCCCCAATTCCCGAGTCACTCGCGTGTTATCGAACACCGTATTCCACACCAGATACGGCATAAACACCTTCATCAGCGACGCGCCTTTTCCAATCGCGCCCCCGCGGTTCGCCAGAAAATTCACCGACCCTGCAAACGGACGCTCCACCACCGGCACAAATACCGGCGCGCGTTTGTGTTGCGCCGCAGCCAGCGCCGCAGTGATCTCGCGAAACGTCTGCGACCCCGCGCCAGACGACAAGATGATAAGTATCGTGCTCCGGACGCTCTTTCTGATGCAGCGTCGCAATCGCCTCCGCCACAAAATCCACATTCACAATGTCGATCTTGTCCGTGGGACGAAACGGCAGCACCGGCAGCCCGGCCAGAAAAACAAACGCCTTCACCATATCGAATTGCGTAGTCTGCGCATAGCGGCTGTCTCCCAGCACAATGCTCGGACGGAAAACCGTCTTCGGCGTCTCCGGCAGCAGCACCCGCATCATGTGCTCGCAGAATTTTTTCGTCCGCGCGTACGGATCGTAATCCGACCGCTCCCAATCAATCGACCGATCCTCCGTCACCACTTCATTGTGCCGCTTCCCTGCCACCGCCACCGTGCTCACCTGGCTGAAGCGCCTCAACCCGTGATAATGTTCCGCACTCCGCGCCAGCGTCAGCACTTCCAGCGTGCCGCGCAAATTCACATTCAGACAGCTCTTCTCCGATTTCCGGTTCAGCGACGCCGCGCAGTGAATCACCGAATCCGTCGTGTGCACCAGTCGGTCGTATTCATCGCGCGCCAGCCCGAAACCCGGAGCCGTCAGGTCGCCGCGAAACACCCGCACCCGCGTCTGCAGAAATTCATAAAACTGCGGAAACTCCAGATGCAATTGCAGCGCCTGCCACAGCCGCCCCTGCGCCTCGCCATCATCCCGCGCCCGCACCAGCACATTGAGTGACGCGCCATGATCCCGCAGAAGATTTGCCGCCACGTGCGCCCCAATGTAACCCGTCGATCCCGTAAGAAATATCGCCATTCACCACGTCCCGCCATTCGTCGCCCGTCTTCACCGTCTCTCCATTCTGCAAACTCCGCGCCGGACGCGCCTCCAGCGGCCTTCCCTCAATCAGCGGATAAGTCCACTTCCGCAGCGCCGGAATATGCACATTGATCCAGTAATCCCACCAGTCGAGCAGCCGCGCCTTGTATCCAAACTCCTCGCGCTCGTCCTCCACCAGCGCGTGCGACAACTTCTCCACGTTATCCGCCGCAAAATCGTGCTCATTGAGCAGGATGAACGGCTCAAACAACTCAATCAACTTCTCCAGCCGCTCCAGATTCCTCTCCGCCTTCACCAGCGGAGTTTTCTTCAACGGCAGCGGCGACATGATCCGCTGAATCGATTTCACAATTGCCTTCTGCGCCGGCGCCGACATTCGCTGGTACCGCTCCTTCGAGACCGGAATCGCATCAAACCGCAGCCGCAGCCATGACTCCAACCCCTCCTGCGCCCGGTAATGCTTGCGGTGCGCCAGCGACGTCAACTCAATCGACCGCCCCATGTCGCACGGATTCGTCACCGAAGTCGCCAGCTGATAAAGCGCATCATGCCGCCGCTCCACAATCGCCGCCGCAATCAAAGTCATCCCCGCGCACACCGCGTCCACCGGAATAATATCCAGCCGCTTGCTCTCATTCGACGGCAACTGCCGGAAATATGTCCCCAACAAATAAGACAGCGAAGCCGAGGTATTGATCCCTTCATTCCACCCCAGAAACGGCTTCGCCACCGAAGTCTCCACAATCGCCGGACGCACCACCGCAATCGGCAGCCCCGCTCCATACTTCACCATCAGAGATTCCGCCAGGCTCTTGGTCAGCGTGTAAGTATTCGGCCAGCCCAACTCCTTCGCCCGCCGCGTCCCTGCTTCCGTCAAATAAGTTTTCAGCCACCGGATCCGGTTCTTGCGGATCTGGTTCTCCAACGCCGCGCCCTGCAAGCCTTTCGCCGCATGTTCCTTCGCCAGCGACTGCGACTTCAAACCTGCCGTCACTTCCGCACCCTCAGCCTCCGCCTCAGCCTTCGCAATCACTTCATGCAGTGATCGCAATTCCTGTTCTGCATCAAAATTCGGCACGCGACGCGGCGTGTAATTCGGAATCAGCTTCTCCGTCACCCGCCCATCGCGCTCGCCCGCCACGTAGCAAGTAGAAAGATGCAGCAGCCCCGCATGTTCCGCGCCCCGCACAAATTCCAGGATGTTCATCGCCGCATCCGTGTTGGTCGCCAGCGCATCCCGCAAGTCCGGATTGAAGTCCGTCAATCCTGAACTATTCACAATCAGATCAAGATTCCTCTGCAGCCGCCGCGCCACTTCCTCATTCAGCCCCAACCCCGCTCGCGTGACGTCTCCCTCCACCACCTCAACTTTGTCGCGCAGATATTCCGCAAGCCCCGCCCCATACTTCTCAAACAGCGGATCGAACACCGGCGACTCTTCCACAATCTTTTCAAACCGCTGCTGCGCCGGATTCGATTTCTGCTTCCGGATCAGCAGATAAATCCGCCCGATCTTCGGCAACTCCATCAGCGTATTCGCCAGCCATACCTTGCCAATAAATCCCGTCACTCCGATCAGCATCACATGCTTCCCCGCCAAAGCCCGCCGCACCGAAAATTCCGCCGCCTGCCTCTGTCCCTCGAAATGCACAATCGGATGTTCCCGCACCGCCGGCTCCCGCCCCGACCCAATCGTCGCCGCCCGCAATTCCTCCACCGTAATATCCAGTTGCCGCGCCAGCGTCTTCGGCGCCCGCCGCCCGTCCGGACTCTGCTCCCGAATCCGCGCGAACGCTCCCCGCGGCCGGATCACCGGCTCCAGCAGCCTCCCCGTAGCCACGCCATCGCGAAATTCCAGACGGTTCGCCACCACCCGCTTCACTCCCAAGATGCTGCGCCAGCGGCTTCATCACGTGTTCCAGCGCCTGACTCACCAGCACCACATCCGCGCCCGAGCGCACCAGTTCCCGCACCCGCTCCGCGCCATGCGTCTTCAACTCAGGCTTCAATCTGTATTGGAAATATTCTTCGCCCAGCAGATCCAGCCGGTCCCGCGTCACACCGCGCAGAGTCGTGTGCACCACTCGGGTAGCAAACTTCCGGTTCGTCGAATACAGAAACGGACGCAGCGCCGCCATCAGGAAGATCAGCCCCCGCCGCCGGAACCGCTCCGCGAAGGTCTGCGCATTCCAGGTGAAGAACGCCACCGGCTGCACCACCGTCAGGTCAAGCAGGCTCCCTTCCACCCGCCAGTACACGGTAGGGGACGCAACCGACGGCACGCGAGGCTTGTGGTTTGAAGGCTCCAAGTGGTTTGGCAGTTCCAAAATATGCTTCGTCCAACAGGGATTCTGCACTAAGGCGGACGAATCTCCTATTGTAAACAATGCCCCCGCTGCGGGCGAGCACGTTCCCAGACTTGCCCCGTGCGACCCCCGTGTCCTCTGTGTTTAAGGTTTTAGGACCCAACCCGCTGCGACCTTTTCATACTCCCGTAACAATCCCTCCGTATAGTGAGCAGACGACCTGAGGAGCAACCATGGCCACCGCATCGCAGACCCTACTCGACCAGAAACTCTCCCGCTCTCCCGGCAAAATCGGCATGCTGATTTTCGGCATCGTGCTGGTCATCGGCGTCGCCTACGCCGGCTCCAGCTTGCTCCACGATCTTTCCAACATCCACAACGAGTCCGTCCTGCCCTACGTGCTTCTGGGTATAGCGCTGCTGGTCGCTCTCGGGTTCGAGTTCGTCAACGGATTTCACGACACCGCCAATGCCGTGGCCACGGTCATCTACACTCACTCGCTCGAACCTCACATTGCGGTCGTCTGGTCCGGCTTCTGGAATTTCCTCGGCGTGCTCGCCTCCAGCGGCCTGGTAGCCTTCGCCATCGTCTCGCTGCTGCCGGTCGAACTGATCCTGCAAGTCGGCAGCAAAGCCGGATTCGCCATGGTCTTCGCCTTATTAGTAGCCGCCATCATCTGGAACCTCGGCACCTGGTGGTTCGGACTTGCCTGCCTCCAGTTCGCACACGCTGATCGGCAGCGTGATCGGAGTCGGCATCGCCAACCAGCTCATGAACGGCAGAAGCGGCACCAGCGGCGTCGACTGGGGACAAGCCGCCAACATCGGCAAGGCTCTGTTGCTCTCGCCCATCGTAGGTTTCGGTTGCGCCGGCCTCTTATTGCTCCTCGCCAAAGCTCTCATTAAAGATCCCAAACTTTACAGCGCTCCCGAAGGCACCGAGCCTCCGCCGTTCTACATCCGCTGCCTGCTCATTCTCACCTGCACCGGCGTCAGCTTTTTCCACGGCTCCAACGACGGACAGAAAGGCATGGGCCTGATCATGCTCATCCTCATCGGAACGGTTCCCACCGCCTACGCTCTGAACCACGCCATCACTTACAAGGATTCGCAGGATTTCATCGCCGTCTCGGCCCAAGCCGCCGATGCCCTCACCAAATACGTCAGCCCCAACGCCGCCATCGGCGACGCCCACGAAGACGTCACGGCGTACATCCGCGACAAGAATTTCACTCCCAACACCATGCTAGCCCTGCGCACTATGGTCAGCGACATCGGCAACGAGACGGCGCTGTACAAAGAAATGAAGAACATCCCCAACGACCGCGTCCGCAACTTCCGCAACGATATGTACCTCATCAGCGAAGCCATTCGCCTCATGCAGAAGAATCACAACCCAACTTTTTCCGCTGCTGACACGGCCATCCTCGCCAACTACAAGAAGCACATCGATCACTCCACCCGCTTCATTCCTCTCTGGGTAAAGGTCGCCGTAGCCATGGCTCTCGGCCTCGGCACCATGGTTGGATGGAAGCGCATTGTAGTAACGGTCGGGGAAAAAATCGGCAAGCAACATCTAACTTACGCGCAAGGCGCAGTCGCTGAAATCACCGCTATGGCAACGATAGGCGCCGCCGACGGATTCGGTCTCCCAGTCAGCACCACTCACGTGCTCTCTTCGGGCATCGCCGGCACCATGGCCGCCAACCACTCCGGAATTCAGTGGTCCACCGTTCGCAATCTGGCCCTGGCCTGGGTCCTCACCCTGCCCGTAGCCATGATGCTCTCAGGATCCCTATTCTGGCTCTTCCGCAAGACCTTCTAGGGAGATCGAGGCTGGGGAAAATCGAAGCTTTGGGAAGTTGAAGGCTCGGGAAGGGCACGGCTTCAGCCGTGCCATTTAGGTAGCGTTGAAGACGGGCTTTAGCCCCTGAGGTTTCCGCCCGCATCGAACGTGCTGCGAATCAAGCTTAGGCGCCCGACGAAGCCGCCAAACCACGTTGTTTGCGCAACTCTGCCAGGAAGGCGTCGGCGGTAAGCGCAGCCTGGCTGCGGAACAGTCCCAACAACATATCTTCGCTTTCACCAGCCGAGGGAACCAGCGCCGCGGAAGATTCAGTTTCCAAACCTTCCGGCTCCACCAGCAACTCCGGCAGAACGTCGCGATTCTCCGTCAGCAAGCTCAAAAACTTTTCCAGCAGCGCTCGATGTTCCGGAGTGCTCTGGGTGAACTCCACTCCCATCCCTTTATCGGGATGCATGATCCGAACCACGCCTTCTGTTTTCAAGTCGATTCCGCCCGCTCGCATCGACAAAGTTACCCGCGTCGAAACCGGAAACGGCGAACTGATCTCGAGGTAGCACCCACCCAAACTCAAATCCGTAAGCTGGCAACTCGCCGGCGGATCGTCCTTTTCCGCATCCGGAGAATTCCGCCCCAGCCATTCCCGCAACTGCTGCGTAAATTCCACCGACGGATCCTGGAAGCGCAACCCCACCTGCTTCCCCGTTCCCTCCCACGCAAACTCCGCATGAACCTCTAAAGGCTTAGCCGAACCCGGCAGTGTAAACACCAGCGTCCAGCGTCCCAGTCTCCGGCTGCGCCGCGGCAGACTCACTGCCAGGCCGCCTTCGCCGAGATCGGTGGTGTTGACCTTGAAGTGGGTATCCGACTCCCGGCTCGTCATCTCCACCGGAATATTCACCGACACCCGCGAGTTCCGGCGCCGTTCTTTCTTCATCAGCGCCCGCGCCGCGCGAAAGCTCGACTTCGACCGCTCCACCGACACCGGCTTGTACAGGATGAAGTGCGCCCCAATCTCAAACGCCGACCGCAGCCCAACCTCCGGATCCAGAATCGCCACCGCGATAGCCCGCTTGTTGCACGGCGCCGCCCGCGCGCTACGCAACACCGCCGCCGCGCCCGGACCAGCGCAATCCACAATGATCGCCTCGAACCGCTCCCGAGTCAGCTTGCGGAGCGCAATCTCCGAACTCGCGCACAGCTCGACGCTGATGTCCAGATCGCCCAGCGTCCGGCGCAGCACACGCACGATTTTGTCGTCGGAACAAAGCAGAAGCGACTTCAGATTCATGGCCCGCTCTTAAATCCTTCCGGCCCGGTCGTGGTCCTCCAACCTGAGCCGTAACGGGCATGTTTCGCCTGCGAAATCCAGGCAAGACGGCCCACTCACACTCTAAGCCGCTCCAAACACCCGATCAATGGCCCCTTCGCGCCACGGGTTACGAGCGTAACGTCGGCCCCTCCGGCGGACCGTCTTGCGGGAAAGTCCGATCGAGATTCGTGCGATCGGGACTCGTATCAGGGTATGGCTTCAGCCATACCGTACCTGGATTCATCATCACACGCGCCTTTAGGCGCCGGGGATCGAACCCGCGAGGGTCCGCCCCGGCTCCACGCGATAACAACAATGAATCCAATTACTTAGAAATGGCTTACTCAAGTGATACCGCGCAGATTCTGATTGACTTCAGCCAACCGATTGCCATAACATACACACTCTCCGACCAGCGTTTGGGATCACTAAGGTAGGGGCATGTCGAGCCGTGCAAGCCCCCGTTGTGTTTTTCCCTGAATCCCAATAGCCTTCGGAGAATCATATACATAGAGTAATCAACAGATTTCATTCCCCCTTTGTACGAAAGGCATGTTTCATGGCGAAGCGTCGCGGAAATCCCAACTGGGGCAAGCCCGAGCCCATCGGCCCGATCGTCCCCACCATCACCGAGTTCGAGCAGGTAGTGCGCGAATACAAGCTCACGCCGGACCAGTACCTCCGCTCAACCCGCCTGCGCGAGTGGGCCCGCCGCAACAAGAACTCAAAGTACATCCCCGAGCCTCTGCTCGAAGCCTGGGGCTTCGAAATCGAATCCACCTTGTAAGAGCAGCCGTAAGGATTTCCCAGGGTCGCCAAAAGGCGACCCTTTTTCTCTTCAGGATTGCCGCCCCGAGCAGGATTGTCATCCCGAGCGAAGCGAGGGATCCTGGCGTCGCCGACACCAACTCAACCCTGCTCTTGCGTGGCGCAGCGCTTCCAGCGGTGCGATAACTGCCCTATGATGATAAAGGGGCTTTAGCCCCTGAGGGACCAATCACCCAACCCGCTCCATGCTCAACCTACTCCACCTCCCGCTCCCCGAACTCTTCGCCGTCCTGGCAGCCGTAGCCTTCGCAGCCGGCCTAAACGTCTACGCCACAGTAGCCGCTCTAGGCCTTCTAGCCCGCTTCGGACACGTCCCCCTCCCCCCAGCCCTGCAACTCCTAGAAACCTGGCCAATAATCGCAGCCAGCAGCGCACTCTTCACCATAGAATTCTTCGCCGACAAGATCCCCGCCTTCGACCTGATCTGGAGCGCCCTCCACACCTTCGTCCGAGTCCCCGTAGCCGCCCTGCTAGCCTACGGAGCCACCCGCCAGCTAACCCCCGGCGAACAACTCCTCGCAGCCGCCCTGGGAGCAGCCATAGCCCTGGCCGCCCACTCCGGCAAAACCGCCCTCCGCGCCGCCGTAACCCCAAGCCCCGAGCCCGTCTCGAACATCACCCTAAGCCTGGCCGAGGACGCCCTGGCCATTTCCCTAACCTGGCTAGCCACCCGCCACCCTTACGCCGCGGCGACCATAGCGCTAGCCCTGGTAGCAGTAATAGTGTTGCTGGCCAGAGCAGTAATCCAAGCCATGCGCAAGCTGTTCCAAGGCGCAGAAAAAGAACTGGCAGGATAAAGTAGCGCCGGCGTCCCGCCGGCTTCAGGAGTAGATGTGGGGACAGCCGTCCTCGGCTGTCCGTCGAGCAAAGCTCGTCACCTCGTGTGGAACGGACACTCCGGTCCGTTGACGTTGCTCTTGCTTTTGAATTGAAAGGATCACCCGCCGGCGCGGCCGTGGAAGAGCGGCGCTTCAGCGCCGCGTAAAGCCCGAGGGATGGAACCTGGCTTCAGCCCCGGGGGAAACGCCGATCGCAAACAGCAAGCAAGCTCCATCCGAAACCCCTGTCATTCCGAACCGGGCGCAAAGCCCGGTGAGGAACCTGCTGTTCGCGCCGCTACTGCTCGTGTGGAACGGACACTCCTGTCCGTTGCCTTTGACTTTGCCATAGCGCTGAACCTCACCCCTCGTTATCCCGGCCGCTGCGCCGCCTCCGCCCTAACCGTCTCCACCACCCAATCCATCACCACCTCCCGCACTTGCTTCCGAGCCTCCTCTGTCGTGACGTGTCCGGTCGCCTTCGCTGGACGAGCCTTAACTCCCGCTTGCCCCGCAACCACCTGTTCCTGCGCAGCGATCCCCTCTTCTTCCTCGCCGTCTACCTCCTCGTCCTCAACCTCATCACCCGCATCATCAAAGTCCTCTTCAAACCACTGCGGACCTCCCATGCAGGTCCTGTGCACGTCGCCGCGGTCGATCACAACCTCAGTCGCATCCTCGGCCTCAAACTCCGTATTTCGCAAATTGCAGCTGGCGGTTTGCAAAGCGTAGAGCATCAGCGCCGCCGTCTTATGCTCCATCTGACCGGTGCCAAGCAGTTGCATCACCTGCATCAGCGCCATCTGCACCGAATTCGCATCTTCAAGCAACGGCACCACAAACCGAGCCTGCCCAAACTGACTCCCCATAATCCGCGCCCGCTGCTCCTGGCAGCGAACATGAAAAAAGCAAAGCCGCCGACGCCGCAGCGCCGGAGACCCACACTGCGTCCCATTCACCTTCACATGTTGACACCGGTTCACATTTTCCAGACCCATATTCTCCTCACACCCCTACCCCGAAGCCATCGGAGATCGAACCAAATAGAGAACGCCCTCCGCTGCCTTCAGAGATTCAGAATTGTCGTGAATTTCGCCCCAGGTTCCAGTATCCCGATTTGGGAATGAGAGGCAAGGTCATGTGAACATCGGAGGAAATAAAGCTGTGGAAATCGGAAAGCAGGGTGGATCGTCTCCTGGAAGTTCGCGGCGAACCGGTTATACGCCTCCGGCTTTGCCTAATAGCAGGCGTTGTACCCGCACCCCTTGGGCAGGAGTAGGAGCCTTTGGGCAGGTAGTCGGCCTACTCGGTCTCCAGCTGAGGGAAGCACGCTGGTCCGATCTCTTTGGCTCGTTCGTTTGCCTCATGGTAGGTTGCGAATTTGCCGGGGCAGGTAAATCGTCCCTTGTGCTCGCCCTTTTCTACCCACTCGCGCACAACAAAAAAACTTTCCATGACACCACTCCCTATTCGAGTCCCAATGCCGCTCTCTGCCGGTGGTGCACCTCAAGCGTAATCCGGGCCTCTACATCTTCTAGCTCTACGCGGAGTTCCCCCGCATGTACTGGATCGCCTTCGATGCGGTTAAGCAGATCGTGCCTCTTCATGACAAGATTTTCGGCAGTTTCATTAGACATCATCGGAATGCCCCCCTCTTAACTGTCTCACTATTCTCGAATCAGATTGAAAGGTTGTCCCGTCGCATGTGAAGGCCGTTCCGCCCGGTATAAGGGTCTGGCCCAGCCTTAATCCCAAAATCATGCAATCCTCCAAAGTCTCAGCGAAACTTGCGCCCTCCCGCGTGAGCCAAAACCTTTTCTTGACTGATTGCTGGCCGCTTAAAGATTACCGCCTGCGCGCCATCTGGCTTACTGGTCGGCAATGACGGGTAGGGAAGCGCACAACACAGTTCCCAGCCCCTTTTCCCGGCTTCATCCAGAAACGCGCCTACAGAATCGTGACCGATTTCTGCTAGCCCTTCTCCGATGTGCGGATCGAGCATCCCGTCCTTGTAAATTGCGTGAGCGTATTCCCATTTCTGCATAGGGGCCACCTCAGTTGGCATTTTGACTGCCAGTTGAGACACCTAGCAACTTACGAAAGTAATGTGCGGCCGGGTGCCCCATCCTTCGCGTTCTTTGCGAAGGGTGGGATTCCACGATGCTGACCCCCTCGGGATTTTGAATTCCCACAATTCTCCACAGCCCTCCTGTGACGTCCAACCTTGCGCCCCATTCCAAACTCGTTCATCATTGCCCCAGCACAGGCAGTACAGCTCACCGAACGAAGCGAGACTGTAACTCCTTTGCTTCCAAGATTTTGATCTTTAAGCTCTTTAGGCTCCGGATTTTGCAAGGAATTTCGCGCTAACCCGATGATTCCACGCGACCCAGGGGGGAGGGGGTATCAACGATCTTTCCAAAATCAAAGCATCAAATGGAGCAGAGAAAGCTACTCCACGCAGGCCGGAAAAAGATATTTGCAGCCAAAATCCACAGGTAAAATAACGTCATGAGTCCAGAAGTTTCCGATCTTTTGAAGCGAGCCCTCGCGCTCCCGGTCGACGAGCGCGCGGCACTGGCCAACACCTTGCTCGACAGTCTCGAAGAACCGCAGCAATCCGTTCAAGCGGCTTGGGACGAAGAAGTGGCCCGCCGCATACAAGACCTGAAGGCTGGCAAGGCCGTCACGGTCCCTTGGGAAGAACTGCATCAGCAGCTGCTGGCCATGCAAAGCCCAAAACTGGGTACTGGGTACTAGGTACTCGGTACTTATTAACTTACTTGTTAAAATAAAAACATCATGAATCACGAAGCCTTCGCCGACGTCCCCACCGCTATCGAGGAGATCCGCGCCGGGCGCATGATCGTGGTCGTCGACGATGAAGACCGCGAGAATGAAGGCGACATCACGCTCGCCGCCGAGAAGGTCACGCCCGAAGCCATCAACTTCATGGCCAAGTATGGACGCGGCCTGGTCTGCCTCACCATGACCGAGGAGCGCCTCGCTCACCTCCGCATCGGCCCCATGACCGCCGAGAACACGTCGCAATACGGCACCGCATTCTGCGAAGCCATCGACGCGCGCGACGGAGTGACCACCGGCATCTCCGCCTACGATCGCGCCCGCACCATCCAGGTAGCCATCGACCCGGCCACGCAAGCCGCAGACCTGGCGCGTCCTGGCCACGTCTTCCCTCTCCGCGCCCGCAAAGGCGGAGTGCTCGTCCGCGCCGGACAAACCGAAGCCTCAGTCGACCTGGCGCGCCTCGCGGGACTGATTCCCGCCGGCATCATCTGCGAGATCATGAAGGACGATGGCACCATGGCCCGCGTCCCAGACCTCATCGAATTCTGCCACCAGCACAAGATGAAGATGCTGACCGTCGCCGAGCTGATCCGCTACCGCATGGCGCACGAGCGTTACGTGCATCGCGTAGGCGAAGCGCTGGTCGACACTCGCTTCGGCGAATTCCGCCTCATCGCTTATGAGAGCGAGATCAATGGCGGCGAGTCGCACGTGGCCCTGATAAAGGGGGACGTCGAAAACAAGAATGAGAAGAGTGAAGCGCCAGTGCTGGTGCGCATGCACGCCCACTGCCTGATGGGAGACGTGTTCGGTGCAACCGGCTGCGAGTGTCACGCCACGCTCGAGGGTTCGCTCCGAGCAATCGCCCAGGAAGGACGCGGCGCTCTCATTTATTTACACCAAACCTCAAAGGGATTCTCCGTCGAAAAAATGGGCGAGCGCGCTGCCCTCGCCTTCCACCGCGGCCGCAAACTTCCGTCACTACTCGATAGCGAGCGCCAGACGCAGCGCGAGATTGGAATCGGCGCGCAGATTCTTTCTGATCTAAACCTGCGCCGCATCCGCCTGCTGACCAATAGGCCCAAACGTGTGGCTGCGCTCGAAGGTTTCGGTATAGAAATCGTCGATCAGGTTCCGGTGGAGTTGAACGGAGTGCGGGCAGTAAAAAAATAAGGGCCGCAGGCGCAGCCCGTCGCTAAAAAGGTTTGCGCACGACGACTTCGCTCTCGCGGATGAAGAACTGCGCCGAGCAATGTTCCGAGCCGCAAATGACTGGCATCAAGCCGTTGATCTGGCGCCGCGTGATCAGGCCCAGCATGCCGCATGATGGGCAGGCAAGCACCGCCCAGTAAGGGTCTTCTTTCTCGCCAACTTCGCCGGCATTTTCGAGGACAAAAATTGTTCCGGGCTGCATTTGTTCGGGAATCCATTCGTTCAGAATGTCAAGTTCTCCGACCATGCATTCCTCCTATGTTCCGCTACCGCGACCCAAACCCGATTTGCACCTACTGCCTAAGAAGCTTTTCTAGCACGCCGACGCAGTGCCGGCGATGTTACGGAGGTACTCGTCTTTCTCGCGACCACGTCAGCTCGCACTTGCCGAACGGCGTCGCTGAGGCAGATTCCTAGAATGGGCTGACTGGAATTCTTCAGGATGTCTACGATCTGCCGCGCCGAAGTCTCCAGATAGAGACGTTTGCCGTCGGTGAGCAGGTGAACGTCGGAGTTTCGGCCGACGATTTCGGCTAGGCCTTTGCCGCACTCGCGCTGGAGGAAACGCATGACCTTGCGAACGCCCTGCAGGGAGAAGCCCTTGCGGCGCAGCTCGCAGATGACTGCCATTTCAGTGAGATTTTGCAGGGAATACACACGGCGATGACCAGCCCGCTGTGGCTTGACCACGCCCCGCTCGTCCCACCACTGGAGCTGGCGCGCGGTTACGCCGGTCAGGGCGATCACCTCCTGCGATGAAAAACTATCTTGCATGAATCCCCGTTGCATCTCCTGGGCAATCTGTTTGAAACAGTCTGCGAGTCGAATGTTTGAAACATTCTAGACGTGAGATGGCGGGTGTCAATGGTGATTCGCGAGGGAGGGGTAACTAGAAGAGTGCGCGAGGGCGGTGGAACGCGGGAATCGTTGCGTCACCCAAAAGCCTTGTCAGCGCGACGTCATTTCGTCGTCTGGTGGCGAGTTTCCGTCCGGGTTGAGACCGAGCCATGCAATTTCTTGCAGCTTGACAGGGCGAGGACGAGCAAACATAATCCTCGGCACGTTTTGGGTACGCTTGCTCTTTCTCGCCTGCCCAGAGTCTGATTCCGGGCTTTTATTAAACATTCGGGCCCCCTGGTAAATCCATGCTTCGTTTTCCGCAAAGGAGAAATTCGCATGAAGCTCCGCATCGTCTGGGTCGTGGCTGCATTCTTGTCATTGGTGTCGCTGAATGCTGCGCAAACATCCACGCCAACCGCATCCGCCCTGCCTCGTCTGGTCCGTTTCAGCGGAACGGCGAAGGATCTCAACGGCAGCCCGCTGACTGGCGTGGTCGGCATCACCTTCGCGCTCTACTCTGAGCAAAGCGGCGGTGCTCCACTCTGGCTGGAGACGCAGAACGCAACCGCCGACAGCAACGGCCACTACACTGCTTTGCTGGGCTCGACCAAGCCCGACGGATTGCCGGCGGAGTTGTTTACTACCGAACAAGCCCGCTGGGTGGGAGTGCAGGTCTCGGGGCAGGCGGAGCAGCCGCGAGTGTTGCTGGTCAGTGCCCCGTATGCGCTGAAAGCGCGAGACGCGGAAACTATCGGCGGACTTCCACCCTCGGCATTCGTGCTGGCCGGGCCCGTGGCCGCCGGTTCGGGTTCTGGAAGCGGCACGGCTGAAACGGCTTCGCCGCTGACCGCGACCGACGTGACCACCACCGGCGGCAAGACGAGCTATCTCCCAATCTTCAGCGGAGCAGCAACGATCATCGATTCGTCAGTCTTTCAGACGGGCAGCGGAACCACGGGCAAGATCGGCGTCGACACGACGACACCGGCGACCACCTTGGATGTGAATGGCGCCGGAACGATCCGGGGCACGTTGACTCTTCCCGCCACGGGTACGGCAACGGCTACTGCGGGCGATGTTTCGCAAGGGTTGAATTTTGTGACGTCTTCCTACAACAGCACGAGCGCTACGGCGGTAAACCAGAATTCCGGTGGCACGCGGAGCCCGCCACGAATGACACGAGCGCCCCGTCGGGCACGCTGAACTTGCTCTACGGACTGGGCACAGCTACGCCCAGCGAGACCGGGCTGAAGATCAGCAGCAAAGGCATCCTCACTTTCGCCTCGGGGCAGACGTTTCCAGGGACGGGGACGGGCACAATCACTGGAATTACCACAGCCAGCGGCAGCGGATTGTCTGGCGGGGGAACAACCGGGACGCTATCTCTCAAAGTACCTGCGGCGGGGATCACGAATGCGATGCTGGCGAATTCCAAGGTGACGCTGAATTCAGGGACCGGCATCAAGGCGCCCGGAGCGATGACGCTGGGCGATACTTACTCCGTAAGCATCAACACGGCGGTGGTCCCGCAACTGGCGGCGGCGAATACATTCACGAACACGCAAACGATCAACGCAGCCAGCAGGCGGCTCGCCGATGTGACCAAGGCCATGACGATAAATCGTCCAGTCAGGTCGGCGGCCAATGCAAGACATCTCCCCAGTGCGCAAAGCATTCGAGAACAAACGCAGGAACATGCCAAACGACGAACGGTGGCTCACCTTAGCGGGCAGGCGACCAATAAAAAGCAGTAATCGCGTCTAAGGTTTGACGCCGCGCGTACCTGCGAAGGGTGCGGTTAAGAGCGGAGCCTTTTACATACCGCCGCCGACGAAGTGGACGATTTCCAGGCGGTCGCCGTCTTTGAGATTAGTCTGCGGCCAGCGGTCGCGGGGAACGATGTCGCGGTTGAGTTCGACCGCTACGCGGTCGGGCTTCATGGCTAGGGATTCGATCAGTGCTGCAAGCGTGAAGTTGGCGGTAGGCGCGGGATCGGCGAAGCTGCGTTCTTCTCCGTTGATGTGAAGATTCATTTCATTCCAACCAAAACACGCTGAAGACGCTCTCTGTGAGCCGTATTGTCTCACGCGCCAGGACGAAGCCTCGCTGCGCTCGGCTGGACGGCCGAAGGCGGCCGTCCCCACATGATGGGCCAGCGTAGCCTCCGGCAAAAAGCCGCCGGGACGGCGGCGCTACGATTACTCGGCTTTGCGCAAGGCGAACTTGCGGGTTACGGTTCGGCCCTGGTGGTTGGCTTGCACCATTACCGATGCGTCGGCCAAGGCGGATTCCTCGACCTCGACCGAGATCTGGGCGGCGCCTCCGGAATCGGTGACGGCTTGAGTATAGAAAGGCGCAGCGTCGGGACGGGCGAAGCGGAAGGTGAGGCGCGCGCTGGGGACTGCGGCGCCGTCTTCGGTGACGCGCAGTTGCATGGTTAGATTGCGATCGTTGTGAACCGAGGCGGCGTTTTCCCAGTGCACATCGAGTTGCTTGATACCAGCCAAAGCATCGGTTTCGGCGCGGTCGAGGACGCTTTCGAGTTTGCCTTCCCGGATAGCTTCGAGCACGAGGCGATGCTGATCGCGGAGTTGCTGTTCTTTATGAGGATCGCCAAATCCGACTTGCTCAGCCGAGGCGGCGTAGGAGATGGCGCGTTTGCCGATACATCTTCCGCGCACGAACACCTGAGTCTGCAACAGTCTTTCGCTCTCGCGCGCTTCGCTTTGCACGTGGTAGATGGTGTCGACATGTTTTACATCAGTGTTAAAACCGAAAATCATAAGAGATTTGTAATCTGGTAATTTTGTAATTTGGTAATTTAACTTGCTCGCCTGGCCGTTCGCTGAGTGGCCGTGAAAATTGCGCTTAGTTCACGAGCTCCTTCAAAATATCTTTGCAACGCCGGTCTCGTCGGCCTCCTCCACGAACAATCCGGATGGCAAACGCTTTCGTCCGGTCGCGCAATTCCTCGGGTCCAGTGGACATTCGCATGCCAAGTTTTCAAATTACAAAATTACCAAATTGCACAATTGCCAAATTGTCCCTCGTTCCCTTGACACTCTTGCAGAGTAGCACCTAATGTAGAATGTTTAATCGATGCTTCGCGCGAATTATATATAGCCTGTCCTATGCCCGACAATTATTTCGCTGGCTACCTGCCGTTTTTGATCCATATTTTGCTGGCGGGCGGGATTGCGACTGCCATTATCACGCTTTCCTGGTGGATCGGGGAGCGTAAACCGACTCGGGCCAAGATGTCTGCTTATGAGTGCGGCATGACTCCCGTGGGGGATTCGCGCGGGCGTTTCTCGGTGCAGTTCTACCTGGTGGCCATGCTGTTCATTCTGTTCGACGTTGAGGCCGTTTTCCTTTATCCCTGGGCGGTGATTCTGCACGATTTGAAACACTTCGGGTTGTGGGAAATGTTCGTCTACATCGGCATTGTTCTGGTTGGCTTCTTTTATATTTGGAAGAAAGGCGTTCTCGAGTGGGGCCCGGCTCGGGATCGGCGAGGAGAATTTTAATGGCCAACTCCCCGGCGATCACCGATCTGGAGCAACTGAAGGGTCATCCGGCGGTGGGGCGGCTGCTGGCGTGGAATCCTTCGGCGGTTGCGGGAGTGAAATTCGACCGCGACGAGATGACGATAACCGTGGATCGCGCGAACCTTCGCGAAGCTTGCGCCCTGCTGCGTGACGACGCGGAGTGCGCGTTCAACTTTCTTTCTGATGTTACCTGCGTGGATTGGTATCCGGCGGAGCCGCGATTCGAAGTGATTTATCACTTGCTTTCAATTCCCAAGAAGGAGCGGGTACGGCTGAAGGTGCGGCTCGACAGCGCGAGCCCGGCGGTTGAGTCGCTTACTCCGTTATGGCCTGGCGCCAATTATTTTGAGCGCGAAGTGTTTGACCTGTTCGGCATTCGCTTTAACGGGCATCCTTATATGCGGCGCATTCTGATGCCCGAGGATTGGGAAGGCTATCCGCTGAGGAAAGACTATCCGGTGGAGGGCTACCGCTAGGGTTCGTCATGGCCCACCTTGCTCCCACGCTCGTGCTCGAACCCGGTCAGGATCGGACCATGATCCTGAACATGGGGCCGCAACATCCTTCGACGCATGGCGTCTTGCGCGTACTGCTGGAGATTGACGGCGAGACCATTGTGCGGATCATGCCCGACATTGGCTTTCTGCATACCGGAATCGAAAAAACCTGCGAGGCCAAGTTTTACCAGCAGGTGGTGCCGCTGACGGACCGCATCGACTATCTGTGTCCCATGACCAACAACTTGTGTTACGTGCTGGCCGTGGAGAAGCTGCTGGGGCTGGAGATTCCTCCGAAGGCGCAGTGGCTGCGGGTGCTGCTGAATGAACTGACGCGGATTAATTCTCATCTGGTGTGGCTGGGCACGCATGCGCTCGACCTCGGCGCGATGACGGTGTTTCTCTATTGCTTCCGGGAGCGGGAAGACATCCTGCGGATTTTTGAGATGGCCAGCGGACAGCGCATGATGACCTCTTACTTTCGCGTGGGAGGAATTGCGCTGGAGCCGCCTCTTGGATTCTTCGAACGGGTTCGCGAATTCGTCGGGCGTTTCCCCAGCAAGGTGGATGAATATGAAAACCTGCTCACGGGAAATCCGATTTTTATGATGCGGACCAAGGGCGTGGCGAAGCTGACCGCGGAAGACGCGATCGCTTTGGGGGCTAGTGGACCGACGCTGCGCGGGAGCGGCGTGGACCTTGATTTGCGCCGTGATATGCCTTACTCGGGCTATGAGAATTTCAAATTCAAGGTTCCGCTGGCGCAGGAAGGTGACGTCTTCGCGCGGTATATGTGCCGAGTGCGGGAGCTGCGCGAATCGAATGAGATCGTGAAGCAGGCTTTGGATGGGATGCCTGAAGGGCGGATCAAAGCCGATGCACCAGGCATCGTGCTGCCCGACCGCGAGAAGATGAAGACCCAGATGGAAGCGCTCATCTATCACTTCAAGATTATCACTGAGGGTTTTGCAGTGCCGGCGGGTGAGGTGTATCAGGCGGTGGAATCGCCGCGAGGCGAGATGGGCTACTACATTGTCAGCGACGGCACGGCCAAGCCTTATCGGGTGCACATGCGGGCGGCGTGCCTGGCTAATTTGCAGACCTTGCCGAAGATGTGCGAGGGCGGATTGATTGCGGATGTGGTGGCGGCTATTGGATCCATCGATATTGTCTTAGGGGAAATCGACCGATGAGATTTTCTGACGAGTTCGAGGCGCGGTTTGCGGAGATGGTTCCGCACTATCCGACGAAGCGGTCGGCGCTGGTGCCCACTCTGCTTTATGCGCAGGATGAGGTTGGGTTTTTATCCGATGAAGTCATTGCAGAACTTGCCGGGCGACTTGATCTGACCGTGCTCGAAGTGCACAACGTGATTAGCTATTACTCGATGCTGACTACCAAGCCGCGCGGGAAGTTTAATGTGCAGGTTTGCACCAACATCAGTTGTTTGGTGCGCGGGGGCGAAAAGATTCTGCATCATTGCGCTGAGAAGCTGGGCGTGGGCCACAGGGAAACTACACCTGATGGTTTGTTTACGCTGGAGGAAGTGGAGTGTATCGGAGCTTGCAGTTGGGCTCCGGCGGCGCAGGTGAATTACGATTTTCATGAGAACCTGACTACGGAGAAGATGGATAAAATTCTGGATGAGTATCGAGCAAAAGGAACTCAGTAGAGAGTATTTGGTAATTTTGCAATCGGGTAATTTTGTAATTTGAAATCTGAACCGCACTGATCTGGCGCACCGGCTTTTTAATTGCCAAATTACCCGATTACCAAATTACAAAATGGCTGATCTGGTTTCCCATCCCGACGAGGTAAAGGTCGTCTCCCGGCGCTTCGGCCAGGGTGCGACCAATATCGACCGTTATCTCGAACTGGACGGCTACAAGGCCGTGCGGAAGGCGCTTGGGATGGAGCCTGATGCGATCATTAATGAGGTGAAGAATTCTGGGCTGCGCGGACGGGGCGGGGCGGGGTTTTCGACAGGGATGAAGTGGTCGTTCGTGCCTAAGCAGTCGGCGAAGCCGAAGTATGTGCTGTGCAACGGCGATGAGAGCGAGCCTGGTACTTGCAAGGACCGGCTGATCTTCGAGCATGATCCGCACTCTGTGATCGAAGGGGTGATGATCGGCGGCCTGGCGGTGGGTGCGCGCAGCGGTTACATCTACATCCGGGGCGAATATCGATATCTGTTGAACATCATGCAGAAGGCGATTCGGGATGCTTACGCCAAAGGCTTTCTCGGCAAGAACATTTTCGGCAGCGGGCGCGATTTTGATATTTACTGGCACGGCGGCGCTGGGGCTTATGAAGTTGGAGAAGAATCTGCATTGATGGAGTCACTTGAGGGCAAGCGGGGGATTCCGCGGATTCGGCCTCCGTTCCCTGCTGTGGTTGGTCTGTGGGGCGGTCCGACTGTCATTAATAATGCGGAAACTTTGGCCAGCGTTCCTCATATCATTCTTGGCGGGGCTGAATGGTTTGCCAAGATTGGTCCGCCGAAGAATGGCGGTACCCGGCTGTTTTGCCTTAGCGGCAATATTGCGAAGCCCGGCGTTTATGAGCTGCCGATGGGCTACAACCTTAAGAAAATGATTTATGAAGTCGGCGGCGGCATTCCAAATGGGCGCCAACTGAAAGCCGTAGTGCCCGGTGGCGCTTCGTGTCCTTGCCTTACCGCCGACGAGATCGATGTGAACATGGATTTCGATTCGGTCGCCAAAGCTGGTTCGATGCTGGGCTCGGGCGGCGTGGTGGTGGTCGACGATGCGCAGTGCATTGTGAAGTTTGCGCTGCGGACTATGAAGTTTTATCAGCATGAGAGTTGCGGGTGGTGCATTCCCTGCCGCGAGGGCACCGACTGGCTGAAGAAAACTTTGATCCGCTTTCATTCCGGCCACGGCGTGAAGAAGGACATCGACAACATGCAGTACCTGGCGGAGAACATGCTGGGGCGGACATTTTGTCCGCTGGGCGATGCGGCGGCGATGCCGACTATTGCTTTCGTGAAAAAGTTCCGCAGAGAGTTTGAAGATCATTTGGAAGGCCGGCCTTGCCCGTATGAGGAGGAAGGCGTGGCTGAAGAACTGCCGGCGTTCGCGCACTAACTTTCCCATGGCTGACGTAACACTTACCGTTGACGGCAAGAAGGTCACAGCTCCCGCTGGGACGCTGCTGATTGAGGCCTGCAAGACCGTGGGCATTGAAGTGCCTTCGTTTTGCTATTACCCCAACCTGTCGCTGTGTGGCGCTTGCCGCATGTGCCTGGTGAAGATCGAGAAGATGCCGAAGCTGCAGACCGCGTGTACGACTGTGATCGGCGAAGGCATGATCGTCACTTCGGATAGCGATGAGGTCAAGCAGGCGCGCAAATCGACGCTGGAGATGCTGCTGGGGAACCATCCACTCGATTGCCCGGTGTGCGATGCCGGCGGGGAATGTGAACTGCAGGACATGACGTTCTCCTACGGCGCGGCGGAATCGAAGTTCATGGAGGCGAAGAACCACAAGGATGAGCAGCAATGGTCGCCGGTGGTGTTTTTCGACCGGCCGCGCTGCATTCTCTGCTTCCGGTGTGTGCGGGTGTGTGGTGAGGGCATGGACGTTTGGGCTTTGGGGGTGCAGAACCGCGGCGTGAGTTCGATTATTGCGCCTAATAAAGAAGATCACCTGGAGTGCGAAGAGTGCGGCATGTGTATCGATATTTGCCCGGTGGGCGCGCTTACTTCCGGTGCGTATCGCTACAAGACGCGGCCTTGGGAGATGAACCACGTGGGCACGATCTGCACGCATTGCGGGGATGGGTGCAAGACCACGTTGGGCGTGCGCCGTTCCGATACTGGCATGGAGATTGTGCGCGGCGACAATCGCGACAAGAGCGGGACGAACGGTGATTTTTTATGCATCAAGGGGCGCTACGCGTTCGATTTTGCGAATCATGAAGAACGGCTCACGCGGCCACTGATTCGCAGGGACGGCAAGCTGACTCCAGCCACGTGGGAAGAGGCGTTTGAGCTGGTCGGAAGGAAATTCGCCGAGATTCGCGATAAGGATGGCGGAGCGGCGATTGGGGTGATCGGTTCGACTCGCACGACCAACGAAGAAGCTTACCTGCTTTCGAAGTTCGCGCGCGTAGTACTGAAGACGAATAATGTGGATCATCATCGCACCGCGGACTTCCCTGCTTTCGCGGCTGCGCTTCGCGGTAAAGGCCATGCCACGGCCAGCATGGCGGAAGTGTTCGCTGCTCCCGCTATTCTGCTGATTGGCAATGATCCCACTGAACAACATCCGCTGCTGGCCTGGCAGATTCGCAGTAACGTGCGTCTGCACCGGGCGCGGTTCTACCTGATTAACTCCAAGCCGATCAAATTGCAGCGGCAGGCGACGAGCTTTGTGCAGATCCCGGCCGGAAGCGAAGGACAAGTTGCCGCGTTTCTTGCCGGCAGTGACGCGGCAGCAGATTCGCTCGTCAGTTCGTCAAGCAGCAAAGACGCATGGGCCACGTTGCGCGATCAGGTCCGCGGCGAGCAGAATCTGGTTATCGTTTTCGGTTCTGAAGTTCGCGGCGACGATCTTGCGAGCCTCGTGAAAGTCGGTTCTGCAATCCCTGGCGCCAAGTTTGTCTGTCTGGCGGACTACGCGAATTCTCGCGGAGCCGCCGATATGGGCTTGTACCCCGATCTGTTGCCGGGATATCACCAGACCGCGGGAAACACGCGCTTCCATCAGGAGTGGGGAGAAATCCCTCACGCTGCCGGCCTTGATCTGGATGGCATGGTGGAAGCTGGGAAAGCGGGCGGGTTGAAGGCTCTTTATGTTGTTGGGTCGAATCCTGTCGGACGATTGAAGATCGATCCGTTTGCATTCTCGAAGAGCTTCGTTGTCGTGCAAGATATGTTTCTGACCGAAACCGCGGTGATGGCAGACGTTGTGTTGCCGGCCGCGAATGCCTATGAAAAGTCGGGAACATTCACAAATACTTGCGGCGATTTGCAATTGGTGAAGAAAGCCGGCGAAGTCACGGACACGAAAACTGATTTCGAGATGATCGTGCGCATCGCGGATGCCATGGGCTTCGATGTGCGCCGGCTGGTGCCTTTCGGCGGCGGCACCTATGCCGACATGGGACAGTCGCGCGGAGCACAATCGGGCGAGGCTGACCGCCATGCGGTGTGGCTTGAGGCTCATGGGCTGGAGCCGAAACTGAGCCCGTTCGATCCTACGGCGATTCTGGATGAAATTCAGCGGCTGGTTCCGGGCTATGACGTGTCTCGCATGAATCTGCTGGCGGGAAACAGCCAGCATACGTCGCTGACGGAGGCTGGGGCAGGAGTGGCGCATCGGACGGAGTCGATCGCTCCGGCGAACGATACTCTTTTTAGTTCTGGAACGCTGGGACGTTATTCGCGCGCACTAAAGTCGGTGATGGAGAGTCACGAGGTCAAGCCCGCTGAGATCGCGGCGGACTAAATCCGGCATTGGGAGAGCAAGTCATTGTCAGTGGGCGTTTTCATACTCGTGTCGGTGATCAAGTCGGTGATCGTGCTCGTCGTGCTGCTGACGGCCGTTGCGTATACGGTTTGGCTGGAACGCAAAGTCGTCGGCCACATGCAGAATCGTTGGGGCCCCACGCGAGTTGGGCCGTTTGGATTGCTGCAGCCCGCGGCCGACGGCATCAAGTTTCTGTTTAAAGAAGACCTGACGCCACCACATGTTTATAAGCCGCTGTTTCTGGCGGCACCGATGATGGCGCTGATCTTTGCCCTGACCTCGATAGCGGTGATTCCGTTTGGCAACTCGATCACGGTTTTCGGTTACAGCATTCCGCTGCAGATCACCGATTTGAACATTGGGCTGCTGCTGATCCTAGGCGTTACTTCGCTGGGAGTGTACGGTGTTGCTCTGGCGGGATGGTCCTCGAACAACAAGTACTCGCTACTGGGAGGACTTCGCGCGAGTGCGCAGATGGTGAGCTATGAAATTGCCCTGGGACTCTCGCTGGTTGGAGTCTTGATCCAGTCGGGCAGCTTTAGTCTGCGTGTGATCGTCGATGCGCAGGGGGGACGCTTTTTAGGATTCATTCCGCGGTGGAATATTTTTCATGGGCAGTTCATCGGCTTCTTCGTTTATCTGATGGCGGCATATGCGGAGACGAATCGCATTCCATTTGACTTGCCAGAGGCCGAAACCGAACTGGTCGCGGGATACCACACCGAGTACAGCGCAATGAAGTTCGCCATGTTTTTCATGGCTGAGTATTCGAACATGATCACGGTGGCTTGCCTGGCCACGCTGCTGTTTTTCGGGGGATGGCACGGGCCGCTGGGCGGGCCTCCGCTGGTGCGGGCGTTGCTGCCAGTGTTCTGGTTTGCTGCGAAGGTTTTCTGTTTTCTCTTTCTTTATATCTGGGTGCGCGGGACGTTGCCGCGCTTCCGCTATGACCAATTGATGTCCTTCGGCTGGAAGTTTCTGCTGCCGCTGGCGATTGTGAATCTGGTGGCAACGGCTATTGCCGTGGCCTGGTAAGAACAGCTGCCAGTACCCA
>CAWEBA010000004.1:0-95535 GCA_963807145.1 uncultured Acidobacteriaceae bacterium | reverse complement strand
CAGGCACCCAGGGCATCGGTTCAACCAACTGGTTCAAACAAGCTGGTTCTAACAAGCAGGGACGAAGGCACGGGCTGGTTATTTTGAAGAGTTCATTGCGCCAGCGTTGTCTATGGGGAGCGTGGCTCGCGCTTGCCGTGTTTGTCGCGGCCGTGGCTACGGCTCCGGCGGCTGAGGCGCGCGCGCATCACTCTGATGCCTGGGCGCGGGAACATTTCGCCAACGCCGAGCGCATGCGCGAAGCGCTGAACGGAACGCCTGCTGCAGATCGCACCCGCCACGACTACCAGCGCGTGTTGAATGCCTACCGGTCGGTCTATCTTGGAGCGCCATCTTCGAGCAAGGCTGATCCCAGCGTGGTTGCGGTTGCGGAGACGCTGGTGGAAATGGGACGGCACTTCGACGACGACAAAATCCTGAATGAGGCGGTCGAGCAATATAAGTTCCTGCGCCGCGAGTATCCTGGCAGCAAGTACCGTTTCGACGGGCTGTTCACGATCGGCGAGATCTACAAAGACGATCTGAACGATGCCGATGCGGCGCGATCGACCTTTCAGGAATTCTTGCGGCGCTATCCTCACAATCGCCTGGCCGATGATGCTCGTCAGGCTATCACCGAACTCAAGCAGCAGGCGCGGGCCGAAAAGGTTGCAGCTGCGCAGAAGGCTGCGGAGGCGAAACCGCAAGAGAAAAGCGGGAACACTAAAGACGCGAAAGACGGCGGAGACGGCTCGATTTCGATTGCGGAATCCGGCGTGGACAAGTCTTCCGAGCCGCATTCCGGGCGTCTGCCGCGGGTTACCGGCATCCGGCACTGGTCTACTCCAGACTACACGCGGGTTGCTATTGACCTTGAAAGCGACGTGAAGTACTCGTCGCAGCGGCTCGATGGTCCGGCACGGATCTTTTTCGATCTGC
Organism: uncultured Acidobacteriaceae bacterium; assembly: GCA_963807145.1. GTDB lineage: Bacteria > Acidobacteriota > Terriglobia > Terriglobales > Acidobacteriaceae > Sulfotelmatobacter. Next base: position 94,617 of record CAWEBA010000004.1, on the reverse strand, counting down.
GCGATACCAAGCTCGCCTCCACGCTGGTCGGCAAGAGCTTCGACGTGGATGACGGCTTCCTGAAGAAAGTTCGCGTGGCTCAGTTTGCGCCCGGTCGCACGCGGGTGGTGCTTGAGGTCGACAATCTTTCCGATTACGACGCCTTTCTTTTGCCTAATCCCTACCGCCTGATTATCGACATTCACGGCAGAAATGGGCGGGCGAAGCAGATCAAAGCTGACGATGCGGGCGAAGTTGCCTCGGCGCCAGGTGAAAGTGCGGCTCCGTCGAAGACCCTGCAGAAAACTGTGAGTGCGGATGTCAGTAGTGACACGCAGACGTCAGACGCGATTGCGAGCAAGAAACCACCAACGACAGTCGTAAAGAAAATTGTGGAAGCTGATGATGACGATCCGGAGCCCAGTGCTCCCTCGGCTGGCGCAACGAGGCGGAAGGCTGTTTCCGCGAAAAGGGTGGCAGCCGGCGATCTCGACGGCGAATCCGATTCTTCGGATGCGACAGTGAGTGCGGTGCCAAATAATCCGGGAGGGTCCGGGCCCAAGTCAGGCGTGCGCACGCTCGCTTCGGGCAGGTCGGGAAGCGGTTCGGGTCTGGATATTCGTGAAGCCAAACCCACCGCAGGCGGCGACCGTTCGCTGATTCGCGCTTTGGGATTGAAAATCGGGAAGATTGTGATTGACCCGGGGCACGGCGGCCACGACACCGGCACCATCGGCCCCAATGGCCTGGAAGAAAAGGATCTGGTGCTCGATGTCGGCCGGCGTTTAGGCAAGCTGCTGGAGACGCGGCTGGGCGCGGAAGTGGTGTATACGCGCAAGGACGACACCTTCATCCCGCTTGAAACTCGCACGGCGATCGCGAACCAGGCGCGCGCCGATCTGTTCGTCTCCATCCACGCCAACTCTAGCCATGACCCTGACGCCCGGGGAGTGGAGACGTACTATTTGAATTTCACCTCATCGCCCGAAGCGCTGGAGGTAGCGGCACGCGAGAACGCGGTTTCGGAGAAGTCGATTTACGAACTGCAGGACCTGGTGAAGAAGATTGCATTAAAGGAAAAGATCGAAGAGTCGCGGGAATTCGCGGGAGATGTGGAGCAGTCGCTGCACAGCGGCCTCGCGGCCAAGAGCCCGGGCATTCGCGACCGGGGCGTGAAGAAGGCGCCGTTTATCGTGCTGATTGGGGCCAATATGCCTTCGATCCTCGCCGAGGTTTCTTTTGTCAGCAATCCCACCGACGAGCACCACCTCGAGACCAGCGAATACCGCCAGCGCATCGCCGAGTCGCTCTACCGCGGCATCGCCAACTACGTGAATGGACTGAGCGGGGTTAAGGTCGCCAGCAAGATGGATAAAGCTGCTGGACAGTAGTTCCTTCCGGAAACTTTTCCTCTGCCTCTGTGGTCTAATAAACGAAGGGATTCTGTGCCTAGCGGTGTATTCATGCGCGCTTCAAGATGTGCATTCGTATTGGCTGTCGTGGTTTGCTTGGTCGGCGTTTTTACCGTTAGTGCGGTTTTCGCCGCCGGACCGGGCGCAGATTCTCCTGGCGCGCCCATCCTTCCAAAGCAATTCGCGGGGTGGCAGCTTCAAGGTGCGGTGCAGGCCAGCAAAGATGCTGCGGCCGCGGACCCCACCAACGCGGCGCTGTTGCAGGAATACGGATTCACTGATTTCGAGGCGGCCGCTTACAAGAGTGACGACGGACGCACGCTGAAAATCCGCGCCGCTCGCTTCGCCGATGCGAGCGGAGCTTTCGGGGCCTACACCTTCTATCTGCAGCCGGAGATGGCGCGGGAAGAGATTGGCGACCAGGGCGCGTCGCTGAATCAGCGAGTTCTTTTTTACCGCGGCCACATCGTGGTCGAAGCCGTGTTCAGCCAGTTGTCGGTGATGTCGGCGGCGGGGTTGCGCGAACTGGCCGGCATGCTGCCGCATCCGGGCGGAAATGCCGGCAATCTGCCTCCCATCCTAGCTTCCATGCCACACCACGGCTACTCCCGGAATACGGAGAAATACGCTGAGGGGCCGCTGGCTCTGGAAGCGATCGGGTCTCCGCTGTCGGGGGATCTGGTGGATTTCAGCGCCAGCCCTGAAGTGGTGCTCGGGCAATACTCGACCTCTGGCGGAGGAGCCACGCTGATGCTGATCGAGTATCCCACTCCCGCGTTGGCGGCCGAACATCTGCGGCGCATTGACGCCGCGAATCATTTCCCCGTGCCCCAGGCCGGTGTGGATGCTATCGAAAACATTGGTCCGTTCTTTGCCAAGCGTACAGGGCCGATCCTGGCGATTGCCGCGGGACCGATTTCCCAGAGCGACGCGCAAGATTTGCTGGGTGCGGTGAACTGGGCGCCGAGCGTGACGTGGAACGAGAACACGTACTTCGACAAGAAAAACAATATTGCCAACCTGCTGGTCAACATCATTCTTCTATGCATGATCGTGGGCGCGATATCTCTGGCTGCCGGAGTCGCATTCGGTGGAGCTCGCATTCTTCTGCGCCGATTTTTCCCCGGTTCGGTTTTCGGTCGCCCTGATCAAACCGAGTTCATTTCGCTTCAGCTGGGGGACGCGGCGCCAGCCTCAGCGGCTCGCCCTCCGGCTGCGACGGAGAGCTCCAACGGTTCTTAAGTGCCTGAGGAATATTGGCTTAAGCGTGTTCGGGACACTTTTCGTCTCAAATTGGGACAATTTGGGAAATTGTTGATTGGTTCTGTAAGTTACTGAAACTAAAGACATTTATTTACCAAAAATTGCTTGACACCCTGCTTTTTCGGCTCATAAGATTTTGTGCAGAAAGTTTTGACGGGATCTTTTGCCTCCGTTGGAACTATTCTCCCTTGAAAAGAGAAGGCCGCCCTGTTGCCGGGTGGCCTTTTCGTTTTGCTCGAATCGATCCGCAACACTTTCCGCTGAACTCTTGCCTACAGTTTGCGTATTATTTCCTGGAGATGATGGATTGAGATGAGCCGACGCGACGGGCCTCGGCTCATGCGGTGGCGTGGAGGAAATCATGTTCTGCGATGGATGCGGCGCGACGGTGCAACTTGGACAGACTTTTTGCAGCAAATGTGGCAAGCAAATCGTAGGACCGCTCGCCGTAATGCCGCAGCGCCCTGGGCGGGTGCAGGGTCACCTTCAGCTACTGGGTATTCTCTGGCTCGCCATCTCCGCGTTTAACACCATCGGTGGCGTGGTCTTGTACGTCCTCGCCAACACATTGTTTGCTCATCTTCGCGGATTGGGAGCACCGGAAGCGCCCACCGCATTTCTGCGTCCGCTGTTGAGCGTGATCGGCATTTTTATCCTGGCAAAAGCGGCGTGCGGGTTCATCGCCGGATGGGGATTGATGCAGCGCGAACCCTGGGCCCGCATCATTGCACTGGTGCTGGGCTTCATCTCGCTGTTCAATATTCCCTTCGGCACTGCCGTTGGCGTGTATACCCTTTGGGTTTTGCTGCCGGCACAGTCGCAAGAAGAATACGACGCCATGGTGGCTGCCCGCGCGGCATAATTGAGCGGAGATGAGGTCCATTTTCTTCTGAAGAGAATCGCGCGTCTCGACTCTGCGCTTGCTCCGTCGGCGATTTGATAAACAGAAACAGTCTACCCAGCGTGGATCTGAATGAGAAGTATGAAACAAGTCATCGGCCATGCATCCGCTCCAAAAAGTCCACGTCGAGGTTGATCCCGTGCCCACCGAGAAAATAAAGGATCGTATGTGTCCGTTGGCTTCTTCTTGTTTGACTGAGCTGATGAGGCGCAGTTCATAGTCTTCATGCGACTTGTCCGTTCGAAGCGACAAGGCGTTCGATCTCCAAGCCGGCCAAAGATCTTTTCGATGTGCTACTTGTCCGACACCGCTTGATCGGGCATCAATCGGGCAGCGCCAAAATTGACGCTGAACCGTTTGCACCACACCGAAACCGTGCGATATTTCGACAAGTCCACATCGGGATTAAGGGTATAGTTTTGATCGCCCATATTCCCTTTGATGGTCCCTAAATCGATGAAACCCGCGCGCAGCACGCTGGCATTGTCTTTTGCATCATCGGCGGCAACCATGTAGACGTGCACATCAGGACCATTTGAAGTGCTAAAACCCGTAAAACGAAGAACTCGACTGCCATCTCCCATCTGGTAGATGGTTGCGGTGCCTGCCGTTGGGTGCAAGATGCTATAGAACTGTCCGGATTCAAGACGCTGCGGCGACGAGCTACCCTGCGCGGCTGGCATGGCTTCATCGACACGCCGATTAACCACAAGCCGTTCGGGCCGGAATGCATACCAAGCGAGAAAAGCCGCGACCGCGGCGATAGGAATCACAAGTTTCCACTTTTTCATTTCCGCATCTCCTTCATTTCTTCAGCTTTTTCTCGATGCTGAATCCTAGTTTGCCGAGCACTCTTACGGCGCCGGTCTTCCCACCCTCGAAGTCACCGGAGGCAAGTTGTTGCCCCGTAGCGAACTCATAAGCTGCGCCCAAGACTGCCTTGGGCGGGTAACGGCGTTTATCCCAGACCAACTCATAGGTCGTAGTAGGGGCGAAACCATGCTTAGAGAAGAACCGTTCCGGGCCTAGTCGATCGTACTCGTGTATCGCGCGCAATACTTCACGACGGGTCACGCGATTCCATGTCACCATGTGTTTTTCCTCCCAGGGTTTCTAGCTCGACACTCGACGATCGCACTAACCTGCAGGTCGACCTCGCAACTTTTCGCGATGCGGGTCTCACGCAGAAAGGAACTGCTTGACGAGAACTGCGGTGTCGTCAGGATTCTCTTCCGGAAAGAAGTGGCCGCCCTTCATTGCCTGTCCGTGCGCGCGCGGTGCCCATTGCCGCCAAATACCCAGCGGGCCTCCGTCTTTCGCATAGAAAGTGTCGAGCGGACCACCCTCCGCCCATAGATGCAGCATGGGGCATTCGATTCGCCTGGACGCCGCCTTATCCGCACGGTCGTGTTCGACATCGATCGTCGCTGCCGCTCGATACTCCTCGCAGATTCCATGAACACGAGCCGGGTCGCTATAAGTTGAAACGTATTCTTCGAGAATCTCAGGACCGAACGAACCTTGGCCGAAGGGATTATGGAAGACGGCCTCGGGCGCACCGAGCAGATAACTCTCCGGGAGCGGTTGTTTCTGTGACAGCAAAATCCAAGGCCAATAGGTTTGCGCGAAGCGCGCATCGGACCGGCTCCATGCTTCGAGGATGGGAATCACATCGAACACAGCAAGTCGCTCCACGTTCTTCGGATGATCCAAGGCCATGCGGTAGCTGACGCGTCCTCCGCGGTCGTGGCCGATCAGGGTGAAGGTCGGAAATCCGAGTTTGTCCATCACTTCCACAAGTTCCTTTGCCATTGCGCGCTTTGAATAAGGAAAGTGGTCGTCGGTAGAAACGGGTGCCCCGCTGTGCCCGTAGGCGCGCAGATCGACGCAGATCACGCTGTGAGTTTCTGCAAGTTTGGGTGCCAGGAATCGCCACATCAGGCTCGTGCGCGGGAAGCCGTGCACCATCAGAATGGCGTGACCTTTTCCATACCGGCGCATGAAAATCGTGTTTCCTGAAACTTCGACCTGAGAAGTCTCGAAAGAATCTTGGCTAGCCATACTTCCCCCAGTTTTATTTGAGTTCGCTGGTCGTACCGGTTTGGCGAAAGAATTTTCCAGGAGGGCGCCGAAAGATGCGGCTGTGAGACCACCAAGAAAAGTGCGACGCTCCATTACTGCCTCCCTCTTTCCTCGGAAAGTGCGCGTTCATTTCGGCAAGTACCTAGGACGTCAGGGTTTCCCGCGCCGCCTCCAGGATTATGTTGATCACAAGATTCGGTTCCGCGTACATCGGACTATGATCCGAATGATGCGCATGAACCTTCGCCCGCATTCGATCGGCCATGAAATGCTGCGTCTTCGGATTGATCATGCGATCTTCTTCGGCGATCAGAAACCACGATGGTTTTGTTTTCCATGACGGCATCGGGGCAGGCTCTTGAATGCACTGCACCGAGATTGGTCGTTGCACGGCAGTTGCAATGCTTATTTGTTCCGCAGAAGCCTTGTGGGCAACCGCTTGGCGAAACCCACCGTCCGGAATCCATATGAAGCCGTGAGCATCGGGAGCCAACTTCGGCGATTCCGGGGGCTTTGGGTCGCGATAGAAAACTTTAGCGACAGTCTCGCCCTCATCGGGCGCGAGAGCCGCGATATACACCAGAGACTTGACTCTGTCGTCCTTCACGGCCGCAATCACCGCACCAGAGTAGGCGTGTCCGACCAGGGCGACCGGCCCGCTGGTCCGCTCCAGTGCCTGACTCAAAGCGGTCGCGTCATTGGTTAACGACGTCATCGGGATGGGCGCGCAGATGACATGAAGACCGCGCCGTTCTAAAGGCAGAATGACGTTGCGCCAACACGATCCGTCGGCCCACGCGCCGTGCACCAAAATTATGGTTGAGTTCGGAGGAAATGCGCTTGTCTTAGAAGACGGCGGGCCTGCGGCAACTTGTGCGGTATTTTGCGCTCGAGCAAACTTAGTAAGAGAGCCATCGAGAGCCACACCTAAGTATGTGGCTGCGAGCGCACCAAGAAATCCTCGACGTTCCATGTCTTCTCCTCGTTACTCGTCGTTAAGCCGTTCGTTCTGCTTTCAGCCGGCCGACGCCATTCGCGGCGAAGAAGTTTTTCATCGCGGCGGCGATTTCTACCACGTGTGTCTCAATCGCAAAGTGCCCGGTATCGAGAAACTGCACCTCTGCGTTCGGCAGATCCTTTTGAAAGGCCTTGGCTCCCGCCGGAATGAAGAAAGGATCGTTCTTGCCCCAGATCGCGAGCAAAGGCGGCTTCGATTTACGGAAATATTCCTGGAATTTCGGATAAAGCTTCACGTTCGACGCATAATCCAGAAACAAATCGAGCTGAATCTCCTTGTTCCCTGGCCGTTCGAGCAGAGCCGTGTCCAAGGTGTACGACTCAGGCGGAACAGCCTCTGGATTCGCCACGCCGTGGGTGTACTGCCATCGCGCACCTCCGGCGGTCAAGACTGTTTGGCGAAGAATGTCCCTGTTTTCGGCGGTCGGCTCGGCCCAATACTTTCGGATCGGGCCCCAGGCGTCGCCAAGGCCCGCTTCGTAGGCGTTCCCGTTTTGCGAAACAATCGCGGTGACGCGCTCGGGGTGAGCCGTTGCCAGGCGGAAGCCGGTGGGGGCGCCGTAGTCGAACACGTAGAGCGCGTAACGGTCGACCTTGAGCGCTCGCGTGAAGGCATTGATCGTGAGCGCCAATTGATCGAAGCTGTACGAATATTGTCGCTCAGACGGAACTTCGGTGAATCCGAAACCCGGAAGGTCCGGTGCGATCAGGCGGTACGCATCGGCCAGGCGTGGAATGAGTTCGCGGAACATAAAAGATGAGGCAGGGAATCCGTGCAGCAAAAGAACAACGGGCGCGGTTATATCGCCGGCCTCGCGATAAAACATGTGCACGCCGTCGGCTTCTACCCTGTGAATGGATGTAACCGGTGCGTAGAATCGAGAGTCCTCTTGACTCGGCATTGGGCGTTTTGTCGCGGTTCGTAGCGTCGCATCACTCATAAGCCCTCTCCTCACTTCGGTGATCCGTAGTGCAGGTGGGATACCAGGGGAGGCGCCGCTCATTAAAATAGAGCGCATTGGTCCCAAATCATTCTGGCAGTTGAAGTTCTTGAAAGGGAGTTTTCATAGAATCCGGAATCGAAGCTGACAAACTTCTGACGGATCTCCGCCGCTGACGGATTTCCGTCGGATCCACTGTTATTTTGGAGGCTCGGGGAGCGGCTTGGAAACTCAGTTGTCGCCAGCGATGCGCTTCTGTGGCGCCGCGGCAGGCCGATCAATACTAAGCTTCTTCATCCTGTAGGCCAACGAGGTTCGCTTCATGCCTAAACGCGCGGCCGCGCCACTGATCACCCAATTGCTTGCTTCCAGCACACGAAGGATATGATCGCGCTCTACCTCCGCGAGACCGTTCATAGAGGCGACGTGGGATCCCTTGTGGGGCGCGACTGGCTCCAATTCGGAAATTGGCGCGCGTAATACCGACTGTGGCGAGAGGATCACTGCGCGCTCTATAAAATTCTGCAATTCGCGGACGTTCCCCGGCCATGGGTAGCGCACCAATGCATCCGTCGTCTCCGGAGGGATTACGTCAATTCGTTTGTTCATGCGTTGAGCGTAGAGCGCCGTGAAGTGCCGCACCAATCTCGGAATATCCTCTGCACGTTGCCGCAGGGTCGGGACGTTGATAGGAAATACTTTCAGACGATAGTAAAGGTCTTCGCGAAACGTGCCTTGTTTAACCATGGAGGGCAAGTCCCGATGCGTGGCCGCGATCAAGCGTACGTCGACCTTATGCGTGCGATTGCTGCCGAGCCTCTCAAATTCCTGCTCTTGCAGGACGCGGAGCAGCTTCGCCTGAAGTTCGAGGGGTATATCGCCGACCTCGTCGAGAAACAACGTCCCTTTATCAGCGAGTTCGAAGCGCCCGGTTTTTTGGGCGATGGCGCCGGTAAATGCTCCTTTTTCGTGCCCGAAAAGCTCGCTCTCAAGAAGTCCAAGAGGGATCGCGGCGCAGTTCAGTTTCACAAATGCCTTTTCGCTGCGATTGCCCAGCTTATGGATTGCACGGGCAACCAATTCTTTGCCAGTTCCTGTCTCGCCCAGAATCAGCACGCCGGAATCCGTGGGAGCCACGACGGATACCATGCTCAGCGCGGTCTTCAATGCCGGACTATCTCCGACGATTTCTCCTAACCCAGCGCGAATTTCCTCCTCCAGATAGCGTCTTTGTTTCGTCTCCTTGTCCCGATCCTTCGTCGCCTGTTCGTACTCCAATGTGTTCTCAACCGCAATTGCTACCTGACAGGCTACCTGTTCGAGCAAGATGACGTCGTCTTTCGCAAAATGATTGTCTGAACGCCTGCAGAGCATCAGAACGCCAACTACGCGATCGCGTCCTATGAGCGGAAGATAACACCCCGTCCTGAGGCCCTCCTCGATCACGCGCTCATAAAGAAGCCGGCCATCAGGATTCCCAAAGATTTCAGGATCGTCGCGGACCTGTTCGAAACTATCGATCCGGATGCTCTTGCCTTTCCGCAATACCTGACCCGAGATCGAACTATTCATCGCCACCAAAGATCCCTCGCGGAAGGGTCCTCTCATGTCGGGATTGTGCAAGAGAGTGACACGTAACGCGCCGCTCTCGGAGTCGGGTAGCAGCAATGCGGAGACGTCACATTGCATTACCCTGGATAAATTCGTCGAAAGCGCCTCGACCATTTGTCGGAGGTCCAACCTGGATGTGACGCTGCTGGTGATTTCCAGAAGCAATCGCAACCGATCGCGCTCGCGCTGCAGCGCTTGTTCGTTCATGTGCCGCTCAATCGCGATCCCCGTGATGTGGCTGGCATTTTCAATTAACTGGAGTTCGTTGGCAGAGGGTCCTCGCGGTTCACGATAATTGATAGAAAATGTGCCGAGTGCTTTACCTTCGCTCGTGAATAGCGGGCGCGACCAAACGGAACGAATTCCATAAGGCAACAGGCGGTCACGATAATTGACCCAGATCGGATCGGTCAGGACGTCCGTTACATACACCGGCTTCTTCCGATAAATGGCTGTGCCGCAAGATCCGCCTTTCGGACCAACAGCCATCGTCCCTACGCGAGCGATGAATCCAGGCAGGCTGGGTGCGGCGGCACAATGGAGTTCCTTCCCGTCTTCGTCGGGAAGCCAGATTGTGCAAGACATGCCGTCGGCTTGCGATTCGACCAACTGAGCAATGTTCTCTAGGACTTCGGACAGTGGGGAGCCCGCAAAAATCAATTTTTGCAGGTTGAGGGCAGACTCAGTCGAAAAGGGCCCCCACTCGTGTTCTGGCGGTTCGTCCCGCGATAGGGCTCTCGCGGCAAACTGTATTACTCTCTCCATGAGTTGTCCTTCCTGGCCGTATTAGATTCGAGACATCGAGGTATGTCCTATCGCTGGCCGATTTCAATAGCGCCGACTCCGGGCCTCGTCAGACACTACTTTAAGCCGGAAAGGGGCGAAACTGCCACTGTTTAAGTAACGACGAATGCGCTTCTAGGAAGTAAAACATCGCATACCGTTCGACCGCGAAACATGTTCACGAACAAGCACGGTGTGCGCGACGGATTTCTGCGCTGCTCGGGAGGGAAATTCGGTCGCGGCTCAAAGATTCGAGGAAGGAATGCGGTTGCCTTGAGTCGAAAGACATTGGTGATTACGACACCTGTCCTTACGGCTGCGTCTGTTGCTACGCCGTCCCGAATCGTAAACTGGCACAAAAGCGATTCCGCGAACATGATCCCGAGGGTGAGTTCTTGTTTAAGCATGCAGCCCACACGGAGACTGTGCCAACGCTGTTTGAGGCGTGATATTCTTTTTGTGGCTGTCGGCACGCAAGGGCATCCCCGTCGCGTGCCGTGGCGATAGCCTGCAAGGATGGGTGACACTCAAGTCTTCCGATTCCTTGCAAGATACTGATTCTGTGCCAGAAGCCGACGTAGCTCAGTTGGTAGAGCAGTCGATTCGTAATCGACAGGTCATCGGTTCAAGTCCGATCGTCGGCTCCAGCCTTCTAAACCCTTGACCGTTTGAAGTCGGTAACGATGGGCTGCAATGCGTGTCCGGCCTTACCGAAGAATCCGGAATCAGCGTCAGCCTTCGTAAAGTTATGCAAAGATCGTGCGAATCCTGATTTCCTGCGCAACTCTCGGTTCATAATTCCGTTCATAGGTGTAGATAGAATCGGTTTTTGAAAAGGAGATCCCCATGCTCAAAAAGTCTCTGCTCGTTCTTGCCGCGGCAGGTCTTATTTCGATCGCGGCGCCTTTCGCCGGCGCTCAAGATGCCAACAGCCAGCAATCGTCGCCGATGCAGGAGAACGGTGGACGGCATCACGGTCCGCCTGATCCCGCCAAGCGTACGGCCGAGCTGACCAAACAACTCAACCTCACCTCCGACCAGCAGCCTAAAGTGCTGGCAGCTCTGCAGTCGGAGCACTCGCAGATGGAGAGCTTGCACCAGGACAGTTCTCTTTCTCAAGAAGATCGCCACGCCAAGATGATGGATATCCACAAGAGCACCGACGACCAGATTCGCGGGGTGCTCGATCCCACGCAGCAGAAAAAGTGGGATGAGATGCAGGCCAAGCACGAGCAATGGCACAACCATCATGGAGGTGCGCCCGAAGGTCAAAGCACGCCACCTCAGCAATAGCGATCCGCAGCGCGAAAGCCGGTCGTTGTCTTCCCTCGCGGTGACAACTTCGAGAGTCGGCCGGCTTTCGCTTCAGCGCCTAACGAGCAAGAATCCTCTCGCAGAGTTGCGTGCTCCGGTCATTTTCCCGTCTACGCGCAGCGCTTCCAAGTTCCCCGTTCTTTCTGATACTGTTTTGGGTCCGTTGCGATGCTGATTCCAGTAGCATTGTGACAGGCGTCACAGTCGCATGTGGATTCGATTCTGTAGGATTCGCATTTGGGTGAAAGGCCGGCGATGATTCTCCTCAGGGAAAGGAAAATCGCGTGATTGTTGGAGTTCCTAAGGAAAGCTATCCGGGAGAGCGCCGGGTTGCGCTGGTTCCCGCAGTCATTTCGATGCTGGCTAAGGCGGGACTGGAAGTAGTTGTGGAATCGGGTGCGGGCGAGGGATCGGGCTATCCTGATTCAATCTACATCGAGAAGGGCGGAAAGGTTCTACCAGATCGCGCTGCCGTGTTTGGTGCTGCTGACATTATTGTGCAGGTGCTTTGTTACGGCTCCAATGACGTGACTGGGAAGGTGGACCTGCCTCTGTTGCGGCGCGATCAAGTGCTAATTGGATTTCTGCGCCCCTTCGGTTCTGCCGAAGTAGTCGGGCAGATTGCCGCTGCCGGCGTCACGGCATTTTCGGTCGAACTCGTACCGCGCACCACTCGCGCGCAAAGCATGGACGCGCTTTCCTCGATGGGGACGATCTGCGGTTACAAAGCGGTGCTGCTGGCTGCGGAAACATCCATCAGAATTTTTCCCATGATGACGACGGCGGCAGGCACCATCACGCCCGCGCGCGTGTTCGTCATTGGCGCCGGAGTGGCGGGACTGCAAGCTATCTCAACTGCGCGCCGGCTGGGCGCCGTGGCTTCGGCTTATGACATGCGCCCCGCCGCGAAAGAGCAGGTGCAGAGCCTTGGCGGACGATTCGTCGAGCTTCCGCTCGAAGCTCAGAACGCGCAGGATGCCCGCGGGTACGGCACCGCCCAGGACGAAACTTTCTACGCCCGTCAGCGCGAACTTCTGACTCGCGTGGTTGCGGAGAGCGATGTCGTGATCACCGCCGCCGTGATTCCCGGCAAGAAGTCGCCGGTGCTAATCACAGCCGATATGGTCAAAGGGATGGCGCCGGGTTCGGTGATTGTGGATCTGGCTTCTGAGCGTGGTGGCAACTGTGAGCTTACGCGCACTGGAGAAACGGTGAAAGTCGAAGAAGTAACGATCATCGGCGCCATCAATCTGGCCAGCAGCGTTCCGTACCACGCCAGCCAGATGTATGCCCGCAACGTGGCGACGTTTCTTGCCTACATGGTGAAGGACGGGAAGCTGCAACTGAACCTGCAGGATGAGATTATCCGCGAGACCTTGGTCACGCGCGGCGGTGAAATCGTGAACCCGCGAGTGCGCGAGTTTTTCAAACTGCCGACGGCCAGCCAGTGATTGGGTATCGCCACGGGAAATAAAAGGAGCGATCATGCCAGCAGATTTCATTTCCAATCTTTATGTTTTTATCCTGGCGGGGTTCGTCGGGTTTGGATTGATCAAGGGTGTTTCTCCACTCCTCCACACGCCATTAATGTCGCTCACCAACGCCCTTGATGCGATCGTGGTTGTGGCAGCCATCATCATCGCCGGACGGCACGAAACCCCGCTGACCACGGCGCTGGGAGCGATCGCGGTTGCGGCATCGTTTAGCAACATGGTGGGCGGATTCCTCATTACCGACCGCATGCTGCGCATGTTCAAGTCCCCCAGGTCGAAACAACAATGAACGCGTCGGCGCTTCAGCAGTATCTCGATTTCGCCTACATTGCCGCGGCCGTACTCTTTATTCTTTCTCTTAAATTCCTGAGTTCGCCGAAAAGCGCGCACTGGGGCGTTCTCGCCGGAGAAATCGGCGCTGCGCTGGCGGTGGTTGTGACTCTGTTCAACCCCGAGGTGGTGCAGTACAAGTGGGTCCTCATCTCCTTAATCATTGGTGCCGGAGTTGGCATCCCGCTGGGCTTGGTGCATATGACGGCGGTGCCGCAGCGGACCGCTTTGAGCCATGCTTTCGGCGCGCTGTCGGCGGCGATGATCGGCATCGCCGAGTATTACGCAGGCACCGCGCCGGTCACGCGGTTTCAAATGGGCGAGATTGCGCTGGAAGTGATTATCGGGTCGCTCACCTTTACTGGCAGCGTAATTGCCGCGGGAAAGCTGCAGGAAATTTTGCCGCAGCGGCCCATCGTCTATCGCGGGCAGAATATCGTGAGCCTTTCTGTTCTTGCAGGAGCCCTTGGGCTGGCGGTTGCGCTGGTGGTGAATCCGGCGCATGCGGTGCTGTTTCCGGCGATGGTGATTGTGGCGCTGATTTTCGGCGTGCTGCTGGTTACGCCGATTGGCGGCGCGGACATGCCGACGGTCATCTCGCTACTGAATTCCTACGCAGGCTTTTCGGCAGCGCTGCTGGGATTTGTTCTGAACAGTAAAGTGCTGGTGGTGGCGGGCGCGCTGGACGGATCTTCGGGCTTCGTTCTATCGGTGATCATGTGCAAGGCCATGAATCGTTCATTTGCGAATGTGATGTTCGGAGCATTCGGCCAGGTGCAGGTATCGGCAGCGGCCGGCAAAGAAGAACGAGTCGTGCGCAGCGCGAGCGCAGAGGATGCCGCGTCGATTCTGGAAGCGGCGAACAGCGTGGTCATCGTGCCTGGTTACGGCATGGCTGTCGCCCAAGCGCAGCACAAGGTGCGCGAACTTTACGATGTGCTCACCAAGAAGGGAGTCAATGTTCGCTTCGCGATCCATCCGGTCGCCGGACGCATGCCCGGCCACATGAACGTGCTACTGGCCGAGGCCGACATCCCCTACGACCGGCTCATTGAGATGGATGAAATCAACGGCGATTTCCCGCAAACTGACGTAGCTCTCGTAATCGGCGCGAACGATGTTACTAACCCAGCTGCGCACACGGACACTTCCAGCCCGATCTATGGCATGCCTATCCTCGATGTCGATAAAGCTCACACTGTGATGGTGATTAAACGCAGCATGAGTCCGGGATTTGCCGGCATTGATAATCCGCTCTACTACCTTCCGAACACTCTGATGCTCTTCGGGGACGCCAAACAGTTCGTCGGAGCGATCGTTCGCGAACTCAGCGGCGGACACTGAGTCGGAGTTCGCTCCCTCCTCACTCATCCGATCGTCGGTTACTTATGTAACCATGCGGTACCATGTATCCAATTACCCCGACGGCTGGATCATCAATAATAGATATCCAGCGGGAGGGTTCGCTCGGGTAGGACCAGTCTCTTCAACCACCTTCAAAGGATGCAACGGCGGCACTATGTCTACAGGGGCGCGGAAGGCAGTCGAAGGGCAAGAATCACCGGAAGCTTTAGCGCGCCTCGACGTAAAAGTTCTGGCCATGATCATGGCCCATGCGCCTCTTCCTGAAATTCTGGAAGCCTTGTGCACCAACATCGAAAAGCAACATAGTGGGCTGTTGTGCTCGGTTCTGGTGCTGGATACCGACGGCAAGACCTTGCGCCACGGTGCTGGCCCCTCTTTGCCCCGGGAATACACGCAGATTATTGATGGCATCCAGATCGGCCCCTGCGTCGGATCGTGTGGCACAGCTGCTTACCGACGCCAGCCGGTTATCGTCTCCGATATTGCCTCCGATCCTTTGTGGGCGGATTACTGCCATCTGGCGCTTCCTCATGGGCTGCGGGCTTGCTGGTCTACGCCGATCGCCTCACAGGATGGTGGCATCCTGGGAACATTTGCCGTCTACTATCGCGAAGCTCGAACGCCTGATGGAGCGCATCTGCAACTCATTGCGCACGCTACTCATCTCGCCGCCGTAGCTCTGGAATGGGATCGAGCGCAAGCGGAGCTCAAAGCGGCGGAGAGCCGTTATCGCACGCTGGTGGAGCGCCTGCCCGCCGTCACATACGTTGCCGAACTTGGCCCGTTAGGCCGCTGGCACTACGTGAGCCCGCAGATTGAGTCGATGCTCGGGTTTTCGTCCGCGGACTGGCTCTCTGATTCAGCGAACTGGTTCAATCGCATCCATGCCGAAGACCGCGAAAGTACGTTGGCAGCCGAAGCGCGCTTTCAGAAAAACCGCGATTTGTATCAGGCGGAATACCGCATGTTTGCTCGCGACGGCCGTGTGCTCTGGTTCCGCGACGAGGCCGTCATGTTGCCCACGGCTGACGACCAGCCATGCCTCATGCAAGGGGTCATGTATGACATCACCGAGCGAAAACGTCTGGAAGATCAACTCCTGCATTCGCAGAAAATGGAAGCCGTGGGACTTCTGGCGGGAGGCGTGGCTCACGACTTCAACAATCTTCTCATGCTCATTCAGGCTCACAATGAGCGGCTGCGCCGCGGGCTTGCTGCGGATGCTTCGTCGCAAAAAGAATCTCTGGGCATTGAACATGCCGTGACGCGAGCGGCAAGCCTAACCGGCCGGTTGCTGGCCTTCAGCCGCAAGCAGGTGTTGCAGCCCAAGGTCATGGACTTGAATGGAGTCCTGGCGGAAGTGGCGAAGATGCTGGAGCGTCTGATCGAAAAAAATATCGCCTTGCGCATGGTACCGGCTGCGCAGCTTTGGCCGGTCAAGGCTGATCCGGGACAAATGGAGCAACTCATTATGAACCTTGCGGTCAACGCTCGGGACGCGATGCCGCAGGGAGGACAGTTGGTCATTGAAACAAGGAACGCGGTAATAGGGGACAGGCATCCGCGGCTTCGCGATGGCGTGCTGCAGGGCCGCTACGTGATGCTGATCGTCAGCGATACCGGCGTGGGAATGGATACTGAAACCCAAGCCCACATGTTCGAACCCTTTTTCACTACTAAAGAACCAGGGAAGGGCACCGGGTTGGGACTGCCGATTGTCTATGGAGTGGTGAAGCAGACGGGCGGCTGGACCCATGTTGATAGCCAGCCGGGAAAAGGCACGACTTTCGAGATCTATCTTCCTTGCGCGGAAGAGGCGTGGGCGGAAGAAGCGCAGACCAGGACAGCGCTACAAGTTTCCCAGGTGCGAGAATATCTCGCGGCCGCGCCCAGGGGTACGGAGACGGTTCTTCTGGTCGAAGATGAGACCGGTATTCGCGAGTTGGCTTGCGAATTTCTTCAGCGGCAAGGCTACAAGGTGCTGCACGGGATGGATGGTAACGAGGCTCTGCGAATTGCCGAGGGACACGAAGACCTGATCCACCTTCTCGTGACCGATATGGCCATGCCCAACGTTGGAGGGAAAGAGTTGGCGGACCGGCTCAGGAAGGTGCGTCCGCAAATCAAAGTTTTATTCATGTCCGGTTATCCGGACCATGAAGCTTTAGGCGGCGCGGAGGTCGGCGTGCAAGACGCGGTCCTCCAGAAACCTTTTTCCCTCGACACGCTGGCGCACAAGGTGCGGACACTGCTCGACCAGGGGTAAGTCGCGAACTCAGAGCAGCATGGTATTCTGGTTATGACCAGCTGCGTACCGTCTTGGCGGAAATTCCCCGCAGTCCTAAGAAGAGTTACTAACCAATCATGCTTTCAGTCAGTAATGTTTCCATGCGCTACGGCGCCAAAATACTGTTTGACGAAGTCTCCACGGCGTTTACGCCGGGCAAACGCTATGGCCTAACCGGGCCTAATGGTTCGGGCAAATCGACGTTTATGAAGCTGCTTAGCGGTGAACTGGAGCCGCAAAAAGGGACGGTTGTGCGTCCGCGGAAGATCGGGGTTTTGAGCCAGGACCAGTTTGCTTTCGACGCCCACACCGCGATCGACACGGTCATCATGGGGAACAAGCGCCTATGGGCGGCCATGCAGGAGCGCGACGCGATTTACTCCAAACCCGACATGACCGACGAAGACGGCATGAAGCTCGGCGAACTGGAAGGCATTGTCGGAGAAGAAGATGGCTACACGGCTGAGAGCGACGCCGCGATCTTACTTCAAGGTCTGGACATTCCAGACGAAGCACACTCCCGCAAGATGAGCGAACTGCAGGGCGGGCAGAAAGTCCGCGTGCTGCTGGCGCAGGCGTTGTTCGGGCATCCGCAGGCGTTGCTTCTGGATGAGCCTACGAACAACCTGGATTTGGACTCGATCCACTGGCTGCAGGGATTTCTGAATGCCTACGACGGCGTCGTCATCGCGATCTCGCACGACCGTCACTTTCTCAACAGTATTTGTACGCACATCGCGGACATCGACTACGAGACCATCATCACCTACACCGGATCGTATGACGAGATGGTGCTGGCGAAGACGCAAGTGCGCTCGCAAATCGAATCTCAGAACGCGCAGCGCGAAAAAAAGATTTCACAGTTAAACGAGTTTATTGCGCGCTTCAGCGCCGGCACGCGGTCAA
Source organism: uncultured Acidobacteriaceae bacterium (assembly GCA_963807145.1). GTDB lineage: Bacteria > Acidobacteriota > Terriglobia > Terriglobales > Acidobacteriaceae > Sulfotelmatobacter. The sequence continues at coordinate 76,933 of CAWEBA010000004.1, read as the reverse complement.
GCCAGGTGCAGTCGCGGCGCAAGGAAGTGGAACGGCTGCAAGTGACGGAACTGGCAAAGTCAAATATCCAGCGGCCTTATATCAAGTTCGAGCAGAAGCGGCCTTCTGGCAAACACATTCTCGAGGTCGAGCACCTGGGCAAGGCTTACGGCGACAAGCGGGTCGTCCGCGACTTCACGGCCAGCATCACGCGGGGAGAGAGAATTGCATTGATGGGGCGCAACGGAGCAGGGAAGACCACGCTGGTGAACGCGCTGCTCGCGAATTCGCCGACTACGCCGGAAGCGGAGTTGCGCAAGACCAGCGGTTACGACGGGGCGTTCGTCGACTCCGGCAAAGTGATCTGGGGACACGAGGCGTCGATTGGATATTTCGCCCAGGACCATCGCAGCCTGATCGAAGACGGCACGACCGTGCTCGAGTGGCTGCATCAGTGGAATCCGGCAGCTGTCAGCGAAGAAATTCGCGGCTTGCTGGGGCAGATGTTGTTCGCCCGCGACGAAGCCACGAAATCCACCAGCGTTCTTTCCGGCGGCGAGGCGGCGCGACTGCTTTTCTGCAAGCTGATGCTGCAGAAACCGAACGTGCTTGTGCTCGATGAACCCACGAACCACCTGGATCTGGAAGCGATCAACGCGCTGAACATCTCCCTGCAGCGGTATCAGGGGACGGTGTTCCTGGTGTCGCATGATCACGACTTGATCGACGAGGTTGCGACTCGTATCTGGCACTTCGAGGGCGATCACAAGATTACCGACTTCAAGGGGACTTACGAGGAGTATCAGGCAGCGGTGGCGGTGTAGGCAGAAACCAAGATTCCTCGCTCCGCTCGGAATGACAAACTGGGGAGGTAGGTTTTGTCATTCCGAGCGAAGCGAGGAATCTTGGCGTTTGCACCATTTCCGTTGCATGTAAATCAACCAGGTTCTCCTCAGATTTCCACAAGCGTTTGCTGTTGCGTTTACCGCTGCAAGTTACAGATAATGGCGGCGTAACCTTCCTGCGCGGTTCCGGCGGGAGAAGTTGCATAAAGTCGTGTACAGTCGAGCCGATTTACTTAGGATCCTTCATCTCACGCCGCGCCAGTTAGCCAACTGGGAGCGCGCGGAGTTGATTGCTGCCTCTACCACCTACTCTTTTTCCGACCTGCTGAAAGTCAAGAAGGTCCGCGACCTGTGCGCCATGCGGGTGCGGCCCGCGGTGATCCGGCAATCGCTCGAAGCCATGCAGAAGCAGGCGTCGGGCATGGGAAATCCTTTGCTCGAGGCTGGCGCTTCGTCCACTAACAAGCATCGCGTTGCGTTCCGTCACGAGGGCAAGCTGCTCGAGCCGATCGCGGGACAGTTTGTTATGGACTTTGCGACTCGGGAAAAAGTCGTTACCAGCACTCCGATTCCCACTCCAGAGTCAAGCCCGCAGGAAAACGACGCCGCCGTCTGGTTCGCCCGCGGCATCGCGTTGGAAGAGGATCCGACGACCCAGACCGAGGCGTTGGCGGCTTATCAGAAAGTGCTCGAGTTCGAATCCAGCCACGCGGCCGCGCACATTAATCTCGGCACGCTCTACTACAACCGGCAGGATTTCACGCTCGCAGAAAAACACTACCGTGCCGCTCTGCAGGCCGATCCTCGCTACGCTCTAGGTTATTTCGACCTGGGAAACGTTCTCGACGAGACCGGGCGTGTGCAAGAGGCCATCCAGACCTACAAGATGGCGATTCAGTTGGCTCCTACTTATGCCGATGCGCACTACAACCTCGCGCTCGCCTACGAAAAAACCCGCGAGCCGCGCAAGGCGCTGAAACACTGGCAGGCATACATCAAGCTCGATACCACCGGACCGTGGTCCGTGCATGCCCGCAATCAAATCCAGCGCATTCTGCAGGCCGACACGCTGAAGCTTGTGCATTCCCGCCGCTGAGCGTGACGCTTCTTCCAGCCATTGCAAGAGTGCTAGAATCCATAGTTTGCTATTCCTTCGTTTGAAGGTATTCGTATGCCCGAGACCGCGCTGCAGCCCGCCACTCCCACGCCTTTGACCACTCTTACTGAAGACGAAATCCTTTTCCGCGACAACATTCGTCAGTTTGCCGACGAGAGACTCCGTCCGCTAGTGAAGGAGATGGACGACAAGGGCATCTTCGACAAAACTCTCATCCACGAATTCTTCCAGCTCGGGCTGATGGGGATCGAGATCCCGGAGCAGTACGGCGGAGGCGGCGCCAAGTTCTTTGAAGCGATCCTGGCTGTGGAGGAACTGTCGCGGGTCGATGCGTCCGCTGGTGTGGTGGTCGACGTACAAAATACGCTGGTCAACAACGCCTTGCTGCGATGGGGTAATGCTGAGCAGAAGAAGCGCTATCTGCCGAAGATGGCGTCCGAGACAGTCGGTGCCTACGCCTTGAGCGAGGCTGGTTCCGGCTCTGACGCTTTTGCCCTGCAAACGCGCGCTGAACTCAAAGGCAGCGATTATGTTCTTAACGGGCGCAAGCTGTGGATCACTAACAGTAAAGAAGCTGGCTTGTTCGTCCTGTTCGCCACGCTCGACCCCGGCGCAGGATACAAGGGCATCACGGCATTCTTAATAGAAAAAGACTTCCCGGGATTCAGCGTGGGCAAGAAAGAAGACAAGCTGGGTATTCGCGCCTCATCGACCTGCGAGTTGATCCTCGAAGACTGCCGCGTGCCCAAAGAAAACGTGCTGGGCGAAACCGGCAAAGGTTACAAGATTGCGATTGAAACTCTCAATGAAGGCCGCATCGGCATTGGCGCGCAGATGATCGGTCTGGCCCGCGGGGCCTGGGAGTTTGCCGCCAAGTACACTCTGGAGCGCAAGGCATTCGGGAAGGCCATTGCAGAGTTTCAGGGCATCCAGTTCCAGATCGCACAAATGGCCACCGAGATTGAAGCCGCGCGCCTCATGGTCTACAACGCGGCCCGCATGAAGGAGGCGGGCGCGAACTTCGTGAAGGAAGCGGCCATGACAAAGCTCTTCGCCTCCCAAGTAGCCGAGCGCGTGACTTCGCTGGCCATTGAAATCTATGGCGGTTACGGTTTCACCAAGGATTATCCCGTCGAGAAGTTCTGGCGCGACGCCAAGATCGGCAAGATCTACGAAGGAACGTCGAACATGCAGCTGGCGACCATCGCCAAGCTTTTGTTGGCTGGAAAATAAGAGCGGCAGCTAGGCTCGCCACTGAGCCATCTCGCTTGGAAACCCGCATCTGGCGGTCGTTTCCGGGCACCCGACCGTATTCGGTAACGGTTACCCTGCTCATTATATGCATTCAATTGCACTTTGAGTCCACAACCGTGGCTCGATAGATTACGCTAAACCAAGTAAATTCAATAGTTTCTGGTCGCTAGCGTCATTGGCTGACAAGCTGCAATCTCCTCTGTGCCTGCCTTTGTAAGGTCGGCCGGGGTGCTACTTGACTACTTTGTTCGGTTCCACGGCGGTGATGCCGATCGAGGTTCCAAAGAAGAAGCGAACCCTCATTCCGTTGCTCACCGTGGTGTTCCTTCTTTCCTACGGTCTGATGACCATGCTGATCGTCGAACAAGGTTCGGTCATTCAATCGCAGCGCAATCTCATCAAGATTTTGATGTCCGACAGCGCAGAGCTGTGGACCATGAAAGGAAAGGCCGTCGCCGACCAGCAAACGGGCCGGACGAAAGTTCAGGGCCATGCGCCAGCTCCGTCGGCTCAAACTCCGTCTACCAGGAATCCGCTGACCCAGACTCCGTCGACCCAGGCAGCACCGCAGCTCCGTTCTCAAGTCCATACTGGTAGGATCGGGAAGGCTCAGCCCCAGCATCCTCCCGTACCTGCTGCGGATTTGATAGATCAGCGTCGCGCGTTGCGAACGATTTAGTGCCCAGGTAATTAGTGCCCAGGTAAACAGTAAGCGTCTGCGGACGCTTGTGAAAGCTCGACACCGATGAAGGTTTTGACCCTAGCCTTGATGTTTAGTCTGACGGCAGCCAATCCAACACCGCCGGTGCGCCGCCCATCCGGCCACTTGGAGCAGCATTCCAAGGGTGGACGCTGGTACTTCGCCGCCAACGGCCACGCGGTGTACTGCTACGGACCGGTGATGACCTTGCCTCAGGCAAATGGCGACCTGCAAAAAGTCGCCACCTTCTGTCGCGACGGCAAAACTGTTGTGCCGCTGAAAGACTAGCTTTTCTCCGCAAACCGCTTCGATGCGGAGCACACCGAGATCGCCGAGAAAACCAGCCCGGCGGTCTTTGTGTTTGCGCCAGTTTTTCACTCTCAGGACAATCCCCAGTGCGCCTAGTAAACTGATGTTTCATGCCCGAACTCCCCGAGGTTGAAACTATCGCCCGCGGGCTCGCCCAGCGCGTCACCGGCGATGTCATCGAATCAGTCTGGCTCGGCCAGAAGCCGGAGCCGCTGAAGTCTCCGGCGCGGGAAATCGCTGCCGCGCTTGAGCACAGACGCATCTCATCCGTGCGGCGCATGGGAAAGCATATCGTCTTCGACCTCGCGCCCAACGGCGTCCGTCGAAAAAAAGGCGCCTCCACTGAAGCCCAGTGGATCGTCCACCTGGGCATGACTGGACGCCTACAGGTCTGTGAGCCGCAGGCGGAAATTCTTAAGCACACGCACGCGATTCTGAAGCTCAAGTCAGGCCGGGAACTACGCTTTGTCGATCCCCGGCGCTTCGGACGCTTGAGCGTGGTCCTTGCAGGGGGCTTCGATGCGGATGGCATTGAGCCGCTGGAGGCCGATCTTGATAGCTTCCTCCGATTGTTTCGTGGGCGCAAGACGCCCATCAAGAGCGCGTTGCTGAATCAGAAACTGCTGCGTGGCGTGGGCAACATTTATGCCGATGAATCTCTATTCCGTGCTGGAATTCGTCCCCGCCGCCGCGCCTCCATCATCACGCGGGACCAGATGGCTAAACTGCTCGCGTCAGTGAAAGAGGTTCTTCGGGAGGCGATTGCCCTCGGCGGCTCGTCCATCTCAAACTATGTGAACGCGGATGGCGAAGAGGGATTCTTCCAATTGCAGCATCGCGTCTACGGCCGCGAAGGCGAGCCCTGCCTGGTCTGCAAGAAGCCCATCAAACGCATCGTGATCGCCGGCCGCAGCGGCCACTATTGCCCGAAGTGTCAGAAGTGAGTATGAAGACGCTCCGCTGCAGTTCTGATAGTCTTCTCCTCCATGCCTGATTTCTCAATTGGTGTCGACCTCGGTGGTACCAACTTGCGCATCGCCGCTGTTAGTAGCCGAGGAGAGCTGCTCGAAAAAGTGACGCTCACCACCAAACTCGCTTTGGGCCGCGACCATGTCATCGACGAAATGTGCAGTGGCATTGAAAGTCTATCCGGCAAGTACAAAGCGACAGGAGAGTTCCTCGGTGCTGGCATCGGCGTTCCCGGCCTCGTCGACCTGCGGACCGGAATGATGCGGAAGGCGGCCAACCTTCCGGGCTGGGAAGACTATCCGGCGCGCGCGGAAATCGAGCGCCGCTTGGGAGCGCGGGTGGTGCTCGAAAACGATGCACGCGTTGCTGCTCTCGGCGAGCAGTGGCTTGGCGCTGCCCGCGGCGTTGCGAATATGGCGGTCCTCACGCTGGGAACCGGCATTGGCGGCGGCATCGTGCTCGGAGGGAAAATCTGGCACGGCATGAACGGCATGGCCGGCGAATTCGGACATATCACCGTCGAACCGGAAGGTTATCCCTGTGGCTGCGGCAATCGGGGATGCGCTGAGCGGTATGCTTCAGCCAGTGCCCTCGTTCGCATGGCTCGGGAAGCGGTCGCGAGCGGTCAGGCACCGTCTCTGGCGCAAGCCGCATCAGCGGATGCAGAGTTCGGTGCGAAGTCGATCTATAACCTCGCGATCGAGGGAGACGAGCCAGCCCGCCATATCTTCCGCAGTTTCGGACGCTACCTCGGCATACTTCTCGCCGACCTGGTGAACGTTTTGAATCTTGAGATGTACGTCATCGGCGGAGGCGCCTCGAGTGCCTGGGATGCTTTCGCCCCCACGATGTTCGAAGAGCTGCGCGAGCGCTCGATCGTCTACGCGGCGACAGCTCCGAGCGATCCGTTGGGCGATTCTTCAGGAAAAGAAAAAGGTATTTCAGCGCAAAGGGCCAGCGGTAACGGACGAGAAACCATCATCACTCGCGCCGTGCTGGGAAGTGACGCGGGGCTGTACGGAGCCGCGCGGGTTTCCATGCTGGTCGCCTAGTTTCAGCGCGCCGACCGTGATACCTGCGGTCCGGGCACGGTACTACGTGAGCCAGCCCGGCGCGCTGCTTGAAGGAAAACCTTGTTCTGCTCCGGCGTTCCAATCGTCACGCGAATACAATTCGGCGCTCCCCAATGCCCGAGCGGACGCACTGCCACGCCTTCATCTTGCAAACGACTGGCGACAGGCGCCGCCGCTTCGCCGAGATCGCAGAACAGAAAATTTGCTGCGGTCGGTACTACGCGATAGCCGAGCTCCGACAATCCTTGACTGACCACGCGTGACTGCTGGCCGTTGTTCTCCACTACGCGCTGAACGTGGAGGTAGTCGTCGAGCGCTGCCCCAGCTGCTGCCTGCGCCACCGACGACACGGAAAACGTATTGCGCATGCGCGCGCAATATCCCAGCAATTCCGCAGGGCCCAAACCGTAGCCCACACGCAGTCCGGCGAGTCCGTGAGCTTTTGAAAAGGTTCGCAGCACCACTACACTTGCTCCCTGGCGCACATAGTTGAGCGAGTTCGAATACCTAATCTTCCGCAGCGTCGCGAAGTGCAGCGCGAATTCATAGTAAGCCTCATCCAGAACCGCCACTACATGCCCGGGAAGCTGCGCCAGAAATTGCTCCACCACATCGACCTCGACCATCGTCCCCGTGGGATTATTGGGGTTCGCCAGGAACACGATGCGCGTGTTCGAATCGATCGCAGCGAGAATTGCTTTCAGATCGAAGCTGTCGTCGCGCATGGGCGCCTCGACCAGACGCCCGCCTGCCGCCTGCACAGCCATCGAATAAACAATGAATGAGCGTTCGCTGGTCACCGCATTCAGCCCGGGCGCGAGCAGCGTTTGGCAGAGCAGGCTCAACATGCCGGTCGAACCCGCAGTCACCAGCACCTGGTCCGGCGGCAGCCCTTGGTGCGCGGCCAGCTTCAGGCGCAGGGAACTGCAATCGTCATCAGGATACGAGTTCGCTGTGCTCAGCGCATTCTTCATGGCATCGAGCGCGCGCGCCGAGGGTCCAAATGGACTTTCGTTGGAATCGAGTCTGATCAGTCGCGACCGGCGCTCCAGCGCCGCCGGCGTCGAACTGGGAACGGTCGCTGCTCCCATGTTGCGGGCTGGCTTGGAGACGATATCGAAAAAACGGCTCATACTTCGCCGCTCATCATGACACGGAAGTCTTCGCCCCCGCTACGGGTTTATTGCAGATCGTGCGCAGGCGATCGACTTCCTGCAAGGTCAACGCGCGGAATTGTCCGGGTGGAACGTCGAGGGTGAGCGGTCCGTAGCGGACCCGCTTAATTTTCTCCACGTGGTGTCCGATCTTTTCGAACATGCGCCGGATCTCTCGATTGCGGCCTTCGATTAAAGTAACTTCGTACCAGGGATTCGTCGCTTCCTTAATCAGGCGAATTGCGGCCGGCGCGGTCCGCACGCGGCGGCCATCTTCGGTGGCAATCGAAACTCCTCCGCGCAATTTCTCCAGCGCTTCGTTGCTTGGAGCGCCCGCTACCTTTACCACGTACGTCTTCGGCACCTGTGACGCGGCTTTCATCAAATTGTTCGCCAGCGCGCCATCATTGGTTAAGAGCAGCAGGCCTTCGCTCGCGTAGTCGAGCCTCCCCACCGGATACACGCGCTTTTTCACGCCGCGAATCAGCTGCATCACCGTCGGCCTGTTTTCGGGGTCGCTTACGGTTGTGACATAGCCTTTCGGTTTGTTCAGCACCAAATAGATATGCTGTTGCGCACCCTGCAGCAACTTGCCATCCACGCGAATGTGATCGGTCTCCGGATCTGCCTTGCTGCCCAGTTCCGTCACCACGGTCCCGTTCACCTTCACGTGGCCGGCGCTGATCAGTTCCTCGGCCTTGCGCCGGGACGCAATACCAGCAGCAGCAATAATTTTTTGCAGTCGTTCAGCAGGCATGTATGAGGAGCTATTCTTTCTGAGCGGCGGACTCTGCGATCTCTTCCGCCGGAGGAGAATCCGTGTCTTGCGCTTCCGCCGCGTCTTCCGCCGAAATCAACTCTCCCTGAAACGATTCGGCCACTAGCTTCTCGAACTCTTCCATGCTCGGCAGTTCGTTGACGTCTTTCAATCCGAAGCGCATCAGGAATTCTTTGGTCGTCTTGTAGAGAATGGGACGCCCAATCACTTGCTTGCGGCCCGCGGTGGTGATCAGTTTGCGGTCGAGCAGGGTAGCAATCACTCCGCCCGAATCCACGCCGCGAATTTCGTTGATCTCAGGTACCGTGGCCGGCTGCTTATAAGCGATCACAGCCAGTGTTTCCAGCGCCGGCAGTGACAGCCGCACTGGCGGCTTCAGGCTCTTGGCGAAGCTGCGCACCATTTCGTGCTGCTCGGGCTTGGTCGACATGCGATAGCCGCCCGCTACCTGACGAATCTCGATGCCGTGTCCGGGCCCGCCATAGTCAGCAACCAGTTCCTCCAGCGCGGCCCGCACCCGTGATTTCACTTCGGTGTCATCCGCCGCGCCTTCGGCAATCGCGGATTCTCTGACGAGCTGCACGATCTGCTCGACAGTGATCGGCGTCTCCGCCGCATAAATAATGGCTTCGAGTTGAGCTCTTAACCCCATAGTGGCCGGTGGTCAGTGGTCAGTAAACCGGTGGCTTTGACTGGCCACTGATCACTGGACACTGACCACTGTTTCTCTACCTCCAATCATCGCGCACTGATGCTTGTTCGTTCATGATCGCGTCGAACCCGACATGCTTGCGCACTGCGATCTCGCCGAACATCTGGTCTTGCCGCACCTGAATCGCCTGCAACCGCACCATTTCGAGCAACGCCAGAAACATGCACACCAGCGCCTGCCGCGAGGGCACGCGCATCAGAAGCTGCTTCAACCGGATGGGCCGCGATTCCAGTTCCAGCCGCCGCCGCAGATAATCGATCATCTGGCCCACCGTGACCGTTTCCTCGTCCACGTTGATTACCGGCCGGGTGCGCACTCGCTCCAGAATTTGCTGGAAGGTCTTGACCAGATCGATCACATCCGCCGCCACCTCCGGCTCGGTGCCTTCGGCGTCGACGAACTCTTTCAGCGACGGATTGCTGAGCACCGCATCTTCGATCTGCTGCTTTTGCAGAAGCATCTGCGCCGCCGACTTGAACTTTTCGTGCTCCAGCAGCCGGTTCACCAGCTCGGTGCGCGGATCTTCCAACTCTTCAGCTTTTGCTGACGGATCCCGCGGCAGCAGCATCTTCGACTTGATGTGAATCAACACTGCGGCCATGTAGATAAAGTCGGCCGCGACATTCACATCCAGCTCGCGAATTTTCTCCACGTAAGCCAGATACTGCGCCGTGATGCGGGCGATTGGAATGTCGTAGATGTCAATGTCCTGCTTGCGAATCAGATCGAGGAGCAAATCCAGCGGCCCTTCGTAAACATCGCTTACCGAGACGGCAAAAGGAGAATCGCTTTCCTCTTTATTCGCCGCACGCGTAACTGATTGTTTAACCGACACCGGGCGCGGATCAGCAACGAGCACATGCGAGACGGATTCCGGCGCATTGTCCCCGGACGTAATAATTCCGTGCTCCACTCTGTTTTCCATCGTTACCTATCTAAATGCTACTTCGCATCATCCGCCCGCGGAGGCTCATACGCAAGTGACATTCCCATGGCGTCGCGGACCCCATCCATGGTCTCAGCGGCAACCTTGCGTGCCCGTTCGCTGCCAGCTTCCAGAATATCCCAAGCCAGCCGCGGATTCTCCTCAAATTTCTTGCGGCGCTCCTGCATCGGATTCAGCAGTCGCACCAGCGCATCCGCCGCCCAGCCCTTGCACTCGATACACCCGATTCCTGCCGAGCGGCAGCCGACGTTCACTTTCTCCATGGTTGCGTGATCACTGAAAATCTTGTGCAGATCGCCCACCGGGCACACATCAGGATTTCCCGGGTCTGACCGCCTTACGCGCGCCGGATCGGTCACCATCGTCTTCAGTTTCTGCCTGACCACCGGCTCAGGGTCAGTGAGCAGGATGGTGTTGCCATATGACTTCGACATCTTGCGCCCGTCGGTACCCGGCAGCTTGGGCGCCGGCGTGAGCAGGGACTGCGGCTCGGGGAAAACGACCTGCTCAGTTTCGTGAATGACCCGGGTCTCGCTTGGGAGAATCCGCTCTGTGACTCGTATCGAAAGCGGATAGAAACCATTAAACCTTCTGGCAATCTCCCGCGTGAGTTCCACGTGCGCGACTTGATCTTCGCCGACGGGAACGACATCCGCCTTGTACATCAAAATATCCGCCGCCTGCAGCACGGGATAGCCCAGAAATCCATACGTACTCAGATCTTTGTCGCGGATGTTTTCCCGTTGCTCCTTGTAGGTGGGAACCCGCTCCAGCCAGCCCAATGGCGTGATCATCGAAAGCAGTAAGTGCAGCTCGGCGTGCGCCGGAACATGGGACTGAATGAACAGCACGGATTTTTCCGGATCGAGGCCCGCTGCCAGCCAGTCCAGCGCCACTTCCAGCGAATTCTCTTTGACGCGGGATGTGTCAGCATAGTCGGTAGTGAGTGCATGCCAGTCGACCACGCAAAAGAAACATTGATACTGATCCTGCATGCGCACCCAGTTCTCAAGCGCGCCCACATAGTTTCCCAGGTGCAGTTTTCCAGTCGGGCGCATGCCACTGAGCACGCGCTTCCGCAAGTTGGTCGAAGGTGTCATCAGTTTTTCAACGAGTCGCAGAAGTAGAAATTACAGAGGCACAACGGCGCCACAGCGCCAAAATTCACAGCTTGCAGCATCATGCGAGGGTACGTCGATACTATCACGCAGGCAGCGGATTTCGGAGTGAAAGCAGAACCCCCGCTCTCGCGATGCTTTATAATTCGCGCTCCACTCCGAGTCGCCGGATCGAACTCGTCGGCATGTCAAATCTAGCCCGCAAACTCCGCCTCACAGACTACTTCACACTGGCCTGGGGCTCCATGGTCGGTGTCGGCTGGCTGGTGATCATGGACGACTGGCTTTTGCGCGGCGGTTCGCTCGGCGCAGTGCTGGGCTTCGCCATCGGCGGCGCGCTGCTGTTCCCTATCGGCTGGGTTTATGGCCGGCTCGTGGCCGCCATGCCCGATGCCGCCGGCGAAATCGCCTACACCGCAGCGGCCTTTTCCCGTCCTGTAAGCTTCTCCACCGGGTGGATGATGATGCTCGCCTACTTCATTGTCTGTCCCTGGGAAGCCGTTGCCGTCGGCCGCATCGCCGGTTACATTATTCCGTCGCTCGATTCGATCGAACTCTACCGCATCGCCGGGCGTCCGATTTATCTTCCCCACCTGATCGTCGGTCTGGGCCTCACGGCGCTGCTCACCACGCTGAACTATCGCGGCGTCCGCCTCAGTGCCACCTTCCAGAACTGGACGTCGTTCGGCACCCTCGCCTTGTTTGTCGTTTTTGTCGCGGTCGGCGTGAGCCAGGGTTCGGCACACCACTTGCCTCCGCTCTTCACTCACACGCCGCTCGTTTCAGTCCTGCTTGTGTTGCAGATCGTCCCGTATTTCATGACCGGATTCGAATCGGTAAGCAAGGCTGCGGAAGAATCCACGCCCGAATTTCGTGGACGGGGATTTCTCCAGGCCATCTGGATGGCCATCCTCGTCGGCATTCTTTTCTACACGGTCATCATCGCCGCAGTAGCATTCGTCGCTCCCTGGCACGAGTTGACCTACGAAAAGTTCATGACCGCCGTAGCTTTCCAGCGCGCCGTCGGCTCGCGCTGGATCGTCAACATAATCCTGGCAGCGGCGCTTCTCTCCCTGTTCAAATGCTTCAATGGAAATTTCGTAGCCGCCAGCCGCCTGTTGTTTGCCCTGGGGCGCCGCGGCCTCATCGATCCTCGAGCCGGCCAGATTCATCCCGAACATCAAACACCGTCAATCGCGGTTCTCTGCATCGGACTGGTTACTGCCGCTTGTATGCTCCTGGGAGATGCAATTCTTGTGCCTATCACTGAGGTCGGCTCAGTAGCCTGCGCCATCGGATGGGCCGCGACCTGTGCCGCTTATCTCTCCATGGGGCGCTCGGGAAAACTGCCCGGCCAATCGATTCTGTTGCCAGTCGAATGGGCGGTTGCCAGTTTTGGATTACTAGTAGCCATCGCGATGATGTTGATGAAGATCGTTCCGTCAATCCCGGGCCATTTCACCGTGTATGAATGGCTGGCACTGGGAATTTGGATTCTTCTCGGCGCGATCGCAAGGCGTCGCACGCACTCAGTTTCGTAGAACCAGTCTCGCAGAAAGGAAAATCGATGAAGCTCTATACCGCGAATCTTCTAGCCGTGATCGCTCTATCGCTTGCCACATCCCAGTCATTGCCCGCGCAATCGCCAACCGCTTTCGACCTGGTCATCACGAACGGTCACATTATCGATGGCACCGGTTCACCTTGGTATTCCGGCGATGTCGGCATCCGCGACGGAAAAGTCGTCGCCATCGGCAACCTCACAGCCGCGCCCCGCAAGCGCACCATCGATGCTGCCGGCAAAGTTGTCGCTCCCGGCTTTATTGACATGCTCGGCCAATCCGAACTATCCATTCTCGTTGAACCGCGCCTGCCTTCGAAAATCTATCAGGGCATCACTACCGAAATCACAGGCGAAGGCGGCTCCATCGCCCCGCTCGACGATGCCATCATTCAACTCGATCGCCCCGGTTACGACCATTACAAAATCACTCCCGACTGGCGAACCTTCCGCCAATATTTTGCGCGCCTAGAAAAGCAGGGCATGGGAATCAATCTGGCCAGCTACGTCGGGGCCACCCAGGTCCGCCGCATGGTACTCGGCGATGATGACAAACAGCCCGCGCCCGAACAACTCGAGCAGATGAAGGCGCTGGTGCGCCAAGCCATGAAAGACGGTGCGGTCGGCGTTTCCACCGCGCTCGAATATGCTCCTGCTCCCTATGCAAAGACTGAGGAACTGATCGCGCTCGCGGCTGAAGGCGGCAAGTTTGGCGGCATCTATTCCACGCACATGCGCAACGAAAGCGATTCAGTGCTCGAGTCCATCGACGAAGCCCTGCGCATTGGCCGCGAAGCGCACGTCCCCGTGGAAATCTGGCATATCAAGGTCGCGGGGAAAAATAACTGGGGACGCATGCCCGAAGTTGTCGCCAAGATTGACGCCGCACGCGCCGCCGGCGCCGACGTTACCGCTGACACCTATGCCTACACCGCCTGGTTCAACTCCTTCTCGGCCTTCGTTCCCCCGTGGGCGCATGACGGAGGTGACGCAAAAATGGTCGAGCGCCTGAAAGATCACGCTACTCGGGAACGCATCCGCAAAGACATGCTCACACCTTCCAAAAACTGGGATAACGAATGGCAGGAAATTCCCGGACCCGATGCCATCATGATCGGTGTGACGCAGAATCCCAAGCTTCTTCCCTTGCAAGGCAAACGCCTCTCCGAGATTGCGAAACTCTGGAACAAAGACCCTATGGATGCCCTGTTCGATTTCCTCATCGAAGATCCCGACTCCGACGTGGCGGTCTTCGGCATGTCACAGCCCGACGTGACACTTGCGCTGCAGCAACCCTGGGTCGCCATCGACAACGACTCTTCCGGAACTTCACCGGAGGGCATTCTGGGCCAGGAGCATCCACATCCTCGCGCCTACGGCACGTTTCCCCGCATCCTGCGCAAGTACGTCCGCGAAGAAAGAGCTTTGACGCTCGAAGACGCCATCCGCAAATTCTCCGCCTTGCCGGCTCAGCGCATGCGACTTACCGATCGCGGTGTCCTCAAGGCCGGCATGTGGGCGGACCTTGTGATCTTCGATCCGGCAACAGTGCGCGATCTAGCCACGTTCGACAATCCGAACCAGCTTTCCGAGGGGATGGAGTATGTTCTCGTAAACGGCGTGCCCGTCATCGATCAAGGGAAAATGACAGGAGCCTTACCCGGGAAAGTTCTGCGAGGCGCAGGATACGTGCCATAACGACAGTGGAGCGGGCCTACGGTTTCAGCCGGGCCTGTGTTACGGGGCTGGTCAGCGCGACCTGCGGTTCCGCCACGGTGCCTGTGATGCTATAAACCGACGAACCCGCGCGAACCAGAGCCGCATCCGTGCTTCGCACCAGCTTCAGGTCTAAGACTCGCCCCAAAGAAGCGGTGCCGCCGATTTCATAAGTTCCGCCAGTCGAAACCAGCTTCCCATTCTCAATCTGGATCTTCCCGTCCCGCAGGAGCGCCCGCCCTTTCCAACGCGCTACATGCAGCGGCCCCTCGTCGGTCGCGACCGAAATGTGCGGCAAGACACCATCCCGCATATCGAACCGCAGTTCACCTTCGGCTGATTCCCAGAATGCAGCCGAATCCTTGCCCGACGCCGTGAGCTGATAAGTCCCTTCAGCAGTTCCGGAAATCCACGGGTCATGCATCGCACTGGCGATCTGCCCCAGTGAAATCCCCGTCAGTGTTCCGGTCCCGGTGTAGACCGGAGACACGGCCGCAAAATCCACCTGCCAATCGCCGCGATGAATTCCGCCCAGCAAACCTGCACGCAAATCCGAAATCTTCATCCTCGCGCGCTCCAAGTCAAGTGACGCGGAAACCCGGTCCGCAACCAGGTTATGAATTTGCAAACGTCCGATGCTTACTTTTCCAGATGCCCGCAGGTTCTCCAAAAACGTTGGTGTCGCGGGTCGCTCAGAGGTAAGCACTTGGTACCATCGGCGCTGGTCCGTTCGCGAATTCAACCACTTTGCCAGATCGCTCAACCCAATCTCCTTGATGTTCAAATTGAAACGCACCAGGCACGCCCCCGCCATTCCACAACCGCGCGGCAAAGCCATCGATCCCGTCCAGTGAGCATCCGCGGCCTGCGCGTTCAAGTTCTCTACTCGCGCTTCGCCGGGCAAAAGCTGCAGTTCCGCCGAAGAGATTTCAATCGGTCCACTTAAGCCTCGCACTGCAGCGCGCACGTTGTGCAGTTGGACCGTCCCGGTCACTTGCGGCAAAGAAAAGCCGGAGGAACTGCCAGAAACGCTTCCCGCCCACGAACCGGCGATCTGCAGCTTCATCTCAGCCGCGCCCTCCACGCCGGCGTTCACTGCCGGAAGACCCAACAGACTGGCCAGTCGCAAAGTGTGCGACACTTCTCCGTCTCCGAGAACCACCAGGCTATAACCCGATCGTGCCACCCAGCCCAGCGTTTGCGCTGGCAAGGGACGTCCCAGCGCGACCGGGAAAGGGCCGAACGTAACGTGCAACTCGTCAGGAGATGGCAAACCATCAACGTCCAGCAGGCGAGCTGCCTTACCCGGCGCGACCGCAAGAACCCTTGCCTGTCCAGAGCTCAGCACGAACGGTATGCTCCTCGGAGCGAATTCCACTTTGGTGATTGCTGAGCGCAGGCGAAGGTTCGTAATCTCACCGCTGCCCCGAAACTCCGGTCCGGCGGGCGATGCTCCTTCTTCCTTCACCGTAAAATTGCCCTCTACATTTCCTGCGGACACCAGGTCCGGGGGCAAGTTCTTCTTGGCGCGTCGGGCAAGCTGCGCCACCGCGCTCATGGGAACGCTTTCCAGCTTCATCGCCAGATCAACCCGACGCACCCCAGGCATTCCGGCATCGCCGTGCATCGTGATCATGCCGTCGCCGACCGGCGCCTTGCAGGAGATCTCGCGCAGCATCGCTTCCACTGAGTTGTACTGGCCCTCGCAGTGCGCCGCCAGACGCAATCCCTCGCTGCTCGAAATGTCGTAGCGGCGGAAATCCTGTATCGACCCATCGAGTGCAACCCGCATCGCCGCCGGGATGCCGCTTAACGTCGCGTCCAACCGGACTTCTCCCCGCCAGCCCTTGTCGTTTCCCGATACCAACTTCGTGAGCTGCCCCAGTTGCGCACCGTCCCACTCCAGGCTGAACTGCAGCGGCGTTTCACGCAGACTTCCAGCCCGCCGCCAGGTTCCGTTCATCCGCAACAGGCCGGCATCGTTCAAACTCATATCGGTACGCAGCGGTTCTGCTTTCAGCCGTGCCCCCCAGGTATCTTCTGATTCCTGCCACAAAGCAAAGTCCGCATTCAGCAGTGCGTAAGGCTTTTTTTCCTGCCCTGCCTTGAAGTTGATGCGCCCCGAACTGGCTTCAATGTAGGGAAAGCCGGGGCGCGCTTCCATCTTCGATTTCGCCGTCGGCGCTAAAGGCGTGCGCTCAGTGCGTTCGAGCAGCGCTTGCCAATTCCAACGGCCGTCCGCCAGTCGCACCAGATTCAGGCTGGGCTCCGTTAGTTCCAGCCTGGAGATATCCAATCGTCCGCGTAGCAGCGAGGTCAGCCGCACCACGGCCGTCACTTCGGGCGCGCGCAGCATGGGCTCCGCGCCGAACGCCGGGTCTTCGTAGATGATCAGGTTTTCCAGGTCAAACCCGGGCTGCGGCAGGAATCGAAGGTGGACCGCGCCAATCTCGACGGGACGCGCCACGGCCAGGCTGATCGAATTTGCAATGCGGGCCTTCAGCCGCGCAGCGCCCGGGCGCACAAGGAATAGACCCAGCAGAATCACCGCTGCGACGGTCACCACTTGCCGCCTGGAAGAAAGAATCTTCACCGTACCACTTTCAGCGTTCGCGCCCAGCGCGTGTCATCGAAGAAGTGCAACATCACATGCGCCAGAAACCCCAAACGGTCCGCCATCCCGGTTTTGGTGTACTGGTCGGCCGGGGTATCAAATGACCAGTAAATAAACATGGGGCGCCCAATCACATTTGCCTGCGGGATGAAGCCCCAGTAGCGGCTGTCCAGGCTTACCCCCCGGTGATCGCCCATGGCGAAGTAGTGCCCGGGAGGCACAACCAGATCGCCTCCCTCGATGTGCGAGGGTAGGTCCACGATCCAATTCGGATAAACCCCATTGTCGTCGGACGGAGGTACTGCAGGGAAATCGTTGCGGTAGGAATCGTTGGGATTGTCCGCATCGTGATCTATGTAAGGCTCGTTAAGCGCCTCGCCATTTCGATACACCACACCGTTGCGCAGATGGATTCGATCTCCCGGCACGCCCATGATCCGCTTCACTACATAAAGCCCTGCATCATGCGGATCAGGGTGCAGAAACACCACGATATCGCCGCGCCGCACCGCACGATAGGGAAGCAGCGGCCCCACCCACGAAGTCTTCGGCGCAAACTGGATGCGGTTCACAAATACGTGATCCCCGATCAGCAAAGTATTCTCCATCGAACTGGAGGGGATCTCGAACGCCTGAACCACAAATGTGATGATGAACAATCCCGTCACCAGCACCGCTGCCAGCGACGCCAGAAACTCCACCGGAGTCTCGCGCGGTTTCTCTTCGGCCTCGTTCTTCGCTTTATTGTCTTTATTAGCCAATGTGTTCAATCCATCCAGTCTTGTTTTTCTGCTCCGCGCAGCTTCGCGAAACGCCAGCCTCAACGCACCAGCCGCAGCGTGCGGTGCCACCGCGTGATCTGAAAGATGTGCGTTAACACGTAAGTGAAGTGGTACAGTTTAGCACTCACCGAAGACGGGGCCATTCCATCGCCCTCAGCCCCCTGCACCGACCAGTAGATCACTAGCGGGCGCCCAATAATATTGGCCCGCGGCACAAATCCCCAGTAACGGCTGTCAGAACTATTGTCGCGATTGTCGCCCATTACAAAATAATGCCCCTCGGGAACGATCAATTGTCCGTCCTCAACCAGTTTGCGCAACTGCAGCCACCACTCCGGCGTGAGGCCCGACGTCGCATCCAGCCGCGGAAAATTATCCCGAAACCCGTCATCCGCGGGGTAGCTGAAGCGCGCGTATGGTTCTTTCAACGGCACTCCATCGACCAGCACCTGTTTGTTGACCAGCCGTATCCTGTCGCCGGGCAAGCCAATCACCCGTTTCACGAAATGTTGCGCAGGGTCTACGGGATAATGAAACACCACAATATCGCCGCGCTGCACGCGACGATAGGGCATCAAATAGTCGCCAACGCTGCCTCCGCCATAGGTCAGCTTGTTCACCAGCAGATAATCGCCCACCAGCAGCGTATTCTCCATCGACGGAGAAGGAATCTGGAACGCCTGCACGATGAAAGTGATCACGAACACTGCGATCACCACGGTTCCCAGCAGCGATTGTATCGAGCTGGTCACATCCGTCCCCGCTGCCGTTCCTCGATTGCTCGAGAAATGATCGTCCGAGAAACCATCGCGCGAAGGCTGATCGTGAGGAGAACGATCTTCAGAAGAATGATCCTCCGGAGAATGATCGGCAGCTGCGGGTCCGTCCCCGCCACGCTGGGTGGCAGAAAGTTCACTCGAAGAAACTCCGCCGGAAGGAAGTTCGCTCGCGAGATTTTGGTCTGGGGGATTCATGCACTCACTTATCCAGCATCTCTACTTATACTTATCCGCGGACCTCGATCCCCGCGCCCCGGCCGATTGCGGTCGCGAGGCCAGATAAGACAGCAATTGCCGCGCCGCATCCTGCTCCGCCGTCTTCTTGGTTGTACCTTGTGCTCGTCCCACAAATTCCGCGCGCTCCTCGCTGTTCTTATTGTTCAGACGGACTTCCACCGTAAAGGTCTTGCTGTGTTCCGGTCCTGCTTCCTGCACGAGCACATACGAAGGCTGCGCCATTCCCAGCCCCTGCAAGGTTTCCTGCAGCGCCGACTTGAAGTCGGTCATGGGCAGCGCACCGCCTTCGCGCTCCATCCGCTCCAGTTCGGGCGCCAGAATTTCGCGGAGGACGAATTCGCGGGCAGGTTCCATCCCGCCATCCAGATAGATCGCGGCCAAGATCGCCTCCAGCGCATCCACCAGCAGCGCCGTCTTGCCGCGGCCGCCGCTCTTTTCCTCGCCTCGCCCCAGGCGCAGATAGTCTCCCAGTTCCAATCGCTGCGCCACCCGAATCAGGTGTCTTTCACTCACCACGTGGGCGCGCAATTTTGAGAGTTCACCCTCGCGAAACTGCGGAAAGCGCTGGAACAATTCCTCGCTGGTGACCAACGCTAGAATCGCGTCTCCCAGAAACTCCAGTTGTTCGTTGTCGTTGACTCTATGCTTGCTCTCTCCGGCCTGCTGCGCCTCCTGCTCCCGCGCCTGCGAGCTGTGGGTCAGGGCCTGCTCGATCACCGCCCGGCGGTGGAAGTGATAGTTCAACGCCGTCTCCAGCGCGGTGATTTCCCGTTCTTTCATGATTGCATCGCCGGAGGCCCGGAATCAATTCTTCGGAGGCGGAGCACTGCTGCCGCCAGTCAACTGAGTCAAACGGTCTTTCTCATCGCGCGCAGCCTTGCCCGCAGGCGTGCCTTCTTTGGTCATGCTCACCGCCTGGTTGGCATATTTCATGGCTTCGGGATATTTACTCTGCATATCCAACGCCACCGAGAGCCGGAACACCGCGATCGGATCCGGCTCCTGGGGAAACGCATCAATCGATTTCCTCAAATTTCCTTCCGCATCCGCCCACGCTTTGGCATTGAAATCAAGCGTCCCCAGAATCGCATAAGCCTCAGAACGCACATATCCCTTAAACGCGTTTAGTTGCTCGGGGGGGTAGGCCGAGGGAACGTCGGTATCCACGGTGACCAGTGCGCGCTGCGCATCTTTTCTGGCTTCTGCGAGTCGCTGATCCTTGTCCAGGTCAGTGTCCCGAGTGCGCTCGACGATTACTTGCGACACGGTCAGCAACGCCTCCGGATCGTCCGCGTCGTAGGACAGGATTTTCTGCGCCATCTCCATCATCTTGTCGAGATTGTTGGCTTGCTGGTACCGGTGCATCACCTGCGTGTAAAGGAGTTGCCGCAATTCGCTGTCCGGAAACTTTGCGGCGAAATCGTTGGCAGCCTTCTCCTGCGCGACCGGATCCGTTAACGCTACCGCCGCGTTGTATGCGGCGAACTCTTCTTGCGTCTTGGCCATCGGCTTGCGCTTGCCGGTTGGAGCTGCCGCCTGGGCCGCCGCTTGTCCCGCCGGCGCGTTCTGCGCCGCGGGCTTGTCAGTAGTCTGTCCAAAACCGTTCGCCGCGAAACCCCAGACCGATATGCCCAGCACTGCGGTGATGATCGCTGCTCGCTTCATGCTTTCTCCTTGGCTTGTACCGCCTGATTCAAAATCCCCCGCTTCCAATTTCCGCAACCCCAGCCTACCGGTCGCATTGTAACCGCACTCAAATTGAATTCGCGAGGCCGACCCTACTGTGGTTTCGCCGGGGGCTCATATGCCTGCTGCAACCCCCGCTCTGCCGCCGCCTTGACCTCCGGCAATCCTCCCCCGGCATTCAGCGCCGCGCGGTACTCATGCAGCGCTGCCTCACGATCCTCTTTCATGTCCAGAATCCTGCCCAAATACACATGCGACCATCCCACCACCTTGGGATCCTGTGTCGCCGCAATCGCCTTCTGGAAGTTATCCTGTGCTCCATCCCGGTTCCGATTGGCCACGGCCACTTCCGCCAGAATGAAGAGCGCCCGGCCCTGATCGCCGATCTTCTTATCGAGCGCCTGCTGCGCCAGTTCCTGCGCTCCTTTGGGATCGCCCGCCGCCAGCCGCTTTTCCGCCGTGATCAGCATCCGCCGATCTTCCGGGCGCGACAGTTGCACCAGTTCCGGCGACGTAGCGCTGGCAAACTGCACCGCCGCTGCGGCTTTCTGTTCTCTACCCAGGTCCAGGTTCGCTATGAAATCGCCGTACGCTTCTCGAATGCCGGTGGGATCCTTCTCAAATGCCACCACTGCATCGTAAAAATATTTCGTCAGAATGTATCCCTGCTTCACGGCGTCATCCACAGCCTGCGCGCGCATTGCCTCCTGCGCCGGTTGCTTGCCTCCGGTGGTACGAATCTCAATGGCCCGTATCAAGCATTCCGTCACCAGCAGCGAGATGTCAGTCTTGAAGCTCTCTTCCAGCGGCGCGCGCTTCACTGATTGCAGCAGCGGTTCCAGCCGCTTGATCGAGCCGTAATGCTTCTCAGCCAGGGGATCCAGTTCATAGTGCAGAAACGTGTGCCGGATCTGTTCCATCTTCAGCGCCGACTTCGGCGCTTCTCCCGAAGGCGCGTTCGGAGCCGGAAACACGACTACGTAATAATCCGACCCGTAATTCCGCGCATCCGTCTCGTTCGGCGAACCCATGAAGTCCAGATAAATCGTGAACCTCCGCCCCAGGTATTGCGACGAAGGCAGTTTTAAATAGATCTCGGTATCGAACACCATCTTCTGCAACGGTTCGTGGTACCGCCTCATAGCCGCCGCGTAATCGTTGCGGTGCCGCTCCCAGATCGAATGTAACCCGGCCTTCTCGTAAAAGGGCTCCAGCAGCTTTCCGAAAAGTGCAATCGCGGATGCATCTGGAGGCAGATCCTCCTCCTTGGTTCGCGGCAGAAAATGCGGCGGCCCATCCACATATAACGCCAGTGAGATGTATTGCGACAGGTTGCGGTTCGGATCGCTCGACGTCACGTGGCCCTGATAGAACTCGCACAGCGCCGTCCGCGCAGCCTCGGCCTCGGGCGAATTCAACAAATTTTTCTGTAGCTCGGCTCGCACCGTGCTCCGGACGACGTCTGAGATGGTCAGATCCTGATCGTAGCCACACGTGTTGAGTGCCGCCAGCATCGAAAAAATCGTCTCGTTGCTGTCCAGCACGATCAAAGACTGATTTTGGGGAACCTGATTCTGCGGCGTCCGATTCTGCGGAGTCTGGTTCGCCGGGGCCAAGCCGGGCGGAGGCTGAGTTGGCGGTGGCGGGTTCCGCGGAACGTCCTCCCCCGAAGGCTGATCCTTGGAAGATGACTGCCCCTGCGAAGACTGGTCTTGGGAAGGCGACTGCCCCTGCGAAGACTGGTCCTGTGTACGCGTCTGGCCTTGTGGAGCCGGGTTCTGCGGAGCAGGTTTTTGCGGAAGCGGAACCGGGTCTTGCCCCGCACACAACGGCGCCAGCAGCCCCAACAGGGCCGCAAACCACAGACTGCGCAATCGCAGACTCAGGAAACCCTCCACGGATTACCGGTGTACCGAGCGGAGAACACCCTCAAGTGTAAGGACTTCCGAGCAGTGGGTCAAACCCGGGCGACGGTACAAGGAGAGGGCCGCAAAGGTCTTTTTTAGGCGGCGCGAGCATCATCTTCGGCCCGCTCTACCCGCGCACGCTAATCCTCGAGAACGAGAGAACCGCCCGCGATGAGATCGGCCGTCCCATCGACATCGCCGGACGGAACGTCGTAAAGATCAGCATCCTCTTCACCTGCGGCAGCAACTCCTGAGATTCCCCAGGATCCGAGAGGATTTTGTAATCGTCAACCCGCCCGCGCGAATCCACATAGGCTTCAATTACGAGCGAATCCGTATTCATCGCGCTCAGCGTCGTGCCAAAAGCGCTCTGCTGCAACTCCGGACCGGTGTTCAGCACCAGCGGCACATCTTGATTATTCGCCTGTACCTCTCCCGGCATCGCCAGGATGGCAGTTACTAAACCAAAAATCAGCAAGGCGCAAACCAGGCCGGCCGTAGCCGGTACCATAAACACGTTCACCGCATTTTCCATCCGCATGCGCAGGCCTTCGAACCGCGGACGCCGTCCCTCCGCCGCCTCGCGCGAAATAGCCAGTCGCAGCTTTAGCCCAAGGTCCACCGGCTGCTGCACACGCCTCATGCTTATCAGCAGTTGCTGCGTCTGCCGCAGCATCCGGTACTCAAGGGCGCACGCCGAACATCCCTCCAGATGCGCCTGCATCCCCTGCATCTCAGTCCCAGTCACCGCGCCATCCAGATACGGAGACAGCAATCCCTTCACGTCCACGCACTTCATCCCCCGCTTCGGCGAACCCGGATTCATGGCCACATACCTCATGGCATCACCTCGACCCTTCT
Source organism: uncultured Acidobacteriaceae bacterium (assembly GCA_963807145.1). Taxonomy (GTDB): domain Bacteria; phylum Acidobacteriota; class Terriglobia; order Terriglobales; family Acidobacteriaceae; genus Sulfotelmatobacter. The sequence goes on along the minus strand of CAWEBA010000004.1, from coordinate 53,836 downwards.
TCCCCCTCCAGCAACCTGGTCCTGCAAACTTTGGGACCGCAAACTCGTCCCTACCTTATCTTCATCATCTTCATCCGGAGCAATGAGGCCCAGTTCTCCCCCCACCTCTCGGACGTACGGCGCCAAGCGTTGCTTCAACGCCCGCCGTCCCCGCGTGATTCGCGATTTCACGGTTCCCAGCGAAATCTGCAGAACCTCGGCGATTTCTTCATAGGACATTTCTTCCAGATCGCGCAGAATCAGCGCTGTCCGGTAAGGCTCCGCCACCTGCCGCAACTCCGCATCCACCCGCTTCTGCACCTCGCGGTGCGCCACGCTATCGAACGGCGAATCGTTGCGGTCGGTCAGCGCGTTTTGCATCGCCGTATTCTGCATCGACCCATCCCCGTTCGCTAGTCCGTCTGACTCCACCGGTTCGATCGAAGTCTCGTGCGCTTTGTGCCGGAACCACCACCGCTTCCGGTTTGCCGCTTCATGCAATGCAATCCGGTAAATCCAGGTCTTCAAACTCGATTCGCCATGGAAACTCTTCATCCCGCGGAAGACTTTCAGGAAAACATCCTGCGTCGTATCCGCCGCGTCCGCCGGATCGCTCACCATGCGGTACACCAGCCCATACACCGGCCGCTGAAATTCACCAATCAGCCAAGCGTAGGCCTCTTCCGATCCGGCTTTCAGGTCCGCGACAATTGCCGCTTCCTGCGCCCGTGCTCCGATTGCGCTTGCCAGATCTCCCAAGGTGCTCACTCCCGCCTTACTTCGCCTGCCGCGTGGCTAAAGAACAATTATAGAATTTCCCACCTCATCCCCAACCGAAAAATCGCCCACCGCCCCTGGTTTTATGGATTAGAGGTCACCGCCGCGTGTTACCGGCGCACACCCTGATCCACATAGACTCCGTCCGGTCACTCCAGGTTCCCGTCCGTAAGTGGTTTATTTACCGGGTCTTAACTAGTCGCGGTCTTCATCCCCTGAGGCTGGCGGCTTTTTCCGTCGCGCACGCCGATTTCGCTGGGACTCTGAGACCTTGCCATGCGGATTGAAATAAGCGTCGCTAAACACGACGTCGCCCTGAAAACTCTTCATGCTGTCGCGATAGCGCTGGCCGGAGATCGTTATACGGATCTCGGGTTTCGCATCTTCCAGCGTCAAAGTGTGCTTGCTGATCATTTTGTAAATGAAGTGAGCGCCCCCCGGGTCGGAGAATACTTCGGAAACCTCTCCCGGCTTCAGGTCCATCACCGCCTCATGCTGCGGCGGCAGCGTATCGCGGCGCACCTCCTCCATCTTCGTATTGGACCTGGTGTGCGGAATTCCGGCTTCCGTGTAGGCTTCGATTTGCAGCTTGTCAGGATCTTCCCCGTTAACCGCCCGGGCGCGGAGATCGGCCGCGAGTTTCGCCATGGCGTCCTCATCAGCCTTGGTTTGCGCGTCTTCACGTTCCCCGTGCGCGACTTCGCCTTCCTTTGCGCGAGGGACAAAAATCCGCGCCACAGTAGCTTCTTCATAAGAGGCCTCATTCTTTTTGTAATAGTCCGCCAGATCGGTGTCGCTGATGTTGTCGGCGTCCGCCTGCACAGCGCGGCTCAGGTCCTGGGAAAGCAGTTGCATGCGCGCATAGCGCATCTCTTCTTCAAACGCCGGCGTCTTATCAAGAGCGCGTTTTTCGGCCGCCGCAGCCATCCTCAGATTGCGTGCATAAGCATTTGCCACCTTGAGACGGAGCGAGACCGGCATGCCCGGCTGCAGCGCCTCACAGAGCTTTTCAAATTGTGCTCGCGTGATTACGGTTTTGCAGGCCGCGCCGGTCTGCGTTTGATCAGTACAGAAATCATTCACCGTAATCACCGCATCGTCGGGCCCAACCGCGACCTCGGGCGCCTCACCGCCTGGGGGAACCGTAGCGGACGGCGCACCTTGACCGTTGAGCAGGCCGGCGAGCAGGAGAGACACCAGCACTACGAAACACGGGAAACGCATGGTTCAGTATCCCGCTACTGGTGCTGCCGGGCAAATAAAACGGGCACGCAGCCAGACTGCGTGCCCCGCTTATGCCCACGGGTCAGCCTACCGGTCATTGCTCATAGGCTCCCATGTTGATTTGCCCATTGGCATTGACCCGCGGATTGCCATTGAAGTCGACCGTCCCGAAGTCGGCCGAACCCAGACTGGCGTTGCCCGTGTTCTCGGCCGGGGAAGTGGTCGGGATGTCAAAATTCGGTTTCGGTGAGCAGGCAGTGATCGGCGTCGGTGGCCCGCTCTCTTTTGTGGAAGTGCAAGTCGGTGCAGTCAGGTAGTCGGGATTCGCAAATACCGAATTCGCGTCCTGCCCAGTCTTCGACTGGTAGGAAGCAAACGAGGAGTAGCTTTTCCCGTTCAACTCAAACGTGGTCGTCGAGCTGGTGGTGTAGAAATCGTTGTAGTTTGAGGTTACTCCGCTCCCCGACACGTAGCCATACATGAACAGGCCCTCGGCGCCCGTATAAACAATGTTGTTTTCGAACACAATGCCGGTTGCCCGGTACTGGATCTGGAATTCGCCACTGCCGGTCTTCTGCGTGTCGTTGTCGTAAAGGCTGTTGTTCACAATGGTGATATCGGTGCTTCCTCCCGTCCCGGTCTTGGCATATCCGCCCACGGAAACGCCACACGAATTCGCCGCGTACATTAGGTTGTTGCGGATGATCACGTTGCTCGAGACTTCGCCTGAGGTTTCGCTGGCGGCTTCGATATTCAGATCGTTGCCGTAAAGCGTGTTGCGCTCGAACGTCACCTCCGTGCAGCCGTCGCAGTACAACCCATCTTCATCGTAGGAATTACCTTCACCCGGATTCTTGAAGGCGCTGTTGTTGTAGATAAGGTTGCCGTAGACGTCTCCGTTTTTCGCCTGGTCGTAGCCCGTCGGACCGACTCCCTCGAAGCCAATGGCATCCATCCCAATGTTGTCATTGTCATAGATAGTGTTGTTCGACACGACAAAGTTCTGCACGTTGCCGTTGTAGGTAGTCGTCTCGCTTTCCCCGGTCAGGCATCCGGTGACCGTATTGCCGCTCACGGTCACGCTAAGCGGCGTGGAGCTGGTGCCGAAAACCCCGATGCCATAAGCGTTGCCGTTCTTCCCCGCAGTGGTCTGAATGTTCTTGACGGAGTTGTTCAGTATGTTGATCCCGCTACCGCTGCCGGCAATAAGAATTCCGGCGGGAACGTCCGCCTTTTTTGCAGTGGTGTAGTTTTGGATGGTGAATCCTTCAATGGTGAGGTAGCTCACCCCGCTCGTGGCGCCGATCATGAACAAGCCTTGAGTGTTGCAACAAAGGAAGCCGTTGCTGGTTTCGAAACTCGGCGTGGTGCAACAGGCCACGCTCGTCCCGTCCACAATGGCCACGCCCTGTCCGTTGAAGACGATCGGAGCCGAGGACGTTCCCGAGTTGGCGAACAACACGCTCTCGCTGTAGGTTCCGGCTCCCACATAGACGGTGCTGCCCGACGTTGCTTCGAGCGCCGCATGTCCGATAGTGAGCCAAGGCGCGCTCGCACTGCCGCTATTGGAGTCACTGCCGCTTTTAGCAACGTAATACACCGAGGCCTGCGCGCAACAGCAAAGCGCGAGCCAGCATGACAGGAAGAGGAACGGAGCGCGCATCAATTCACGCTTCAATAGAAGAGGTTGTGTGCTGCGGTGAAAGCGATTAATCATTGAAAGGCCTCCTAGGTGTTCTGGGTTTGCTACTTAAAAATCGGACCCTCCGCGCGTAACAACGGTTGGGATATTACGAACGATTATTTTTACTTTCGTTTGCTGAGGCTTGTCAAGAAAAAAGAAACAAATAGAAGGATGGAAGCGCGATACGGACCCGGGAACGAGGACTTCTTCGTAAGTAACGATGCTGATGAATCAGGAGCGGTGAGCCAGCCAGACTTTCCCGCCCGTTGGAGTCTATACCGTGGTGGTTCGCGTGCGTTCTGGAAGTTTCTTGAGAATCTCTTGCACGGCCTCCAATAGCTTCTCCGGTCCTTTATCCAAATCGAGGACGGACTTTTCCAGGAACGCGATAGCTCCATCTTCCTGCAACCGGGCCGCGTTCTTTTGAGACAGGCCCGTCATTACCACCACCGGGATCGCGTTGGTCAACGGGTCTTTCTTCAACGCCACGAGCACATCCCGGCCGCTCATCTTCGGCAGCAATATATCCATCAGAATCAGATCCGGCAATTCTTCCCGCGCCATGCGCAAAGCTTTTTCACCGTCGTTCGCGCTGGTCACTTCATAGCCGGCACGTGCCAGCGCGCGCTCCGCAGTCAGTCTCAAAAATTTGCTGTCGTCCACTAGCAGAATCTTGGTCATCGCCCTAAACCCTTCCGATCCCGGTCTCCATAGATACTGGTTCTATCGGCAGATTCGGAATTCGGATAAAAAACAGAAGGGCCGGGCCACACTGTCACAACGTGAGAGCTGTCTAAGAAACGACTGACGGGATTCGTCAGCCGCTCACCTAGGTAGCGGCCAACATTCTCCAAGAATTTATTTGCAGTTCGGGAATGCGTTAGTAGGGATGCCGCTGTTTTACTTCACTTCTTCAACATCTTCTCGATCGCCGCCACCAGCGAGACCGGACCCGATCCCAGCATCAGATCAGACTTCTCAAAGAACCCGGCAGCGCCGTCCTTCTCCAGCGTCTTCGCGTTTTTTTGCGAGAGACTAGTCAACACCATCACCGCTATCCCTGCCGTCGCCGCGTCCTTTTTCAGAGCCTTCAACACATCCGGCCCGCTCACCTTGGGGAGCATAATGTCGAGCAGCACCAGCCCGGGCGAGTGCTCGCGGGCCAGCCGCAGCGCTTCCTCCCCGTCCGCCGCGCACACCACTTCATATCCTGCCTGGCTCAGCGTCCGCTCCGTCGCCACTCGCAGGAACTTGCTGTCCTCTACCAAAAGCACCTTCATCCAAAACCAGTCCCTTCGAATCACTACCCCGCTCATCGCAAGTATGCGCTACCTCCTCAGGAATGTCGCTGGTGAATCCCGCCACGCTATTGGCGTCTCCGGTGCGAAGGTGTACTATCGCCCTGTCTTCGTATATGGCGACTGAGTCAGCGGCCTAATTGTTAGCGAAACTCTCAGCAACTCGAGGAGGGGACCGTGCCGCACCTTCAGGAAGTCCCGATCCCGCCGCACAATACTGCTAAAGCGCTTTTCTGTACTTCTATACTTCTGCTTTTGTGCGTGACTCCGGCGCTTGCGCAAAAGACGGAACAAAAAGACAGCACCCCTCCGAAGTACGACCTTCATACCGAGACAAAGACCAAAGGAGTAGTCGACGAAATAAACCTTCTCTCTTTCGGAACCAGGAAAGACTTTACCGAACTCGTCCTAAAGAGCGGTGACGACAAGATCCACATCTACCTCTGCCCCAAACCGTTCCAGGAAGAGATGGGAATCACCTTTGCCAAAGGTGACGAGATTGCTGTCACCGGTTCCAAAGTCAAGCAGGACGCGTCAGACATAATCCTCGTGCGCGAACTCATAAAAGGCACCGACACCCTTATGTTCCGTGACGACAAAGGCAACCCAGTATGGGACTCGCGCACCGGCAAATGACGTCGGGAGTTCTTTGGATGCGTCATCGAGGAACAGAAAAAATGTGCGGAAAAAATCTCATCATGCTGCGGCCCATTCACCGACTCCGTTCGCCTCGCTAGTCGCTAATGAAGATCTTCTTGTTCCTTGTCACCGTTCCGGCTTTGCCAAACCAGATCGTGCAGCGGATGTTATGCTCTTCGAACATCCAGCTATTACTTTCCCGCTCTTTCTCGCCCAGTCTAAGGTTGCGGTCTTGCGCGAGCTTTGAAACGCCGTCTTTGGTCATACCGGCAGAGATTTCGTCGCAGACGGACCGAGTACGCAGGCTGATGTGCTCCGCAGGCTGACCCTCTTCTTTCTTTCCGAGACCCGGCGCTACGGAAACCGGCGCGCCGCCGAGCTTCCTCCGCCACAGTTCGCGCCCATCAGCGGTGAGTGCGCGAACGTATGTACCATCGGCACACGACTCCTCGTCATAAATGTCAGGTCCGGTTGCGCTCGGCACCGCTTGGGTCATTTTCACACTCCTGCATCCGGGCAGGGGGCTTACAGACCACATCATCGTTCCGGTGGGCAACGAAGAGCCGGAACGAATCTCGATGCTGGCATCAGAGGAATCGCCTTCGGCAGAAGCAGTCAGAACCACCGTCGAGGAGGGTTCCTCCGCCTGCAGGGTCGCTTCATCGCCAGCCACCGTAACTTTGGCAGCTTGTTCGGGAGAAACGGTCCAGCGAACATCGTGCCGCAAGCGTCCGTCCTCGCCTACAGCGCGGAACGTACGTGTCTCGCCTACGAGCATAGTTGCCTTTGTGGGCACCACGGAAAGCGCGGGAGCGTCTTGCGCCGCCACCACTCGCCCAGTCCTGCCTATGCCGCACGCGAGAAGTGCGAGAACGGCAGCGCCCGTCAATTTCCGCATTCGTTTTATTTCCCTCGTATTCCAACTTCAGGCTACGTCCACCTGGGAAACTGGAAAAGTTACCTTGGGGGAGCCGATTTTCGCGCCAGCCCCGGCTACTCTCGCATTTCGTTGACTGCATTGGGCCGCGTCCGTAAGATGAAGCAGCCCAAAAGCCAGGCTTCGAGACTGATCGACCAAATTGATCGACTTGTCACTGATCTATTAGAAACTGATTTACTAAAAATGATCGGCCAAAGCATTTCCCACTACCGCATCGTCGAGAAGCTTGGCGGCGGTGGTATGGGCGTTGTTTACAAGGCCGAAGACACGCGGCTGCACCGCTTCGTCGCTCTGAAGTTCCTTCCCGACGAAGTTGCCCGCGATCCCCAGGCGCTAAGCCGCTTCCAACGCGAAGCCCAAGCCGCATCTGCTCTGAATCATCCCAACATTTGCACCATTTACGATATCGGCGGGCAGGACGGCCAAGCGTTCATCGCCATGGAGTTTCTGGATGGCGTGACCCTGAAGCACCGCATCGCCGGCCGTCCCATGGAAGCCAGCCAGATTCTTGCCCTGGCCATCGAAATGGCTGACGCCCTCGACGCCGCTCACGCCAAAGGCATCGTTCACCGTGACATCAAGCCCGCCAACATCTTCGTTACTGAACGCGGTCATGCCAAGATTCTCGATTTCGGGCTGGCCAAGGTCACGCTCGCCGGCAGTTCCACCAGCCAGATCGCCGCGCTGAACACCGTCACCGGCACGGTTGACGAACAGCTCACCAACCCGGGAACGGCCGTCGGAACCATTTCCTACATGTCCCCCGAGCAGGCCAAAGGCAAAGAACTCGATCCCCGCACCGATCTCTTTTCCTTCGGCGCTGTCCTCTACGAAATGGCGACTGGCACGCTGCCTTTTCGCGGAGAAAGCTCAGCCACAATTTTCGAAGCGATTCTCAACCGCGCTCCAGCTCCCGCCATCCGCATAAATCCCGATCTGCCGCCCAAGCTCGAAGACATCATCAACAAAGCTCTGGAGAAAGATCGCGACCTGCGATACCAGCACGCTTCCGATATACGCACCGACCTGCAGCGGTTGAAGCGCGATACCGATTCCAGCCGCCAGATCCCGGCGGCCAGCACCGAGTCAGGAAGTTCCGGATCAGTAGCCACGCAGCCCGCGCATACCTCGAGCAGTTCCGCAGTTGTCACCGCAGCCAAGCAGCACAAACTCGGACTCGGCATCACCAGCCTGTTTGCGATTCTTCTGGTCGGCGCGGCTTCCTATGGCGTCTATTCGTTCCTCTCGCGGTCGAAGCCCGCTCCGTTCCAGAACTTTTCCGTCAGCAAGATAACCGAGACCGGCAAAGCCACGCTCGTTGCCATCTCACCCGACGGCAAATACGTTCTCAACGTGATGAACGACAACGGCAAGCAAAGCCTGTGGCTACGCAATATTCCCACCGGCAGCAACACCCAGGTCGTGGCCCCCGCGTTGGTGGGCTACCAGGGTCTGCGGTTTTCTCCCGACGGCAACTACTTATATTTCGTTCGTACGGAAGTCGGCAGCCGCTCCCTGAAATACCTGTATCGCGCCCCCGTGCTTGGTGGCACTCCGGAGAAACTGGTCACGGACATCGATTCGAACATAAGCTTCTCTCCCGACGGCAAGAAATTCGTATACATGCTCGCCAACAATCCCAAGATCGGTGAAGTCCGCCTGATCGTCCGCTCGCTCGAAGGCAGCGACGAGAGAACGCTGGCCACCAGTTCCGTCAGCGAGCAGTTATTCGATCCGGCCTGGTCGCCGGACGGCAAGACCATCGTCAGCGCGGTCTCTCAGCCGGGTGAAGCGCTCTCAGGCTTGACCGCGATCGATGTCGAGAGCGCCAAACAGAACTTGTTCGTGACTACGAATGAGATGTATTTCCAGAAGCCAGTCTGGCTGCCCGATGGCAGCGGTCTGCTGATTTTGGGCGCCGGCCCTTATTTCACTCAGGTGCAAATTGTTTTTGTTTCGTTTCCCTCCGGCAAAGTTTCCCCGGTCACGCGCGACGCCAACTCTTATGTGGACCTCAGCGTTGCCGCCGACGGCCGCGCTCTGGCCACCGTCCTCAGCCAGACCCATCTCACTCCCTACGCCATGCCCGACGGCGCCAGCAGTTCCCAGGCCCGGCAACTCACCACAGGCTTCCCCGTTACGAATGTTTCCTGGACCCGGGACGGCCAGCTCATGACTTCAGCCGGAGCCAACGGTCTCACCCTGCTCAACCCCGACTCCGGCACTAAAACTCCATTCCTCTCGCAGCTTCGTTTCGCAAATTTTGCTCGGGCCTGCTCCGATGGACACATTGTCTTCTCAGCCGAGCCCGCGGAAAAAATCCAAAACAATGTCTGGGTTGCTGACCCCGATGGTGCGAACTCCAGAAAACTCACCGGCGGAAAGTTCGACTTTCTTCCCGCCTGCACTCCCGATGCCAAGACCGTGCTCTACGAAGACGCGGACGGAAAACTGGAGAAGGTTCCGCTGGAGGGTGGAGCTTCACAAAAAGGCCCGCAATTCGCGGTTTTCAGCCGCATCGCGGTCACGCCCGACGGAAAGCTCGTCGCCTTCGTTACTTTTCGTATCGGCGATCCCAAAGAAAAGCTGGCCCTGCTGTCGCTCGATTCCAGTGGGCCGCCCCGGTTCCTGGAATTCGAACGGCCCCGAGTGGAGTCCCTCGTGGCTTTCGGCGATGGGCCGGTCTCCTTCACGCGTGACGGCAAAAGCGTTGTCTATCCCGTGCGCGACGGCGATGTCGATAATCTCTGGCTCCAGAATCTCGACGGTTCGCCGGGAAAGCAAATCACCGACTTCAAGTCGGAACTGATCCGCGACTTCGATTGGTCCTTCGACGGCAAACAACTCGCCGTCATCCGCGGCCATCGCGACTCCGACGTAGTCCTCTTCCGCAATTCCGAGAAGTGACGTTTACGCCGCGGTCCCAGCTAGCGGCAGCCAGACTTGAAACCGGGTCTCTCCAGCCTTCGATGTAACTTGAATATTTCCCCGGTGCTTCTTCACAATTCTCTGCACCGTGTCCAGGCCCAGCCCCGTGCCTTGCCCCACTCCTTTGGTCGTGAAAAAAGGTTCGAAGATGTGCGGCAGCACCTCATCGGGGATCCCCGCGCCGTTATCGGTAATCTCAACCACTGCGCAACCGTCGTCACTGTAGGTTCGAACGCGCAGCTCGCCTTTTCCATGCATCGCGTCGATCGCATTATCGATAATGTTGGTCCACACTTGATTGAGTTCGCTGCCAAATGAATTCACCAGCAGCGGAACACCCTTGTAATCGCGCTGCACCGCCACGCCCTGCTTCAGCTTGTGATTGAGAATCGTAAGCGTAGTTTCCAGGCTCTTCACCACGTCCACGTTTAAAACCGGCGCCTGGTCCATGTGGGTGTATTCTTTGATCGCGCCCACTAGATCCGAGATGCGCGAAGTGCTGCTCTCAATTTCGTGCAACAGACTGGCGATCTCAACCGATGCGGCGATGCGGACCAGCGCAGCTCGAGCCGTGTCCGCATCCAGGGTCGCAAACAACGATTCCACCGCCTCCGGCTTGATGTTCCGTCGCGCCAGACCGGCCGCCAGCATCCATAAGTCGTTCTGTCCATGACTGCGCAACAGAGAATCGATCTGGTCTTCCAGATCGCTGATGGTCAATGGATCCGGCGGAACCACATCCGGCTGTGTAAACGAAGTTTCCAGTTTTTCGATTTCCGATTTTTGTGCTGGAGAAAGATCACGCCTTCCCAGCTCGAGACTCGCGTCCCTGATCTTCTTTAGAATTTCGCGCATCTGGCTGGCAGCGCGTTTCGCAGCCGAAGCGGGATTGTTGAGTTCATGCGCCAATCCCGCCGAAAGCTTCCCCAAAGAAGCCAGTCGGTCGCGCTGCTGCTCCATCCGCGTAGTCTCACGGATTCGGTCCGACATCAGGCCGACCAGACGCTGGGTTAGCACCGGCATTTTCTGCACCAACTCCGGAAACAACGAAGCCGGAAATCGCAGTGCACGGCTGTCCGTGAGAGCTCGCCCCCCCACCGAAAACTGCTTCATTCTCGAAAACGGCAGTACTCCGGTGACGTCGCCGGGCTCCAGGTCGAAGACGAAAGTCTCGCCCCCAAGCTCGCCCCGCACTTGAAGACGTCCCTCAAGAATCACAAACATTGTGTCAGCAGGATCGCCCGGGCGCGAATACACGTCGCCCGCCCTCAGCTTCAACTCCTGTACCTGGCTGAGGAACCAGTCGAGCTGATCATCTGGCAAATCAGCAAATTCCTGGACGCGCCGTAGTTCAGATTTATCGACCATTTAGACCTTGCTCAAATACTGATGAATGAACTGCACCCCTACCGATCCCTCACCCACTCCGGAAGCCACACGTTTTATCGAACCGTGGCGCACATCGCCCACGGCAAAAATGCCGGGAACATTCGTCTCGAGCAGAAACGGATCGCGGTCGGGCGTCCATCCTTTCGGATGTTGCCCGTCCCGTATCAGGTCAGGACCCGTCAACAGAAAACCGCGCTCGTCCCGCTCCACAATGCCCGCCAGCCAGTCCGTCTGCGGCAGTGCTCCAATGAAGATAAACATCGCACTCGCCGGCACGCGCTCAATCTTGCCAGTATCAGAGCACAGCACAGAAATCTCTTCCAGATGCGTCTCGCCATGAGCTTCAGTCAGGCTCGCATGCGTCCAAAGTTGAATGTTGGGCGTTTCCTTAATCTGGTCGATCAGGTATTGCGACATCGTGCTCGAGAGCGATTCGCCGCGCACAAGAATAGTGACCCGCTGCGCGTATTTCGCGAAGTTCATCGCCGCCTGGCCCGCCGAGTTCGCCCCGCCCACCACATAAACAATCTCACCCTTGCAGGACAAAGCCTCTGTAGCTCCGCCGCCGTAATAAATTCCCGCACCCTGCAGCCTGTCGACGCCCTGAGCCGCCAGTCGCCTCCACTGCACTCCAGTCGCGATCATCAGCGCATGACAGGAGATCTCGTTTCCATCCGCCATCTTCATGATCCGGTAAGGTCCCTCCGCCCGGACGCCAACCACTTCCTGTGCGAGAATCTCCACTCCGAAGCGCTGCGCCTGCACCACCGCCCTCCGCGCTAGGTCGGCGCCGCTAAGCCCAGTCGGAAATCCCAGATAGTTCTCGATGCGCGAACTCATTCCTGCCTGGCCGCCGGGCGCTTCCCGCTCAACCATCACCGTATGCAAACCTTCGGAGGCCCCATAGACCGCAGCGGCCAATCCGGCCGGACCGCCTCCAACAATCGCGAGGTCATAAAAGTCAGTTTGCGCCCGCGTGCGCAACCCAACCTTTTGTGCGACCTCCGCGGGCACGCCTTCAAGCAGCCTGGTCCCATCAGGAAACAGCACAACCGGCAGATTCGCCGCCTCCGGACCCAAAGCTTCCAGCAGTTGCTTGGTTTCCGGATCATTGGCGGAAAGCTCCACATCGGTCCATTGATAAGGCACGCGGTTGCGCGCCAGAAAGTCCCGCAACTCATACGATCGCGGCGACCAGCGCGTGCCCAGCACCCGAATTCCCTCAAACGTTGGACGGTACGAGGCCTGCCAGTCATCGAGCAGATCATCAAGTTGCGGATACAGGTGCTCTGTCGGAGGATCCCAAGGCTTCAGAAAAAAGAAATTGATGCTGGCCTGGTTGATGGCACTGATCGCGGCATTAGTGTCAGCATAAGCCGTCAGCAACGCCCGTTTCGCGCTGGGAAAGATTCCCATGGCCTGTTGCAGAAATTCCACTCCATCCATCCGCGGCATGCGCTGGTCGGCCAGCAGCAAAGCCACGCTGTCATTGCGCACCTTCAACTGCTTCAGCAGGTCAAGCGCTCCCTCGGGTGAATCGCTGCCGATCACGCGATATTCCGCCCCATAGTGCGACCGCAGATCGCGCTCGATCGCCCGCAAAACATCGGAGTCGTCATCCACGCTCAGCAAAATTGGTTTCGCCATGCTCGGTCACGGTCCCAGGAAAAGTGCCAGGCAAATGTCCCGGCAAAGAGATAGAAAGATGATGCCACACTTCCGCGTCCCCGGGGGAAAGCTGCTTGGATGAAGTTAGTTAGATACAGAAAGTTGGCATTCGGTCGCGCAATTCGTTCACGGGCCGCCAGCCGCGTGATACAAAGCGGCCAGACCGAAATGCCGAAATTGTCTTATTGTCAGGATGCGGCTCTTTTTGAGCCAGGCAGTGCATTTCGCAAGTTCATTCTGATTGAAGATTAAACAAGATGACTTTCTATACAACCTCTGTAGGTGTGGCCAAAATCTCGAAATCCACCTGCCGCTTGCCGAGAACGGGATGCACCGCCGTCAGTCGCACCCTCCCGGCCTGCTCTTTCGCTCGCACCCACACCGCTCCAGTCCCACCCACCAGCACAAAAGGATTATCGCCGATAATTTCCGCAGGACCCTCAATCTCCAATTGGATGGCATCGTTGGCGAATGAACGGATTGCTCCGAATTCATCGCTGACGCGCAACACGATCCGGGTTGTATCGGCGCCATCGGCTAGAAGTGTGTTGTCATCCGGCAAAACCGAGAACTGCTGGTCAACCCCTTTGCCCGAATAGCGTTTCACGATCACCTGCTTGCCGCGAATGTAGCCCTCGATCCGCAGATCTCCCCAGCCGTTGCGGAATGGCTCCAAATGAAGGACGAAAGGTGGATGGAGCAGGTTGCCAAACTCGGTCCGGTCAGGATCGGCCGCGGCGATCAGTTTGTCATCGACATAAAACTTCAGATGCTCGCAGTTGGAGTAGACGACGGCTTTGCTGAATCCTATCGATTCGTCTCCAGGCGCCCAGCGGAACGCGGGTTCGACCACGATTTCCTCCTGCGGGTCGCACTGCGATTTGTAAAAGCCTGCAGCAGGTTTGGGCTCGCGAAAAATGTCGGCGACGCCGTGGTAACAAATCCGGTCGCCCGATCCGAAATCAAAATGCGTGTTGTAATCGAAGGCGCACCAGCCCAGTCCGCCCGCATACTGCGGATTCGACGCCAGCTGGTTATGCACTCGCGCATGCCTCAGCGTGTGCTCGGTAAGTCTTTCCGTGTTGTCAAAACTCTTGGTTGGATAGGTGTGCCCAATGAATTCCGTGTTTAGGTAGAGAGGATGGTTAGGCGCTCTGAGCGGAAAGCCGAAATCGTTGATCGTAAACACATCTTCGAGAAGTTCTGATCGCTCGAAGTTTCGAATGCCTCCAGTCTGCCGCGTCGGGTCCAGTCGATGAGCAAGCGCATTGGTTCGCGTGTAGAAGTCGTGATCGTCGTCGGATTCGTTGATGCGCACTCCCCACAAAATGATCGAAGGATGATTCCAATCGCGGCGAATCATGCGGCGCACGTTGTCCACGGAAATATCCTTCCAGGCTGCGTCGCCGATGTGTTGCCAACCTGGAATTTCCTCCAGGACCAGAAGGCCCACTTCGTCGCAGGCGTCCAGAAAATGCCGCGACTGAGGATAGTGCGAGGTGCGCACGATATTGCATTTGAAACTTTTGCGGAGGATCTGTGCATCGCGCTTCTGCCCGCGTCCAGGCATAGCCTGACCCACGAAGGGGAAGGTTTGATGACGATCGAGCCCGCGCAACTTGATCACTTTTCCGTTCAGCTCGAAGCCGTGTTCGGTAAACCGGGCTTCACGAAAACCTATGGTGCGCGAATCCTCATCTACCAGGCGAGATCCACTCAGCAAACGAACCCGAACGGTATAAAGTTTGGGCCGCCTCAGATCCCAGAGCACAATAGGCCCAAGTTTTTCCAGTCGCACGGTGTGCGCGACGGAATCACTGGAGATTTCGGCCGGCTCAACCCGCTGCGCGCCTGTGGCGAGGACGCGGTTGCCATCGTGCAGAGTGACCTCGAGCGACAGGGTTTCACCCGAAGTCTCCAGATGCTGCAAGAAGCAATCGACCGCAACGCTTGGATTTGCAGTGAGTACATCTTGCGGTTTGGCAAAAATGTTTTCAATGAAAGTTGCCGGCACCACACGCAGTGCAACTTCGCGATAAATCCCGCCGAAAGTGAGATAGTCGATCTGATCCCCGAAAGGTGGAATATCATTCCGTTGGGTGGAATCGACCTCGACTGCGAGTACGTTTTCAGAATCAAAGTCAAGATGCCGAGTGAGTTCGAAAGAGAAGGGTGTGTATCCTCCCTTGTACTCGCCCAGTCGAACTCCATTCAGCCAGACTGTTGAAGCCGTCATCACTCCTTCGAAATCTAAGAAAACGCGCCGATCGCGCACTCCCAGAGGAAGTTTGAAATGCCGCCGATAGACCGAAACGAATTCGTAGTCCTTGTCATCAAAGCTGTGCCACGGTAGGCGGATGTTTGTGTGAGGAATCACTACTCGCTCAAAATTAGAATCGTCAAAGTCCTTGCTGTGTGCCCCTGAGACGGCAGACCGGCTGTAGCGCCAATTCCGGTTCATCGGAAGCACAAGCCGTTCACCAGCGCCCGGCGCGGAAGACGCACCCGAGGTTTTCGCGAACGCGTGCTGCGCCAATATTCCGGCGATCAGCGTGCTAGTTGTCTTTATAAAATCTCGTCTCCGCATGATGGAAGCAATCGGAAGTCGAAACCGCGCGCCAGTTTCCTCTCACCGAGTTTCACCCTTTTACCACGTTGGAGGAATACCGCATTTACTCAAACTCGCGATTGTAAGCCACGACACCTCGTTCGCTCAGTCACGTCACGGGAATGTCAGAACACCAGTCTTCCACTGGCGTCCGCATCCCCTTGACAAACATGACGATCGAAGATTAGAAGATTTAAAAGTACCTCGACTCTCGGACAAGCGTGGAGATCATTTCGATGCCACAGTCGCGCAGAGATTTTTTCAAAACCGCAACGGTCGGCGCAGTCGGCGCTACCATCTTTGGCTTCGATCTTCAGCCCGCCTACGCACAACTCAAAGAGTTAAAGATCGCGCGCGCTGCTGAAACGCGCTCGACGTGCCCTTATTGCGCGGTAGGCTGCGGCGTCCTCATCTACACGATCGGCGATCGGGCAAAAAACGTCACGCCGCAAGTGATCCACGTCGAAGGCGATCCGGATCATCCCACCAACCGCGGAACGCTGTGCCCCAAAGGCTCCTCTCTCGAGCAGGACATGCTCAACCCGAGGCGGCTCACCAAGCCGCAAGTCCGGCGCCCGGGCGCGACGGACTGGGAAGATATTTCCTGGGACGACGCTCTGAATGAGATTGCGCACTGGACCAAGAAAACCCGCGACAGCTCCTTTGTCGAGAAAGACGCGCAAGGCCGCACCGTGAATCGCTGCGAAGGCATCTCCTTCATCGGCGGCTGCACCGACACCAATGAATTCAACTTTCTGGCCGTCAAAGCCATGAGGGGGTTGGGCTTGGTTTATTTAGAAAACCAGGCCCGTGTTTGACACGGCCCCACGGTCTCAAGTTTGGGACCAACATTCGGACGCGGGGCCATGACCAATGGCTGGATCGACATCAAGAACACCGACATGATGTTGATCATGGGCGGCAATCCCGCCGAGAACCATCCCTGCGGTTTCAAGTGGGCGATGGAGGCGAAGCGTAACCGCAACGCCAAGCTGATTTCCGTTGACCCTCGATTCACCCGCACTTCCTCTACCGCCGATCTCTTCTGCCAGATCCGCGCCGGCACCGACATCGCATTCCTCGGCGGCTTGATCCGCTATGCCATTGAGAACAACCGCATCGCCAAAGAATATCTCGTCAACTATACAAACGCAGCCTTCATCGTGAAGGAGGGTTTCAAACTTCCCGAAGACGGCCTCTACTCGGGATTTAATGCGGCCTCAAGCAGCTACGACAAGACCACGTGGAATTACGAGGAAGGCGGAGACTTCAGCGGAAAAACCGACACCGCCACTTCCGCGCACGCAACCCCTGCGCCTTCGAACCCGGCCACGCCCGCGCCTCCGCCGGCATTGCCTCCAAATGTCGCCTACGATCTCACCCTCCAGCATCCGCGCTGCGTATTCCAATTGATGAAGCAGCAGTATTCCCGTTACACCCCGGAAACCGTCGAGCGTATCACAGGCATCCCCAAGGACCAGTATCTGAAGGCTGTCGATTTATTTACTTCGGTCCGCAAAGATGGCGACATGAAGAAAGTCGCAACTATCATCTACGCCGTCGGATGGACCCAGCATACTTTCGGAACGCAAATTATTCGTACCGCCGCCATGATTCAACTCTTGCTCGGTAACGTCGGCAGAGCGGGCGGCGGTGTGAACGCCCTTCGCGGCCATTCGAATATCCAGGGCGCGACCGATATGGCGGGCCTCTACGACTCACTTCCTGGCTACCTGAAAGCGCCGGTTCCCGATGACAAGGATTTGGCCACTTTTCTGAAACGCACCACGCCAACGGCGTCGAAACCCTCGCCCTGGAATTCGATGAACTACTACGCGAACACCCCGAAATTCATGGTGTCGCTGCTAAAGTCGTTCTACGGAGACGCCGCTAAAAAGGAAAACGATTTTGCCTTCGATTACGTGCCCAAGTTCGGACAGGATTGCTCGTGGACGCATATCTGGGATGACATGTACAACGGCAAGGTCAAGGGCATGTTCGCTTTCGGAATGAACGGAGTAATGATTGGCCCGGACACGAACAAGAATATCAATGCGCTGAAGAAGGCCGACTGGTTGGTGGTCGGCGAGATTTATCCAGATGAAACCAGCGAATTCTGGAAAGCCCCAGGCATTACAACGGAAGAACAGAAGAAGATCAACACCACGGTGTATCGCCTACCCTGCGCGGGTTTCGCCGAAAAAGATGGCAGCATGACCAACTCCGCGCGCTGGGTCACCTGGAAATATGCTGCGGTTCCACCTCCGGGAGAAGCCCGTCTCGACCAGGACATTGTCGCGCAGATTTTCTTGCGGGTGCGTGACCTCTACAAGAAAGAGGGTGGAAAATTCCCTGACCCTATTCTGAATCTGAGTTGGGCCTATGCCGACGCGGCTCATCCCCCGCTTTCTCAGGCGGCCATGGAACTTAACGGCAAAGCTTTAGCCGATCTGAAGGACGACGCAACTGGACAGGTGATCAAAGCCGGCCAGCAGTTGCCCGGATTTGCCTGGTTGAAAGACGACGGCACAACCATGTGCGGCAATTGGATTTATTCCGGCATGTGGACCGAGGCGGGTTCACAAATCCAGCGACGCGGCACAGAAGATCCATCCGGAATGGGCGTTTACCCGAACTGGGCGTGGTCGTGGCCGGCCAATCGGCGCGTGCTTTACAATCGCGCTTCCTGCAATCTCGATGGCAAGCCGTGGGATCCCGATCGCAAGCAGGTCTGGTGGAATGAGGCGGCGGGAAAGTGGGTGGGCAACGACGTGCCCGATTTCAAACCCGACTCCCATCCCAAAGATCACTTGGGCCCCTTCATCATGAACCCCGAAGGCATCGGGCGATTATTCGCTCCCATCGGCGTGCTGGCAGACGGTCCGTTCCCCGAACACTACGAACCGATCGAAAGCCCGATCAAGAATCCGTTCCACCCCGAGCAATCGAATAATCCGCTGGTCAAGAAATTCAAGACTCCGTACGACGTGTTTGGATCGCCCGAGGAGTACAGCATCGTCTGCACCACCTACCGGCTGACTGAGCAATATCACTACTGGACAAAAAATAATCCAATGAACGTCCAGTTGATCCCGGAGCCGTTCGTGGAAATTCCAGTGGAGTTGGCCGACGAAAAAGGAATTCGTGGAACCGACAAGATCAAGGTCATCAGCGCGCGCGGAACCTACATCGCGAAGGCCTTCGTCACTCGCCGGCTGAAGCCGATGATGATCGACGGCAAGAAGGTCTATCAGATCGGCTTGCCGATCCACCAGGGCTTCCGTGGCATCGATGAGGATGAAGGAAGAAATGCGCGGACGCCGGCGAATTTACTGACGCCCGCTGTTACCGATCCGAACGCTCACACTCCTGAATCCAAGGGCTTCTTAGTGAAAGTTGAGAAGGCATAAGGAACGACATAGGGAACGACCATGAGCCAGGCCGCAACAGAGCTGATCCGAATTTCCGGTCACGCCGGAGTCGTCCCGGGCAAAGGTCTGAACCGTGAATTCACGGTATGCAAGCTGGTTGACACCACCACGTGCATTGGCTGCAAAGCCTGCGAAGTCGCTTGCCTCGAATGGAACGGTTACACCTTCACCGAGACGACGTTCGATAACACCTACCAGACGATGCCCGAGACGGCATGGAATTACTGGAACCTCATCAAGTTCAACGAGCATGAACGCGCCGACGGCACCATGATGCTGCTCATGCGCAAAGACCAGTGCATGCACTGCGCCGATCCCGGCTGCCTCGCAGCCTGCCCCGCGGACGCCGCCATTGTCCAGTATGCCAACGGCATCGTCGATTTCCAGGAAGCCAATTGCATCGGTTGCGGCTATTGCATGACCGGCTGCCCCTTCAACATTCCGAAATTCGATCCGCCATCGCGCAAAGTTTTCAAGTGCACGCTCTGCAATGACCGCGTGTCGGTGGGACTCGAACCAGCCTGCATCAAGGCCTGCCCCACCGGCTGCCTGCATTTTGGGGTCAAGTCGGAGATGAAGGAACTTGCGGAGACTCGTGCCGCGCAGCTTCGCAACAATTCGGGATTTCAGGATGCAGGAGTCTACGATCCGGCCGGTGTCGGCGGAACGCACGTGATTTACGTTTTGCACGATGCCAAGAATCCGGAGTTGTATGGCGGACTTCCGCGCGATCCGCAGATTCCCTGGTCGGTGCGGCTATGGAAAGGGCCGCTGAAATGGATCGGGAATCTGGCGATGGTCGGCGGCATCCTGGGCATGGCCCTGCATTACATGCGATTTGGCCCCAAGAAAGAAGAGCCGATTCCGCCGAATGCCAATGCTAATGCAGATGCCGGGAGGCGGGCATGACCACCGGAGCGGTTTCGCGCCCAAGTTCCGCCAGTCAAAACGAAGAGACGATCGTCCGCTACACGTTCGCCGAGCGCGTGAATCATTGGATCGGCGCGCTCTCCTACATCTATCTGTTAATGACTGGCCTCGCCTTCTGGTCGCCCTATCTATACTGGCTGGCCGCGGTCGTAGGAGGCGGTCCCGCTGCGAGATTGTGGCATCCATGGTTCGGATTGATTTTCGCTGCAACCCAGTTTTGGACGTTCAAAGCGTGGCGCAGCGACATGGAAATCAACGACGCCGATCGCGCCTGGGGCAGGGCGATCCCGGACTACATCGAGAACGAAGACGAAAAACTCCCGCCCGTCGGCCGCTTCAACTTCGGACAAAAAATCTTCTTCTGGGGAATTTTCTACAGCGTAATTCTTCTGCTCCTGTCCGGCGTCGCCTTGTGGTACACAGAAGCCCTCCCATGGAGTCTTCGCTTCCTTCGCTACGCCGCGATTCTGATTCACGCCAGCGTGGCTCTCATCACCATTGGATTGTTCCTCATTCACGTGTACATGAGCGCGGTCCTCGAAGAGGGCAGCTTCGGGTCTATGGTTCACGGCTACGTCACCCGAGCCTGGGCCTGGACCTTCCACCGCACTTGGTACTACGACGTCATCGGCAAACCCCGGCCTTGACGATCACCTTGACAATGGCCTTAACCATGAACGATGCGAAGTGGGATCGCCGCATCCGCCGTGCCAATGAACTAGCTTCGTCTTACCCATTCTCCGCCGAAGGGCTGCATTACTACGCCCGCGTCGCAGCTTTTCAGAAGGGTATTTATGGCGAAATCGAGAAAGCTCTCACGGATTCGCCGAAGATTTCTTCCGATCGCCCGCTGCGCGATGAATTGGATTTTTTCCTCCTGCTCCCAAAGTTTCCCGGATTTCTATCATTGATTCAAAAGGTCGCCCCGGCCCCCCTCGCCCAGGCCGCCGCCACTTTAGCGAGGAAGGGATCGGCAGAATGGCAGCGCGCGATTGAAGACTTCTGGTACGGAGATGCAGATTTAACCGCGGGCGGGGACGACGCCGAACTTGAGTCGAATCACCCCGGCGCTGCAGATTCCGGTCGAGTGCTGGCCTGGATTTTTCTTCAGCCCTACGCCGAATATCTAGCGGATCATCGTGAAGTCGAGATTCTCGACGGAACTCCATCGACGTGCCCGCTTTGCGGCGGCAAGCCTGCCGTCGGCGTATTGCGCAGTGAAGGCGACGGTGCAAAAAAATCGCTGATTTGCATGCTCTGCGCCCACGAATGGCTTTTCCGAAGAATCTATTGTCCCGCCTGCGGAGAAGAACGTGAACCTCAGATGGCCTTTTATTCGGCGCCCGAGATCGCGCACGTCCGCGTCGACGTCTGCGATACCTGCCACACTTATCTGAAGAGCATCGATTTGACGAAAACAGGACTGGCAGTCGCTGTGGTAGATGAACTGGCGACCATACCCTTGGATCTATGGGCACGCGAACACGGCTACCAGAAACTGCAAATCAACCTGCTAGGAACCTGACGGGATAGAAATCACACGGCAATCCCTACCGTGTAACCCAAATCACCTTCAGCTCCATGGTGTGCGCTTCTAAAGCCAGCGACTTTCAACTCAGCTTCCACTTCGTCGCTCGTGAACGAACGGACAAATCGGGCATAGCTGATGCGGTCCCCCACCTCCAGTGGTTCCTTCCTCCCACGCAAAAGAAAACGCCAAAGTCTTGCCGCCCGGTGCACAAGAACATCATCACTCGCACGACTCTGCCGCGCAAAGTACGAAATCAGCATGGGAGAGTTCGGCAGAGCACGCTGCCTCAAAGCCTGAAGGAAGGCAACCCTGCGCGCCTTTGTCGGAATGTGCGTGTACACTGTCCAGCCCACGACCAGCCCATCATAGATCCGCGGACCTTCCGGAACCCTGTCCGGTTCGCACAAGGTCACGTACTTCGATTCACCGAGGCGGTCGAAAATCTGTTTGCTGGCGCGCACCAACGGCACACTGCATTCAAATCCTTCCGCGTCGAAGCCAGCCTTGCGCAGAGCCAGAACCTCCCGGCCTCCGCCAGCGCCCGCCACCAGGATGCGAGACCCTCGTTGAAAGAACTGGTCCAGAACAGATTTTTCCCAACCAAAAAAGCCACTTAGATTATGCTCAGTCGATGCGTAATACCGTGATTGATCAAAGTGTTCCGCTGTCACCGCATTGAGTTCGTCAGCATTCAGGCAACCCAGCCAAAACCCCTCGTGCATCGCACTCGCAAATCTGCCGAGGCGATTCAGCCAGCGATCCGCTACATCGAAGCTCTTCACCCTCGATTTTCGCACCGGCGAAGTGTTCCCTTCGATCACGCCATTTTCTTTTGCCGCTGAAACTTCCGCGTTAGAGCTTTCCATCGGAGTATTGATATTAGAGGATAATAGCGGCATTTCCTCCCTATTCGCTGACCGGGATAGCGATAGGCAACGTGAGAATTCCACAGCCCCGCCCTCACACCGCAAGGGCGAATTGTGGCAATATGTGCTCATCAAAGGGTGATCCCCATGTTTCCTGTTCGCGTAATTCTCTGGACGGTAGCGATGGCATACACCGGATTCATTCTGACCAACCAGGGGTTGCGAACGTTCAACAGCCTCTCCATCACAGAAGCATTCCTCGGAGCTTTAGCAGGATTCCTCCTTGCGATCATGTTCACTCTCCGAGAGAGGCGGCGACCCAGGCCAGCCTTCATCGGACAGTCCATAGCACAAATGTTCCCGGACTGGGGCACGTCCCGCGAAAACCGCGACTCACCCCCGAACCGAAAGCGCTGATCCCAACAGCCAGGCCGAGTCCGCGCTGAACGTGTTTAATCAGCCCACGTGAACCAAAATCCCAGCAGACGACACATCTAAGCCCGATCTCGTCAATTCGGCGGACAGGCCCTAGAATTGATCGCATAAAGGAGGATCGCAAGTTGGGCGGCCTTGTCATCGATATCGTGATCGCCTTCCTCATCAAGTCCGCTCTGCGATTGCGGCGCGCTTGGGGAAGCGGCAAATGGCAGCGCGTGAAGGCCAGGGTTGATTCGTCTGTTCTGGCAGGGGGGTGGGTTTGGAACTGTCCTACGACCGAGATTGCTTACACCTACGAATTTGCGGGCCGGACATACAGCGTGATCGACAGCAACCCATTCCTCTCCGAAAGCTCGGCTAAAGTTGAAGTCGAACGCTTCAGGCCGGGGAAATACGCGGTTGTGAGGGTCAATCCAATGCAGCCGCAAAGGTCAGTGAAAAAGTGGGCGGACCAACCGAATTAAGTCGTTGGCGAAAAATCTCGATTAGACTCATTGACTCCCCTCCGGCTCGCTCTCCGGGCGAGCGCAAGCCAGCGAGCGGCTCGACCCAAAGTCAAAACCACTTCTGTGGTGGGGGCTGGGAGCGTAGGAATTTTCGGGTCGTCCATAACCCTCCCTCGCAATTCGTTGACTGCTTCGAGCCACGTCCGTAAGATGAAGCGACCCGAACGACGCAACTTCCCGCGATCGACTAAGATGATCGACCGCAGAGCGCTCGACTGAATAAGCTCGACTAAAAAGCTCGACCGAACCATGATCGACCGAAGAACGATCGACCAAGCATGATCGGCCAATCCATCTCGCACTACCGCATCATCGAAAAACTCGGCGGCGGCGGCATGGGCGTCGTCTACAAAGCCGAAGACACGCGCCTTCACCGCTTCGTCGCCTTGAAGTTTCTTCCCGATTCCGTAGCGCGCGACCCGCAAGCCCTCGTCCGCTTTCAGCGCGAAGCCCAGGCCGCGTCCGCGCTGAACCATCCCAACATTTGCACCATTCACGACATCGGCGAAGAAGACGGCCAGGCCTTCATCGCCATGGAGTTCCTCGACGGCCAAACTCTGAAGCACCTAATCGGCGTTCGACCCCTCGAGTTGGATACCTTGCTTGCCCTCGCCATCCAGATCGCCGACGCCCTCGACGCCGCTCACGCCAAAGGCATCGTGCACCGTGACATCAAGCCCGCCAACATCTTCGTAACCGAGCGCGGCAACGCCAAGGTCCTGGATTTCGGCCTGGCCAAGGTCGCGGCATCGCCCGCCACCGGACAAAATGAAGCCACACGAACCCAGGCTGTCGAAGAACACTTAACCAGTCCCGGCACGGCGATAGGCACCGCCGCCTATATGTCGCCCGAGCAAGCCCGCGGCCGCGACCTCGATATCCGCACCGACCTGTTCTCCTTCGGCGCAGTCCTCTACGAGATGGCCACCGGCCAGTTGCCATTCCGCGGAGCCACCACCACCGACTTGTTTGATTCCATCCTTCATAAGGCGCCCGCGCCGGCCGCGCGTCTGAACCCCGATCTTCCACCCAAGCTCGAAGAGATCATCACCAAGGCTTTGGAGAAAGATCGCGAACTCCGCTATCAGGTCGCAGCGGAAATGCGCGCCGACTTGAAACGCCTGAAGCGCGAAATCGAATCGAGCAAGTCAGGAATCCCCGCCGCCGTCGACGACTCCAGCCGCCCGCCAACCGGCGCCGCGTCCGCAATCTCAGGCTCGTCGACCAGCAAGCAGCAGTCAGCAGTTTCTTCCAGTCAAATCTCTTCCACCACCACGCCACCACGCGCCGCGCGCTGGAAGTTCGTGCTCCCCGCTGCAGTGGTTGTCGTCGCGCTAATCGCCGCCGGCCTTTACTGGCGTTCCCGTTCCACCGCGCCCGCAGCCACTCCCGCGACCCTAACCGAAAAAGACACGGTAGTCCTGGCCGACTTCGACAACAAAACCGGAGACTCCGTCTTCGACGACGCCCTCAAACAAGCTCTCGCGGTGCAACTCGGACAGTCCCCCTTCATCAACATTCTTTCCGACCGCAAGGTCGGCGAAACCCTACGTCTCATGGGCAGCCAGCCCGGCACGCGTATCACGCCCGAAGTCGCCAAGGAACTCTGCGTGCGCACCGGCAGCAAAGCCATCGTGCTCGGTTCCATCTCAAATCTCGGCGGCCAGTACGTCGTGGGCATCAACGCTGTCGGCTGCAGCAATGGAGACACTCTCGCCGAGGAACAGGAAGAAGCAGCCAGCAAGCCCGACGTGCTGAAAGCCCTGAGCAAAGCCGCCGCAACCCTGCGTACCAAACTCGGCGAGTCGCTGGCCTCCGTGCAAAAGTTCGATGTGCCCGTCGAAGCCACCACTCCCTCCCTCGAAGCCCTCAAAGCCTACAGCATGGGCATCACCACCGGACGCACCAAGGGTGACGCCGAAGCCATTCCCTTCATGAAGCGCGCCATCGAACTCGACCCCAACTTCGCCATGGCTTATGTAGGCCTCGCCGTTGAGTACGCGAATCTCGGCCGCGCCAGCCTCGCCGCGGAAAATGCCAAGAAGGCCTACGACCTGCGCGATCGCGTCAGCGAGCGCGAACGTTACCGCATCTCCGCTTTTTATTTCCAATACGTCACCGGAGAAGTTGAAAAGGCCACCGAAGCCTACGAACTCTGGGCAAAAAGCTATCCCAACGACCAGGTGCCTCACGGCAATCTCGGTTTCATCTATTCCGCTCTCGGCCAATTCGACAAAGCGATCGTGGAAACCGAAGCCCAGCAGCGCCTCGAACCCTCAATTGTCGGCTACGGAAACCTCGCCGCCACCTACATCAACCTCGATCGAATCAAGGAAGCTCGCCAGACTCTCGCCGATGCCCAGCAGAAGAACTTCGACGGACTCACTCTTCGCGCGGATCAGTATTCCCTGGCATTTCTCTCCGGCGATGCCGCGGGTATGGAACGCCAGGTCGCGTGGGCCGCTGGCCGCCCCGGCGAAGAAGATCAGATGCTCAGCGACCACGCGGACACTCAATCCTATTACGGCCGCCTGGAACAAGCCCGTGACCTCGCCCGCCGTGCCGCGGATTCTGCCGTACGCTCCGATGCCAAAGAAACCGCCGCCCAGTGGATCGCATTCCAGGCGATCCGCGAAGCCGAAATAGGCAACGTCACCGCCGCCCGCCAAGCCGTCGCACGCGCCTTGGCGCTGGCTCCCGGCCGCGACGTCAAAGTTGTCGCCGCCATCGCTCTCGCCCGCATCGGCGAAACTTCCCAAGCCACATCCATCCTCGAATCCCTGCAAAAATCCGAACCCAGCAACACTTATTTAAAGGTCTATTGGTTTCCCGTGATCGAGGCTTCTATCGCGATGGCCCAGCAGCAGCCCGACCGCGCCGTCATCGCCCTCGAACCCTCTCTGCCCTACGAACTAGGAGCGCCCCCGCCCGGCATCTCCATGTATCCCGCCTACATTCGCGGCCTGGCGTACCTCGCGCAAAAGAACGGCCCCGCAGCCGCCGCCGAATTCCAGAAGTTCCTCGATCATCCCGGAGTAGTCCAGAACTTCGTGCTAGGCTCCCTCGCGCATCTCCAGCTAGGTCGCGCCTATGCCATCTCTGGCAATACCGCCAAAGCCAAAGCCGCCTACCAGGATTTCTTAACTCTCTGGAAAAACGCCGACCCCGGCATCCCCATCCTCGCCCAAGCCAAAGCGGAATACGCGAAGCTGTAATTATCCGCACTCACTCCGGCAGGTGGTACGATCCCTTATGAAGAGAATCGGCGCCTTCTTGCAGCTTCTCAGCGCGCTCGTGCTCGCCTCGCTGCTCCTCCAGGGATGCAACGCACTCAATCCCCTGTGCGGCAGCGCGCGGCCAGCCCCCATCATTGGATCTCTTTCTGCGAACACCATCACGCTCGCCGAAGTGGAGCCCGGCTTTGTTCTCAATGTCTATGGTGCCAAGTTCGTTTCATCTTCTGTCGTGGAGATCAACGGCACGAAGCTCAGCACGATAGTGGCAAGCAGCACGCAGTTGCAGGCGACCCTCACCACCGCCGTGATCTCTGCCGCCGGAACAGCCGATGTCACAGTCAACACTCCCAGCGGCAACTCAGGAGACCTAGGCTGCACCAGCGGCGGCACCAGCTCCAGCCTCGTCTTGACGATTACTTAGCGGGAAAGACCCTCCCCTGTCTCTCGACGAGCCGGGTGGCCCATTCAACCCGCTTTTGGCTTGAGTGGGGGGACTGTCGATGCTGCCTGCGTCACATGTTCGCACTCCCTGCTCTTGAGGAAAGATACAGAACAAACCACCACACCACCCCAGCCATGGGCGACATATTAAATCGACCTACCCGAGAACGTCGGCCCGGCAGGAGCACGGAACGCCGGAATTTGCGCTGCCCGAGGGCAGTTCATCGGCGTTACTGCGCCACTTAGGAGTCTCTCACTAACGTAATCTTGTTGCTGCCCGCCACCCGGACTACTCTGCGCCTTAGGATTCATCTTCCCGGAGGATCTAGTGGCCTACGGATTGCGCAGCAAACCACTGACGGACTTCCTGAGCCGTTATTTCGACACTTCCTCAACTCCATTCAAGGCCGGAATCCTTGCGCTGGCTCTGATTGGGATGAGCCCATTCGTCGTCGCGGCAGATCAGAAAGCGAGTGCCAATCCGTGCAACGTCAGCGAGGCCGATTTTGCCGCGCTGAACGGGGACTTCAGCGCTGACGTGCACGCAATCAACAGTTTCAAGTCCACCATTGCTCGCCTGCTGAAAGAAGAGAAATTTCAGGAACTCGATTGCATTGCTGACCATGCGCGATCGGGTAAAGAGAGGCTCCCCGGCGGAGACTGGAAACTTCACGCGCTGTATGGAGGTTTGTACAGCCCGAACCAGTATCCCGTCGCGCGTGCTACGGGGGTAGAGTGGAGTGCTCATCTGCAGCGCCTGCAGCAGTGGGTCGCTGCACGCCCGGAGTCCGTGACCGCACGCGTCGCGCTGGCCAGATCCTACCTAAACTATGCGTACGATGCCCGCGGACAAGGCCTCTCAAACACAGTTAGCGATAGCGGATGGAAGTTATTCCGGGAGCGCACCGCTGAAGCAAGACGAATCCTCGAAGAGGCCAAGCACCTTTCCATCAAGTGTCCTGAGTGGTATCTCGGCATGCTGCTGGTAGCGCAGAACGAGGGCTGGAGTACTTCGGATGCGCGCTCTCTCTTCGAAGAAGCATTCAAGCTCGAGGCTGGCTATTTTTATGATGCCCGCGTGCTAGCCGACTACCTGCAGCCGAAATGGGCTGGCGAAGAAGGCGACACCGCGAAGTTTATGCAGGAGATCGCCGACCGGATCGGCGGCGACCAGGGTGACATTCTGTATTTCGAAGTCGCCACCACTCTGATTTGCGGCTGCGACGATGAGCCACATCTGTCGATGGAAAGAATCGTAAGGGGCTTTGAGGCCTCCGAAAAGCAGTACGGCGTTTCAATGTTGAATTTGAACTTGATTGCTCACCTGGCTACCAACAACAAAGAGACCGACCCAGTCACAGCAGACAAAGTTTTCGCCCGCATCGGCGATCAATGGGACGAGCAAACGTGGGACAAGAAAGAGGACTTTGACAGGACAAAGCAATGGGCGGCGACCTGGGCGCCAATTGTGGCTAAGACCCGCGCCAGAGAAGCGAAGGCACTCGCCAATATGCAAACGCCTGAGGGGGCTCGTTACAAGGTCGCCTTCGAAAAACCTTATCGGGAAATCGTGCGGCAATGTGTGGGCAATGCGGGGACCTCTTCGGGCAAGATTGAGGCACTGGTTAGCGTGGGCACAAACGGCACGGTCGAGGACGTCAGAATCGGCGGTCCTGGCGGTATGTGTGTCTACCAGAAGCTGCTTGCACTCCAGCACGAAAAGACCCCGGTGTTTCCCCCGCCGCCACAGGCGCCGTATTTACTAAAGATCGATCTGGACTGGGCCGAGTTTCCGGCAGTTGCAGCCAGGTGAGCGCCGAAACGGAGGGGCCTTTGACCTACGAAAGCTTTCGCGAAACACTCGCAGGCTCCTTCGCTCGCTGCTTAAGCCCTGAATCGAAGGTCCTGAAGAGCTTGGCTGCGGTGTCGCTGCTTGCCGTGATCGGATTGAGCGGATGCAACAGGAATCGAGCTTGGCATAGCGCCGCGGCCAACCAGTCCCCGAACTCGATTTCAAATTCAAACACATGCAAGATAAGCGAAGAGGATGCGGCTGGCTTGAGTGGAGACCTGAGCACCGATGTCCACGCGGCACGAGACTACGCAGCTACCGTTGCCGGCATGCTTAAGGAAGAAAAATTCGAGGAACTTGATTGCCTCGCCGATCGTGCGCGAACCACCAGGGAAAGATTTCCCGGCGGGATGTGGAAGCTCCATGAATTGTACAAAGGTTTGTACAAGCCTGTCCCTTATCCCATCCACCCCACACAAGAAGACTGGGACGCGCTGCTGCAGGAGTTGCAGAAGTGGGTGACGGCGCGCCCCCAATCCGTTACCGCGCGGATCGCTCTGGCCTGGGCCTATATCGGATACGCGGCGGATGCGCGCGGGCATGGATATGCCAACACGGTGAGCGAAAGCGGATGGAAGCTATTCCGGGAGCGCACCGCGGAAGCTCAGCGAGTTCTCGAAGAGGCTTCGGAGCTTCCCACGAAATGTCCGGAGTGGTACGTCGTAGAGCAAAACGTGGCTCAGAACCTTAACTGGAACGAGGCCGAAAAGCGTGCACTCTTCGAACAGGCAAGCAAGTTCGAGCCCGGCTATTACTATTATGCTCGCGCGCTTGCTGCTGACCTGCTTCCGAAGTGGGGTGGCGAATCCGGAGCCACGGAAAAGTTTGTGCAGGAAGTCGCCGACCGTGTGGGAGGAGCTCAGGGTGACATTCTCTATTTTCAAATCGCGAGCGCGAACTATGTGATGTGCGCTTGCGAGGACGATCCCCATTTATCGCTGGCCAGAATCGAGCGCGGGTTTGAGGCGACTGAAAAGCAATACGGAATATCGATGCTGAACCTGAACCGGATCGCGTTTCTAGCGGCTCGGACGCGCCCGGACGACGAACTCTTCGCAGACCAGGCTTTTGCCCGCATCGGCGATCAGTGGGACGAGGAGACCTGGAGGATTGAAAAGGATTTTGAATTGGCGAAGACGGCCGCGAGTTTTCTGGGCAAGCGGCAGGCCATACAGCAGGCTGCGGATGCCAATATGAAAACTCCTGAAGGCCTTCGCTATAAGGTAGCGTTCGAAAAGCCTTATAAGGAATTGGTCAAAGAATGTGTGCGGCCTTCCGATAGCGACGTGGGAACCTTCATGACTCTGACCAGCGTAGGAGCGGAGGGTACGATTGAAGACGTCAGGATTGCCTCTCCCAGCGGAGTCGCTATGTGCCTTTATGAGAAATTGCACGCCCTTCAACTAGCAAAGGTGACGCCGTTCCCGCCCCCGCCGGAAGCTCCGTATTGGGTGAGAATCGATCTGAACCTGGGAGAGCTCGCTCCGGTCGCAGCGAAGTGATGCAGGGCTTCCAGCGGTCATAGGCGCGTCCCGTCATCCTCGCAGCTTGTCAGCTTCGCTCAGCAGCGCCGCCACCGAAGCCGTCAGTACCGCCCGCGCCTCCGCTGCATTCTCCGGTAGGATCGCTTTTTCAATCAGCAGCATCGCCGCTCCATGCACCACCATCTGCAAAGCCATCAGCACGCCTAGGTGCTCGTCGGGCGCCCCCCCCAGTTTCTCCGCCACTTTCTGCTGCATTACGTCCCGCACCGGCCGCACCCCAACCTTAACCCCGGCTCGCACGGAGCGTGCCGAATGAAAGAGTTCATACTCCTTCTGGAAAAACAGTTCGTACTCCCGGGGATGGCTCAGCGCATAATCCAGATACCGCTCGCACCCTTCCTCCGGAGAAGAAATACCCTCCAACTGCGCCGCAATCTCCCACCGGATCCGCTGCAGGAGTCCGCGCAGTATGTCGTCCCGGTCGTGAAACCGCCGGTACACAGCTGGCGTGTTGGTCCCCGCCGCCCGCGCCACCGTCCGCATGGTCAGCGCCTTCTCTCCGCCCTTCTTCCACAACTTCTGCGCTGCATCCAGAATCTTGCGTTCCAGGTCAGGGTCAGCTCGCCGCGGCACAGGGTTCTCCTTCTGGGGGAAGACGAAACCTCGAAGGTTATGTATACATCGTAAACATAACAATGTACAGCAAATACCAACCCCGCTCCGCGCCTCCATTACCAAAGTGTATTCCCTCAATAATTATGTTGACATCGTAAACATAACGGCGTATAAGTTATCCATAGCCGGGCCCCCCTGCGGTAGCCAAGAGCCTTTGAGGAGTAGAGGAAGATGTATTCGTGGGATAACCCTGACGATAGACTTTCTATCGCGCAGATGAATTCAGAACTCCAGCACGCCCAACTGGAGCTCCTAAGCGCCCATTGTGCCACGCATCAGTTGCGGTTGCGGTTTTCTACGGAGGATTTGGCGCGTTTTGGGCAGCGCGACATTCTGCGCAAGTCGGTGCAGTCGGCGGCGGCGCTGAGCGAATTTTATTCGTCCATTGAAAAGAAGATTCCCGTGATTGAGGCGGGCCCCGAGCCTGCGCCGCGGGTCACGGACGAGCAGATCGCCGAAGCGGTGAAGCGGGTTTCCGTCTATTTCAAGGAGCAGCGCGAGCACTATCTTGCCTCCGCGGTGCCGCTCAGCAACCACGAGAAGGCGCTGATGTGGCCGTTTTTTTCTGCCGCTATGCTCGACCGGGTGAGGATTGTCGAACTCCGGGGAGCGCGCGTCCCGAATCCTCCTTTTTATGAGGAATATAAGGCCCTGGGATTCGTGAACCTGCCCGAGGTTACGCACATGCACTCGCTCACGTTTCTCGATGTGGTGGTGTTCAACGAGAAGATGTCGGAGCGCGCGCTGTTTCACGGGCTGGTGCATGCCGTCCAATTTGAACTTCTGGGATTCGAGCGCTATAGCGACATCTTCGTGCGCAGTTTTGTGCGGACCAAACTTCATTTCTCGGTGCCGCTCGAAGCCCACGCGTTTGCTTTGGAGTCGAAGTTTGCGGGCACGCCCACGAGCCGGTTTTCCGTCGAAGACAAAGTCCGGCTCTGGATCGACCAGGGCCGCTACTAAGGCGCATTGTGTTCTGAAACATTCCGGAGGGACGTTCTCTTCGGATGCGCGGGCCTCCCCCGTCGCGGTCCCCGGGCCGGCGCAAGCTGTCCCGGGGGCCTATACAGTTTGTTTGTCCCCCAACGCTGCACGGGGGCGGCGCAAGCCGTCCCCGTTTTGTTTCTGCCACCTGCTGATTCCTGATTTGTCTCACTTAAAACGCTGTACTATGAAGGGCAACCAAACAGTTGCATATCGCGGCGGGTTGAGTTAATATGCAACCCGGAGGTTGCCTAACATGAACGACCGTATTGAGAAGCGCATTGAACTGAAGGCGCCGGTTTCGCGGGTGTGGCGCGCGCTCACCGATTACCGCGAGTTTGGCGAGTGGTTTCGCGTGAAGCTGGACGGGCCATTTGTACCCGGCCAGATCTCGCGGGGCCGGATTACACATCCCGGCTACGAACACATCAGGTGGGAAGCGACGGTGCAGAAAATGGAGCCGGAGCGGCTCTTTTCCTTTACCTGGCCTCATCCCAAATCCATCGAAAAGGCGGATTATCCCGCGGACTGCTCGAACGAGCCGACCACGCTGGTCGAATTCCGCCTGGAGAAAACGCTCAGTGGTACGTTGCTGGTGGTTTCCGAGTCCGGCTTCGACAGGCTTCCCGGTGATCGGCGTCTCGAAGCCTTCCGAAGAAACGATGGCGGCTGGACCGAACAAGTGAAGAACATCGAAAAATATGTCACCCAAAACTCGTAGCCGCGCGGCCATCAAATGGCCGCGTGCCGCCGTATTTGCCGCGCTCGGCGACGACATGCGGCTGGCGCTGGTAGCAAAGCTCTCCGCCGGGCAGCCTCGGTCGATCTCTCAGTTGACGGAGGGTTCGAGGCTGACCCGGCAAGCGGTCACCAAACATCTTCGGGTGCTCGAGCGGGTGGGAATCGTGCGCAGCAATCATCGAGGCCGCGAGACCCGCTTCGAATTCGATCCGCAGCCCATTGAAGGAATAAAGAAATACCTCCACTTCGTTTCCCAGCAATGGGATCAGGCGCTGGGCCGGCTGAAGGCGCTGGTTGAAAAGTGACCTCGGGAAAATCTTCCTCTGCGCAAGCCTCGATTCGCGCTACGCGGCCAGGCGTTTCTCCGCGCAGCAGATGCCAGGCTTCTTTGTAGGCGTCGTATTTCGCGCCTGCCATGGCGGGATACAGGCCGACCGTCGACATTCCCCTGACTACTTTTTCGGGGAGGATGTACCAAACGTCTTCGGGAATAACGTAGGCGGCTACGAAGTCGAAAGAATCCTTCTTGTAGACGTGGTGCTGCGTTCTGATGGTGCATTGGTAGCAACGGTACTGCTTGCGGATCGTGGACTTCACTTGCACCCTGAAGATTCGGGTGCTCTTGTGGTGCACCAGGGAGTCGTATCCGGTTGGCTCTCCCCAAGGTCTGGCCGGGCGCAGTCCTTCCTCGATGGCCCGCAAGGCGAAGCACATCTCGGCCCATGCTCCCCGGTCTTTGGAGTTCTTGATGTTCATGCCGCGAGGTTTTTTCACGCGCTTGCCCTCTTTTCAGAGTTTGGTTGCCGATTTGGAGAAAATGCGCCCCGACAAGAAATGCGGGCCCAGTCCGCGCAATTCCCGATTCCACTCTGACATGCCACGGAGAGGGGGGGGAAGGTTCCAATAATGCAAAAATGTCCTACCGGATTCCCATCTCGGGAAAGGCGAGGTCGGTGGGAATACGGTGAGACGTCGACCGGGCCGGCACGTGGAAAAGCAAAGCTGGGCTCTTAATAGGTCGGCTGGTGTGGCACGAGTGAACTCGTGCCCTTCCCGGGCCTCTCCATCCTCATTATAGGCGTGGCTGCGGTGGCAGCTCCAACGCCCATTCGGGCAAGGGCTGCTCCTGTCGCAGAAAATCCACAGCTGCGTTTCGTATTGACTTGGGCCTCTTCCTATAGAATCGAATCTTCCTATGAAAACCTTTGAACAGATTGCCGATTTAGAGAAGAGGTATTTGCTGGGGACTTATAACCGGTATCCCGTGGTGTTGACGCGGGGGAAGGGCGTGTTTCTTTACGACATTGACGATCGGCGCTATCTCGACTTTGTTTCTGGGCTGGGCGTGAATGCGCTGGGGCATGCGCATCCGCGGATCGTGAAGACGATTCGGGAACAGGCGGGGAAGCTGATTCACGTCTCGAATCTTTATTACCACGAGTATCAGGGGGCGCTGGCGGAGAAGTTGGTCACGCTTCTGGGCAGCTCTTTTGGAA
Organism: uncultured Acidobacteriaceae bacterium; assembly: GCA_963807145.1. Lineage (GTDB taxonomy): Bacteria > Acidobacteriota > Terriglobia > Terriglobales > Acidobacteriaceae > Sulfotelmatobacter. The sequence goes on along the minus strand of CAWEBA010000004.1, from coordinate 20,091 downwards.
ATGCGCGTGCATTTTTTTCGAACAGCGGGACTGAGGCGATTGAGGGGTCGATCAAGCTGGCGCGGCTGGCGGGACATCGCGCGGGCGGCGAGGCGAAGTCGCGACTGGTGGCGCTCGAGGGGTCGTATCACGGGCGGACGTTTGGGGCGCTGTCGCTGACCGGGCAGGAGAAGCATCGCAAAGGATTTGAGCCGATGCTGGAAGACGTGACTTTTGTTGCGCAGAACGACATTGAGGGATTACGAGCGGCGGTTGACGATAATACCTGTGCGATTGTGCTGGAGCCAATTTTTGGCGAGGGCGGAATTTATGAGTGCTCGGTGGAGTTTCTTCAGGCGTGCCGGGCGGCGGCGGACCGGCACCGGGCGGCTTTGATCTTTGATGAGATTCAGTGCGGGCTGGGACGGACGGGGACCATGTTTGCGTTTCAGAGTTTTGGAGTGACTCCGGATATTGTGGCGATTGCCAAGCCGATTGCGGCTGGGTTGCCTTTGGGAGCGTTTATCGCCAAGGAAGAGTTTGCTAACGCGATTTCGCCGGGGCAGCATGGGACTACTTTTGGGGGTGGTCCGCTGGCTTGCCGCGTTGCTTTGGAGTTTCTTGCCATCGTGGAAGAAGAGAAGCTGCTGGATAATGTGAACAAAGTTGGGGCTTACCTGCAGCAGGAGTTGAAAGCGATTGCGGAAAAAAGTCCGGCGGCCAAGGAAGTTCGTGGGCGAGGGTTTATTCAGGGGATCAATCTGGAGATTCCGGCGCGGCCGATCGTGGATGCGGCTTTGGCCGAGGGGGTGTTGTTTAATTCGACGCAGGATACTGTGGTCAGGTTCTTGCCTCCGTTTTTGCTGGAGGAGAAGCATGTGGATAGGGGGATTCGGGTGCTGAAGAAGTTGTTGCGGAAGAAGAGGAAAGCGGCGGCTTAAAACTAAGGCCTCGACGGAAATGCCTAGCAGGGCTTGGGGTGACATGGGCGGGCATGGGGTCCCCTCGGCTTCGCTCGGGGCAGGCTTTTCGACTTCGCAGGTGGATCGCTTTCGCGATCCACCTGCTTCGCTCAGGATGACAAGCCGCTCTGGATGCCAAACAAAAACGGGGAGCCGGAGCTCCCCAAGTGAAGTGAACAGAGGCGATGTTCACTTAAATAGAGTCTGGTGAAGAGGGAAAAGTTGTCCAGGTTCGAGAAGATTCGGTTCGGGAAGATTCGGAGTGAGATTTGGCTGTGATGGCGGCGGGCCGGGAAGTTTCCACTCAACTCGGACCTGGCTTTGCTCCGGATAGCTTTGCTCCGGCTGGTTTGGCTCCGGCGCTGAGTGCCGGAGTGGAAGAGTGCTGGATGGATTTCGATGGGGCGCGCATGCGTTACGTGCGCGCAGGGTCCGGGCCTCCGTTGATTCTGCTGCATGGGCTGCTGGGGTATTCGTTCTCGTGGCGATTTACTATGCCGGCTCTGGCGCCTTATGCGGCGGTGTATGCACCGGACATGATGGGTGCGGGATTCTCGGATCGGCCGGTTGGGATCGATCACTCGATGCGGGGGACGGCGCGGCGGCTTCTGCAGTTTGTTGAGCGGCTGGGAATTTCTTCGTTCGATTTGCTGGGGACTTCGCATGGCGGCGCCGTCGCGATGATGGCGGCTGCGGAATGCCTGAGCGGGAATGTTGGTTTGCACATCGGGCGGCTGGTGCTGGTGGCGCCGGTGAATCCTTATTCGGCGCATGGGCGGCGGCTGGCACCGTTTTTCGGCAGCAAGTTTGGGACAGCGCTGTTCCGGCTGACGAGCGCGCACATGCGTTTCTCCTATCCCTATTGGCACTCTCGCATGTATGGCGACCGCGGCCGCATTCCTGCTGGAACTCTGGAAGGCTATATGGCGCCGCTGGCTAAGCCGGGATTGTTTGAACATGCGCTCAGCATCGTGCGGACGTGGACGGCAGACCTGCGTGAACTGGAGACTACTCTGCCGAAGCTGGCCAGCATTCCTACATTTCTCATGTGGGGCAGTAAGGATTCCGCAGTGTATGCTTCATCGGCGGCGCCGCTCGGGAAATACTTTCCGAATTCACAGTCGATCTTTTTTCCGGGCGTTGGACATCTGCCGTACGAGGAATGTGCGGAAGAGTTCAACCGGGCGTTGATTGAATTCCTAACGAGTGAGATATAAGGAAGCGAGCCAAACGCGCCCTTCGTTCGCTGTCGCTCGCTCAGGGCAGGCTCCGTGGATTCGCGCGGCTCGCCCGGATTCCCTCGGCAGGCTCGGGACAGGCTCTTCGTTCGCGCAAAGACGCGCTCTCTCAGGATGACAAATCGCGTGGGATGACAACTTCAAATGATGAGCCACCACATTTTCGAGTTGTTGCGGGGCGCGGTGGTGCACTACGGGTACTGGGCGGTGGCGACGCTGCTGTTGCTTGAGGGTGCGGGCTTGCCTTTGCCGGGTGAGACCATTTTGCTGCTGGCCAGCTTTCTGGCTTATTCCCAACATGAGTTGCAGATTCCGTGGGTCATTGTGGTGGGGACCGTGGCCACGACTGCGGGCGGAGAACTCGGCTTTGCGCTGGGGCGGCACGGCGGGCGTCCGCTGATCGAACGCTACCGGCATGTCTTCTCCATTCGTGCGGAGACGGTGGAGCGGGGAGACCAGCTCTTTGAGCGGTACGGGGCGACTACCGTTTTCCTGGCACGATTTCTCTTCGGCATGCGCGTGCTGGCCGCACTGCTGGCGGGAGCGCTCCACATGCCGTGGCGGAAGTTTTTCCTGTTTAACTTCCTGGGAGCCACGGTTTGGGTGACCGCGATTTGTGCGGCGGGGTATCTGTTTGGAGGACATTGGGGGCGTTTGGCCCATGATCTCAAGCGTTTCGATCTGGCAGTTGCCGTCGTTGTTGTGCTGGGCGGATTGTGGTTGTGGTGGAGAAGCCGGAAGACGGATGCTCTTTAGCCTCACGTCATTTTGAAATCACGTTTGAGGCGAGCATCTTAAGAGTCAACTCATCTACAGCGGAATTCTGCCGGGGCGCGGCTATACTGTGCGGGTGTCGCGGGAATCCTTGTGCGAAGGGGGCCGTGGCCATTGATCTTACCGGCGGCGTCCGCGCCGGAATTCGGACGAGGAGGAACGCATGAAGAATATCGGGTTCTTGACTCTGTTGATCACAGCAACGCTACTATTTGCCCTGGCTTTGCCGGTGGGAGCGGCTGGTCCAAAGGCAGCAGCGGCACCGGTTCCGGCAGCAGTTGCGGCAGCGCCAGCAGCGCCGGCACCGGCTGCGTCACCCGCGATGCCACCTCATCCGGAGATCGCGGCGGCGCTGGAAGCGATGCATAACGCCCACCATCATCTGGACGATGCGGCTCACGATTTCCACGGCCATAAGGTGGCAGCGATCAAGCATCTGGATGCGGCGATCCACGAGGCTGAGATTTGCATGCAGGAGCCGTAAAAGGTTGATTCAGTAAAGGCAAAGGCAGCGTCGAAAGAGACGCTGCCTTTTTTATTGTTGCCGCCGATCTTGCGACGTCGAGCTACTTGCCGAAAGTGTAGCCGATTGACGCGCCTACGCGAAACACGTTGCCGGAATTGAACCCCTGATTGTTCTGGACGTGGTAGTAGTGAGCCTCAGGACGCACAAAGACGTGCGGCAAGTGGTGCCAGACGTAGTAACGGAAGCCGGCGCCGAAATCTTCCATGAAATGATTGCTGCTGGTGAAGTTGATGCATCCCGGGCTGCCGCAGGAATTGATGATGTAGAACCGGTTGCTGGCAATGCCGATGCCGGCCATGATGTCGAGGCCCATTTTCTTATTGATCTTCGGCTGGAAGAGCACGTTGGCGTCGCTGAAGAATGGGCGGTAATTCTCGTAACCGTAGTAGTTCCCCTGCTTGTACCTCCAGGAGGTTTCGACGTTAATGCCAAGACGATGCGGGAAGGTAACGACGTCACCAGCGAGGCCGATGTAGAGACCCCCCGTTTCTGTCAGAGGCTGGAAGGTGACTATATCGGTGGGCGACGTGAGGGAATAAAGTTCGCTGCCGCTGACCAGAATGTCCCCTTGCTGCGCGGAGGCGAGGTTGGCAAACAGAAGAAGCGTACAGGTGAATGCAAGCAGCGCGAATTTTCTCAATACAAATCCCTCGTCAGTTCGATTGGACTGCTGGAGTTCACCCGGCGGACGGGTGAAACCCGGGGAAGCAGCCGCATTTGGCTAACCCGCAAAACGAGTGGGGCAGCCGGAATCGGCTGCCCCAGCATACCAAAACGAGCGAGCATTCGTGACGCGAAGGCCTAATCGTTACCGATGGTGTATCCGATTGAGCCGCCGACACGGAATACGTTGTTGGAGTTGAACTCGACGTTGTTCTGGATGTGGTAGTAGTGAATCTCGGGGCGGACGAAGAAGTGATGCCAAACGTAGTAGCGGAGGCCGCCGCCGAGGTCTTCCATGAAGTGATCACTGCTGCTGTAATTGATGCACCCGCTGAAGTAACTGCAGGAGGTCACTTCCGGGACGTAGAAGCGCGTGCTGGCAATGCCGATGCCGCCGAAGAGGTCGGCCCCGATTCTCTTTGTGATTTTCGGCTGGAAGACCCCGTTGAAATCGGTGAGGATTGGACGGTAGGTCGTGTCCTCGTAATCCGGATAGTTGCCCTGACTGGCCCTCCAGGCGGTTTCAACGCCAAAGCCGATGCGGCGCTTGAAGGTGATGACGTCGCCGCTAATGTTGATGTAGGCGCCGCCCTTTTCCGCCGGCTGCTGGAAGTTTCCTAAGCCGGTTGCTGGGGACGACGATAGAAGCGTGCCGCCGCCGATCATGATGTCCCCTTGCTGAGCAGAGGCCAACTGGGCGAAGGCCAGGAAGGCGAAAACTGGTACTAGGATCGCTAACTTTCTCAAGAGAAACCTCCTAAAATCAGTCATCGTAAGCCGTAAGATGCGTCCGTGAAATGATTAGGATGCAGAAAATTTCTTACACCTCATCATAATTTCAGCCGGGCTCAGATTCAACTGGAGCTGGTATTTGTAAAGATACGTCTAAAAGTTCCCTCGTTCAGGGGCAGCTCTCGCAACTGCTTAAAAACCCTGAGGCTTGAAATAAGTTGCGGCGTAGGCTGGAGAATCCGGGAAATGGAAAAGTAGGCGATCACTTGGACTTTCCGCCGGGGGCGCGAATGTGGTCGAAGGCGATGGGGCCACCACCAAAGAAGATAAGGGCGAAGGCAAGGGCCGCAAGGGCGAGAGGGAATTCGTATCCGCCGTTGCCGGTGAGCCCGTTGTGGAAGTGCACCTTGGCGATGGCGACAGAGAGATCGATGCAGATGCCGAGAGCGGCAACGCGGGTGAATAGGCCGAGCAGCACGAGGAGTCCGCCGAGGAACTCGGTAAAGGCCGAGAGGTAGCCCGACCAGCGCGGGAGTCCGAGGCTGGCGACGAGGTCGGCGTGGTGGTGAAGTCCGCCGAAAACTTTGTGGTAACCATGGACGAACATAACTGCGCCCAGGGCGAGGCGCATCACCAGGAGTGCGAAGGGTTGCAGACGATCGAGGTAGCGCACGTGGTTCCTCCGGTGGAAAGAAAGTAGATTACAGCAGCGGGGCAAAGTAGGGAAGCAGGCGGTTCAAGGGAAGCGAGCGAGACGTGCCCTTCGGTCGCTTTTGCTCTCTTAGGGCGGGTGCGCCCCGCCTTGCGTTGCCTCGGCAAGCTCGGTGCAGGCTCTTCGTCGAGGCAAAAAGCGCCACGCTCCCGGATGACAATCAAATCGCAGTACCTCCCGAAACGGAAATGATTGCGCAAGCGGCCGACTTCTGGTAACGTTTTTTCGCTCCAAGATACGGTCTGCCCGTCGCGTCTTGTCCGCAATCGGGTCGTGCGTATCGAGCAGGCCTTCCCTCCGTTCTTGGAAACAGATTAACCACGTGGGTGAAATCGGCGAATATCGTTCGTGATGCAAAGGCTGCAAAGGCTAAAGAGCGGAGCGAGCGCGAAACTTCGGATGAGGGGCAGTGTTTCCGGGAATGCAGGGTCGCTAAAAAGTTCTGGTGTTCAGGAGGCAGTAATGAATCGCATTTTGAAGGGTGAAAATATGCTGCAGAAGTCGCTAGTCCTTCTGCTCTTGATGGCGGTTCCGGTGTTTGCCTGGGGCCAGAAGAAGACCAGCGCACCTGCTCCGCATGCGGCGCCAGCGCAACATGCAAGCGCGCCCTCTCATGCTGCGGCGCCTTCGCATGCGGCGACGCAGTCGCGCGGTTCAACGGCCAGCCATGGGGCGATGGCCGGACACACGTCGACGAATAGCCGCCCCACAACCAGCCACACGACTACGGCCAGCCACGGGGCAACGGCCGGACACACGACGACGCCGAGTCGGGGGAACACGACGGCGGGCCGAGGAAATACGACACCGAGCCGGGGGAACACAGCGGCGGGCCGTGGGAATACGACACCGAACCGGGGAACCACGGCGGGCGGCCGCGGAAATACGACGGCGGGTCGCGGGAACGCGGCCGCCGGTAATCGCGGCAGCGCGCGCCAGCCGGCAGGTACCAGGAATGTCAGTCTGAGGGGTGGAGGGCACGCCAGCGTTCGCGCCAACGGATCAATCCGTTCCGTGGATCGCAACGGCATGCACATCGAGCATGGGGTCCGCGGCGGTCGTACGGTGGTGAGTGAACGAAACGGAGCGCGGATTGTAACCCGAGGGCGTGGCGGCTATGTGCAGCGCGCCTACGTGACCCGCGGCGGGCACGCCTATTATTCGCGAACCTTCTATAGCCACGGCGCCTACCGGGTGGGGCTGTATCGCGGCTACGGCTGGGGTGGACATATGTATTACGGTTACTACCCAGGCGTCTGGTACCATCCGGGATTTTATGGATGGGGCTGGCATCCTTGGGGAGCACCGGTTTATTGGGGCATTGGAGCCTGGGGTTGGGGAGGAGCGCCATGGTGGGGATTCTATGGCGGGTGGTGGAATCCTTATCCGGTTTATGCAGCTCCGTACTACTGGCTGACGGACTACCTGATCGCGCAGCAGTTGCAGGCGGCGTATGCGGCCCGGGCTGAGGCCAACGCGGACGCAGTGGCAGCCGATGCTGCGGCCAGTGGCGGCGACGGAGGCGGAGCAGATGCTGCTCCTGCGCCGGCAGCAGCTGCGGGTCCGGTGGCATTGACGCCTGAGGTGAAGGAAGCGATTGCGCAGGAAGTAAAGGCGCAGTTGGCCGCGCAGCAGGCCCAGGCGGCACAGCAAGGCGGAGGTTCACAAACGGCGTCCGCAGCGGCGCCTGCTACCAGCGACAACACGCCGCCACCGGCTCTCGATCCATCGCAGCGTACGTTTGTGGTGGATTCTGATGTCACGGTGGTGGCCAACGGTCAGGAATGTGCCTTGTCGTCGGGTGATGTAATTACGCGGCTGACAGACACTCCGGATGCGGACCAGAACGTAAATGCCAGCGTCTCGGCTACCAAGAAAGGTGACTGTGCGTCGGGAGCAATGGTGGCCGTGAAGGTGGATGATCTGCAGGAAATGTACAACCACTTCCAGGAGAACATCACCAACGGCATGGGGGAAATGGCCAAGAAGCAAGGGACGGGCGGTATGCCGGCGGCGCCGGATACCGGCACCGAGCCCGGGGCCGTGCAGCCTCCGCCACCGGATACCAGCGTGGCGAAGACTCTGCAAGACCAGCAGTCGGCGGCCGATCAGACCGAGCAGGACGTCAAGCAGGAAGCTGCGGGAGGCGGCGGACAGTAGAAACAGACACGCGCGGAATGCGGTGGAACGATCAATCGCTGATCAATTGACCGTTGATTACTTCAATTAATTCAGGGAGCGTCGGGTGATGACGACGCTCCCTTCTCCAATGGGACTACGAGTTTTTTCTCGACGCCGCAGGGGCGCGGCTGTGATCGAACTTTTGTCGAGACCTGAAGGGGAGGGTTTTACGATGTTGAGGAAATTCCGCAACCTGATTCCGGGAATTGTTCTCCGGGCTACGACGATCTTCGTTTCGACGACCTTAGCTGCGACGATCTTTTTTGGGACGATCTTCATTGGGATGATCTTTGCGCCGACGTTGGCAAATGCCCAGGCGGTTTCTTTGCAGGAGCAACTGGCTGCGCAGTACAAGCTGGTGAAGATGGGATCGGACACGAGCGGATATTCCGTGGTCGAGGAAGGAACGCTGCTGGCGATCCAGAAGGGCGGCCTGCTCGGCGTGCCCTATTCGGACACAAGCGTGCAAAACAATAAGTATGAAGGCGGAGTGGTTAAGGCGCCCAATGCGATGCTGTCGAAGGGCATCGGGTTCGGCATGAAGAAGTTCGGGAAGGAACAGACGACCAAGTTGTTCGCCAAAGGCGACAAAGTCTATCCGACGCACATTGATGTCAATCTGGAAAAGGATCAGGTGACGATGGGTATCGTGGCCTGCGACACCTGCAACAAGACCGATCCGCCGACCTACAACAAGACGAACGTGGTATTCGTGTTTCCCAAGGGATCTTTATCGACGGCTAGCGCGGGGCAGGTTGAGGATACGATCGGGACGCTGCTCTCAATCAGCACTGACGATGCGAAGCAGGGCGATAGTGGACAGCAGGGCGGAGATCAGCAACAGGGTGGAGATCAGCAGCAGCAGGACGCTCAGCAACCGGCAGCTCAGCAGCAGCCAGCGGCGGAGGCGCCACCACCAGCGGAACCGGCGAGCATCGACAAGGGTATGTCGACCGACCAGGTGCAGGCAGCGCTGGGAAAACCGGACAAGATTGTGAACCTGGGAGCGAAGACGATCTACTACTACAAGGACATGAAGGTGATATTCCTCAGCGGGAAAGTTTCCGACGTGCAGTAAGGTTGCGATCGGTCTCTGGGTTCCTAGTCGAAAAAAATCGGAACGTTCCGTCCGTCCCGGGTTTTTGTCCCCCGGTTTTTGCCGCAGCAGGTGCCGTGCAAGGCGCGCTAGGACAACACACAGGATTGTGCACGCAGTATCGCCGCCCACCCTTGCAAAAAGCGCAAGGATGGGGCACCCACTGTCAACTGGCGCACGCGAACATGGACAAAGCTTGCCACCCGCTCCACGATGAGGTGTGCGGCGTCGTTGGGTAACTCGGTGGCGTTCCATCCTTCCAGAAGTTAAAGCCAGCCAGCGCAGCGACTTGAGCTGGCGACATAGTACTTCCGTACCGTCTGTAGTACTTCAGTTACCGGTCCGCGAGTGACCGGACATGCCACTTTCTAAAACCGCTTCTAATTGGGTATTAAACGACGCCAACCACAATATATAGACATATCCTCAAATCACCCTTCCCGCGAATTCCAAAAAACAGGCATAAAACCCAATAAAACACGGAGATTCGCTCTGAGGCGGGGCTTTTCAGGGCTGATATATGCTCTGGACACCGAGAGCCCCCGGACAGGCATTGGAGGGCAGGAGTTTCAAGGTAAGCCCCGCGTGCCGGAGACACTGGAGCGGGACGGTTCTGGTGGAGAGGGCAAAGGAACTGGGGCAAGGAAACATGGCCGACTCGCGAGAAGTGATGAACATACGCCAGGCGTCGCAATACCTGGGAGTGAGTCCGGACACGCTTTACAAGTACGTTGGGGAACAGAAGATTCCTGCTTTCAAGCTGGGCAACCGCTGGCGCTTCAAGAAGTCGAAGCTGGACCAGTGGATGGAAGAGAAGTCGAGCCAGATGGAGTCGGGAACGAAACATAAGGCGAAGGCGGCGACGAAGGCTGCTGCCGGGTCGCAGTAGTTAAGAAGTGCCGGCGGGACGCCGGCGCTACAAAAAACTGCCGGCGGGACGCCGGCGCTACTAAAAAGGCGGGCACACATGTTTGGAATGGGATCGAAGACGATTGTAGGTCTGGACGTGGGCTCTTCCAGCATCAAGGCAGTGGAGCTGAAGAAGAAGGGTGGACAGATCGAAGTGTCGCACCTGGGACTGGAACCGCTGTCCTCTGACATTGTGGTCGATTCGATGATCGTAGACTCGGGAACGGTATCGAGCGCGATTTCGAAGCTGTTCGCCGACTGCCTGATCAAAACCAAAGCGGTGGCTACGGCGGTAAGCGGCCACTCGGTGATCGTCAAGAAGATCTCGCTGCCTTCGATGAGCGATCAGGAACTGGCCGAAACGATCGAGAAGGAAGCGGCCCAACACATTCCCTTCGACCTGGCGGACGTGAGCCTGGACTACCAGATTCTGTCTGAAGAAGCGGGCAGCCCGCAGATGGACGTTTTGCTGGTCGCCGTGAAGAAGGACAAGATTTTGAACTACACCAACGTACTCTCGATGGCGGGCCGCACCCCGGCTATCGTCGACATCGATGCGCTGGCTCTGCAGAACTGCTACGAGTACAACTACCAGCCGGCGCCCGGCCAGGTGGTGGCGCTTTTGAACCTGGGCGCGAGCGTGATGAACATCAACATCGTGAAAGGCACAACGCCGCTGTTCCCGCGCGACGTCAGCGTGGGCGGGCACCAGTACACGGATTCTCTGCAGAAGGAGCTGGACCTGAACTTCGAAGATGCGGAGAAGCTGAAGCTGGGCGAGAAAGTGGGAACGGTGAGCGAGGACGCGAAGGCGCCGATCCTGCAACAGGTGACCGAAATCATCGTGCTGGAAATCCAGAAGACGTTTGACTTCTTCCGGGCGAGCGCGGCGGGTGAGCACATCGAGAAGATTTACCTGGCGGGAGGTTCGGCAAAGGTGCCAGGGCTGATGGAAGCTTTGCGGCAGGAATTTTCGATGCCGGTTGAGTTGTTGAATCCATTCCAGCGCGTGGTGCCGCCGACGGAGGGTCCGGGAGCGGAGCTGGTGGAGCAGAATCCGGGTCAGCTCGCAGTTGCCGTGGGCTTGGCTTTGAGGAGCTTTGAATCCCTATGATCAGAATCAACCTGCTCGAAACAACGAAAGGGAAAGGCAAGCGCGGCTCCAGCGGACCGGCGATGCCGGCCATGGAAATGGGCGATATGGGTTCGCCCATGCTGAAGGTGCTGGTCGTAATCCTGATAGCTGGCACGTTGAACTTTGGCTACTGGTACCGGCTGGACCAGCAAGCGAAGTCGATCGCCAAACAGATGGCGGCGGCGGAGCAAAAAAACCGCGAACTCAGCGATGTGAAGGCGCGCTACCTGGAGCGGCAGAGGCAGGCCGACAATTACAAGCGGCGCGTGGATGTAATTGATTCGCTGCGCGCGGGCCAGGCCGGCCCGGTCAACCTGCTGGCCATGCTGGGCGAAACCGTGAACGGAACGGAAGCCGTCTGGTTGAGAAGCATGGACGACACGGGCGCGAGCGTAAATCTGGAAGGCACGGCACTGAGCACAGACGCAGTAGCCAACCTCATCGCGAACCTGCAGAAGACGGGCTTCTTCAAGACGGTGGAAATCAAGGAAACCTTCCAGGACGACACGATTAAGGACATGCAGGCGTTCCAGTTCACCCTGACCTGCGAGAAGGGAAAGTCGTAGAGGCAGACCTATGGCGAATTTTAGCGAACTCTCGGGCATCAAGCAGTGGGGAGCGGTGCTGGTTGGAGGAGCGCTGGTGACGGTGGCGCTGTACTTCACGGTGTTCAAGAACCAGAGCGACAGCAATGCGAAGGCGGAGCACGCCATGCAGGACAAGGTTCGGGAAAACAACGAACTGGAGTCCTACCGTCCCAAACTGAAAGACATTGAGCGTCAGCTGGCGAATTTGAAACAGCAATTGGACATCGAACGGCGGATTGTGCCGGACGAGAAGTCGGTGGACGGCTTCATCGAGATGATGGACACCGAAGCCACGAAAGCGGGCGTGGAGCTGCGCCGCTATACCGCCAAGCCGGTTGCTGCCAAAGAGTACTACTCGGAAGTCCCGTTCGATATGGAACTGGACGGGCCGTACTACTCGATGCTGAATTTCTTTGACCGGGTGGGCAAGCTGGAGCGCATCGTGAACATCAGCGGACTGCTGGTGTCAAACACGAAAAACCCGCAAGGGGCAAAGGCCAAGCATACCTACCAGTATGCGCCGAACGAGAGCGTGATCGCCACGTTCACAGCGACCACGTTCTTCAGTCACGATTTGACTCCGCCCGGATCGGGGCCGGGAGCCAAGCCCGCAACTGCAGGCGTGAGCAAATAGGAATCGCTTATGAAGCTGACGACAGGCATTCTGGCAGTGGTGATGATAACGGGGGCGGCCTGGGGACAAAACCCAGCCTCCACCGGCAACCCGCGCAGCGACGCGAAATCGCTGCCACAAACTCAAACTAAGACCAACAATGCGCAACCAGTGCTGGTGGCGCAAGCGGCCAAGCCAGCACCGGGCGCTCCCGCACCGGCCGTGAAGCCGGCGGCGATTCCGGGGGCGGCGGCGGCAGCTCCGGCTCCGGCCAAGGCGGCAGCAATGCCGGCTTCGGTCCAGAGCAATACGCTGCAGCGGGTGAACGTTGTGCGCAACGCGGACGATATTCAGATCGAGATCAGCTCCCGCGAGGCCGTCACTCCGAAGGTGAGCAAATTGAGTTCACCGGCGCGCGTAGTGGTCGAACTACCTGGAACCTCGATGGCGACCGCACAGAGCAGGATTCCGGTGGGTAGCGCCGGGGTCAAGGGCGTGCGCATCGGGATGGACGGCAAAACGCCTCCGAACACCAGCGTGGTCGTGGATCTGGAGCAGGCGCTCACTTACGAGTTGACGCCGGGCCCAGGCAACAGTTTTGTGCTGACCCTGCATACGCAGGAAGCAGCGAAGAACACTCCAACGCCAGCGCCCAAAGCACAAACCGTCACGGTGGCCAAGCAGGCAGCGGCAGTGCCGGCGGCCAAGAGCAAAAGCGCTCCGGCGACTGCAGCAGTGCAACCGCATGACGCATTCGTAGCCAAGAAACCAGCGGCATCGGCTCCGATTGCAGTGGCCAAGGTTGAGGCTCCCAAGTCCGCAGCGACGCATGGGGCTCCTGCTGCGGCCAAAGCAACCGCTGATGAAAAGGCAGCCGCCGCCAGCGTAATTGGGGAAGCTCCCAAGCCTCCGCAGCCGGATGACAAGAAGTGGGCGATGAACGGCAAGCGCGATCCTTTCTTCAGTCCGGTGGTGCAGCAGCCCACGGGTTCGGGTTGCTCGACTGGCAAGAAATGCCTGGAGATCGGGCAGATCAATCTGCGGGGCGTGGTGAAGTCGGAAAGCGGCTTTATCGCAGTGGTAACCAACACCTTGAACAAGGCTTATTTCCTGCACGAAAACGATCCGGTGTTCAACGGTTACGTGATGAGAATCACGGGAGATTCGGTTGTTTTCGAGGAGACGGTGCAGGACAAACTGGGCAAGCCGTTTACTCGGGAAGTGGTTAAGAAGATCAGCACGCCGGCTGTTTAGCAGTGGGCGGCGGCGACATCCGGAAAGCCCGGAGCGCCGACAAAATCGAGTTCAGAAGAAGGACACGCGGGCCCGGCCCGCGGTTTTGGGGAGAAGCGAAATGCGAAAGCAATTGCTGAGTGTGTTCCTACCGATGCTGCTCCTGGGGCTGGCCGCTTCAGCCGCAGAGATGCCGGCGTCACAACCGGCGAGCCAGCACAATGAACTGCAACGAGTGAATGTAGTTCGCGGCGCGGATGAAATCCGGGTCGTGATCAGCGCTCGTGGCGCAGTCACGCCAAAGCTGAGCACCGCGGACTCGCCTGCGCGTCTTGTGGTCGACCTGCCTGGAACCTCCATGGCGACAGGGCAGACTCACATCACGGTGGGCAGCGCCGGGGTGAAAGGCGTGCGCATCGGCACGGACGGCCAGACGCCTCCCACGACTCGTGTGGTAGTCGATCTTGAGCATGCCTTGCGCTATGAACTCACTCCGTCGGCGGATGGGAAGCTGGTGCTGACGCTGCATACGGAGTCGGCAGCAGCGGCGGCGAGTGCAAGCGCCCCACAAACCGTGGCGGCTACCTTGCCGACGCCGGCCAAGATGATGTCTCCGTTCGCGCCGCGAGTGATGGAAGCACCAGCGCCCAAGGCGCAGCCCGTGGCGGACAGCGTCCCGGCGGCTCCCAAGGCGGCGACGGAAAATGTTCTGCCGGCCACGACTCCGAAGTCGGAGACGGCTGCATCTACCTCGAGCGATTTTGTCTTCGTCGAGCCTGCTTTCCAGGCCAAGAAGACGGTAGCTGACGCCACGACGCCTGCTGATGCTACCGACGAGCCCAGTGAGCGCGCCGGGGAAGCGGCGGCGAAGTTCGCGGACAAGACTGCCGCGGAACTATTGCCGGTGAGCGCGAATGCCGCACAGGCTTCGTCGAGCACCGGTTCCAACACCGGTGTGCAGCCTGCGGTAAATCTTGCTGCGGAACAGAGAGCACAGGCTGGACAAGCACCGGCCGCGGTTGGTCCGAAATACACGGGCGAGCCGATTTCGGTGAACCTCAAGGACGTCGATCTGAAGGACTTCTTCCGGTTGATCCACGAGATCAGCGGCTTGAACGTGGTGCTCGATCCCAATGTGCACGGTACCCTGACCGTCGTGCTGGATGATGTGCCGTGGGATCAGGCTCTGGACATCGTACTCAAGAACAACGACCTGGCGCGGGAACTGGAAGGCAACGTTCTGCGCATCGCCACCGTGGATACGCTGAAGAAGGAAGCAGATGGACGGCGCGCCCAGGTGGAAGCGGAAGCGCTGGCCGTGGAGAAGGTTTCGGTCACCCGCTTCCTGAGCTATGCTCACGCCAAGGACGTGATCGTCACCGTAAAGAAGTTCCTCTCGGTGCGCGGCGACGTGGTTGCGGATGAGCGCACCAACGCCGTAATCGTCAACGATATTCCGAAAGTGCTTCCAGTTATCGACCGCCTGCTGACGCAACTGGACCGCAAGACGCAGGAAGTCGAGATTGAAGCGCGAGTGGTGGCGGCGACGCGGCAGTTTGCACGTGACATCGGCACGCAGCTCGGTTTCGGCTGGGGCAATGGCCACAGTGCAATTGGTGGCGCCTCGTCGGCAGGGAGTTCGCCGCTGACGGTTGGTGGCTTGACGCCGGGCTACGTTACGGTGCCGGGCTCAACGGGCGCGACGGGAAATTCGATTCCGTTGTTTTCCAACCTGGGATCGACCTCACCCACCAGCGGCTTTAGCTTCTTGAACGCCAGCAACACGGTGCGCATCGACGCCGTTCTTACCATGGCCGAGTCGCGCGGATTGCTGAAAGTTCTGTCGCGGCCGCGAGTGGTTACCCAGAACAACATCCAGGCCTTCGTGAAGCAGGGCGTGCGGGTGCCGATCGTGACCCAGGCGCAGTTGGGCGGCCCTCCGACCGTCACCTACGTCGACGCGTTCCTGCGCTTGACGGTGACTCCGCAAATCACTTCAGAGAACACGATCTTCCTGAACGTAGACGTCGAGAACACGACGCCGAACTTCGGCCAGGAAGTGCAGGGCAACCCGGAATTGATCACGCAACAGGCAACCACGCAGGTGCTGGTAACCGATGGCGGCACAGTGGTGATCGGCGGCGTTATCCAGACGCAGAACTCGATCAACATCACGCAGGTGCCGGTGTTGGGGAATCTCCCGGTGCTAGGCAACTTGTTCAAGCACACGCAGGTGAATACATCGAACCAGGAATTGATCTTCTTCATCACGCCGCGAATCATCCAGACGTAACAACGTCAGATCTAGCAGCGCAGTTGAAGATTTAAAGCCGCCGGCGCCTGAAGAACCTGTCAGGGCCGGCGGTTTTGTTTTTTGGGAGCACTTCAGTCCCTCGGGAAAGAGGACGATCTGCGGGCCGCGCCAACGACAGGAGTCGTCGTCCTCTCTTCGAATCTGATACTCAAAATGGTTCATAAATCGGGCAACCGCCCCTTTCGGACCTACTCCCCAGCCGTTCGAACTCTCAAAGGCGATCGCATTCAGGTTCAGCTTCTCCGTGTGCCGCCAATGAACGCCTTTGTCGTGGCTGATGTCTGTCCCATTTGGTCCAACCGCAGCAAAGTCGCCATTAGAAAACGATGCTACGGCCGACCGGTAGCCGCCCGGTTGCTCGTCAGCGAGGTGCCATGTGGCTCCGGCGTCATCGGAGTAGATCGCGACGCGCTTGTCGTCATTCGGGTTCTTATAATCTCCGCCCACGGCCACCAGGTCGTC
The DNA here is from genome assembly GCA_963807145.1 of uncultured Acidobacteriaceae bacterium. GTDB lineage: Bacteria > Acidobacteriota > Terriglobia > Terriglobales > Acidobacteriaceae > Sulfotelmatobacter. Next base: position 3,975 of record CAWEBA010000004.1, on the reverse strand, counting down.
CGGGCCGTCACAAGCAATGCTAAAAATACCGCTGGAGGCTGTGCCGCTGACGATTGGCGTCTCGGAAACTGTCCATGACCGGCCTTGATCGAGCGAACGGAAGACTCGCGCTGCCGGCCCGCCGGTCCCGAAATAGATTCCGCCACGATCACACAAGGCAATCGCGGTCCCACTCGCCGCAAACGCACCTTCTTTGGCGAGCGCCGGAGGCATTCTGTCCCGGGGCAGTTCCGACCAGTGCTCTCCATCGTTTGTACTCAAGACGACGAACTTGCCATTTACCGGATCGCTTAGCGCAACGCAATGGATTTCTGAATCGCAGGCCATAGAGTCCAGAAAGAATTCGGATGTCGTTCCTGAATATTGGAGCTTCCATGTTTTCCCGCCGTCGGCTGTCTTGTAAATTCTCGATTTCTGTCCCTCCCCGCTCGACATCACGTAGGCTTCATCCGCACTGAAGGCTTCAACGTCACGAAAATCCAAGCCGCCGGTATTCGGAACGGATAATCGTCTCCACGTACTGCCTTCATCGGTTGAGCGCAAAATGACCCCGTCCGATCCTGAAGCCCAGATCATGTATTGCCGCCGGTCATTCTTGCCCGCATCAAGAACCACGCTCACACCGCGGAGATTTGCATCGCTTCCAGACGATTGCACGGACCACCATGGTGCACTGTCCTTCAGCTGCAGGAACACCATCGCAATGAGAAACAGCATGGCGGACATTCTACCTCTCTGCGCGCGCCTAGATCGCAACTGCCTCCTATGAACATACAGAGATGTCTTGCTTCCGCAGGCTGGTACACTTGGCCTTGAAAATGGATTACAAGCTTCGCCAGAACGAGCTTTGCGGGCGCCTCGCTTCAAGCAGGTATGACGGATTGCTGGTCAGCCATCTTCCAAATATCCGATATCTTTGCGGCTTTACGGGGAGCGCGGGGCTGCTGCTGGTGGAGGAAGCTGGGAGCACGTTCTTCACGGACGTTCGCTATGACACGCAGGCGCGCGAGGAGGTAAAAGGCGCGAAGGTGATTATCGCGCGCAAGGCGCTACTGAGCGCTCTTGGAGAGCGGGTTGGAGCCCGGCGCAAGAAGTCGAGGGGGAAAGGATGGACGATCGGAATCGAAGCCGAACACCTCACTGTGGCAGAAAAAAAGCGGCTGGCCGATCTGCTGCCTTCCGGCGTGCGGTTGCGGAACGCGCCCGCTCTGGTGGAGAAGGGGCGCATGGTTAAGGACGAGGAGGAACTTGGGCTGATCCGTGAGGCTGTGAAATTGGGAGCGACTTTGTTCGACCGGGCGCTCGAAGTGTTGCGACCCGGGGTCAGAGAGTGCGAGTTGGCGGCGGAGATGGAGTACACCGCGCGGCGAGCCGGAGCGGAAGAGATGTCGTTTCCTACTATCATCGCTTCGGGGGCAAGGTCGGCGCTGCCTCACGGCAGAGCTTCGGAGCGAGCCGTTGCTCGGCGGGGATTCGTGGTCTGCGATTTCGGTGTTATACTCGGTGGTTATTGCTCAGACCAGACCCGCACCGTGTGGGTGGGCAAGGACAGAATCCCGGAAGAAGGGCGCCACGCGTACGAGTCGGTGCGGGAGGCGCAAGAAGCCGCGGTTGCCGCGGTGCGGCCGGGCATGAGCGCCGGGGAAGTGGATGCGGCGGCGCGGAAGATATTGCGCAAGGCCGGGTTGGGGCGATATTTTACCCACTCCACCGGCCACGGAGTAGGTTTAGAGATCCACGAAGCGCCCAGGATTGCAGCCGGGCAAATGGAAGTGCTCAAGCCTGGCATGGTGATCACCATTGAGCCTGGAGTATACTTCCCCGGCAAATGGGGCGTGAGGATCGAGGACATGGTGGCCGTCAGCGAAGACGGCTGCGAGGTGCTGACTCCGACCAGCAAGGATTTTCTGGCAATCTAGGGGAGGGTCTTGGGCCTTAGGCTACAGACTTTTGCAACGCTAAGAGGCCTAGTACTTAACGCCTGAAACCTAAAACCTGAAGCTACGGTCCCACCGTACACGAATGAATCAAAAAGAGCTGAAAGAACTCATTGAGTTCTTAATCGAAAAAGATATTGCCGAGTTCGAGTTGGAGCGCGGCGATGTCAAGGTGAAGATTAAGCGGGCGGGCGAGCACACCGTGGTGTATGCGCACGGGGAAGCGCCCAGGCCGGCAGGCGGAGCCGTCCCAGAGCCGGGACAGACTTTGGGCGCAGTTGCTCCCTCGCCGCCGAGTGCACCGGAGCCGGCAGAAGACCTGCACATTGTGAAGTCTCCGATCGTGGGAACGCTTTATGAAGCGCCGTCGCCGGGCGCTCCTCCGTTTGTCAAAGTCGGGGACATGGTGGAGGTGGGGCAGGTGCTGTGCATCGTCGAGGCGATGAAACTGCTGAATGAGATTGAGTCGGACGTGGCCGGCGAAATTGTGAAGAAGATGGGAAGCAACGGCCAGCCGATTGAGTACGGGCAGGAGTTGTTTGCCATCCGGGCGAAGAAGTGAGGGAGATTTGGCAATTTTGTAATTTGGTGATTTGGTAATTTTGTAATTGAAAAGCCTTCGGGTTTCACATTACCCGATTACAAAATTACCAAATTACAAAATGCCCGCCTCAGTCCCCACATTTAATCTGAATGTTTAAAAAGATCCTGATTGCGAACCGCGGAGAAATTGCGCTGCGCGTGATTTGCGCATGCAAGGAACTCGGCATCCAGACTGTCGCCATTTACAGCGAAGCCGACCGGCATTCTCTACCAGTGCGCTTCGCCGATGAGGCCATCTGCATCGGGCCGCCGCAACTGGCGCTGAGCTATCTCAACATTCCGGCGGTGATCAGCGCGGCCGAGATCGCTAACGTGGATGCGATTCATCCGGGATACGGATTGCTGTCGGAGAATGCCAACTTTGCCGAGGTGTGCGAGACCAGCGGGATCAAGTTCATCGGTCCGCGGCCCGAGGTGATGCGGCTGATGGGGGAAAAAGAAAAAGCGCGCTCTGCCATGAAACAGGCGGGCGTACCGATTCTGCCGGGCTCGGAGGGAATTATCGCGTCCGAAGGCGAGGCAGTGGAGTGGGCGCGGCAGGTGGGCTTTCCCGTAATCGTGAAGGCCTCGGCGGGCGGCGGTGGACGCGGCATGCGGATCGTGCGCAACGAGGAGGAACTTCCGGGGTTGTTCAAGGCGGCGCAGTCGGAGGCAGCGGGCGCGTTTGGCAATGGCGATTTGTACATGGAGAAGTATGTCGAGCATCCGCGGCACATTGAGTTCCAGGTGCTGGCTGATGAGCATGGCAACGTGGTGAGCCTCGGGGAACGGGAATGTTCGATCCAGCGGCGGCACCAGAAACTGCTGGAAGAATCGCCCTCGACGCAAGTGACGCCGGAATTGCGCGATCAGATTGGCGGGATCTTGTGCAAGTCGCTGGCGGAGATCGGTTACACCAATGCGGGGACGATCGAGTTCCTGATGGACCAGAACCGCCACCTGCACTTCATCGAGATGAATACGCGCATTCAGGTGGAGCATCCGGTAACGGAGATGGTGACAGATGTGGATCTTGTGAAGAGCCAGATCATGATCGCGGCTGGTGCTCACATGCGGGACGTGCTGCAGGGGCCGATTGTGCACCGTGGACATGCGATTGAGTGCCGCATCAATGCGGAGCATCCGGAAAAGTTCACGCCGTCGGCGGGGAAGATTACTTCATTCAATCCGCCCGGAGGCACGGGAGTGCGCGTCGATACCGCGGCTTATGCAGAGGGCGTGATTCCGCCCTACTACGACTCGCTGATCGCGAAGCTGATCGTGCGCGGCAGGGATCGCAACGAGGCGGTCTCGCGCATGTCTCGGGCGCTGGAGATGTTTATTGTCGAAGGAGTTTACACGACGATCCCGCTGCATCGTAGGATTCTTGCCGATCCAGACTTTCGAGCGGGGAAGTTTGATACGGGATTTATCGAGCGATTCTTGGCGAAGGGAA
>CAWEBA010000003.1:457500-646404 GCA_963807145.1 uncultured Acidobacteriaceae bacterium | reverse complement strand
TCGAAATGCTGACTGGATCTGAAATTCGCCGCAAGTTTCTCGACTTCTTTGTGCAGCAGAAGGAACGCCCGCACAAGGAGGTTCATTCGTCGTCTCTGGTGCCGGCGAATGATCCCACGCTGCTGTTCACCAACGCGGGCATGAACCAGTTCAAAGACGTCTTCCTGGGACTCGAGAAGCGCGACTACTCGCGCGCTACGACTTCGCAGAAATGCGTGCGCGCCGGCGGCAAGCACAACGATCTGGAAAACGTTGGGTTCACCAACCGCCACCATACGTTTTTCGAAATGCTGGGGAATTTTTCGTTTGGCGATTACTTCAAGAAAGATGCCATCGCTTACGCCTGGGAATTGATTACTTCGAAAGAGTGGTTCGGGATCGACAAAGACAAGCTTTACGCAACCATCTTCAAAGGCGAGGCTGGCGTTGAGCGCGACATTGAAGCTTACGATTTGTGGGTTGGACAGGGCGTCCCCAAGGATCGAATCTTTGAGATGGGGCTGAAAGATAATTTCTGGCAGATGGGCGACACCGGGCCCTGCGGTCCTTGCAGCGAGATTCATTACGACATGGGACCGGCGGCGTCTGAGCAGGGACATGCCGAATGCCACTTTCCGTGCGACTGCGGGCGGTATGTCGAGATTTGGAATCTGGTGTTCATGCAGTTCGACCGCGATGGTTCGGGAAAATTAAGCCCGCTGCCCAAGCCTTCGATTGATACCGGGATGGGGCTGGAGCGGGTGACGGCGGTGTTGCAGGGCGTGATCTCGAATTATGAGACGGATTTGTTCGTGCCGCTGATCAAGCGTGCCGCAGAGCTGACTGGGACCTCGCTCACGAAGGAACTCGAGAAAGAGGCTAAGGCGAAATCGGCTGCGTCACTGCGGGTGATTGCGGATCACTCGCGGGCGGCGACTTTTCTGATTTCAGATGGAGTGCTGCCTTCAAATGAAGGCCGCGGGTATGTGCTGCGAAAAATTATTCGGCGGGCGATCACTCACGGGCGATTACTCGGACAGACGAAGCCGTTTTTGCACGAGATGGTATTCGCGGTGAGGGATTTGATGCAGGACGCTTATCCAGAACTGAGGGACAGTGCTGACCGTGTGTCGAAAACCGTATATGTCGAGGAAACCCGGTTTGCGCACACGCTGGACGTTGGGCTGGGAAAGCTGGAGGAGCTTCTCAGAAATTCCAAGGGCGAACTTGCCGGCACGGAGGCCTTTAAACTTTACGACACGTTTGGCATGCCGCTCGACTTTATGCAGGATGCGGCGCGCGATCAGGGGTTTGCGTTCGACCAGGATGGATTTGATCACGCCATGGCGGAACAGAAGTCTCGCGCTCGTGCCTCGTGGAAAGGTGGTGCGAAGCAAACGGCGAATCCGGCCTATCAGCAGCTTCCGGAATCAATTTTCGAAGGCTATCGTCAGATTCGCTCTGACGGGTGCGAGGTGTTGGCCATCATCCACAACGGGCAAGGGGCGCGGGAACTCAAGGCTGGCGAGGCCGGCGAGGTGATTCTTGATCACACGCCGTTTTATGCGGAATCTGGCGGCCAGGTTGGAGACCGGGGATGGTTTTATTCCGACGAACATAATACCGTCGTCGCCGACGTTACCGGAACTTATTCGCCGATTCAGGGGGTGCGGGCACATCAGGTTGTCGCGAAACGATCGCTGCGCGTGGGTGATAAGGTCGATGCTGTGGTCAATGCCGACGTTCGTGAATCGACTATGCGGAATCATACGGCTACGCATTTGCTGCATGCCGGATTGCGCGAAGTTTTGGGGAAGCATGTGAAGCAGGCGGGGTCACTGGTGGCGCCGAATCATTTACGGTTTGATTTTTCGCACTTCACCGCTGTAGGAGACGAAGAGTTGCAGGATATTGAGGACGTCATTAATAAGGAAGTTTTGCGGAATCAGATTGTCGAGACCATTACCGATGTTCCGATCGAAGAGGCGATCAATACTTATCACGCCATGGCTCTGTTTGGCGAGAAGTATGGTGAGAAGGTGCGCGTGGTGCGGATTGGCGATTTCTCGACGGAGCTTTGCGGCGGTACGCATACTGGCGCTACCGGCGAGATTGGGTTGATCAAGATTTTGAAGGAAGGCAGCGTTTCGTCGGGGGTGCGGAGGATAGAGGCGGTTACCGGGGAGGGGTCGCTACGACATTTCCGCAAAGACCACGAGCTCGAAAAAGTTGTGTCGACTTTTGTGGCTCCCACTCTTGCGCAAAAACCGCGCAAAGATGGGGCACCCTCTGTGGATAAGGGTTCCGCCCACGCGGGTGAGGGTTCGGCCCACGTGGATGAGATTTCCGCCCACGCCGAATCAGTGTCCCCTGCGGAGGCTTTGAGGGCTGAGCTTGACAAGAAAGACTCGGAGATCAAGCGGCTTACGCGGGAACTGGATTCGGCGCGGATGAAGTCGGCGTCGTCGAGTACGGCGAACGTTGGCGATCGCGTGAAAGATGTTAAGGGCGTGAAAGTGCTGGCACATCGCGTCGACAATCTGGAACGCGCGCAACTGCGAACGCTGGTCGATCAACTGCGCGACAAGATTGGCTCGGGGGTTGTGGTGCTGGGGTCGGCGTCGAATGGGAGCGTGTCGCTGATTGTGGGCGTCACCAAAGATTTGACCGTGCGGGTGCAGGCCGGTAAGGTGATTGGTCCGGTGGCGCAGAAAGTTGGCGGCAAGGGTGGGGGCCGTCCTGACCTGGCTGAAGCCGGAGGAAAAGATGCTGGCGCGCTGGATGCCGCGCTGGACGGGGCTTACGCGGTGGTGGAGTCGCTTCTCGGATGACCACAAACAATGCTTCCCTCGAAGAACGCCTGCGCTTCATCAAGCACAACGGTCATGCCATCTACTCGATTGACTTGACGCATTCCACAGCGAAGGAGCTGCTGGTGCTGCTTGATCTGATTCGCGCCGACATCGCGCGGCATGCGCCGGGATCGGTTCTAACTTTCGTGGATGTCACCGGCGCGCAGGTCGACAAACAAGTCGCCACGCGGATCAAAGAAGTTCTGGTGCTCGATCGTCCATATGTGAAGCGGTCGGCGTGGGTGGGGACGGAGAGTCTGCCGCATGTGTTCTACGAGCACTTCAAGAGCTTCTCGCAGCGGGAACTGCCCTCGTTCAAGACGCGGGAGGAAGCGTTGGAGTGGCTGGTGAGCGGGGAGTAGGCGGGGCAGTTGCGGCCTTTTCTCTTTTCCTTGACATGGCTATCTCAGATAGCTATCATTAAATCATGCAGGTCAGCGTAGCCGATGCCAAGAATAAGCTGCCGGAATTGATTAAGGCCGTCGAAGACGGCGAGCCGGTGACCATCTGTCGCAGGGGCGTGCCGGTAGTGGACATCGTGCGCACGAAAAAGCCGGTGCTCAAGAAGCGAACCCTCGGGACCCTCCGGGGGCAGATCAAGATCCTCGATCCGGACTGGTGGAAGCCCATGTCGGACGAGGAAGTGGAAGACTTCCTGGCTGGCCGCTACTAGAGCGACATGCGACTACTGCTGGATACCGCGGTCGTTATTTACGCTGTGGAATTCCCGGAACGGCTCAGCCGGCGTGCGGCGACCGCGGTGCGAAATCTGGACAATGCACTGGAGCTAAGTGCGATCTCCGTTACTGAGATTGCGATCAAGGTCGCTTCCGGCAAGCTGGCGTTTTCGCCAGTGGTCCTGCGTAGGGCCATGGATGACTTGGGAATTCGCATCCTGCCTTACACCGCCGATCATGCATTTCGCATGTTCGGGCTGTCTCGCCATCATAACGATCCTTTCGACCCGCAAATCATTGCTCAGGCATTAAGCGAGAAGATTTCGGTTGTCACACCGGACGAGAAGTTCAGGCTATATGAAGGAATCACAGTTGTCTGGTGAGATTTCGGACTCTAGCTTCTCCACTTCAGCGTGACCGGGCCTGACATGGGGTGCTTCATCTCCGTGCCAGTGCGTTTCGCTTCTAGATGCGCGGCCTTCAGCTGGAAATACCATTTGGCGGGACGGTCGGCGTCGTCGATCAGCATGAGATGTGGATTCTGTTTCAGGCCTTCGGCTTGCAGTTCCATGGTGTGGCGATCCTGCTCGACGAATTTTGCAAAGACAAACTTGAGCAGATCGGGCCCGAAGGGCATCCAGCGGAAAATGTTCCACGCGGCAACCACGTCGATGCGGCATTGATTGCGGGCGATGGGCGTTACGGTCGTGAGCGATGAAAACCAGTACTTCCCTGCGCGGACAATTTCGCGGCGCAGGTTGGGAAGAACAAAGTCGATCGTTGTCGTGATGGAATCGGCTGCGGCGTATAAGCGCAGAAGCTTGTAGGGCGCGGAGTTTGAGCTGGGGGTGTGGGCGCTCATGCGGAAGCCGTTGGGGATCGGCTCGAAATTCTTTTTCTTCTCGTGGATGCTGTGGCGGCTGCGCCACCACCAGGCTTGATGGACGAATGGCCCGTGGGCAGGGTCCATGAGGCCGATGATGCCGTGATCGATGCTGACGGGCATGTCGGCGGTGAGGTAGGCGAGTTTGTACTTCTCGCCGAACTTCTCGATCAGCGGGACAGGTTCAGGAGCTTCTTCTCTCGCGCTGAAACCCGCGCCCGGCGGGCCTGGATCCGGAATGTAGACCCAGATAAAACCGTCCTGCTCTTCGCAGGGATAGCTGCCGGCGTAGATGCGGTCTACTTTTATATTCTGGTCGGCGGTTAGGGAGGGGATCAGCTCGCACTGGCCGTTGTGCGCGTCGAACTGCCAGCCATGGTAGGAGCATTCGACATTCTCTCCATCGAACCTGCCACAGCTTAGCGGCATGCCGCGGTGGGGACAGGCGTCGCGCAGCGCGAATGGCTTCTTCTCACGGTCGCGCCCGATGACAAGGGGAATCTCAAGCAGCGTAGCTTTGTGAAGTTGATTGCGATGAACCTGATCGGCGGGCAGGGCGCGATACCAGAAACCCGTGAGCATGAGCGCGTCGGGCACCTGGCGTTGAGGAGAGTCGAGATCGGGCATGGGAATTGCTGATTGCTAATTTTTGATGGTTGATTGAAAACCTATGCTAGCATCCGCAGGGCGTTTCAGCCCGTAGGGAATTGCGCGGAGGAGCTTGCGTGGAATTTATCGGCCATGTTCGCAGGCTTACGCCGGTGCAGCGGAATACGTTCATTGCCTGCTTTCTGGGATGGTCGCTGGATGCTTTTGATTTCTTCATTCTGACCTTCTGCGTCAGCGCAATCGCCAGTCAATTCCAGACAAAGGTTTCGGCGGTCACGGAGGCGATCTTCATCACGCTGGCTTTTCGTCCGGTGGGCGCATTTCTTTTCGGAATGATGGCGGACCGGTTCGGACGGCGTCCCACTTTGATGGTGGATATTATCGCGTACTCGGTGTTTGAGCTATCGTCGGCGTTCGCGCCTTCTTTGAAAGTTTTTCTGATCACGCGGGCGTTGTTCGGAATCGCGATGGGCGGAGAATGGGGCGTGGGCGCGGCGTTGGCGTTCGAGACGCTGCCGGCGGAGGGGCGCGGATTTTTCTCCGGGGTGCTGCAGGAAGGCTATGCGGTGGGCTACCTGATGGCGGCGTTGGTTTTCGGGACGGCGTTTCGCTTCGTGGGCTGGCGGGGAATGTTTATTATCGGCGCCCTGCCGGCGCTTCTGGTGATTTACATTCGCACAAAAGTGAATGAATCTCCGGCCTGGGAGCTAGGACGCGTGTCGCGGAATGCGGAGAGCCGACTGGGGAAGGATATCCTGACGTACCTGGGGACTTTCGCTTTCCTGATCCTGCTGATGTTTGCTTTCAATTCGTTCAGCCACGGAACCCAGGATTTGTATCCGACGTTCTTGACGAAGGATCACAAATTTGCTCCGCAGACGGTAGGGTTGATCGCGATCATCGCCAACATTGGCGCGCTGCTGGGAGGAATTCTTTTTGGCACGTGGTCGGAGAAAATCGGGCGCCGGAAAGCGATTGTCATCGCTGCGCTGCTGTCGATTCCAGCCATTCCCCTATGGGCGTACTCGCACTCCGTGCCCATGCTCGCGCTTGGCGGCTTTCTCATGCAGTTCATGGTGCAGGGCGCGTGGGGCGTGATCCCGGCGCACTTGAATGAACTTTCGCCGCCTGCAGTGCGGGGAACGTTCCCCGGCTTCGCGTATCAACTGGGAAATCTGCTCTCTTCGCGCAACGTGGTGCTTCAGGCCAAACTCGCCGAGCGGAACTTCGGCGGAATGTTTGCGCCCGTCCTAGCTGGGACCGTTCTGATCGTTGCGACATTGGTGGCGGTGGTCACCGGATGCGGGCGGGAGCGCAGAGGGATGGATTTGTCGAATACCAGCTAGAGAAAATGTTTCTGGGTCACGTTCGCGCTGGATGTGCAAGATTTGGCGTAGTCCTCCGCAGGGGCACAATGGTGGCATTGTCACGGGGGGATTCCTGTGGTACGGTAGGTGAAATTTCACGCCTTCGTAAACACATTTTTTGGGGCTCTCTAAATCTTGTGGTCTGCGCGAATGCGCGTGCGGGGTAGCGCCACTATGAAGGAAATCATGGACTCGATTCCCGCCCAGCCGTCAGGGAACGAGGAGAATTTTGCCAACCGGAAGCTGATCCGTCCGGCGTTGCCGCGCACGGATCACAACCACGGAAACCACAACTCCAATCATCCTCAGTTGATCGAACGCCGGGACCGGCCGGAGCGCCACGATCGGCCAGAGCGCGGCTTTGAACGGAGCGATCGCGGTGACCGTGCGATGGGTCCGGGAGGCGGACGCAAGGCCGCGCCTCCGGAGCAGACCAACGCCGAGAATTTTTATTATCAGAAGCAGATGCAGTCGAGAACGCCGATGGTGATTGTGCTGCGCGACGGCGAGGAAATACACGGCGTCATCGAGTGGTACGACAAGACCTGCATCAAGGTGATCCGCGAAGACGGACGGCCGAACCTGATGATTTACAAGCCCGCGATTAAGTACATGTTCAAGGAAGAAGAGAACGGGCGGTAGGAATTGAGCGATTGAGTCATCGGGTCATTGAGTGATTGAAGAACGAGGGGTACACCCTCAATTCGATCTTAAATGATTCAACGACCCGATGACTCGATCTCTCAATGGTTTACCGGGCTCGCCTCCAGTTGGTCCAACCTACGGTTCAGCAGATCCGAGTCGTCGTTCAAGAGTACCGATCCGGAAAGATCAATATCCAGAAACTGATTGAGCAATGCGGCGGGCGGTTGATTGAAACCGTTCTTGAGAATCTGTATATAGCGTGGCACAAACCACTCCCGCCTGGTCGAGTAAAGCTGGTAATACTTCAGCGCGAGCAGCCCACCGTACATGTAGTTCACATCGTAGAGGGGATCCTCGAACATGAGGGACATCCTGGCCCAGTCGGTGCGCAATTCCGGAGTGGAGGCTGGGAACTGCGAGAACTGGCCCTCAATCTTTAGAGTCAGGTTGTCGAGGTCATCGGCGTTGCGAACTGTCCCCGAGGCGACACCGTCATAGATTGCCTGCTCCAGCAAAGCATCGCGGGCGCCAAGAAAGGCGTCGATACCCTTGATATACATCCATTGTTCGCGATAGTAGCGTTGCAGTTCTGGTGTGGCAGCGTGCTCGGCCATAAAGTCAGCGAGGACTAATTCGTTGAACTCCGCGAAGGACTCGAAAAGGAAATGAGGGCCCTCCGCGTACGACGGCGCTACGCCGTTTGCGGTCATAAGCTGGCGATGGACCGCGTGCCCTCCTTCGTGCGCAATAACCGAGAGGTCTTTGAAAGTTCCATCATAGCGGCCGTAGAAGAGCATGCTGGTGCTGCCGGCGTGCCCCACGGAAAAGCCGCTGGTGTAGCGGTTGGGCGCGCCTCCGGGCATGATGTCGGCGCGCCCGTTGGCGGGGTCGAGCAGGGCATCGAATGCGGCTTGATACTCCTTGCCAAGCCCTGCGAACGCTTCGTGAAATTTGCTGCGGGCTTCAGAAAGCGAAGTTAGGGGCGGGGTGAATCCAGGCGCGGGAGCTAAGAGATCCCAGGCATGCGCCGGCTGGTGATAGGCTCGCTCGAAATCCTGCGACATAATCTTCTCGAAATGCTTGGGGACTTCTCCGTGTTGCGCGACCATCGCGAGAAGACTGCGGGTTTCCTCCGGCTTGAAATCGAGGCTTTCGTACTTACGCGCAGGCGCATCCGCATAGTGGTGCGCTTTCGCAAGAGCGGTTTGGGCCTCGACAGTGTGAAGCAGAGTAAAAGCCAGGAGATCGCGCTGGCTGGCGAATCCTGTATAGCGCCGTTTGAATCCTTCTTCACGCACTCGCCCGTCCGCATTTGTTGCGATCAGGTTTCGCTGGCGCACCACATCGAGCGGGCCCGAGGATGTTTGCACTGTCCCAAACGAAGTGCCAGCTACAATCTGTTCGTACAAATCATCCTGCCAGTCGGCAATCTGCGGTTGAAACTGGTCGAGCAACGCCTGCTCGGCTGCCGGCAGCAGATGCGTTGCCGCGCGGCGAATGCCGGAGAGTGCGAAGCGATATTCCGCCAGCGCCGGTTCTTCGTTCAAGAACAGGCGCAGCCGATCCTCGGAGAGGGCGAGGATTTCGGGATCGAGGAATGCGGTCTTGGCATTCACCTCGGATTCAAGCGCGTTGTCCGCATCACAAGCGGCGGCGTCCTTGCGATTGAGAGCGCAGCGCAGGTGCAGGTAGGCTTCGTGCCTCGCGAAAAGCCTCTGAACGACGTCGTACTGCCGCCGAAGAGCAAGGAGCTGAGATCCGGAATCAAGTTGCCCCTTGAACCGGGCCATCTGATCGAGCGCGGCGTTCAACTCGGCGCGCGCAGCAACTTCTTCCCCCGGCGTCTTGAAATAATAGCGCGACAAATCGGCAGACAAAGGTGCAGAGGCGGGTGATTGTATTTGCGCAGCGGCACTTGCGCTTGCCGCCACGACGAACAGCCAACGCACCCAACATCCAGACTGCCTCATGTTTCCACCCCAGCGAGCTTTCTCAGCGATTCTTTGTCAGCGATTCTTCAAGATTCGAGATTAAGAGATAGACGATTCTGCGGGCTGCCCGTTTACGGTGCTGATGCTCCCGTTGACAATCTCCCTTATCTCCCATAGCATCAATCACTTGAGGGATGATTCTCAGATCCCGTCCGGGAGCCGTTCGTGATTAAGCTCGATATTATCAACGAAGTCGTAGCCAGAACCGGCATCACCAAGACCAAGGCCGAGTTGGCGGTGGAAACCGTTTTTGAGAGCATGAAGAAAGCGCTGGCCCACGGCAATCGCATTGAGCTGCGGGGATTTGGCGTGTTCAACGTGCGCCCGCGCAAGACCGGCATTGGACGCAACCCGCGCACCGGAGCGGAAGTGTCGATTCCTCCCGGCAAAGCGGTGCGCTTCAAGCCGGGTAAAGAATTGCAGTCGATTGATTGAAGGCAGTGCCTAAACTGAGTCCCGAGTCGCGAGTACCGAGAAGCACGTGTTCGAACTGCCACCTGCATCTTTCTAGCCTTGTCTTCACATCCTAGTCTTGTTCTTTCCGGTCTATGCCGCGTGCGGAGTTTTGTTTTTTCTGGGTACTCGGTACTCGGTACTAGATACTTCTTCTCGTAGTAGCATCTAAAGGAAGGGCATCGGCGGAATCGCGAAGCCAACCATCGCATGTCGGAACCTACTCCTCCAATCGCTTCGTCCACCGTCGAATACATGCGGCCGATGCCGGTGTATGCTCCGCGCGCGCCTCGGCAGCGGTACTGGCTGCATGCGTTGTTGCTGCTCGCGACCTGCTTCACCACGCTGGTGATGGGCGCGCGCATGCAATACAACTTTCAGCATGGCCAGCCTGCCCTTTCCATAGCCGATGATTCGGTGCCGTATTTTCCCGCGGGCTGGGCGTTGTCGCATCCCGCGCGCCTGCTGGGCGGCCTGCCGTTCATGGCCACGTTGATGCTGTTCTTCATGGCCCACGAAATGGGCCACTATTTATTCTGCCGCCGCTACTGCGTTTATGCCACGTTGCCGTTCTTCATCCCGATGCCGACGCTGATCGGGACCATGGGCGCGGTGATTATGATTCGCTCGCGGATTCGCTCGCGCACGGCGCTCTTCGATATAGGAATCGCCGGACCCATCGCCGGGTTCGTCGTGGCGCTGGCCGTGCTCATTGTGTCGCTCGGCTGGTCGAGTCCGGCGCATCCCGGTTTCGGCTCGGCGGAATACGACCTGGGATATCCCTTGATTTTTCAGTGGCTGCATGGGCTGCTGGCGTCGATGCATCTGCTGCGCGGTCCCGCCGCGCTGCCCTTGAATCGCGTGCGGCTGCATCCAGTGGCGATCGCGGCGTGGGTAGGGATGTTCGCTACTTCGCTCAACCTGTTGCCCGGCGGACAACTCGATGGCGGACACATTATCTTCTCGATTTCGCCGCGGGTGCACAAGCTGGTGTCGCGGCTGACGATTCTGATTCTTCTGCCCATGGCCTACTATCTGTGGTTGGGATGGTTCGTGTGGGCGATTCTCTTGCAGCTTAGCAGCCTGCGGCATCCGCAGGTTGCGGAATGGCCACGAGTTTCCGGCGGACGAACCTGGCTCGCCGTTTTTGCATTGCTGATGCTTGTGCTGACGCTAACCCCGGCGCCGTTTGCCCACGCATCTCTGCGCGAATTTGTGCAGCAGTTTCGGCATCCGTAGGAATTGGCTTTGACGACTTCCACGGCATGCGCTTCGTTCACATCAGCCACAATGCATCGACATCTACGATCACTTGCGTGCGCGGAATTTTTCGCTGCGCCGCATAAGCCAGCATGGCGCGCAGCGTCCGGTTCAGCTTTTCGCGGCTGGGCGATTTCAGCACAAAGTGATAGCGGTAATCGCGCTTCAGGCGCATGATGGGCGCAGTGGCGGGACCGAGCACGCGCACGCCTTCATGCCGGTTTTGCTCAAACCACTTTCCCAGCGTGCCTGACCACTCGAGAGCTTCATCCAGCTTGTTGCTGCGGATTAGAACATTCGCCAGCGCGGAATAGGGCGGATAGTGCATCCAGCTGCGGAAGCGCAATTCTTTGTCGTAGAATCCCGCGAAGTCGTGGCGGGCCGCATACTGCACAGCGTAGTGATCCTGAAAATAAGTTTGCAGAATCACTTTGCCGGGAGACTGGCCGCGCCCGGCACGGCCGGCAACTTGGGTGAGCAACTGGAAGGTGCGTTCGGCGGCGCGGAAGTCAGGCAGGCCGAGCGCGCTGTCAGCCCCGACGACGCCGACCAGCGTGACGCCGTGAATGTCGTGGCCCTTGGCGATCATCTGTGTGCCGACGAGCAAATCGAGTTCGCCTTCGCTTAGCGCGTTTAGCGTGCGCTCGAAATCTTGGTGTCCCCTGACTGTGTCGCGATCAAGACGGGCAATGCGCGCCTGCGGAAACATGCCGTGCAGCAGCTCTTCCAGCTTCTCCGAGCCGGTTCCGAGGAAATATACATACTCGCTGCCGCAATGGACGCAGACTTTGGGCACGGGTGCAGTGTAGCCGCAGTAGTGGCACACCATTTTGTGCTCGCGCTTGTGGTGGGTAAGGGCGATGGCGCAGTTCTGGCACTCCAGCGTTTTTCCGCAGGTGCGACATAGCACCACCGGAGAATATCCGCGGCGATTGAGCAGCACCATCACCTGTTCCTTGCGATCGAGGCGCTCTTTGATCTCCGCCGCCAGCTTGCGCGAGATCACCTGCTCGTGGCCCGTCTCCTGAAATTCCTGGCGCATGTCGATAATCTCTACCTCGGGAAGAGGACGCCGCTCCACGCGGTCGGGCAACTCGACCAAAGCGTATCTATTCTTCCTGGCGTTGAAGTACGACTCCAGCGACGGTGTCGCTGAACCCAGGACCACGGTGGCATTCGCCATCTTGGCGCGCATTACGGCAACATCGCGGGCATGATAGCGCGGCGCCTCCTCTTGCTTGTAGGAGGAATCATGTTCCTCGTCGACGATGATCAGCGCGAGATCGGCAACCGGCGCGAAGACCGCCGAACGAGTGCCGACGACCATCCGAGCGTCCCCGCTCTTGATGCGATGCCACTGCTGCGCGCGCTCCTTGTCGGAGAGCGCGGAGTGCAGGATGGCAACTTCATCGCCGAAGATCTGGTGCAGATCGGCCGCAACCGCAGGCGTGAGGCCGATTTCAGGGACGAGGAGAATGGCGGAACGACCAGCATCGAGCACCGCGCGCATGCCGGCCAGGTACACGGCGGTCTTGCCTGAGCCAGTAACGCCATGCAGAAGAATGCCAGAAAACTTGCGCTCGTCGACTGCTTGGCGCAGTCGATTCAGCGCAGCTTGCTGGGCGGAATTCAGGTCGAAGGCAAAGGGCGAAGAGCGCGGTTTGGCGTGCGAAACGGCGAAAGCTGCAGGCTCCTCGATAATTTCGACCAGGCCGCGTTTCACCAGCGTGCTCAGCGTCGATCTTGGGATCTCGAGCGATTGCAGCGTTTCTGTGGGAACCCGGGCACCGGCCGCAGCCAGGGTTTCGACGAGCAGTCGTTGGTTGGCGTTGAGTTTTCCGTCCGCGGATTTGAGCAGCGCGATCTTGACCGTACGCGTAGCGTCGCGCACTGCGGAAACGTCTTCACGCACCAGCCACTTCTTTCGTACCATCCCGCTCAGAATCATTCTGGAGACGCGCGTGGCCGAACGCAGGAGTTCTTCACGGATTTGCACGGCCTCTCCCGGCGCAAACTCCTGCGCAGCGAGGTAATCCAGCACGCGAAATTCGGCCGCCTGTTCTTCGGGAGTGCGGCGTGAACGTGCAGATGATCCCGACATGCCCGCCAGATGCAGCGCCAACTGGCCTTCCTTTGTGATGCGGTAAGCGACAGCCCGTTTGAATTCCGCGTTCAGCGGCAGCATCGTGCGGAAAACTTCGCCAATGGGTGCGAGGTAGTAGTCGGCGATCCAGCGGCCGAGGCGCAGCAGTTGCTCATCGAGAACGGGAGTGGCATCGAGCACGCTGAGAATGGATTTCGTTTTGACCGATGGCTTGCGATCATGCAGTTCGACCACGATGCCGGTGAGACGCTGCTGGCGGAAAGGTACAAGCACACGCCCGCCGACCACGGGAGTGGCCTCCGCGGGCACGCGGTAGGTGAAGGCCATGTCGAGCGGCACGGGCAGGGCAACGTCGCAAAATTCGGGCATTGATGGAGGATAAACTACCGCGAATACATCATTCACGCACTGTCATCCCGAGCGGAGCGAGGGATCCTGGTGTCTGCCCGCAGAGGCAGCACTCGTTGCCGCAGGCAGAAACCAAGATCCCTCGCGCTGCTCGGGATGACAGCAACCTTGCTCGGCTACTCGTTGGCTTTTTTCGGCGGCTCGATGCCCAGATACTTCATCACCATCTGCAAGTCTTTCCAAGTCTCGCCCTTCTGCCGCGGATCGCGCAGCAGGTATGCGGGGTGATAAGTGACAGCGAGACGTGCGCCCGGCCACGCGGGATCGCTGCTGCGAATGCCCGCAGGTTTAAAGTCATAAAAGCGGCCGCGCAGTTCGCCGAGAGATGAATTCATAGCCAGCAGGTTCTTCGCTGCAGTCGCTCCAAGAGCCACCACGACTTTGGGCTTGATCACCGCGATCTGCCGCATTAGAAAAGGAGAGCAAGTCTCGCACTCGTCGGGCTCGGGCGTGCGGTTGCCCGGCGGACGGCACTTGACCACGTTCGCGATGTAGACGTCTTCGCGGCGCAGGCCCATCGCTTTGATCATGTTGTTGAGCAACTGGCCGGCGCGCCCAACGAACGGTTCGCCCTGCGCGTCTTCGTCGGCGCCCGGGCCTTCGCCCACGAACATCAGTTCCGCGCGCGGATTGCCCACGCCAAACACAATCTGCTTGCGCCCCTGCTTGTGCAGTTTGCAGCGCGTGCAATCGCCGAGATCTTCACGAATTAGCTTGAGCGCAGCGACAGGATCGCCCACGCCATACTCCGGCTTCGGCGGCACGATCTCGAAAATATTGTCTTGGGCGATAACTGGGACGACTGCAGATTTTCTGGCGGACATTTCCTCTCGCAGTTCTGAATGAGTTGGAGACAAGGATGCAGAAACGGCCTCGACGGCAACCGAAGTTACTTCGCGCCGGTAGAAATCGTAAATACCCAGCTCGCGGCAGTAGCGAACGCGTTCGGCAAGAGCGCGTCGCAATTCCGGGTCAAGAGTTGCCACTACCTTACTTCTCCACGTCAAAATAGATCTTAGTCGTGGCCCGGTACGACAGCACCTTCCCTCCATCCAACTGCATGTCGAAGGAATCGACGTGCGCCCATTTGATTTTGCGGACGGTCTTCGCGGTTTCGGCGACGGCGTTCTTCGCCGCCTTGGCAAAGCTTTCCTTCGAGGTACCAATCACTTCGATCACTTTCTGGGTCATCACACGCTCCTGAGAGAAAAGAGAAGTCCGACGGAATTGTACGCCAGCGGGCTATCGAACGCAGCGAGGGGATCCTTCAGGCTTTCACCGGCGTCTTGCGCCGCTGCAGCAGGTGGACAACCTGATCGAGCACGCGCTGCGCAACTTCCCATTTCGTGGTCTCGGGAACTTCGACGACCTGGTCGTGGGTGATGATGGTCACTTCGTTGCGCTCGGAGTCGAATCCGATGCCTTCGCGCGAAACATCGTTGACCACGATGGCGTCGAGGTGCTTGGCAGCGAGCTTCTGGCGGGCGTTTTCAAGGACGTTCTCAGTTTCAGCGGCAAAGCCCACGACAATCTGCGACTGCCGACGAAGCGAAATTTCCTCGAGAATGTCTGCCGTAGGTTCGAGTTCAAGAGTGATCGGACCTTTGCGTTTTATTTTCTGCGGGGACGCTGACTTCGCGCGGTAGTCAGAGACAGCTGCGGTCTTGATGACGATGGTGGCCTGGGGCAGAAGACCGAGCACGGCATCGCGCATCTGCTCAGCCGATTCCACACGCGTGAGTTCAGCCGCTCCCGGCGGCGTTAGTGTCGTCGGTCCGCTGACCAGCAGCACACGAGCGCCGCGGCGTAGTGCAGCTTCGGCCACGGCATAGCCCATGCGTCCGCTGGAGCGGTTGGTCAGGTAGCGGGCAGGGTCGATTTTCTCGCGCGTGGGCCCGGCGGTGATCAACACAGTTTCACCGGCAAGATCCTGCGACGCGCCGAGCGCTTCGAGAGCTGCGGCCACAATTACCTCGCTCTCCGCCAGTCTCCCGGAGCCGGTCATGCCGCATGCCAAATATCCTGAGCCAGGCTCGACGATCTTCACCCCGCGCCGGCGGAGGATTTCCAGATTCGCCTGCGTCGCCGGATGATTCCACATGTTCACGTTCATGGCTGGAGCCACAACGACCGGAGCCGTGGAGGCGAGATAGAGCGTGGTGAGAAAATCGCTGGCAATGCCCTGCGCGAACTGCGCCAGAACGTCGGCGGTCGCGGGCGCGACGACCAAGGCATCAATCGACTGCGCCACGGCAATGTGCTCGATGGCAGAATCGATATTGGCGGCATGCTCTTCGCCGGGCGAGAACATTCCGGTAATCACCTTTTCACCGGAGAGAGCCGCGAACGTGAGGGGACGAACAAACTCCTGGGCCGCGTGCGTCATGATGACCTGAACGCGAATGCCGCGGTCTTGCAGCAGGCGCACAATCTCCGCCGCCTTGTAGGCTGCAATGCCGCCCGTCACTCCGAGAGCAACTTTCATAAGGTCTCGGCGCTGACGCGCCTAGGCGTCTCCGAAAGCCTTGTCCAGCACTTCCGCGGCTTGCTCGGCAGCGCTGCGAGTTTCGGGGATTTCCCACTTCACCTTGCCCGCGCGGATTTCATCCTGCGCGATGCGGCAAGGTTTGCGGGAGTTGGTCTGAACCACCGGGGGCGCTCCGGATTGTAGTTGGCGGGCACGCCGGGCGGCGACCAGAATGTAGCGATAGTTGCTGTCGAAGCCTTCGATCAATTTCATGAAATTCTCTCCCTTGTTGCTGGGACCCAAATTGTGATTGCCGAAAGTTGCTGCGCTTCGTTCGTCTGCAACGCCAAAGCCTACGCCACTATTTTCCCACGAAACTCAACTTAACGGGGGCTGCCAACCCTCGAATATGGTTACCGAGGACTAACCCTTCCCGGAAACGCCGGACGGCTTAAACGATGCCAATATCGGCTTCAGACGATCGCGGACATTGGCCAGGCGGCAGCGGTCTGCAAGCGCCACGATTTGAGCTTCCTCGGGGGATAGCGGCCGTCCCGCGCGCACCAGGCGCTCCCCGCGCACAATCGCCCGCAGCGCTTTGATTGAATCCTCGAGTTGGTCGTTCACGAGGATGTAGTTGTAACGGTCGTAATTCTCAATCTCGCGAGTCGCCGTAACCAGACGGCGCTGTATGACTTCCTCACGATCTTCGCTGCGCTTGCGCAAGCGTTCTTCCAGCGTCTTGCGATCGGGCGGCAGAATAAAAATACTGGTGGCATCGGGAAGTTTTTCCTGAATCTGTGCCGCGCCTTGCACGTCGATATCGAGCAGAAGGTCGCGGCCATTTTGTTCCGCATCGTGCAGGAAGCGGCTCGCCGTTCCGTAGTAATTGCCGAAAACTTCGGCGTGCTCGAGGAACTCCCCATCGCGAATCATCTTCTCGAATTCCGGGCGCGAAACAAAATAATACTGCCTTCCATTGGTCTCACTGCCGCGCGGAGCGCGCGTGGTGTAGGAAATGGAAAACTCCAGATCGCTCACCTTCTTCAGCAGTTCATTGACCAGCGTCGACTTGCCCGAACCCGACGGGGCCGAAATGATGTAGACGAGTGGCTTATGGGCGGGAGAACTCATTCCAGGTTCTGCACCTGCTCGCGTGATTTTTCGATCTCCGCTTTCATGATGAGTCCGGCTTCGGTGATCTTCAGCGCCTCGCCTGCGAGGCCGGAGGTCTTTGAGAGCAGGGTGTTGGCCTCGCGGTTCATTTCCTGCAGCAGGAAGTCCAGTTTCTTTCCGACTTCTCCATCTCCATCGAGCAAGCCCAGGAAATGCTGGACGTGATTTTCGAGACGGACGATTTCTTCCTGAATGTCACTGCGATCGACCAGAAGCGCGGCTTCCTGGAGAACTCTTTCCTTGTCGGCGCTGGAGCTCAGCAGTTCCTGCAAGCGCGATTGCAGCCGTTCTGCGTAGCTCTGCAACACCGTACGCCGGTGAAGCTGCACGGTCTTGACGGCCTCGCGGAGGTGAATCATGCGCTGGCGAAGTTCATGCTCAATGCCGCGGCCTTCCTGCCCGCGCATCTGATTCAGGCGATCGAGCACCTCGCCCGCCCGGGCCATTACCGCCGACTCGATGGCATCATCCTCCGGATCCTTGGCCGAATCGAGCGCGCCGGGAATGCGCAGGATGACGTTGAGATCGGGATCAGCGGGCACGCCAAACTCTCGCGCCGCCACGCGAAAAGCGGCGATGTAAGCGCTCACCAGCGGACGATTCAGAGCAAGCGTTTCACCACCTCCGCGCTCCAGGCTGAGCGTGACCTCAACGTGACCTCGGGCAATTTTCTCTTTGAGCAGGCGGCGCAGTTGCATTTCCAAAGAGTCAGATCCCGAAGGCAACCGAAAATGCAGATCGAGAAAACGGTGGTTCACCGATTTCAACGAGAGTGCGAAGGCAAGATGCCCGTTGCTCTGGGAAGATGGAGAAACACCGGGCGCAGGACTGGCGCTTCCTTCGGTCTGGCTGGTGAGTTCGCCTTTGACCTGGGCAAAACCCGTCATGGAGCGGAGAGGCATGTGTGATTTCCCAAACTTCCCTTTGCGAATGTCAACTGCGTCGCACGGGCTCCAGTTTCGGCTCGAAGTCAGCGAACTGCAACTCGTAAAGACGCCGGTATGTGCCCAGCTTCGTCATTAGGTCTTCGTGCGCGCCAATGTCGGCGATGGCGCCATTCTCGATCACCACAATGCGGTCGGCGCGGCGCACGGTCGAAAGCCGGTGCGCAATCACAAACACGGTGCGGCCACTCATCAGATTATGCAACGCCGATTGCACCAGAGCTTCCGATTCGCTGTCGAGTGCCGACGTGGCTTCGTCCAGAATAAGGATGGGCGCGTTCTTCAGAATGGCGCGGGCAATGGCGATGCGCTGCCGTTCTCCGCCGGAAAGGCGCACGCCGCGCTCTCCGATTACTTCATCGTATGCCGCAGGCAGGGCGCGGATGAAGTCATGGGCCAGAGCGGCGCGGGCCGCGGCTTCAACTTCTTTGAGCGCGACGTGCGGCTGGCCGTAGGCGATGTTGTTGCGGACCGTGTCGTTAAACAAGACGGTTTCCTGCGTGACAATTCCAACCTGCTCTCGCAGAGAAGCCAGCGTCACGTCGCGCACATCGGAGCCGTCGATGAGCAAGCGACCTTCTGTGGCATCGAAAAAACGCGGGATGAGGTGAACCAGCGTGCTCTTGCCTGAGCCGCTGGAGCCGACGATGGCCACGACTTCTCCGCGGCGAACTTCGAGGTTGATGTCGTGCAAGACGCGGGCATCTTCGCCTTCGCTGCCGTAAGTGAAGCTGACGTGATCGAACTGGACTGTCTTGGCGAACGCGGGCAAGCGGCTGGCGCGCGGCTTTTCGCGAACATCATCTTCGATGTCCATGAACTTGAAAATTTCGCTTGATGCGCCCAGGGCCTGCTGGAAGTTGTTGTTGAAGAGGGCAAATTTGCGGACCGGGTTGTACAAAGCCAAGATCGCTGCGAAAAACGCCACGAAGTCGCCTAAAGTGAACTGATTGTGGGCAATTCTTTCGCGGCCAAGCAGCAACATCAAAGCGAGTGCAATCGCGCCGAAACTGTCCATTAGTGGAGAACTGATGGCCGCCGCTGCCACAGAGCGCAGGTTGGCGCGAAACAGACGGTTCGCGGCGGCCCGAAATCGCGCGACTTCCCACGACTCCATACCAAACGCTTTCACGATGCGATTACCAGTGATGGTTTCGTGCAGAAGGTTTTGTACGTCGGCCAACTGATCCTGCCCTCGACGTGTGGTCGTGCGCACGCGACGGCCAATGCGGACTGCGGACAAAACGATGAATGGGACGAACAGCAGCAGCACCCACGCCAGGCCCCGGCCCAGCACCACTACCGCGCCCGCAATAAAGACGAAGCTGAAGAACTGCTGCAGGAACTCCGCCAGCACGCTCGACATCGCATATTGCACGCGCTCAATGTCGTTCACGATGGTCGAGACAAGCGTCCCGGTCGGATGCTTCTGAAAAAAAGCGGACGACCTCCGCAAGACCGAGTTGTAGAGGTCGTTGCGCAGGCTCGTGATCATGCCGAACCCGGCGTGGTTCACCAAGTAAGTCCCGCAATAATCGAAAATTCCTTTGAGTAAGGTCGAGGCCACTAGCGCATAGGCCACGATCGTCCATGCATTGCGGAAGTGAGATGGAACGAACTGTTGGAGATAAATTGCGCGTCCTGCGTGAGGAATCGTGAAGAGAACGATGTTTTCTGATCCCGAGGCGGGAACCAGCACCCGGTCCAGCACAGGCTTCAATAGGACCAGCCGAAATGCTTCCAGAAAACCTACTGCGGCCAACATCAACACGCCCGGCAACAACTGCAGCAAAAACGGGAACACGTAGCGGACGAGGCGCGTCAGTTGGCGCATAGCGCTCCCAGCAGGCCGCAATGGCTTACTGACGGTGGCATAGTCATGGGGTGCAAGCGCCTATTTTACTGCGCCGGAGTGGAATCCCAAAGTAACCGCCTTGTTTCTTGTGCACATGGGTTCCTACTTCGGCATATCCCGATGCACCACCTTCACGCGGTATCCAGCTTTGTGCAGCCGCTTGCTGACTTCTTCGGCGATCATCACCGAGCGGTGCTGACCTCCAGTGCAGCCAAAGCCTATGGTCAGATAGCTCTTGCCTTCGTGAATGTAATGCGGCATCAGGTCAACCAGCAGATCGGAAATGCGCGGGATAAACTTCTTCGCTTGCGGAAAAGACCGAATGTACCTGGCGACGCGCGGATCGCGACCCGTGAGCGGCCGGAATTCCGGCACGAAGTGCGGGTTGGGAAGAAAACGCACGTCAAAAACCAGGTCTGCTTCCTCAGGCACTCCGTGGCGAAAGCCGAAGCTCACGCACGAAACCAGAATGCTTTTCTCCGCTGCCTGTTGGCGGAAACGCTCGGTGATGTGGGCGCGCAGTTCGTGTACGTTGAACTTCGACGTGTCGATGACGATGTCGGCCAACGAACGGATGCTCGCCAAATGGCGCCGTTCAGCCTTGAGCGAGGCATTGACCGGCGTGTCCGTGCCCAAGGGATGCGGTCGGCGCGTCTCGCTGAAACGCCGCATCAGCACCGCGTCGGAGGCTTCGAGGAAGGCGACCTTGGTCGGGATCATGCGCCGTACTGCCTTCAGAATGCCGGGGAGTTGTTCGAGTTGAGAGCCTTCCCGCACGTCCACAACGAGTGCGGTGCGGCGGATCTCGGCCGACTGCAACGCCATCTCCGCGAAACGCGGGATCAGTTCGACGGGAAGATTGTCGACGCAGTAGTAGCCCAGATCCTCGAAAGCCTTTAGCACCGACGCTTTGCCTGATCCGCTCATCCCTGTGATGATGACCAGTTCCGGGGCATGCGAGCTTTTATGCGCAGTTTTGCGCGCCGCTTTATGCGAAGCCAGCCGCGCTTTCTTCCCCGTGCGCGATGGGTTTGACCGCTTGCGGGACCCCGATGATTTCCGAGGCGTCATGAATTCGATAGTAGCACTGAAGGCGGGAGAGCTTCTAAGCCGGTTTCCGATTTGTCTAAGCCCGGCTTGGAAATGTAAGCTAGGTCGCCATGAAGAAGTTTGAGGAACTCACCGAACGGGAAGTGCTGGCTCTGGCGATTGCGCTGGAAGAAGAAGACGAGCGGGTGTACGCCGACTTTGCGGAAGGGTTGCGGCCAGACTATCCTGCGTCGGCGGCGATGTTTGAGGGCATGCGCGAGGAGGAGTCGGGGCACCGCAGGCGGCTCATCGAACTCTTCCGGCAGAAGTTTGGCGAACATATTCCCTTGATCCGGCGCCAAGACGTGCGCGGGTTCGTGGAGCGTCCGGCACTTTGGTTGATGCGCCCGCTGCGCATTGAGGCGGTGCGCAAGGAAGCCAGCACCATGGAAGTGGAGACGCGGAGATTTTATGAGAAGGCTGCAGCACGTACCCAGGACGCCGGAGTCCGGCAACTGCTTGACGATCTTATCAACGAAGAACGCGAGCACGAAGAGCGCGCGATGGAACTGGACAAGGAAAAACTTCCGGCTAACGTGAAAGCCGATGAAGAATTGGCCCAGCGCCGCCTTTTTGTCCTGCAGATTGTGCAGCCGGGTTTGGCCGGCGCAATCGACGGTTCCATCTCCACGCTGGCTCCGGTGTTCGCTGCTGCATTCGCCACCCGAAAGCCTCACGATGCATTGCTCGTCGGCATTGCCGCATCTGTAGGCGCCGGAATCAGCATGGGATTTACCGAAGCGCTTTCGGATGACGGCAGCTTGACTGGGCGCGGTCATCCATGGGTACGTGGCGTGATCTGTGGCTTGATGACAGCGCTCGGCGGAATCGGACACACGCTGCCATTCCTGATAAACAACTTTCGGATGGCATTGTGGGCCGCGGGAGCCGTAGTGATAGCCGAACTGGGTGTGATTACCTGGATCCGCCGCCGCTATATGGATACTCCATGGATTTCGGCAGCGCTGCAAGTTGGGCTCGGTGGTGTGCTGGTCTTTATCACCGGCGTGCTGATTGGAAGCTCCTGAAAGTCGCGGCATTACGGTTGCGTATCCAGCGGGTGTTTGCTCTTTTCGTAGAATTCGTTTTGCAGCTTCAGGCTGACTTCGTCGGCTTTGATGGCTCGGATTGCCTTTGCTACCGCGTCGATCCACCAATCCATCTGAAATTTTCCTAATTCTTTTGTCGCGGCGGAGCCGTCGCCGGAATAGTGGTTGGGGAAGCGCGCGTACCACCAGATGCCGGTGTAGACCTCTTCCGGAAGATTCTGGCGGTGCTGGTCGGCGCCGGATTCCTGGTTGGCGCGGTCGAGGTGGACGGTGTCGGGGCGAGCGATCAGCATTTTCGAGGTTTCGCTTTCGCCGGCGTGCATGTCGATGGTGGTCTTTTTCGGAGGGCCTCCTGATTCCGGGCTTCTTCGGTCGAACACGTAGACCACGTAGTCGTGAGGCTTGTCGAGCTGCGATTGGGCGAAGAACGGGAGCAGGTGCTCGTTGCCGCCGTGGCCGTTGACGATGATGATTTTCTTGCAGCCGTTGCGAGCCATTTCGTCGGTGGTTTCCTGCAGCAGGGCGAGTTGCATTTCGCGGCTGTAGGCGATGGTTCCGGGCTCGTGGCGGGCTTCGGCGATTTGTCCGAAATAATATTCGGGGAAGACGACAGCGTATTCCTGCTCGGCTGCTTGCAACGCGGCGTAACGGACGTCGAGCAGATCGGTGCCTAGCGGGAGATGCGGCCCGTGTTTTTCCAGGATGCCGAAGGGCAGGAGGCACGTACCTTGCGAGCGCTGAATGCCTTCGCGGAAGTCGGCGGCTGTCAGCTCTTCCCAGTGGACGGATAGTTTTGATTGTGGCGTGGTCGCTTGCGCTTGCGCGGGATGCGATACGCTGCAGCCCATTAGAAGGAGCAGGACGGAAAAGATAGTAGGGTGCCTGCAAGTCGTCATCGGCAGTTTCCCTCGGCGGCGAAATTCTAACACCGCGGTGCTGCTCGTATTCGCTGGTCGTCTCACGCTGTGAATTTCTGATCGAAATAAATCTGCGCGCGACCGTTTCCGGCTAAGGAGGCGGGTGAAAATGTGGGGTATCCCCCCTCCCCCCTCGACCCTTAAAATCATCGAGTTAAGCAAGGAATTGCCCGCAAAATCCGCATGTCAAAGAACTTAGAGGTCAAAATCTAGAGAGCATAGGACTTAGGGGCTCGCCGCTGAGGCTGCGTTCGGTACGTCTGCCTCGACCATGATCGCGCGAATTAAATGGTGGGCACAAGGTTAGATGTCACACGGCAGGTGTGGAAAACTTCTGCGTTGCCCGTTATGTCCTACGATCCGAACCAGTTGAGAACAAGTGCCTTTCGTTACAATTCTTCCAAAATGCTATTCATCAACCCTCAGCTTTCAACATGGCTAGGGAAGGAAGAAATGGTCCTGGCGAGTAATCATGATTCTCTCGACGGCCCTGAATGCTCGGGAACGATCCATGACGATCGCGTTGGGCAGAACAGTCGCTGCGGGCTTAGCTTACAATGTCTTCGACGCAAGAGGTACCAGCGCGGAATTCGAGCTCAGCTGATGGACCGCCAGGTAAAGGACTGACAGCGGAAGGGCTACCTATGTACAAGAGCTATTACGAACCGTCGCCGGGAGTAATTCGTTCGACTGGAGAAGCCGCAATTTCGAGATATTGGGAAGCCGCCGATGGCAGCGGCATGTGGGTTCAATCTAACTATTGGGGTAAAACAGGGACAAGTGTCCGGACTTTGGGAACCAAGGAGTACATGCAGTCAATAGGTGGAGTGGAAGTAGAACCAGACTTTTGGTTCTTTGACAGGCCGATAGCCGGGTACATCAAGTTCTCAGACGTGAGACCTATGGCTACTAAAGAACCGTAACATGAAATATTCGTAGGGGCGATGGACTTCTGGAAGAGCAAAGAGTGGCAGGAATTATCCGTCTTGTTGACGACGGCATATCTACCAGGTGCTACCGTCGGCGGCCAGTACCTCGGCCTGCTAAGCCTCCGCACACCCGACGGAAAACTCGTACTTGCTGCAGCTGTTTTTGACGATATGTATCCGGGCAGCAACTTTATCGACATCACAGACGAGGAGTTATTGGCGAAGCTAAGAAACATCAAGGGACAGTCCCATAACGTTCCCGGAACCGACGATCTTCCCGTCTTCTACTACGAATATTTGATGTCTAAGGCTGACTTCAAGGTCTTCTCGAAGACTGGAAAACTTCCAGTTGTGACCGAAAAACAACGTCCCGAAAGGGACCACTTAAAAGAACGTCCTGAAAGGGACCGCTTAGCAGATGAAATCATGAAACTTCTGATCAAGCGCCAAACCAGCCTCGTCGACGGGATCGACGCGCTGACCACGGTAAAGATCAACATCCTAAAGGACAACTACGAAGGCGTAAGGACGAACGAGTTGAACCTGCTTTCTTCTGATTTCTACGAAGACGTGAGGGGATTCTCGGAATCGATGAGGAATGCTCGCTTTTGTCTCATTCCCCGAACGGGATTTGTGGAAGACGCTCAGCATGTAGTGGTGAAGCGTGATCGAGTTTATTTCGCTTCAGCGAAACAGCTCTGGCATCATATCGGGCAAGCACTGGTACGCGGGGGCACCAGCCTGCGGAACAAGCTTGGTCAGGGGCCCGAACGGGTCCGCCCTTTAGTCATTGAAATACGCGAGCTTCTGAGCAAGCACCGAACCAGCCGAACCACCCTGGGCGACGCTCTTGATGCACTCACGACGCCGATGCTCACCGCCGTCGAAGCCACGCACGGACGCGAAAAGGCGGACGAGTTCGACTTGCTTATGGCCCGATTCTCCGAAGGAGTACGCAGGTTGTCGGGGGAGCGCGTTCAGTAGCCTGCTACTCGGGGTGGGTTGTTTGGAGCGCAAAGGCGGGGCGGGGGGCGGGGCGCGTTCCACCCTCTTTATTGTTCCAGGCGTGGGCAAGAGACCCGCAGCAGCCGATAGATGGCGATAAATCCCCATTGAACTCATCGACGCCGCGCCCTGCGCAGATCGGAAATTCCGCACTGTCTGTAGTACACTCCTCTGCGCTTGGGGGCAGCGTTCGCGCATTCCTCTGTTCCTTTCTTCCTGCCTTCTTGTTCTGTGATGCCGATCATTGAATACACTCCGGGACATTTCGATGACCTGCAGGAGATGGTCGCGCGCGTGCCGGGGAATATGAACCTGAGTCACCGGCCATTTGTGGACTACTACTATGCGACTCGAGCTTGGTGCAAGCTGTACCTCTATGTTTCGGACTCGGGTAAGGTGGTGGGAACTCTGGGGCGAGAGTTGCTGCGGTTTGAGCATCAGTGGAAAGGCGAGACACGCGAGATCGGGATCCGGATTGGATCAAACTGGTTTTCGCTGCAGCCCGGCGTGGGAGGCGAGCTCACCAAATTCTCGGCGGCAGCGAACCCCGACAGCTTTGGCATGACTTTGGTGGTGAGCCGGAAGGCGCTCACGGTGCTGCAGCATTATGGGTGGGTGCCGCTTCCCGGGGTAAGAGGCTATTTTCTGAATGGACCGTGCTCCTTGTATCCGGGGAAGGCGTGGTGGAAGGGCACCGCGAATAGCGCGATTCGGCAGCTGGCAGGAACGAGGATTTCGAAGTTTGCCGGGCGCATAGTGGCGGATGTCAGAGAGCGGATTAGCGTCTGCGAGGAAAGTTCATATTCTGAGGATTTGTTGCCGAGGTGTTCTCCATTTATTTTTCGATTCGCACCGACGGTTGAATATCTGGATTGGAGATACAACGTGTCGCTGAGTTTTGTGCGCTACCGGCTTTTCCGAATTCTGGGCCGCCGCGGGACGATTGGTTATGTCATTTTGAATGAGGCGCAAAATCACCTCGTGGTGGCGCAATGCGATGGCGAAGATGCGACGGCATTGGCGTACGGAATTCTGCTGGCCGTGGTGGAAGCTGGCAGCGAAGATGAGAAGCCGCGCACAGTATTTCTCAGTTGCTGCCATGCCGAGATGCGGCGCGTATTTGAGCAGTTTGGATTCCGAACGAAGCCCTGGGGCGGTGATCTGCCATTTGCGTTCCGTGCGGTGCCTCCGCAACTGGATGTGTCGGCGGTCGGGACAGCGCAGTGGCTGGTGAATTATGACTGGTGCGACAACGGGCTACAGGCGCCGTTTTTGGATCAGGGGTGAGGTGGGGATTCGCGGGGGAACGAGAGCTCCTGCGGGCAACATCTGAGGTTGAAGACTCTTCGCTCAGCGCGTATTCCATTCTTCCCGCGGAGCTGCGGCGCCTGCTCTTTCGCGGTGTGCAGGTGTGGTGGAAACTCCTCGTTGGGCTTCGGGCGCTGCTGAGGGGAACGGGGTCCTTCGACCGCGCGGATGATTCTCTTCGAGAATCATCCGCTTCGCTCAGGATGACAGGGTGGTGGGTTCGGCTGAGGGTAGAAGACCCTTCTCTACACAATTTATGGGGCTTCGATTAGCTCCATTTTGCCGTCTCTAGTGCGGTGGAGGACCATTACTTTGCCTTTGGGATCGCGGAAGACGAAGACGTCGCGGTCGCGGAAGTGGGCTTCTTTGATAGCCTCTTCGAGGGTCATGGGGCGCATGGCTACGGCTTCGTTGGAGCGGACCAGGTGGACTTCGGTGGTCTTGGCTACGGCGGGATAGCGGTGGACGACTACTGCTATGGCTGTTTTTTCGGTTAAGCCTACGGCAGTCTGGATGGTAGCGGCTTCTTGCGGGGAGTGGCCGTTCCACTTCTTTACTTCTTCAGTTTTGCGGGCGGAGCGTTTCTTTGATTGCCAGCGGGTTTTGTATTTGACCGCTTGTTTTTCGAGGTGGTCGAGAGCTTCGTTGACGGCGATCGACATGTCTTTGGCCTGGGCCAGGCCGACTAGCGGGCCGTTGCGCGGGCTGATGGTGATTTCGGCTTTGTGGCGGTGTTTTTCTACGGTGAGGATGACTTTGGTTTCGAAGCGGTCGCCGAGGATTTTGCGGAGTTTGGTGAGTCCGGTTTCTACTTCTTTGCGGATGGTGGGAGTTACCTCGTAGTGCCTGCCGGTGTATTCCACGTTCACGAGCGGCCCTCCTTGAGTCTTGCTCGGTCGATTGGGCACTGCATTGCCGGCGGGACGCCGGCGCTACTCTTTTACTCTGCGTTGATGCGTGCTGGGAATGCGCATATCTTCACGATACTTTGCTACGGTGCGGCGGGTTACCTGGATGCCTTGCGATTGCAGGATGCGGGTTAGTTGCTCGTCGGTTAATGGGCGGCTGGGGTCTTCTTCTTCGATTAGCTTTTTGACGCGGCGCTTTAGGATTAATAGCGATGTGTTGCCGCCTTCGGGACCCTGGACGCTTTCGCTGAAGAAATAACGCAACTCGAATACGCCTTGGGGGGTGTGAGCGTACTTGCTGGCCACGGCGCGGCTCACGGTGGAGGGGTGCACTCCGATTTCTTCAGCGACCTCCTTGATCATCATGGGCTTCAGCTGGTCGATGCCTTTTTCGAGAAAATCCTGCTGGCGAGCGACTATGCAGTAGCAGACTTTGGTGATGGTCTGCTTGCGCTGCTCGATGTTCTTGATGAGCTGGATGGCGCTCTTGTAGCGCTCCTTCACGTAGTCGCGCGTATTTTTGTCATTGGTGTCGCGGGTGATCAACTTCTTGTAGGCCGGGTTGAGGCGGAGTTGAGGCAGGTCATCGTCGTTCATGAGAACCAGCCACTCGTCGCCGTGCTTGATGAAAGCTACGTCGGGCTCGATAAGGCGGGCCTGGACTTTGTTGTACTGCAGGCCGGGGCGGGGATCGAGGGTGCGAATGTAGTCGATGGCTTGCTGGACGGCATCGACGGGGCGTCCGATGGCTTTCGCGATTTCTTTGTGTTGCTTGCTTTGCACGGCGCGCAGGTGCTGGTCGACCACGGCGATGGCGTCTTCGAGGATTTGGGCGGTGCCGTTGCCGTTTTTCTCGCCGGGCTTTTCTGCGGCGTGGTTTCCGTTCTTGTGGTGCGCGAGTTGGTGCTGGTGATAACGCAACTGCAGCAGCAGGCATTCGCGCAGGGTACGGCAACCTACGCCTGGAGGATCGAGCTGGCGAATCACTTCGAGGGCTTCCTGGAGATCGGCCGGGGTGAAGGTCGGTTTGTAGACTGGGTGTGGAGTGGTGGACGGTGGTTCGGGCGCGGGAGCAGCGGCTGCCGCGGAGTTTCCGTTGCGTCCGGGGAGGAAGGGTTCGATTGAGAGGGACGTGGGTGACATGCCGTCCACTTGGTCGAAGGAGTTTCCCGTAAGAAGATTGGCGGCGGAGAATTTGTTTGCGTCGGTTGCGGAGGCGCTTGAGTTCAGGCTTGTGTCTTCGGAAGCTGCTTCGCCCAGCGGCGCTTCGTCCCCGACTTCAGCCTCGACCAGGCCCAGAGCCTGGGCTTCGCTGGCGATATTCCTGGAGGCGGCGGCGTCGGCTTCGGGAGGCGCGGGGGGGGCTACGCCTAACATTTCTTCGTCGCTCGCGATCAGGTAGCCGTCTTCGTTGAGGTTGCCGATGATCTGCTCGGCGGCTTCGCGCACGGCGCGGCTCAGGCTTAGCGCGCCCAGTTGCCAGGCCAGGTGATCGGTTAGATTCGTTGGCTTCGAGAGGAAGTTTTCAAACGAGGGGCGCTCGATTTCTTCCATCTCACCGCGGGTGCGATAGCCGGGATCGAGATAGTCCTGGAAGAAGGAGCCGAAATCGATCTCTTCGAATGGGTCTTTCTTTTCGGCGGTGATGGGCGCTTCTTCGCCTGATGCGGGAGCGGGACGGTCGCGCTCTTCTTCTTTACGGCCTATCTCGTCGATCAGCGGGACGGAATCTTCGAGCTCTTCGAGAACCGGGTTCTCGACCATCTCGGCGTTGATCATGTCCTTGAGTTCGAGCTTGTTGAGCGCGAGGACGGAAACCATCTGCACCAGGCCCGGGGTGAGGATCTGGCGTTGGGATAGTTTGACGCTCAGTTTGTGCTGTAGTAGGACCATGTTTCAACGTTTCAAAGCCTCAGTGCTTGCCGTGGATCGCAACTTCTCAATGATCGACCTCAGCTCCGCGACTGCGGTCTGATCCATCTCCCCTGGTCTATTTACCAACGGACTTAGCTTGTCGCAGCGTTTTCTGTAGAGTTCGACCCTCGGGTCTTGCTGTTTCGTCTCCGCAAAATCGGTCCACTCAAATGGGTAGAGTTCGGTCTCCGTCAAGAAACGCTGAATAACCTGCGCTGCCTGCTCCGGGCTCATGTCCCTTTTCCATTTCCCCGCGACCCGCAACATTTTGGGAGGCCAGAGAGTTATGCTCGGGTTCCCGTTTCGTTTCGTCATACGGCTTTCCTCGCCGCCCTCTTCCTCAGCGCCTAAAGGCGCATCATTTTCCCCTGTTGGCGGCACGGCTTAAGCCATGCCCTTCCCGAACCTATACCAGCGAGAAGCTCTCTCCTAAATAAACCCTTCTTACTTCCGGATCTGTGGCCAGCTGTTCGGGCTGGCCCTGGCGGAAGATGCGGCCGTCGTCGATGATGTAGGCGCGGTCGGTTACTGAAAGAGTCTCGCGCACGTTGTGGTCGGTAATCAATACACCGATGCCGCTGGCCCTTAGGCTGCTGATGATTTTCTGCAGGTCTAACACGGCGATGGGGTCGATCCCGGAAAACGGTTCGTCGAGCAAAATGAAAGTTGGGCTGATGCATAGGCAGCGGGCGATTTCGACGCGGCGACGCTCGCCGCCCGAGAGGGCGTAGCCTCGATTCTGCCGGATGTGCTCAAGCCCGAGTTCATCGATGAATTTCTCCATCTTCTCGCGGCGCTCGTGCCAGGACATGGGCTGCGCCTCAAGAACCGCGAGGATGTTTTCTTCGACTGTAAGTTTGCGAAAAACCGAAGCTTCTTGAGGGAGATAACTGATGCCATACTGGCGCGCCCGCAGGTACATGGGAACGTCAGTAATGTCCTGACCGTCGTACAACACGCGGCCAGTGTCCGGGGGGATCAGACCCACGATTGCGTAAAACGTGGTTGTCTTGCCTGCACCGTTCGGGCCAAGTAAACCAACTACTTCGCCCTGCTCGACCCGCAAGCTGACACCGTTTACGACCCGGCGGCCCTTGTACGATTTGCCAATCTCATCGGTCGCCAGGGTACGCATTTATCTTGCCATTAACGGGCCACTCGGGTCTGAGTTACCACAGGAGTACTTGCTTCGCCTTCTACGAGCACCCTATCATCGCCCCTAAAGAAAGTCAACGAAACCCCGGTAACTTTGCCACGTTCGGCATCAAAAATGCTGGGCGGTCCGCCGGTGAGGACGAATTTGTCGTCCGAGGCTGTGTAGACCAAGGTCTTTCCCTCGGCTCGCCGAGTGGGCTGCTGGACGATTACATTGCCCTTCGCAACCAGGTGATCGAGCTGACCTGGTCCCGAAATAGGACCCGCAAGTGGCTGATTGCTTGAGGTTTGGCTGCGCGGCACGAGGTAGGCGTCCATGGTGTTGGAGGAAGCGGTGAAGTTGCTGCCCTTGGCTACTACTCCTCCTTCATAGTGAGCCAGGCGGTCGGCGTCGGCATAGGTGAGCCGGGCTGACGTGATAGCTAAGGGGGCATCGCCCCGCTTCTCCTCAGGCTTTGCCTTCGTTTTGCCTTCTCCTGCGACCTGGACTTTGGCGGGTTGAGCGCTATTTGGCTGGAGTCTGGCCGGTTGAGGACTATCTGGCCGTGCCAGTTTGGCTTGCACGAGCACTGTGGAAGCCGGTTGCGTGGCCGTACCCTGGGCGACGAGGAAACGGCGGTCCCGGTCAAACTGGATCGAGGGGGCTTCGACGATGTTGGCGTCCTGCCACAGACGGGCGTCGCCCCGGTACAGAGCGACTGCGGGGGAGTTGTGCGCCGTCATGGTGGCGGAAGTTACGTGAATTGGCGACGCCGAGGCCAGGAGCGCTCCGTTCGGTTGCTCCTGGAGTTCGCTGTAGGTGCTTTTCACGTCTTCGTCGGCGAAGGCGTCATCGGTGGCCCGGTCGATGCGGATGGTGCGCGCCGTAGTTACCATGCTGCCTTCGGAGACGCGCGGGCTGCCGGTCAGCACGAGAATGCGGTCGGCGGGAGTGTATACCGCTTTGTCTGCCCAGGCTTGCGT
This sequence comes from uncultured Acidobacteriaceae bacterium, assembly GCA_963807145.1. Classification (GTDB taxonomy): domain Bacteria; phylum Acidobacteriota; class Terriglobia; order Terriglobales; family Acidobacteriaceae; genus Sulfotelmatobacter. Next base: position 615,497 of record CAWEBA010000003.1, on the reverse strand, counting down.
GCGTTTGGTGGGAACCTGGCCGTCATCGTAGGCCACATTTCCCTTCTGGATGATCGAGGAGATTCCTCCCTGGGGGAGAAATAGGGCATCGAGCGTCTGGCTGGTGCTGACGCGGTCGGGTAGTTGCGGAGTGAAGTTCACAATCTTCGCGTCGGGCGCGCCGTGGATCGAGGTCAGCCGGCTTGAGCCGGCGGGAGTCGCGGCAAATTTCGCGTCGAAACGGCCGGCGGTTACTACGGTGTGGACAGATTTTTGCGCAGCAGCTGGGCTCGAATTCTGGGCTGGGGAAATTGTGATCTTTGCTGCTCCGAAGGTTTCGGCGTGGTCGAGCCGATTAGCGTCCGCGATAAAGAAATCGACAGTGGGCGCGTTTAGATCGAAATTCTGGGGTTGCGAGGCGCGTTCTGTGGCATCCGTTGTCGGCGTGCCGGTGCGGTTCGGGTGTTGCGCCAAATGGACTCCGTCGGTGGCATGCACTTTCTTCAATTCGTTCCGGCCTTGAAAATCTAAGATCGCGCGTCCGGCATCGCCCTGCATGGGTTGTGAGCCGATGCGCTCGAGGTGGACGTTGCCGGTCAGCGTGGCCGTGTGCAGCAGGTTTTGTTTGCCGATCAGAAACATCTCGGCTTCATCGGCGCGGGCGCGCGTCTGGTCAGCGTCGTCTCCGCTGGATTCGGCGTTGACGTTGCCGGTGGCCAGGATGCGGTGCACTTCGTTTTCCGGCCCGAGAAAGAATGTCGCTTCTTCGGCTTGCATGGTTCCGGCTGCACGCTCGATGCGGGGATTTTCCAGCACGACTTGGTGAGGGTCGTGCGTGATTCTGCCGTGAGTGGCGACGAGTGTGCCTGGCTGCGGCCCTCCCAGCGTCACATGAATCTGCGAAACCAGAGTGAGCGTGTTGCTCTTGCCGGAATACTGCACGCCGACGGCCCAGCCTGTGGCCTGGGGTGTGCGGAAATCAACCCGCGCGCTGGTGAAAGCGTCTCCGCTCCCTTGGTTGAAGACGAGGTCTGTGGTTTCGAGGTGGATGGGATTTTTGAGTTCTCTGGGAGTTCCCTGATCCGGTCCGGTTTCACCGGTCGGGTTTGATTCCAGATCGATCTGGACGTCTCCGTGGGCCGTGATGTTGCCGGATTTCTTGTCGTAGGAGAAATCGTCGCCGTAGATCTGGTCGAAGCGGGAGGAATCGCGGCCGTAGAGAATCACGCTGACGTGGTGCAGTTCGGCGCTGCCGTCAAGCTGGAATTGTTTGAGGCTGCCGGCCTGGACGGTGAACAGGGTCCGATTGCCGTCCGACTTAGAAAACTGAAAACCGTTCGCGGTCTGCTTGATGTCGATCCCAATCTTGTTGGGGAGCTCCTTCAGCACATTGCGCTGGCGCAGGCGGGCGTAGAAATACATTCCCGATACCGTTGCGGTGAACAGCACGGCGATCACGACCAGCCAGCGGCGCAGGCGGTAGATGGGGAGCGGCATTGCTAGGTTCAGTCTAATGGAAGCGGCGGGTGAGAGTGACGGGGATTAGCGGTGTGGGAACGCCGCCATTACAATGCAGGATCAATCAAGAGGCTGTTCCCGGTGCGCTTGTCTCTCAAAGTAGAAGGCCACGGCCAGCGCGAGGATCAGAGCCGCGACGCCAAACAGGGTCGCGGCCGGAATGGCGTTGGGCTCGAGGATGATGACTTTTCTGGCCATGGCGATGAGGGCCACTTCGAGGACGAGGCGAACATGAATGACATCCCTCCGGAGGTATGCCTTCAGGGTCTCCAGCAACTCGACGCCGATAAGGATCAACAGGAAGAACGAGAAGATTTCGAGCAGGCCTTGCACCGGGATGAGGAACCGCGGAGGCGTCCAGATCTCTTCTGCAATCAGGAAACCTAGATGTATGGTGGAAAGCGTTACAACGATGACTAGAAGAACCGCCAACGCGACGGCAATGAGCTTTTGAATTCTGGTCAGAAGGGCTTCCATATCGTTTCTATCCAATCGGGCGGCCGGGGGCGACGACGATATTTACATGGCTGGTAGGAAACTTCAACTTGGGGTCGAACCCTTCCCGGAAGCCGATTCATCTCTGCTTTGGGATTCTTTCCGAGTCGCGGATTACGGACTTAAGATCCTGCAAAGTTAGCTCCAGGCCACCGAAGTCGGGGTGGTCGTTGTGGCCGATGGTGAAAGCAATGTCGATGGCGTCCCCGGCCAGGAGCGGCGACTGCTGCAGGCGTTCGGCCATGCGCCAGCCCAGGGCGTTGAAAACAGTTCTCAGTTCTCGGTTCTCAGTTCTCAGTTGAAAACCTTTGGCTTCGGCTTTTTCGTTGCGACGGATGGCTGCGCCATCTGGATGACAGTTTGGAGTGGCTAGAATCGCAACTGCTGACAATTCTTCTCTTTCGGGTTCTTGCGCGGATTCTCGCGGAGAGAATTCGTGGCCTTGGTTGTCGTCTCCCGCTTTCAGTTTCAGCTTGATGTGTTTGTCTTTCAGGATTTTCGGGGGAGCGATCAAATGGACACCGCGGGCGGCGAATGCGGGCTCGTGATTTCCCGCTCCGTGGGGTTCGAGCAATTGCAACACGCGAAAAAGTGAAGGAGTAATTTCGTCAAGATCGAGTTCTGCTTCCAGCTCGAGCACGGGATCGAAATCCGCCGGGGTTAGGCGGGTGCGCGCGAAGGCATCGAGTTCGACGCGCAGTTGAGCGACATTTGCCGACGGCATGGCGAAGCCGCAGGCGTGGGAGTGTCCACCGTAGCGGGTGAAAAGAGCGTGCGAGGACTCGACGGCCTCAAGCAGGTGAAAGGGACGAATGGAGCGGCCGGAGCCGAAGGCCTCTTCGCCTTCGCGCTCGATGACGATGGCGGGGCGGTGGTAGCGCTCGACTACGCGCGTGGCCGCAATGCCGATCACGCCGCGGTGCCAGCCTTCGCCATCGACCACGATGCAGTAGGCGTCATACAATGCCGGGTCGCCGGCGATGCGCTCTTCGACCGCGCTCAAAATGCGGCGCTCTTCCTCCTGGCGGTCGGCGTTGAGACGATCGAGTTTCGCGGCGAGGTCGCGGGCTCGCGCGGCGTCTTTCACGCTGAATAGTTCGATCACGTCGCGGGCGACATCCATGCGGCCGGCGGCGTTGATGCGGGGGGCGATGCGGAAGGCAACTTCGGTGGAAGTGGGCGGGCGCTTGCTGGAAATCTGCGCTACCTCGAGCAGAGCCTTAAGCCCGGGATTCACCGCGCGCCGCAGAGCATCGAGGCCAAGTTTGGCAAACACGCGATTCTCGCCGGTGAGCGGAACCGAATCGGCGATGGTGGCAATTGCCACCACTTTCAGGAATGATCGCAACATGCGGAGCTGATCCTTTTCCTCCAGGCGCCGCTGCATTAATCCTTGCGCGACCTTGAAGGCCACTCCCGCTCCGCAAAGCTGTTTGTAGGGATATTGGCATCCCGCCTGATTGGGATTGACCACCGCTAACGCGCGGGGAACGCCATCGGGTCCGGGTAAGTGATGGTCGGTGACGATGAGGTCGACGCCCAGGCGCTGCGCGGTTTCCGCAGGGGCGAAGGCGCGGATGCCCATGTCGACGCTGATGATGAGGCGAATGCCTGCGGCTGCGGCGCGCTCGATTACATCGTCGCGGAGATCGTAGCCCTCGCGAATGCGGTGGGGTACGTGAAAATCGGCGGCGCCTCCGCAGAGTTCGATTGCAGTTTTCAGGATGATGACTGCCATGGTGCCATCGACGTCGTAATCGCCATAGACGAGAATGGGCTCTTTGCGTTCGATCGCGGCGTCGATGCGGTCGACGGCGGCCCGCAGGCCGAGCATTTCTTCGGGTGCGTGCAGGTGATCGAGAGACGGGAAGAGGAAGCGAGCTGCGGACTCGGGATCGCTGATGCCGCGGCGGATGAGCAGGCGGGCGAGGGTATGAAGCGGACTGGCTTGCTTGTTATGATTCCGCGCTTGATTTGGAATCGGGAGATCAGGTAGATCGCGGAGGGCCGTCGCCAGGCTGTGCACGCGGAGTGGGTCTTCGGCAGCCAATTCCCAGCGCACTTTAGCCTTAGCCTTCGTCGTCCTGGTCGGGTTCGTCGATGGGGATGCCGCCGAAATCTTCAGAGACTTCGAGCAGGCGCTGGTAGCGGTCGTACCAATCGGTGCTGACTTCGCACAAGAACATCGATCCTTGGTAGGCCCAGCCTAACTGCAGAAATCCTACCTTGCCGAGATGGGCGCGGAGCCAGCGTGCGTCTTCTACGTCGTCGCCGTCGGAGAACTCGGAGTGGGTGAGGCGCTGCACCAGTTCGTCGAGTTCCTCGCGCTCGAGCTTCCAGGAATGCATGGTGAGGAATGGAGTGCCGGCGCTTTTGGCGAGCTCGACAAAATCCTTCCAGCCATCGGGATTCGTGCCCATCTCCCACATGACGCACTGCACTTCTTCGTAGTCCACGTAGCCGTGGAAGCGGCTCATGCCGTGGCCTTCGATGAAGGCGATCATGTCATCTTTGATGATGGTTAAATCTTCTGGCGTGGGCGACATAGCGGAGCTCGAATCAACATTGTATGCCGTTTGGGCACGAAGCTGCCAGCGCCAGGATTCTTTCAGAATAGCCTGTAATCGATAGACGTCATCTTGCGTTCGGCAACAGACCTTTTTCGACTAGCACCGGAGGCCTACGGTGCCGCGTGACCTGTTCGTAGGCGTAGGCCCAGCCTAGCAAGTCGCCGTCTTTCCAGGGGCGGGCTGAGATCTCCAGGCCGAAGGGGAGACCGCTGGGATAGAATCCGCCGGGAACGACTACCGCGGGGACGCCGATCATGTTGACCCATCCTGTGTCGCTGTGTGGACCTTCGCTGATCTTTCCGTCCTGCGGCATGGTCTCATCGGGTGGAGGCATCTGGGTTGCGGGATAGACGAAACCATCGAGGTGCAGGCGGTCGAGTGTTTCGTAGTACATTTCGAGCGCCTTTCGCCGCGGCACGAGGACGTTGGCTTCGGCCTGCGGGTCGGTTTCGAAGATGGCCTGGATCACGGGCGGGCGATCTTTGCGGCTGAGATCGTCGACGCCTCCGATGATGGTCGAGGGCAAGGGAGAGCCGACGGCCTTTTGATATTCGTCGGCCGAGTGGTATTCTGCGGGACCGTACCCGGCGAGGAATTTTTCCGTTCCTTCGCGGACATAGGGAAACGTGCCGACGCGAGCTATGGTCACCGCGAAGCTGTCGGGGAGGATGGAATCGTCGAAGACTACGGTTGCGCCCGCGGTCCGCAGGCCCTCAAGCGACTTCATGAAAGCCTCGCGGGTTTCCGGACGCAGCGGGAGGCGGGCTGCGTCGGTGTCGGCTGCCACCTCGGCGGGCGATTCAAACGCGGGAATGCCCTGAAACGGAATGCCGGCTCCGGCAAGAATGAAGGCGGGCACTCCGAAGCGTTTTCCCTTGAGCGCATCTGGTTTCAAGTACTGCATGTAGGGGCCGGGCTGGGCTTTCGCGGAGGAGCCGATGGTGCGGGGATCTAAAGGATCTTCTCCGGCCATCACGCCGAGCGCGATCGCAGCGTCGGTGACGTCGCGGGCGATTGGTCCTGTGTTGTCGAGCAGCCAGTCGAGGGGCGCGATGCCTGCAATGCTCACCAGACCGCGCGTAGGGAAGACACCGACGACAGAGCTTGTAGCTGACGGCATGCGGATGGAATTGCCGGTGTCGGTGCCGTTGCCCAGGACTGCATAATTGGAAGTGACTGCCGTGACCGTGCCTCCGGAGGAACCGCCCGGGCTGAAGCGAACGTCGTAAGCATTGCCGGTGCGTCCGTAGGCCGTGCTGCGATTGGTATCGCTGGCGGCGAAATCCGGCATATTGGTTTGCCCGAGGATGACGGCTCCGGCGGCGCGCAGCTTGGCGATGATGGTCGCATCCTTGGGCGCGACCAGTTCATGGCCCGGGATGATGTAGCCCTTCCATCCATCCGTGGTGATAAGACCCTTTATGCTGGTGTTCGCCTTGGTCACGATCGGAACGCCCCACAGCGGGCCGCGCACAAAGTTGCTGCCACCCGTTTTTGCTTCCGCATCTTCGCGAGCGGCGGTGGCTAGAGCTCCGGGTAGGTCGAGGTTCTGCACGGCGCGGTAGATCCCGTTGTACTTCTCGATGCGCGCCACATACCAGTGAACGACTTCGGACACGGTGTACTTGTGGCTGCGGTAGAGCTGTTCCAGCTTGGGGATAGTGACTTCGAGCAGGTCTCGATCCATCGTCCCATGGGAAGCTTGTTTCGCGGTTGATGCAGTTTGTGTCTGCGCGTGCAAGAAGCCGGTTTCGAAAACAGCTAAGACGACCAGGAGATGGCAAAGACTGACTCGTATCTGCATGAGATCCTCTGCGCGGAATGATTGCGCGGAACGATAAAGGATACTGGAGTTGAGCCGGGATGGGGTGGAGGAAATGCAGGGCTGGCCTCTTTCTCCCTGCACCATTTAGAATCCTCTGTCCCACTTGCAGCAGAATCTACAGGAGGCGCATCCGCCTTGATTCCGCGTTATACCCGTCCGGAGATGGGCCGCATCTGGAGCGACGAAAATCGCTTTCGCACCTGGTTGGCCGTGGAAGTGGCCGCGACCGAGACTTTGGCCGAGGCCGGGATGGTGCCGAAGGAGGCGGCTCGGGCGATTCGCGAGCGCGCGGATTTCAGCGTGGAGCGCATTCAGGAAATCGAAGCCGAGGTGCGCCACGATGTGATTGCCTTCACAACGGCCGTTGCCGAGATCGTTGGGCCGCATGCGCGCTGGTTTCATTACGGCCTCACGTCGAATGATGTGGTGGATACGGCACAGGCGCTGCTGATCAAGCAGGCGTCGGCACTGATTGCGCAGGACCTGGAGCGGCTGGCGGATGTGCTGGAGCGCCGTGCCTGGGAATTCAAAGACACGCCGATGGTGGGGCGGACGCACGGCATTCATGCCGAGCCCATCACGTTCGGCTTCAAGATTGCAAACTGGTATTCGGAGACGCAGCGCAATATTGTGCGCTTCGCGGCTGCGGCCGAGGACTTGCGGGTGGGAAAATTTTCCGGCGCGGTGGGAATCTTCGCTCACCTGACGCCGGAGATCGAAGAGAAGATTTGCGCGCGGTTAGGTCTGAAGGCGGCGGCGGTGTCGTCGCAAGTGATCCAGCGCGACCGCCACGCGCAGTATCTGGCTACGCTGGCCGTGATTGCCTCCACGCTCGACAAGATCGCGACCGAAATTCGGCATCTGCAGCGGACCGAAGTGCGCGAAGCTGAGGAGTTCTTCAGTGAAAAGCAAAAGGGATCCTCGGCCATGCCGCACAAGCGGAACCCGGTGACCAGCGAGCAGATCAGCGGGCTGGCGCGCGTGGTGCGCGGCAATGCCCAGGCTGGATTTGAAAATGTTGCCTTGTGGCATGAGCGCGACATTTCGCATTCGTCGGCGGAGCGCGTGATTCTTCCGGACTCGACCACGCTGGTTGATTATCTGCTGAACAAGACCGCCAACTTGATTGAGACGATGTTCGTTTACCCCGAACGCATGCGCGCGAATCTGGAGAGTACGCATGGACTGATCTTCAGTGGGCAATTGCTGCTTGATCTGGTGGAGCATGGAGTCTCTCGCGAGGACGCTTATCGGCTCGTGCAGGGGCACGCGATGCGGGCGTGGAAGGAGGGTCTCGACTTCCACCGGCTGGTGCTCGCTGACAAGGAGATCATAGGAAAAGTTCCACGCAAACAAGTCGAGCATGCTTTTGATTTGCAGCGCCAGCTGAAGAATGTGGACAAAATCTTCGCCCGCGTGTTTGGTGCTAGTCGGCCAGCGGGAAACGCTGGCCGATCGAATGCGGCCAGGCCTGCCAAGCGCCCCGGCACGGCAAGAAAACGGCGCTGACTTCTGCAACTTACTTCCTCCTCAACTTTCCTCCTCCGCAACTTTCCGGGACCCGCCGGGTTCACTTTACCAGAGGCAATTAACCGTACGGTTAAATCGTAAAGATTTGTGAATTGGGGTCGGAGGTGACCTTATGACTGCAAGACGTTTGCTGAAAGCCGCGGGATCCTTACTGGCCGCAGGATTGTTGAGCGCGACACTTATCGCCCAGACGGCAGCGGCGGCTCGCTACGATAGTCAAATTCAAACCAGCGTCGAGGAAAAACTGGCAAAGAAGAGCCAGTTCAGTGATGTGAAATCCAGCGTGAAGGACGGCATTGTCACGCTGACGGGCACGGTCGATCTCTACCAGCGCAAACTGGATGCGGCTAAGCTCACTCGAAAAACTGCGAGCGTGCAGGGCGTTGACAATTTGATCACAGTGGCGGGGCCGAACGTTCCCGATGAGCAACTGGAGCGGAAGCTGGCTCAGAAGCTGAACTACGTGCGCGAAGGCTATGACAGCACGTTCGATTACTTTGCGCTCGGCGTGAAGGATGGCGTCGTCACGGTGGAGGGACAAGATTTAACCGGCCTGGGGCGGGACGAAGCTCTTGCCGACATCTATTCGACGCCGGGGGTGAAGGATGTGATCCCGAACATCTCGGTCGAACCAGTTTCGTTGTTTGACGAGGGGGTGCGCCTGCGCACGGCCCGGGCTATTTACCGCGACCCGGTGCTCAGCAAGTACGCGATGGATCCGGCGCGGCCGATTCGCATTATCGTGGTGAACGGCCACGTTACGCTTTACGGCTCAGTTGATAGCAGCATGGATAGAAGCGTCGCCGGCCTGCGAGCGAATCAGATTCCGGGCGCCTTCAGCGTGGAAAACAAGCTGGCGGTGGAGTCGGGACAGTCTGGGATGTAATGGGGTTTGGGGGCGGGCAGAGGGGGCGCGGCGTAAGTCGCGTCCTTTTCTGCTTACAGGCGGTTTATCAGGGACGCGACGTAGCCGGCGCCGAATCCGTTGTCGATGTTCACCACGCTCACGTTTGAGGCGCAGGAATTTAGCATGCCGAGCAGTGCGGTCAGTCCCTTGAACGATGCGCCGTAGCCGACGCTGGTAGGCACGGCGATGACGGGAACGCCGACGAGGCCTCCCACTACGCTCGGCAGTGCGCCTTCCATGCCGGCGCAGACAATCACTACGCGGGCTTTGGTCACGGCTTGGCGATTGGCGAGAAGGCGGTGGATTCCGGCGACGCCGACGTCATAGAAGCGTTCTACCTTGTTGCCCATGAGTTCGGCTGTCACGACGCCTTCTTCGGCGACAGGGATGTCGCTGGTTCCCGCTGAAACTACGGCAATCGTTCCTTTGCCGTAGGTGTTGGGATCGCGATCGAGCACGATCGCGCGGGCCAGTTCACGATATTCGGCAGCGCGTACTTTCTTCTTGACGGCGGCGAACTGTTTTTTGTCGGCATGGGTGGCCAGAATGTTGCCGCCATGCTTGGCCAGCCGTGCGAAAATCTCGGCGACCTGCGACGGAGTCTTCCCTTCTCCGAAAATCACTTCGGGCATGCCGGCGCGGAGGCTGCGATGGTGATCGACCTTGGCGAATCCTAGATCTTCGAACGGCAAATGGCGTAGGCGGTTTACCGCCTCGTCGGGTGTGAGCTTGCCGTTGCGGACCTGCTCGAAGAGTTTGCGGATGGATTCGGCGTTCACGGCGGGTTCTAGATTAGCATTGGGCGCGACTGTAGCGCCGGCGTCTCGCCGGCTTTCCGAGAACTGCCGTGAAATTGCCGAGGGTGTCGGCCCGGCGGGCGGACGCCGTCCTGACAGCCGCCGAGACGGCGGCGCTACTTTGTGGCGTTGCGAATTTTGGCAATCACGGCTGTGCAGACTTTCCGAGGCAGGCCTGGCTCGTCTAGGTGAGTGAGGAACAGGCGGCGCAGGCCGTGCGGCTTCACCTTGCCTGCGAGGTAGAGGGCGTAGATCTGGCTTCCCAGGCGGTAGCCCCAATCCTGCGCGATCGATTCGAATTTATCAGCATCGGAGCGGATCGTCGACTGTGCGGCTTTTTCGACTGCGGCGCGCGATAACGCGGGCGAGTCTTCGGTTTCGGGTGCCGGCCTTGAGGGATACAGGACCCGCGCACCGAAGTAGGCCACAGCATGCTCGATCACGCGGGTGTAGAAGGCGTCGGTGGGCAGGGCCGCGCTGGAATTTTCCCGCGCGCCACTGCCGTTTGCGTCGTGCCCATTCAGGCGCTGGGGCAGACCGCGGCAGGCGTGGTGCAGAAAGCGGGTCGCATCCTCGGCGGCGTGCATCATCTGGAATTCGCGGATGTGGAACGCATTCACCTCAGGGAAATACGCGCTGCCTCGCTTCTCAACGCTGGCCACCATGGTTTTCAGTTGCTGTTCAGTGATGCCTTTGCGGGAGAGCAGGCGGCGCAGCATCGCATCTGAGGCGTTGCCGTGAACCTCAGGGAGCATGTCGACCAGAAACTTTGGCTGCGCGCCATTGTGCGGGGAATAGCGGTTGATCTCGAGAAAGCTAGCCAGGCTATCGATCAGGTTGTAGATGGTTGGCGCGAAGTCGGGACCACTGTCGGCGCGGCTCCACTGATCGAGAAACAGACGATAGCTTTCATACTTCTCGAGCGGGGTGGCGTTGAAGACGCATAGGACATCATCGGTGACGCGCACGGCGTCGACCTTGTCGACGCGCTCGCCCGCGGCGCGCCAATACAGCGCGTCTACGTTCTGCAACACGGTAAGGATTCTGGCTCCGGGCAGTTCCTTGTGGACTACACGCGGGAGATGTCCGGGAGCGAGGTGCGATTCTCCGAACAGCACAAAGATCACGGCATTGGGATGGCGCTCGCGAATCTCGGCAATTTTGGCAGCGGCGTGACGGTCGCGGGCGCCGATCTTGCGCAGGTTTTCGCGAGGCATGCAATCGAGGCCGTAGATGCCTTCTCCGTGGTCGCGGGCCGTTATCAAGAGTTCGTGGAACGGACCCCAGTCGTATCCCCAATCGAGATCGAAACGGATGCGCTGCCGCAGTTCACTCTCATCGATTTCGCGGCGCCACCATTCTTCCAGGATGTGCTGATCGCGGGCGAAGATGGTTTCGACTCCGAGCACGACCGGGCGATCTCCGGCTAAAGCGCGCTGCTCGAGGAGAGATGCGGCATAGCGCTGGGCACCCGGCAGGGCGTGGTAGTCGCCGATCAGGACGACGTCGGCGGCATGCAGAGCCGCCTGAAGCTGTTGCGAGTCGAGAAGCGAATCGTAGTTGCGGAAGGCGTGGTTGAACTCGCGAAGGTATTTGCGGCGGCTGTGCGAATCCTGGGCGCGAATTTCGCGCTCCACTCCGGCCAGGGCGTGAAGTTGCCCAGCGCTGCGGCGGGATCGCAAATTGACCGTGGATGCCATAGCAGTTCTCAGTTCTCAGTTCTCAGTTCTCAGTTCTCAGTTCTCAGTTCTCAGTTCTCAGTTCCCTCGCCTTGACTTCCTGTTCGACTACTCCCTATGCTCCAAACTCCGGGGCCGCTCTTGCCCCGTTGGAGGCTGTTTGCCTAACCATCCGCCGCAAAATCTGACCGTCGCTACTACGGGCGCCAGCGGGTCGGTATTTCTGCGGCAACTGCTGCTCGCCGTTGAGCGTGATGCTCGCGTTCGGACCGTGAACTTCATCGCATCGGACTCCGCCTTGCGCGTGCTGGCCGAAGAGCTCGGCATCAAGGGACGCTCGAAGCTTCTTGCCCAGATCCTGGCCGGCGGAAAAACGAAATCGTCGTCCCGCGCCTCGAATACCTCGTCCAAAATCAAAGAGCAATCGAATGCCGACATCGGAGCCAACGTGGCCAGCGGTTCTTATTCCGCGGACGCCATGATCGTGATCCCGTGCAGCGTGGGCACTCTGGCCCGCATCGCGAACGGCATCGCCTCACACCTGATCGAGCGCGCTGCCGACGTGTGTCTGAAAGAAAAGCGTCCGCTGGTACTTTGCGTGCGCGAAACGCCGCTCAATAAGATTCACATCCGCAACATGTACCGGGCTGCCGATGCCGGGGCGACCGTATTTCCCCTCGTCCCGGCGTTCTACTACCAACCCGCGAGCTTGGATGACATGGCCCGCGAGTTCGCCTATCGAGTGCTCGCCCACCTGGGCCTGCCCCAGGCCGATTCTTTCCAGTGGAACGGCTGAGCTATCAGCCACTTACGCTCCTACATACCTAAGGAAAGATCGGACTCAGGTTGGGGAATCTCAAGTGTAGAGAGCGATTGGTGCAGGTCACAGATGCCCGGCGGACATGTACGACAGGGGAGATCTCGCCCGGCCCATGAGCTCACCACGATTTCCAAAGACACGGTTTCATCTGCTTGGCGTAGAATGCGGCAAATTCCGCTAAGGTGAGGCCATGTTCGGACGCTGGTGCGCAGGGATGGTCATATTTATGTTTGTGGGCGCGGTGTGCTCGGCGGACGATCGCAACCCGCTCGCAGGTGATCCGAACGCGGCTAAGGCAGGGGAGTATGAATTCCGCATCAACTGCGCGCTTTGTCACGGACTCGGGGCGCACGGAGGCGGACGCGGACCAGACCTGACGCGGGCGCAGAAGAAGCATGTGCATTCCGATGCGGAAATGTTTCAGGTGATCAGCAATGGGATTCCGGGGACTGCCATGCCTGCGAACGGAACCAATGGCCAAGGGGTTGGCATGACGGATGAAGAAATCTGGCAGATCATCACCTACATTCGCAGCGTCGAGGTGAAAGCGCCGGCCAAGCCCGCCGGCAACGCGGCGCATGGCAAGGAGCTTTTCTATGGCGACGCCAATTGCTCGTTGTGTCACATGGTGGACGGCAAGGGCGGGCGCGTGGGGCCGGAACTTACTTCTGTTGGTGGCTCGCGTACGCGGGAAGCAATTATCGATTCGGTACGCAATCCCAGCCGACGGCTGGCCTGGGGACTGACGGAGGCGACAAAAGAATTTCCCCAGGAATACGAAACGATCACCGTGTTGACTGCCGACGGCAGGCAAATCAAAGGTGTGGCGCTGAATGAGGACAGTTTCAGCGTGCAGATCATAGACGCGAGTGAAAAGATTTATTTGCTGGAAAAAGATAAGCTGCGTTCCTTCAAGAAGAGCCGGCAATCGCTGATGCCGACTTACGACCCAGATGTTTTGAATGATAAAGATCTTGAAGATATTGTGGCTTTCCTGATCAACGTGGGGGCGAAATGACGGCGCGCAGGATCGTCTCGACTCTATGGATGGGCTGTCTGACTTGCGCTCTGCTCGCGTCGGAGACTCACGGTCAGGTCACTTTCGCTCGGCTGGTGAACTCCGGGAAGGAGCCGCAGAATTGGCTAACCTATTCCGGGGATTATTCGGGGCGGCGCTTCAGTTCGCTCGATCAGGTCAAGGTCACGAATGCGCGCACGCTGGTGGCGAAGTGGGTGTACCAGACCGGGGCGACGGGAAAGCTTGAGACTACGCCGCTGGTAGTGGACGGGATTCTCTATGCCACGGCACAGGACGACCGGGCGTTTGCCCTGGATGCGCGCACGGGGCGGCCGATCTGGATGTACCAGCACCAACTGCCGGGGGACATTCGTCCGTGCTGCGGGCGGGTGAATCGCGGGCTGGCGATTCTTGGAGACAAAGTTTTCCTGGGGACGCTTGATGCCCACGTGATTGCTCTCGATACGAAGACAGGTAATGTGATCTGGGATGTTGTGGCCGCAGAGTACCAGAAGGGATACAGCTTTACGGTCGCGCCGCTGGCGGTGAAGGATCTGGTGGTGATCGGTGTTTCCGGCGGCGAGTATGGGGTGCGCGGGTTCATCGACGCTTACGATGCTGCGACCGGCGCGCGCAAATGGCGCTTCTACACCGTGCCGGGACCGGGCGAGCCGGGGCATGACACTTGGGAGGGAGATTCGTGGAAGACCGGCGGCGCTCCGGCGTGGAACACCGGAACTTATGACGCGGTGACGAACCAGATTTTCTGGCCGACGGGGAATCCTGCACCCTCGAATCGCGGTGAGGGGCGCGCCGGGGATAATCTTTACAGCAACACGCTGCTCGCACTCAACGCCGACACGGGGAAGCTGAACTGGTATTTCCAGTTCACCAAGCACGACGAGCACGACTGGGACGCGACGCAGGTGCCGGTCATGGTCGACTTGGGAAAGCCCTATTCCGGCGCGAAGCATCTGATCGCTCAAGCCAACCGCAACGGGTTCTTCTACGTGATCGACCGCACGACCGGCAAACTGATCTCGGCGAACGCCTACGGCAAGACTACATGGAGCGATGCGAAAGATGCGGAAGGGCGTCCGGTGGCGAACGAGCATGCTTCGCCAACCCTTGAGGGGCGCACGATATGTCCGGGGGCGCTGGGGACAACGAACTTTATGGCTCCTACGTTCGATCCGCAGACGGCGCTGTTCTATGTAACCGCGCGTGATCAGTGCGACATCTTTTCTACTGCGCCGCAACCTTATGAGGCGGGGCATGCGTATTACGGCAGCGCTTACTTCCCGTCCGATGAGGCCGAACCGTATCGCGGGTTCTTGAAAGCAATCGACCCGGCGACCGGAGAGATCAAGTGGAAGTTTGAGCATACTTCTCCGACCTGGTCGGGAGTGCTCTCGACTGCCGGAGGCCTGGTATTCACCGGCGACGCCGAGGGAAATTTCATCGCCCTGGATGCGGCTTCAGGCAAGACGCTGTGGCACTTCCAGATGGGAGGCGCGGTTTATGCCGCGCCGATGGCCTTCGCTGTGGGTGGAAAAGAATATGTAGCGCTTGCCGCGGGCAGCGCAGTGTATGCCTTCGGATTGCCGTAGAGGCCGCCCTCAGAACTGTGCAACGACTCCCGTCGAGAAGCGAAAATTGACTTGGTGAGTCGGGTACCCTTCGAACAAGATGCTATTAAAATCGGCGCCGTAAAACTTATTTGAATTAACGCTGGTGTGGAAGTAATCCAACTGTCCCAGCCGGACGGAAAGCAGCCGGAACACTTTGAAATCGACCCCGCCGCCCAGCGCGAACGCAAAATCGTTGGCAGTTATGGCAGCGTAAGAGGCGGAAGGAGACACGCCCGTGAGGGTGCTCGCACCCAGGCTGGTTCGATCCCAACCGACCAGGACATGTACGAAGGGAGTAAATCTCGATTTAGTCCGATAGGAGACTACGGGCCCAGCCAAGACGGAATAGCCGGTGGACTTCGGAAGGCCGGAGACTCCACTTGTCGATGACGTGATAGGTGCGCCGTAGCGGCCGCTAAAATCGACAGCGACTCCGACCCAGCGGTTGGCGTTGTATTGCCCTTCCGCGCTCCATCCGTTGAAGTTGTAATTCACTCCGAACGTGCCCTTCGAGTGGGGCACGATCATGTCCACGGTCAGAAGCGACAGTCCGCCGGTATCCTCATGGACCAGGGAATACCCCCCGAACACCTGCACCTTCGGGGTTGAGTCTTGAGCGAAGGCAAACGAACCAATCAGGACAGTCGAAAGAATTATTGCCGCGGCGAATCGAGTCATTCCACGTTCTCCCCTTTGAGAATAACGCATTCGGAGGCCTATATCCCAACCTGTAACCGTGAATCAGATTAAGAACGCGGAGTCCCGTGAGCAGGTTGTATGTCAACCCGCAAATATTAAAGGATGGCTGTAAAAGAGTTTGCTATGGCGCAAACGTCCGAAACAGAACGATAGCCCAGATGATGGCACTCTCGGCACCCACTTTCGTGCCGGTTGACGCACAGGCCGATCTCATACTAATCTGCGATTACACCGGAAAGGAGGTGGTCGAATGACAAGTTCTGAATGTGGCAGTAGTTGTGGGAGTCTAAGACCAGGTGAGGTGGCTGAGACTTAGAGCTGGTTGCTCTAAGCGGGGCTTTCGGACGCAGATCAGATCGCGCCGGGAGCTACAGTCCGCACACTAGCCGGTGAGTAGGGATGAAGGCATCGCGTAGGTCGCGCGAAGGCTTTCGTTCTAGGGGCTTCGGCGCTGAGCTTCAGTCCCAGACCCGGGAGTTGCCGTGAGAGGCCACGTAGAGTGACCACCTCTTGGTCAATCCCAAACAGACCACCGGACGGCCCGCAGGCTCGTGAGAGCTGGCGGGCCGTTTGTTTTTTGCCTCACGCGGCTTTGGATTCACTCGATAGCTGCTGGTGGTAATTTCGGCCGCGCTCGAAGCCCCGCCGGAACGGTTCCGCCACTTCAATACCGGGATATTGGCGTTCGAGTTCTTCAACTCTTATTTTCATCTCGGGCAACACCTGATCGTATTCTTTGCGACGCGTCCGAGCGTCCAGAGCGAATTCGAAGCCCCGCCGATAGAATTCCTCGTCGTTCCCAAAATTCCTGCTGTGTTTGGAATAGTGCTCTTGTTCCGCACTTCGCAAACCGATCCACCACTGTTCCCGGGCGGCATCGATTGATTCCGCGCCCTCCGCTTTCAGCAATTCGCGAAACAGGGACGCCTCGACGTTATCGTCAGCCATGGCAATCACCACGCTGCGGCCTTTGCGCAGAGCATCTTCATAAACGAAAATCTCATCCTCGGGCAAACCCTTGGTCTGAGCATTTTCCAGCTTTCCGCCCACGGTTGCTCCCACCCCGGCTGCGGCCGCCGCTACCACTGCTCCACCCAGCAAGCCAATTACGGTGATCGGTCCCACTCCTGGTATCAGGGCAGCTACCAGCAGCGGACCGCCTGAAATTCCGGTCGCCGCTCCTACCAATGCGCCCATGGCTTTCCCCATTCCCGGTTGCTCCGCGGAAACGGTTGGAATTGTCCCCTCGTGCGTATCTATGCCCCCTGGAGCCAAAAGCGTGAGGCGGTCTTCAGACAATCCGAGCGCACGAAGCTGGACCAACGCACGGTGCGCGTACGGCTGGGAACCAAACACACCAGTTACTGCTTTCATCGGACCACTCCTTTCTCGACAAAGGTTCGACTCTCGTAAGTCAGATGAGATAGCGGCCAGCATGGTTGTCGCTGACTCATCGTCACGCCAGTTGGCGAACGCCCGTTGCCGCAGTATGCTTGGCGGGTGGCATATCTCGACGGATCTGACCTGAACGAGCACCAGGAGCGGCGGCGGCTGGCGGCGAACTATGCCGGCATGACCGACGAGGAGTTGCAGCGGCTGGCGCGGAGCGCGGAGTCGCTGACTGAGTTAGCCTGGGATGCGCTCGAAGATGAGATGGACCGAAGGCATCTCGAATTTGCCGATGATGCCGCGCCCGAACCGCGGCAGCAAATGGAAATGCGGGAACTCGTGACCATCCGGCAGTTTCGCGATCTGCCGGAGGCGTTGCTGGCCAAGGGTAGTCTGGAGTCGGCAGGCATTGAATGCTTTCTGGCAGATGAAAATCTGGTGCGGCTGGACTGGTTCATTTCGAACTTCATCGGCGGGATCAAACTCAATGTCAGAGTTCAGGACGCGGGGAACGCGCAGAAGTTGCTGGACGAGCCGATTCTCGAAGGTCTCTACGTGCAAGGCGTCGGACTGTACGAGCAGCCGCGCTGCCCCAAGTGCCAGTCGCTGGATGTGAACTTCCAGGAACTGGACCGCCCCATTGCCTACATGAGTGCGTTTCTTCATGTGCCGATGCCGGTGCAGCGCACGGGGTGGCGTTGCCATGCGTGCGATGCGGAATGGGAAGACGACGGCTCGTAGGCTCGGTGCTCTTCGGTTGACGTGGGTGCGAAGCAGAACTAAGATTCCGAGCACATGGCAGAAGACCAGTTTCCAATCGGCCGCACCATCTCCCATTATCGCGTTCTGGAACAATTGGGTGGCGGCGGGATGGGCGTCGTGTTCCGGGCCGAAGATACGAAGCTTCGCCGCTTCGTCGCCCTCAAGTTTCTGCCGGAAGGAATCGCACGCGATGAGGCTGTGCTCGAGCGCTTCCGGCGCGAGGCGCAGGCCGCGTCGGCGCTCAATCATCCCAACATCTGCACGATTCATGACATTGATGAGGCGGACGGGCATCCCTTCATCGCGATGGAATTGCTGAAGGGCGTCACGCTCAAGCACCGGATCGGAAACGTTCCGCTGCCCCTGGAGACGATTCTCACTCTCGGAATCGAAGTGGCCGACGCGCTGGATGCGGCGCAGTCGGAAGGCATCATCCACCGCGACATCAAGCCTGCCAATATTTTCGTGACCGAACGCGGACAAGCCAAGGTACTCGACTTCGGCCTGGCCAAGGTCGTTTCCAGCGGCAACGGTGAAACGCTCACTGGAGGTGCGGCCACCAAAGGGGAAATCAATCTCACCAGCCCCGGCACGACGCTGGGCACTGTCGCTTACATGTCGCCAGAGCAGGCTCGCGGGCGCGATCTTGATGCGCGCAGCGATATCTTTTCCTTCGGAATCGTGCTTTATGAAATGGCGACGGGACGACAGGCGTTTTCCGGCAGCACTTCGGCGGAGATATTTGATGGCATCCTGAACCGCGCGCCGGTGCCTCCGCTTCGGCTGAATCCGGAAATTCCCGCCGAACTGGAACGGATTATCAACAAGTCTTTGGAAAAGGATCCGGGGCTGCGCTATCAGCATGCCGCCGATTTGCGTTCCGATTTGCAGCGGCTCAAGCGCGATACGGATTCGAGCCGCCGTGCCATACCATCGGCGGAGACTGCCGCAGCCAGTTCCGGAACTACGCCGGCGATGTCGAATGCCGCACTAAGCGGCGCAACTGCGATCTCAGGAAGCGGTTCGACCCAGCCCGCGCGCACTAGCAGCTCTGCGGTCGCCGTCGCGAAGCAGCACAAATGGGGAACTGGCGCGATTGCGGTTACGGTGGTCGTCGTGCTGGCGGCCGCCGGTTATGGCGTTTATTCGATGCTGCATCGGCCCGGCGCTGCGCCCTTCCAGAACTTCGCCGTCACTCAGGTCACAAATTCCGGGAAGGCAGCGCTGGCCGCGATTTCTCCGGACGGTAAGTACATACTCAGCGTCCTGGACGATAGCGGTCAGCAGAGTTTGTGGCTGCGCAACGTGCCCACGGCCAGCGATACCCAGATCATTCCGCCATCACCCTCCACCTACAGGACTCTTGCATTCTCGCCGGACGGGAACTACATCTACTTCCGCAAAGCGCAGAATGCAACCAACAGCGATTACAACCTGTATCGTGCGCCGGTGCTGGGCGGGACTCCGCAAACCGTGGTTCACGACATCGATAGCGACATTACGTTTTCTCCTGATGGCAAACGGATGGCATACGCTCGGGCGAATGATCCCGACATCGGCAAGGACAGGCTGCTTAGCGCGGATCTAAGCGGCAATGATGAGAAAGTTTTGCGGATTGTGCCGATCGCTGAGGCGTCGGGGTTCCTGTCGTGGTCCCCGGACGGCCAGGAGATCGCGCTGAGCAGATTCCAGCCTGACCGCGCTCTTGGCGGAATAGATTTGTTCGACATCGGCAGCGAAAAAACCCAGCGGCTCATCACCTTCAATGACAAAGCCCCTTATGAATCGAAATGGCTGCCGGATGGCCGCGGAATTCTTGTGGTCTACCAGCAAGCGGGACCAAGCTTTCAGCGGGCGCAGATCGGATTCATTCCCAGCGGCGGAGGACAGCTTCAGCCCATCACTCGCGATACCAACCGGTATTTAACGCTCACGACCTCGGCAGATGGCAAGACGCTGGCCTCGGTTCAACTCAAGATCACGCAGAACCTGTATCTTCTTCCCGGCACTGGCAGTCAGAGTCCGGATTCCAAACCTGTGGTTCCGCAAGGGCAGGAAGTTCGCGGGTTTGGTTGGGCAGCCGACGGAGGATTGCTGATAACCGACGGCCCCCGGCTGCTGCGCCTGGGAGCCGACGGCAATAATCAGACTCAGCTCATCGGCGATTCGACGGCAGGGATTGTTGATCCTTCCACCTGCGGGAATGATCGTTTGATCTTTTCGTGGATGTTTCATGGCGGCACGAACACATTGAGCCTATGGCGCGCCAACGTGGATGGTTCAAGCCCGGTAAGGCTGACCGAGGGGAAGCGGGACTTTCGCGGCGTCTGTTCTCCGGACGCGAAATGGGCTTACTACTACGATCAAGCCGCTGGACGGATTTCACGCGTGCCCCTGGATGGCTCTGGAAAAGCCGAAGTAGTTCCGGGAAGCATTGTGCCCGACAGTTTCGTTGCAAGCGCCGGATTTGGACTGTCTGGCGATGGCAAAGGGCTGGCCTATCTCGTGGAAGTCGTCGATCCGGCCACGCAAAAGGGTAAGGAGAAGGTAGCGCTGCTGGATATCGGTTCCGCGGCGCCTCGCCTGCTCGATGCGGAGCCCCGCGTAACCCGGGGCGGGGTGCAATTCACACCGGACGGCAAGAGTGTGGCGTATCCCATCCACGAAAACGGCGTAGACAATATCTGGATCCATCCGCTCGATGGCTCGCCGGGCCGCCAGATTACCAACTTTACGTCCGAGCAGATCACGTCGTTCCACTGGTCGGCAGACGGAAAGAGCCTGGGCGTGCTGCGCAACCACTCGGAGTCAGACGTGGTGCTGCTGCAGGAATCGAAGTAAGCAGCAGAAAAAATCAATCAAGACATTTTACGGACGCGCCTCGAATATCAGATTGAAGGGCGTTTGCGTTGCTCTACGGAAGTGGTTAAAGCCGCCGGCGGAGACCACTTCTCGGAGCCGCTGTTCTCCGGCCTGAGCGCCCAGAGCCAGCCCTACCTCCTGCGAAAGCGAAGCCGGAGTACAGAGCAGCGTCGACGCTCCGTAAAATGCTCGACCGACGGGATTGAGATTGTCTTCGATCTTATCTCCGGCGAAGGGTTCGACGATCATCCATGTTCCATCGCTTTTCAGCGTGCCGCGAACGTGGGCGCTGGCTCCGACTGGATCACCCATGTCGTGGAGGCAGTCGAAGAACGTTACAAAATCGTAGTTCTCCCCCGGATAATCCTTTGCCATCGCTACTTTGAATTGGATTCGATCTCCGACTCCGGCATCCTTGGCCCGCTGTTTCGCCGTCTCAATTGATTTGTCGTGATAGTCGAAGCCAACGAACTTCGACTTTGGATAGGACTTCGCCATCAGGATGGTCGAGGCGCCAAGGCCGCAGCCAACGTCAGCTACGGTCGCTCCCTGCTCGAGCTTTTGTTTCACGCCTGCGAGCGCGGGAATCCATGAATTGATCAGGTTGGCCGCATATCCCGGACGGAAAAATCGCTCCGTACCAACGAACAGGTCCGGGTGATGCTCGTGCCAGCCTAAGCCTTTGCCGCTCTTGAACCGATCGGTGATGCGGTCCTCAGCCTTGATTGCCGCTAAGGCGACCTGGAACATGCCCGGCAAGAACGCCGGACTGTTTTCATCCGCTAAGGTGAAGGCTTGCTCCTCGCTCAGGGAGAACTTGGCAGCTTTGCTGTCATAGGTGACATAGCCTCCCGCAGCCTGGTTGCAGAGCCACTCGCGCACGTAACGCTCGGTGGTGCCAGTGCGTTTGGCCAGTTCCGCAGGAGTTTGAGGTCCGCCCGCGGCGAGCGCCTTGTATAGGCCGAGCTTGTCCCCAACTTGCACCAGCGCGGCGTGAAATGTTGCTCCGAAATCGACAACCGCCTTGCCTAACAATTCATGTAGTTTGTCTTCATTGATGCTCATGACGTGCGCCCCCTTGATTTAACCCGATTCAGTCACGAAGTTGGGGGCATTATAAGGTCAGATGCTGTTCCGAAGCACGCCAAAAACTGCTGTCGCCAGGTGCTATGGGCTACCTTGTTTCGCGAAGCCTTTTTGGATGACATCGAGCGTATCCTCCGCCAGCCTCAGCCCTGGCAGTTCTTCTCGCGTGAACCATCGGACTTCAGCAGCGTCGCTGGCGGCGGCGAGATCCCCCGCAACCCGGCGGCAGAGAAAATCAATCAAAACGTAGTGATATTGAACGCGCTGGTTGGCATCGCGCAGGACGCGGTCGTAGACACCGAGCAGTTCGCCGGGTTCGACGGTGAGTCCGGTTTCTTCGCGGGCCTCGCGGATTGCCGCTTCGCGCACCAGTTCGCCAACTTCGAGCACTCCTCCGGGGATGGACCATTCGGCCTGCAGCGGCGGGTGGGCGCGCCTTACCAGCACGACGCGAGCGTTCTCGATGATGATGGCGCCGACGCCGACTAGCGGAGTTTCGGGGAATTCGCGTTGCATGGTTTGCCTGGGACGCAGCAAGCATTCTAGCGAAACTTTGGAGTTGTGGCGGTGGAAGCCGCAGCCGAGCATTCCTCGGCATGGACCCCTTCGGCTTCGCTCAGGGCAGGGTCATGAGGGCGCCCGTCCCCCCACAACCCCTTCCCGTGCGAGCTGTCATCCTATGATTTGGCTTTCTCTGTGTCTCTGTGACTCTGTGGTTAAATAGTCTTCGCCATGGCTCTGGAAGAATACAAACGCAAACGCAAGTTTGAGTCGACGCCGGAGCCTCCTCCGAAAGTTGAGAGCAAGGCGGGACACCGGTTTGTTGTGCAGAAGCACGATGCTACGCGGCTGCATTATGACTTTCGGCTGGAGATGGAGGGCGTACTGAAATCCTGGGCGGTGCCGAAGGGGCCATCGCTCGATCCGGCGGATAAGCGGCTGGCCATGCAGGTGGAGGATCATCCGGTTTCGTATTTCGATTTCGAGGGCATCATTCCGGAAGGCAATTACGGCGCGGGCACGGTGATGGTCTGGGATGTGGGCACTTGGCAGCCGCTCTCTCCAGTTGCGGTGCAGGGAAAATATGTGCCGGGAACTGAGGCCGAAGCCGTCGCGATGCTGGCCAAGGGCGATTTGAAGTTCCGCCTCGACGGTAAGAAGTTGAAAGGCGACTTCGCGTTGGTGAAGATGAAGGGGCGGCGTCCGGGAAGCAAGGGCAACGAATGGCTGCTGATCAAGAAGCATGACCAGTATGTGGTCGAGGGCTACAACATCGATGACTATGACGAATCTGTGCTGAGCGGGCGCAGCCTGGCCCAAATCGCCGGGGACGCGGGATCGGCCGAATGGAGAAGCCGTCCGGCGGGCGGCGGGAAGCTGAAAGCCGCATGGCTGGCGGATGCTGTGGCCAAGCTCGACAAGAAAAAAGCCGCGGCGAGCGGCCAAAAAAAAAACAAAAAACACTGAATACCGCAGAGGACGCTGAGGACGCGGAGAAACCACGAAAAGAGAAACGTCCCACGAAGGACGTTAGAGACACGAAGACTCCCAAGAATGGGGCTGCCGTCTCCGCTGTCTCGCCGAGTTCGGCGGTGAAATTCCCTGACAGCGGGGTCAAGCGGCCCATGCCAACAGCGATTCATCCCATGCTGGCGACTCCGATCGATGAACCGTTTGACGGGGCGGAGTGGTTGTTTGAGATCAAATGGGACGGCTATCGCGCCATCGCGTTTATCGCCGATGGCGACTTGCGGCTGGTTTCGCGGAATCAGAACGAATTGACGCAGCGCTTTCCGGAGCTGAAAGATTTGCCGAAGTTTGTCCGTGCCAAGAGTGCGATTCTGGACGGCGAAGTGGTCGCGCTCGATGAGGAGGGGCGGGCATCATTCACTCTGATGCAACAGCGCACGGGATTTCGCGCCGGCGGGCGGCGGGGCGCGGCTAAAGCGGAAGTCCCCGTGCTGTATTACGCGTTCGATCTGCTCTATCTCGATGGTTATGATTTGCGGAAGGTCGCCCTGGAGGATCGGAAGAGAAAGTTAGCTTCTGTGTTGATCACAGGAAATTCCGTACGCTATTCCGATCACTACGAGAAGCAGGGGAAAGCGTTGTTTGAAATGGCGCGCGCAAAGGGCCTCGAAGGCATCCTCGCCAAGGCGCGCGACAGCATTTACGTGGAGCGGCGCTCGAGCGAATGGCTGAAGATCAAGATCACGCGCCGGTTGGAGGCTGTGATCGGGGGCTACACCGAGCCGGAGGGCAGCCGCGCACATTTCGGCTCGATTGTTCTGGGACTCTACGACAAACAGGGTCGGCTGATTCATGTGGGACAGGCGGGCAGTGGATTCGACCAGGCATCGCTCGATGAAGTCTGGAAGTTGCTGAAGAAACGCGAGACCAAGAAGAATCCGTTCCACGGTGAAGTCGAGGCTTTGCGGAAAGTCTACTGGGTGAAACCCGAACTCGTGGCCGAGATCGAATTTTCTGAATGGACCGGCGGCGCAAGTGCCGGCAGCGGGCCAAAGTTGCGCGCTCCGGTGTTTCTGGGGTTGCGCGATGATAAAGACCCTAAAGATTGCCTGCTGGAACAGGAACTCAAGAGCTGACCGCTTATCCCTGGTCTCTGCCGGCACCTAAGCCTGCCTCCAAGAATCTTCACGCAAGACAGTAATGCCAATACGTTCTATCGAGTAAAGGGTTGCGTACGCTGTTTAGCTTAGCGCGGTGAGCCGGTGCTAGAATTGCGGTTACAGACTTGCCGTCTTCCCAAAGACGCGCCAAGTTCGGGTGGAGAGGTCGTCATGAGCGCGGGATTTAAGCTTACAGGCTTGCTGCTGACCGGTGTGCTGTGCCTCCCGATTGCGGGGCGCGCCGACACGCCGAAGACGCATCCTGTGCATAAGCTCAAAAAGCAGCCCGCGGCGCCGCCTCCGTTACCCTCAGGACCACAGGGACCCGTGCCCCAAGTTCCGCTGGATGCCATCCCTGCGGTAGCACCCCAGGTCAGCTATCAGAACGGGCAGCTCACGATTATTGCCCCGAACTCCACCCTGGGCGACATTCTGCGCAGCGTGCGCAAATATACAGCAGCCGATATTGAAATCCCGGCCACGGCCAATGAGCGCGTGGTGACGCGTCTCGGTCCAGGACCGGCGCGGGAAGTGATGGCCGAACTCCTGAATGGATCGCACTTCAATTACATATTGCTGGGCTCCCCGGAAGATGCCAACGCGCTGGTGCGTGTGGTGCTGGTGCCCAAGTCGGGACCGGACACCCCGGGTGCCGAAGCCGCAGCGGCCAAGAACGAGACCCCTCAGGCCGCGAACGCTGTGGATACAGCCGATCCGCTGGAAGACACCGCCGAGGACACTCCGGACCAGGGCCCGGTGGAGGCCGAACAACCGACGGCCACTCCCGAGCAGCCGGGAATAAAGACTCCGCAGCAGTTGTTGCAAGAAATGCAGCAGAGACAATTGCAGATGCAACAAGGGAGACCGGGCTTCGTTCCGGCACCCGGTGCGGCAGTTCCCCAATCCCAACCACCAGACCCGCAATAGAGCTGGCGCCGAAAGGCAGTTCTTCGGCTACCAGGTTCTTTGATTGCCCCTTGGGGCGGCTTAACCCTACGGCTGACTTCCGGTGCGATCCGGGCGCGATTGCGAGGTAAGCTGCTGAGGTCTGTGAAACCGCGCGGCCTCCTCGAAATCCGAGCCGTTCATGGCTTTCTGAAGCAGGTTCCAGTCGCGGGTAATGTCACTTTCTGAGGCCTTCGGCGGAGATCCCTTGCGAAGTTCCGCATGCAGCCGGGCCTCCAGAAGTTTCTGCATGATGGGCTGCGGTGCGTCACTGCCGAGAATGTTGCTTTCTGAAACTCCAACACTCACCACTTGTTCTCCCACAGGGATGAGCATGACAGGGCGCCCCTGAGCATCGAACTGCGGGGCGGCGTCGTGCAACAGGCGCCGCCATTTTTCGAGGCGCGCACCGGCACTTTCAGAACCTGGATCGGGCACGACCTGCTTTTCGACGAGCTGGTTTTCCATGAGATGGTTCAACTCGCTCTGATAGGAGAGGCGGTCCTCGGCGCCAAGGGGCGGTTCAAGAGCACGTTCGGCGTTGAAAACCAGCGCCTCCTGAGACGGATTAAAGCGTCCCGCGCCTGTGCCCACGTAGACGGCCACAACGCAACCTGCAAAGATCGGGCTCGCTACGGCGCTGGGCACAATGTACTTTTTTGACTTCAGAAAAGATTCGACTACGCCGTGCACTGGAGTGCTGCGCGCGACACTTCCCGGAATTTGCGGGATCACGAAGCGCGAGAACTCGAGTCGAGGATGGTGAGCGCTGAACTTGATCAGGGTCTTCGCCATTTGCTTGGGGGTGGTGATTCCAACATCGGCGACAACGCTGCGATGGAGGGCTCTCGGGTAGTAGAAGTTGATTACGTCTTTGGCGAAATCGGCACAGTTGTGTGAGACCGTGCGGAAGTGCGAACGGTTCGGCGAGGAATTGTATTTCTCGATGAAGGCCCGGTCCTGCGCCGGGGTGGTTTCGATTTCGAACGCGTACGCGGTTCGGTCGTAGGAGGAGCCCACCAGTTCATACCAGTTCCCGCCGGGAGTTTCTCCGTTGTCCCGATCCGGCGCGACCGCTTCGAGATGCTTGCGGCGGTATTGGTCACGCAGAAAGGCAACCATCTTCGGATCAACAAACAGCGGAATATCATCCGGGCGCTCGACCGCGTAGAGGTAAGGAATCAGCGGGATCGCCACCCAGTCGTAGCCACCGACCCCGTCATAGCGGCTAATCACAACTCCCAATTCCCCCGCGCGGCAGGGACGCAGCACCAGCGGAGTCGCAGCGCAAACTCCAGATAAATACACGGCGGCATGTCCCGTGGCGGTAAAGAATCCAAGCTTGCCGTAAGGTTCTTCGAGAAGAAGAGTGGCCGACGCTCTCGCCAAACCGGCAGACCCCGAACCCAGCACCAACAAGGTGCACACAGCGCGCCGGAATCTCCCCAGACAAGGCATAGCTAGTCTCTTGTAAGAACCCCTTCTGGAGAGATTAGTTGCCAAAAATGGGGAATGCGAGTTACCGAAGTCAGACAGTCAGCGGCGAACTGGGGTAAGGTGCATACCTGATTGAAAACTAACCGGATACGGGGAGGTGAAAGCAGTGTTAAATCTGACTCAGGAGTCACGTTCCAGTGTAGCTAAACAGTGTCGATCCTCGACACCCAAAAAGCTAATCGACCAAACTCAATTTTTGGATGGCCCAGGCGGCACTTTCGGCAACCACCTCGTCCTCATCGCCCGCCAGCTTTTCGAGCAGTGGAAGAAGTTTCCGGTCTCCGCTGTTGCCCATGGCGATGACCGCGTTCCGGCGTAGGCCTGTGCGTTTCGCGCGACGCACCGGCGAGCCGCGAAACGTGCGTCGGAAATCTTCCTCGCTGATCTCTGCCAACCAGTCGAGCGGGGGATTTACCAACCCCCGGCGAGGCTGAAACTCTGCTGCCTTCGTGGCCGGCGCTTTCCGGTTCCAGGGACAAACGTCCTGGCAAATGTCGCAGCCGAAAACGTGCCGGCCGATTCCGGAGCGGAGATCCTCAACTTCCGGAAGCACTCCACGTTTTTCGATTGTGAGGTATGCGATGCACCGGCTCGAGTCGAGCTGATAAGGCGCGACGAATGCGTCGGTGGGGCAGGCATCGATGCAGCGCGTGCAGGTGCCACAGCGATCAGGAGCCGGCACGCCTACTTTGAAATCTGATCCGGAATCTGTTTCGAAATCGAGTGAGGTAAGAATCACGCCCAGGAAGAGCCATGATCCTATCTTCTGATTAATGATGCATGTGTTCTTCCCAATCCATCCGATGCCAGCGTACTTCGCGACCACTCGCTCGACAATCGGACCAGTATCGACATAGCAGCGCGTGACCAGGTCGTCGGCTCCAAATGCGGCTCTGAGGGCGCGTTCAACCTGCCGCAGACGGGGCATCACTGAGTCGTGATAGTCCTGCTCGCCCCAGGCGTAGCGGGAGATCCAGCCGCGTGTAGGATTCGGCGCCTGCGTGGAATAAGGTTGCGCCGTGTTGTAGTTAATGGCGCAAACCACAACGCTGCGAGCCCATGGAGCAGCATGGGCCAGCGACGCGCGCTTCAAGCGACCTTGCTCGTCGCGAGCCTCCAGGTATTTCATTTCGCCGCCGTGCCCATCGGCGATCCAGCGCGGGAAGTATTCCAACTCGGGAGTGTCATCGACTGGAGCAACACCTGCCAAGTCGAAACCCGCGTCTGTAGCGGCTTGCGTTACCGTCGCCGAGATTTCAGCAAAGCGAATCATGCGTGGAAAAGTCTGAAGCAACATTTACTCTGAGGCGATAAGAGAAGCTGCCGTTCCAAATTGGAACTGCGCTCCACTTTTTTAACCGTCGAGGCATTTTACTCACAAGGTCAGCGTATAAGCTTTTTTTCACAGAGTCACGCAACTCACGCTGCGCGTTCTCCGAATTTCTTTGAAAAGGAGACCATCTGTATGCCGCAACTCACCCACGCCCAAACACCCACCATTCAAATTTCTGTGACCAACGAGAGCACCGTGCTGGCCGACACGGATGTCGTGCCGGTCGTGGCAGCGCTCCAGAAGCAAGTGACCAACGACTTCGGTCCGGTCTGGGGGACCGCCGCTCAACTCAGCATCGTCGCCAAGGGCAATCAACCTCCCAGCGGAAGCTGGTGGCTTGTATTGCTCGATGACTCCGACCAGGCGAACGCTCTGGGATACCATGATCTCACCACCGAAGGGCTCCCCATCGGCAAGGTCTTCGTCGCCAGCGATCTGAAGGCAGGAACGTCCTGGACCGTTACCGCCAGCCACGAACTGCTGGAGATGCTCGGCGATCCCAACATCAATCTCACGGTGTTCGTTGAAAACAACAACACTGCGGGAATTCTCTATGCTTACGAGGTCTGCGACGCTTGCGAAGACGACAGCCTCGGCTATCAAATCGACAACGTTCTGCTTTCCGATTTCGTTTATCCCTCCTGGTTTGAGAGCTTCCGCAGCGAGGGCTCGACGCAGTTCGATCGCATGAACAAGATGCAGAATCCATTTCAGCTTCTGGTAAATGGCTACATAGGCGTCTTCAATGTGGCCTCGGGCAGCGGTTGGCAGCAACAAACGGCGGAAAAGCGTCCCACCAACGTCCTGTACCGGGGAGCCGTAGGCACGCGGCGAGAGCGCCGCGGTATTCCTCACGAACTGTGGGTTAACAGCCTGCCGCAACGCAAGATCGTGGGCAATGCGCAGAAGTACCGGCAGACGCTCGAGACCATCCAGAAGCGGCGCGAAGCAGCCTGAAAGTTTTCACTGGGTCCTCCGACCGTCGACGCCCCGCGTGCGAGCGCGGGGCATTTTTCGCAGTGGCCAGCGACTTCAGACCCCCAGCTTCTTCACTTCCTCGTTGTAATATTTGCGGTAGAGAATGTCCCACTCCTGGGAGCCTTCGAGAATCGTGCGCTTCTGGCTCTCGATCTTCAGCCGGGCGGACTGGTCGATCCGCGCCTCCTGATTGAGCAGGTCTTCGAGAATCTTGCGGGTTTCCTGGCGGATGGTATTGGGGTCTTCGATGAAGTCGACTTCGTCGATCTGCTTGAGGGCGTCGGCGACGGCTCGCGCGAGCACGTTCACTTTGTCGCGGCTCAGTCTCACAGCACCGCCTTGTATTTGCGCACCAGCTCCGTCTTCACCTTGCGAAACATCTCCTGGTAATTAGCACCAGTCTTGTTCATCTCTTCCGAATAAGTTTCGAGGATGACGCGGACTTCGTCGTTGATGCGGTCTTCGAGGGTAAGCTCCTCGAGCAGGGCGGCATGGACGCGCTCCGTGACTTTGGGCAGGGCCGAGGTTTCGATGGCCTTCGCGGCAATCAGTTTCTTGGTAACTTCGCGGGCCAGGTAGCCCACATATTCCTTGGAAAGAAGCATGTGCGGGTCGAATGTCCTGTGTCACGCGGCGCTTGTCTGTGAATTACAAAGTGTAACACAGGCGTACTCAGCCCTTAGATTGGACGCGAAACGAAAAGATAGTGAGTGGAGTCAAGAGGGGGAGGAGTCCGGGGATACGCGCGCACCACAGTACAGGCTTCGCGGTAAAGAAAACAGCTGCGATGTCCAGTGCGCACACGCAACACAAGAGGATAGCCATTCTTCGCGCAGCGGAACAAAGTGGCAGGACATGCATGCAAATCTCTCCTCGTAATGCTTCGTTTGGGAACCCTACCATCCCTTCCAGGAGCCGACAAGACGCGAGGTGGCGTATCACAGGCGGCACGGCAAGTCGAGTTAATGCTTCTCGGCCGTTGCGGTTTCGCGCCCGAGATGCTGGTAGTTGAGGATTGCATTGAACACCAGGGCGTAGGTGCCGATGGTCTCGCCGCGATAGACAGGGTTGTTGCCGAACAGCAGCACGTTTCCCTGCCCCAGGTGCGCATCGACGACGACGGCATGCTCGGCGATCGACGAAGGTTTGTCGAGCAGGCCGTCGAGCAGAAGCGTCTTGGCATCGGAAAAGCGCAGGATGACGTCAGGCCGGCTCTGCAGCGGAATCACCAGCGGGTTGTTGCGCGTCTGTTCCTCATCCAGCGGCTTCGGCTCCCATGGCTGCTGCTTCACCAGCGGTTCGGGTTGGGCGATCTTTCTGCCCTGTGGTTCGTCGCTGTCTTCGACGCTGCCGCGGCCGGTGGGCCGCTTTGCATAGGGATCCAAGGGATCGGACAAGGGGTCCGTCAAAACACGGCCTCCGGTGCGGCCAAGTATATTGCTGACATTGAAAACCAAGCCGCTGGCGCTGATAACAGGAACACTAGCTCCGTACCCGAAAGCGACGGGGCTGTCAGGAGCGACGAACACCGTGTTCAGCACCGTCCCGGTGACCCGTGCGTCGTCATGAGGTGCAACGCTGACGCCGGGAGCGAGTCCTGTATCGATAGCGAACTGGGCCGTGTCTTCGCAGGTGACGAACAGGCCGCCTTGCTCAACAAACTGCCTCAGATGAGCAAGGCCCTGATAGCCCAGGCCGGGGCGTATATCGGCGGTGCTGTCGATGGCTCCCAGGTTTGGGGTCAGCTCAGATTTCTGCCACGGCATGGGGTTGTTCCACATGGGAATGCCGTTGATGATTTCAAGCGCGGAGGCGCGGCCGATCGGAGCGAAGACGATGACGTCGTACTTCGCGCGCAGGTTTTCCTCGGCGGCTACGGTTTGTGTGCTGATGTAATCATAGGGCACGCCCGCGGTATCGAAGGCATAACGCCACCAGCCTTCCGTCTGGGTGCCGAGCCAGGTGTGCATGAACGCGATACGGGGAGCGGTGACCGCATGGACAGCCACGGAGGGCGCTGCGTTGAGTCGCGATGCATCGAGTGAGAGATCGTGCAGAATTCCGGTGGCGTTATCAGGCGGAGCGGTGATAAGGAACGAGCCGGCGGCGAAATGCTTGCCGTCGGCATCGAAAGCTTTTTCAGCTACCTCGATGGTTGCACCTTTGAGTTTGTAGGCGAGGGACAGGAGAGATACCTGGCCGGTGTTGGCCACGGCGAGCACAGAGCCGGAGCCGGAGATCTTTCCGGCTAGCGTCGCGGGATCGTCAAGCGGAGTCATCTTCGACTTCAAGATCGCGGGATCGACAACGCGGACAACTTTCAAATTGAAAAGGTGAGTAAAGGACCATCCCGTGTCGTCGTAGGGATGCTTCTGCGGGTCGCCGGCGGCCCAGAACTGGCGGTCGAGCAGCGCATCGGCAACGCGGGAGTAGGGCTGATCCATGCGGACGACGATGCTGCCGGCCGGGAAGGTTTCCTGCTTCGGCTTGTCGCCACGCTTTTCCCCGGGGACGGGCGAAGTGTCCGCGTCCGTTAACTGTTGTATCTCGACATGCTGGCGCTTCAATACCTTGAGTAACTCGACCTGGCGATTCGCATCGGCTGGGTCGGCAGGAATCACATATGCGGCCGGCCCTTCCAGCAATGGCTTCTTGACCGCGCGCTTGCTTTTTAGGTAATAGTTCTCGAGAAAATGGTGCGTGCTGTGCGAGAAGTAAGAGAGGGTTGAGAGCAGGGCGCTTTCTTCGTAGTTGTTGTTATCGCGCTGTGACCAGTTCACCACGGGAAGCGGGGGATTCTGCCGGTACCATGTGCGTGAGTAATCCTCCGGCCGGAGGATGCGTTTTTCGGTATCAGCGCCCCCGTTACCGAAGGTTTCATAGAGACGGCTGATGCCGTTGTGCATGCCGGCCAGGAACATCAGGTAGCCGGGACTCCAGGTATCGAAGTCGCCGTGGGTGAAGACTCCGGGCATGCCGAAGCTCTGCATCTGGGCAACGTTGTTCCAGCCCAGCTCCGCCCACTCGTCGGCGAGAGTGGGATCGACCCACGCGTTGTAAGGGCCGTCGCCCACTGTGTTGTCATAGAGAAACGGGACCGACTCGTGCAGGTCGTGCAAAACCTGCGCATGCCAGCCAAGATATGTATCGAGTACGTTCCGGGTCAGGTCGAGCGTCATGGCCATGGCGTCACGGTTGTTGTCGTGGGCGACGTAGTGGCCCCAGTAAAGAAGGTGCGGCCAAATCTGGGCGGGATGAGCCTTGTGCCATTTATAGATATCGACCATGCGGTCGCGGCCGTCGACTTCGACCACGGGAGTAATGAGCACGATCATGTGCGACCGGATGTACTTGATATAAGGCGCATCGTCGACCGCCAGACGATACGCGAGTTCCATCAGAGCCGTGGGAGCGCCGGTCTCCGGGGAGTGGATAGTGCCGGTGATGTAGTAAACCGGCCAGGATTGGTCGAGGAGCGGGCGGGCTTCGGCGTCGTCGAGGCCGATGGTGCGAGGATCCGCGAGCTGGGCCAGGCGCGCATCATTTGCTTTCGCATCAGCCAGGAGTTTGGGGTCGGCGAGGGCCACGGCGATCATCTCGCGTCCCTCTTCGGAGTGGCCGATGGTGAAGACCTTCACCCTTGGGCTGCTCGCCTCGAGCAGGCGGAAATACTTGTAAACATCCTCGGCATAGGGAAGCATGTCAGGCGCGCCGGAGACGTCGCCCAGCACCTTGGCGGGTGTGGGAACGGTTTTCGAAGCCGGGAGGTAATCCACCAGCGGAGAGATGAACGACGGATCCGTGGTGTATTTGTGAATCTGGTCTGTGTACTGCTGATCGATGGGCTGGACGGGATCGCGGGCAAAGGTTGAGTTCAATTCCTGGGAAACCAGGGGCGTGGGGAAGGAGAACAGGGCGGAACAGACGAGCATCAAGGCAAGTTTGGGAGGCGTCATTTTATCTCGTTTTCAAGGTCGCTTTTCTGGGGTCCAAGTGTTTCACAAAACAGCCGCCGTGGGAAAGAGTTCCCGTGTCCCCTCCTCACTTTCCACATATATCGTCTTACGATATACTAGACGGGCGCACTGGATCGCGGCACGATACAATCGCGGCATGAAGAAGCTTACCTTGTCGGACTACCAGGCATTGGCGGAGTTCCGTTTCCAGATCCGGCGCTTCCTCCACTTCAGCGAGCAAGTGGTGAAGCGGGCCGGCCTGGAGCGCGGCCAGTATCAGCTGATGCTGGCCATCAAGGGGATGCCGCCCGGGGTACGACCGCGGATTCGCGAACTCGCGACCCGCATGCAGATCCGCCACCATAGCGCCGTAGAGTTAGTGAACCGCCTGGAAGCCGGAGGCTTTGTCCATCGCACTCGCGCCGAGGACGACCGCCGCGAAGTTCTGCTCGCCCTCACTCCAAAAGGTGACAAGGTTCTGGGCGAACTGGCGCTTCATCATCACGACGAGCTGCGGTCAGCCGGCCCCGAACTGGTGGGCTCTCTTCGCCGCATCATGCGCCAGGGCAACGAGGGGACATTCTCGCATTCCGCGGGTTCCCGCGAAAAAGGAAAATAAATAAGCATTCACGAATGACAGCGGCGTCAGAGTACCATCCTGCCGGCGCTTTATTTCCTCGAATAGGGCGATGTGAAGACAGAGGCGGCGAAACTTCCGCAGGCGAGAAAGAGTACCGCAGATTATGAGCAAAGCAATTGGCCGGGGCAACCGGTGGGCGAAATGGCTATTGCAACGCCCTTTGTTCCGGCGATATCTGACGCTGGTTCAGGAAGATCTCACGGCGGTTTATGCCCGCGATCTTCGTAAGTGGCTGATCATTGCACCTGTGATCGGCTTGACTACTGGCCTGGTGATCACCGGAATCGTTGTAATCATCCTTGGGAAGTTGTGGCCCGCGGTGCTGAGCTACTACCTGCTGCATCACTGGGCGATTGTGCCGGGATTGGTTCTGGGTTTCCTCGTCACCGGGCTCGATCATGCAGTTTCTTACCTCGGACCCTAACGAACATTCCACCGAAGAGATCATCCGTTCCTATCATGAGCATGAGGGCAAGATCGATACGCGATTCTTCGTGCCCAAGATGGTTGCGGCCATTACGACTGTGGGATTTGGCGGAAGCGCCGCGCTCGAGGGGCCCAGCATCTATGGCGGCGGAGCGATAGGCTCATGGCTTTGGACGAAGCTGCGGCGCCTGCACCTGGATGATCGGGATCGCCGGATCATGTTGATCTGTGGCGCGGCGGCGGGCATGTCCGCTGTGTTTCGCGCACCGCTTACCGGCATTGTGTTCGCGCTGGAAATGCCCTACCGAGACGACCTGGCCCACGAAGCCCTGGTGCCATCGCTGATCGCCTCGGTCGTATCCTTTGTGACACTCAGCTCTTTTCTAGGCGCCGCGCCGCTTTTCGATTTTGTCGGCTCGACAGGGTTTGCCCGCAACGACCTCTACTGGAGCGCTCTGCTCGGCCTGATCGTGGGGCTGATTGCCATGACATTCGTCATTACCTTCCGACGGGCACGCAGTTTCTTTGTAACGTGGTCGTTTCCGCATTGGTTGAAGCTCATGATTGGCGGCTTGTTGACGGGACTTTGTGGTCTTCTTTTCCTGTATATCTATCCTGGGAATCTCGTGCCGATCGGCCCGAACTACGAGGCGGTGGGAGACATCCTGAGCAATCACCACAGCACTTCGCAACTCCTCATTTTTAGTGCGCTCAAGCTTGGCGCGACCCTTTTTACCCTGGCTGCGGGTGGCGTCAGCGCCATGTTTGTTCCGCTGTTTCTTACCGGCGGGAGTATCGGGACGGCTTTCGGTCAATCCATTGTCCACAGTTCAACCCTCGGCCTTTATGCCGCCGTTGGAATGGCCTCGTTCATCTCCGCGGGCTACAAGACGCCACTGGCTGCCGTGGTATTTGTTGCCGAAGCGACGGGGGGCCACGCCTTTATCGTTCCTGCTCTCATTGGAGCAGCGGTGGCCTATGCGGCCTCAGGCGACGCCTCCGCCTCAGCCGATCAGCGTCTGCATGAAGGAGCGAAGGTTTTGAGGTGATGGTCTCGCCGCCGCGATCACAGGCGGCGATCTCGTCTAGGCGAGTCTACGGCTTCTTCTGCGCCGCCCCGATCAGCGGGCGCAATGCTTCGGCAGAGACTCCCAGCGTGCCGCCGGAAAATCCGTCAATGTAGGCGGAGTTCACGCCGATTACCTCGGCGTTTGCATCAAACACCGGCCCGCCACTGCCGCCGTGGGCTGTGGGAGCATCGTAAATCAACTTGTCGCCCACCACATCGCCGAGATGCCCGCAGGTGGTCGACGGACGAATAAGCGACAAGGCCGCCAGTTCGCTCGCCGCGGTGATGTCGTTGTGCCGGTACGCCAGCCTCTGGTAGATTCCGGTCGGCGACTTGGCTACCATCCCTGCAATTCCCATGGGGTAGCCGATGACCGTCACGAGTTCCCCGGGCGCAGCGACCCCTTTGGCTAGAGGCAGCACCGCTAGTCCATTCACTGCTTGCTTGTTCTCGATCTTCAGCACGGCCAGGTCGCTGGTGGAAGAAACCGCGCCCGGAGTCAGGTTCACGGGCGTTAATGAGTTCGGGAAAAATACAACTAAACTTTCCAGCATGGCCGTTGCGCCCTGCTGGATCAGCCCTTCCGCCTCGCTATCGCCATACCATGGCTCGGCCACATGCCGGTTCGTAGCCAGCAGTCCATCACCTACCAGAAAACCGGTTCCCGAAACCCGGGCGCGAATGGTCGCGGGCTGGTTTGGGAAGCCGACGTCGTATACCCCGTAAATGTAGCCGATGGAATTGCGGTACCGGTTCAACACCAGCGCCGGCATTGCCTGCTCTTTTTCGAGCTGCGCCACCTGCTGGCTAAGCTGGGTTACCTGCTTCTGCAGTTCGTCGGGTTGTACGCCCTCGGTCGTGCCCGGGGCATAGTAATGGAACATGGCCACAGCGCCGACCAGCAAAACTACCGCTAGCACGGCTTGCACCATCTGCTGCCAGCTATCGCTGACCGGGCTCGGCTCTTGCGGAATTTCCGGTGCGGACATGAGTGGTCATCTTCCCTTGTCTGGTAAGGGTTTGCCACGGTACGGAAGATGATGAACAGGGGATACTGAGAAGTTTCTTAAGGGGGTGAACGTGTGGGGGGAATTTGGGGTTTCAGGACTGGAATGAAAGCATTTATCGGGGGCTTGAGGGCTTAAGGCTTCCCAATCCCCAGCCGCTTGGCCATTTGCTCGTACAGAAACCCCTTGCCGGGAACGTAGGGTTGCACCCACTCGCCATCAATCACGAATTGCGGAATGGCCTGTTTACCGGCGTGCTTGGCGACCTCTTCCAGCGCTCCTGGCGTGGTTTCAACGTCAATATCTTTATAGGGAATGTTGTGCTTAGCCAGAAAGCGTTTGGCCTCGCGGCAATCGGGACACCACGCTGCAGAGTAGACCGTGAGCTCCATCGCTAAACCCGCTCCAGCTGAGCCACCGTACGCTCGTTGACTAGGTTGCCAGTGTTCAGCGTGGAAGCCGGCTCAAACAGGAGAATCCAGCATTCTTGGTCGGCGACGGGACGATGCTCCACGCCGCGCGGTACGACTATGAACTCGCCTTCTTCGATCCACTCATGTCGGTCGAGGAACTCCATGCGGAACCGCCCTTTTACTACCAGAAACATTTCATCTTCATTGTCGTGATGATGAAACACAAACTCGCCTTTGGTCTTGACCAGCTTCACCATTTGACCATTCAGCTCGCCGGCGATGTGCGGCTTGTAGTACTCCGAAATCTTAGCGAATTTTTCCGCGATGTTGATTTTGTCCATGGCAGTTCTCCCATCATCTCTGTCCCGTCTCAGATTCGCTCCGGACCGAATCGGTCGCAAAACAAGCGGGCCTTGACAATCTCCAGCATGGTATATATCATGGCATATACCATGCCGAAGACGGCCAAACTCTTCCGCAACGGCCGCAGTCAGGCTGTCCGCTTGCCCGTCGAATATCGCTTTGAGGGCTCGGAGGTCTACGTGCGCCGGGACCCAGGGACCGGCGACGTCATTCTCTCCCGCCGTCCGGAATCGTGGGAGGATCTCTTCGTCTTGATGAATGCCCTTGAGGTGCCCAAGGAGTTCCTGTCAGACCGCGACGACTCACCCCCACAAAAGCGCGAATTACTCTAGATGGCAGTCGTCTACCTTCTCGATACCAACACAGTCAGCTACATCATCAAAGGCATATTCCCGCACGTCCGAGAGCGGCTCTTGAAAGTTCCCATCAGCGAAGTCGGAATTTCCGTAGTCACGGAGGCGGAACTGCGTTTCGGCATTGCCAGACTGCCCCGAGCGACGAAGCTCGCGATCGTGGTTGAGGAATTCCTGATGCGCGTCGAAGTGCTCCCCTGGGATTCGCTGGCAGCCCGGCATTACGCCCGCCTTCGCGCGGTCCTCGAAGAACACGGTGAACCGATGGGCAACCTCGACCTCATGATCGCTGCTCATGCCCTCGCCGCAGAGGCAATCCTTGTGACCAACGACCGCGTCTTCAAGAGAGTGAAGGGTCTGAGAGTTGAGGATTGGAGCAAGCCGTAGCACTCCTTGTAAAAGCAAAAGCCGCCAGCGCTCGCACTGACGGCTGAAAAGCGACTCGAGACCTAGCTGTTTTCGTACAGCAGCACGCCCTCGGTCTTTTCCGCGTCCACCGGACGGTAGAACAGCTTGTTGTCTTCGAGGAAGACCTCGATGAATGCCGGACGCGTAGTGATCGTGCCTTGAATCAGCGCCTCCGACAGCGGGTCTTCAATGTATTTCTGCAGCGCCCGGCGCAGCGGCCGCGCCCCGTAGGTGCGGTCGGTGAGCGTCTGGTTGAGAATCCACTTCTTGGCCTCATCGGCAACCGTTACCGTGATCGACTTCTGCGCCAGATTCGTATTGAGCTGCGTGACCATGAGTTCCAGAATCTGGATCAGGTCGGCCTCGCTCAATGCCAGGAACAGAATGATCTCGTCCAACCGGTTCAGGAATTCTGGATTGAAGGTGCGCTTCACCTCGCCCTTTACCAACTCCTCGACCTTGCCCGAAACCATTTCATCTTTCGTCGACTGGAAGCCGAAGCCCTCGCGCTTTTGCAAGTGCCGTGCCCCAATGTTCGACGTCATGATGAGAATCGTGTTCTTGAAGTCGACCGTGTTCCCCAGGCCGTCGGTAAGCTGGCCGTCTTCAAAAACCTGCAGGAGGATGTTAAACACGTCGGGGTGCGCCTTCTCGATTTCGTCGAGCAGAACGACAGAATATGGCGCTCTCTTGACACGTTCCGTCAACTGGCCACCCTCTTCATAGCCCACATATCCCGGGGGGGAGCCGATCAGCTTTGAGACCGAATGCTTCTCCATGAACTCTGACATGTCGAAGCGGACTAGAGCTTTTTCCGTTCCGAACATGAATTGCGCCAAGGTGCGGGCAACTTCTGTCTTGCCGACGCCGGTAGGGCCGAGGAACAGGAACGAGCCAATCGGCCGGTTCGGATTCTTCAATCCGGCGCGTGAACGCCGGATCGCCCGGGCCAGCGCGCTGATCGATTTATCCTGCGAAATGATGCGCTTGTGCAACTCTTCCTCTATGCGCAGCAGTTTCTGCGTTTCTTCTTCTTTGATCGAAGTGATGGGAACGCCGGTCCAGCGCGAAACCACGTCTTCGATGTCTTCGCGGCCGACTACTCCGGTCGAAGACTCATCCAGATGATATTTCTCGCGCAGCGCCCGCAGGTTCTCGCGCTCTTTGCGCTCTTCGTCCGAGTAGAAGCGAGCCTTCTCGAACTCATGGTTCGCGATGGCGTTCTCCATACGGTGCACAATGAACTTGATCCGCTTCTGAACCTCGGAGATCTCTTCCGGCTGCGAAGTCTGGCGCAACTTCACCCGCGCTCCGGCCTCGTCGACCAGGTCGATCGCCTTATCCGGCAAGAAACGGTCGGGAATGTAGCGGTTCGAGTGCGAGACCGCGAAGTTGATGGCATCGTCGGTATAAGTGACCGCGTGGAATTTCTCGTAGCGGTCCTTGATGCCGAACAGAACTTTCACCGCGTCCGCCTCGTTCGGCGGAGGAACTTTTACGGCCTGGAAGCGCCGCTCGAGCGAGCGATCTTTCTCGATCGACTTCCGATATTCTCCAGGAGTGGTTGCGCCGATGCACTGAATCTCGCCGCGCGACAGAGCCGGCTTGAGGATGTTCGCTGCGTCGAGCGACCCTTCCGCCGATCCCGCGCCCACCAGCGTATGCAGCTCGTCAATAAAGATGATGGAATTCTGCGACTCCATCAGCTCTTTCATGATGGTCTTGAGCCGCTCTTCGAATTGTCCGCGATACTTCGTTCCCGCGACGATCAAGGAAAGGTCAAGCGCCAGAATTCTCTTGTCCGCGAGGAATGACGGAACTTCGCCGTCGGCAATGCGCTGCGCGAGGCCTTCGACGATCGCCGTCTTGCCCACGCCCGGCTCGCCGATCAGCACGGGATTGTTCTTGGTGCGCCGGCAAAGAATCTGGACTACGCGTTCCAGTTCGCCGTCGCGGCCGACCAGCGGATCGAGCTGGCTGTCCATCGCCGCCTGGGTAAGGTCGCGGGAAAACTCGCTCAGCAGCGACGACTCACGCTGCCGTTGCGGCTGCGCTTTTTCCTGGCTGGTGCGCGCCAATTCTTCGCGGATGGTCGCCAGCCGCAGGCCGCGCTCGTGCAGAATCTCGGCGGCAAAGCATTTCTCTTCTCTTAGTAAACCCAGGAGCAGGTGTTCGGTTCCGATGTGGCGGTGCGAGAGGCGCTCGGCTTCTTCCGCGGCATAGGCCAGCACGCGCTTGCATTCGTTGCTTAGTGGAAGATCTACTGAAGTCGACACCTTTTCCCGAATGGTGGTGTGACCCTCGATCTGCTTGCGGATGGACTCGACCGAGGCGTGCGAGCGCAGGAATCGATTGGTCAGGGCTTTGTCTTCGCGCAGGAGCCCCAGCAGCAGGTGCTCGGTCTCTATATAAGGAGACCCGAACTGGCTTGCTTCGTAGCGCGCAAAGAAAATCACGCGCCTGGCTTTCTCCGTATAACGTTCAAACATAATGCCCCTTCCCCCTGAACCCTTCCGGCCGAGAAGGCTTGCTGCTCGACCCTACTGAAATCCTGGCCCGGTGGTGGTCCGATCTTGCTTCGTGCTTGCCATCACCGTTCCATTATGCAATCAAACGACCATCGGCCCAAGTACCCGAATGGTTCTATTATGTTACCGAAGGAACCTGTTCAAGTCTCCCTGGGCTGCCGATGATTGTCAGTTTCTTGCACACTGTCTTACTAATCTTTATCTTAATCTCTTTATCTCTTTCCTTACCTGCTCGGCCTCCTATACCGGCAACGACTCCGGCCTGATCTCTTCCACCCGCCCGCGCTGCAGCCGCAACACCCGATGACAACGCCGCGCGAATGACAAGTTATGCGTTGCAATCAGGGAGGTGAGCTGGTGCTCGCGATGTAGTCGCGCGATCAATTCGAAAACCGCTTCCGCCGTCTGTCCATCGAGGTCCCCGGTAGGCTCATCCGCCAACAACAATTTTGGACCGGTAATGAGCGCCCGTGCCAGAGCCACGCGTTGTTGCTCGCCGCCCGAAAGCTCTCCCGAACGATGATGCGCGCGCTGCTCCAACCCGACCTCACGCAGCCAGCGTGAAGCTTCCGGCGCCGCCTCTGCCCAGGTGCGTCCCCGCACCAGCAGCGGCATTGCCACGTTCTCCGCGGCCGTGAATTCCGGCAGCAGGTAGTGAAATTGCCAGACGAAACCCGCCTCGCGATTGCGAAACTCCGCTGCTTCGTCCGCCGACAACGAGTTCAGTTGCAATTTCGCGCAGTATACGTCACCAGCGGAAGCCTGATCAAGAGCGCTGAGTATGTGCAACAAGGTACTCTTCCCCGCTCCCGACTCGCCTACAATCGCCAGCATCTCGCCGCGCTTCACCTGAAACGATAAATTCTCAAAGAGCACCAGGTCCGATTCGCCGGACCGGAAAACCTTCTTCAATCCTTGAACCCGCAGCAGCGCTTCTTGTTCCGCCACGTACGGGGCCACCTGCTCCGTTAGATGCACTCCGCCTCCGAAGGGTCCACTCTGCCCGGCTCAGGCTTCCGCTGGCCACAAGCAATAGCGGAATGCGCCATCTTCTCACATCGGAACCTAAGGTCCGCCATGGCACGTTCGAACCATACGGAGCCTGAACGAGAAACGTCTACCAAAAACTATAGTTAGAACCTCAGCTCCACGATGTGACCGGCATCAGACGCCGGATGGACAATCTAGACTTCAACCTTAGTTTCGGCGCCAGCGAGGCTATGCAGAGATTCCCTGTAAGGCGGGCGGGCGATGCCTCGCTCGGTAACGATCGCGGTCACGTACTTGGCGGGAGTCACGTCGAACGCGGGATTCTCGATGGAAACGCCGTCTGGCGTCATCTGCTTTCCGGCGATATGAGTGACTTCCTTCGCGTTACGCTGCTCGATGGGAATCGTTGTCCCGTCAGGAGTAGCGAGGTCGACGGTCGAAATCGGTGCAGCCACGTAAAAAGGGATGCCGTGCTCTTTGGCCAGGATGGCGACGGTGTAAGTTCCGATCTTGTTGGCGACGTCACCGTTGGCCGCGATGCGGTCCGCGCCTACGACGATGGCCCGGATCTTGTCCTGCTTCATCATCTCGCCCGCCATGTTGTCAGAGATCACCGTGGTCGGGATGCCGTCCTTCATCAGTTCCCAGGCGGTAAGGCGCGAGCCTTGCAGGAACGGACGGGTTTCGTCGGCGTAGACGTGAATCTTCTTGCCTTGCTCGACCGCCGCGCGGATTACCCCCAGCGCCGTGCCATACCCCGCCGTGGCCAGCGCCCCGGCATTGCAGTGCGTCAGCACTCCGCCTTCGCTTGGCATTAGCGTGGCGCCGTGGCGTCCCATGGCCTGGTTGGCGGCGATGTCTTCGGCGTGCATGCGTTGCGATTCTTCGATGAGGTCCTGCTTGATTTGCGCGACGGTACGAATGCGCAGGCGTTCAAACCTCTCCTGCATCCGGCGAATGGCCCAGAAGAGGTTGACGGCGGTCGGCCGACTCTTGCCGATCAGGTTGCAAGCCTGGTCAAGGTCGCGTTTCAGTTCGCTCGTGGTTGCCGCATTGGAGTTCTTGGCGGCCAGGGCAATGCCCATGGCTGCAGCCACGCCGATGGCCGGTGCTCCGCGCACTACCATGGTCCGAATCACGTCGGCGACCTGCTCATGGGTCTTGCAGGTAACATAGGTTTCTTCCATGGGTAGCTTCGTCTGGTCGATGAAGCGCACGCCCTGCTCAGTCCATTCGAGAGTTTGAATCATGAAATCTCAATTCCTTCAGCTTCTGTGTACCGCACAGCGGTTTCTTGGAGCGGTCGTAACTGCCGGCCGCCCGCAGAATTCGCAATTGGCCGCGACCGCAAAAATAGCGGGAGCCGTGTCGTCCGTTTGCGAAACGTGTTCAGCGCGGACATCGCGGGCAGTAAAGACAGAAACGAACGGCGCCGGAGCTGCAGCCTTCTCAACGTTAGGCCTGCCCTTAGCCTCTGCGCGCTCGACCAGGCACATTGCCCCAACCACCTCGAATCCAAACTCGCGGGCTGCTTCGATCGCCTGCACCGTGGAAGCGCCGGTGGTGCAAACATCGTCGACGATCACGACGCGGGCACCTTTCTCGCGGAAGCCTTCAATGCGCTGCCCGGTTCCGTGCTGCTTTTCGGCCTTGCGCACGAGAAAGCCGTGCAACTCACCGCTGACTACTGAAACTGCCACGACGATGGGATCGGCTCCCATGGTGAGGCCGCCGATGGCTTGCGGTTTCCACTCGCGCTGCCGGATTTCGTCTAAAAAAACTTCGCCAGTCAGGCGCGACCCTTTGGCATCGAGAGTCGTCGTACGGCAGTCTATGTAGTAGTCGCTCGTGCCGCCGGAAGAGAGCTTGAACTCACCCAACCGGAAGGATTTGGAGGCCAGCAAGCGCAGCAGATCCTGACGCAAGGAACGCATGAAACCTTACAATACCACGCGGAATCGCCCTTCGTCCGGGCTCGGACTGAGCGGCAGTGCTCTGCTTCGGACAGCGAGGCGTGATAACCTGAATACACTTCCTACGACGACCTCGAGGTTTGAAATTGCAGAGCGCACGAAAGCTTTTTGTCTTTATTCTGGCCGGTCTCTTTCTTACAAGCATGAGCGTCCTCAGCCTGGTTTCGACTGCGTTCGCCGAGGGCACGCGCACCTGGGAGCAGTCGAAATTTGACGAACTGGCCAAGGGCACTGCTACGGGCGCAGCCATTCGCAGCGAGGGCGGCCTGGAACTCGCCCCCACCTTCAAGAGCCTGTATGCCACGCCTTCCACTTATATCTGGTCGATTGCGTCGGACGATGCTGGCAACGTGTATGTAGCGGCAGGCGCGCCCGCTCGCGTGTATCGCATCACGCCTGAGGGCAAGGCGACAATCATTTTCGAGCCCAAGGAACTCCAGGTGCAGGCACTGCAAACCGGCACTGGAGGCGCGATCTACGCGGCTACGGCTCCTGATGGCAAAGTATACAAGCTGGAACACAGGCCCGAAACTAAGTCGCAAGCCGACTCCCACCGGAAAACTGCCTCCGACAAAAAAGATAAAGCTACCGACGACAAAGACGCGGTCACGCCGGCCGTCGATCCTTCGTGGAGTTCGTCTGTCTATTTCGAGCCGGGAACGAAATACATCTGGGACCTGGCGTTGGACAACGCCGGCAATCTCTACGTAGCCACCGGCGACCACGGAGAAATCTATCGGGTCACACCGAAAGGTGAGCACTCGGTTTTTTTCAAGAGCGATGAAACGCACATTCGCGTCCTCGCCTTCGATGCACAGCAGAATCTGATAGCTGGTTCAGATGGCAGCGGGCTGATCTATCGCATCTCGCCCGCGGGCGAGGGATTCGTGCTGTACAGCGCGCCCAAGAAGGAAATCACCGCCCTGGCGCTGGACCATGCAGGAAACATCTACGCGGCGGCAGTCGGCGAAAAACGCAGCAGTGGAGGGCCGGGCGGCGGTGCTCTGGCCGCAGCTCTTCTGAATCTGAGCGCCAGTTCACCCACGGGAGGCACGACACCGCAAACTCCAGGCATCACTGTGACGCCCGCCCCTAGCACGCCGCAAGTGGCAGGTCCGTTTCCATTTCCGGGCGGTGGGGTCAGCAGCGGCTCCGATGTGTATCGCATTGCGCCGGATGGTTCCCCCACAAGAATCTGGTCGTCCCACGAAGACATCGTGTATGCCCTGGCATTTGATTCTCAAGGTCGCTTACTGGCGGGCACGGGCAATCGCGGCCACATTTTTGCCATCACCGGCCAGGATGATTTTTCCGATTTGCTGAAAGCCACGGCGTCGCAGGTCACCAGATTCGCCAAGGCTCCGGGGGGGAGTTTGTATGCCGCGACCAGTAATCTGGGAAAGGTTTTTGTGCTGGGACCGGGCCCCGAGGCCGAGGGCACCTATGAGAGCGACGTATTCGATGCCAAAATCTTCTCCCGCTGGGGGCGGGCGGAGTTTCGCGGCACAGGCAGTGTGGATCTCTATGCGCGCAGCGGCAATGTAGACAATCCCGATCGCAACTGGAGTCCCTGGAAAAAGATCGATCTGGCCGCGAACTCTGAAACCGGAGTCCCCGCGGCGCGCTACGCCCAGTGGAAAGCGGTGCTGCACGCGGGAACCGCAGCGCCCGGAGTGGATAGCGTGGTTCTGAATTATCTGCCCAAGAACGCCGCTCCTGAGATCGATGACATAACCGTGCAGGTTGGCGTGAAGTATCAGTCC
This sequence comes from uncultured Acidobacteriaceae bacterium, assembly GCA_963807145.1. Taxonomy (GTDB): domain Bacteria; phylum Acidobacteriota; class Terriglobia; order Terriglobales; family Acidobacteriaceae; genus Sulfotelmatobacter. The sequence goes on along the minus strand of CAWEBA010000003.1, from coordinate 570,658 downwards.
ACGTCGAAAATCTCCGGCAACACAACGGGCTCGGATTCCAGCGGTTCTTTCGTTGGATCCTCCTTCGGCGGATCGTCCTTTGGTGGAGCGAGCCAGCACTTCGAAGCCCCGCCGTCCAGTTCGCACGATCGCGACTCGATCGGAGTAAAGTGGAGCGCGCACGATGACAATGATGACCAGCTCGTGTACTCCCTTTACTACCGGGGCGACGGCGAGACGCGTTGGCTGCTGCTCAAAGACAATCTCACTGACAAGGCATATTCGTTCGACGCCAGCCTGCTGCCCGACGGAGGCTACACCGTGAAGGTGGTTGCTTCCGATGCGCCGTCGCACTCACCCGGGGAGGCGTTGACGGTATCCAAAGAAAGCCGCAGGTTTGAAGTGGACACGACTCCGCCCCACGTTGATGCTCTGGCTGCGTCCCTCGAAGCCAGAGAGATTCATGTCACGTTCCGTGCGGTCGACGGTTTCTCTCCCATCAAGCGAGCGGAATATTCTGTCGATGCCAGCGACTGGAGGTACGTAGAGCCGGTCGGCCAACTCTCCGATTCCAAGACCGAGAACTACGATTTCAAGGTCACACCCGAAGCTGCGAAAGATGGCGGGGCTTCTTCTGAGCACGTGGTGGTGGTGCGCGTCTACGATCGTTACGACAACATGGGAGCTGCCAAGGTATTAGTTCGAGGGAAGTAGTAAGGTTTTTGACTAACCTCGGGGCTCCGTTAATGCATTCTCTCCGCCGCTTCCTCTGAAGCTTCTTCGGACACACTCTTCATGCCGCTGAGTTCCTCCGCGCGGCGCAACTCAGGAAACTTCCAGGCCCACAGCGCAATCACCACGAGCGTCCCCACTCCTCCCAGCAGGACGGCGGGAACCGTGCCAAACCACTGCGCCGTCAATCCTGACTCAAACTGCCCCAGTTCATTCGAGGTCCCGATGAAAACCATATCGACTGCCATCACGCGCCCCCGCATCTCATCGGGAGTGCGTAACTGCACCAGCGTCGCGCGAATGATCACGCTAACCATGTCGGCTGCGCCCAAGAAAATGAGCGAAATCAACGACAGCACCAGGCTGGTCGAGACGCCAAACAGTATGGTGCAGATTCCGAATCCCGCGACTGACCACAACAGCGTCGGCCCAGCCCGCCCGCGCAGCGGACGATGCGCCAGCGCCACCGCCATCACCGCCGCCCCCACCCCAGGAGCAGTCCGCAGCAATCCCAGCCCCCATGGCCCGGTGTGAAGAATCTCACGCGCATAAACCGGGAGCAGGGCAACCGCCCCGCCCAGCAGCACCGCGAACAGGTCGAGTGAAATCGCGCCCAGAATCAGCTTCTCGCGCCAGATGAAGTGCAATCCCGCGAAAACAGTCTTCAGGGTCGTGGGTTCGCGCCGCCGCGTCTGCGGACGCGTTTTGATGCGGAACATGGACAACAGCGCGCCCACCGCAGTCAGCATGGCAGCCCCATAAACCGCGGACGGCCCGCGGAAAGCCGCGTAAAGGATTCCGCCGAGAGAAGGTCCAAGAATCGTCGCAGCTTGAAACGTCGTCGCGTTCCACGCCACCGCGTTGGCGAAATGTTCCTCAGGAACAAGTTGCGGCAGGATCGCGCGGCTGGCGGTTCCGTTGAACGATCGCACCACGCCCAGCAGAATCAAAACAGCATAGATGGACCGAACCGAATGCCCGCCGCGCACCGCGATGATGAGCAGAAGGCCCGAGCAGAGCGCGTATCCTGCATAGCAGGCGCCCAACACCTTGCGTCGTTCGAAGCGGTCAGAGGCGTGCCCGGAAACCAGAAACAGCAGTATGCCCGGAAGAAACTGCGCCAAGCCGACCAGGCCCAGATCAAGAGCGCGCTTGCTGATGTCGTAAACCTGCCATCCCACGGCAACGGCCTGCATTTCGACCGCAGCCACGATCAGGAAGCGCGCAAGCTGAAACAGCACGAAGTCGGGATGCGTAAAGGCGACGCGTCCAGCTCTGGGGTCGTCAGGTGCGGACATGGACTTCTAATGTGCCACAGACAACGAGGATGTGCACGGTGCTGGAACGATAACGGATGCGATGGTTGCTGTGGCTTCTGCTCGGGCTAGCTCTGGCAGGCGCCAGTCTGCCACGCCGCTGCAGAGAAAAGTTCGACGCGGTTCCTTCCGTTCTTCTTGGCGGCATATAGGCTGACATCCGCCTCGTGAAGCAGGTCGGCCACCGAGTGATCGCGCACAGCGGAGGTCACATCCACGCCCATATTGACCGTTGCGGAAGCCGCGCCGAACGGAGTAACGATTGGATCCTTCGCCACCAGGTTTTGCACCTCATCGGCGCGGCGGGCGCCGACAGTCAGATCGCATCCCGGGAGAATGATGAGGAATTCTTCGCCGCCGCAGCGGCCCACCACGTCGTAGTGGCGCAAGTCCACTTTCAACCGGCGCGCCACCTCCTTCAGAACCTCGTCACCCGCGGCGTGGCCGAGGGAATCGTTGATCCGTTGGAAGTGATCGATATCGGCCACGATCAGCGTGGCTGGCTTGCTTTCGCGCCCGCTGCGCGAAAACTCTTTATCCAGGGCTGCCAAAATTTCCGCGCGGTTCAGCAGATTCGTCAGAAAATCGTGCGTGGCGGGCGAAACTTAAAGATTGCTGCAGTTCCAGAATTCTCTTGCCCGCCATGATTCTCGCGCGCAACTCCAAAGGATCCACGGGCTTGGCCAGATAGTCATCCGCCCCCACCTTGTACCCCAGCGCAAAACACTGACCCGTCTTTTGAGAAACGCGACTCCCTCCCCGGTAGAATCGAGCGTGGAGCAGACACTGCGGACCGTCGGCTGGATCGCCTGCATTATCTATTCGACGATTCCCAGCTTCTGGCTGCTGATTCATCCTCGGGTGGAGTACTGGCGCTCACGGCCGCGCTCCCCGTATCGAATCCTGTTGCCAGTGTGGGTCGCAATGTGGGTGCTCATGGGCGCGGTGACCGAGCACTGGCGCGAAATGACGCTCTATCACCGCGCGTGGTGCTGGATTCCTGCAGCCGCACTGTTTAGCACCGGACTCGTGCTCTACAAGCTTTCCGGCGGCGGCTTCAGCCCCGCACAACTTGGCGGTCTGCCAGAGGTTCTACCCGGTCACCGCGAGCAACGTCTGGTCACGACAGGCATTCGCGCCCGCGTGCGCCACCCGGTCTATCTGGCGCATCTCTGCGAAATGCTCGCCTGGAGCATCGGCACTGGCCTGGCGGTTTCCTGGGCGGTTACAGGGTTCGCGATCATCACCGGCGCCATAATGATCAGAATGGAAGACGAAGAACTGGAGAACCGTTTCGAAGAAGAATACCGCCAGTATCGAAAGAGGGTGCCCGCGGTTCTGCCGAGGACAACGCTATAATCCGACTTGGCCGAAATCTGACACCCGATAGCTACGCATGCGCTTCGAACTTTTCATCGCGACCCGCTACCTGCGCGCCAAACGACGCCAGGCGTTCATCGGCATCATTACGGGCATCTCGATTGCCGGAGTGGCCGCAGGTGTAGCGTCGCTGATTGTCGCGTTAGCCATCAACAATGGATTTCGCCAGGATTTGCAGGATCGCCTCATCGGATCAAGCTCCCACATTAGCCTGCTGCGCATAGCCGACGATGGCATCAAAGATTGGCCGCCGCTGCTCGATCGCCTTTCCAAACAACCGCATGTGGTAGCCGCCGCTCCTGCAATCTTCGAACAGGTCCTGATTTCCCGTGGACCCCGCGCCCGCGGCGCCGTCCTCAAAGGAATGATTCCAGCGTATGAGCGTAAGGTCGGTGATCTACTCAGCACCGTAAAAGAAGGTTCAGCGGCCGCCCTGGAAGAACCCACTCCCGAGCCAGAAAAAAATCCAGTGGGGACAGCCGCCTCGGCTGTCCAGGGAGCGTCAGCGACCGGAGCGCCATCGACCGAAGACCTTCCAGATTCCCTCGCCACCGTTCGGGCGCGCGTAGCCGCCATGCCCCCAATCATCCTCGGCAAAGATATGGCTGACAATCTCGGCGCGACCATCGGCTCCGTTGTCCTGGTCACCAGCCCACAGGGCGAATTGACACCGTTCGGCATGGTGCCAAAATACAGTCGCTTTCGCGTCGCGGGAATTTTCAACTCCGGTTTCTACGATTACGACTCGTCCTGGGCCTTTACGCGGCTCTCCGACGCGCAACACTTGTTCGGCCTGGGCGATCTGATCTCAGTAATTGAGTTCAAGGTCGACGACATTTATGCCGCCGACCAGGTTGCGCGGCAACTCGAAGAAGCGGCCGGTCCCGGCTTTATGACCACCAACTGGAAAGAGCAGAACAAGGCGCTATTTCACGCGTTGAACATGGAGCGCCTGGTCACCTACATCACGGTCGGCTTGATCGTCTTCGTCGCCGCATTGAACATTCTGATTTCTCTGATCATGATGGTCATGGAAAAAACCAAAGACATCGCCGTCCTTATGTCGATGGGCACCCGCAAGTCGCAGGTGCGAAACATCTTCATTGCCCAGGGTGTGCTGATCGGCGTGATCGGCACGGCAATTGGCCTGCTGTTGGGCTACGCCATTTCCTACGCGGGCGGCCACTATCATCTGATCTCGCTGTCCCCCGAGGTCTACTCCATCGACTACGTCCCCTTCGCGCCCCGCTTGAAAGATGGACTATGGGTCGTGCTGGTGGCCGTAGGAATTTCGTTTGTGGCAACGCTCTACCCCTCATGGTCCGCCGGCAAAACCCTACCCGCGGAAGCGTTACGCTACGAGTAACGCGAGATCCGCTGTCCGCGCGATAAACTCGCTGTCATCCTGAGCGAAGGCCGTGCTTCGCGAAGCGAAGCACCACCGCAGTCGAAGGATCCCTTTCGCCATCCGCTGCGATTGGCTTTGAAAGGCATTCCTTCCAATGCTTTCCGACGCGGAACTTTCTTCCAGCGGCCGCCGTACAATTAATAGAAAAGATAAGGAGGCCTTATCATGTTCACTTTCCTCCTGTGGTGCATCCTCTTCGTACTCTGCTGGCCGCTAGCGTTGCTGGCGCTAATAGCCTACCCGTTCATCTGGCTACTGCTACTCCCGTTCCGCATCGTAGGCATAGCCATGCACGGAGTTCTGGAGATCATCTACCTCGCGATCACGCTTCCGTTCCGCCTGCTAGCCGCCCCGTTTCGGATCTAGGAAATCGGCGAAAGACTGTCCAGATTTGTGGACGCGTGTTCGGATTAAGGGAGAATTGCTGAGACCTGTGGGGTACCGTGGAAGAGCGGCGCCTCAGCGCCGCGTAAAATACCTGGAAATAAGAAAACTGGGCTTTTGCCCCTAAGGGCCGCTATCACTCCATCACCTTCAACCCCTCACTCACCACCAGCCGCGCCTCGGTGGCCCGCTGCACATCGTCCGCCGTCAATCCCGGAGCCACTTCCTCCAGCACCAGCCCCCGCTCCGTCACCCGGATGTACGCCATCTCCGTCACAATCGTATCTACCACTTTCACCCCGGTAAGCGGCAGCGTGCACTTCGCCAAAATCTTCGGAGCACCCTCACGAGTCGTATGCTCCATCGCCACCACCACGCGCCTCGCCCCGGCCACCAGGTCCATCGCTCCGCCCATCCCCTTCACCATTTTCCCCGGGATCATCCAGTTCGCCAGGTTTCCCTCTTCATCCACTTCCATCGCACCCAGCACGCTCAAATCAACATGCCCGCCGCGGATCATGGCAAAGGAATCGGCGCTGGAAAAATACGAAGTCCCGGCCATCTCGCTCACCGTCTCCTTGCCGGCGTTGATCAAGTCAGCGTCTTCCTCACCTTCGATGGGATAGGGCCCAATACCCAGCATCCCATTCTCGGATTGAAGAACGACCTCCATCCCCGCCGGAACATAATTGGCAATCAGCGTAGGCATCCCGATGCCCAGGTTCACATAGAACCCATCCCGCAGCTCCAGCGCAATGCGCTTCACAATCCGCTCGCGCTTGTCGACATCTTTGCCCGGCTTATTCATCTCTCTGTCATCCTGAGCGTACCGGATGGATCGCGAAGCGAGCCATCCGCGAAGTCGAAGGATCACTAGCAGCTCAAAGCCACCGTTAGTTTCGTCTGGAGTTCTCTCGGTACTAGATACTGGGTATTAAGTACCTTCAACTCGCTTTCCGCACCGTCCGCTTCTCAATCCGCCGCTCGTACATCTCTCCCTGAAAAATACGCTTCACGTAAACCGAGGGCGTGTGAATCGAATCCCCGTCAAGCTCGCCAGCATCAACCAGCTGTTCAACTTCCGCAATCGTCACCTTCGCCGCCGTAGCCATGATGGGATTAAAATTCCGCGCCGTCTTCCGATAAACCAGATTCCCCATCCGGTCACCCTTCCACGCTTTCACAAAAGCGAAGTCAGCCTTCAACCAGCGCTCCATCACGTAGGTGCGGCCATCGAACTCACGCGTTTCTTTCCCTTCAGCAACTACGGTGCCGACGCCGGTGGGAGTGAAAAACGCCGGAATCCCCGCTCCCCCCGAGCGAATGCGTTCCGAAAACGTTCCCTGTGGCACCAGATCGAGATCCACTTTCCCCGCCAGCACCATCGATTCCAGCAGCTTGTTCTCCCCGACATAAGTTCCAATATGCCGCCGAATCTGCCCCGCCGCCAGGAGCAGCCCATTCCCCAGTCCGTCCACGCCAACGTTATTGCTGATGGTCGTCAGATTTTTCGATCCCTTCCGTACCAGCGCGCGAATCAGATTTTCCGGAATCCCGCACAGCCCAAATCCCCCGATCATAATGACCAAGCCATCCCCCACATCCCGAATCGCCTCATCCGCGCTGCCCACAACCTTATTCATAGCGTCCGAATTTTAAACGAAGTTCGCGACAAGGACACTCCGAGCCCCTGTCATCCTGAGCGGAGGAATCGCTTGCGCAAAGCGGGAGTGATTGCGCAGTCGAAGGATCCCTAGCCCTGCACGATCAAGCCACGAAGGGCCCTGTGTGTCCCCAGTGCTGAACTATTCCTTTCTTCCCGTACTCTTCTTCAGCCCATGCGCCTGCTCAAACTCCTCCGCCAGTGCCCGCGTAGCCAGGTTCTCCCGGATGTGCGCCAGCCGTTGCTCCACCTTGAACAACACATCCTCAATATTCTTCTTGTTGCTGATGGCAATATCCCGCCACATCGAATACGGACTCGCCGAGATCCGCGTCATCTCCCGTAGCGCGCGCCCACCCGCCGGCAGCAGTGGGGCTTCTTCTCCGAATTCCTGCACCAGCGACGCCGCCAGTGCCGTCGAAATCATCTGCGGCACGTGGCTGATCCACGCACACAGCCGGTCGTGATCCTCGGCCGGCAGCATCGCAATGCGCGCCCCAATCAGATCGATCCATCCTTCAAACTCGGCGAAGATCCCTTCATTCAGATTCTGTCCCGGCAGCGGAGTCAAAAACCAGACCGCATTCTGAAATAAATCCGCGTCCGCATACTCCACACCGCTATGTTCCTTCCCCGCCATGGGATGCCCCGCGAGAAACCGCTTCCCGGCATTTTTGCCAAAGACTTTCCGCGCCCGCTCGACGACTGCCGCCTTCGTACTTCCGACGTCCGTCAGCAAAGTCGAAGCGGGCAGCGACGGCCCCAGCCGTCCGATCAGATCCACAATCGCCAACACCGGCGTAGCCAGCACCACCAACTGGCTGCCCCGCACCGCGTCCGCAGGCTCGACAAATCCTTTTTCAATTGCGCCACACTGCTTTGCCTTTTTCAGTGCCGACTCTCGGTCGCACCCCACAATCATTCCGGCGAACTTCCGCTTCCGCAGCGCCAGCGCAAACGACCCGCCAATAAGCCCTGTCCCGACAATCGTGATTTGCCGAATCGGCATAAAAAAATGAGTAATCTGGTAATTTTGTAATTGAGTAATTTGAACTTCCCAGTGCACTTTATTCTCAAATTACCAAATTGCAAAATTACCCGATTACCCAATTTTCCTTCCCACCGCCGGCGCGATCATCCGCAACTCATCCATCAGTTTTGCGAACTGCTCCGGAAACAGCGACTGCGCTCCATCCGACCAGGCGTTGTTCGGATCGCAATGCACTTCAATCAGCAGCGCATCGGCACCGGCAGCCACTGACGCTCGCGCCATCGGCGCGACTTTGTCGCGCCGCCCCGTTCCATGCGACGGGTCGGCCGTCATCGGCAGATGCGACAGCTTGTGAATGATCGGAATCGCCGAAATGTCCATTGTGTTCCGCGTATAAGTCTCAAACGTTCGAATCCCACGCTCGCACAAAATCACTTCATAATTCCCGCCCGCCATAATGTATTCCGCGGATAACAGCAGTTCCTCGAAAGTAGCGGCAATCCCGCGCTTCACCAGCACCGGCTTTCTCACTTTTCCCAGTTCGCGCAGCAGATTGAAGTTCTGCATGTTGCGAGCTCCCAGTTGGAGAATATCCACATACGGCAGCATCATCGGAATCTGCGAGATTTCCATCACCTCGCTAATCACCAGCAGCTTGAATTTCTCTCCCGCCTCGCGCAGCAACTTCAGCGCATCTTCTCCGTGCCCTTGAAACGAGTAAGGAGAACTCCGCGGCTTGAACGCGCCCCCGCGCAACACCCGCGCCCCTGCTTTCGCGACAGCCTCAGCCGTAGCAAAAAGCTGCTCCCGCGATTCCACCGAGCAAGGCCCAGCCATCACTACCACTTTGTTCCCACCGATTTCAATTCCATTCGCCAGCTTGACGATCGTTCCCTCGGGACGAAAACTCTTCCCCGCCAGCTTGTACGGTGAACTGATGCGATGGACTTCCTGCACCCCCGGCAGCAACTCCAGGATGCGGATGTCAAAATCAATCCCCGCTCCCACCGCGCCCAGCACGGTTTGCCGCGCCCCAGTCGACCGGTGCACCTCAAACCCCATCTTCACCAGGTGCTCAATGACCTGCTGAATCTGTCCCTCATCCGCCACTTCCTGCATTGCCACAATCATAGGAAACCCTAGCTATCAGCTTCAGCTGTCAGCCCTCAGCGTTTAGCTGAAAGCTGATGACTGACGGCTGTTTCAATCGTTCACATCCGAATCCAACTCAGTCTCCCCGGTCTTCGCGCTGTCCGCCTTGGCCCCAATCCCTTCCTTCTGAATGTTCCGCATCACATCCATGATCCGCTCAAAAATCCGCACTAGATCCCGATCCGGCAGCGGACCTCGATTCATCCGTTGCACATTTTCAAACACAATCCGTTCCCGCTCCGGCTCATAAATCGGCAAACTTGTATCGCGCTTCAACCGCCCAATCTCCACCGCAGCCTGCGCCCGCTCACTCAGCAACTCCACCAGCCGCCGATCAAGCTCATCAATCTTCTTCCGCCAATCCGCGATATCCATGAGGTTCTTATTCCAACTCTCTCATCCTGAGCGAGGATTGTGCTTCGCGAAAGCGAAGCGCAACCGCGGTCGAAAGCCTGTCCTGAGCGTAGCCGAAGGGATCTCTAGCTGCGTCGCGGGCCGCCAGCCTCGCAAGGCGTTTCCGTAACACCCTGCGCTTCCAATTTCTCTCGGCATGAGATTAACTCAGCCTCATCTAACGGTCGACGCCAACCAACTTCCCGACAAATTCTCCCACAGCCGCGGCTTCCCGTCCTCGATTCCGCTCAATCGTCTCGACAATCGCGCTTCCCACCACAACCGCGTCGGCAAACTTCCCGGCTTTCGCAAACTGCTCCGCATTCGAAATCCCAAACCCAACCGCGACCGGCAACTTGGTGACCCGCCGCAACCGCCGCACAAGTTTCTGCGCATCATCCGCCAACTTCTCCCGCGCTCCCGTCACTCCGGTCCGCGACACCGCGTAAACAAATCCACGCGAAGCCGCTGCGATCCGTTTCAGGCGCTCATCTGGACTCGTCGGTGCCGCCAGAAAGACGGGCGCCAAATCGTGCTCTCGCATAGCACGCAGATATTCGTCCGCCTCCTCCACCGGCAAATCCGTCACCAGCACCCCATCCAATCCCGCGTGCCGTGCGACCATGCAGAACTTCTCCATTCCCATCCGCAAGATAGGATTCAAATACGAAAACACAATCAGCCCAGTAGACTGCGCGTGCTGCCGCACTTCCGCCGCCAATGTCAAAACCTGCGCCAAGCAGGTTCCGTGCTTGAGCGCCCGTTCGCTGGCCCGCTGGATCACCGGCCCGTCAGCCACTGGATCGCTGAACGGCACGCCCAACTCAATCACATCCGCCCCAGCCGCGATCGCTGCCAGTACCACGGCCCGCGTAGTCGCAAGGTCCGGGTCCCCACATGTCACATACACCACGAGCGCCGGCTTCCTGTAAAACGATAAAGGCATGGCAGAAATCAAAGAACCCAGGATTTACCCTGTGAACCTCTGTGACCCCTGTGGTGAAGATTTTGAACTTTCACTCCAGCGAAAATGATTCCCGCATAATCCCGATATCTTTATCCCCACGCCCCGAAACATTCACAATCACCACGTCGGATTTCTTCATCTTAGGCGCGCGCTTCACCACTTCCGCCACAGCATGCGCCGACTCGAGCGCCGGAATAATCCCCTCCGTCCGCGCCAGCAAAGTGGTCGCCTCCAGCGCCTCCGCATCCGACACCGCAACATACTCCGCCCGCCCCGCATCTTTCAAAGCCGCATGCTCCGGACCGATCGACGGATAATCAAGCCCCGCCGAAATCGAGTGCGTGCGAGCAATCTGCCCCGCTGGATCCTGCAGCACGTAAGAATACGTCCCCTGTAAAACCCCAGGCGACCCTCCGCGAAACCGCGCTGCATGCTCGCCCAGTCCTTCGCCGCGCCCACCGGCCTCTACACCAATCAACCGTACTTTCTTATCCTTTATAAACTCGTAGAACACTCCAATCGCATTCGATCCCCCGCCCACGCAGGCAATGACCGCCGCCGGCAGTTTTTCCTTGGCCTTCAAAATCTGCGCTCGCGCCTCCCGACCGATCACGCGATGAAAATCCCGAACCATCGTCGGATAAGGATGCGCGCCCAGCACGCTTCCCAATAAATAATGAGTAGTCCGAACATTCGTAACCCAGTCACGCATCGCCTCATTTATCGCATCTTTCAAAGTCCGCGACCCCGATTCCACTCCGCGCACTTCCGCCCCCAGCAACCGCATGCGAAACACATTCAACTCTTGCCGCCGCATGTCCTCCGTGCCCATGTACACCACGCACTCGAATCCTAGCAGCGCGCAAACTGTGGCTGTAGCCACGCCATGTTGTCCCGCGCCAGTCTCCGCAATCACCCGCCGCTTACCCATGCGCTCCACCAGCAGCGCCTGCCCCAGACAGTTATTAATCTTGTGCGCCCCGGTGTGCAGCAAATCTTCCCGTTTTAAATAAATCTTCGCTCCGCCCAATTTCTGCGTAAGCCGCCGCGCAAACGAAAGCGCCGTAGGACGCCCCGCATAAGTCCGCAGCAACTCATCCAGCCGCCGCTGAAACTTCGCATCACGCTTCGCCTTCTCATACTCGCGCTCCAACTCGTCCAGCGCCGCCATCAGTGTTTCCGGAACATACCGCCCGCCATAGACTCCAAACCGCCCGGCAACGTTCACTGGAGCAGCACCGCGCTGGGTGCCCCGTCCTTCTCGCGTTCTTGGCGAGAGAGCCTGCCCTGAGCCTGCCGAAGGGGCGCGGATTTTGGCTTTGATTGTTCTCGCAACCGTAGCCATGTCTAACCCGCCTTCCGATCCGCGTCACGCACCGCCTTAACAAATGCTCGCACCTTCTCCGGATCCTTTTTCCCCGGCCGAGCCTCCACACCGGAAACCACGTCTACCCCGAAAGGCCGGAACAGTCGCATCGCCTCAGTCACATTTGCGGGAGTCAAGCCACCAGCCACGATCACAGGCACTGTCAAGCTGATCACCTGTACGGTGTCGCGCACCGCCGCCCAGCCAAATGTCGTTCCGGTGCCGCCCGCACTTCCGCCAGATCGCGAATCCAGTAGTAATGCGAAAATCTGGTCCCGATCTTGCTGGCCAATCAAGAACCCGCCGTCTTTCAAGGCGTCACCGTATACCACTGGAATCAGTTTCGAAGCACCCAACCATTCCGCTGGTGGTCGCAGGGTTCCCCATATGCAGTTCATCGACCTGCTACCATGCAATTGAACGGCACTCAAGCCCGCCGCCAGTACAATCTCACGGGTCTGTTCCGACTCGAGATCTACAAACACTCCCACCTTCTCCACGTTCTCCGGCAGCCTGCCTACAATCTCCCGCACTGCCTCTACGCTCACATTCCGTGGACTCTTCTCATAAAATACAAACCCCACCGCGTCCGCCCCGGCCTCAACCGCGGTCAACGCATCTTCCAAATTCGTCATCCCACAGATTTTCACCCAAGTCATACGCACAATTGTCCGCAAAAGGTAAAAACTTTACGCGGAATCCGTTTCACCGCCCGCTCGGTACCCGCAACTCGGAACTAGCCACTAAAGCCCGCAGCGTCGCTCCCGGACTCTGCGCCCGCATCAACGACTCCCCAATCAAAAACGCGTGGTACCCCGCCGCCCGCAGCCGCGCTATATCTTCTCCCGAGCCAATGCCGCTTTCCGCCACACGCACTACATTCTTTGGTATTCGTTCCACCAGCCGGAACGCTGTCTCCGAATCCACCTCAAACGTCCGCAGATTGCGCGTGTTCACTCCAATCAAATCGCACCCGGAATCCAGCGCCCGCTGCAATTCTTCCTCATCATGCACTTCGCACAAAACGTCGAGGCCGTGCAATCCCGCACCCAGCGCCAACCTGTTCAATTCTGCGTTCGTTAGAGCCGCCACAATCAGCAGTACCGCATCTGCAGAGTTTGCCCGCGCCTCCAACAACTGAAGTTCGTCCACGATGAAATCCTTGCGCAGACACGGAACCTTCACCGCCGTCGAAACCAGCCGCAGATTCTCCAGCGAACCTTGAAAGAACTCCTCGTTCGTCAACACAGAAAGGGCGACGGCTCCCGCCGCCTCTAATTCTCGCGCCAGTTCCTCCACGCAAAACTCCGCCCGAATCAATCCCTTCGAAGGTGAGGCCTTCTTCAACTCCGCAATCACCGCCACGCTGGCCCTGCTCTTCCGCTCCAACGCTCGCCGAAACCCGCGCGGAACATGCTGTTCCGCCCGCTGCCCCAACTCCCGCAGGTCACCCGTTCGTTTAGTCTCGAAGACTTTACGGCGCGTAGAGTCGACGATCTGGTCAAGGAAAACAGGCATAGCGAGTGCCTGAATTATACGGGAAGGAATGATCAGCCAGTCAGACGGCGATCAGCGGCAGACGTTCTCGATCTCTTTATAAGGCTTCTCTGCGTGCTCCGGATACTTGATCTGCTTCACCTGCATCCACTGGTCAAGCAGCGTTCCCGCGTCATGCAAACCCACATCGGGATCGCCCTCGTACGCCGCGTCGCTCTCCGCTTCCTCCAGCGGCACCAGCTTGAATCCTTTCTTCTTCAGCAGATCTAATGCGTCCGGCAGAATCGTGCTGCTGAAGGCTCCCAGGTGCATCAATAACACGTAGTTGATTTCGTGGCCGTAAATCAGCTTCGCCTGCGCCCTCCCCAAGTCGAGAAATTCCGAAGCTGTGTTCAAGTAGCTCGACCGCAGCCACTCAATCGACTTCGTATCTCCCTTAGCCACGCACCGCGCGTAAGCCGTATTCCACAAGTAATCTTCCCAATCGAGAGTCACCTGCGCGATCCTGTAGCCGTGCGCCTTCAGATAGGCCCGAATCGCGCGCCGTTTTTCCACCGTGTCTCCCTCATGCAAATACGGATAGCGGAACCAGTGCCAGTCACCGTCCTGTCCCGCCTTCTCCGCAAGTAATTCCAGAGCCGGCTCGTTCTCTGCGATCTCTCGCTCGAATGCCTCCGCCGGGTTCTGTTCCAGATCCATGTGCGAATAAGTATGGTTTCCTACCGGTTCCGCCGCGGCCCACAACCTCAGGGCCTCAGCTCCGTCGGCGTTTCCCTCCAGCTTCTTGGCATTGATAAATCCGTACACCGGGGGAACGTGCCGCTTCTTCAGAATCGCCAGAACATTCTTAGCGGTCTCCGCCTGCGTAACTCCCGGCGACAGCATCCCGTTTGCCGGCAGGTCATCCATGGTGATGGCCAACTTCTGCGCAACGCAAAAAGCCGACAGACCTAGAGGGAAGGCAAACAGCAGGACATTCTTCCAGCCAAAAAACCGACGCAGATTTTTCATGACTAGGAGTTTACTTCTTCCGCGAATAGATGCCCACTCCGGATGCAGGCTCTGCGGGCTCATGTGGGGACAGCCGTCTCGGCTGTCCAGCCGAGCATAACGAGGTGTTTCAGTACACCTCCTAAGTATCTAATGGTGCCATCGAAGGGACTCGAACCCCCACACCGTTGCCGGTACATGGACCTGAACCATGCGCGTCTGCCAATTCCGCCACGATGGCAATCTGAATTGCGAGGCAGCGGCGGCCCCATGGCCGCCGTGTCAGGAAGATCAACCTTTGTATTTTACAGCCCTGTCCCACCCTGTCAAACTAATCGGCTCACCAACGAGATCCGGAGAAAAACGCTGCCTCCGCGCAAAAAGCATTTCTGCACGCGACCCTGCCTACCCCAGCTTCGCGGTCATCGAAATCTTCGCGTTCAGCACTTTCGACACCGGACAACCCTTCTCCGCCGCCTCCGCGTATTTCTGAAACGCGGCCGCATCCGCTCCCGGAACCTTCCCCACCACATCGATGTGGCTCGATGTAATCGTCCACCCGGAATCCAGTTTCTCCATGGTCAGCGTCACGTTGGTGCTGATGCTCTCCGGCGTCAGATTCGCGCCGCCCAGTTGCGCCGACAGCGCCATCGAAAAGCACGCCGCATGCGCCGCCGCAATCAATTCCTCCGGATTGGTCCCCGGCCCGTTCTCAAATCGCGAGGTAAATGAATATTGCGTGTCTTTCAACACTCCACCCGGCGCTGAAATTGTTCCCTTCCCATCCTTCAATCCGCCCTTCCACACTGCGCTAGCCTTCCGTTCCATCGTTTTCTCCCGGTCATGAAAAAGAGAATTTAATCCCGCGCCCAATTGTAGACGGACATTGGCACGCATGTCAGGTGCGCCAGCCCGCCTGCAGAGAACCTTTCACATTCAGTAAAAATCCGAGCAACTCAAATAGAATCCGCACACCGGACAGCTTAACTTGCACCGGTTCTCCTTCAATTCCGTCGAACAGTTCGGACAAAAACGCTCGGGATGCCCGGGCTTCGCGCCCATCGGTTCAGCTTCCCCTCTATTTTCTTCAACCAGTTCCTTCCCGTTATGGTTCATCCGCGCAACATACCGCCGCGGGCCCCCGTGAACAAGTGGAAAACCGGTTCCTCCCGGCATCTTGGTTCTAACCTGCGGCGCTCTCCCGTTGCGAGGCACTATCTGTGCATAAATCTTTCCTGCATCCACAGACCTTTTTGCGCTAGAATGCCCCTGCATTGAGAGCGGCTTCCATATGGCCACGGAGCGCTCTCGGCCTTCCCCCAGGAGGTAGTAGATGTATCGGCCCTATTCCAGCTCATTGGCGGACTCTCGTCCGTTCTTGAACGTCGATTCGTTGATCCGCAACCTTGATCAGGATTTTGTCACTTCCTTCAATACCGGTAACTACGATCAAGTAGCCGCCCTTTTCGCTCAGGACGGCGCGTTCATGGCGCCGCATCACGACCCAGCCTACGGCCCTAAGGCTGTCGAGCGCCTGCTCCGCCAGTTCGCCGAATCCGGATACGAGGATCTGCGCCTCGAGACCATCCGCATCGAAGCCTCCGGCGATCTAGCCATGGAAATCGGCCGGTATAGTGTCGGCATTCGCAAGCCCGATGGCACAATCATGGCCGACCGCGGTAAGTACGTTAAGGCGTGGCGCCGCCTGGGCGCGTGGCTGATCGTGGCTGATTGCTGGAGCAGCAACCTTCCCGTTCCGCGCTAAATTGCGCTCGGACCGTAAACGGCCAGTCCGCAAACGTCGAGCGTCTGAATTCGAAGGGGCCGCAGTCTACGGCTTGAACTCCATGGCGACGGTGGTCTGCACTACCACTGCTTTGCCGTCGATCCGATAAGGCTCGAACCGCCACCAACGCATAGCATCCATCGCGGCCTGTGCCAGCACCGCGGGACCATTCCGCGCACGCACATCCACCACGGATCCGTCGCGTCCCACAACTACGTCGAGTTCAATCACGCCCTGCAGCTTCGCCTGCCGTGCCTCCAGCGGATAATCGGGATCCACGCGGTGAGTCACAAGCTTCTCCATCACTTCGGCGGGAACGTGCGCCTGCGGTCGCAGCGCCTCTGTGGTCTTTTCGTTCCTCCGCAGACCACCCTCTATATCTTCCCACCCGCGATTCCAGCGCCACCACAACGCCATCAGCAAAATCGCCACCGCGGCCGCGAACAATTTCCATCTCCGGTCCAGGCTCTTCCGTGTAAGGGGCTGGGAAACGCTCGAGCCCCCGCTCTCTGAACCTTTTCCTGCTTCGAGCGGAATCTTCCCGCGGACGCCCGGTTCTAGCTCAGGCTTCGCGTCGCCCGCCCAGTCGCGTATAGCCGCCTGCTGTTCCGCCGACAGTCCGACAAACTCCAGCCCTGAGCGCAATTTGTCTTGATGCCGCACCAGCGCCCGCGCTCGCAGTGGGTCCGCCACCCGCGGCAGATGAATCTCCACCCCTACAGCCTCACCCGGCAATAGCTCTCCCGCGAGTATCGCGGAAACTCCGCCCTCGCCCAGATTGACCGAACGCCCCGGTAGAGTATCCGGAACTCCCGAACGCACCACCTTCACATCGAGTAGCGCTTGCACCCGGTATCGCAGCCAACGCCGTCGCGAAGGCTGATCCCGCCCCGGTGCTTGTGCCCCTGTTGCCATTCAACGCCTCTGATTTCGAGAAGAACCGCGAAGAACCGCGAAAGAACAATCCGCCACTGAGTCACAGCGTCTCCGCGGTGAAACGCTTTTACTTGCCGCGAGCCCGCAGCTCCACAATCTCGCTCCCGTTCGCCACCAGTACCACGTTCGCCATGCCGATGAACAACCCGTGCTCCACAACTCCTGGCATATCGTTCAGTCGCCGGGCCAGCCCCTCCGCATCCGGAATCTGCCCGAACCTGCAATCCAAAATGTGATTGTTTTCGTCGGTCAGGTACGGATTCCCATCCGCTGTCCTCCGCAGATCGACGGCCGCGCCAAGAGCCTCAATCTTTTTCCGTACCACCGTCTGCGCGAACTTGATGACTTCGACCGGCAGCGGAAATTTTCCCAGGACCGGAACTCTCTTCGTCGCATCTGCGACAATCACGTAGTATTTGGTAGCCGACGCCACAATCTTTTCCCGCAGCAGCGCCCCGCCCCCGCCTTTAATCAGCCGCAGTTGCGGATCAACTTCGTCCGCGCCGTCCACGGTCACATCGATCCCCGGGCATTCATCCAGCGTCGTAAGAGGAATCCCCAGTCCTGCCGCCTGCTCCCGCGAACGGTCAGAGCTGGGTATGCCGCGGATCTTCAGACCGTTCTTCACCCGCTCTCCGAGCAGTTCAATGAAGTACGCTGCGGTCGATCCCGTTCCCAGCCCAACCACTTGACCATTCTTCACGAACTGTAGGCTCGCGCGCGCTGCCGCCTCTTTTTCCTGATCATTCGCCATAAAGTCTTCGATATTAAGGAACTATTCGCGCCGAGGAACTCGTGTGGGAGACAGCCGCCTCTGCCGTCCCGCTCAGCAAAGCGAGGCGGCTTCTTAACAGGGACCAGGCAACTAAGACACTACCAGCTACGCCGCTCTCAACCCAAACTCTTCTGCACGTAAATCAAATACCCCGCCAGAGCCAAGCCAAACAGCACCGTCACGATCGCCACCAGGTCCACCACAAATCCCGCGGCTTCAAATTTCCCCTCATCCAGTTGCGCCCGCGTTTTTCGGTAACGCGCCAATCCCGCTATCATCAGCGCCACTCCCGCCAGAATCGCGCTCATTCCCATCCACACTGAAAATCCCGTGGCCTTCGACCCATGTCCCTGAAATTCGGTTAACTGTCGCATGGCGATCGCAAACCGTCCGATTGCAAATCCAAACACCACAATCGCGACGCTGGTTCGCACCCAGGCCAGAAACGTGCGCTCGTTGGCGAGGTGATCGCGGGCCCGGTTGGAATCCTCAACCACAGATTCTCCTGTAAAGGCAGGATGACGACCGCAGCATTATTCCACAGCCCTCGCAGGCTTGTCGTGGTAAGGCGAAGACCGTAGAAAATTCCTTGCTTTGTGGAAACTTTTAACATGGGCTTTACATTCCTCTGTCACCCTAATAACCAAGTTTCTTCCGCCACTCCGCCGCATTTGACTACGGCCGGGGCTCATCCCTGTGGATTTTTTTTTATCGGGAATTCATACTCATTTCACCTTCCCGTAACGGCGCCCCGACTACCTTGGGATGAATAGATGTCCCGTCCCGCGCCCAGTCTGACGCGAACCTTGGAATTCGATGTTCAAGAATCTGCTTATACTTCCGCTCTCATGTCTGTGTCTCAGTCACCCGCATGCGCTTCTCCATGCGCAGAGTACGCCGGAAGCTTGCCCGCGCCCCTTGCCAGGCAGCGTCGTCGCTGAACCGGAGGATCTCCGTAGCCGCAACGGTGTGCTGAAAGTTGAGCTGACAGTTCACAACACAAAGCAGAGCGACGGATCCACCCGTTACTGCTACCTCGATGACAACGGCACCGAGTCTCCCACTCTTCGCGCGAATCCCGGCGATCTTGTCATCCTGACCCTCAAAAATGATTTGACAGCTCTCGGCCCTGACGCAGTGCCGGTCGACCACCGACACGTGCACATGGATACCGAGAAAAGCGGAGACTCCTGCGCCAGCGACTTAATGACCCGGGAATCCACCAATCTCCATTTCCATGGCCTAACCATCCCTCCAGTCTGCCACCAGGACGACGTCTTACACACGTTGCTTCAGCCCGGTAGTCCGCCATTCGAGTACCGATTTCGCATCCCCGAAAACGAACCCCCCGGACTCTATTGGTACCACCCGCACGTCCACGGATTTACCAAAGAGCAGGTGCTCGGCGGGGCGTCGGGCGCGATCATCGTTGAGGGAATCGAGCGGGCCGACAAGGCGGTTGCGGGATTGCCGGAAAGGGTCTTGGTTATCCGCGATCAAGACCTGCTGAACCCGAATGCCCCACCTTCGAAGTGGGAGCCCGTAGTCCCCAAGATGCTGTTTGATCGCGACGGCGATGCAGCCAATACCGGCACGGGATTCGGCAAACCCGCGAAGGATCTCTCGATCAATTTTGTGCCCGTGCCCTATCCGGACTATCGTCCCGCCGTAATCGAGATGAAACCGGAAGAGCAGCAACTTTGGCGCGTGGTTAATGCCTCGGCAATTACCTACCTCAACCTGGAAGTTCTATTCGGGCACGCGCCCCAGCCGCTCGGCCTGGTGGCGATCGACGGAGTACCCCTCAACGAAAACGGCCTGCCGTCGGATTTCGTGGACTGGCAAACTCATCTCGCAGTACCGCCTGGCGCTCGCGTGGAATTCATCGTGAAGGCCCCTCCGGAACACGCCTCGGGACTTCTCGTCACCAAAACTGTTGACACCGGACCGAGCGGAGAGAACGATCCCAACCGCGCGATCGCCATAATCACAGCCTCCAAAGATGCGCCGGAGCCGGGCTCCGCACTCGCCACCTCGCCCCAACCGCTTCCCGCTTCGCAACTGCCGTGGCTGGGAAGCGTAGCTCCCGTGCGCGTTCGAAGACTCTACTTTTCCGAGAAGTTGCTCGATCCAAACGACCCTAACAGCGCGACTGAGTTTTATATCACCGTAGACGGCCAAACACCGGCTCAGTTCGATCCCAAGTCAGGTGTTCCGAACATCATCGCCAAGCAGGGAACGGTGGAGGATTGGATCATCGAAAACCGGTCCAGCGAGCTTCACGCCTTCCACATTCATCAGATGCATTTCATGCTGCTGGATTACGCCGGTACGCCGGTGAACGAGCCATTTCTTCGCGATACCGTCAACGTCCCTTACTACAACGGTAAAACTCTCGCCTATCCCAGCGTCCGATTGCGCATGGACTTTCGCGATCCGAACACGGTAGGCGACTTCGTATACCACTGCCACCTTTTAGAGCATGAAGACGGAGGAATGATGGGGCTGATTCGCGTAGAGCCATAAGCGGGTAAGGCAGGTTTCGAACCGAACCGGTCTCCACTCAAAACACAACCCGAAAACAAACGACTTTATGTTGCCCGTGGTTCGGAAAATACGGCTGGACTTTCTTATGTCCACCTTAACCAGCAGCTCAAACCCAACGAACAGGAGAAGACGAAACATGACTTTCAAATCAATCACGTCCCAAGGGATACATTACTTGCGCATCGGCATGGCGGGCCTTGCCATGGTCCCGCTTACCGTCGGCGCACCCTTCGCGAACGCCGCTCCCAAACCACAGAAACCACGCGATTATGGGACGATCACCCCCATCAAGCACGTCATCGTGATCATCGGAGAAAACCGCAGCTTCGATCACGTCTTCGCCACCTATGTGCCGAAAAATGGCGAGACCGTAAACAACCTGCTTTCCGAAGGCATCATCAAGTTGGACGCCAACAAGAATGCGATTCCCGGTCCCAACTTCTCAAAGGCTCAACAACTGTCGGCGACCGATACCGATACCTTCCTGCTCTCCCCGCCGAAGCAACAGTTTCCCAACAACACACTGCCGGCACCGCTAGTGGGCGGTCCTGGCGGTGCGGCCGGTTATTTTTCCGGCAGCAACCCCTGCGGAACAAGCCCGGCGATTTCAGCGGTGAAGTGTGCGGAGCTCTCCGAATCCGGACTGCCGACTCAGCAGTACTATCAGGATCTCGCCAGCGGTGGCACCGGACTAACAAGCCACACCCCCGACACCCGCATCACCAACGTCGAGAAGTTGCCCGCCGGACCATTCCAGATTACGAACGGCAGCACCTTCCAATACAACGACTATGCGGCGAGCCCTGTCCATCGTTTCTATCAGATGTGGCAGCAGTTGAATTGCAGCTTATCGCAGGCCAGCCAAAACAATCCTTCCGGTTGCAACGCCAAGTTGTTCTCCTGGGTTGAAGTGACCGTCGGGGCGGGCACGAATGGGGCAACCCAGCCGCCACTCTGCTCTTCAAACGATGGCTCGCTGCCCTGCTTCACCACCAATTACCTTTCCAGCGTTCCCGATGCGCAAACTACGGGTGAAGGATCCACCTCCCTCGCCTTTTACAACGTGCAGCAAGGCGATGCTCCTTACTTCAAGAGGCTCGCAGACACCTACACCATGAGCGATAACTTCCATCAATCGGTCAACGGAGGCACCGGCGCCAATCACATCATGTTCGGCCACGCCGACGCGATCTGGTTCAGTAACTCGCTCGGGGCTCCTGCCGAACCACCGAACAACAAGCTAGTATTTACCGACAAATATAATGGCGGCCCCAACCCAGACGAAGGAACCGTCGATGAAGTTGAGAACCCCAACCCGGCCTCCGGTACCAACAACTGGTACAGCGAAGACGGCTACGGTAATAGCTACAACGCCGGCTATCCACCGCCCTATACCGTTTCGCCGGTTAACGGCGGCGGATCTTACAGTGATTGTTCAGATCCCTCGCGGCCCGGCGTCGGTCCAATCGTGAGTTACCTCAAGTCCCTCGGCATCGACCCACATTGCGAACCAGGCCACTACTATCTGTTGAACAATTACAACCCGGGCTGGTTCGGCAATGGCAAGAACGCCTACATCGACCAGAATCCGTCCAATACGCCGTTTACCATCCCGCCGTCCTCGACGCCCAGCATCGGCGACGACCTCAATGCTAACGGTATTTCTTGGAAGTACTACGGCGATCAATGGAACAACTACGTCAACGACCCGTATCAACTCAATTACGGAACTAACGGGCCAAACGCCGACGAATATTGCAACATCTGTAACCCGTTCCAGTACGACACCTCCATCATGTCGCATCCGGATCAGGTCGCAGCGCACATGAAGGATACGGTCGACCTGTACTCAGACATTTCTGAGGGAACCTTGCCTGCCGTTTCCGTCGTCAAGCCCAGCGGCTATGTCGATGGCCATCCCGCATCGTCGAAGCTCAATCTTTTCGAGGGCTTCACGGAGAAGATCGTGAATATGGTTGAGAACTCTCCCTATTGGGACAACACTGCGATCTTTATCACTGAGGATGAAGGCGGCGGATACTACGACTCCGGTTACGTTCAACCGCTCGACTTCTTCGGCGACGGTACGCGCATCCCGCTAATCGTGGTCTCCGCCTATTCCAGGGGTGGCCATATCTCCCACTCGTATTCGGACCACGTTTCCATCGTTAAATTCATCGAGAGGAACTGGAACATCGGTACCATTTCTTACCGCAGCCGGGACAACTTCCCGAACCCGAAGACGAAACCGGGCAACCCCTACGTCCCCGTTAACGGACCAGCGCTGAGTGACTTGTTTGACTCATTCCATTTCCCCTATTGATCTTCCCGAGAAAGATCGATTGATAGGAGATCTATCCAGAGGAGATCGTTAGCCTCACACCGGCCAGGAAGACATTCCTGGCCGGATTTGTTTTCAGGCAGGCGCTAGAATCTCTTGATCTCCCCGAGCATCCGTTATCCTAGTACCTGACTCTTATGGCTACTCCGAAATCTAAGATCACCAACGCACTCATCGAAACCTCGCCGAACAACGGTGCTGACCCAGAACGCGAACGCGTCTTCAACGCCTTCCGCCAGTGGGGATACCTTGAAGGCGACCTCGACCCGCTCGGGTTCCTCCGCCCTCGCCCAACTCCCGAACTGCAACTCGAAGGCGAGTACGCGCGAGAAGCCCGATCCATCTACTCCTCAACCATCGGCGTAGAAGTCAATCACATCTACAATCCCGAACGCCGCCGCTGGGTCTACGAGCAGATGGAATCGGCGTCTCAGGGTTTTGAGGTTACGGAGAAACACCAGCAGCGCATCCTCGACCTGCTGATCCGCGCCGACATCTTCGAGCAGGTTATGCAGCAGCGTTATCTCGGCAGCAAGCGCTTCTCACTCGAAGGCGTCACCGCGCTGATCCCGTTGGTCGACGAACTTCTCGACGCCGGCTCCCGGCTCGGCGCTACCGAACTGGTGATGGGCATGAGCCACCGGGGCCGTCTGAATGTAATCGCCCACGTAGCCAGCCGACCCAAGGACGAGATTTTCGCCGGCTTCGAGGACGTGGACCCGCGCAGCGTCCTGGGCTCCGGCGACGTGAAATATCACATGGGCGCGACCGGCGAGTACCTCACGCGCAGCGGCAACAAAGTTCGCATCCATCTGGTTTCAAACCCCAGCCATCTCGAAGCCGTTGATCCAGTAACCGTCGGCCGCACCCGCGCCAAACAAGACCGCACGGGAGAAGGCGGACGCGAAAGACATCTCCCGCTGCTTGTTCACGGTGACGCTGCATTCGCCGGACAAGGCATCCTCGCCGAAACCATGAACTACGCCGACCTCCCCGGTTACACTGTAGGTGGCACCATTCACGTAATCGTCAACAATCTCCTGGGATTTACGACAAGCTACGTCGAAGAACACTCCACCCGTTTCGCCGCCTGCATCGCCCGCCGCCAGTCGATCCCCATCTTCCACGTCAACGGCGAAGATGTGGACGCGGTAGTTCGCGTGGCCCGTCTCGCCACCGAATACCGCTACCGCTTCGGCACCGACGTGGTCATCGACCTGATCGGCTACCGCCGCCACGGACACAGTGAAGTTGACGATCCCACCATCACCCAGCCGCTTCTGTACAAAGAGATCAAAGAGCATCCGCCGCTGTGGGAAATCTACGCCGATGACATCGGAGCGACTGACGCCCCGGCGCAAGCAGCTGCCATCAAAGCCGAATTCGAATCCGCGCAGAAAGATGCCGCCAAGGTCACCAAGAAGCCGCTGATGCGCGACCTCCCAAAGTATTGGGACCAATACTACGGCGGCCTGCACAAGCCGGAATTCGAAGTAGAAACCGGACTCTCGACCGAAGAATTAGCCGAGCTAACCACTCACCTCACGAAGTATCCCGAGGGCTTTCACATTCACCCCAAAGTGAAGAAGCTTCTCGAACAGCGCGCCGAGATGGGCGCAGGCAAACGCCCGGTGGACTACGGCATGGCCGAAGCCCTGGCTTTCGCCAGCCTCGCGAAAGCCGGAATCCCGGTCCGTCTCAGCGGACAGGACTCCCGCCGCGGCACCTTCAACCAGCGCCATTCGGTCCTGATCGATATCGCAAACGAGAACGAATACGTGCCGCTCGAAAACATCGCACCCGGCCAGGCCCGCTGCGGAATCCACAACTCCACACTTTCCGAACCCGGCGTGCTCGGCTTCGAATACGGCTACAGCCGCGACTATCCTGAAGCGCTGGTCCTCTGGGAAGCCCAGTTCGGCGACTTCGTGAACGTAGCCCAGGCCATCATCGACCAGTTCATCTCCGCCGGCGAAGCCAAGTGGAACCTGCTCTCTGGTCTAGTCCTGCTTCTCCCTCACGGCTATGAAGGCCAGGGACCGGAACACTCCAGCGCCCGCATCGAACGCTTCCTCCAGCTAGCCGCTAAGCACAACATCCAGATCACGCAGCCTTCTAATGCCGCGCAATATTTTCATCTTCTCCGCCGCCAGGCCCTGCGCCATTGGCGCAAACCGCTGGTAGTCTTCACCCCGAAAAGCATGCTGCGCCATCCCGACGCTTCTTCATCCATCGAAGACTTCACGCGCACAAATTTCCAGAACGTAATACCCGACACAGAAATCGGAGAAGCCGACCGCATCCTGGTCTGCACCGGCAAGATCGGTCACGAACTAAACGCCGAACGCAAGCAGAGAAAAGACAACTCCACCGCAATCGTTTTTCTAGAGCAGCTCTATCCTTTCCCAGACAAAGAACTAGCCGCCGAATTCGCCCGACACGGCGAATCAGGAGAAATAGTCTGGGTACAAGAAGAGCCCGCCAACATGGGAGCGTTATTCAACATGCTCCCCCGCCTCCAGCGCATAGCCGGCAACCGCCACGTGCTCTCAGTAAAACGCAGCTCCAGCGCCAGCCCCGCGACAGGCAGCGCCAAAGCCCACGAAGTAGAACAGAAAACGTTGCTGACTCTGGCCTTCACCACGAAGGGATAAACAGGAATCGTCACGACTGATGTGGGGACGGCCGCCTCGGCCGTCCAGCGAGCGGAGCGAGCCTCAAGCAAGTGCTTACTGCGGTCTTTCCGTGACCGCTTTGCTTCCACCTCCCGGCAACCTTGCCTTCGCACCCCCAGCGGCCTCGCCGACGAACAATTCCTCCAAGCTCCGATACACATAAATCGTCGGCGCATGATTCTGCATCAATCCTCCCGTATCCGCAGTCGGCCCATAATTGCTATGCACATCCCGCCCCAGCATCCGCAGCATCGCCATCAACTGTCCCCGATGATGTGAGGTATGCGTCATCCGCCGCGTCATCACCCATGCCCGCGATCGCGACACATCGAAAAACTTCACATTCTCTTCCCACCATGCCTCATCTTTTTCCTGCAGCGCCGCCAGTCGCTTCCCGCTGTCCTCCACATACCGCTTCATGAACTCCATCCGCGTCTCCTGCTTCGGCAGCGGAGGCGCGCCGACATCGATCCCCAGCATATTGCGGAACCACAGGTCTTCGCTCACGCACTGATGCACCATCTGCTCATGCACGCTGCGCCCCCGCGGATCGCCCGCCCGCGGCCGCACCGCAAGATCCTCGTCCCGAAACTCGCTCCACACGCTGACCACCTTCACCCGCTCAGTGGCATACGTTTCAACCAGAAATACGTATCTCATAGGGGCAAATGTTACCCTAATCCTCCGAATTCAATCCATGCCCCGCCGCTCCCAACCCCTCCGCGTAGCCATCGACACCGGCGGCACCTTCACTGACTGTGTCTGGATCCACCGTGGGCGCCTGAGAATGTTGAAAGTTTTTTCCACTCCAGATGATCCTTCTCAAGCCATCGTAGAAGCCATCGGCAAAATCAATCACCAAGGTGAGCTGGTAATTCTGCACGGCACGACGGTCGGCACCAACACCTTGCTGGAACGCAAGGGCGCCCGCACCGCTCTGGTCACAACCGCCGGTTTCGAAGACGCCATCGAGATTGGACGACAAGCTCGCCCCAAGCTCTACGACTTTTTCTTCGACCGCATCGAGCCGCTAGTCCCAGCCGATCTCCGCTTCGGCATGGAAGAACGCACCGCCAGCGACGGCAAAATCCTGACCAAGCCTTCCGCCGCCGACCTGGAATCCCTGGCGTCCCACGTAAAAGCGAAGCAGCCCAACTCGATCGCCATCTCCCTGCTCTTCTCGTTTGCGAATCCAGGAAACGAGCAAGCGGTCGCGGAAGCGCTCAGGCCCTTAGGAGTCCCGGTCTCGATCTCCCATAAAATCCTCCCCGAATTCCGCGAATACGAACGCACCTCCACGGTAGTGATCAACGCCTACCTGCAACCAGTAATGCAGCGCTACTTCGAGAATCTGGAGCAGCGCCTGTCGAGAGTGGAGCAGCGCTTCAGCGCCGCATCAAAACGATCCAAGATGATTGCGGCTTCAGCCCCCGAGGGACATCGACACGCCCCGAGAATCTTTGTGATGCAATCCAGCGGCGGCATCACCGCACTCGCCGCCGCCGCCACCGAACCCGTCCGCACCGTTCTCTCCGGTCCCGCCGGAGGCGTGGTCGGCGCCGCAGCCAGCGCCCGCGCCAGCGGCTTCGACCGCATCATCGCCTTCGACATGGGAGGCACTTCCACCGACGTCTCCCTCGTCGAAGGCGCCATCACCACGGCCAGCCACGCCGAGGTCGCCGGGCTCCCCATCGGAGTCCCTATGCTCGACATTCACACCGTCGGCGCAGGCGGAGGATCGCTCGCCCGTTTCGATGCTGCAGGCGTCCTCCGCGTAGGCCCCGAATCCGCCGGTGCCAATCCCGGCCCCATCTGCTACGGTCGCGGCGCCCAGCCCACCGTCACTGACGCCAACCTCTTACTAGGCCGCCTGCAACCGACGCGTTTCCTCGGCGGAGATTTCACTCTCGATCTCGACCGCACCCAACGCGTAACTCGCGAGTGGTTGAAACAGCAGCGAACCACTTTGACCATCGGGAAGTTCGCGGCCGGCGTAATCCGCGTGGTCAACGCAACTATGGAAAAAGCCATCCGCGTGGTCTCGATCGAGCG
Organism: uncultured Acidobacteriaceae bacterium; assembly: GCA_963807145.1. Lineage (GTDB taxonomy): Bacteria > Acidobacteriota > Terriglobia > Terriglobales > Acidobacteriaceae > Sulfotelmatobacter. The sequence goes on along the minus strand of CAWEBA010000003.1, from coordinate 543,328 downwards.
CGGCCGCGATCCCCGCGATTACGCTCTCGTAGCTTTCGGCGGTGCCGGAGGCCTTCACGCCTGCGCCTTAGCCGAGGCTCTCAGCATCCCACACGTCATCGTCCCCGCCCTGCCCGGCGCGCTTTCCGCTCTCGGCATCCTGGTCAGCGATGTCGTCAAGGATTATTCCCGCACAGTCCTCTGGCGCGTCTCCGGCAAACTCCCAGCCGCGCAACTGAATCGCGAATTCTCAGCCCTGCAGAAACAAGCTGCAAAAGATTTTCAAAACGAAGCCTGGCAAGGAAGAGTGCACTATCAGCAAACCATCGACCTCCGCTACCGCGGTCAGGGATACGAACTGAACCTGCCGTACACGAACGACCTGCTAAAGAAATTCGAGCAGGATCACCACCGCCGCTACGGCTACGCCCACCCCACGCGGGAAGCAGAGCTAGTAACCCTCCGCCTCCGCGCGTCAGTAAAATCCACAAAACTTTGAGGACCATCACAGCCCATGTGGGGACGGCCGCCCTCGTGAGCCTGCCCCGAGCGAAGTCGAGGGGTCCAGGCCGAGCAAAGCTCGGCTCGCCCTCCACGCCCAAAGCCCTAGTCCAATTCGGCGGCAAGAAACTAGCGACGCCAATCCACTCCCGCGACACGCTGAGACCAGGCAAAACCTACCAAGGACCTGCGATCATCACCGAATACAGCGCCACCACAGTAGTTCCACCGGGCAAGCGCTTCCACCTCGACCCCGCCGCGAACCTGATTGTTACAATCCGATAAAAATACGCCCCGCAACTCCGAACCAGCCACTCGGTACTAGGTACTGGGTACTCGCTTCGCTACAATAAACCCGTGAAACCCAGCATCTTCGTCGTCGAAGACGATCCCGATATCTCCCGCCTCGTTCGCCACCACCTGGAGAACGATGGTTTTGCCGTGCGCGTCTATCCCAACGGATCCAGCGTTATCGCCGACGCCGAACGCCAGCGTCCTGCTCTTTTCATTCTCGACATCATGGTTCCCGGCAAAGACGGACTCGAACTCTGCCGCACCGTCCGCCAAACCGCGGGTCTTGCGGCCGTGCCGGTGATTTTCCTCACGGCCAAGAGCAGCGAAGCCGACCGCGTGCTCGGTCTCGAGATCGGAGCCGACGACTACATCGCCAAGCCTTTCAGTCCCCGCGAGCTCGTGGCCCGCGTCAAGGCCGTACTCCGCCGCTTTGAGCGGCCGCTTCCGCCCAGCCCGCTGAAGGTCGGCGACATTGCTATTGACCCCGCCGCGATGACCCTCACCGTCCGTGGACAGACCGTTCCCACCACCGCTACCGAGTTTCGCCTGCTCGATTATTTCGCCCGCCACCTTGGCCGCGTCTTTTCCCGCGATCATCTTCTTGATTCTGTCTGGCGTGACACTTCCTATGTGACCCCGCGTTCGGTCGATGTCTATGTCCGGCGAATTCGCGAAAAAATCGAACCCGACCCGGAAAACCCGCGCTACCTCAAGACCGTGCGCGGAGCCGGCTATCGCTTCGAAGCCCCAAAGTGAATGAGACAAAGAAGTAGGTGAACAAGAGTTAAGAGGTGGCGTGAGAGAAATAAAGAAGTCGTGAGAGTGAGAAAGAAGTGAGAAACGGGATCTTCCTCAAGCTGATGGCCGCTTTCTCGGTCGTCATCCTGGCTACCGCCATAACTTTCGACGCCATGCTCGGCGGTGCCGTCCGCCTCGCCTATCCGCTCTCCGATGTCGAGGCCGTCTCGCTGCAGATGCGCCACCGGCTGGAACTCGCCTCCGTGCTCGCCTTCCTCTTCGCTCTGGTAGTGGCCGCCGTCGCCGCCAATTGGACCGCCCGCCGCCTCGAGCACATCGTTGAAGTCGCCGGCCGCATCGCCGACGGCGATCTCCACGCCCGTGTTCTCGAATCTTCGCAGGACGAAGTAGGCCGCGTCGCCGGCGCCATCGATAAGACCGCGCGCCGTGTCGAAGAAAGTTTTGCCGCCGTCCGCTCTAGCCAGCGCCAGCTCGAAACTCTGCTCAACAGCATGCAGGACGCCGTCATCGCCGTGAGTGCCGACGGCCACGTGCAGTGGGCCAATCAACCCATGGACCACCTTGTTCCGCAAGGCGCCCGTCTGCAGCAACCGGTCGAGGAAACCATCCGCGACCCTGACTTCCTCTTCGCCGTCAAAGAAGCCACGACCACCCACGAAGTCAAGACCGCCCGTGCCACTTCCATCGTCCCTGGGCGCGCTTTCGATGTCACCGCTGCCCCCCTTCCGGCTGGAGGTGCCGTTGCCGTGCTCCGCGACCTCACCGAAACCGAGCGCGTCGAAAAAACCCGCCGCGACTTCATCGCCAACGTTTCCCATGAACTGCGCACGCCGCTCACTTCGATTCAGGGTTATGCGGAAACTTTGCTCGACAGCACTCCCGACAACGGCGCTCCTACCCGCGAGTTCCTTGAAATCATTCGCAAAAATTCCGCTCGCATGTCCCGCCTTACTGAAGATCTCCTTGCCTTGGCGCGCGTCGAATCGGGCGAAACCCGCTTCGACATGGAACCTGTTCCGCCCGCCGAACTTCTCCACGATGCCGAAGAGAGTTTCCGCGAAATCGCCCGCAATCATGGCATTGACCTGCAGATTCAAGGCGGCCAGATTCAAGGCGGGCAGATTCAAGACGGACACGTTCACGATTCTCCGCAACACGAAGATTCGCCGGTTCAGCATCTGCGTTCCGTCCTCGCCGACCGCGAAGCGATTCACCAGGTCTTTTCCAACCTGATCGACAACGCCATGAAATATGGTCCATCGGGCGGACGGATCGTTCTCGGCGCCCGCGCCGTTCCCCACGCCATAGAATTCTTCGTCAAGGACTTCGGCGCCGGCATCGCCTCCGAGCATCTCCCACGCCTGTTCGAACGCTTCTATCGTGTGGACAAGGCCCGCTCCCGCGAATCCGGAGGCACCGGCCTCGGCCTCGCCATCGCCAAGCACATCATGCTCGCCCACGGCGGCACCATCCGCGCCGAAAGCGAACTAGCCCACGGTTCCACGTTCCTGTTCACCCTCCCCACTGCGTAACGGCTCATGCGGCGACGGCCGCCTCGGCCGTCAAAGCTCGGGCGAAGCGCGGCGCCCAGGGGATAACAACCCGCCAGTCCCTCTCAGTGTCGTCGGATGTTAAAATCCTTGCAGGACTTGCCGTCAAGGAACGTTCAGGAAATGTGATGAAACGAACAGCCGCCATCCTGCTATTAACCGCCGCCAGCGCTGCCTGGTCAATGCCAGCAACCGCTCAGCGTGAAAACCGTAGTATCGGAGAGAATAGCCAAGAGGCCAAAAAGGCGGCCAAGCAGTATCAGAAAGCGGCAAAGAAGGCAGCCAAGAGACAACAGAAGCAAATGAAGAAATATCAGAAGGCGCAACGAAAGGCAGCGAAGCGCCAACAGCGTGGTCACTGAGCGCTGCAGAAAAACCACGAAAAATTCACTTTCCCGTAACCCATCCCCGCAAAAGAAACTCTATCCTTAGGCGTTGACCATCTCTTCTTATCAGCGGCACAATAGGTCCAGCGAGTCAACCGGTCTGCGCCGTTACGCCCTGCGCCAGAGGGATACCCTCATGAGTACTGCCCGCGTCGAAACCGCCACTCCCGAACCGGCCCATCACCACATTGTCCGGCGCACGATCGAAGCCTGTCGTCTGGCCAAGGAAGCGGCTGGCGCCGCGGCCGAAGGCATCGCCACCGGCTCCAGCCCGCTGCTCAACTCTCTCCGCCAGCGCGAGCGCGAACTCGACACCCTCGACATGGAAATCGACAGCGCCGTCACCTCGGTCATCACCGAAGTCGCGCCCACCGAAGCTCGCGAACTCCTCGCTTGTATGAAATTCATGATCAGCCTCGAGCGCATCGGCGACCTGCTCCTCAGCTTCGCCAACAGTGCGCAAGCGGCTTCCGGCCGCATCGATTCCGAAGACACCCGCGACCTCACCCACATGGCCACCATCCTCGAAAAAATGCTGACCGACGTAGGCGACGCTTTCTCCAGCCGCGACGTCGGCAAAGCCGTCGATGTGCTCCGTGCCGACGCCGAAATCGACCGCCTCCGCAACCTGATCTTCCTCCGCCACATCGAGAATCCCGAAAATATCGCCCGCCAGGCCAGTCTCCAGATCATCTTCATGACCCAGTCCCTCGAACGCGCCGGCGATCACGCGAAGAACTTAGCCGAAGAAGTCTGCCACGTAGTCAGCGGCCACACCGTCCGCCACGTCCTGATGGCCTACGACAAACCCGTAGAACAAATGTTCATCGACTACCTCCGCCGCCGCGACCAGCACTAGCTGACAGCACGGCGCAATATAGCGCCGGCCTTCTCGCGTCGAAGATGCCCTAAGCGCACTCCTCCGACGTCTCAACCTCGTCAACCTCTGGAACTGCCGCCGGAAGCTTGACCCCCGCCGTACGTTCTCCCCGCCGGATCAGCACAATCGCGCCCAGAATCGCCACCGACGCCAGGACCACCCGCAAAGTCAGAGGCTCGTGTGCCAGCAACCATCCCAGTATCACCGCGATTACCGGATTCGCATAAGTATGCGTGGCTACCAGCGCGGGCGGGCACTGCGTCAGCAGCCATGTGTAACAGGTGAATGCCACTACCGATCCGAACACCGCCAGATATCCGAGGCCCAACACGGATCGCGGTGCAATGCTCGCCAAATGCGTCCGCTGGAACTCGCCCGTAATTCCCGCCGCCAGCAGCAACATGACGGCGCCGCACAGGACCGGCAACGCCGTTCGCCCCAGCGCATCAGAAGGCAGCTTAAGTCGCGGCGAAACCACCACCCCCAACGACCACGAGAAAGAGCCGAGCAGAACCGCCAGCAGCCCTATCAGGCTTGACCCTTTCACCGTGAGTTCCGCGCCCGTCAGCATGGCCACGCCCACTACGCCGAGACCCAGGCCCAGCCCGCTGAGCAGGCTGATCTTCTGCTGTCCCATCATCCAACCGAGCACCAGAATAAACATCGGCTCAGTAGCGATCAGCAGCGCAGTCAGCCCCGAAGCTACGTACTGCTCCGCCCAGTGCAGCGAGCCGTGCCCTATTAAGAAGAAGAGCGCGCCCAGTACAAACCCTGCAACCCACTCTGCCCGCGTCGGGCGAAACCCGCGCCAGTAAGCCCAAGCCAGCATGATGGCGCCCGCGATGGAATGCCGGATTCCCGCGGCCACCAGCGGCGGAATCGTCTCAACCGCGTACCGGATCGCAAGGTAAGTCGAGCCCCATATGACATAGATCGCCACAAAGGCCAACGCCACCTTGATGGCGTGGCTGCGGTCGTGCGAATTCGCGTTCATACGTGGCTCCGGAACAATCACGGGTCTACCTCCAATATGCATCATCTTGCCGCTGCGAAGCATGGCTTTAATCTGCGCGGAGTGATCGGAAATCATGGAAACCCTCCGGTTGCATTGACTAACCTGTTATAATTGCTTAACAGGTTAGTAGAGATGCTAGGCGACGTGATATAACTTGTCAAGATGTTTTTAGTGGTTATATGATCCGGAGAGAAGATTTCCTCCAATTCATCATGGAAACCAAACCCGAGAGACGCCAACCTCCACTTTTCGAACTGATGGGAAATGTCTGCCTCGATTTCATCAACACGCTCGACAATCGCCCCAGCGGCCAACCTAAAGAATTGCTGAAGAGCTTCTATGAACTGGCGCGCTTCGGCGAAGACACGGGAATCCTTACACCCCAGGAGTTGGATTTTTTTTACGAGCGGGTTCACCTCATACCCGATGAGGCGCAGGAGGCAATGCGCCGCGCCCGCAATCTGCGCGAGGCGCTGTACGACATTTTTTCCGCTGTGGTGAATAAGCAAACCGCGCCGCAGCTCGCAATGGACAGGCTCAATACGAATCTGCACGACGCCGCGCTGCATTCGTGGCTGGTGCAACCTAAGCTGGTGCAGCCTAAGGTTGCCGACGGAAAAATACCGGAGGCCGACGGACGTTTGGAGTGGCGCCTCGAGCCGATGACGTCTTCGCTCAGCGCAATGCTTCGGCCGATTGCGCGCGCCGCCGCGGACCTGCTCACCTCAAGCGATCTGGCGCTGGTGCGCACCTGCGCTTCGCCCACCTGCCAGTGGTTCTTTCTCGACACCAGCAAGAACCACCACCGCCGCTGGTGCAGCATGAAGCAATGCGGCAACCGAGCCAAGGTGCGCAGGTTCTACGCGAAGAAGAAGACCGCTTAGGTTGTTGATCCAGCAATCCAAATCACTCCGCAACCGAAATCAGAGCGCAGAGGTGTTACCATTTCCTGATCCGAACGCGAGGTGCCCGATGGCCGCGCTCCCCGATAGCTTGAATCAGAATTCCTGGCCCGAATTACCGCTCGAAGCGTGGCAGGATACTTACGCCACGCTCCACATGTGGACGCAGATTGTGGGCAAGGTACGGCTGGCGCTGAGCCCGCGTGTCAATCACTGGTGGGAGGTTGCGCTGTATGTGAATGCGCGCGGGCTCACTACTTCTGCGATTCCTTATAACGGCGCGAACTTCGAAGTGCAGTTCGACTTCATCGATCACGAGCTGATCATCCAGACCAGTTGGGGGACGTCGGAGACTTTCGCGCTGAAAGCGGAATCGGTCGCCGATTTCTATGCGCAATTCATGTCTGCCTTGCGGTCGCTCGGCATTGTGGTGAAAATCTGGCCCATGCCATGCGAGGTGCCAAACCCGGTGCGCTTTACCAGCGACACGCAGCATGCTTCTTACGATCCCGAATATGCGCACCGCTTCTGGCAAATCTTGATTTTGTGTGACAACGTCTTCTGGGAATTCCGGGCCCGATTCGTTGGCAAGGACAGTCCTGTACATTTCTTCTGGGGAAGTTTCGATCTCTGCGTGACGCGCTTCTCCGGGCGGCGCGCTCCGGAACGCGTGGGCGCCGATGCGGTCACACGCGAAGCTTATTCGCAAGAAGTGATCAGCGCGGGATTCTGGCCCGGCGGCGGCGATATTAAAGGTGCGGCGTTTTACGCCTATGCCGCGCCGGAGCCGTCCGGTTTTGCCGAGCAGAAAGTGCAGCCGGCGGCGGCTTTCTATCATCCGCAAATGAAGGAATTTCTGCTGATGTATGACGACGTGCGACGCAGCGCTTCACCCCGGGAGGCGCTGCTGAGTTTTTTGCAGAACACTTATGAGGCGGGGGCGAATTTAGCGAAGTGGGATCGGAAGGAGTTGGAGAGAAGCTAGCGGTGGTCGTAGAAATTCCTTGCGGGACCGCCGGTAACGCAGGCGTGCAAGGGGGTCCTTCGACTGCAGTTGTGCTCCGCTTTCGCGAAGCACAACCTCCGCTCAGGATGACAAGCCGGATGATGACAAGGGGGGACGAAGATGGCTAAGAAATGCAAGCATCTGGATCAGATAAAGTTCAGGACTACCGACACCGACGTCTGTGAAGAGTGCGTCAAACTTGGCGACATATGGGTTCACCTGCGGATGTGCATGGTTTGCGGGAACGTCGGATGCTGCGATTCGTCGAAAAACAAACATGCCACGAAACATTTTCATCACACCAGCCATCCCGTGATGCGATCGATCGAGCCCGGAGAAGACTGGATCTGGTGCTACATCGACGAAATCATTGCCGGCGAAGTGGCTGCCTGACTCCGCGCACCAACGGTGCATGGTAGGATACTATGCCTTGGGGCCGCATTGCGTTGACGGTATTCGCCAGCGGATTGGTGTCTTCGATGACCGACTGGCTGTTCGCGGGCGACTGGCTTTACAAGCGCTACGACCGGAACCCGGAGATCTGGCGATACCGAGGCGGCCAGGGAGAAAACAGAGCTATTCTCTGGTCAAGCCTGTTCCCCTTTCTTACGTGCGGGGTTTTCGTTGTGCTCTGTAGCGGCCTGCACCTTCACATGTACCGCGCAGCTTCTCAAGTTGGCGTTGGCGATTTGGCTCGTCGGACCATTGCCATTGACCGTCGTTAACGCACTGTGGGTGAAGCTGGCTCCGGCGATTGCGGCGTCCTGGGCTGTGGGCTGGCTGGTGAAACTGGCAATTGCCGCGATCGCAGTGGCGCTGATTCTGGGCTGAGCCAGCGAGACAACACGGCTGCAAGCCGTGCCCTTCCCAACCCACTTATACGAGGGGCTCTGATCCATCCGTTCGACCAGCCGTCAGCCTTTGACAATCTTCTTCGCTCTAGCGTCCCACACTGCGACGGACTTGTTGAAGTAAGCAAAGTTCGCCAGATGGCAGCCGACGGCTGCGTGGTTGCCGAAGATTTCATTTTCCGTGACTGGCTTGCGGCTGCGCACGGCGTTGAAGAAGTTGGCCTCGTGGTCGACTACGTCGCTGTATCCCGGGGGCAAGGCGTAGGATTCGGCTTCCTCGTCCACTTGCGAAGACAAAGGTGCGACCGGCGGATGCTCTTCGCGCCACTGCTTCAGGTACTGCTCCCGCAAAGCGCGCGGCCAGCCGCCAACCGAGTAACCCTCTGGCTCAGGACGCGTGTCCTGCGGCTTGTAACTCAAGGTGGCATCCTTGATGATGAGCGTCCCCTTGGTTCCGTAGAAGGCGATAAATTCTCCGCCATCGTTGTTCAGGTTGCAGCGCAGGCTGACGCGGAAATTCGGGTAGTCGTAGATGGTCTCGATCAGGTCGGGAAATTCGCGGCCGTCTTTGAAGTGGAAAAGTCCGCCGCTCGATTGCGCGCGCTCGGCGATGGTGTTGGTGCCGGAGATGAAGTGAATTCCGGAAATCAGGTGAACGAACAGGTCGCCGCCCAGGCCTTCGCCGTAGTCGGTGAAGCAGCGCCAGCGGAAAAAGCGTACCGGATCGAAGGGCCGCTTGGGCGCGCTGCCGAGAAATGCATTCCAGTCAATCGTCTTCTCGCTGGCATCGGGAGGGATGGGATACACCCAGGCGCCGCTGGGACTGTTGCGGTCCCAATAGGCCTGGATGGCGGTCACCTGGCCGAGTTTGCCGGAGTCGTAAATCTCTTTGGCTTTCGCATACAGAATTGAACTCACGCGCTGGCTGCCGATCTGGACGATGCGACTTGTCTTGTGCGCAGTTTCGACCATGGAGAAGCCCTCTTCCACGGTGTGCGACATGGGCTTTTCGCAGTAAACGTCCTTGCCGGCGGCGCAGGCGTCTTCAAAAATGTGGCGATGCTGGTGGTCCATTGCGGCGATGATGACGGCATCGACATCTTTGCGATCGAGAATGGTTCTGTAGTCACGACTGGCCGGAACGTTGGGATTATTCACCGCTTCCTGCGCGGCGATATGGCGGCTGTCGTAGAGATCGCAGACAGCTACGCATTCAATGCCGGGGACCTGCGTGGAAGCCTTCAGCAGTTCACATCCGCGAATCCCGGTGCCGATGCTGGCGAAGCGCACGGTATCGCTGGGCGCGACCGGGTGCGGCGCAGCGGAGAGTAGATGCGGCTGCAGGATATTTCCCGCCACCGTCGTGGCTGCGAGAGCTCCGCTACCGATGTGGATGAATTCCCGGCGAGTCAATGGATTCTTAGGCATGCACTTCCCCCACGAAAATTAAGATGGAATGTTTACGGGCCGAGATTATGCCACACGAGAGACCGAAGCAGGAATCGATTTTCCGGCGTAAGCGAGGCGCTTGGTTCGGGAACGATCAGAGATCAGCGGGAGAAAACGACTCCATGAGGCACGCCTGAGCCTTTCCACCCGTGCGGCCAATCCCGGTTTGCGAATTTAAAGCCGGGTTTTCCGTCCGCATCGTGGAAAGCATCATCCATCGAAACCGCGCCCGTCGCGGAATCAAACCTCAGAAGATAAAGTCGAGGTTCGCCGACTCCGCCGCCGGTGACCACGATGCGGCGGGTTTTCGCGTCCCACCCCGTCCAGTGCGGATAAAAGTTATCGTCGAATTTAAGTCTGGAAACCTCGACTGGCTTCGCTCCATCGGCGATGTCAAGCACGATCACGCTATGCAGGTATAAAACGCTCTGCAGAAGATAGTGGCCAATGATGGTAGGAACACCGCAAAACGAGGCGGGAAACGAGTAGACCAGCTGCGATTTAGGCTCGTCCGTGCTGATCTCTGTAATGCGCTCGAGCCCGCAGGCGAGGGTTTGTACATAGACGGCGCCATCGGGGCCCAGACGCGGTTCTTCCGGACTGATCTCGCCGTAGTGATTATCTCCCTGATCGAAGTACATGGTGTTTAGCAGCCTAAGATCGGAAAGCCGCCAGACCTGGTAGGTAAGTCCGCGGAACAGATCCTCATCGTCCATGGCGGAATTCGTAGAAACGACGCGGTCGAGATCAGGCAGGACGACCAGGCTGTAGGGCGTGAGCAGTGCGTTGGAAAATGCGGGATCGGCGCTGCTGGCCGATCGGATTACCTTGCCGGTGTCGTCGATTTCGACGAGACCGCCGCTCTTGCCGAGGGAATTTTCGTCCATATCGCGGTGCGAGTGTTGAAAGGTTGCCAGCACGTGACCGTTCGGCAGTCGAAGGTAGGAGTGAGGATGCATATAGCCAGCCATGTCGGTGAAAGAAGCGGCGATCTTCGGCTGGAGCGGGTCGCGAAGATCAAAAATGAAGGTGCGACCCGCATCGTGATCGTTGGCGAAGAGCATGCCACTGGCGGGCATGATGTATTCCGTATGATGGACGCGCTTGGTCGGCTGATCGGTGACGATGGTAGTTTCGAGACGACCATAGGACGGCGAGGAAGGGTCGGCATTGATGACGGCCAGAAAATCCTTGCCCTTGTGGGCCACGTCGCCGGTCCAGGCAAACAGATAATGGCCGGGAGCCGCGCTCTTGTTCTCCTGGCATAGTGCGGAGATGGAACTAAGACAAAGCGCGAGGCCAATGGTGACAAGGCGGTGCATAAAGTTCTCCACTCTCAGATGAGCGAGTTACGAGTCTGCCGGGAAAGGATAGCATCCTCGTCGACAGCTGATTCCAGGAATGTTGCCTCTAGGTAGGAAACGAATGGGCGGGAAAAAATTGAAAGGGCCGTGACATTGGTTATGCTCTAGCTGCCGCCTCCTGCGAGGGAGCCCACAGCGTGGACGCATGTACCGTCACAGCCCCTTGATGCGATCACTGTTTTCACAGTCCCAAACCCCAACTGCACCTCGCAGCGCCGTCGGTTTTTTCGGGTTCGGGCTGCCTCTCAGGTTGCCCTGCTAGGCTGATCACTCAGTCTACTTCGGGCAGCAAGGTTTAATTCGCTGTCCCTTTCAACCGTCGACGGAAGCAACCTTAACAGAGCATTCATAAATGTCAACGCAAACTATTGGTGCAGTGCGCGGGATTCGTCCTGTGGATAACAGAAAGTGCAAGCTGTTGAAGTACGGAAAGTTATCGATATGCGTTACCAATTCAGGACTGGTTTTACACAAAAACTTTCACAACGTTCCGAGGAACAAGAAATCCTCAGCCCAAGCGAATAATTCATCTTGACGCAGAAACATTCTCGGCGCATCTTGCTAACAGTCGAAAAGAATCAGTGATGTCAGAACTCGTGGCCTACGTGGATGGTGGTTCCCTGGGCAATCCCGGGCCCTCAGGTATTGGAGTGGTGATCGACGGCTGCGAAAGCGGACCGATTCGCATCGCCAAATGGATTGGACACCAGGATAACAACGTAGCCGAGTATGTGGCGCTACTGGAAGCGCTGCAGTGTGCAGTTTCGCTGAAGGCCAAGACGCTGCACGTTTATTCCGACTCCGAAGTGGTGGTGCGCCAGATGCGCGGCGAGTACATCTGCCGCAGCTCACGCCTGTATTCCCTGCATTGGACTTGCCGCAAGCTGGCTCGCGCTCTCAGTTTCTCAATCTCGCACGTTCCGCGTGAGGACAATGCCGAAGCCAACCGGCTGGCGAATACCGCGGTCAGGGAACGCGCCGGGTAGCCAGTTCTTATTCGGTGCCAAAGCGGCCACCGTGCTTTCCAGAAAGTGATCAGAACCCCTGCGAAACCCACTTCCAGCCATCCGAACAGCGAGACCCAGTTCAGCAATTGAGCGTGAGGCACGCCCGCATCGGTCAACATCCTGAGTTCGTCCGGATTGTGATAGAGCAGCTTGGGGACCGTACCGTGATAAAGCCAGATGAATGCAAGGGTCAAACGAGACAAGCCATAGATGACCGCCCGCTCGCGAGAGACTTCCGGCGGCACTCCCTGCTCGATCCAGAGCCGGAGTCGATCGAAGCTCCACGCTGTCGCCCAGCCGATCAGCGGGCGAAACGCCAGCCGGTCGACGGCCCTGCCGATCGCCCCGAATCTAGTCCGGTAATCATATGAAGTGAGAAAGCGAACGCCCCATTCAGACGGCACGTACTGCCAGTAGCCCGCCCCGGACTCAATCAGTGATTTAGGATCCTTCGACCAAAATTTTAACGCTGAAGTGCGCTCGCCAGACGAATCGTCGCGCTCGCCAATGCTCTCCCCCTGTCCACTGATCCGCACGCCTGCGCCGATGCGCGTTGAATAAAGGAACCTCTGAAGCTCTCCGGTTGCGCGAGGAAGATAGTCGATTTGCGAAAAGCGGAGATCCCAGCGTTCATGCAGTTCTGGCTCCTGGGTTTTTTGCCAGAGATCATCCATGCTGCCGCGGATAAGAATCTCAACGTAAATGCTCATTTGGGCTTGTCTTCACCGCTAAGAGTTAAAGATAGTCTGAGCACTGGGCGCAGACACAGTCTTGAGGCAGGTACCCTCTAGGCCAGTTATGGCTGCGTTCCCGATCCCAAGATCTCCTTGCTCTCACCCTCCGCCACCGCGGGATACGCCGTAGCTTTCCGTCGGCGCAGGTCGTTGGGCAGTTGCGACTTCAGCAGCCACAATCCCGCAGCGGCCGCCGCTGCCCAGGTAACAGAAATCAATCCTAACTTCAGCATGTCAGCGATGCGGCTGCCGTGCGCCGATACGACTGGGATCACACTCTTTGCCACTTCAAGACTGATGCCTCCGGCGACCACGGCGGTCAACGCGGATTTTCCCAGCTCACCCCATCGCAGCGTTCTCAGCGAAACTAATTTTCGGTAATTCAGCAGCAAGGCCAGCGCCAGCAGGTTCGCTCCAATGCCAATATCGGAAGCCCAGGCTAGGCCGACGACTCCATAGCGATGGAAGAGCAGCGAATACACCGGCAACGAAGCGCTCGTGATCACCGTGACCGCGGCCATGGGAGTCAGCGTGTCGCCGGAAGCATAGAAGGCGCGGGCGTAAAGACCCTGAGCGGACCAGAGCGCCAGCGAAAGTGAGAACCAGAAAAAATAGACCGCCGTAGTTTGCGTATCAGAGACCAAAAACCTTCCGCGGCGGTAGACCAGATCGATCAGCGGAAAGGCGGCGGCCATCATCCATCCCGTAGCCAGAAACGACGCGGCGGCGACGCGGTAGACGGAATCGTTCACCGTCGTAGCGAATTCCTGCAATCGCTTCTCGTTGAACAGGCGCGCAAAAAACGGCAGCGAGGCCTGTCCCGTGGCCTGCCCTAACACCGCAATGGGCACCGCGAACAGGCGCTTGGCGTAGTTGAGCCGTGCAATGTCACCAATGCCGCTCGAGGCGTAGTGGCGCAGAATCCAATCGTCCGCCGTCACCAGCGAAACGCCGAGCATCAGCGGCACCGAAAGCTTTACCCACTCGCGAAATGCGGGATTGGTGACGTCGAACGAAGGACGATAGCCAGTCCCAATGCGCGCCGCACCGATCACGCTGGCCAGAAACGGACCGACAATGCTCCCCACTAGCGCGCCATACGCCAGAGAAGCGATCCCAAAATGTCGCGCGCCGATCACCCCGCCAACAATGATGAATATGTTGTAGAGCAGCGGCCCGAAGGCCGGGAAAAGAAACAATCGGTGCGACAGCAGCACGGCCGAGACAACGCCACCCACATAGAAGAAGATTTGCGCCGGCAACAGAATGCGGGTCAAGTGGACCGTCAACTCCACCTGCGCAGGAGAGAAACCATGAAACATCCAGCGCACAAATTGCGGCGTAAAGATTTCTGTAAGTATGGTGCCGGCAATCAGCACCGTAGTCATCACCGTGATGACGATGGAGAAAGTCTTTTGCGCGTCGGCTTCGCGCTTCTCCGCAAGAAACCGCGTATAGATGGAGATGAATGTGATCGAAGCCGCGCCCCCGGCCACGATGTAGTTGAGCCAGTCCGGCAGGGTGAAGGCGGCAACGTAGGCGTCGGTCTGCGGTCCGGCGCCAAAAGCGTAGGCAATATATGCCTCGCGGACGTAGCCAATCACCCGCGACAGCATCACCGCCGACATCAGCAGCAGCGTCGCCGAAAAAGCCGTGTGCTGGTGCGAAGGGCGGAAGAACCGTAGAAGTCTGTTCATGGGTCGCAGATTTGCGCCGGTATTGTCACTGCGAACAAGCGCAGGAGCGAATTTCCTTCAAAGCCTACCAGAGGGTCGCATCCGCGACCGAGTTTATCGTTTGAATCACAGCGCGATGGTTCCTTTATTGACACTGGAGTGGACACTATCGACCTTCCGTAGACAAAGGCCGGTCCAGCATGCGCATCCCGCAGATGACCTCTCGCTCTAACGATCTGTGGATGAAAGACTTCCCGATTGACACCGAGTTGATCTTCATTTGATCCCCAGTGCATTGCCGCCGCATGCCGCCCGAGTCAAAGTGGCTTCCCGGAGGCAGACATGGCGACCCGATTCTCAGCAAGCCGCGGTTCTCAAACCATGACTGAATTTTGTGAGCAAGTGAACCCACGCGTGCTTCTGGAAATGAGGAGCGCGCGGTCGTTCCCGGAAATGCAGCGAGTGCAGGAAAGCTGGGTGGCGGCCCATGAAAAACGCGCTCTGCTATGGCTGGCCGCGCGCACGCCGCGATGGATCGGCCCCGACCATCTCACCGGATTGGGACTCGCGGCGCAGCTCGGGGCGGGCGCGTGTTACATGTTGGCTGCGTGGAACCGGTATGCGCTGCTGGGGGCGATTTTCTGCCTGGCACTGAACTGGCTCGGAGATTCGCTCGATGGAACGCTAGCCCGCGCGCGGCAACAATTGCGTCCGCGTTACGGCTTTTATGTCGACCACATGGTCGATAGCTTCGGAGCCGTAGCTCTGATGGGCGGCCTGGCCTTGTCTGGTTACATGCATCCCTGGATCGCAACCGGCCTGCTCGTTGCCTTCCTCATGCTCTCGATTCAGTCGTATCTGGCGACGCACGCGCTCGGCGAGTTTCGTCTGTCCTTCTGGCGCTTTGGTCCAACCGAGCTGCGCATCCTGCTCGCAGTGGGAAACCTGGCACTGTTGTGGAAGCCGCAAGTGCATTTTCTAGGCGGAGATTACAAGCTCTTCAACGTGGGAGGAACCATTGGCCTGGCTGGAATGGCGCTGATGCTCTTCTTCTTCACCGCACAAAACACCGCGCGGCTTTACCGCGAGGAAAGGATCTCCGGAGAGACGACGGCCGAAATGAAGACCGCACAAGAGAGCATCGCCAAGTGACGACCCCGGCGCGAGACAACCCACGGGCGATCTCCCGCGTCCTTCAACGCTGGTTGAAGTTCAACCTCGTAGGTGCGCTCGGGATCGCAGTGCAGCTTGCCGTCCTGCTCAGCCTGAAGAGCGGATTCCATCTCAACTATCTGTTCGCGACAGGGTTAGCAGTAGAAACCGCAGTCGTCCACAACTTTCTCTGGCACGAACGTTATACCTGGGCAGACCGGGTGCGCCCGTCATGGCAAAAGTCTTTGCCGCGGCTGCTGCGTTTCAACCTGGCCGCCGGAGGAGTTTCCATCGCCGGCAATCTGGCGCTGATGAAAATAATGGTTGGCCTGTGCCACATGAACTATCTGATCGCGGATGCGATCGCCATCGCGTCCTGCTCGTTGTTGAATTTCCTGGTCAGCGATGAGTGGATCTTTGAAGTTCGAAGCAAACAGTGACCAAGGAGAGCTTGCCGTGCCGCCCGAATGATTCCATACTCGAACCATGCCGGGGCGGAGCGCAATCAAATGGCTGCTCGTGTTTGCGCTCGAAGCTTTGTGCGTGATGCTTTCTCCAGCGCAGACCGCTTCACCGTCCCCTTCTTCACCTCACCCCGCCGCCGCTCAGAAGCTCACGGTCACCGTCACCGATGAAAATGGACTGGCCGTCAGCTCCGCCCGGGTCGAGTTGCAGCCGCCTCCGCCCGCGCTCCCGCTGCGTTGCAGCACCGACTTCGCCGGGCATTGTGAATTCACCGACCTCTCCCCCGGAACCTGCGAACTGCGCGTCGAAAAAGCCGGCTTCTATGCCGCCGTTCAGCCCGACGTACAAGTCGGTTTCACCGCTAACGTAGACGTGACTCTTTCCCGTCAACGCGAGGCGCGGGAAGTGGTGAACGTGGTCGAATCCCCACCGGCCATCGACCCCGCGCAAATTTCCGCCAAGGAAGAACTCAGCGGCGAGGAACTTCTCAACATTCCCTACCCCGGTCCGCACGACTATCGCAACGCCCTGATCTTCATGCCCGGAGTCACTCCCGACGCCTACGGCCAGCCGCATGTGGCAGGCGCCGAGGCCTACCAGACACTCCTGGTCCTCGACGGTTTCAACGTGACCCAGCCCACCAGCGGAGCGCTCGTAGTGCAGACCAGCATTGATTCCTTCCGCTCCGTCGCAGTCACCCCCAGCCGCGAACCCGCCGAGTTCGGCAAAGGCTCCGGCGGCGTGATGGCCTTGAACACCCGCATGGGCAACGATCACTTCCGCTTCCTCGCGACCGACTTCATTCCCGCGCCCCAGGACGTCAAAGGCATCTCGCTCGCCAACTGGACGCCCATCTACACTATGTCCGGCCCCATTCGCAAAGGGAACACGTGGTTCTTCGATGCGCTCGACGGAGAGTACGACAACTACATCACCAAGCAACTCCCCGACGGTTCCGATTTCGATCACGTCTGGCGCATCGACAACCTGATCAAGCTGCAATCGAACCTCACCACCCGCAACATCGTGACAGCCAGTTTTCTCTCGGATTACTTTCACGATCCCAACGCCGGGATGTGGGCTCTGATGCCTCCGCAAACCACTCCCAGCGAGGCCGAAACCGCCTACCTCGGCTCGCTCAAAGATCAATATTATTTCCGCGGCGGCGCCCTGCTCGAAACCGGAATCGGCGGAGACCAGTACAACCTGACTCTCACTCCGCATGGCGATGCCGGCTACATCCAGACCATCCTGGCGAGCGGCGGCAACTACTATCTGCATGAGGACTCATCCGCCCGCCGTCTGCAGGCCTTGGCGAACCTCTACCTTCCGCCGCAGCAGTGGCATGGCCGCCACGACATCAAGCTGGGCACCGATCTCGACCGCCTGAACTACGACGGGCAGTTCCTCCGCCAGCCGATCTCGTTTCTGCAAGTCGAGCCGCCGCCGGGGCAATCGCTCGAGCCCTGTCCCACCGATGCAAATGGCCTTCCCATCGTGCCCGAGCCAACCTGCGCGCGCTATTCGATTTTCTCCGGCGGCCACTACTCCACGATTTACAACAACGAAGCCGGCGCCTACGCCGAGGATCGCTGGCTCATCACCAATCGTCTGCTCATCGAGCCGGGTGTGCGTTTCGATTGGGATGAAATCGTTCGAACGCCGCTGTTCTCTCCGCGCCTCGCCGGAACTTACATCTTCGACGATGAAAGCAATACCAAGCTTTCGGCGGGAATTGGGATCACCTACGATGCCACCAGCCTGGGCCTGATTCACCAAGCCCAAGACGGACAGAGGGTCGATTACTTTTTCGATTCGAACGGATGCCCGCTGGAAGCGAGCGGCGTCAGTGTTCCGTGCGGGCTAACGGGGACGCCGGAACCCGCGCCCATCCCGTTGCCAACCAACTTTGTCGTCAACCGCAACACGTTAGCGGCTCCGCGCTATCTGAACTGGAGCATCGCTCTCGAGAAAAAACTGCCGCAGGCCATCTTTCTGAAACTGGAGTTCATCCAGAAGCGCGGCGTCCACGGCTTTGCCTATAACGCCCTGAATGGCGCGGTAGACGGAAACTTCTTCCTCGAAAACCAGCGCGACGACCGCTACGACGCTTTCACAGTGAGCCTTCGCCACCGCTTTCGCCAGCGCTACGAGATCTTCGGCGCCTACACCCGCTCGCGCTCGCGCACCAACCAGGTCTTCGACTTCAGTGTGGATCTTCCTGTGCTCAGCCAGCAGTTGCCCGGCCCGTTTCCCTGGGACACGCCCAACCGCTTCGTCGGATACGGTGTGGTGCCGTTCTTCAAGTTACCCATCGTCCACAAAGTCGATCTGGTTTATTCCGCTGAAGCGCGTACCGGTCTGCCTGTCAACGCGACGTTAGAAACGGGAGAAATTTATGCACCCGATCCTCCGGGAACGTTTCGCTTTCCCACCTACTACACCGTAAACCTGGAGTTGGAGAAACGGATCCATTTTTTCGGGCGCTATTGGGCCGTGCGCGCTGGCTTCGACAACATCACGAATCATCCTGACCCTCTGCTGTCGAACGGCATTATCAATCCGCCGACCCAGCCGTCTCCCATCTTCATCGACGGCAACGGGCGCGCCCTCGATGGACGCATCCAATACCTGGGCAAAGAGTGATTTGCGAACCTTTTTTGAAATCAGATTCCTAAATCCTTACCACCACCTTGCCGTAATTCTTGCCTTCCTGTAGCAGCTTATAAGCCTCGGCCGCGCGCTCGAGCGGAAACACCTGGCCAATCACCGGAGCCAGCTTGCGTTGTGCGATCCATTCTGAAAGTTGCTTCCACGCCGGTTCCATAACGTCGCGCTTCTGCGACAAATAAGTCAGCCACAGCCCTTGCAGGCTCGCGGATTTGGCATACAAAGCCCGCACATCAAGTTGCGGAGGCTTGCCGGTCGCGGTGCCGTATTGGATAACGCGCCCAAAGTCGCGCAGGCAGCGCAGGCTTTTTGCGGTGTGCTCCCCGCCCAGCATTTCGAACACGGCGTCCACGCCTTCGCCGTGGGTCAGGTTCTTCACCACTTCTTCATAGTCGTGCTGTTTGTAGTTGATGCCGTGCTGCAGGCCAAGTTCTTTTACTCGCGCCAGTTTCTCGTCAGTCGATGATGTCCCGTACATTTCAACGCCCAGAATGCGGCCGATCTGCACCGCCGCCGTGCCCACGCCTCCGGCGACAGCATGAATCAGCACGCGATGGGTTTTGCCCGCAACCGGCGCTTCCGTCATCCCTGCCTGCCAGTAGCCGAGATACGCAGTGAAATAATTGACGGGGAAAGCAGCGGCTTGTTCGTCAGTCCAGGGCTCGGGGACGGGCCACAGCATGTTCGCATGAGCGGCAACTCTTTCTGCAAACGCTCCCCACTGTACGTACCCCATGACGCGGCGTCCGCTGCTCGCTTCCACGCCGGCGAATTCGCGGCCGGCAATCAGCGGCGGCGCGGGCGTTCCCGGGTAGCCACCTTGTGCCGTCATGAAGTCAGCAAAATTCACGCCTCCAGCAGCCACGAGGACCAACGTTTGTCCCACCTTCAGCGCAGGTTCGGCGACGTCCTGAATAGCAAGCGCATCCGGGCCAGACAGGCTGGTAATCACTAAGGCTTTCATGCAGGAAGTCTAGCAGCGAAGTGATTACTCCGTGATGCCGACGAGAGAGTACCTCCGGGTTTTCTTATCAGGGAAGATGATCTCGTAGTTTCCGTAGACGTCATAGGTGTGAACATCTTTCACCTTGGGTGGCAACGTCCTGGCCTTGTAGTCACCGGGTATCAATAGAGAGTTCTCAACATCGATGCCCTCAAGTTCACACTTTTTCCCATCGAGAAGGACCTTCAGCCGGATCGCTCCCCGGCTGTTGACGTGCGACGAACTGACGTGGACATTGATCGTGTAGTCGGCCGGGTTGGGTTCCGAGGCCGCCCAAGCCAGCGCGGAGAACAGCAGCACGACGGACAGTGCAATCTTTTTCATAGCTTTATCAATTCTGTTTTCGGGACGTATAGTACAAAGCCCTGTTCGCGCGCACAAGTTGCGCGCAACCATTGCGACTGACAATACTTTACTCGGGGCGCGGGAACGGGCTGACTGCAGAAGGCACGCTCCCACCACCGCTCACCCGGCGCAAGCTCGCGTTTCTGAGCCAGTTACTTGCCCTCAGGTATATACTTTCGGCGTAGCTTTAACGAGATTTCCCGGCCAGCCTCCAAGGGCCGGGACGGGGCGTACATTCATTCCCCTAATTCTTGCGCGCCCCGCATGCTGATTTGCCGGTTCCCGCCCGGGGCGGCGAGGAAATGGCACCGGTGCATCGCGCCAGATTTGTAGCGGATCTGCATCCGGGGGAGGTCATACTGTGGATTTGATTCTGGTACGTCTTCTTTTTGTCATAGTAGTTGCAGCCACCTGTTACGTTATTGCTCCCTTCGGCTTGCCCCGCAACCTGGATGCCGGAATCGGCGCTTTGGTCGGCGCGGGGATCATTCTGTTCGAATGGAAGCTGCGCGCGGTCAGCCTGAAGCGGCTCATCGGCGCCGCCATCGGCAGCCTCCTCGGCATCTGCGGCGCCTACCTGTTTGCCCTGGTCATTCGCAGCAGCGTGCCCGCCGGCAATACCCAGAGCTTCCTGCAGATCCTGGTGATGCTGTTGATGGCCTACGTGGGCCTGATCGTGGGCGCAAGCAAAGGTGACCTGTTGAACCTGGCTGCGCTGGGCGGCGTTTTTGGCGGCGAGAAGCAAGGCAAGAAAAGCTACAAGATTCTCGACACCAGCGTCATCATCGACGGCCGCATCGCCGACATTGCCGAAACCGGCTTCCTCGACGGCATCATCGTCACACCGCAGTTCGTGTTGCGCGAGCTGCAACTCGTGGCCGATTCGGCCGACTCCCTGAAGCGCAACCGCGGCCGCCGCGGCCTCGACGTTCTTCAGCGCCTGCAGAAAATGGCCACGCTTCAAATCCAGATTGTGGAGGATGACTTCCCCGCCGTCCGCGAAGTCGATCTCAAGCTGATCGAACTGGCCAAAGTCTACGAAGGCAAGATCATCACCAACGACTTCAACCTGAACAAAGTAGCGCAGCTGCAGGGTGTCGAAGTGCTGAACATCAACGAGCTGGCGAACTCGCTCAAACCCATCGTGCTGCCCGGCGAGATCATGAAGGTATTCATCTTGAAAGAAGGCAAGGAATACAACCAGGGGGTCGCCTATCTCGATGACGGCACCATGGTAGTCGTGGACAACGCGCGGAAGATGATCGGCAAAACCATCGACGTCTCGGTCACCTCCGTGCTACAGACGACAGCGGGGAAGATGATCTTCGGCAAGTGGGACGAACGCGCCTTCGCCCGCACCAGCGGCGCGGTCCAGCCGGTAGTGTCCACAATCCCAAGTGCGCCGGGGCCAGCAGCCGTGATCCCGAACACGCTGGTAGAGACCAAGCCTCAGCCGTAAGAGACCGCGGCAGCCAGCAATCTACTGCCGAGCACGCAGAGGGCGCCGAGAGAAAGCTAACAAAACGCTTTCTCGGCGGTCTCGGCGCACTCTGCGGTGAATGGCTCCTTGATTTGAACTCCCTGTCCCGCGCCCGTATACTTACTCCCCGCTATGAAGGTGGTCGTGATCATTCCGGCTGCGGGCCTTGGAACCCGCATGGCCCCCATGCCCGTCGGCGCTAAGGGCAAGAAGAAGGCGCTTCCATCGAAGCAGTTCACTGAGTTGGGCGGCACGCCAATTCTCATCCATACGCTGCGCAAGTTCGCCGCCGTTGATGCGGTAAGCGAGATTTGGATTGCCCTGCGAGAAAGCGAGATTGCCGGGTTCCGCGCGCGGCTCGCGAATGAGAAAGACGTCCTGAAGAAGAAAGTAGAGATCGTCGTCGGCGGCGAGCATCGCCAGCAGTCGGTGGAGAACGCGCTGAATGCGGTTGCAGCAGCGGCGTATGATGATGATATCGTTCTCGTGCACGACGCAGTTCGCCCCTTTGTGACCGGCGAGATTATTCAACAAGTGATTGATGCGGCAGAGAAATATGGTGCGGCGATTGCCGCCCTGCCCGCCGTCGATACCGTGAAGCAGGTCGAGCGCACAGCTGATGGCGCGCTGATCAAGGCCACGATTCCGCGCGCCGGGATCGTGCTAGCGCAGACGCCGCAAGGCTTTCGTTACGGCGTGATCAAGAAGGCATTCGACGAAGCGTCAGCCGACGGTTTCCTCGGCACCGACGAAGCATCGCTGGTCGAACGATCAGGCCACGAAGTGGCCGTGGTAATGGGCTCACCGCGGAACATCAAGATCACCGCCCCGGCCGACATGGAATTGGCGGAGTTCTACTTAAAGAAGTAAAAGACTTTCCATTGCGCGAATCTTTGGGCGCAGGGGTTGACCTTGAGAATTGGCTACGGGTTTGATTCGCACGAGTTTCGCGACGGGATTCCGCTGAAGATTGGCGGCGTCGCTCTCGCTCACGACCAGGGGCTGGGCGGGCACTCTGATGGCGACGTGCTTCTCCACGCGATTACTGACGCGCTGCTTGGGGCGGTGGCTGCGCCCGATATTGGAGCCCTGTTTTCGCCGTCCGATCCGAAGTGGAAGAATGCAGACTCGGCAATATTTCTGCGCGAGGCGCTGAAACGCGTGCAGGACAGGGGGTACGGCGTGGCCAACATCGATGCCAGCCTGATTCTGGCCGCTCCTAAGATTGGACCGTATGCGGCTGCGATTCGGGTGCGCGTGGCGAGCTTGCTGGGAGTGCACGCTGATTGCGTCGGCTTGAAAGCGAAGACTCCGGAGGGGCTCAACCTGGAGAATGCCGCGGTCGCCCATGTGGTTGTGTTGTTGGAGAGGAAGAGCAGTCCGAAGAAGACGCGAACGAAGAAAGCGCGGAAGAAGAAGACGCGCGCGAAGACTAAGTAGCCTCCGCATCTCACCACTCAGTGTTGCGCTGCTTTGATCAGGGCGTCGAAGATGGCGCGTGAAGCCTCGTCTTGATCGATCGAGCGTTCGGGATGCCATTGCACTGCCAGGACGAAGTGATCGGCGGCAGTTCCTTCCAGGGCCTCGATGATGCCATCGTCGGGGCAACGAGCGGCAATGCGCAGCCCGCTGCCGATCACATCGGCCGATTGGTGATGCGAAGAATTTACGGGAATCATGCGCGTGTCACCTCTGCCTAAAATCTGCTCCAGCTTTGAATCGCTCTCAATCTCAACCGTATGTGCGACCGCAACCTTCTTGCCCGCTTCGTGATTGACCTTGGTCCGCAAATCCTCAGGCAGAAAATCCGGAATGTGCTGAATTAGTGATCCTCCGCGGTAGACATTCAGGCTCTGCAGGCCATAGCAGATGCCGAGGACGGGCTTTCGCCCGGTGTAGGCGTCTTTAAGAAGAAGCTCATCGACAGAATCGCGGCGAGCGTCGGTGGCAGCGGTGTGGGGTGAGCGCTGCCCGCCAAACTTTACGGGATCGACATCGGCTTTGCTGCCTGGCAGGAGGACGCCATCGCACCGCTCCATCATTTTCAGGACTTCGATCTTCATAACGTCGGCTGAGATCTGGTTGAGCGGAATGCGGACGGGCTCGCCTCCCGCCTGCTCTATGGCGCGTTCATATTGAGGAATGGCGCGCTCGGCGTACTCACGGTCGATCGAGTGCGGCATGGGGATGGCGATGCGTGGCCGTGGGTTAGTTGGCAATCAGCTCATCCTCTCGTATCAATTAACCCCTCGAGCGCGGCTAGAGTTTTCGATTGGCGGTAGTGGCGGATTTCCATGATGAGCGCGAGGACGAAGATGATGCTACCTGCGACTGCGGCCGCCGGAAGCGCGATGTGGCGGTAGGCTACGGTCATGTTGGGATGGACGTGGCGCACGGCCGCCATGGCCACAGTCCCGATTATTCCCAAGAGCAGGCTAATGGCGAATGAGATCAGAGTGCCGATGAAGGTCAACAGCACGACTCGCACCGGAATCGCATACCAGCGGGGCGGGCGCGGGGTCGGCGGCATGTTTTTCAGGCTATCACTATCCGGTTGTCCAGAGGGTTTTCCCGGCCCTGATCTGGATAAAAAAATCAACAGATCGATCTGCGTAAAATATCTGGAATCAGCGGATTACGAGTTCGCGGTCTGGCTTGGTCCTGACTAAAATATTGAAAACAAGCATCTTGCGTGCAAAGTATTCCATTCAAAGAACTTATGAGGCGTTGCTTCGACTAAGTGCTTTGGAATCAGGGGCCGGAATCGCAAAATATTGAATTCGCGATAGTTAGCTTAGTGCTATTTGGATGTCAATGAGCTAATGCGTGTAGAAATAGCATCGCTCTTTTCAGGGTTGGAGTCAAGGGGATTATCCGCTGGGATTTATTTCTGGCTCAGGAGATAGAGGTCGGCGTGACCGCGGGAACTTGAGGGCGACGTGGCGGCCGAGCTTGAGATCTTCGGCCTCGTAGACGATACCCATGCCTCCTCCGCCGATCTTGTTGAGGATGCGGTGATGGGAGATCGTCTGTCCCACGGGTTGAGAGGGCGTGGACACTGGCTAGACATGTTAGGTTCGCGCGGCGGCAAGGGCAAGAGCAAAGTCGAAGGCAGTGGGCGGAAGTGCCTGCTCCACAGGGGCAGTCTCACAGGCGGGGTTCTGCACGAGCGGTAGTGTATAAAAGAGTAATTATGTCGCAGGCAGCGACGGTTATTACGCGAAGCCCCGCGGATGTGGTGCGGATGACGCCGGTTTCACAGGCGGCGAATGGGGTGTGCTATGCCGTGGCGGGCGAGGTCTCAATCAGCTCGTTTGACCTGGAGCGCATGATCGCGGCCGTGCCTGCGAAGATTGCTGCGGCGCTGAAGCGGAAGGCTTATTACTTTGTCCCGCTGACGATTAGCCAAGGGGAAGAAACCCTAATTGCGGACCGGTACGATGTGGCGTTGAGCGACAGCGCGGTTTGCCATCGCAACCTGAATCTGGGGGATTCGCAATGCGTGTTTATCTCGACCCGGCTGATGGACGACAAGTTTTCCGTGGCGTTTGAGTTTTACATCAATGTGGGGCATGCGCTGGTTGAGATTGCCGGAGTTTCCGCGCAATTCAGCGAGCTGGCGTGGAAGCAGGTGGAGGCCGGAGTGCGGGGCGAAACTTCGCTGGACGCTTTTGAAGCGCGGAAACTGGCTACGGCGGGTGGTCCGGATGCGGAGCGCTTCAAGAACGAATACTTCGAGGCTGCCTTTGCTGACACGATTTCGATTTACCTGCTTTCGCTTTATCTGGATGTGGATTACCGCGATCTGCGGGAGCGGGACTATCCGCTGCTGGCGCCTTCGGCGCTGGCGGAGCGGTTGCGGAAAGTGGCGGAATTGTTTCCAGCGAATGCGGGGTTTGAGTTTGCGGTGCTGTATAAGCGGCGGAGTTGAACTGCTTTTGCCACGGATTTACGCGGATTCACACGGATTGAATTTCTGCTTTAAACCCTGGCATCGAAACCCGGGTGGGCTTTCCCTGGCTTTCGATGGGCTGCCGGTTGGCGGAGAAGAATGTCCGCCCCGCACGATCACAGATTTCCGAGACAGTCGAAGTCTAGATCCTACTTGTTGCCTATCGCGAAATTCACGGTGCTGGATCCATTGGCGGTCACGGTGACCGATTTCCCCCAACTCTTTGGTTCGGTGAAGATGGGCCGTTGTACGGTGCGCTCGGTCAGGACGTCGTAGGCCTGCTCCTTGCCGGCGAGCCCCCAACCTTCATGCCAGGCAACAATCTGATAGGTGCCGGGCGGGACGCTGGTGAATTCGAAGCGGCCGCTCTCGTCGGTGACGGCGTAATAGGGATGGGTCACGACCATCATTTCTGCGTTCATCCAGACGTGGCCGCCGTTGCAGTGAAGATTGATCAGGCCGGGCGTGGACATGGTGCGTGAGACGGGTTGATTGGGGAAAGGGAATGGCAGGTTGAAGGTGGCTGCTCCGTCCATGTGGACGGTGTGCAGGGTGGAGTCGGAGCTATTCATCTGCAGCGCCGCGTTCTGGGGCACGAGAAGAATGTGCGGGACGTAGCGACACTGCTTCTGGTCGAGGTGGCGTCTTTGCTCAGGTAGTTCCAGCGCTTTGCCAGCGGAGATGTCCTTGAGGTAAACGATGGTGTTGGCGACGCCGCCCTCGGGCCCGATGACAAGACGTTCGAGGCTGACGGTTTTCTTGCCGTCGGGGTCGCAGATCTGGGGATCCTTGCTGACCGGAAAATCTAGTTGGCGGGGCACTGGTCCTGACCATTTGACGGTGCCGGAGATAGTTCCGCCGTCGGTGACGGAGATGACTCTATAGTCGCCCTGCGCCGCAGCAAAGACTGCAACCGCAAGAAGGAGCGCCAGCATAGAAAGTCGGGCAATGAGACTGCGCATATTTGAAAACCCCTGTTTACCCGCCTTACACGCGGCCTGTCTGCGGTCGTCGTGGGGCGCGGACTGAAATTTAGGTCGATCCGTCTGCTTTTCCGCAGGCAACGGCTTATACCCGACTTGCGGGCCAGCGCTCACAGGGGGCCCCACAGACGGGCCAGCGCTTCTGTTTGCGGTCGTACTTATCCCAAACGGGACGGCCGTGGGGAGGCAGTTGGTGTGATCGAAATCACACCTCATTAGATTGCGCTTGTAGAGTTGATGAGTCGAGATTACCAAGGTGGTGTATCAGCCGGGGGAAGGCTTTTTTCTAGTTTCCCAATTGGCCGCCGGGCTGGTCCGACTTGAGCAAGACCGAGGTTTCATGGGTGGTGGGTGAATAGCGCACAACCAGCATGCGGCCTTTCCAGCCGAGAGTGAGAGCGTCGGCGCGCTTCCGGCTAAAAGCTCTAAGGGGATGGCGGCCGGAGAAGTATTCACCGTTGACGATATAGGTGTAGGAAAATTCGCCGACCCACGGCTTGTAGATTCCACCGATGCTTCGCGAGGTGACGCCCATGACCGTCCCCTGAGTGGAGGGCCACGACTGGGCGCGGCGGGCTTTGAGCCATGCCAGGACGGCGCCCGCAACGCCGACTAACAGCAGGACGAGGTCGCGTGCTAGTGGCAGGAGGCCTAGAGGGTCGAAGTGGCGCATATGCGCTCTCCCATCGAAATGCTCACGATTGTATCGCAACGTATTTTGCTGTGTGATTAAATGCGGCCATGACTATGTCCGTCCGATCGTTCGCGAAGATTAATCTTGGGCTGCGCATTGGCGCGCTGCGCGAGGATGGATTTCATGGGCTGCTGACGGTGTATCAGACGATCGGGTTGCATGATGTGATTCGGGTGAGTGTGGGGCGGGGCCGTGGGATTGAGATTCGGTGCGCGGACCCTAGAGTTCCGACGGATGAGTCGAATACTTGCTATCGCATCGTAGAAAAAGCCATGCGGGCTTTGAAGGCGACGGGGCGGGTTGTGATTGATATTGATAAGCGGTTGCCGGTGCAAGGTGGGTTGGGCGGAGCTTCGGCGAATGCCGTGTCTGCTCTGCTCGGACTGGAGCGGGTGGTGAAGAAGGCTTTGCCGGTACCGGAACGGCTACGGATTGCTGCGGAGGTGGGATCTGACCTGCCGCTGTTTCTGGTGGGTGGGACTGTGCTGGGCGTTGGGCGTGGGGAGCAGGTGTATCCGCTGGAGGATTTGCCGGGGACGGCTTGCGTGGTGGTGACTTCGGAAGTGGGAGTTTCGACGCCGAAGGCGTTTGCGGAGTGGGATCGCGGGGTTGCTGAGAGCCTGGGGTCGGCGAATGCTGGCCCCGCTGCGCTTGGCCGGACCCCTCGACTTCGCTCGGGGCGAGCTCTCGAGGCGGCTGTCCCCGCACAACTCCCGGCAGTAGAATTGACGGTGCAAGCACGGTCCGATAGAATGATTGAGCTTGGCCGAGGGCTTTCGGCGTGGCTGAGCAAGAGTTACTCCGGTGCTCCTTTTGGAAGGGGCCGGGCCGAGAATCCGCTTCTCGAGCTTGTCCGGGCCGGGATCAAGAACGACTTTGAAGAAGTCGTCTTTCCTGAGTATCCCGAGCTGAGTGAAGGCAAGAGTGCGCTGGAGCGCGCGGGCGCGAAGTATGCGTCGCTGTCGGGCTCCGGGTCGACGTTGTACGGGCTGTTCGCCTCAAGAGACGCCGCGCGTAGTGGGGTGATCAGGCTGCGGAAGCAAGGGTGGGCGGCGCAGGCGACGGTTACGCTGAGGCGGCGGGAGTACTGGCGCGGGGTTTTCGCGGGGTAGGTTCGGTGGTCGGGCGCGCTCGGCTTGCGCCATCGCTTGGACTGCCGAGGCGGCCGTCGCCACATGGTCCGACAGGATGGTCTGGCAAAGTTTTGATTGTTGATTTTTGATTGTTGATTGACAATGGAGATGCCCGACTTTCGGGTCAATCAAAAACCAAGAATCCCACTGGGCCGTCGACTAATGGTAGGTCAAGTGCCTTTGGAGCACTTTGTCTAGGTTCGAATCCTAGCGGCCCAGCCAGAAAACAGTTCTCAGTTTCCGGTTGTCAGTTCTCAGTAAGAGCTGAGCCAGGGCTGAGGACGGGACTGAGAAACTTCTTATGGCTACTTTGGTGACGCCGACCGAAAAAGCGGAGAAGATGGAAAAGAATGTCCCACCCACGCCCGAGGAAAAGCCGGATCGCAAGCAGCGCGCGCGGCTGGACGAGAAATTCAAGATTTTCAGCGGGACGGCGAACGAGCCGCTGGCTGACGAAGTTTGCCAGTTTCTGGGGATGCAGCGCGGGCAGGCGCAGGTAACGCGCTTTGCCGACGGCGAGGCGTATGTGCAGATCCAGGAAAACGTCCGCGGCGGCGATGTGTTCATCATGCAACCCACGTGCCGGGTGGTGCACCCCGATGGTAGAAGCACGAGCGTGGATGAGCACCTGATGGAATTGCTGTTGATGATCGATGCGCTGAAACGGGCGTCGGCGCGGCGGATCACGGCGGTGATGCCTTATTTTGGCTATGCGCGGCAGGACCGGAAAGACAAGCCGCGCAGTCCGATCTCGTCGAAGCTGGTGGCGGATTTGCTTACTACGGCGGGAGCGCACCGGGCGCTGATTGTGGATTTGCATACGCCGCAGTTGCAGGGATTTTTCAATATCCCGGTGGATCACTTGTTTGCTTCGCCGGTGCTGGTGGATCACTTCCGGAAGCTGAACCTGCCGAACCTGACGGTGGTTTCACCGGACGCAGGCGGCGTGGAGCGGGCGCGGTTTTTCGCGAAGAAGGTGGACGCGGCGCTGGCCATTGTCGACAAACGGCGTATCGAAATGAACGTCGCGGAAGTCATGCACGTGATCGGCGACGTGAACGGGCGGACTTGCTTGATCATCGATGACTTGATCGATACGGCCGGGACGCTGGTGAAAACGGCGACGGCTTTGATGGAGAATGGCGCGACCGAGGTTTATGCCTGTTCTTCGCATGCAGTGCTGTCGGGGCCGGCGGTCGAAAATATTGCGAAGTCGGTGATCCGGGAAGTCGTGGTCACGAATACTATCCCGCTGAATGAAGAGGCTAAGCGGGAGCCGAAGATTCGGGTGCTTTCGATTGCGGGACTGATTGGGCGGGCGATTCAGGCCAATCACGAAGAGACGTCGGTTAGTAAGTTATTTATTTAGGCGGGATCGTGGTGATTACGGCGAACAGCAGGTTCCCTTCGGCAAGCTCAGGGCAGGCTCTCCGCTCCGCCGTCCCCTTCGGTCCGGCTACGGCCGGAATGACAGAGTTTTTTGGATGATAAAGCTTTTTGGATGGGAATAATTTATGGCGACTACATTGGAACAAAACGTTCTGCAAGCGCAGCCGCGGGAGGCTGGGACTAAGAACCACGCCCGGCGGGTGCGGCGCGAGGGCAAGATCCCCGGCGTGCTGTATGGCGCAAGCAAAGATGCGCTGCCGGTGACCGTGGATCCGCGGCATGTGCTGCGTATTCTGCGCTCTGACAGCGGGCACAACACGATTTTCGATCTGGCGCTGCATGGCGGTGAACGTACGAAGGCCATGATCGTGGATTGGCAGTATGAGCCGATCAAGGGCCATCTGCTGCACATCGACTTGAAGCGCATCGCCATGGACAAGGCGCTGCGGGTCAATGTGCCGATCGTGCTGCAGGGTGTGCCCATCGGAGTGAAGACAGAAGGCGGGATTCTGGAACAGATTTTCCGGGAAGTGGAGGTCGAGTGCCTGCCGGCGGATATCCCAAGCCACATTGATGTGGATGTCAGCGAGCTTACGTTCGGCAAGGTGCTGCGCGTTTCGGATTTGCCGCATAACCCGAAGCTGAAGTTTCTTTCGGATGCAAACCAACCTGTTGCCCACGTGACCAGTGTGAAGGAAGAAGTTGTGGCTGCGCCGGAAGCGGTGGCGGCGGAAGCTGGAGCAGCGCCGGCGGAGCCTGAAGTCATCAAGAAGGGCAAGGCCGAGACTGAGGAAGAGGGCGAGGCGGCTGCTGCCGAGAAGCCGGAGAAGGCCGAGAAGAAAGCTGAGAAAAAGGAGAAGAAATAGCGCCGTGGTGGCGGCGCGCCTTGCTTCGCTCGCTGGACGGGCGAATGCGCCCGTCCCTACATGTTCCTTCTCAGTGTGGGTTGGGATGGTGGCGTGAAACTGATTGTTGGGTTGGGCAATCCTGGTATTGAGTATCAATTCACACCGCATAACGTGGGGTTTCTCGCGGTGGATCGCATCGCGAGTGAGCGCGGGGTGGAGATCAGGAACCGGCAGTGCCGGGCGCTGACGGCGCGGATACAGGTTGGGGACGAGCCGGTGCTGCTGGCCAAACCTGAGACCTACATGAATTTGAGCGGGGGGTCGGTCCGGGAACTGGTAGCGGAGTACGAAGCGAAGCCGGAAGCGGATCTGATTGTGATCCAGGACGAGCTGGATTTTCCACTAGGCACGCTGCGGATTCATACGCGGCGGAGTTCGGCGGGGCATAACGGGATCGAATCAATCATCGATGCGCTAGGCACGGAGGATTTCTTGCGCATCCGGATTGGCGTGGCACCGGAGCGCAAGGTGGAAGACGGTCAGAGTTATTTGTTGTCGCCGTTTCGCAAGAGTGAACTGGCGGTGGTGGACGGGATGCTCGACACCGCTGCTGAAGCGGTGATGGCGATTCTGACCGAAGGTGCGGCGGCGGCGATGAATAGATTTAACAGGAAGGAAGACAGGGACTAGGGTTCAGGGGCCAGGAATCAACGGTCCACGATGCATTTCTGACCCCCTGCCCCTGATCCCTAGCCCTGCTAAAGATTTGGAGATGCACATGAATCGTACTTATGAGCTGATGTTTATTGTCCGGCCGGATATGGCGGATGAGGATCTTGAAAAACTGATTTCGAACCTGGAGTCGACTGTGACTGCGGCGGCTGGTTCGATAAAGAGCGTA
Organism: uncultured Acidobacteriaceae bacterium; assembly: GCA_963807145.1. GTDB lineage: Bacteria > Acidobacteriota > Terriglobia > Terriglobales > Acidobacteriaceae > Sulfotelmatobacter. The sequence goes on along the minus strand of CAWEBA010000003.1, from coordinate 511,960 downwards.
GACCGCATGGGCAAGCGTCGTCTGGCGTATGTCGTGCGCAAGTTTCGCGAAGGCATCTACATTTTGCTGACGATCGAAGGCGCGGGTTCGGTGGTGCATGAACTGGAGCGCCGGCTGCGGGTCACTGAGCCGGTGATCAAGTTCCTCACGGTGCGCATCGATGAAGAGCAGAAACGGCTGGAGAAGATCAAGAAGCTGCGCGACGCGAAAAAGAAAGTGAGCGCGCAGCCCGCGGCCGTGGCGGAAGAAGCGCCGGCGACGCCGGCGGCGGGAACTCCGGCAACGGCTTAAGGACAGTGGCCAGTGGTCAGTGATCAGTGGCCAGTTCACAAACGCGAGATCGGTTTTGCTGGCCACCGACCACTGGTCACTGGCCACTGATTAAGGAGCGTTATGACTGACGAGACTAAGGCACCAAGCGAGCGGCCGGAGCGGCCAGCTGGCGATGGACCGCGAGAGTTCAGGCCTTCGGGAGACCGTCCGCGTTTCGGCGGCGGGGGTGGGCGTTCCGGGCCCGGAGGTCCGCCGCGTGAAGGTGGGCGCAAGTTTTTCCGGCGCAAGAAGGTTTGCAAGTTCTGCACGGAGAAGATCGCCGACATCAACTACAAAGATTACCGTCTGCTCGGGCAGTTCGTGGCGGAGAGCGGCAAGATCGTGCCGCGCCGGTTGACGGGCGTGTGCTCGCCGCATCAGCACCGGCTGGCGGCGGCCATCAAGCAGGCGCGCAACATTGCATTGCTGCCGTTTGCCGGGCGGGCATCGTAAGAGATCTATAAAAGCCTTGTCATTCCGAGCGAAGCGAGGAATCTTGGTTTTTGCCGGCGGCGAGAAGAACCAAGATCCCTCGCTTCGCTCGGGATGACAAGGGAAGGACCGCAATTAAGCGAGGGACGGAGTCATATCATGGAAGTCATTCTCAAAGAAGATGTGAGCAAGTTGGGAGCACGCGGCGATGTGGTGAAGGTTGCCGAAGGATTTGGGCGCAACTATCTTTTGCCGCGCAAGCTGGCCATCGAGGCAACCGCGGGCAACAAGGCCGTCATCGTGCAGATGAAGGCCGCTTCGGTGCGGCGCTCGGCTAAGGAGAAGTCGCAGGCCGAGGAACTGGCCAAGCAGTTTGAAGGACTCTCGGCTACGTTCCAGAAGCGGGCAGGCGAGCACGATCAACTTTTCGGCTCGGTCACTTCGGGCGACATTGCCGACGCCATCGTGAAAAAGGGAATCAACCTGGACCGCAAGCAGATTCAGCTTCACGAGCCGCTGAAGACTCTGGGCGAATTCACCGTTCCGGTGAAGCTGCACAAAGACGTGACCGCGCATTTGAAGGTTGTGATTGAGAAGGAAGCGGTCGCGGAGTAGCAGCGCGAGGTCAGGGTTGGGCGCCTTGCCCGGCCGATCGGTTCGAGATCCGAATCAACCCAGATACTGGCAAACGTCTCCCCTCCGCTTATGATCTGTGGATCATCGAGTTCTCGTTTCTAGGGGAGTAAATCCAGATCATGATGCCCGGCGCGCTAGGACGACGGAGCTCCTGGCCCTCCAGTTTTGTTACCAGCCTGGTAGGTTGGATCAGCTTTTCTCTCATTGTTCCCCTCGCGTTCGGCTATTCTGGGCCGCCTTGGCCGTTGCTGACAATCGCGGTCGTGATGGCCATCCTGCAGGTGTTGATTCTGCGGTCTGCCTTTTTTCCTCTACGCATGGATCGCGGATTATGGTCCGGCGCGGTGTGGGGTGGCGTAAGTGGCGCCCTGCTGATCTGGATTGGAGGGCCGTTCTTTCCTCTGCTACGCGAGCGGCCGGTCATGTGGCTGGCCAACGGCGTTTATATTGGATTAGCCGTTGGAGCCTTCCTCTCTTACTTCTATCGCGACGACCGCGAGATCGAACTCAACGCCAAGCAAAGGGGAATTACGCCGCAATACGGTCGCGACGCGCATTGGCTCGAACCGTTCGCCTTTGGAGCGTTCGCTTATCTGATTACGTTCCTGCCTCGCTCGCCGGGGCTTGGGGTTTATGTCTTCGTAGTCGGGGCGTTCAGCGGAGTATTCGCTGCCGGGTCCAGCCACTTCTCTCCGGATCGCTGGAAAGGCTCCAAGCTGATGTTGCTGCTGATCCTTGCTGTGGGCTCGCTGCTGGGTGCAGTGAGCAGCCTCCTGTTTCGTGAGTTCGCCGGCGAGTTTTGGGGACGTTACTGGGTGCTGGGGGCCATCGCCGGGTTTCTTACATACTTGAGCACGTTCCTGCGCGGACGAAGCCTGGCGAAACGCGAGGCACACGCTTAAGCCGGTCTGCGGCGCTATGAATTTACTGCTCATCAATCGGGTTCTGCATATTGCCGCCACCTGCACTTCTCTGGGAGGTTTGTTCTACGCCCGCATGGTTCTCCTGCCGTCTCTGCAGGTGCTGGCCGAACCTGAGCGCGGAATATTTCTCGCGCAGGTGATCCGGAGATTCGCTTATATCAAGTGGAGTGGCGTCACGGTGGTTGCCGTCACCGGCGTGATTCAATGGACGCAGGTTTATCCGCATGTCAGCCATCAGCAGCTCTACGTCTTCTACTTCATGATCAAGATGATGGGGGCGCTCGGACTCTTCTCCATCACTTTTCTGCTTGCGCTGCCGGCCGACGCGCTTCGCGGGATGCAGGCTAAGCGGGCTTTCTGGTCCGCGGTAAACATTGTTTGCGGGCTTACCATCCTGATTGGGGCTGCTCTGATGCGCACGGCGCACTGAGTCTTTGTGTCCTCTCTGAGAACCAAAGGTGTGGCCGCGCATTGCGGTTGTGATCGGACGGTGGCCGCGGACGAGGGTCATCAGGAGGATGCGTCCCCGCCGCGACTCGGTTTCCTCTTCGCCCGCTCACTCCGCACTTACGTGCGGGCTGATGAATGGCGTCGCTTCGTGACTGGGGCAAGGGTTCAACTGCATCATCCTGAGGGCATTTCGTTTGCCAAATCAGCACTCCTCACCGCGAGTGACTGTTCTGTTTCCCGCTAAACCATTACGAAAGAGAGACCTAGGCGGCATAAAAATCTCTGACAGCCTATAATTTCTGCTCACGGTTCCACTGACTGACCGTCTATTCCTGTGCAAGCCCGGGTACGGCATTGACACCGGGCGGTAGAGGACACGACGAAACATGCCGGCCGATGTTTGGGCAGTAACACTCGCGGTTGGTGAACGGATTCCCTCGCTGAAGACGAGGGCCGAAAAAGTCAGCGGGAACCAGGACCCCACGCGGGACCGCATGGCTGGGCAAGAACGCCGCATCGACGATACGATCCTCATCCGCGAGGCGCAAAGCGGGAACCGCGCCGCCTTCGAGGAACTGGTGCGTTACTACGATCAGGCGGTGTTGCGGCTGGCGCTGCATCTCACCGGGACCGAACAAGACGCCCAGGATGTTTATCAGGACGCCTTCCTCAAGGCTTATAAGAACATCGGAAGCTTTCGGTTTGAGTGTTCGTTCTACACATGGATTTACCGCATCGTGACCAACCTTTGCCTGGATCACCTGCGCAAGAAGAATGTGCGCAAGGAAGATGCGCCGGTGGTGAAGGACGCGTCGGGCGGGGAGTATGACCTGCTTGATCAGGTGCCGGACGGACGGGCGGGGGCGAATCCGGAGCGCGATTTGATGCGGCGGCAGTTGGGGGCGCGGATCTCGGGCGCCCTGGAGAAGCTGACGCCGCGGGAGCGCATGGTGTTTGAGTTGAAGCATTACCACGGATTGAAATTGCGCACCGTGGGCGAGATTTTGCATACGACGGAAGAGACGGCGAAGAATACTTTGTTCCGGGCCACGCAGAAGTTGCGCGGGGCGCTGGCGGATATGAGATGAAAAGGTTTCAACGTTTCAGGGTTTCAAAGACCTTGAAACTTTGAAACCTGAGAAACCTTGAAACGGTTTGTAGACGGGGTTGCTATGAAATGCGAATGGGTTCGAGAAAATATCACGTTGCATGTTTACGGCGAACTAGCCGATGATGCGCGCCACGAACTGGAGCAGCATGTGGCGCGGTGTGCTGACTGCGCTGCAGAGCTGAAGGCGGAGCAGGAGTTTCATGCCTTGTTGTCGCAGGACCGGGCGGCTGAGCCCACGCCGAATTTGCTGGCGGCTTCGCGGATGCGGCTGCAGGAAGCGCTGGAGACGGCTGAGCAGGGGCGGTTCTGGCATCGTCTGGCGTTCGATCCGGCGAACTGGCTCCGACAGGTGCGCTTCTCGCCCGCGCTGGCGTCGGCGATTCTGATTCTTGGGTTTGCCGGTGGCGTGGGGACTTCTTACCGAGTATTCGATCATCCGCTGGCTAGTTCAGCCACCACCGCGACTTCTGCTCCTGCTCCAGCTCCCGCCGAGGCTTCGATCACGGGCATCCGTTCCATCACGCAGGAGCCGGGTACAAATAAAATCGACATCAAGTACGACACGGTTTCCACGCTGGAGACGCAGGGATCGATGAATGATCAGCGCATTCAGCAATTGCTGTTATTTGCGGCGCGGAATAACTACAACTCGGGCGTGCGCATGGATTCCGTGGACCTGTTGACCCAGAAGCCCGATGTTTCGCAAGTGCGTGATGCACTGATTTATGCGCTGCGTTACGACACGAATCCGGGAGTGCGGTTGAAGGCTTTGGATGGTCTGGGCGGGTTTGTGAAGGATGATGTGCGGGTGCGCGATGCGGTGCTCGAAGCCCTGGTGAGTGATGCAAACCCGGGCGTCCGCACCGAAGCATTGCGGCTGATTGAGCCGGTGAAAGCGGATGGCAGCGTGCGCGGAGTATTGATGACTCTGGCCGCGAAGGATCAAAGCCAGTACATCAAGTCGCAAGCGCGGACCATGCTGGCGCAGTTGCCGGAGATTGATTGAGCAGGCGTGAGTCCCTCAGGGGCTAAAGCCGATGTTTTTATTGGCTCTGGACGGCACGGCTTAAGCCGTGCCCTTCCCGAACCGAAATGGGATCAGTTTTTGGATTGATCGAAGGAACGATTGAATTGAAGTGGAATGCCGCTGATCGGTGCGGGATACAGAAACTGAGGTGGGGTATTTTGAAACGTTCGCCACAATTCGTCGGCCTGCTTGGCATGCTGGTTCTAATTGCGCCCTTGATATGGGCGCAGGAAACGCGCATTTCCCGCGAGGGAGGAGCCTGGGGCCAGGAAGTCAACGGTTCGCTGGCCGCCGTGAAAACTTTGCGGGTCAAAGTGGATGTTGGTTCAGTGATCGTCAAAGGCGGCTCGCAGCGGGAGATCAGCTACGTTTTTCATACTCGTTCTTATACCTCTTCCGAACAGGAAGCCAAACGCCAGTTTGAATCCTACAAGCTTACGGCGTACGTGCGTGGAGACACGGCGTGGATCGTGGGCGACTGGCAGGGCGGGCGCCCGCGGCATTTTTCCGGAGAGTTTGCCATTAATGTTCCGCGCGAAATCAGCCTGGTGAAGATCGAAACCGAGGGCGGCAACATTGACACCACCGGTATTGCAGGCCGTGTGGAAGCTGAGAGCGGCGGCGGGAGCATGCACCTGGATGACATTGGCGGAGGCGCGCATGCGGAGACGGGCGGCGGCTCGATCGACGTGGGAACCATCACCGGCGACATTGGGCTGCACACCGGCGGTGGCTCGATTGAGGTACATCACGCCAACGGGAAAATCATTGCGGAGACGGGCGGCGGCAGCATCGAAATTATGTCGGCTACGCAGGGCGCCAGCATCGAGACTGGCGGCGGAGGGATCAAGGTGAGCCAATGCGCCGGCAAGGTGAAGGCGGAAACCCGCGGCGGCAGCATCGACCTGGGAGACATTGGTGGCGCGGCTGATATTGACACCGGCGGAGGCAGTATCCATCTCGCGTCTGCTAAGGGCCACGTGGAGGCTCACACTGGCGGCGGGGGGATCGAACTCTATGGGGTTCCCTCGGCGCGGGTGGAGACGGGAGCCGGCGGCATCGTTGTGAAGCTGGTAAAGACTGGAGCTGCGCCGAGCGATTCCGTGTTTGAAACTTCGGCGGGTGACATTACGGTTTACATTGCGCCGGACGTCGCCGTCTCGGTGCGAGCCAGCGTGGACCTGGGCAATGGACACCACATCACTTCTGATTTTCCGGATATCCATGTGGCCAGCGAAGGCGATCAGTGGAGTCCTAAGACGCTTACCGCGGAAGGCAATTTGAACGGAGGCGGTCCAGTGCTGAAGGTGAGGACGACGACGGGGGATATTTGCTTCCGGCGGGCGCACTAAGGATGCGAGCCAAAACGCGCGAGTATTGCGTCGCGAAAAACGCTCCGCATGGCGCGGCTCGGCTGAGTCCTTCACTACGCAAAGAACCCTTGTTCAGGATGACAAAGGATTGTGGTGCATTAAGACTCAGGAGGTTGGCTATGCGCAAACACATTTTGACGATGATCGCCGTGCTGCCTTTGCTGCTCAACTTGGCGCATGCCTCGCAAAGATGGACGGTTGATCCCTCGCAGCCGATGGGCATTCCCAGCGAAGATTCCGGGGCGAGCTCTTACCTGGGCGTGGACATTGCAGATATCACCACCGACCGGCTCGGCGCCCTGAAGCTGAAGGAGGAACAAGGCGTCGAAGTAACCATGGTTGACCAGGATGCTCCGGCGGGCAAAGCCGGGTTCAAGGAACACGACGTACTTTTGACCATGAACGGGATGAGCATCGAAAGTAAGTCGCAATTACAGCGGATGATCCGCGAAACTCCGCCGGGACGCGTGGTTACGTTTGGGCTGAGCCGCGATGGGCAGCCTATGACGATCAAGGTGCAACTGGCCGACCGGCGTAACGAGTTTGCGCACATGAGCGGGAAAGACGAGGACTGGGACAAATATGTGCACGTTCAGATTCCGCCAATTCCCAACCTGCCGGACTTCGATGTTCCGAATATTGGAGTGGTGGTGGTGCATTCCTCGATGCGCAGCGGTCTGATGGTAGAGAACCTTACGCCGCAACTGGGGGAGTTTTTTGGCGCGAAGAACGGGAATGGAGTGCTGGTCCGTTCGGTGGAAAAGGGCAGCCGTGCCGATAAGGCCGGGCTGCGCGCCGGCGACGTCATCACTCGCGTCGGCGACCAGCCAGTTCATGACACCAGCGACTTCAGCCACGTATTGCACTCCCATAGCGCCGGGTCGGTTAGCGTTAGCGTGATCCGCGACAAGAAAGAGCAAACTCTCACTCTCACATTGCCGGAACGCAGAGACTCCGGCGAGATGATCGAGCAAAGCCTGAAATCCCCCGAAGTGAGTGCGGAAACTCAGGTGGAATTAAGTGAAGTGCAGAACGAGATTGCCAAACTGCGGCCTCAGATGGAGCTGGCAAGAGAGGAAAGCCGCAAGGCGTCTGCGGAAATGCGCAAGGCTATGTGCGATCAGCAGAAACAGCTGAGGGAGCAGGCCGAGAAGCTGAGGCAGGAACTGAGACCCAAGGTTCGGGAAGAACTACAGAAGAGCCGCGAGAAGCTGCAGCAGCAGATGGAACGGCTTCGCCAGCAGATGACTGCCGGCTCGCTCGACATCTAGAAGCAGTGGCCGGTGGTCGGTGATTAAGAGCCCACCGACTGAACGCGCGCTAGCGTTCCAAGGCAAACCTTGTTTCGTCCCGCCTGCTTAGCCGCGTAGAGAGCTGAGTCTGCAGCCCTCACCAGATCGTCGCGCGTGGTGCCTTGTTCGGGGAAGGCGGCGGCTCCGGCGCTGATGGTGACGGTGCGGGGCACGCCCGGGAACAGCCAGCCTTCGACCATCTTTCGCAGCTTTTCGGCGATCTTCATGGCGTGCTTGGCATTGGTTTGAGTGAGCAGAATCCCGAATTCTTCGCCTCCGTAGCGGCAGACGACGTCGATTTTCCGCAACTGCTGATGGAAAAGGCTGGAAACCTGGCGCAGCACTTCATCGCCGAGCACGTGTCCGAACTCGTCATTCAGCCGCTTGAACTGATCGATGTCCGCCATGATGACGGCCATGCCCGTGCCGTAGCGCCGGGCTCGTTCAATTTCTTCCATGATGCGCAGCTCGAAGAAACGGCGGTTGAAAATACCCGTGAGACCGTCGAGGTAGGCGAGCTGCTTCACGCGTTCGACATAATGCGCGTTCTGAATGGCTGTGGCGCAAATGTCGGCTACGGATTCGAGCGACTGCAGGTCGCCGTCGCGGAAGGCGTCTGGCCGCGCGCTGTCGAGGGCGAGAATCCCAAGTGTCTGTCCGAACGAGACCAGTGGAATGCACATGCGCGAGGCGGATTCCGCAAAGAACTTCGTGCCGGCAGGCGCGACGCAGAGATCGGTTTCCATAGCTGTGTTGCTGCTGGCCAGTATGGTGGCCCAGGGTTCAGTGCTCGCCGGAAAGCGGCCGCCTTCGGGTACGCGAGGGGTAAGCGTGCCGTGGTGGGCCCGCAGCACGAGGTCGTGATCTTCGCGCAGAAACAGCGAGACGTGCGATACCCGGAACGCGCCCTGAATCAGCTCACAGACTCGATCCAGCAGCTGTTCGAGGTCCAGAACCGCCGTGGTTTGCTGGGCGATGGCGTTGATGGCCTGCAGTTGCCGCGTGCGCTGCTCCTCTAACGAGTACAGACGCGCATTCTGGAGGGCGATCGACGCCTGGGTGGAAAAGAGTGTGAGCAGATCGATGGTCTCGGGGTCGAAATGGTTGAGGTGATCGCTCTGGCAATCGAGCACGCCCACTACTTCGTCCCGCACCATCAGAGGGATCGCGACCTCGGACCGGGTCGATTTCGCCGTGCATACATAGCGTGGGTCTTCGCGGACGTCGGGAGCATAGACGGGCTGCTTCTTGAGCGCTGCGGCTCCGGAGATTCCCTGGCCCAGAGGGAGTCGAACCTTATCCTGGCCTTCATCCCAGCCGATCTGCGAGCGGACGTACAACTCCTGTGACTGCTTGTCGAGCAGCGCGATTGCCACATTCCGCAGATGAAAATAGTCGTGCGCGATGCCTAGGATGCGCTGCAGCACCTCGTCCAGATCGAAGGTGGAGAGCACAGCCTGGCCTGCGTCGTACAGGACCGCAATTTTATTCATACTTCTGGGATATCGTAACGTGACGGCGGCGTTTGTTAGAGGTTCCCAAAGTAACTAGGAAAACCCTGTGCGGAAGGGGCGGACATTCTCTTATTTCCACCTTCTGGCGGTGCGGATCAGGCCATAGGCGACCAGGCAGAACCAGAAGTCGACGACCATGCCCACGTCGAGTTGGAACGGCCGGTGGCGCGGCAAAGGGAGAGACGGTGCGAGCAGGAAATACGCCACGTTGCCGAGGATGATGGCGCAGAGAGCTTGGACTAGATCCAGAAGCACCGAGGGTTTAGACACCGGCTTCTCGCATTGGGTGCCACGCTCACGGAATCGGGCCCACTGCCCAATAGCTGGTTCTCGACAGGACACTTACTCCAGGAGAAGGTTGTTTCAGGCGCACCTGGATCTGATGGAGCCCAGGGTGTGGTCTCTCCGGTGCAAAGCTCAATGCGTAGCGGCTGTGTAAGTGGTTATTAAAGTCAACCAGGCGATCCTCGAAGCCTTTGTGAGTTGTGAACAATTCGTACTCACCCCCGGTCATCGATGCGATGGCCTTGGTGATGTTTTTCTTCATCGCATTCCTGGCCATCAGAAGAGTGCCGATGATGTCGGGAGGGGCGTCCCAGTACGCCTCGTCTCTATTCGCGCCCCGCTCGGTGTCCAGCACCTGCGAGAGCGAAGGCGAGAACGCCAGTGCATAGACCGTGGTGTTGCTATTCCCGATGGCGGCGATGACGTCATCGGTTTTCGACACATGGCTTCCATGGTCGCGGTTTTCGCACACCAGAAGCAGTACCCGTTTGCGCTCGGGCGGTTCTTTCTCAAGCAAACGGACGGAAAAAGCTACGGCATCGCGAATCGCGGCCCCGTTATCGCCCGCTTGCAGCCCCTTAAGATCTTCGAGAAACGGGTTTTCATCGTCGCTGAAGTCCTCGACCAGATTGACATGACTATCAAATTCGACCAAAGCAACTCGCGATCGGAGTTGATCGAAAACAGGAATCAGCATGGGGCCGATCCCACGCATTCTGGAAAATTCGCGCCAGGCTCGTCTTCCCGTCTGAATGGCCACGACTACCGAGGCGGGTTCGGATTCCGCAGAATCGTCCAAGTGAATCGTTTGTTCCACACCGTCGTCGTCGATTACGAAATCTTTTTGTGTTAATCCGTAGATGATATGGCCTTCGGCATCTTTCACCAGCGTCGGCATGAGCACGACATTCGACTGAACGCGAAGATTAGAATCCTGTTGGGCGACAGCGCCGCTCATAAGCAACAGGACTAAGGGACAAACCCTCGCCAACATTATGGGAGGGATGATATCGGATGCCGAGAGAGTTGCCTGTGCGCGTCCGATTGTTGCCGGAACATCGCCGTTTTGACAGCAAACCCAGAGGTCGCGTTCACGGGCTGAGTTGCTGCTAACATTCCTTGGGATCCTCTACCATGCTCGAACTCACTACGCCGGTGCAATACGTCAAGGGGATTGGTCCGCGGCTGGCGGAGATTCTTGCCACCAAGGGCATATCGACTGTGGGCGATCTGCTGAATTATCTGCCGTTTCGCTACGAGGACCGGTTGAATCCGCGCGGGATTGGGGAGTTGCGCGCCGGCGAGATGGCCACCGTGATTGGCGAAGTGCGCAACTCAGGTTTGTTTCGCACCCGCAAGATGCCGATCTTCCAATTAACCGTGGGGCAGGGGCGATCGAAGCTTCGCTGCCTGTGGTTTCACGGCGCTTACCTGCAGGACAAATTCAAGCCCGGCCAGTTGATTGCGCTCTATGGCAAGGTGGAGCAAGATTCGCGCAGCGGAGAACTGCAGATCATCCAGCCGCAGTTTGAGATGCTGGGCGATGCCGGCTCAGATGGCGCGGACGACAAGGCCGCCACATCGCTTGAAGTGGGGCGCATCGTGCCCATCTACGAATCGGCTGGGCAGGGGCGCGTCACCGCGCGCTGGTTTCGACGAGTCATCCGCACGGCGCTTGATGATCTCACTCCTGACCTTGGCCGAAACCATCCCGGCTGCTGTGCGCGAGCGGCTGGCGCTGCTTTCGCCGCGAGAGGCGTTGTGGAAGGTGCATTGGCCCGAGGCTGGGGAGAGTCTGGCGGATTTGCAGTCGTCGCGCACGCCGGCACACATTCGGTTGATCTTTGAAGAATTGTTTTTTATCGAGTTAGGGTTGGAGCTGAAGCGGCGCCAGCAGAAGACGCAAACCGGCATCGCCTTTCGCCTGGACGACCGAGTGCGGCAGGCGATCAAGAAAATTCTGCCGTTTCATCCCACAGCCGCGCAGAAGCGGGTGTTGAAAGAGATTGCCGACGACATGCAGAAGCCTTATCCCATGCGGCGTTTGCTGCAGGGAGATGTGGGCTCGGGAAAAACCATTATCGGCTTTCAGGCCGCGATCATCGCCATCGAAAACGGGTGCCAGGTGGCGTTGATGGCCCCTACTGAAATTCTTGCGCAACAGCATTATTTTTCTGCGCGCAGAATTCTGGAGAATGCGGGATATCGAATCGTCTTGCTGACCGGCTCGCTCGAGGTCGACCGCAAGCGCGAGATTCGGCGCCACATCGCTCAGGGAGACGCGCAGCTTGTTATCGGTACTCACGCTCTGCTGGACGAGAAAGTTGAGTTCGCCAAGCCCGGTCTGGTCATCGTCGATGAGCAGCACCGCTTCGGCGTTTTGCAGCGCTTGAAGCTGATGAAGAAGTCGGGCGAAGGAAGCGATGACAAAAATCCAGCCGAGCCCGATGTTCTAGTCATGACCGCAACTCCCATCCCGCGCACGCTCGCGCTTACTCTTTATGGTGATCTCGACCTGAGCGTGCTTGATGAGCTTCCGCCGGGGCGCACGCCGATCGTCACTCGACGGATTACTGACGACCGCTCGTCCGAGGTTTGGGATTTTGTGCGCAAGCAGGTCGCGAAGGGGCACCAGGTCTATGTCGTCTACCCGGTCATTGCTGAAAACGAAGAGACCGAGCTGAAGGCTGCAATCCACATGTATCGCGAGCTGAGCGGGAAAGTGTTCGCCGATTTGAAGGTCGGGCTGTTGCACGGCCGGCTTGATTCCGAGCTGAAAGATGAGGTCATGCGCAGGTTCCAGAAAGGCGAGTTGCAGATTCTGGTCGCGACCACGGTGATCGAAGTTGGCGTCGATGTGCCGAATGCGACCGTGATGGTGATCGAACATGCCGAGCGCTTTGGCCTGGCGCAGCTTCACCAGTTGCGCGGGCGCATTGGGCGCGGAGCCGCGAAGTCTTATTGCATCCTGATGACCGGCGGCAAGGTGACGGAAGAAGGTGAGTGCCGCCTCGACGCCATGGTGGGCACAAACGACGGCTTTCAGATCGCCGAACTCGATCTTGAACTGCGCGGGCCGGGAGAGTTCTTCGGCACGCGTCAGGCGGGCATGCCGAGCTTTCGCATTGCCAACCTCATTCGTGACCGGCAATTGCTGGAACTTGCCAAGCGCGAAGCCGCAGCGGTGATGGCTGGGCCTAATTCCGAAGTTACGCAAGTGGAAATCAGCCGCGCGCTTGTGGCTCTGCGCATGCGCTGGCAGCATACCTACGGTCTGGTTGAAGTCGGCTAGGAAATTGATGAAGCGATGAACGTTCACCTGATCGACGGGACTTACGAATTATTCCGGTATTTTTTCGCCGTGCCCTCGGCTGTAGATGCGACCGGCCAGGAAATCGGGGCGGTGCGCGGCGTTTTGGGATCGGTGCTGTCGATGATCGAACGCGGCGCGACGCATGTTGGAGTCGCAACCGATCACGTGGTGGAGTCGTTTCGAAACGAAATGTACGCCGAATACAAGACAAGTGAGGGTGTGGCTCCGGAATTGCTTTCTCAGTTCCCGATTCTTGAAGAAGGTCTGGAAGCGATGGGAGTTGTGGTTTGGCCGATGGTCTACTTTGAAGCGGATGACGCGCTCGCATCGGCGGCGGCCAAAGCCGCGCTCGATGATCGCGTGGATCAGATCTTCATTTGCACCCCTGACAAAGACCTCAGTCAGAGCGTTGTGGGCACGCGTGTGGTGCAACTGGATCGCCGGCGTGACTTGGTGCGCGACGAGGCGGGAGTCGTGGCTAAGTTTGGCGTGAAGCCTGAATCGATTCCCGACTACCTGGCCGTGGTAGGCGACAGTGCGGATGGTTTTCCCGGACTGCCGGGATGGGGGCAGAAGGCGGCGGCACTTACGTTTTCACGGTATCCACATGTGGAAGATGTTCCCAAGGATTGGCGAGCGTGGGATCCATCGATCCGGCGGGCTCGGCCACTTTCGGAGTCGCTGTTTTCGGGATGGGAAGATGCACTGTTATTTCGCGCGCTTGCCACTCTGCGGCTTGACGTGCCGGTATTTGATACGGTCGATGATCTTCGCTGGAGCCAGCCACGCGCGAGCTTTGAACAATTCTGCGCGCGAATTAGGGCCTCCGACTTAGTTCGACGCGCCGCCGAGGTGAGGAGTGAAGCCGAGGCAAACTGATAGAATCAAAAAGATGGCTGGTGCTTCACAACTCATCCAGATCGAGCTTGCGCCGCCGCCCCGCATGCCCAAGCCCGATTGGCTGCGGGCCAAAGCTCCCGTTGGCGATAACTTTCACGACCTGAAGAAGCTGGCGCGCGGATTGAGGTTGCACACGGTTTGCGAGTCAGCACAGTGCCCGAACATAGGCGAGTGCTGGAATCACAAGACCGCGACATTTATGTTGCTGGGCGACATCTGCACCCGGCGCTGTGGATTTTGTGCCGTGCCCAAAGGCCGTCCAGAGCCGATCGACTGGGACGAGCCGCGCCGGGTGGCTGAGGCTGTGGCCACGCTGGGTTTGAAACATGCGGTGGTGACCAGCGTCAATCGTGATGATGACAATATTGGCGGCGCTCGAGTGTTTGCCGAAACCATTCGCGAAATTCGCGAGCTGATTCCGGAGTGCCGGGTCGAAGTGTTGATCCCGGATTTTCAGGGCCTGGAAGAACCGTTGAAGATCGTGCTTGAGGCGCAGCCTGACGTTCTGAACCACAACACCGAAACCGTGCCGCGTTTGTATCGCACGGTTCGTTCCGGTGCCCGATATGAACGCACGCTTACTCTGCTCGAGAACGCCAAGAAATTCTCTTCCGGCATGGTGACGAAGAGTGGGGTGATGGTCGGACTGGGCGAATCGACCGCGGAATTAGTCGAGGTGTTCCGCGATCTCGGCGGCCGCGGTGTTGACATTCTTACCGTGGGCCAATATCTCCGGCCCTCGCGCGACCACTTGCCCATTGCGCGGTTCTACACGCCTGAAGAATTCCGCGAGTTGCGGAACGAAGCTTTGCGCTTCGGTTTCCGGCACGTCGAGTCCGGACCGCTGGTGCGGTCGAGCTATCATGCGCACGAGCAGGCAGAGTCGACGTCCGCGCAGCCGGTGGTCTCCTAGGCGCGGCATGTTGAGACAGACTTTGCCACGGATTTTTGCGGATCCCCACGGATAAAACGAGAAAACTTCACAGAATTTGATCTGTGAGGTCCGTGGCCGAGAAGGTGGGTGGGCGTTCTCAGAAAATGTGCAGCTTGATGGTGAGATACTTTTTCGGGTTCTCCCGGATCGCTTTTATCAGATTCCGGCCTTCCTCGAGCATCTGGTTGGCATTGTTATACAGCGTATCGTCCTTGAAGAGTTTCCCCACTGTTCCCTGTCCAGCCTCGATTTCGCTTGTCAAGGCTGCGAGCTTGGTCATGGTAGTGTCGATCTTCTTTGCTAGTTCCTCGTCTTTGAGCAATCTCCCTGCGGTCCCCTTGCCGGCATTCAGGTCCTCGCTCACTTTTTTCAAGTTGGCGACTGTGTCGTTGGCATTGTTGTAGAGGGAGGGGTCTTTCAAGAACTTTCCGGCGGTGCCTTTGCCTTGTTGCAGGTCGTCCACCACTCCATTCATCTTGTCGAGAGTCGCAACGAATTTGTTGTAGGCGTCGTTGCTATTGATCAATTGGCCCAGGCTGCCCTGTCCCTTGGCAATCTCGTCGACAACGGTCTTGAGCTCTGCGACTGTCTGCGAGAAGCGGTCATACAGCGTGGGATCGTAGATCAACTTGCCGATCGAACCTTTGCCGCTTTCCACGAAGGCCATGATGCGGTCGGCACGCTTGAGCAGAGCATCCATGTTTTGCAGCGTACTCTGGCTGGAGCGCACCACTTCATTGAAGTCGGGATGCACGTGGGTGGGAAGCGTGTCGCCATCCTGCGCCGGTGGGCCGACAGCCTGTGAGCTGTCCATGTCCATGAAGGTCTCGCCTAAGACGCCGGCAGTCTCGAGTACGGTGCGGGTATCGCGGCGCAGGTTGAAGCTGTACTTCGTGCTCACCTTCATCACGATTTTCACGGGAGTGAGTTGCTTGTCCCGGTCGCGGACAATGAGAATTTTCGAAACGTTGCCGATGTCCACGCCACTCAGCCGCACCGGTGCACCCACCCGCAGGCCCTCCGCATTGTCGAAGTAGGAGACGAGCGTGATTCGTTTGGTGAAAAAGCCGCCGGTTCCGGACATAAGGAACAGAAGCAGCCCGAGCACGAGGCTCGCGACAATTACGGTGATACCGACCCGAAGTTGCGACCATCTGAGCTGCTTTTGGCTCGGCAAAGGATTTCCTCAAACCGCAATCTGCGTTATCTTCGCCGTTGCCGGCGGTCCTGGAGCAGCCCGACCGCCGCCCCACGCAGCATCATAACAAACCCCGGCCCATTCTTAAGCGTGTTGTGGCCGAAGAGTCGGCAGAAGCATCAGGGCGAGCAGGTAGGCCGCAACCCCACAGGCCAGGGTTATGGTCAAGCCAAATTGGATCGCGATCACCATCGCCAGAACGGACCCCAGCACGCTGGCGGCGGCGTTCATCGCCCAGGCCCACTCCACGGCATTGTCTGCCTCGGTGACTCCGGCGGGAACTTCGAAGACGGGGCGCACCGCGAGTGCGCGCAGGCCGGTGGGGAAGGGCATTCCCATCACGAAGCCGAGCGGCGCGAGCAAGAGGCCGCTCACCACCAGGCGGTAACCAAACGCCAGGCCTACCCAGGCGGGAAGCGCGCGAGGCAGAAGGAATACATTGCCCGCCAGGGCGAGGATCACGAGCACCAGCGGCATCCAGGCCATTTGTGGACGGGGAAGCCAGCGTCGCGAAAACAGGCTTCCAGCGCCGCTCGACAGCATCAGTAGAAAGATCACAACAGTGAGCGCATAGGTCGGGTGTCCCAGGAAAAGCACGAAGCGCTGAATAAATGCGATCTCCACCAGGATGTAGCCCAAACCCACCGCCACGAAATAGAGCAGCGGAACCGGTGACTGACGGCCGCCATGAAGCGCCATCGGCAGAATCAGGAAGCCGAGAACCGCGACGAAAGAGATGGCCAGCACCAAAATCAGGACCAGTACGCCCAAGTTTACCTTCCAGTCAACGCTATGCCGCCCGTGCTGGCCAAGGATTTGTCCGGGTTTAAGCGTGAAGAAGAAAAACGGGGCGTTATCAGTAACCGGCGAAACGTTGTAGGCATAATCCTGCGCGAACCTGTAAGGATCGTTGCTCGCGATCAGATCGGCAAACGGATTATGCCCCGCTTGCCACACTTCGGGATGGGAAGGGAGGTAAAGAGGAACGAGTTGTTTATAGTTGCTGAGATGGGCCTCGATGGCGGACTCTTCTTCCCCGGTAAAAGCGGTTTTCTTGGCCAGCACAACCACGGGAATGCCATCTTCATTGAGCGGCCCTTGCGAGGCGACGATAAAATTGCGTGCCGGATTCGCCACACCGAGCCTGTGCAACGCTTCCATCGCGACCGAAACTATGCGCAGGGCTTCTCGGGGCTCGCGGAACTCCCAGCGCGTGATGGCGATCACGCCGTCCGGCTTGAGATGCTCGAAATATTCTCGAAAGGCTTGCACCGTGTATAGATTGTTTTCACTCAGCGCGAAAGCGCCCGCGGCGGTCGAAGCCCATGTGTCGACCAGCGTCATTTGTACGACATCGAATTGTTGCTCGGTCGAACGCAGATAGGATCTGCCGTCGGTCACGTGCATGTGCACATCAGGCCGCTGGTACAGGTGCCTGGAATAAGTGGCGTAGCGCCCGCGCATGATGGTGTTGGCGATGAGCGGATTGATCTCGATGCCGGTCACGCTCGGACTTCCACTGGCCAGGGCACTCAGCACATCAATCCCGCCGCCCGGACCGATGATTGCGAATTCCCCGTGAGGCCGCAGAACGTTGGCTAACGCCGGCGGTCTGGACATCAGAATGTCCTGCCAGCGCGTACCGTGGACCTGCTCGGGTTCGACATTCATGATGTAGGTGGAAGCGTCGGCGTCAATGACGATGGTTTTGCTCTGGCCCTGGCGATCCACTTCGACGCGCGACAGCGCATTCCAGCGGGCGAACTCCACCCATGCAGGATCGCGGAACATCCCCTTGGCGTAGATGACATCGAACAGCCGGTCGGAAAGGTTGCCGGCAATCAGCATCAGGAATAATGCGAGGGCAGCGCCAGCGCCCCGGCGCCAGGCGCGCGAAGGCGCCCAGACCGCGGCTGCCAGGGTGAGCGCCACGCTGGCCATGAGAATCGTATTCGGGCCGCCAATCCAGTTGAGGAGCGGGACCGTGGCCAGGCAGGCCAGCGCGCCACCGCCGAGGTCGGCGCCATAAAGCAGTGGAATCCGCCGCGTCTCACGGGCGAAGACCACGGAAAACAGCAATCCAGTCAGAAAAAAGGGCAGCGCCGCCACCACGTACAGGGCGGTCAAGTGCAGGAAATTACTCCACGTTATGGTGAGCGCAACCGGGATGTGCAGGATAACTTCCAGCGCGATCAGCACCAGGAGGGAGCTTTCGAGGCACAGGCGCGCGGCCAGGTGGCGCGTGCCTGTTTTGGCCAGGCGATTCTTGAAAAGATAGGCAAAGACTCCGCCTGCCCCCAGGCCGAGCAGCGCAATCGAAATCGCAAGAAACGCGAAGTGATAGAAGAGCACCACGGAAAACAATCGCGTTAGAGCTAGTTCCAGCAACAATGCGGCGAAGCTGGTCAATGCGAGACCGGCGAGAAGAGTACGTTCGGGAATCTCAGCGGGGGAATTAACCGGCGTGGCTGCTTGAATGGTCACGGACATGAAATGTTTGGAATGCAGTTTAGCAGAAGGCCTGTAGAGACGCGGCACCAATTGCGAACTGGGTCAGTGCCGCGAACTGTCATCCCGAGCGCAGCGAGGGACCTTGGTTCTTGCGTGTAGTGGCAATATGGGCGGTGCGGGCAGAACCAAGATCCCTCGCTGCGCTCGGGATGACAACCATGTTTTAAAGCGCTATCGCTGAAAGGAGCCTAACTCTCAAGAATGACTTGCGCGATGGCTTGCTCGGCCGTATGCGAGAGCGACAGTGAGGAATGCTTCACCCCCAGCCGAGCGGCGATCTCGCCGGCTTTTCCGTGGAACGTGATGGTCGGACGTCCGCCCGGCAGGCGCGTCACCTCGCAATCCCGCCAGCGAACGCCATGGCTCCAGCCCGTGCCCAGAGCCTTCATCGCCGCTTCTTTGGCGGCGAAGCGCGCGGCGTAACGCTCGGCGCGGTTGGCCTTGGAATCACAGTAGCGGATTTCGCCCGCGGTATAGATACGCTGCAGAAAGCGATCGCCAAAGCGCGCGATCGATTGGCGGATGCGCGGAACCTCTGCGATGTCGATGCCCGTGCCGACGATCATATTTCGAAACACTTTACAGCAGTTCGGCGCCTTACAGCAGGCGGTCTCCACGGTAAATCAATGCGCCATCTATCATGCGAGCTTCTGTGGTCAGGCTATGCGGTTTGACGGGGCCGGTCCCGTCAATGTGCAACACTTCATGCCCGTGCACGGCCAGCCAGTCGGAGACCAGCATGCGGTGGCAGCGGAAGTATGCGCGCTCGGCGCACATATAAGCGGTGCGTGAGCCCTCGGCCAGCGCCACAAGTTCGGCCATCGCGTTTTCGAATTCCGTGGTCAGCATGTAGTCGGCGTAGTTGCGGAAGCTCGCGTTGCGAAGCCCGATGTTCGGGGAGTCTTCGCGACTCTTCTTGCGATAGCCGCCCAGGGCTTTCATCCAGACATAATTAATTCCGGCCGCCGGCAAACTTTTTTCTAGTGATTCTCGATTAAATTGCGGCAGCCGCCGTGACATGGGGAAGGCGCGGATATCCACCAGGGTTTCAATTCCGTGCGCCTGAAGCGTCTCGATTAAGTCGTCGAGTGAGCGGGTCGAATGTCCGACAGTGTAGAGGAGAGCCAATGCTGTTTCGATGCGAGACGGTCATGCCGGGATGCGACTGAGCGCCGCCGCCACCGCGGCATCCTGCTCCGGAAACACAGTCCGCAAGTCCAGCAGCACGCGGCCTTCCTCGACTCGGGCAATGATCGGCGGTTCTGCGCCGCGCAGCTGCGCGGCTAGTTCGTCAGCACTGAGGCCTACGCAGGTCAGCGCCAGCAGCCGCGTCGGTAGAACAGAAGACGGCGCTGCGCCCCCGCCGAGGAGGGATTCGCCGTCCAGGGTTTCAAGCTTCAGGTTCGGCGCTACAACTCGCGCTGCCAGTGCCTCAGCCCGCTCACCGATCGCTTCTTTTGAGAGTTGCATCATGCGCAGCGTGGGAATCGCATCGTGATCGCGCCGGACATACGCGAGAAGCGTGGCCTCCAGCGCGGCATAGATCAGCTTGTCCGCGCGCAGCGCGCGGAACAGCGAATTCGACCGCATGCGCGCCACCAACTCCGAACCGCCGCTGATCAATCCTGCCTGCGGGCCGCCGAGCAACTTGTCGCCGCTGTAGGTAACAATGTCGACGCCGCTGCGCAGGCTATCGAGCACGCCCGGCTCGCCGCTGATGCCGATCGACCGCAGATCAAACAGTGCGCCGCTGCCCAGGTCTTCCATCAGCGGAATGCCGCGTTTGCGGGCCAACGCGACCAACTCGGCCGTGGAAGGCTGCTCGGTGAAACCTGTGATCTCGAAGTTTGAGCGATGCACGCGTAGCAGAAGCCGTGTCCGTTCCGTGATGGCTCGCTCGTAGTCTGCCGTGCGCGTGCGGTTGGTGGTGCCCACTTCGCGCAGAATCGCGCCCGACTTGGCCATCACGTCTGGAATGCGGAACGAGCCGCCGATCTCGACCAGCTCGCCGCGCGACACGATCACTTCTCCGCCCTCGGCCACAGTGTTCAGCGCCAGCAGCACTGCAGCGGCATTGTTGTTGACCGCGATGGTCGAGATGGCGGCCTGCTTCGGGCTCTTCACTTCGCCGCTTCTCATTTCTTCATCCAGCAGGCGCTGGAACAATCGATCAACGTGGACATCGCGTTTGCCGCGTGCACCTGCGGCGAGGTCGAACTCTAAATTGGAATAACTGGCAGCCGTCTCGCGGATATGCTCGATGGCTGCATCGCTCAACGGAGCACGGCCCAGGTTGGTATGGAGGATCACGCCGGTGGCGTTGATCACCGGCCGCAGAGAATAACCCAGTGCCTGACGAAGCTGGTTTTCTACCGCCTCTGCCAAACCAGAAAGCGCAAGCTCCAGCGCATCCGCATTTAGCAGTCCTGATGTAATTTCTTGCCGCAGCCGGGATAGCACGGCGCGCGCCGCGTCCGCTGCGGAATCATGGCCGTAACTCGCCGCGAGCGTGCCAACTGCAGAAACGCGCATCACGTCGTCGACGGAAGGCAGCTTGCGAAAAAGTTCAGCTGGTGTTGTGCTCTGCACTCGGAAATTATCCCACGGAAGGCCAAACGCTGGCGCATTACAAATTTGATTCAGCGCTCTTCACTCGCAAATAGCAGGAGGATTCTTTCGCCGGTGTTTGACTCTGAACCGTCCCTCAAGATGCTCGCCGCTGAACTCGGCCTTATACTTGCCCGAGATGCGCTTGGTGCTTCCTTTCGTTTCGTTCAGCCAGATCTTTGCCTGGGCGGCATCCTCGCATTTACCAACACCGGAACAACGCTTGCCCTGCACGTTCAACCAGCCAGCCCCCTCAAATAAAGAAGTGGCAAGTGGAGTGCCGCTGCTCAACCGCAGGACGAGATATTGGCTTGGGGATGCCGTGGCGAATTTGGCTATTTGAAATGTGGTGCCGCTGCAGTCTTCTTCGAACCAGCCCTTGGCATCATCGGCGGCGACTGCTGTTGAGTGACCGGCTAGGAGCATGCAGACGAGCAGGAGGAGGCTAATGTGAACTCTCATATTGCTCCGCGTTACAACGTGTGCAGATAGGCCAGCAGATCCTGCATGTCTTGCGCGCTCAGCACCTGGCTGTAGCCCGGCATGTCGGGACGGCCGTTGCGAATAATGTCAGTGACGCGGTCGTCATTCGCGGGCAGGCCGGTCTGCGAAAGGTACGGATGCTGAAAAACGCCCTTCAATCCCGGACCTTTTTTCCCCTTCGTGGAATCGGGTCGGTGGCAGCGATCGCAATAGTTGTCATAGAGCTTGCGCCCCGCGGCTTGCTGGGGGTTGAGGCCGAGTTCGGCGTCTGACTTGCGACGCTCCACATCGCAACCGGCGAGCGCCGCCAGCGCAAGCAGCGCAGCCATTGCCGCTCCAATCCAGCGCCGATGATCCATCGCGCGCCTCTGCTCCTGCCGGTCAGGCATTTTCATCATTCGCATCTCTCGTCATTCGCATCTTTTATCATTTGCATCCTGGTCACGATCTCACTGCTGACATTTATACCCAGTTTCCCACAGCCGCCCCAATCGCACTCGACTTACAATAATAGGGGAAAGCTGCAAAGCCATGCCAGTTGCGGTGAAGCGGGTGTATGAATCGGTGTCGCGCTCCGATGGAGTGCGCGTTCTGGTCGACCGGCTGTGGCCTCGCGGCATTTCAAAAACTGAGATCGCGATGCATGAATGGCTGCGCGATCTGGCTCCCTCCGACGAACTGCGAAAGTGGTTTCATGCCCGGCCGGAACAATGGCAGGTCTTTCGCAAGCGTTACCTGAAGGAATTGACCCGTCCCGACGCCGAGAAGGACTTGCAGAAGCTGTACTCTCTGGCCCACAGGCGGAAGCGTGTCACGCTCCTCTACGCCTCGAAGAACGAGACGCGCAACAACGCAATCGTGCTCAAGGATTTGCTCGACGGAATGCGCAAACCGCCGACCGGCACAGGCCCCGGCGCACTTCGCGCCATGGGCAAGCGGGATGCAGCCATCCGGCGCCGGTAGCGCGTAGCTCTTACTCCCCACTCTCTTCTTTCATTTAGAATCTGCCGCATGAGAGCCGTCTTTCAATGGAGCCTCGGGACACGCGCGCTCGAACTGGGCAAACGCACGCTGATCATGGGCATCGTCAATGTGACGCCCGATTCTTTTTCTGACGGTGGCCTTTACTCTGATCCCGAAAAGGCTACGGAGCACGCCACACAGCTGCTCGATGAAGGCGCCGACATCATTGACATTGGCGGAGAATCCACACGCCCCGGCGCTAAAGTCGCCGTGAGTGCCGAAGAAGAGTTGAAGCGCGTGTTGCCCGTGATCACCGCGCTGAAGAAACAGCGTCCGGATGCGGTGATCTCCATCGACACTTACAAAGCCGGTGTTGCCCGCGCCGCAGCCGCGGCTGGAGCCGAGATCGTCAACGATGTCAGCGGGCTGCGCTGGGACGCGCAGATGGCCAGCACCATTGCTGAAATAAAATGCGCCGTCGTTTTGATGCACACGCGCGGACGTCCCGACGAGTGGCACACATTGCCGCCGTCCGGCGATATTTTTCTGCTGGTTAAGCGCGAACTCAGAGAATGGGCGGAAGCGGCCGTGCTGGCCGGCGTGCGCCGCGAAAGGATCGCGCTTGATCCCGGCTTTGGTTTCGGGAAAAACTTTGAGCAGAGCTATCCGCTGCTAGCGCGCTTTCAGGATTTGCAGTCCTTGGGATTTCCCCTGGTCGCGGGGACATCAAGAAAATCATTTCTCGGCCGCGCCCTGGCAAAAGATGGGAAAGACGCTCCCGTTGCGGACCGCTTTCACGGAAATCTAGCCGCACACACTATTCTGATTCTGAAAGGTGCGCACATCTTGCGAACCCATGACGTAAAAGCGGCCGTGGAAGCCGCCCGCGTAACTGACGCAATCCTTGCCGCCCACGCATAGAGATGCGTTTGTGGAATAAGAAATCACTAACAACCGCTGAAGAAGCGAGCAGTTTTGAACAGTCGTACCTCTGTGGTGTGAGTAGCATTCAAGTGTAAGTCTTCTCAGTTTCCGTACCTGCTCACTGGGTTTTTGGCGGTGCCAACAAAATGCAAGAAACAGCAACAGCTGCGCTGCCACTATGTCTTCTCCGACGAATCCCGTAGCCAATGCACCTTCTTCCACCTCGCGGACATCTGCCGCCGCGGCCCCGGCTGCCGCGCCTATCTCGACTCCCACCTTGCTGGCAGCAATGCTCAGAACCTCGGCGAAGATTAGCGATCTCTTCTTCTCGCCGGGCAAACCACCGCTCGTGGAAATTAACGGAAAACTCACTCCAGCCGGAGCCACGCGAGCCCTGACCGGCGAAGATACACGGCGCATCGCCTCTGATCTCATCGGCAACAACGAAGATGCCAGAGACAACTTGAGCAAACTCGGATCGTGTGACGTGTCCTACAGTTTGCCGGGTTCCAATCGCTTTCGGGTCAACATCTTCATGCAGCGCGGCACCTGCGCCGTAGTGATGCGGGTCATTCCCGGCAAGGTCCCGGACTTCGAATCTCTAAACCTGCCCGAGGAGTTAGGCAAGATTGTGGGCTTGCGCAATGGAATCGTGCTCGTGACGGGCCCCACCGGCTCCGGCAAATCGTCTACCCTGGCCGCGATCATCGACAAAATTAACAAAGAGCAGTTCTATCACGTGCTCACCATCGAAGATCCGATCGAGTTCCTGCATCCCCACAAGAATTGCATCGTGCATCAGCGTGAATTGCACGCCGACACGCCCAGCTTTGCGCTCGCGCTAAGAGCGGCGCTGCGCCAGGCTCCGAAAGTGATTCTTGTGGGCGAGATGCGAGACCGCGAAACCATCGAGATCGCCATGGAAGCGGCGGAAACCGGTCACCTGGTCCTCTCCACGCTGCACACCATCGACGCCTCGAAGACGGTGGAGCGAATCGTGGGAGTTTTCCCCATGGCTGAACAACACACCCTGCGAAACCGCCTGGCCAAAAGTTTTCGCTACATCATTTCCCAGAGACTCATCCCTCGCAAGGATGGTACTGGCCGCGTGGCTGCCATTGAAATATTGAAGTCCACTTTGCGCACTCGCGAGTACGTGGAAAAAGGCGAAGGCGACGGCAAGACCTTGCTGGATGCGATGCGCGTCGGCAGTCAGGACGGCATGCAGCACTTCGACGGCGAAATCGAGCGACTGATCCGCGAAGGTGTCCTTGATCTCGACACTGGGCTGGCTTATGCCACCAACGCCGGCAATCTTCAACTGGAATTGGCTGATCTGGCCCAGGAGCCCGCCGATCCTCTGCTCGAAACCAGCGTAACGTAGAACGCTCGCCCAGCGATCATGGAATCGCCTTCGCCCTTTTACCTCATTGCGGGGAGGCCGGCGGAGCCGCGGCCGGCACTTCAGCGACCCGCATGACGGTGCATTCCACTTCTTTGCCGGTGGCGTTTTTGACTTTACCTTTATCGCCGTTGATCTGGTATTGGACGTCGCTGCCCACGACGAAATCCGTGGCTTTCAGGGACTCTTTCTCGACCGATCGGCAGGTGTAGAGCTTACCCATGGCGGCAAAAGAGAGATCGTACTGCTGATGCTTGTGGGTCTTTTTGTCGACGGTTCCAAAAGGTTGGAAATCCTTCAGCGCGGTTGTGCCCTCGATCTTCGGCCCAGCCGCCGCAGTAATTGCAAACATCAAGATCAGGATGGCAATCACATTGCCCTTGCGCATGTTTCACCTCCCGGTCGATTGTACGTTGAGAAAAGTGACCGCCGCCAGAGCTTCCGAGGTTCAACCGGCTGCTGTTCCGACGGGCCGACTGTCAGGCTATGGCTTCGCCGCGGTTGGATAGATGTCCTCCAGCGGTTTGGCGCGCTGCTCTTCTAGTTCCGGGTGCGGCAAGGGTTTGCGCGGGAGCATGTCGTCGCGTTGCGCGGTGTTGTACACGAAGATCGCCATGACGACCGCTGCCTGCTTCAAGTCAGATTCGGAGAGGCGCTCGTATGTGTCCTGATTCGTGTGGTGACTGCGAGTCGAGTAGTCGCGCGGATCCTGGATGAACTGAAAGCCGGGCAGGCCCACCTGATCGAACGGCACGTGATCGGTGGAACCCGTATTCCGCGACGAGACCGTGGTGAAGCCGAGGTCCTCGATGGGCGCGATCCACTGCTGAAAGATATGCGCCACTGCCGTGTTGCCTTCAGTGAAGATGCCGAGGAACTTACCGGTACCGTTGTCTGCGTTGAAGTAGGCGTCCAGCCTGGCATGCTCGGGCTTGAGGGTGAGGGCTCCAGTCCCCTGGCGAATGAACTCCGGAACGACCTGCTCTTCGGGTTTGGTGGAGAATGAGCGTGTAGCGAAGTGGCTGCTGACGTAGCCGCCCGAGCCGAAGATGCCCTGCTCTTCGCCGCCCCACAGCCCGACGCGGATGGTCCGGCGCGGTTGGACATTGAGCGCGCGCAGAATGCGCATGGCTTCGAGAGCGATGATGTCTCCAGCGCCATCGTCGGTGGCCCCGGTGCCGGCGATCCAACTGTCGAGGTGGCCGCCCAGCATAACCGTCTGGTCCTTCAGGGCCGCGTCCGTTCCAGGGATCTCCCCGATAACGTTGCTCCCAGTTTCATGGTCGCCATAGAACTTCGTCGCAATGTTGAGGCGCACGGAAACGGGAACGCCGTGCGAGATAAGCCGGTGCATTCGGTCGAAAGCTTCACTCGCGATCACCGCCGATGGAATCGCCTGCTTATGCTCTGGACGATACACGAACCATCCCAGAGAAGAACCGGTATCGTCGTGAATCACTCCACCAAAACCACCCGGGCGCAGAACTGCGACAGCGTGCTCGTCAGCGAAGAAATGGCCGACTTTCTCAAGAAAAGCCATCTCCTGAAACCGCTTCTCCCATAAGGCGGGATCAGCGGGCAAGACATGAGTGTCGCCTTGGTCGCCATCGAGGGGATAGGAATGGAAGTGATCGAGCTTTGCCTGATCATAATGCTCTAGCGGATTGGCGAGGTCGGGATTGATCTTCGGGGCATCGCCGTAAAGGATGATCTTGCCGGCAAGCTTGCCCTTCCACCTGTCGAAGTCCTTTTCCTCCTTGAGCGGCGGAACCGCGATGACTTCGGCCGTGACCTCACCAGAAGTCGCGGGTGACCACGGTGTGGCCTGCGCCAGAATCGTACCCGTGGAGGGCGCTGTCATTTGTGCAGAGGTCCCGATCTGTTGCCATCCCATTCCAAAGTCGCCCCAGGATTCAGCGTGGACGTTGGAAGCTCCCATGCGGCGAAGCTGATCCAGGCACCACTGCTCAGCCTTCTCAAAATCAGGCGATCCGGTAAGGCGAGGGCCGATACCATCGAACAGGCCGCTGGCGTACTCCATGACGTGAGAGTGATGAAAGCCCTCATCACGGATGCGGCCAATGGTATCGAGGTCCAGCGTTTCAACCGCTGGCTGGGCCGGGGCTGGTTCAGGGGAAACGGCTTTTGGCTTTTCCGCTGCGAAGGCGAAGGCGGACAAGGCAAGCACAGCAGTGATAGCGATCTTCATAGTTGATCAATAATACGGCGGTTAGACGCGCGTCACAAACGGACGTCTCATCGAGATAATGAAAACACGGCGCAATCGTCCGACTAGAAAGCCTTCTCCGAATCTAGCAGAATCGTGACCGGCCCTTCGTTCACCAGTTCCACCTTCATCATTTCCTGAAAGCGTCCGGTCTCGCAGTTTAGTCCGGCGGCGCGAATCTGCTCCACGAAGAACTCGTACATCTGCCGCGCTTTTTCCGGAGGCGCCGCGGCATCGAACGACGGCCGCTTGCCGCGCCTGACGTCTCCGTATAGCGTGAACTGCGAAACTGCCAGCACGCTCCCGCCGACATCTTGCACGCTGCGGTTCATTTTCCCTTCGGCGTCTTCAAACACTCGCAAGCCGGCGATTTTTTCCGCCAGGTAGGTGGCATCGGCCTCCGTGTCGTCCCGGCCGACCCCAAGCAAGACCAGCAACCCCTCGCCAATCTTGCCTGCGATCTCGCCACTTACCGTAACCTGGGCGCGGCTTACCCGCTGCACGACAGCACGCATAGAATTCTCACGCTCTTCTACTATGGCTTCCCGGCAAGCATCGATTCATGCGCCGCGACTGCTTGCCAGCGCCCATCTCGATAAACATAAATGTCGGTAAATCGAACTCTCGCCAGAACCTTGCCGGTTGCAGCCACCGCCGTTGCCAGTCCGCGGATGTAGCCAAAATCTCCGTGAACGTGTGCGTGCATTTCCGTTAGTTCATGACGCGCCGGCTGATGCTTGCCAGCTCTGGCGAGGGTCGTGTCGCGATCCTGCAGCGTTCCGTCCGGGCCCGCGTCTTCAAATTCCGCGGCGAGCAGGCAGTTCAGGGCCGCGGAGTCGCGTTGTTCCAGAGCCTTGGCCCACGTCTGTTCATTCTGGACCAGCGCGCTCCCATCTTTCGCCTGATCAGCCGGACAAGGTGCCGCATAAGCCGTCGGGCACAATATCAAGAGCCACATCCACACACGCTTCACTATGAACTCCCATCAAACTGAGCTGTGACCGTCCAATCATAACTTGCGTTCGGTTTGACCACGAGAACTTCCAACCGTTAGGATCAAGTGTCCCGATCCAAAGTTGGCCAAGGGTTTGCCCCGTGTGGCAATCCCTTTCCTTTACACTAATTCACCGGGGCAATTACACTACACGTTCGCCTTATGACGAATTTGCCCGGCGGGAAGTGCTGTTATGCCATCTGTAATAGAAAAAGTGAAGCAGATCGTTGAAAAGGTAAAGCAGATTATCAGGGAACAGCTCGGCGTGGAAGAGGATGAAATCACACCGACCGCTTCCTTCGTCGACGACCTCGGTGCCGATTCATTGGATACCGTTGAGCTCGTTATGGCTCTCGAGGAGGCGTTTAACATCGAGATTCCGGATAATGATGCAGAGAAGATGCGGACCGTTCAGGATGTGATCGATTACATCGAAAAGCATTCAAAAGGGAAGAAATAGCTGGCATTTGGCAAAAATCAAATCGAGCTAAAGCGAGGAGAACCATGGCAGCCGTTGACGAGAAAGTAAAGCAGATCATCGTAGAGCAGTTGGGTGTGGACGAGGGCGAAGTCACCTCCAGCGCATCGTTCGTGGACGACCTGGGCGCAGATTCACTGGACACAGTCGAACTGGTGATGGCCTTCGAAGAAGGCTTCGACATCGAAATCCCCGACGAGGACGCGGAAAAGATTCGCACCGTGCAGGACGCCATCGACTACATCGGGAAGCATTCGAAAGGCGGCAAGTAGTTTGGGACGCAGGGTCGTAGTTACCGGCATCGGCCTGATCTGCGGCGTGGGCAACACCACCGGAGAAGTGTGGAAGGCCGTGCTCGCCGGCAAAAGCGGCGTAGCCCGCATCACCCAGTTCGATTCCACAAATTTCGCCTGCCAGATCGCCGCCGAGGTCAAGAACTTCGATCCGCTGAACTTCATCGAGAAAAAAGAAGTCAAAAAGATGGGACGCTTCATCCACCTGGCTGTCGCCGCCGCAGATCAAGCGTTCAAAATGTCTGGTCTGCAGATTACACCGGAAAACGATGAGCGTGTCGGCGTGCACATCGGCTCCGGCATCGGCGGATTCGACATCATCGAACGCGAACACACGGCGCTGTTCGAGGGCGGCCCGCGCAAGATTTCGCCGTTCTTCATTCCAGCGGCCATTATCAATCTCGCCGCTGGCCACGTCTCCATGCGGCTCGGCGCCAAGGGTCCGAACGAAGCCACGGCCACGGCCTGCACCACCAGCGCTCACTCGGTAGGGGATTCTTTCCGAATCATCCAGCACAACGACGCGGATGTGATGATCGCCGGGGGCTCCGAAGCCGCTATTACGCCAATGGGTGTCGGCGGGTTCGCCGCCATGCGCGCGCTTTCCACCCGCAATGACGATCCCGAAAGGGCCAGCCGTCCATGGGACAAAGATCGTGACGGCTTTGTGATGGGTGAAGGCGCGGGCATTCTGGTGCTCGAAGAACTCGAGCACGCCCAACGGCGCGGCGCGCCCATCCTCGCCGAGATTGCCGGTTATGGAATGTCTGGCGATGCCTACCACATGACGCAGCCCGCGCCCGAGCACGAAGGCGGATTCCGCGTGATGCGCAACGCTACCCGCGACGCCGGCATCAGCCCCGACAAAGTCGATTACGTCAACGCCCACGGAACTTCCACGCCGATCGGCGATACGCTTGAGGCGCACGCTATCCGCAACTTCTTTGGCGACCATAAACTTCCCGTGAGCTCCACCAAATCCATGACCGGGCATCTGCTCGGAGGCGCCGGCGGTCTTGAAGCGGGCATCACGGTGCTGGCTCTGCGCGATCAGATCCTGCCTCCCACAATCAACCTCGTCAGCCAGGATCCCGAAACCTGCGGCATGGATTTCGTCCCCAATCATGCCCGCAAGGCCAAGCTCGAATACGCGATGTCTAACTCTTTCGGCTTCGGCGGGACTAACGGCGCGCTGCTGTTCCGCAGATGGTCAGAGTAGAAGTTCCCAGCCATCTCATCAAATCCGCGAGCCGAAGGCCGCCCGCAAGTTCGCTTTCGTTTGATCAGCTATCCTAACTATCTGATTCCGGGTGGGTCTCTCGGTTGACATAAAGTTGATCCGTCGTGCATTGACTGGGATCGGCCGGATGGCCGAGGCTGCAATTATGAAGACAATCCATCTCCTAGTTGGCAGCGTATTTTCGGGTCTCGCGCTTGCTGTCTTGGCTGCGACAGCGCAGGAAGCGCCGACTGCGGCCAAGGAGGGCAGCGCAGGGCCAGTGACGGTCGAGCGAGACAAAGAGAAAGAAGACCACGTCGCAAAACTGTTTGAGGGCATCCGTGCCGAGGCTGGACTCCCGCAGCTAAAGAGAATCAGACACCGCGCCGACCTTGAACAGGGAGTTTGCACAAGCGCCTTGACCGGCAAGCCTTCAAAACAAGGGTCAAGTTTTTACATAACCTCCGACCCAGAATCGATCACCCCCGAACTAAAGAAGATTGCTTCGCTCAACCGACTGGACTCAAATAAAAGGCCTTGGTATGAGAGGTACTCAGTGGCCGTCTGGCGGGTGAAGAACCCGACTGGAGGAGAAGTCGCGTATCGGGTGGGAGTCGGGATCTATGGGACCGCCCTGGGCGAGTTCGTCGACTGTCACTTCACCGATGACGTTTACTATTGCGGCAATTGGAAAAAATCGATTGCACGTCCGTGTCGGGGAAAGTGATGGTTCGGTGCACCCCTGCTTCGGGAGATGGTCAGAGTGCTGTTTTCGTGAATCGGATTTTCACTTCCGCTTCCTTGGGGTTTTATTCCGTCCACGCGCCCTGCGCTCAAGTGCAGCGACAGCCGCAGTCGCCGATTCATAGGGACCATGCGTCCGGCCCTTGGCGAGGTCATCGAGTCCTTCGGCCAACCGCCGGTCAATGACTGTTTTCGGTGTAAAGGTAATCTTGCCGTTTTCGAAGGACGCTTCCAGCAAATCCCCAATGTCCAGGCGCACCCGCTTGCGGATGCTCTGGGGAATGACGACTTGGAATTTTGTTTTTACCGTGACCAGCTCCATCAGAATCCTCTGTTGGATAGTTTAACAGTCGAACTCTCAAACTGCAACTTGTGATCTGGAGCATCCCCCGGCGATTGACTTGCCGCCTTCCCCCACGTAAGATTCGCCACGAAAAGGAGGCGGGATGCAACTACGGCTCGAAAGCCGCCCGGTTGGCGAGGTCTTGATTGTTCAGTGCCACGGACGCATCGTCGCCGGCAATGAAGTTTTCACGCTGCACTCCCACGTCGGAGACTCCATCGACAAACACGGCGATGTCGTGCTCCAACTCGACCAGGTAGAGTTCGTCGACAGCAGCGGTTTGGGAGCGTTGGTTCGCCTGATGCAAGCCGCGCGTTCGAAAGGCGGAGACCTCAAACTCAGCGGCGTGCCGCCCAACATCCGCAAAGTGCTGCAACTCACCAACCTGCTCGCGCAATTTGAAACGTACGATTCGGTGGAAGAGGCCATCACCGCAGCCTACCTAGGCTCCAAATATTCGCGGGGAAAGGCTGGAGACGCGAGGCCGCGCCTGCTTTGCGTTTTCGAGTCGACCGATGTATGTACGTTTCTGCGCGAAGTGCTGTGCAGCGCTGGATACAACGCCATGACCACTCTGAGCCTCAACGACGCGCGCATCCTGCTCAAGGCAACCAAGGCGAAGCTCGTGGTAATTTCCGCGCGCATGCAATCCATCCATGGCAAACCCATTGCCAAGACGATGGAAGAAATCGATCCAACTGTCTCCGTGCTCGTTTTGGAAGAGAACTTTGCCACGCAAGATCCAGGAGAGGCAGCCGAAAAACTCCTGAACAGCGTGAGCAGCCGATTGGCTGTTCCGAATTAGCGGCCCCACCTTCCTTTTCTTTCAATCGCTTCCGAACGCTATGCCCGACCTTGGTGCCACTCTCATGGCACGTTCTGGCGTTGTACTAAGGCGTTCAGCTGGTTACCCTGAGTTACTGTCGCAATCGAAATGCTCCCCCCAAAAGTAACCTCGAATGGGTGTCGTTGAAAAAATTCCGACATTTCTAACCGTCGGCGTGCTCGTTATCATCTTCGTGTGTCTGAAGCGCCAGGCCCGCAGTGCCCGCCTCACACTTTGGACGATCGGATGGGCGCTGGTGTTCGCCCATTTCCTGGCGCAACTGCTGGAGCCGGATCACGGCCCGGTCAGCTCCTTTCTGTTAGCCGTCGATTCCGGATCGCTGCAGGCCGCCGCCGTCACTTTTCTGGTATCGGTTTCCTGCGTGGTGGAAGATTCCGTCAAGCGCATTCTCTTGCTGCTGGTGTTGGGCTTGCCGTCTGTGGTGTACGTGGCATGCACGTGCTACGACGTCCACGCCCACTGGCCTTACGTCTTGTGCCTGCTGACCTGCTTCGGCGGTGCGGCCGGCTTCTTCTTCGGGGTAACCCGCAGATTGTCGCTGTTTCTGACGACCACCACTTTGCTGTGTTCGTTTGCCGGAGCGTGGGCGATTCGTGCCGCTCTGCGCGGCTCCTTTGATGAAGGCGCCATAGTGCTCCTCGGAATCGGATTTGCTTTGTCTGGCGTCTTCATCTGCCGAAACTACTGGCGGGCATCGCCCGCTATGCTGACGATCGCCGGCGGATTCTTCTGCTGGGGAGCGGTGTTTCCTCTCGGCCTGCTGGTCGATCGCCTCGCTCCGAATCTGATTATTCCCGGTGAACTCTGGAACACCCCCAAGTTCTTCGTCGCCTTCGGAATGATTCTGGCTGTAGTGGAGGACAAATCAGAATCGATCGCCGGCATGCAACTCAAGGCCGCCGTGCTGAACCGCCAGCTGGAACGTTTCTCGGCGCTCACTTCCCGCCTGCTCGGCGGCGCCCGGCCTGACACAATTTGCCCGGCCATCGCCTCGGCAATCACGGAAGTCAGCAACTTCAGCGTAGCGGTGGTGCAACTTGAGGACGCCGAACGCAGGCTGCGAGTCGCGGGATCGAGCGGACTCTCGCCCGCCTCGTTGCAGAGATTGCAGGCGCAAACCCAGGACTGGACGCTCGACCATATTAAGGCTCTGTGTTCGCAGTCCCGGCTCATGGGAAAAAATTCCTACGTGTTGCCTCCGCAGGAGACAATCCCTTTTCCCGACCTCGTGAACCCGAATGCACATTGGAAAAGCCGCGAAGAACTATTGATTCCGCTATGCTCGGCCGGCGGCGCACACCTCGGCTGCATCCGATTAGCCGCCCCCCGGGATCAGAACACAATCGACGCCCTCGAGTTGTCCCGCATCGAAATTCTCGCCGCTGATCTTGCTGTGGCCGTCGAACTGAAGGCGCTGCACACGCAGCTGGTCTGGTCGGAAAAGCTGGCCGCCCTGGGGCAACTCCTGGCCGGAGTGGCGCATGAACTCAACAATCCTCTGACCGTCATCATGGGCTACAGCGAACTGATGAGCGAGGCCATAGCCGGGCCGCAGACTCGCGATCAACTCACCAAGCTGGTTGGGGAAGCCCGCCGCATGAAGCGGATCACAGACAACCTGCTGCGCTTTTCGCGGCAAAGCACGCGCGACACCCACGCCGTGCAACTCTCATCTGTAGTGCAGGAAGTGCTGACTCTGCGCGAATACTACACTCGCAGACACAGCGTTCGAGTTCTGCTCGACATCGCGCCGGACCTGCCGCTGCTGGCCCTCAACGAGGATGAAATCAAACAGATCCTGCTCAACCTATTCAACAATTCCAGCGATGCTCTCGAAGGCGTCGCCGGCAGCAAGCAAATCAGCATTCGCGCCTACCGGAGCGGAACTCGCGCGGTAATCGAAGTAGAAGATTCCGGACCCGGCTTTGGCAATCTGAACCGCGCCCTCGATCCGTTCTACACCACCAAGCCCGTGGGCAAAGGAACGGGGCTGGGCTTGAGCGTCTGCTATGGAATCGTCAAGGAACGTGGCGGAGATCTCAGAATCGAGAACGTGCAGCCCCACGGTGCACGTGTCACTATCGAGTTACCGGGCGCGGAGGCCTTCGCAGAGCCATTTATGGCTGCCGTGGCCCACGCCTGAGGTCGAGCGCCTGCACTTTTGCCTGCTCAACCCACCAGTCCAACTCAGGTAATGATACTTTTGTACTCCCGTCCTGCCCCTTAGGGTCTTTCCATCCTTTCTCCGGCACGCCACAATAAGCTTTCGTACTGAAGACCGGTCCCCTGACATGGAAAAAGCCTTCGGCATTGCCCCGGCGCCCATTCCCACGAAGAAGGCGGCGGCTCGCGTTGCCCTGGTCGACCTTAAAGAATCCTCCCGCGCCCTGCTGAACAATTGCTTTCGCCAGTTCGGCATCGAGACGGTGCTCCTCTCCTCCGGTGCGGCGGAGCGCGTCCGCCAGGAGAAATTCGAGGCCTGCGTTGTCCCTCTCGGCACCGGCGCCGAAGCCGTCATGGAAGCGGCGCGTACTTCGCCCTCCAATAGCCGCATGGTGCTCTACGGTCTCGGCGGCAACGCGCAGGAAGCCATGCGCTATTCCAAGTTCGGCATCAACGCCATGTTTCAGGAGCCTCTGGAGCGGGCCGCGACTCTCAAACTGGTTCGCGCCACGCACATGCTCGTGCTCCATGAATTCCGGCGCTACGCGCGCATCCCGATCATGACCGAAGTCAACGTCGTTAGTTCGGATGGAACTCGCCTCGTCGCCTCCAGCCTCGAGGTTAGCTCCGGCGGCATGTCGCTGAAAAGCTCCGGGGATATGCCTTCTGGCACCAACGTCGAGATTTCCTTTTCCCTGCTCACTCTGCCGCGCGTCAACGTTCGCGGCGTCGTGACCTGGCACAAGAGCAAGACTTTCGGCATCCGCTTCGACCCGGCAGACGACCGCAGGCAAAAAGTCAAAAATTGGATCGACACCTACCTGGAAGGCTAAGCAAAGTTCAGGATCGCCACAGTTCATGTGGGGACGGGCGCCTTCGCCCGTCCAGCCAAGCGCAGCGAGGCGCAGACCTACCTAGGTGCGAGGGCGGAGCAGGCCTTCAGGCCTGCGTCAAGAAGACAAAGAAATTGCCGGGCTTTAGCCCCCAAGGCACGTAACAGCGAGCAGCACCGCCATCCCATTACAATAACTGTCGTGACCGAAGCCAGCACAACTGAAACCCCGCCAACAGAAGTGGCTGCCGGCCCCAACCGCTTCACCCTCCGCCAGAGAATCATCCTTCGCATCATCATCGCCGCCGGATACTCCTTCATCCGCCTGATCGGTCCCACGCTGCGTGTAAGCGTCTCGCGCGAAGAAGGCGCAGAAAAAACGCTGGACGAGCGCCCGCTCATCACCTCCTTCTGGCACGCCTGCATCATTCCCTCCACATACATCTTCCGCGACTTCGGAGTCCGCGTGATGAGCAGCAACAGCTACGACGGCGAATACATGGGACGCATCATTCGCAAATTCGGATTCGTCGCCGTCAAAGGCTCCAGCAGCCGCAACGCTGTCCGCGCCCTGCTAGGCCTGCGGCGCGCTCTGCAGGAAGGCTGGACAGTAGCCTTCAGCATCGACGGTCCCCGCGGCCCGCGCCACAAAGTGAAACCGGGTCCTGTCGCCCTGGCGCGATCTTCCGGCGTCCCATTGAGCATGTATCACACGGCGGTCGAACGCGCCTGGGTCCTCAACACCTGGGACCGCCTCATCATCCCGAAACCGTTTTCCCGCGTCCTGCTGCGCTTCGGCAAACTCATCCCGGTTCCGCCGGAAGCCAGCGACGAAGACCTCGAACGCTATCAACAGGAACTGCAGGATTCTCTCGACCGAGTCTGCGAATTTGCTGAACAGAATGTACAGAAAGTCGGCTCTCCAGAATTCGCGTACTATAGTTGACGGTCTTTGACAGAAGGGGGACGCAGAGATGGAAACCGCGACGGCCACCACCTATGCCGCCAAGAAAATTAGTCCCATGCTGGCAGCTGCCGACATGGAAGAAACCCTCGCTTTCTACCACGACATTCTCGGATTCACTGCGTTGATGAAGTCCGCGGAGTACGCCATCGTCGAACGCGACGGCCAGACCATCCACTTCATGAAGGCCGCATCCGAAGAAGTCATGCGCTGCGTCCGCGGCCATACTGAGATTTATGTCGAAGTCTCCAACATTGCCTCGCTGTGGGAGCACGTGAAGACGTTCAAAGACCGATAGAAGATCCGTGATTTAGTCGACCGGGACTACGGCATGACCGAATTCCACATCGGCGACCCAAACGGCTGCCTGATCTTTGTGGGGACGCCAACCCGCGGGCGAAAATAAAACTCTTTGCTTCCGCATAGGAGGGGAATAAATCAGGAGGTGGAAAGCAGCGATTATGTAGAATAGCCGCCTCGGCTGTCCCGCCGCGCGCAGCGAGGCGCGGTGCCTCAGCTAACTTTTTCCGGAGGCCTCACGATCGCCATCGGCATCATCGACGCCGCCATCTTCCCACCGAAATACTTCGTCCGCGCCAGCATCAGCTTCTCGATGTCAACCCCACTCAGCGGCTGCTGCCGCCCCAGCAGGTGCGTGACCAGCGCAATCTGTGCAAAGTGTTCCACGGTCTCCATCTTCATGTAGGCGTGTTCGATCGTATCCCCATAGGTCACTACACCGTGATTCGACATCAGAATGGCATCGTAGTGCGGCACGTACGGTTCCAACGTCTTCGCCAGTTCCGAAGTTCCCGGCGTGCCGTAGCGCGCCAGCGGAATGCACCCCAATCCCATCACCACTTCACAAACCAGCGGCTCGGTCAGCGCCATCCCCGCCGCGGCGAATCCGGTCGCGGTCGGCGGATGCGCATGCACAATCGCCTGAATGTCAGGCCGCGTGCGGTAAATCAGCAAATGCATCCCAATCTCGCTGGTCACGTTCCGCCGACCCGCCACCCGCCTGCCCTGCAGGTCCACAATCACCATGTCCCGGGCCCGCATCGCGCCTTTGCTCACACAGGTGGGGGTCACCAGAATCCTTTTGCCATCCAGCCGGACCGACAGATTCCCGTCCATCGCTGCCACGAACCCGCGCTCGTGCAGCATCCGCCCGTAGCGGACAATTTCTTCCCTGTGTTTTCGTTCAGCGGACATGGAATACACTCTCGGGGGAGCGACGAAAAAGCGGCTAAAGCTTCAGCCCCCGCATACTACCGCACTTGGCTGGAACAGACAAACAAATTTACGAAAACAGACAACAAATTGCCAAGGAATAAACGATAAACCGGTCGGGTCTGCGCACCAATGTCCGCCTGCATTCCCCTTATAATCTGACACCGTGCGGGTTTCCGATTTCCACTTCCACCTTCCCAGCGAACTCATTGCCCAGCAACCCCTCGCCGCACGCGACGGTTCTCGCCTGCTGCACCTGCACCGAGCCAGCGGCCGCTATTCTGATCGCCTGTTCCGCGACTTCCCCGACCTTCTGCAACCCGGCGATCTCGTCGTCTTCAACAACACCCGCGTCTTTCCCGCCCGGCTTTATGGCCGCCGCGAAGGCGCTCGCGGCCGCATTGAAGTTCTTCTAACCCGCCGACTCTCCATCAGTCCCAACGATTGGGAGTGCCTGGTTCGTCCCGGCCGCAAAATCGGAATCGGTGAACGCCTCCTCTTCGGCAAGCAAAATGAACTGCAAGCCAACGAACTCCAGGCCGAAGTCCTGACCCGCGCCGAATTCGGCGAGCGCCAAATCCGCTTCCACCCCCTCAAGAATAACGACGATTTTTTCGCCGCCCTCGATCGCATCGGCCACGTACCGCTCCCGCCCTACATCGCGCGCCCGGATTCCTCCGACGATCGCGAGCGCTATCAAACCGTCTATGCCCAGCAGCGCGGATCGGTAGCCGCGCCCACCGCCGGTCTCCACTTCACCCCGGAGATTCTCGGCCGAATCCGTCAGCGCGGCATCGAGACCGCCGAGATCACACTGCACGTCGGCCTGGGAACTTTCCAGCCAGTCCGCGTCGACAAGGTCGAGGATCACAAACTCCACTCCGAGCCCTATTCCATCTCCGCCAACGCCGCCTCAGCTATCAATCTCGCGCTCCGCACCGGGCGTCGAATAATCGCCATCGGAACCACAACGGTTCGCACGCTCGAACATGCCATTCGAGCCGGCGCGGGAACAATCGTCGCCGGCCCAGCAGCGGCCGACCTCTTCATCTACCCAGATCCCCAAACAGGTTTCGAATTTAAAGTGGTAAAGGCGATGCTGACGAATTTCCATCTACCGCAATCCACGTTGCTTATGCTGGTCTGCGCCTTAGGCGGACGCGAAAATGTCCTGGCAGCCTACAAACACGCAGTCGCCGAGCACTACCGCTTCTACTCCTACGGAGACTGCATGTTCCTCGAATGATTTTTCTGTGCCCCGTGCCCCGGAGCGTGCCCTGAGCGCGGCCGAAGGGTATCCGTGTGGCTAAGGTTTTCTCGCCGGGTCGCAGGACGCGCCGGTTGCGTTATACTTTCTCGGGAGCAGCCATGGCCACCGCAGTAAACCAAGTCCCAATCAAAGATTTCGTAGCCCAACTCCGCAAGTTCCCCGAAGCCACGTTTGACGAAACCGAGCAACTCCGCAAATTCCTGCAAGACAACCCACTCAACCCCGATTCGCTAGCTCCCTATCTAACCTGGGACCGCCAGCACTACACCCGCAATCTGATCGACAAAAATCCGCTCTACGAATTAATCGCCGTTTGCTGGGAGATCGGCCAGGCTAGTTCCGTCCACAACCACCGTGACCAGAACTGCTGGATGGCCGTCCCCATCGGCCGTTTGATGGTGGAGAACTTTCATGTCGTGCATCAGGACCTTGCTCAAGGCAAGTCCACCATCAAGTCCACTGAGACCGTCGAGATGAATGTGTCCCGCCCCTGCGCCGTCGACCCGCTGGCGCCGGTTCATCGCGTCCTCAATCCCCGCGAATTTAATCAGCGCGCCGTCAGCCTCCACGTTTATTCCCGTCCCTTCGACACGTGCATCGTCTACTCCGCCGAGCAGGGCACCTGCGGTGAAATCGAGCTCCACTACACCACCGAATACGGAAAACCAAGGTAACTTCCACGGCCAAGAAAACTCTTGGTCACCAAGCTCCCCCAGGGGTATCTATGGAGTGGGGCTCGGGGAGTATGCATAGGATCGTCTCATGGATGCTGGTGGGCGTCGCTTTGGTGGCGGCCTGCGTCTATTACCAGAACCACCCTCCCGAGCTAAAGGGATGGACCGCAGAAAAATTGCGAGAGCTGGAAGCCAAACCTGCCACTCCCGATCAGGCCCCGGTCACCAAGATTGCAAGCCCGCTCGAGGCCTTGATGGAGAAGGTCGCTGCGCCGCAGACCGCGGACCCACAGACCACGGAAACAGACGAAGAGCCAGCGCGGCCGTGGAAGCCGCATCCCAGCGACCATGTTGGTCCGTCACCTGTAGGCACCAGCACCGCTATCGTGCACAAGACATTTGCCGTCACTTCTACTGCAAAATTTCCCTTCGAAGTTCCGCCTCACGCCGCCAGTCCGCGACTGCGCGGAACCTACCACTCATACGCGAAAAACTCCGCAGCGCAATCCGGCGATGAAAACGGAAACGTCGACCTTCTCCTGATTAATGAGCAGCAGTACGCAGATTTTCTTAATGGCAGTCCCGCCGACGCGGTTTATTCGGTCGACTCCTCCCATGATCAAGATGTAAGCCTGGGCCTTCCCTCCACTCTCGACCACCCAGTGCGGTACTACCTGGTCTTCCGCAACAGCTCCAGCAAAGCAGGAAAAAAGGTAGTACAAGCCGACTTCCGAGTAGATTTCTAGCTCGCCGGCTCATGTGGGGACGGCCGCCTCGGCCGTCCAGCCGAGCGCAGCGAGAGCGTTCGGCAGCGTCTCAGGTGACGG
This sequence comes from uncultured Acidobacteriaceae bacterium, assembly GCA_963807145.1. Classification (GTDB taxonomy): domain Bacteria; phylum Acidobacteriota; class Terriglobia; order Terriglobales; family Acidobacteriaceae; genus Sulfotelmatobacter. The sequence continues at coordinate 472,262 of CAWEBA010000003.1, read as the reverse complement.
CCTCCGCGACCACTCCGGCTGCTAAACTACTGCCTTGCCCCCGCGTACAAAATCCCCGCAACCTGAATCCGCGCCAGCGCCCGCCGCCGAAGACCGCATCTTCCTGATCGACACCATGTCGTTCATCTTCCGCGCCTATCACGCCATGGCCCGTCAGCGTTCCATGTCCACCAAAGCCGGACTCCCCACCGCCGCCGTCTACGTCTTCGTCAACATGCTTCGCAAACTGCGCGACGATTTCTCCCCCAACTATCTAGCCGCCGTCTTCGACGTAGCCGCGCCCACTTTCCGCGATACGCAGGCCGAAGCCATCACCACCATCCGCAAGTTCGACATCAAAACTCAAACCTTCACCGAAGTCGAATACAAAGGTTACAAAGCCAATCGCGCCGCCATGCCCGAGGATCTCGCCCAGCAGATCCCCTACATCCGCCGCGCCCTCGAAGCCTACCGCATCCCCATCCTCGAACTGGCCGGCTTCGAAGCCGACGACGTAATCGGCACTCTGGCCCGTAAAGCCGCAGCAGCAAAGCATCCCGTCTACGTAGTTTCCAGCGACAAAGACATGATGCAGTTAGTCAACGACGATGTTCACATCCTCAATCCCCCCAAAGACAATCTCATCTGCGACGCCGCCAAAGTCGAAGAAATTCTAGGAGTCCCTCCCGAGCGTGTCATAGACATCATGGCCCTCCGCGGAGACTCGGTCGACAACATCCCTGGAGCCCCCGGCATCGGCGAAAAAGGTTCGGTGGAAATCATCAAACGCTTCGGCTCGGTCGAGCAGGCTCTCGACCGCGCCAACGAAGTAGAAAAGAAAACTTACCGCGAATCCCTCCAGTACAATCGCGACATCATCCTCTTCAGCAAAAGCATGGCAACCATCGACACCAACGTCCCGGTCGATTTGAATATCGAAACCATGCGTGCCGGGCAGCCCGATCTCGATCTACTCCGTCAACTCTTCACCGAACTCGAATTCACTTCGCTGTTGAAAGAGCTGCTGCCAGAAGTTCAGGTCACCGAATCTCACTACACCGAAGCCCAGTCCGCTGCGGAAGTGGAAAGCATTGTCAACTCTCTAGCAACGGAGGGCGCACTCGCCATCGCAGTGGAGCAGGAACAAACCGAACCGCTTCCAGAAGACGACGAAGAAGTAATCGAAGAAGTGCCGCAATCCGGAATGCTCGCCCTCACCGACGACTCATTCCCGGCGCCGTCCCCGGAGCCCGCCGCCCGCCGCGTAGCCATCTCAGCAGCCGCAGGCTCAGCCGCGCTCGTCAAACTAGATTCCGCCCCCGCAGCCGCGAAACTGCGAACCGTCCTAACCACCAGCACTACGCCCAAGTCAATCCACGACTACAAGTCCGCGATTCACGCCCTCGATTCCCAAGGCATCCATCTGCAGGGCGTCGAGCACGATCCCATGCTCTATTCCTACCTGCTCGACCCCACCTATTCCTCGCATCGCCTCGCTGACGTAGCCCTCCGCCGCTTCAATCTAAAACTAAGTGGCGATCTAGCCGAAGCCGCCGACGTAACCGGCAGACTAGCGACTGCTTTGCGCGAAGACGTGAAGCAAGCAGGACTAACCAAGCTCTACGAAGAAATAGATCTTCCGCTAGTCCCAGTCCTGGCCCGCATGGAGCAGGCCGGAGTAAAAATCGACACCGCCGCGCTATCGAACATGTCGACTGAACTCGAACGCGAGAGCACAGCCAAAGCGAAAGAAATCCACGAGCTTGCGGGAACCGAATTCAATATCAGCTCTCCCAAGCAACTAGCCGACGTACTCTTCAATCGTTTGAGCCTTCCGAAACCAGTAAAGTACGGTCGAGGACGTGTTACATCGACCGCTGTCGATGTCCTCGAAGCCCTGGCGGAAGAACATCCCATCGCCAGAAAAGTCCTCGACTACCGCCAGCTAACCAAGCTGAAGTCCACCTACGTCGACACTCTGCCAGCATTAATCAACCGTGCCTCAGGACGCCTGCACACGACCTTCTATCAAGCAGGCACGGCAACAGGCCGGCTCTCCTCCGCCAACCCCAATCTGCAAAACATTCCAATCCGCACCGAACTAGGACGCGGCATCCGCGCCGCCTTCATCGCCGAACCTGGCCACGTCCTTCTCACCGCCGACTATTCGCAGATCGAACTCCGCCTGCTGGCCCACTTCTCGCGCGATCCGCTCCTCGTCGAAGCCTACCGTCGCGGCGACGACATCCATACCCTAACCGCCTCGCAGGTTTTCGGAGTCCCGCCGCTAATGGTCACGCCCGACCATCGCCGTCAGGCCAAAGTAGTAAATTTCGGCATAGTCTACGGTCTCTCCGCCTTCGGCCTCTCGCAAAATCTAGGCATCGAACCCTCCGAAGCCAAACTTTTCATCGCCAACTATTTCGAAAAATACAAAGGCGTCCGCGCCTTCATCGACAAGACGCTCGAAGAAGCCCGCCGTGACCTGAAAGTAAGAACCCTCCACGGCCGCATCCGCCCCATTCCGGATATCAACAGCAAGAACTTCACCCAACGCGGCTTCGCCGAGCGCTCCGCCGTAAACACCCCGCTGCAAGGTACCGCCGCCGACCTGATCAAAGTAGCCATGATCAGAATCGACGCCGCTCTGCAAGAGCAGGAACTGAAGTCAAGAATGACCCTTCAAGTCCACGACGAACTAGTTTTCGAGGTCCCCGAAAAAGAAGTGGAAACAATGCAATCTCTAGTCCGCGAGCAAATGGAAAAAGTCCACGAACTGGCCGTGCCGTTGTTAGTAGAAATGGAAGCAGGCCCGAACTGGAGAGACCTGGATTAGACAAATGCCGGCACTAAGAGTCAGCGGGTTACTCTGAGGGTCATGTTATACTAAAATATAACTCGGAGGATCGTCATGCACACCACCAACTTGCGCAAAGTCGGCGGCTCGGTCATGTTGGCCGTCCCGCCCGCGCTGCTCGACGTCCTGCAGCTACAACCCGGTGCCCGGGTCGGCATCGCTGTGGAAAGCGGCCGTCTCGTCGTCGAGCCACGGCAGCGCCCACGCTATACCCTGAACGAACTGCTGGCCCAGTGCGCCCCCAAGGCGCGCCGTTCGAAGCAACGCTCCCAACAAGAACGTCAATGGCTCAATAACAAGCCCCTTGGTGGCGAGCTAATTTGACGGCGCTGGCAATGAAACGCGGCGAAATCTGGCTAGTCAGTCTCGATCCCACCTCGGGCCATGAGCAGAGAGGCCGCCGCCCGGTGCTGATCGTCTCGCCGGAACCCTTCAACCGGATCACCAAAGTCCCCGTAGTTTTGCCCATCACCAGCGGGGGTCGTTTCGCGCGCATGGCAGGCTTCGGCGTGCCTCTGGCGGCCGGAACAAAAACGACAGGTATTATCCGATGCGACCAGCTCCGTGCCCTCGATCTCGCAGCTCGCGGGGGCAAGAAGCTCGAAAGCATCCCGGATGCGATCATGGTTGAAGTGCTGGCGAGAATCTCGCCGATATTTGAGTGATACGAACTACTCTCACACTCCCAGCCTCTTCTGTATCTCCCCCGCAATCTCCGCCGTAAGCGCCAGCATCTGCTCCTCCGACTCCGCCTCCACCATCACGCGAGCCAAAGCCTCAGTCCCGGAATATCGCACCACTACGCGCCCATTCCCATGCAACTCCCGCTCGGCAGCATCAATCGCCCTCTGCACCTCTGGCACCTGCGCAAACGGAATTTTCTCCCGGACCCGCACATTTTGAATTTTCTGCGGAAAAACTTTCAAATCCCCCACCAACCCCGCCAGCGTCTTACCAGAACGCGCAATCACATCCATCACCCGCAAAGCAGTCAGCAGGCCGTCCCCGGTAGTAGCATCGCCATCGCGAAAAATAATATGCCCCGATTGCTCTCCGCCCAGAGTAGCCCCCGTCTTCAGCATCTCTTCAAGAACGTATTTGTCGCCCACATTCGCCCTCAACATGCGAATGCCCGCTTTCTTCAACGCAATCTCCACTCCCATATTCGACATTGTCGTAGCCACCACTGTCGACCCGTTGAGCTTTCCCCGCGCCTGCAAATCGCGCGCCGCCAGCAGCAGCACGCCATCGCCATTCACTACGCGGCCCGCGTCATCGCAAAACAACGCCCGGTCGGCGTCGCCGTCAAACGTAACCCCCAGATCAAACTTCCCCCCGGAAGCGGCCACGGTCTTACCCAAAGTTTCCGGATGCAGTGCCCCGCACCCCTGATTAATATTTCTCCCATCCGGCGTCACATGAATAAACGTAGCCTGGATTCCCAAACTCCGAAACAACTCCGGAGCCTCGGCCGTAGCCGCCCCATTCGCGCAATCCACCAGCACCCGCATCCGGCTCAAGTCCGATGAAACACTCCCCGCCAGCGCCTCGATGTAAGCCTTGCGTAGCACGGCTTCTCCCGGCAAAGACGGTCCAGCAACTTTCAACGCCGTATCGTCCATCACTCCCGGCTTCGCCAGCAGCGCAAAGATTTCCTGTTCAATCGCCAGCTCGCGCGTATCGCTCAGCTTGAATCCATCCCCTGAAAAAACTTTGATCCCGTTATCCGTCCACGGATTATGCGAAGCCGAAATCACCACCCCCGCCGCAAACCCGCGCGTCCGCGCCAGATACGCAACCCCAGGCGTCGTGATCACGCCCGCGCTGTGCACCTCCACTCCCACCGCCGCCAGTCCTCCCGCGACGCGGTCCGCGATCCATCCGCTCGATTCCCGCGTGTCCTGCCCCATCACCGCCCGCGCCCTCGGCGTCCCGCGGATCAACTCATGTCCCAGCGCACGCCCAATCAGATACGTGCTCTCCGCCGTCAGTGGAAATTCCCCGGCCACGCCACGTATCCCGTCCGTGCCAAACAATTGTCTGCCTTGATTGCTCATAGAAGAAGAGTCGGATGCCGAACATGATTCGTATCAGGGTACGCCTTCAGGCATACCGCAAACGCCGCATACCAATCGCGCCTTCAGGCGCTGCGAATCGATAGCGCCTTCGATGACTCAACGCCCGTCCGACGCAGGCGTACTCTGTTCGATGCTCAAGGTCACTCGCACCGGTACCACCTGCACCACTGCCAAATCCCGCGGAAGGTGAATCTGCTGCGCCGTAAGGGGAAACGTGTGCTGGCCCGGCTCGGCATCTTTCAGGTCCAGATCTGCGTGGATGTCCGTCGGCCTCAGCTCCCGGATCATTCGCTCCGGCCCGCGCACTCGAACCTGTGCCTCTGGGGCGGTGACCGAATCGATCTCCAGTTGCGGAGGAACGTGTCGAAACTCAATCGGCACCCGCAGTGTCACTTCCGCCGGTTGCTGGTCCGGCGCAATCGCCAGCCACAGCCCCGTTGCCAGCACCAGCGACAAAACCTTCAGCCAGAAATTATGCAGCACCCAGCGCCGCAAAAAACTCATCATAGCGGCCGCTCCGTCTCCGCATCGCCGTCTCCCTCGGCGCCCATCTGCGCGCCGGCTCGCAGTGGCGACTCCTCCGCCCCATCGGATTCATCGCTCTGCGGTCCAACCGTCGGCAACGCTACCGGAGACATATACCGCCGCAGCTCCATGCTCAACACCTCGCGCAGGTGTTCCACCGTGAGGTCGCGTTCGATCTTTCCTCCCACGGCCACGCTGATCGCGCCCGTTTCTTCCGATACAATTACCGCAATCGCGTCCGTCTCCTCCGTGATCCCGATCCCCGCCCGGTGCCGCGTTCCCATCTGCGTCGACAGCACCGGATTCATCGACAGCGGCAGAAAGCACGCCGCCGCCGCCAACCGGTCTTTCTGGATAATCACTGCTCCATCATGCAGCGGCGCGCTCGGCCGGAAAATCGTGGCCAGCAGATCGTAGGAAAGCTTCGCGTCCATCGCCACACCGCTCTCGATATATGTCCGCAATCCAATCTCGCGCTCAATCACAATCAGCGCGCCTGTCTGATGTTGCGAAAACAGATTCGCCGCCAGCACAATGTCGTCGTACGAATCTGCTTCCGCCGCCGAGCCGCGCAAAAAGCTGACCCGCCGCCCCACATCCGACAACACATGCCGGATCTCCGACTGAAACACCACAATCAAAGCAAACACCACATAAGGCAGCAAATGGCTCACCAGCCAGTTCAACGTCACCAGTTCGCCAATTCGCGCCAGGTAAAACGCCGCCGCCACCGCCGCCAGTCCCGCCAGCATCGGCGCCGCCCGCGTCCCCCGGATCATCACCAGCACTTCGTAAATGATGGCAGCCACTAGCAGAATGTCGAGCACCGTAAACGACACTCGCGACCATGGCGCCATAATTTGCATCGCCGGATTCTCCGTCTCGGACCTACATTCTAATGCTTAGGACGGACACATGAGGTCCTGTCATCCTGAGCGTAGGAGGTGCGTCACGAAGTGAAGCGCCTCCGCAGTCGAAGGACCCGATAGCCGCTAGCGCCCCCGCCATCCCCGCAAGGAGTTTCCATCACTCCTGCGGTTTGCGGCCGCTCGCCTTCTTCACCACCGCCCGAATCTCTCCCCGCGCCACGCGCGCCGAAATCTCATCCCCCGCCTTCACCAGCCCAGCATCCTTCACCAACTGCCCCGCACCATCAAACACCAAAGCATACCCCCGCTCCAGAATGGCCAAAGGAGAAAGCGCCTCAAGCGCCGTCCCCATGCGTTCCAGGCGGACCTTATTCTGCAAAAGCTGATTCCGCGTCGCCGCCGCCAAAGCCGCAGTCCCCGCCGCAAGTTCACCACGAATTCCCGCCAGCACTCTCCGCAAATCGTAATGCCGCACCGCCGCCGCCAGCGTTTCCCAACGCCGCCGCATCAACTCCAGCGCCTGCCGCTCCCCGCGCTCCAGACGGTAAGTCAGATCATCCAGCTTCTGCTGCCGCTGCCGGATCAAGTCCATCATGCGCGCAAACGCCCCGTCCCGCGCCCGCTCCATCAGCGCATGCCGGGCCTCCAGCAGCTGCCGTTCCATCGCCCGCACCAGCCGCTCCGTGATCGCCTGCGCCTGTGTCTCCACTTCCACCCGCGACCGGATCACCAACTCCGCCGCCGCCGAAGGCGTTGCCGCCCGCAGGTCCGCCACAAAATCCACAATCGTGAAATCCGTTTCGTGCCCCACCGCCGAAATCACCGGAATCTCCGAAGCCGCCACCGCCCTTGCCAGCCCTTCATCATTGAACGCCGCCAGATCTTCCGCCGACCCTCCGCCGCGCCCCACAATAATCACTTCCACGCTGCGGCCCTCATCGCTGCGAACGTCATTGAAATACCGCACTCCAGCCGCGACCTCAGCAGCCGCCAAATCCCCCTGCACCTGCGCCGGATAAATCACCGCACTCGCCGAATGATGCCGCCTCTGCAGAATATTCAGAATGTCGCGCAGCGCCGCCGCCTGCGGCGAAGTCACAATCCCAATCCGCCCCGGCAATGTAGGAATCGCTTTCTTCCGCTCTGCCGCAAACAATCCCTCCGCCTCCAGCTTCGCCTTCAGTTGCTCAAACGCAACCTGCAACCCTCCCGCACCCTTCGGCTCGAGATGCTCCGCCGCAATCTGCAACTCCCCGCGGTCTTCATAAATCGTTACCCGCCCCCGCACCACCACCTGCATCCCGTCCGCCGGACGAAATCGCAGCAGCCGCGCCTTCGAACTGAACATCACCACCCGAATCTGCGCGTTCCCATCCTTCAGCGTGAAATAAAGATGCCCCGAATCCGGTGCGCGGAAATTCGAAATCTCCCCCTCCACCCACGCATCGGAATACTCCCGCTCCACATGAGTCCGCACCGCCGCCACAAGCGCGCGCACAGTCCAAACCCGCCGCTCCGGCGCCGCAAACCTGAACCCGAGCTGATCAGTCAGTGACATAGGTCAGAAGAAAAGCCGCGAAGCGGCGAAAGAATGCAGCCCAGGGCGCAAGCCCTGGGTAATCTCACATACGGCGAACCAGCCCCGCAGGAGCGCAAGAAAAAGATGTCACCGCCGCCACCGGCTAACCAAATACAACAAAACCGAAAGCACCACACTCAACACCACCGAAGTAGCCAGCGGAAAATAAACCGTACTATGCTTCCCGCGATACAAAAAATCCCCCGGCAGCCGCCCCAAAGGCAAGTTCGTCCGCCCCAGCAGCATCAGCACAATCCCCGCCACCACGATCACCGCACCCAACCCAACCAGCAGCTTTCCCAACTCAGTCATAAAGATCTCAACTCACTTCGCCCGATACACCGTCTTCCCCGCCACCATCGTCCACAAAACTTTCGTATCCCGCATCTCCTCCGGAGAAACCGTCAGCACATCGCGGTCGAGCAAAACCAGGTCCGCGCGTTTCCCCGCAGAAATGGTCCCAATGGAACCCTCCATATTCATAGCCCGTGCCGAATTCCGCGTATAGGCATAAAACATCGCCTCCCGCGGCATGTCTTGCGAAGCATCCAAAACTCCCTCCGACCCCCTGCGCGTCTCCGCCTGATAAATCGCCCGAAACACGTTCGCCGTCGAAACCGGCCAGTCGCTCGCTCCCGAAATAATCCCTCCACTATCCAAAATCGACCGCGCCGGATACTGCCACTCATAAATCTCGGGATCAAGATAAGGCTTCAGAATCTCAATCGTATCCGGACTAGCCTCCGCCCAAAAAAGCTGCAGCGCGCTCACCACGCCCAGTTCCTTGAACCGCGGAAAATCCTCCGGCTGCACAAACTGCTCATGCGTAATCGTATCCGGCAACCCGGAATTCCCATTCGCCTTGCGCGCCGCCGCGATCCCGTCCAGCGCCGCCGTCACCGCCCCGTCGCCAATGGCGTGCACGTGAATAATCAATCCCTGCTTATCTGCCGCTATACAAAGCTCAGCAAACTTCTTCGGCTCAAACAGCAGATCCCCATTGCGCCCCGTGTTCCGGTACGGCTTGCTGAGATGCGCCGTCTGCGACGGAAACTCCACCACACCATCGGCAAACACCTTGATCCCGGTCACGTGCAGATGAGGCACATTCATGCAAGCCGCACGCGTCTTCTGCACTCCAGCCAACTCCGCCGCCGGATCTTTCGCGAACACCTGGGGAAACGCCACCACCTCCGAATTCAGCTCACCCCGGTCCGCCAGCATTTTGTACGCCCGCAAAACGTAATCCTTCGCCAGCGGATCAAGCCACGCCGTGATGCCAAGGCTGTGGTTGTATTCAAGAGCCGCTCGTCCCGCCGCCAGCAACTGATCGGCAGTGAACTCAGGGAGCAGCGGCTCGACTTTCTCCATGCCCGCGTCCACCAGAAATCCGTTCGGCCGCCCGTCTTTGTCCGCGCCGTAATAACCGCGCTCCTCAACCGAAAGCTTCTCGAGAAATTCGGCCGTGATCCCGGCGCGCTGCAACATTTCCCGATTCGCCCAAGCCGTATGCCCATCCATCCCGCGCAAAAGAACGCTCTGCTTTTCGTAAGGCCCGGTGCTGAACTCGGCATTGAGCACATCCGGATGAGACCAAAACTCAAGCGGCAGGCCAAGAATTTCAAGAATGTCGCCGCGCATGCCCCTGCCAGTCTTCCTCGCTTCCGCGACAAAGGACGCCAACTGATCGAGCGTTTCCACCTTATCGCTCGCGTCGGCCGAAATCAGGCTCAGTCCGCCATCGATCGAGTGACTATGCGAATCGATGAATCCGGGGAAAAGACTCTTGCCCTCCAGATCAGTGCGCTCCGCCTTCGCGCTCACAGACCTAACCACCTCGGCAAAGTTGCCCACGGCCACAATCTTTTCCCCGCGAATCGCAACCGCCTCCCCATAAGGATTCTGCGGATCGCCGGTGAAGACCTTGGCGTTAAAGAAAATCCGTTCCCCGGAATTCTCCTGCGCCGAAACCGAAGAACCTGCCACAAAAAAGCATGCAGTGACCCACAAGAGAATCAAACAACGCGGAAAGAATCGCCTCACGAGATGACCTTTCTCAAGCCCAGCAAGATTCAACAAAAAGCCGCATCCAGTCGCGCGCATGCGTTCTTAGTCATCGCATGAATGCATCGACGCCACCTCGCTATAATTTTGATTTTTCGGCAGGCTCTGTATGTCGGCGGAAGTCCTACTTCAATCCCGTCACCACGTACGCTTCCGACAAAGTCCGCACGTAGAGATACGCATAGGCACTCCCGTCGCTCGAAAGATGAGGCGGCGCCAGCGACGCACCCTGCGCCCCCACCCCTGCCCCAAAGCTTTTCCACGGTTCCATTTTCCCAGTCTCTATATTCGCCCGAGAGACCTGCACCGCCTTCGCGCCACGCATGAACGGCGCGACGTATACCGACTCTCCGTCCTGTGTCCAGCCAATCACGTTGTCCTTCGATTCAAGCCCCGGTATGGGACGGAAATCGCTCCTTTCCAGCGACCAGATACCTCGTTTACCATCGGCCGCACGCACCGCGACGCTCTTCCCATCCGGCGAAAGTTGAACTCCGCCCATGCCCTCGGGGGTGACGGCCTTCGAATCTCCATTGCTCAGGTCGATCACATAGTCGCGTCCGCCGTGCCCGGTTTGAATCCCATAGGCCAGCAGGCGCTTGCCATCCGGAAAAAACCGGGCCCCATCGTAGGTGACGGCATCGTGCGTGAGTTGTCTGGTTTCGCCCGCTCCCGTTGGCACCAGGTTCAGCGGTCCGCCCCTGGCCCGTCTTGTAATCGCCCATTTTGTGTCCGGCGAGATGGCCATCGCAATGCCCTCGCCGATGCGCGCTGGGGGCGACCCATCCGTGTCGCGCAGATACACCGTGTAATTTGGTCCTCCGCCATCGCCTTCTTCCTCAAACAGAATTTTCCGCCCGTCGCGGCTGATGTCGCGCAGTTCCGACCATCCAAACCATCCCAGCTCATGCTCTTCTTTTCCACCCGGCGCCATGCCCCGAATATCGAGCCTCTGGTGAGTCGCTACCGTCAGTATGGTTCCATTGCGCATGTCTTCCAGCCACATCCCTCCGGGCACGTTGGTGATCGTCCGCAGCTTGCCAGCAAGCGTAACGGCGCGCGGGTTCGATGCCTCGCCCGTGTTCGTGGATGTAAACCAGATCTCATCCCCGGCCGGAGACCAGAGAATGCCTTGCAGCGAAGTCCAGCCCGAAGAAAGCTTCCTCTCTTGTTCCTTGCCATCCGCGCCAATTACCGCCAGCGAACCCTCGTCGTCTCCGCCCGGATTTTCATGATCGGCAAAAGCGATCCACTTCCCGTCCGGCGAAATCTTCGGATGGCTGATCCAGTTGATGGTGTCCAGCAGAACCTTGCCCGCGGGATATTCCAGATGCCAATGATTATTCTCCGGAACGTAACGGGTGATCGCCATGCTCTCGCCGTTCGCCGACCAGTCGGCGTCCCCCACATTGTCCGACACTTCGCGCGGCGTTCCCCCGCTCAGCGGAACCCGCGCCAGCGTCCCGCTTCGGGCGTAGCCGCTATGAAACACGGTGTTGAGACGAATCGCCAGTTCTCCGCCCTTCGAGATCGATAGCAGCTCCGCGTCCTTGATTCCCAAATCGCGCGACCCCGGATCATCCGTACGCGACATATAAAGCTCGAACGGGCCGCCATCCCACGCCGCGCTGTAAACGATGCTGCCGTCCGGCGTAAACCGCGCATTCCCGATCGCTCCCGTCCGAAAAGTAATTTGCTGGTACTCGGCCATCGCCGTTGGACCGTGTCCTCGACTCCCCAGCCACCACCCCAAACCAAGCATCACCACCGCGATTCCCAGCCCGCCGGCCATCATAACCAGCAACTTGCCCCGCGGCCGCCCACTCCCCATCGCTGTTACCGCCGCTCGCGCCGTCGTCCCCGAAACGCCGGTGAGATGTTCGAGGTCGAACGCAATATCGCTGGCCGAATGGAACCGCTGCTCCGGATTTTTCTCCAGGCAGTGCTGCACCATCCTCTCCAGCGCCGGAGAAACATTCCGATTCGTCTCGTTCAACTCCGGCGGCTCTTCCCGCAAAATCGCGCTCATCGTGTCCGCAGCCGTCTCTCCATGAAACGCCCGCTTCCCCGAAAGCATTTCGTACAGAATCGCCCCAAAACTGAATATGTCAGACCGCGGATCGACCGCCATCCCCCGCACCTGCTCCGGCGACATATATCCCGCCGTCCCCATCACCACGCCCGCTTCCGTCGCCTGCGTCTGCGTAGGCAATGAGGTCTGCGCTCCGGAGTCAGGCTGCGTCAGCTTCGCCAGCCCAAAGTCCAGAATCTTCACCCGCCCATCTTTCGTGAGAAAAAGATTCTCCGGCTTCAGGTCGCGATGAATAATTCCTTTCTCGTGCGCCGCAGCCAGCCCATGCGCAATCTGCAACGCGTAGTCCAGCGTCTTGCGCACCACGATCGCCCCACCCCGCAGGCGCTCCCGCAGCGTTTCGCCCTCAAGCAATTCCGAAACCACGTATGGCGAGCCCTCATACGTGCCAATATCAAACACCGCCAGAATGTTGGGATGATTCAGTGCCGCAGTAGCCAGCGCCTCTTGCTCAAAACGGCGCAGCCGGTCTCCGTCAAGAGAAAATGCCGGAGGCAAAACTTTGATCGCCACTTCCCGCTTAAGACGAGTATCGCGCGCCCGATAAACCTCGCCCATCCCGCCCGCACCCAAAGGCGAGACAATTTCATAAGGACCAAGCCGCGCGCCAGAGGCAAGATTCATGAGCGCCCGATTATAACCCAGGGGAGGATGGGATTTTGGGTGGCGCAGCGCTTCAGCGCTGCGATCAGCATCCCAAGTGACGAGGGCTTTAGCCCCCGAGGTACCGGCACTCTCGCAGTGCTACAATTCGCCGCATGAAGCGCCAAATTTTATTCTGCCTGACAGCAACCCTCCTGGCCGCCCAAGCCACAGCCCCCGAAGTCGAACTCTCCGCCGAGCCGCACCACCACCTCACCCTCGAAAACAAATACGTCCGCGTCTACAACGTAGAAGTCCCACCCCACTCCGACACGCTCATGCACTGGCACCGCCACGACTACATCTACATAACCCTGGGCGCAACCGATGTAGTCAACGAAGTCAAAGGCAAACCTCCCGCCACCCTCCACCTCGAGGACGGCGAAACTCATTTCTCGCCCGCCCCCTTCGCCCACATAGCCAGCAACCGCTCCGACCAACCGTTCCGCAACGTGACGATCGAAATCGTAGCCGACGATTCCCTCCGCAGCGCCGCCGCCCACTGGGACGAAGACCGAGCCCTGGAAACTTTCCCCGGCGGCACGCAACAAATTCTCTGGGTAAAAGACGGAATCCGCGCCAGCGAATTCGAACTCCAACCCGGAGCCGTAGTCCCCATGTATCACCACAAAGGCCCGCACCTGCTAGTAGCCGTCTCCGATCTAGAAATTCGCAGCGACGTAGAAGGCATGGGCCCCATGCCCGGCCACTTCAAATCCGGCGACAGCAAATGGCTCCCCGGCAACTATTCCCACACCATAACCAACACAGGCACCAAGCCAGCCAAATTCGTAACCCTCGAATTTCCGTAGGGTGGAGCAGGCCCTCCAGGCCTGCGCAAGAATCCCTGAAAAGGAGCCTCTGGGCTTTAGCCCGTGACTAGCCAATTCCCATTTCGGGAATTTTCTTGTCAAGAGGCAAATCACCCTCAATTTGAACTATCTCTCTGATTCCAAGGCAAATATATTTCTGCAAAAATGACGGTTTACCCCATTACTCTGTGATATACTGAACTCACAGTAGGAAAAACGAACGCGGCCGTCCGAGGCCGCGTTTTTTATTGCCCGAACGCTTTCTTATTGCCCCAAATTTTATTAGCCAAAAACGATCTCGTCATTAAAACGACTTTGTCATTCCGAGCGGCCCTATCGCGAGGAACCTGCTGTCCAGCCGACAGCGCATCGACTGCCGGCCACTAACCGTCACTAAAACTTGCAACACGAACCGTTTCACCCCAGGGACCACCATGCCCAATCGCGTCCAAGGCCCATACATCCCGCACGCCAAGCTCCGCGGAGAGTGGGCCGAACTCCGTTTCCAGCTCCGCGCCGCCGAGCACGGCCTAATCCTGGCCAAGCCCTGCGGAGACAACGCCCCCTACGATTTCGCCGTAGATCACCAAGGCCACTTCCTCCGCGTCCAGGTAAAATGCACCCTCTTCAAGCGCGAGAAAAACTCCTACCGCTGCCGCATCGACCACAACGGCATCCCCTACACCCCCGCCCAAATCGACTTCTTCGCCGCCTACGTAATCCCCCCAGACGTCTTCTACATCCTCCCCCTAGCCGCCACCAACAACCAACCCGACATCCTCCTTACCCCCCACCGCCAAAATTCCAAATACGCCCAATACAAAGAAGCCTGGCATTTACTGACGTGTGAACCCTAAGAAATATCCGCGAGAGAATTGTTGACCTTCGTAACCGAAAGGGTTATTGCTTATGTGTAAAGTTAAGTGTAAAGTTAAATCCGTGAAACGCACGACTCCCGCCCTGCACCTTCAACGCGCTCCGCTGATATATGTCGTTGCTCAGGTACGTTTTTCCGCAATTGTCGCGATAGAGAAATTTGTTCCTGATATACAGGAGCAGCTTCGGCACAAGGGATTTCCCCGCTTCCTAAGGGGGCAGGTGCACGAGATCGCAATCCAAGCGGACGGACCACCCAAATTCAGCGCGGTAGAACGGTTCGAATTTCAGAATAAGGAGGCAACGCTCGGGATCGTCCTCCAGCCGAACTCCGTTGCGATTCACACGAATAACTACACGAACTACGAAGCCTTCGAGGAGTACACCAA
>CAWEBA010000003.1:0-452500 GCA_963807145.1 uncultured Acidobacteriaceae bacterium | reverse complement strand
TGGGGTTGGGGCTGTAGCTCAGCTGGGAGAGCGCCTGGTTTGCAACCAGGAGGCCACCGGTTCGATCCCGGTCAGCTCCACCAGAATCGTAGCGCCGGCGTCCCGCCGGCTGGTTGGATCTATCGGGTCGAGAGAAGGGTTCGTATCAGGGCGCGGCTTAAGCCGCGCCGCCAGAGGCCCTAGAGAGAAACAGGGCTTTAGCCCCTAACGGAGGCGGCGAATGAGATTGATCGATGCAATCACAAGCTTAGGCGGCCTGCTGGTCCCGATCGTAGCGATCCTCGTGGGAGGCGCAATCGCCATCACCATCATGATCCTCCGCCACCAGGAACGCATCGCCAAGATCGAGCGCGGCATCGACCCCGACGCTGGATCGCCAAGAAGTTGAGGTGAGCATGAAGGCGGAAGATGGCGTTAGTCGGCATCCGGGAATCACGATACACAAGATGCCGGTTGCGGGCACAGTTGGCGGGTTCATCTTTGCCGTCGGCATAATCGTGCTCGCTGTGGTTGGCCTTCCGTTCGCAAAGTGGTTTCTTCTCGGAGCGGTGATTTTAGGCCTTGCAGTCGTTGGCGGTCTGCGATTGTTCCGAAAGTCGCATCCGCAGACCGAGGTAGAAGAAGTCCAGCTTAATGTTGGGCGTCAAACGCGACAACCGTGATTCGGTTCACGGTCCAATGAAAGTCGTTTTGACGCCGAACATTGGGTTGGAGGAATTCTGGAGTTTGCACACTCCGGAATTAGTAAGACCCATACCCGCTTACGCGGGGTAATCAGCGAAAGCTGATGAGGACGATATTTGACAACTGAATAGATTGGGCAAATACAAGGCGACGTAAATTTTTATGAGTGCCTGAGAGAAGCTGCTGGTGCGCATGGCGTTTAATAGGCGCGTGTGCGCGATGAGCAGCAATGAAGGCCCATAGAGTTTAAGCGGCGTGTTGGATTTGCGAAACTCGGGACTCGCGTCTCGGGGCTAGCAACTCCAGTGTGTCGAGTAAATTTTGTGGTCAAGCTACTAAGGGCGCATGGTGGATGCCTTGGCAGAAGCAGGCGATGAAGGACGTGGCAAGCTGCGATAAGCTTCGGGGAGCCGCAAGCAGGCATTGATCCGGAGATTTCCGAATGGGGAAACCCACGGAGGTGAACCCTCCGTACGGCGTGATGAATCCATAGTCACGCACGAGCGAACCCTGGGAAGTGAACCATCTCAGTACCAGGAGGAAAAGAAAGAAACCTCGATTGCGATAGTAGTGGCGAGCGAAATCGCAACAGCCTAAACCTGTTAGACCTTCGGGTTCAGCAGGGGTTGTAGGGTCGACAACAGTAGAGTTACCAATTTGGCCGTTAACTGAAGCCCTCTGGAAAGAGGGGCCATAGAGTGTGATAGCCACGTAAGTGAAAACGGACCAAACTCGAAGTCGATACCTGAGTACCGCGGAGCACGAGAAACTTTGCGGGAAGCTACGGGGACCATCCCGTAAGGCTAAATACTAGCTTCTGACCGATAGTGAACCAGTACCGTGAGGGAAAGGCGAAAAGAACCCCTGCGAGGGGAGTGAAATAGTACCTGAAACCGTGTGCCTACAAACGGTGGGAGGACTATGCGGCGCAAGCCGAAAGTCTGACCGCGTGCCTATTGCATAATGAGCCGGCTAGTTATTCTTGTCAGCAAGGTTAAGCGAAAGCGAGCCGTAGCGAAAGCGAGTCCTAATAGGGCGAATCAGTTGGCAGGAATAGACGCGAAGCGGGATGATCTACCCTTGGCCAGGCTGAAAGTGGGGTAACACCCACTGGAGGGCCGAACGGGTGTTTGTTGAAAAAAGCTCCGATGAGCTGAGGGTAGGGGTGAAAGGCTAATCAAATTCCGTGATTGCTCGTTCTCTCCGAAATAGCTTTAGGGCTAGCCTCGTATGATTTGTCGTGGTGGTAGAGAACTGAATGGACTAGGGGGCTTTCCAGCTTACTGAATCCAATCAAACTTCGAATGCCATTGAACAACCAATACGGGAGTCAGACTGCGGGGGCTAAGCTTCGTAGTCGAGAGGAAAACAGTCCAGATCGCCTGCTAAGGTCCCAAAATACAAGCTAAGTGGGAAAGGAAGTCGGAACGCCCAGACAGCCAGGAGGTTGGCTTAGAAGCAGCCATCCTTTAAAGAAAGCGTAATAGCTCACTGGTCAAGCGGTCCGGTGCCGACAATTTAACGGGGCTTAAGCTTGTTACCGAAGCAGCGAATGCACACCTTAACTGGTGTGCGTGGTAGGAGAGCATTCTCAACAGTTTGAAGCTAGAGCGAAAGCACTGGTGGACGGTTGAGAAGAGACCCTGCCGGCATAAGTAGCGATAACGGAGGTGGGAACCCTCCGCGCCGAAAGTCTAAGGTTTCCTGAGAAAGGTTAATCCGCTCAGGGTCAGGCGGTCCCTAAGGCGAGGCCGAAAGGCGTAGCCGATGGACATCCGGTTAATATTCCGGACCTCCCTTGTTTTCGTTATACGATGGGGTGACGCAGGAGGATAAGCAGGCCGTTCTATGGCTATAACGGTCGATGCGCGTAAGGTGTCTTCGATAGGTAAATCCGTTGAAGAGTTATCACTGAGGCGCAAAGCAGTACTCCGTATGGAGGAAAGCTGCCGATTCCACGCTGCCAAGAAAAACCTCTAAGGAGAAAGTAAGGGAACCGTACCTCAAACCGACACAGGTAGACGAGGAGAATATCCAAAGGCGCTCGTGAGAACAGTTGGTAAGGAACTCGGCAATATAACCCCGTAACTTCGGGAGAAGGGGTGCCCCGGTAGAGTTCATAGCTCGAGGGGGCCGCAGCGAAATGCGCACTGCGACTGTTTAACAAAAACACAGGTCTCTGCAAAGTCGAAAACGACGTATAGGGGCTGACGCCTGCCCGGTGCCGGAAGGTTAAAGGGAGAGGTCAATCGCAAGATGAAGCTTCGAACTGAAGCCCCGGTGAACGGCGGCCGTAACTATAACGGTCCTAAGGTAGCGAAATTCCTTGTCGGGTAAGTTCCGACCTGCACGAATGGCGTAACGAAAGTGCGACTGTCTTGCCGACTGACACGGCGAACTTGTAGTGCCGGTGAAGATGCCGGTTGCCCGCAACTAGACGGAAAGACCCCGTGCACCTTTACTATACCTTTAGTATGAACTATGGCCCTTGCTGCGCAGGATAGGTGGGAGGCTTTGATTCCAGGCTCTCGGGCTTGGAGGAGCCAACGGTGAGATACCACCCTGCGAGATCTGTGGTTCTAACTTAGTCCCGTTACCCGGGACAAGGACATACTATGGCGGGTAGTTTGACTGGGGCGGTCGCCTCCTAAACGGTAACGGAGGCGCGCGAAGCTACGCTCAGGCTGTTTGGAAATCAGCCGTTGAATGCAAAAGTATAAGCGTGGTTGACTGCGAGACCTACAAGTCGAGCAGGTACGAAAGTAGGCTTTAGTGATCCGGTGGTTCTGCATGGAAGGGCCATCGCTCAACGGATAAAAGGTACGCCGGGGATAACAGGCTGATCGGAGCCAAGAGTTCATATCGACGCTCCGGTTTGGCACCTCGATGTCGGCTCATCGCATCCTGGAGCTGTAGAAGGTTCCAAGGGTTAGGCTGTTCGCCTATTAAAGCGGTACGTGAGCTGGGTTCAGAACGTCGCGAGACAGTTCGGTCCCTATCTGTTGTGGGCGCAGGAGATTTGAGAGGACCTGTCCTTAGTACGAGAGGACCGGGATGGACGAACCTCTTGTGTTCGAGCTGTCATGCCAATGGCACCGCTCGGTAGCGAAGTTCGGTAGTGATAACCGCTGAATGCATATAAGCGGGAAGCACTCCTCAAGATGAGATCTCCCAACCCGTAAGGGATAAGAAGGGCCCAGGAAGACTACCTGGTTGATAGGCTGGAGGTGGAAGAGTGGTAACACTCGTAGCTTACCAGTACTAATCGCCCGTTCGGCTTGACCATAAAATTTACTCGGTGCAGATACAGTTGCCAGCTATCAGCTTTCAGCCTCCGGCTAGAATCTGAGCTGGAGCGAAAGCAACGTTTCTTCTCGACCCGCCTGAACTTGGGCGGAAAGATGAAACACGCTGACAACTGTGCGCCGACGCTTTTTGAAAAGAAAAGCAAAGCCGAAGTACGGTGGCAGAAATCGGAAGTAAATAATAAGAAAGTAAGCCACACCCAATCTATTCAGTTGTGAGGCATCGTCCTCACGATCTTTGAAAGCTAAGCTTTCAGCTGTCAGCACTCCTCCTCTCGGTTGTCATCCCGAGCGAAGCGAGGGATCTTGGTTTTGCTGTCAGTTGACCGCCCAAAAAGTTTGCAGCGAGGTTCTTGGCTAATGACAAACGACCAGGGACTGACGACCGCTGCTACGATTTGTCGGTGATCTTACCGCGGGGGATCCACCCGTTCCCATCCCGAACACGGAAGTTAAGCCCCGCAGGGCCGATGGTACTGCACGCGCCAAGTGTGTGGGAGCGTAGGTCGTTGCCGGCATTAATAAAGGCCAGTCTGAGAAATCAGATTGGCCTTTTCCTTTTGGGATTGAGTCCTGCAATGAAGTTCTATAAAGTGTGTTGCGAAAACTTAAGAGGGAACTTCTGATGGCAGAGAAGTCGTTTCTTGATCGCGCCGCAGCTTACACGTATGAGGAGCTTGATCGGTTGGGTGGCGACCTGTCTAAGCTGGACGTCCCTCAGCAAACTGTGGCAATTCTGTACTCAGAACAAGCCATTATTGACAATGGGGGCTTTCAGTACCTGTTCGAGAATGACCTTCCTTGCAACCTTCCCTATTCCAGGGTAGTAGAGGCATATCGCCGCATTGGGGCTCGATGGAGCGGCCGAGCGACTGGAAAAGGCCGTCGCGATGTTTCCCTTTGAGAGTCCCCACCTGCATCAGGAGAAGAGACTTGAGTTCATGGAAGCCCTCGGTGAACAGAGCGAATTTGTTGAACTGGGAGATGAAGTCTGCGGTGACAAGAAAGTGTGGGCCGCTTTAGAGGAGTACGCGAAAACAAATGCCGCCTCGTTCCCGGTCAGTGTGAACTGACTGCATCGAGATCCTCCGCGAAGAACCTTCAGGATTTCGGCGAAGGGCTCCCGCGCTAAGGACGCGCGCTTGGAGATCGTGACACAAAGAGCGGAGACGAATGGCAGCGCGGCTCCACGGGGTCGATCAAGTTCCCCCGCACTACAACCGCTGCCTCCAATATCCCGGCCTCCGGCTGGTGTGGGCAACCGCCACGATCTGAAGCGTCGGAGCTCGTTCCCGGTAAATCAGAGTAAATGGGAATTGCCGGAGCAGGAACCTGCGGGTAGAGTGTGTGCCTGCGGCCCAACGTTGAGGTGCGGCGATGATCTGCGCTAGCGCGCGATCTACTTCAGCATCGAATCTTAGAGCGGCATCCGTGCTTCGTTCCAAGTACCAGTCGAATGCGGCATCATATTCGGCGGTAGCTTCGTGGTGAAACTCCGCGGCGTCAGTGGGCACGGGGTAACTTCGCTAAATTGCGTCTGCGCACTTCTCCCCATGGTGTGGTCTTGGCCCTGCCCGAATCCAGTTCTGCGATTCGCTTTCCGATTTCGGCTTCCCAGGCTGCCTGTACGCCTTCGTCCACCTTGCCGCCGAGATTGGAGATCAGCGAGTCGGCCAACGCTTCCTGCTCCTCAACCGACAGCGACAGCGCACGTTCCAGCAGCTTCGAAACTTCCGGCGTCATCTGTGCCATGTGGACCTCGCTTGGCCTATTCTAGCGTAGTGGCCGTATTTTCTTGGCTTCGGCGGGTTCGGGTGAAATGATCTTGATATAGCCGACTTGGCTGATTTAGCCCCTTTCGACCGGATGGTCGGAAGGGGTTTTTGTGTTTTGGGGTGCCGTCGGCGGACGGCGATGTGGAAGCGAGCCAGACGCGCGGTTATTGTGCCGCAAAAACGCGGCACATCGCGCGGCTCGCTCAGGTCCCTCAGCGACGATACAGTCGTCGCTTCGGGATGACAATCCTTAATAAATGTGAGGAGTCGATATGGTTGGGATCACGATTTGGGGTATGGCGGAGGAGCGGCCGGGGAAACTTACCCCGAAGCAGTTGGGGGAGATTGCGGAGGCGGAGTTCATTGCTAAGGCTGTTGGACTCGGGTTTGTGGTGGCTAAGCCTTGGGGGGATAGCGAGCCTTATGATTTTATTGTGAATCCGAAGAAGAGTTTTATTTTTTGGCGGGTGCAGGTGAAGTCGGCGCATACGATTGGGGCGGATGGTGGGTGCAGCTTTCGGGCGCATGATCATAATCAGAAATCGTATACGGCGGAGGATATTGATGCGCTGGTGGCTTATGCGCGTCCGATGAATGCCTGGTATGTGATGCCGGTGCGGGAGGTGGAGGAGTTGAAGTCGCTGATGCTTTATCCGGAGAGCCGGGGGAGGCGGTCGCGGTTTGAGCGGTGGAGAGAGGGGTGGGAGGTTTTGCGGCGCGCGGTGCGGCGGAGATAGCTGGGCATTTTCTGGCTCTGCGAAAATCAAAAGCCGATGGGATTGGCGGTTGTGGAACCCCACTTCTCGCAAAGGACGCGAGAAATGGGGCACCCGCTGGCAGCGGATTCCCTTCGGCTTCGCTCAGGGCAGGCTCTCCTGTCTCGCTTCGCTCGCGCGTCGGAATGACAAAGGTGAGGAGGTCGCGCGTCGGAATGACAAAGCGGATGGGTAGTACGATTTAATGTCCACGAGGGATCGCGATATGAGCAAAGTCAAAGTCGCTGCCTTTTCAATTTCCATTGACGGATTTGGCGCGGGGCCGCGGCAGGATGCGCAGAATCCTCTGGGAGTACGCGGGCTCGAAATGCACGCATGGTTTCAGCAGACGGAGGCATTTAAAAAGGCGCACGGTCAAAGCGGGGGTCGCAAGGGCGTTGACAGCGACATCGCCGCGGAGTCTTTCGAAAACGTTGGCGCGTGGGTTATGGGCCGGAATATGTTTGGGCCGGTGCGAGGAGCGTGGAAAGACGATTCCTGGAAGGGGTGGTGGGGAGATAATCCGCCGTTCCATACTCCGGTTTTTGTGGTGACGCATCACGCGCGGCCTGCGCTGGCGATGGAAGGCGGCACTACGTTTCACTTTGTTGCTGATGGGCTGGAATCTGCACTCAAGAAAGCGAAAGAGGCGGCTAAGGGTAAGGACGTTCGCGTTGGAGGCGGAGTGTCTGTGCTTCGGCAGTGCCTGATGGCCGGCCAGATCGACGAAATGCATCTGGCTGTGGCGCCGGTGCTCCTGGGCGAAGGGGAACACTTATTTTCTGGAATCAATCTTGCGCAGCTTGGGTACGCGCCGTTCCGGATGGTTTGCGGAGAGAATGCTACTCACGTTTTTATTAAGAGAGGATGAGGTGTCTGCGGCTGAACAAAGGTTTGTGAGTGCGTCACGGGGGCGAGGGTCGTGGAGATGGAGGTCCTTCAGCGACGATAAAGCTGTCGCTTCAGGATGACTGATCTATGCGAATCGCCGGCTTGTCCGAAAAAGATGGCTTGGCACGCGGGCCGGGTATATGCTCGCGTCGGAGAAAAACATGAGCACTGTTGCCGTGCCTGTTCGAGATGCGATTTTTGCTCGCAACGGGTTTTTGAAACGGTATTTCTATTTCTTGATGTCACTGGTGCTGGCGGCGATTGTGATCACCGGCTTCCAGCGCACGGTCAATGAGCACTTGTTCCATCCCGCGGTGCCGCGGCCGTTGATTCTGTGGATTCATGGGGCGGCTTTCGCCGGGTGGATTGCTTTTTTTATTTTTCAATCCACGCTGGTGCGCGTGCACAAGGTCAGTTGGCACCGGTCGATTGGATGGTTCGGCGCCGGGCTGGCTGCGGTGATGGTTCCCCTGGGCGTGACGACGGCGATCGTCATGGCGCGGTTTGATATCGCGCGGCTGCATCAGGACGAGAGGGATGCGCATGCCTTTCTGAGCATCCCGTTTCTTGACATGATCGCCTTCGGCGTACTGATTGGGCTCGCCATCTATTGGCGGACGAAGCCGGAGCTGCATCGGCGGCTGATTTTCATAGCAACTTGCGGGCTTATGGACGCGCCCCTGGGCCGCTTTGACTACTTATTCAACAATAACCTCTTCTATCCTTGCCTGGATCTGCTGATGGTTTTTGGCGTTGTGCGCGATCTACTGGTGGAGGGGCGCGTGAACAAGGTGTATCGCTATGCGCTGCCGGTGTTGATTGTGGGGCAGAGCCTTGCGGTATACATGTGGCGTGGTGATCCGGCGTGGTGGCAGGGGATCACGCGCGCGATTGTTGGATGAGGGCTATTGTGGTTGCGCTTCCAGCAAGAGGTGTTGGTTGAAGTTGGCCGGGATGGTGGCTTTCGGTCCGTGGACTTTGCCCAGGTCTTTGCCGGTTTCGTAGTCTACTAAGTGATAGTCGCGGTTCTCCAGGCCTCGCAGTTCTACCTTGCCGGTCCAATGTTTTGCGTAGAAGGCGTAGTACATTTCTTTTCCTTTGCGGATGGCGTGGGCTTCAGGTAAGTCGAAGCCTATGTCGTAGAGCTCGCCTAGATATTCTCCGCGGGAGAGCATTTTTTCTTTGTAGATGCTGACCCACTTCGCCATCGCCTCTTCGCGCTGCGGGGTGAGGTCGGAGTTGGTGTGCTTGGTTACTTCTGCGGGGAGCACGAACTGGGTGCCAACTACTCCGCCAACGCCTATGGTTGAGGCGAAGTCGTTGTGGCCGTCGCTCTCTTCTACGTGGTCGCCGAAGTAGGGGATGTTGTCGCCCATCAGGGCTTTCAGGGTTTTGCCTTTAGAGCGAATCTGGAAGGAGCTTTCGGGGTCGGAGGCTACTGACATGTTGAAGTGCGGCATGGTGAAGAAAGAGTAGGCGGTGCCGCAGGGGCAGAATTCTACAAGGGCGTCGGGCTTTACGCCGCGCGCGGTTTCGTAGAGTTCGCGGAAGAAATCTGGGAGGGCTTCGACTGAGTCTTCCGGGCTTTTGTGATGATGCGCGGGATTGAAGCATTCGGGGACGGCGTTCATGTGCTGGCCGTCTAGCTTGAGGCCGTCGAATCCCCAGTCGCCTAGAATTTTTCTTACTAACGCTTTGTGGTATTCGACTACGTCTTTGTCGGCGGGGCAGAGATAGTCGGAGTCCCACCAGGAAATTTTGCGGCGGGTGCCGTCGCGATTCAGCAGGACGTAATCGGGATGATCTTTTAATAGCTTTGAGTCGGGGACGGCGCTTAGCGGAGACCACCAGAGTTGGGCGTGGAATCCTTCTTGATGGATGCGGTCGACCAGGGCTTTCATGTCGGCGTCGCCGTTGGGGAATTTTTTTGGATCCAACTGCCAATCGCCGTAGTTGTTTTGCCAGCCGTCGTCGAGCGTTACCCACGAGAAGCCTAATTTCTTCGCTGTCGGGAGCGTGTCGTAGACCTGCTTCAGCTGGACGTTTCGGCCGTATCCCCAGGCGCACCAGATGGGGCCGAAGGCGCTGTCGGGCGCGGTGGCCATTTGGAATCCCTGGCGAATCATCAGGCGGCGGTATTCGGTTAGGGTGCGGAAATAATCTCCTTGATGGACTGAGACGAAGGTGTGGAGGGTGTGGAAGCTTTCGCCGGGATCAAGCGTTTGCTCGCGCTTCATGCTCACCGCTACTGTGGCGTGAGTTGCGTCCGGCATGGTGACTGGCAGTTCGATCAGGCGCGGGACTGGCTCGATATGGCCTACTGCTAGGCCTACGTCTTTGCGCCAGACGTCGATTATGGGAGTGCCTCCGCCGTAGTCGCTGGCGTTCATGCCTAGATAGTTTTGCTGATGGAATCCGGTGTGGAGGGGGACGATCCAGTTAGGGCGCTTTTCGTAGGAGCCGCTTTGATAGGACCAGAATGCGGGGGTGGTCGCGGGGGTGGAAGCGCGGAGGCTGTAGCGATTGTTGGACCATTCGCGGATCGTCAGCGGTGTTGTGCCTTGGTTTGTGTATTCGACTTCGAAGACTGCCATCGAGGGGAAATCTTTGTAGATGGTGACCTCGACCTTCTTGCGTAGGGTGCCGTCGTTGCCGGTTACGGTGAGGCGCTGGCCGGGGCCGAAGGCGTCGGAGATCTGCTCGGTTTGGGCGGAGGTTAGCGCGAAGTCGGTCCATGTGCGAGTTGCGCCTTGCAGAGTTTCCGAGGCGGAGAACTGGGTTAGCGGTTTCGTGGCGGCGAAAAGTGGAGTTACTCGGGTGCGGAGGTTGTGGTCGAATTCTATGCGGAGGAGTTTGCTTTCGATTTGCGGTTTGGTTGAGGAATCAACGGCGGCTGGCGGGGAGGGCTTCGGGGCTTGGTTTGTTTGTCCGGGATTCCAGGCGAAGGATAGGGTCAGCAGGGCCAGGGTGGTTAGAGCTAGGGCTGGTGGTCGGGTCATGGTTGGAGGATAACAGCGCAGGATTGGGATCGGATGGTCATGTTGTTGGAATATTACGAGCTATTACTTTTAATTTTGTTTGATTGAGATTGTCAAGGGGAATCAAAGCGGCGAAAAAGCTTCTTGCGACCACGGGGGCTGAAGCCCTCGCTCATTT
The DNA here is from genome assembly GCA_963807145.1 of uncultured Acidobacteriaceae bacterium. Classification (GTDB taxonomy): domain Bacteria; phylum Acidobacteriota; class Terriglobia; order Terriglobales; family Acidobacteriaceae; genus Sulfotelmatobacter. The sequence goes on along the minus strand of CAWEBA010000003.1, from coordinate 441,934 downwards.
TGTGGCGCTAACGCGGCGCTGAAGCGCCGCTCTTCCACGGTATTACCGGCATTTGTATGGTTCTGCTGGGACGAAACAGATGCGCCTCTCTTGGGGGCGGCAGGGGCATTTTAGGCTTGACAGTTGCGTACGGGCGAAAGTAAAAGTTATGGGGCGCAATGATACGAAAGAATACGGAAGTCGCGGGGGCTGCTTTGCGGTCCAGGATTAGGTCTGCCGTCCTGAGGTCTATGTTTGTTGGTCTGCTGCTTTTTTCTGGAGTGCTGCTGGCCAGTCCTTATTCAACCGAACAGAACGGTACAAACCAGAATCGGACTGGCCAGAACTGGACGAACTATGTGCGCATTGGTGCTTATGGGTTGCAGAGCGACAATGCGGAGCGAATTGTCGAGAGCGCGCAGGAAGATGGAGTGTTTGGGATTGAGGTCGACAACGATATTGAGGGGCGGTATGAGAGTTTTGTCGATCCCACGGAGAAGCTAAAGGCGATTCACGCTGTGGCTGAGAAGGCACATGCGGCGGGGAATTACGCTTTCGTTTATATCGCTGGGACTGAGTGCATTACGGCCAACGCGGATCAGACTCCGCACACTTTGTATAAGGAACATCCGGATTGGGTGCAGAGGAACATCAAGGGAGAACCGGCGCTGTTTGGCGGCGGGACGGCTTTCTGGATACGCAAGGGGGATGAGGATGTCTGGGTGAGTCCTTATGCGCCGGCGTGGCGCAAGATTTATATGGAACACGTGCGGCAGATTGCGGGCACGGGGATTGATGGGATTTATGTCGATATCCCTTACTGGATGACGCATTTCGAGGGATGGGAAGACACCTGGGCCAGCTTCGACGATTACACCGTGGCCGCTTTCAAGAAAGAGACCGGGCTCGATGCGAAGAAAGATTTGAAGCTGGGGGATTTTTCGGATGGGAATTTTCGGAAGTGGGCGGACTTCAGGATTCGGACGTTCACCGATTTCATGGCGGAGATTGACCGGAATGCTAAGTCAGTGAATCCGGCGATCAAGACGATTCCCGAGATTTACCCGGGGATTGAGAAGGAAGCGGTTCGGGTTGGAGCTGATGTTTACAGCATGTATGGAGTTGTCGACGCGATTGCGCACGAATATTCATTCGGCAAACACGGCATGGCATCGGAGAGGACGCCGCTGACCTGGTTTGATTATCAGGTGGGGATGCATACGTTCCGGGCGTTCGCACAGGGGAAAGCTACATGGATTTTGAATTACTCGTGGGATGGCGACAAGAAAGTCGACAAGCGCGAGGCCATGATGAATCTGGCGGCGTCGGAAATCATGGATGGAGCGAATTTCTGGGATGCGCCGGGACATTCGATGGCGGGATCGAACGATCGGGAGACGCGGAAGCGGATTTTTGCGTGGATCAAGGCGCATGAAGATACGTTCTACAAGCCGCGGACGACGATTGCTCCGATTGGGGTTTATTTTTCTCCGGAGACACGGAATTATTTTGCCGACGAATTCATTTCTTCCTACCGCGGGATTCTGATTCTTCTTATGCAGAAGCATTTGGAGTTTCAGATTGTGACGCCGCGGACGCTGGTGGAGTTCCGCGGACCAACTCTGATTCTTCCTGATGTTCGGGTGATGAGTAACGACGAAAAGGCTTTGGTCCGGAAGTATGTAGAGAGCGGTAAGAGGCTGGTGATCACGGGAGAAGACGCTACGCACGTGGGCGGTGCTGCGGGGGCGGTGCGGTTTGGGAAGTGTCCGGGGAAAGATTACTACGCGGCTTTGGAAAAGAGCGTGGCCGACACGAGCCCTGATCGGGAGCACGAGTTTCTGGAGAGCCTGAAGGCCGAGACTTCGGTTCGCGTAGCGGCTTCGAATATGGTTGCGACGTCGGTTGCGCTGGTGGATGGGAAGACGCATGTTTTCTTTGCGAACTTTGCCGGGCTTGAGGGTGGAGTGAATCCGGTGCAGACGCCGCAGACTGGGGTTCAGGTTACGGTGGTTGGCGCGGGAAGCGGGCATGGATTCTTTCTTCCGTTTCTGGGCGAGGTGCAGGCTGTTGCGGGGGTTGCTGGAGACGGCGGTGTGGTTTACAAGCTGCCGGCGATTGAGAAGGGCGCGGTGTTCTGGGTTGAGCCGTAGGCGATAAGGAAGCGAGCCAAACGCGCGATATTGCGTCGCAAAGAACGCGACGCTTCGCGCGGCTCGCCTGGGTCCTTCAGCGACGATAAAGCCGTCGCTTCAGGATGACAAGCGCTTTTAGATGGCTTGCTCAGGGTGGGATCGGGGAGGGAATTGTACGTGAGTGCGTTGTCGGAATTATTGAGTTTGCCGGGGAGCGAGAAGGCGGCTCGCGGGCTGGAGCATACTCCGGGGGAGATTGCGCAGCAGCCTGAGGCTTGGCGGTCGACGTTTGAAGTGTTCCAGAGAAAACGGGAGCAGATCGCGGAATTTCTGACGCTGGCGGGGATCGGCGCTAGTCCGCGTCCGACGGTTTTTCTTATCGGCGCCGGGACGTCGGACTACATTGGGCAGTCGCTTACTTTTCTTCTGCGCCGGTGCTGGAACTGCGAAGTGCTGGCGGTGCCGAGCACAGATCTGCTGACGCACATGGATGAGTGGATGATTCCGGAGAAGAAATATCTCTGGATTTCTTTTTCGCGTTCGGGGGACAGTCCGGAGGGAGTTGCAGTTCTTGAAAATGCGCGGAAGAACCATCCGGAGATTCATCACCTGGTGGTGTCGTGCAACGCGAAGGGGCGGATGATCCGGGAGAACGCGGACGAGCCGCGAGTTTTGGGGATTGTTCTCGATGACGCGGTGAATGACCGCGGGCTGGCGATGACCAGTTCGTTTTCGAATATGGTGGTTTTCGGACAATGCCTGGCGCATGTAAACGATGTGGGAACGTACGAGGGAGTCCTGTCGCAACTGGTCGAGGCGGGGCGGGATTTTTTGCCGCGCGCGGCGGATTGCGCATCGGCGCTGGCGAAGGAGGCTTACACGAAGGCTTGCTTTGTGGGGTCGGGGGCGCTGAGGGCGGTGGCGAAGGAATCGGCTCTGAAACTTTTGGAGTTGACGGCGGGAAAAACTTTGACGATGTCGGAGTCGGTTCTGGGGCTGCGCCATGGTCCGATGGCGGCATTGGATCAGAGTACGCTGTTCGTTTGTTTTCTCTCGAGCAGCCGGCGCGTGCAGCCCTACGAGCGGGATTTGCTGGATGAGATTGGGAAGAAGCGGCTGGTGGGATGCAGGGTGGTGGTGGGCGGGAGCGAAATCGGCAGGGACTCGTTGGCCGAGCATTATCTGGAATCGAGTGCGATGAGTGGCATTGCCGATGATTACCGGGCGCCGGTCGACATAATTTTCGGGCAGCTGCTGGGTTTGTTCGGTTCGCTGCGGTGGAATCTGCGGCCGGATTTTCCGAGTCCGAATGGCGCTATCAGCCGCGTGGTGCAGGGTGTGAACATTCATTCGTGAGGAAGTGCGCTCGCTCAGGATGACAGTCAATTAAACGGGGGGGATTCCGATGAGACCGACGGGACGACTTTTCTTGTCTTGCATTTTAGTGGCGTGGTTCTGCGGAGGCCTGGGAACTTTCGTTGCGGCACAGGGGAGCTACCGGGCGCAGCTTCGAGGCGTGGTATCTGATGCCTCGGGGGCGGTCGTTCACGATGCAGTCGTGACCATTACCGACATGGGAACGAATATTTCCAGCGTGTCGCACACGGACAACAAGGGCGAATATTTCTTCACGGGTTTGCGGCCCTCGACGTATTCCGTGAAAGCTGAGCTCAAGGGTTTTCGCACGACGGAGCGGACAGGTGTGGTGCTGGCTGTGGATCAGGAGGCTTCGCTCAACTTTACTCTGACACCGGCCAGTGTGAGCGAGAAGATCGAAGTCACAACGACCGCGCCGCTGCTGGATACGGACAACGCGACGCTGGGCACGGACATTACCCACGAGTACATAAATGAAATTCCGTTGATGGGGCGCGACTTCTTCGGATTGACGTTCCTGGCGGCGGGTGTGACGGAAGTGGCAGGGTCGGGCACGGGGGACAATTATCCGGAGGGGACAAACTTCACTTCCAACGGGCAGCGCAACGCGACCGCCGAGATACGGATGGACGGCGCCCTGATCAGCGCGCCGGAACAGGGCGAGGGCGGAAACACCAACGTGTACTACGAGCCGCTTGTTGATAGCGTTCAGGAATTCAAGGTGCAGAACAACAGCTTCTCAGCGGAGTTCGGTAACAACGGCGGCACAGTGGTAAATATGGTGCTGAAGGGCGGGACCAACGCGTTCCATGGCACGGGCTGGTATTTTCTGCAGCGCTCGCAGATGGACGCTCGCGATTTCTTCAATCCTAAATATTTTTTGGGTGATCCTACGCCCAACCCCAAGCCAGACAGCAAGCGCGATCAGGGCGGCTTTTCACTGGGCGGGCCGATCGTGAAGAACAGAACGTTCTTTTTTGTTGACTTCGAGAAGGTGAGAAACTTGAGTGCGCAAAGTGGGGTCGTGACCGTACCCACCCTGGCGGAACGGCAAGGCGACTTCTCCGGACTTACCAATAATATTTACGACCCGAATGTAAATTGCACGGGGGATCCAACCAACATCGTCAGGCCGCAGGTTGGGCTTGACTGCTTCAACAACCCGATTCCCGGTGAGACGCCGAATGTAATTCCAGCAAGCGAAATTAACCCGATCGGACTAGCTGTGCTCAATCTCTACCCGAAGCCCAGCAACTCGGACGAATTCAACAACTATAACTACACAACGCTGGCAAACGGGCCGGATTACCAGTTCGACATCAAACTAGACCACCAGATCAATGACAAGAACCGGGTGAGCGGCCGGTACAGCCGAGAGTGGAGCAACTACACCACTCCGCTGACCTTGGGCGACGGCTTCGATAATGACGGCATCGCGAGCGGGGTGACCCTGGCGCAAAACGGCTCGTTCGAATATTCCTGGACGGTGAACCCGCGGATCATCTGGACCAGCCACGCCGCAATCGACCGAGTGCATGAACTGTCGCTGCCGGGTATCCCTACGATTTCCAGCTTCAACGCATCACTGCCAGCGGGCACTCAAGGATTGCCGGCGGTGTTCCAGCAGGCCAACGGAATCGACGAGATGCCGACGTTTATGATGCAGGGGAATCTGCCCTGGACTGATCTTTACGATCAGTGCTGCATCTACACGAAATTTGGCCACACGCTGCTGAGCTATTCATCGCAGCTGGTGATTTCCCGGGGATCGCACCTGATCAAGATTGGCGGGGAACAGAGAATTTTCTACAACAATTTCTGGCAGCCGAACAATCCGGCCGGCCTGCTGACTTTTACGGATGAAGTCACATCTCCGACTCCGAACAACGACTATGATGCATCTGGAAATACCTCGGGCAACCCACTGGCCAGCCTGGCTTTCGGTTATGGTGACAACATCAACGCCTCGAGTCAGCTGATCGTGACTCCCTCGGTGGCGGACCGGTCGCTGGAGACGGGGTTTTACGTTCAGGATGACTGGAAAGTGAATTCGAAACTCACGTTGAATCTGGGCTTGCGCTACGAGTGGAGTTCGCCGTACACCTCGCGCAATAACCAGCTCGAGTTCAGCAATTTCACGACGGATTCCGGCGTAGCCATTAATTTTGCCAGCCTCCCCGCCACTGCGCCAGCAGGCACTCTGAGCGCGCAGGGGCTTATGCAGAGTATCCCGGGGCTGAATCTTCCGACGACGCAGGAGTTGAACGGCACGACGACGTTCGCGAGTTCGAGCATGAGGACGGTTCCGACGTACCGCAAGGACATTGGACCGAGGCTTGGCTTTGCCTATGCGTTTGATCAGAAGACGGTGGTGCGCGGCGGAGTCGGCGTTTATTTTGGCATGAGCCCGGCCACAAACTTCCAGTATCCCGGCTCGGCGTTTCGCAAGACGGCTAACCTGTTTTTTACCAACGACGATTTCGCCACGCAATCGGCGACGCTGGAAAACCCGTTTCCCGGCGGCTTTACCGGCCCACAGGGGAAGCAATACGGCCAGTTTGCGAACTGGGGCTATCAAAACCCGAACGATCTGGGCAATACCGCCGCGCGGGACGCCGACATTTACCAGTGGAATCTGGGTATGCAGCGAGAGCTGCCCAGCGAGATCGTCATTGGCGTCGACTACGTTGCCAATCGCAGCACCCATCTGCCCTGGTCTGGCACAAACAATCGGGCTTACATCCCATCGTCTCTGCTGGCGCAGATTTCGCAGGCTGTGCATTACGACAACGACGTCACTCAGGGTAACGGCGCCGGGAACTGCGATGCGAACAATTGCGTCACCAACTTTCTTAACACCCTAGTCGGCAACCCGTTTTATTCCCTGTTCAATAGCCCTTGCACATCAACCCCTTCCAATCCTTGTTTCAATGAGGTTAATTCCAACTACGGCCAAGCGACCCTGCCGTTGTCAACTCTGTTAACTACATACCCGCAATTCGCCGGGGACTTCGAGGGGCTGATGCTGGAGAGCGCGAACTCCTGGTACAACGCGATGCAGATACGCTTCCAGAAGCACACCACGCACCACGTCAGCTTCGAGGGTAGCTACACGATATCGAAGGAAACCGACTATTCTTCGGCAGGGCGGAACAACTGGGTGGGAGCGCTCGGTCTCGCCATGCCGCAACAATTGGACCGGCTGTCTGCGGAACATAGCATCGGCGCCAGCGACACGCCCCAGCGACTGGCGGGAGCCGTGGTTGTGGACCTGCCCTTCGGCCGCAACCAATGGCTGGGCGGAAATATGAACCGAGCGCTGGATGCGGTGGTGGGAGGCTGGTCGGTGGCAACGCTGATTACACAACAATCTGGGCAACCCATGGCCATCGGCCTGAACAATCCGCTTCTGGCCAACGGCAGCCAGCGTCCTGATGTTGTCTGTTCCCAGCTCAAGAGCGGGACGAGCATGCACGATGTGGCCTTGAACTGGCAAACAAACCCGGCAGCTATAAACAATGGCCTTCCTCCGGTGGCTACGTTCTTCAATGCGAATTGTTTTGCAGATCCAGGGGACAATATTCCGGGTAATGCACCACGCTATTTTCCCGGCTTACGCGTCGACGGCATCCACAACGCGGATCTGAACTTTTACAAGTCGTTCGTGCCGAAAGAAGGCATGCGCCTGGAGGTGCGGGCGGAGATATTCAACTTCACCAATCACCCGCGCTTTGGGCAGCCGAATTCGGCTGTGGGAAGCGGGCCTGCGGGAAGCTCTATAACAAATATGACAAATCCGTTTTTCGGGACGATTTCCGGCGACGCTCCGGGGGAAACGCCGCGCTTCTTCCAGTTTGGGGTGCGGTTCGAGTTCTGAGGTGAGCTGAACTTCGATGTAGTAGTCGCTTGCGCGAAGAGAGCGGAATGCGCTTTAGTGCTATGCCGTTGGTGATCTCCTCTGGTTATTAGAGGCAACTTAGAATGGATTTTCTGAGAATCCGTCTAAGAAGGAGATCCCATTCATGGCTGCTGGTGCTGCTCCCGCCCCCGAACGTAAGGTGGAAACGAAATCCGAGACTGTGGAAGCGGGCAAGGTGCAGCCCGCGACCCTGAAGCAGCGGATCATAAATCTGCTTTGTCACATTTTCGAAGGACGCGAAGACCATCTGGGTTGGCGTCAATAAGCAGCGTGTGATGTTCCAAGTTTGGTCGCTGATGTTTTGGCGGTTCTTCCCTTAGCTCTCAGCTCTATCTCTTAACGCTGCCCTGCTCGTCCGCTTACCTTCCTACTGATCGACTCCGCAGGTTTAGAACCGCACTGGCGATCTGCTCCAGTGGGACCACGATATCCACGGCGCCGCAGGAGATTGCGCTCTTAGGCATTCCGAAGACAATGCTGGTGGCTTCGTCCTGGGCGATGGTGTCGGCTCCGGCTTCCTTCATCTCATAGAGGCCCTGGGCGCCGTCGTCGCCCATGCCAGTCATGATGACGCCGACGGCTTTCGAGCCGATGCAGGTCGCGACGGAACGGAAAAGAACGTCGACGCTGGGACGATGGCGGGAGACCAGCGGGCCGTCGATGATGCGGGCGACAAGTTCTCCGCCGCTGCGATCGACCAGCATGTGGCGGTTGCCGGGGGCGATCAGCGCCCGGCCAGTTTGCAGCAGGTCGCCATCGCGGGCTTCCTGAACTTCGATTGCGCATTCGCGGTTGAGGCGGTCGGCAAAGGCGCGGGTGAAGACCTCAGGCATGTGCTGCACGATCACGACCGGCGGGCAGTCGGTGGGCAAGGCTGCGAGCAAGACACGAAGAGCTTCAGTTCCGCCGGTGGAGGCACCGACGGCAATTACTCCAGCAGTGGCGGCTGATGAGTGAGTCCTGGCCTTGCGCGGGAGGATGGCATCGGCGGTGAGGCGAGGGGACGGTACCTGAGCAGCTGGTTGTACAGCTGGCCTTGAGCGGCGCGCGATTTGGGCGTGAGAGGCACTCCAGACGGCATCGAGCAGGGTCACGGCCGATTCGTGGAGGAAGTCACGCACTCCAACCTTGGGCTTGGTGATAACTTCGACCGCGCCTTCTTCGAGGGCGCGAAGCGCGAGTTCGGTGCCACGGGCAGCGAGGCCGGAGCAGACGACAACAGGAGTTGGCATCTCGGCCATGATTTTCCGGATGAATGTGACGCCATCCATGCGGGGCATTTCGAGGTCGGTAATGACTACGTCGGGAGGGTCTTTCTGCATTTTCCCCCAGGCAATCAACGGGTCGGCGGCGACAGTCACTTTGACCATGCGGTTGGTGCTGAGGATGGCTTGCATTACCTGGCGGACCATGGCGGAGTCGTCGACGACGAGGACTCGCAACTCGTCGCCATGCTGGCGCTCGCGCTTTGGGTCTGCTGAGGCAGTTGGGACCGCAGAAGAAAGCGGGTTGGGATTCGTGTTCACTGGCCCTCGCTTCCTTCGGTCTTGATGAGGATGGTTGGCTCGATGCTGCGCAGCTCCGGGAACATGCTGTTCAGATTTTCGGCGTGGCCCACGAAGAGATAGCCGTTGGCCACAAGATTATGGGTGAGGTTGGCTACCACTCTGCGTTTTGAGGCCATATCAAAATAAATGAGGACATTGCGGCAGAAGATGGCGTCGAATGGGCCTTCGGGCAGATTGGATTCCTGGTTCAGGTTGAGGCGGCGGAACTCGATCATCTGCTGGATTTCGATTTTCACTTTCATGTCGGCTTGACGATCGGCGGTTCCGCGCAGCATGAAAGTGTGGAGTAAGTCGGCGGGGAGCTCCGCCGATTTTGTGATGGGGTAAATTCCCCGTTGCGCTTTTTCGAGGACGCGGTTGGAGATGTCGGTGGCGAGAAGGCGAACGTCCCAGCCTTGCTCGGCGGGAAGATGCTTGGCGAGCAGCATGGCGATGGAGTAGGGCTCTTCGCCGGAAGAACATCCGGCGCTCCAGATGCGCACTCGCCTGGGGCGCGAGCCGTGCTCGGCCTGGGCGCGCCAGCGCGGGAGCACTTGCTGCACCATGAACCCGAATTGACGCGGCTCGCGGAAGAAGCGGGTCTCGTTGGTTGTGATCGCGTCGATCATCCGGGTGCGTTCTTCGTACTGATCGGCATGGGAAACGCGTTCGTAATAAGTTTCTAGAGAAGCAATTTCGAGGGCGCGAAGGCGGCGAAAGAGGCGTCCGCACAGCAGCGCATTTTTTGAGTTTCCCAGCCAGATGCCGGTTTCGGCGTAGATCAGTTTCTGGAATTTCTGGAACAAGGCAGGGCTGACCGAGAGCTGGGGTTGCTGCTCAAGGCTGGGGTCGATCTGACGAGAAGCGCCCGCACCGGATCCGGCGCTCACGGCTATGCTCCAGTCCCGATCCGGTTGGCCGCCTTGGCGGGTGCATTGATGACCGCGGCGTCTGAAATTTCTTCGCCTGCGGTGGACTCGGTCACGGCTAGCACTTCATCGGCGGAGAGCACCTTGTCGATGTCAAGGATGAGACAAAACTTCTTGCCCAGCGCTCCCATACCGAGAAGGTATTCGGTTTTGACGCGAGTACCGAACGGCGGAGTAGCTTCGATTTCGTCGGCGGAAAGCTCGATGACCTGGTTCACTGAATCGGCCAGAACTCCCATGATGAGGCTTTCGCCCTGGAACATCACTTCTGTGATGATGATGCAAGAGAACTTGGAAATGCTTGCGGCCGGCATGCCGAACTTTACGGCGAGGTCAACCACGGGGACAACCTTGCCGCGCAGGTTGGTGACACCGCGGATCCAGACCGGAGTGTTGGGCACGGTGGTGACGGCCTCATACTCGATGATCTCCCTGATCTTCACGATCGCGATGGCGTACTCCTCGCCCGCAGTCAGGAAGGTAAGGTACTGCACGGTGCTTGCGGGGAGTTGCTTTTTCCCCTGATCCGACGCTCGCATAGTTTCGTTCCTCACATTTCTGCCGTTGGCATGGTCGCGTTTGCCCGGCTTTTCCGGCGACCGCTTAGAACGGAGAGAAGTTCGCCTCTTCCGTTGCTTTGCCGTGGTTTGGACGGACGTGGCCGGGCTGCGCAGGATCGTTTCTGAATGCGGGTTTCAGGGGCATGATCATGCGCTGTTGTTTGCCGTCGGCGCCGCGACGGCCGAACGGTTCTCCAAACTTTTCTCCGGCGAACTTTTCTCCGGCTACACGGAAGAAAGTCATCAGCTGCTGTAGTTGCTCGGACTGCGCAGCCAATTCTTCCGCGGTGCTGGAAAGTTCTTCGGCCGACGAAGCGTTGCGCTGAGTGACAGTGTCGACCTGAGCCATGGCCTGGTTGATCTGGGTTACACCGCTCGACTGTTCGGTGGAAGCGGCGGTCACGTCCTGCACGAGTTCGGCAGTTTTCTTAATTGACGGCACCAGGTCAGCGAGCAGGCGGCCGGAGCGTTCGGCCACGCTGACGCTCTTTCCGGCGAGGCCGCCGATCTCCTGGGCAGCTAGCTGGCTGCGCTCGGCTAACTTTCGAACCTCGACTGCTACCACGGCAAAACCGCGGCCCTGGTCGCCTGCGCGCGCGGCCTCGATCGCGGCATTCAGGGCGAGAAGGTTGGTCTGATAGGCGATTTCTTCGATCACCGAGATCTTGGCGGCGATCTGCTTCATGGCCTCGACTGTCTCTTTGACTGCGTTGCCGCTTTCTTCCGCGGATAGCGCTCCCTTGGCAGCGGCCTGCTCAACTTGCCGGCTGTTGTCGGCATTTTGAGTGATGGATGCATTCATCTCTTCGAGGCTCGAACTCATTTCCTCCACAGAAGCAGCTTGCTCGCTGGTTCCCTGAGAAAGATTTTGCGAGGACGCAGAGACTTGCTGGGCGGCTGAGGCGACCGCTGCCGATCCTTCACGGACGTCGCGGATGATGCCCGAGAGGCGGCCGCTCATTTCCTGCATAGCCAGCTGCAATTGGCCAGTCTCGGAAGAGTTCGTGATCTGAATCTCTCTGCTCAAGTCGCCGGCAGCGATACGTTGCGCGTGCTCGACGGATTGCTGGATCGGGGTGGTAATGCTTCTGGTAACGCTGATGGCTGCGAAAGTGGCCAGGACGAGAGTGACGATCAGGAGCAACAGTGCAATGCTTCGCCCCACGGCGTAGGCTTGCTGACTTTCCCTTATAGTCTGCTGCATGGCGGCGGTCTGAAGGTCGATAAACTTCTGCCACGTGGCGCGGTACTTGTCGAGAGCCGGGATCACATCCCCGCTCAACGCGGCCATCGCTTCGTCGCGTTTCTTGTCCAGCAAGAGCTTCTTGGCTTTTGCCCGCGCGTCTTTGTAGGCGTCGCGGTCCCGGGTGACGACTTCGAACAGTTCCCGCTCCTGGGAAGAGCTGAGAGTCTTCTCGATTTGCGCAACCTGATTGCTGATTTCCTGGCTGATCGCATCGTTTTCTTGGTTCAGCTTTCTTTCTTGTTCGGCATCGGTGGTCTCGAACAATTGAAAAGTGATGCGGGCGTTGGTGATTGAGTGCTCGATGGTCTGGCGGGTCAACTCAACCGTGTTGTAACGCTTCTGGATTGAGCCCGCCATATCGGAGTTCAGCCGGCCGAGCCAGGTCAGTCCGAATCCGCCGACCGCAATTACGCACAGCAGAATGGCGCCGAAGACGACGCCTAGTCGCGTGCCTATTTTTCGATCTTGCCAAGTCTTCATTGTTCCTCACCTCTCTCCCTCTGATCTAATCTCTGATGACTGTCTTGGAACTAAGCTTGGGCCTGCAGAGCCGACTGCATCACTCCGCGCAGAAGAGTGGGCACGTCGATAATCAGACCGACGCGTCCATCCCCCAGAACGGTTGAGCCAGCGATTCCCGAAAGGGCTCGAAACGCCCTGCCTAGCGGCTTCACGACCGCCTGCATGCCGCCGAGCAATTCATCGACTGCGATGCCAGCATGAAATTCGTTGATCTTGACGACCACTACGTTTTCCCTCTTCGGGGTCTCACCGGCGACGCTGAACATGTGCCGCAAACGGATGTAGGGAACAGCGTTTCCACGGAGGCTGAGGATTCCGCTGGCTTCGAGACTGCGCTGCTCTGCGGGCAATTCGGTGCATTCGGTGACATGCTCGAGCGGGACAATAAAAGTTTCGCTGCCCACCCGGACCGAAAAGCCTTCGATAATGGCCAGGGTCAAGGGCAGACGGATGGTGATGGTGCTTCCTTTGCCGGCGATACTCGATATCTCGGCGGTCCCGCGCAGAACCTCGATGTTGCTGCGGACGACGTCGAGACCCACTCCTCGGCCGGAGAGATCGGTGACTGATTCAGCGGTTGAGAACCCGGGCTGGAAGACCAGATCGTAGAGATCCTGGTCGCTGAGCTCGTTTTTGTCTTTGTCTTTGCCAAACAGGAGACCAAGGCGTTTTGCTTTTTCGAGGATGCGTGCGCGGTCGAATCCGACGCCGTCATCCTGCAGCTTTACGATGATGTTGCCGCCGCTATGGGCGGCCGAGAGGCGAATCACTCCGCAGGGATTTTTGCCGTGGCTTTCGCGGTCGGCCGGGGTTTCGAGGCCGTGATCAACTGCGTTGCGGAGCAGGTGCAGCAGAGGATCCTTCAATTGTTCGAGCACGGTGGTGTCGACTTCGACATCTCCACCGATGACTTCAAGACGCGCCATTTTGCCGTGGCTGCGGGCGAGGTCTCTCACGGAGCGAATAAACTGGCGAAACAGAGGACCGACGGGGACCATGCGGATGCTCATGACTTCATTCTGCAGGTCCATGTAGAGGCGTTCCGCCTCGCGATGCATTTCCAAAAGAGTGCGGCCTTGCTCGGTGCCGAGCTTCTCGATCATCTGGCGAATGCGGCCTTGTGCGATGACGATTTCGCCGGTCAGGTCCAACATGTGGTCGAGTTTGTCGACATCGGCGCGGAGGGTGCGGGGACTGGCGCCGGGGAGCGTGTCGATCTTCGCGGCTGAGCCGGATTCCCGTGCGCCGCTGGGAGAGAGGATTCTCTTGGACCGCTTTTCGACTTCCTGCGCAATTTCTTTTCTGATCTTCTGCTGCTTCGCAGTCAGTGGCTGCGACCCAGCCTTGGCGGCGGAGACCATGACACGAAGTTCGTCCACGGCCTTCAGCAGCAGAGAAATCAAGTCTGCGCTGGGCAGCGCCTGCTGCTCGCGAAAAACATCGAGCAAGTCCTCTACGACGTGGGCGAAGCCGGCTAGTTCACTCAGGCCCAGGGAGGTTGCGTTCCCTTTGAGACTGTGGGCGACACGAAAAATATTGGGCAGCAGCTCGGGATCGGAAGGATTGGATTCCATCTGGACCAGCGCCTGCTCCATCGTGTCCAGGCCTTCTTCGGACTCGACGAGGAACGACGCGAGCACTGCGTCACGGTCAAAGTCCGCCAAATCCATTGGTCCTCCTTTCGCAGTCGAGTTAGGGAGGGGCTAAAGCCCCGCATCCCTATTGATTCTGTACGGCACGACTGAAGTCGTGCCCTTCCCGAGCCTAACCACGACTAAAGTCGTGCCCATCGGAGCTATCTAGTAGGACAGCTCCTATTCAGCTTCTAATTCGAGACGCCTAGCTTCACTACACCTGGTCGAAATTCTTGATGGTGGTCACGCCGTCGGAAATCTGAAAAGCCAGTCTGCGGCCACGCTTTCCTGAAACTTCCTTTTCCACCACGCGAATGCCGGCGGCGCGAAGAAAATTCTCCGCGAGTTCTACGTTCCTCGATCCCACAGAGTGCGACGGGTCGGCGCCGAAAGCGCTGGAGCCGCCGAAAATCTTGGCCTGCATGTTTCGGATTTCGCATCCCAGAGCGAGGACCTGGTTCAGGAGTTCCTGATTGGCAACATTGCCGTAGCGCAGGCGGTTCGGTCCTTCATCAACGCCTTCGGGCAGGAGGTAGTGGTTCATTCCTCCCGCTCGCTTGTTCCGGTCCCAGAGACAGACGGCGGCGCAGGATCCGAGAATGGTTGAGATGGTAACGGGATCACGGGTTACGAAGATTTGTCCGGGATAAAGGAAGTAGCGGGGTTCCTTGGCCTTCGGGCGTTCGAACTTCTCCATGAACTCCGCGGGCAGGACGGCCGGATTAAATTTAGGGGAGTTTTCGCTCATGCACTCATTCCAGAGTCCTCGGACGCGGGCTTCGGGAAGGGGCTTGGGCCAAACAAGGGCCGAGCAGCCTCATGCGAAAGAAGTTTGAACAGTTCCATGTCGGACCGGTCAAAGGCCAGCTTCTGAGGAAGTAAACGTAATATGGCAAGTATCGCTATGGTTTGGTTCGCCGAACGGATAGGAACAAAGGCCTGGGCCTTGGCCGTGGCGCCGGAGTGGTCGCGAGTGCCGAGTTCAACGTGGCACTCGCCGCGCATCACGCGCTGAAGACCGGCCTCGCCTAGGGCTCGCAGCAGGTCGTATTTTTCGAGGTCGATTCCGAAGGACCAGAAAACGTGAAAGGCTAAAGTGCCACGATCAACCCGGAACAGGCCAATTTCTTCAGAGCCCAAGAAGTTGGCCACAATCTCGCGCAGGCCATCGATGGCATCTTCTTGACCCGTGCTTTCCGCCAGCCTCTCGCGGGCCGCTTCCAGCCGCACGTCGGTCGTTGGGTCGGCTGCAGGGGGCTTCACCTCAGGTGCGTCTCTCTTGTTACTTTTCATGAAGTCCTTATTGCAATGAGCAGGTTGCACTGATCAAGTTTGCGCTTAACAAACTGCACTGATTCAACTAACTTAGGAAGCCCGGGCCGGTTCGTTGCTTTACTCGCCCAAATAGCTTTGTAGAAGGGCTACGAGTTCGGCGCCGTTCACCGGTTTGGTGATGTAGTCGTTGCATCCGCTCTGGAAGCCGGCTTCCATGTAAGCTTCCTCGCCCCGAGTGGTGACCAGAACGATTGGAGTTTCGCGCGTACTGGATTGCTGACGCATCATTTTGCACGCTTCGAATCCGTTCATGCGGGGCATGACGACATCCATCAAAATCAGATCCGGGCGCTCTTGTTGGGCCTTCTCGACGGCTTCCTGGCCGTCGCTGGCGGTCACGCACTCGTAGGTCGTACGCTTCTCCAGAATCTCGCGCTCCATCATCAACGCTGTCTTGGAGTCGTCCACCACAAGGATCTTTTTTGACATGGTTTTCCCTCGAACCGCGCTGCCAAAGCCCGTGCACAACCGCTTTTAAGGTTGGAGTGCTATGCGCTGCGAATCGCCCTTCCAGCCCGGTTCCGGAAGACGCGCAGAATGCCAGGAATACGCTTGCGTTGCCGTCCGCAACCCTAAGTCACATCTAATCACAGCCGGATGAGCGGCTTCTAATTACGTCGGTAATTGGCCTGTCGAGTGGAAGGCTTGTGTTTAGAAGTGGATAGGTGCAAAGGCCACGCCCGAGGTGGGCGCGGCCCTATGGGTACTGCCCGCGATGCACTTATGCTGCCGCTTGTTGTTGATAAGCCGGGACGAACGACTCGGCGACGAAGGTTTCGTACGGCGTCGGCGTCGTGTTACGGGAGGTGCGAGGTTCGAGCGCTCGCATATAACCTGAGTTCAGTGAGGCGCACATTTCGAGAAGCAGCCCGACGAACTTTTCTGACATTCCCATCTGAACCATCGCGGATCGAACCTGATCGTCGGGTGCATGAACGTATCCGAGATTCGGTTTGCCGATGGCTTTGCCAATTATGGTGGCGATTTCCGTGTAGCTGAGATCGCGCTGTCCCAACAATTCGCGGGTCTGCTTGCCGTGGAAGCCGAGAGTCAAGAGGGCATCGGCGGCTGCAGCTCCAATGTCGCGAGAGGCGATCATGGGGAGTTTGAGGTCTGGCCGAAGGGGCCCGATCACAGAGCCGGCCATGCGAATGGTGCGCACCTGAGGCAGGGTATTTTCCATGAAGTAGCCGGCCCGCAGATGGAGTATGTTTGCGCTATCGATCTGGTTGAGCTTTTGTTCGAGGTGGTGCAGGCCAAGGACGGGCCCGGTCCGGTCGGTTTTGTCCGCTCCAACGCTGCTCAACGAAACCACATTCTTGATTCCGGCGCTTTTGATGGCGGCAGCAATGGCATCGCTTACACGTTCTTCATAAGCGAGGGGATCGTTGCTGCTGGGGTTCGGTGGAATCATCACATAGGCTGAATCTGCTTTCTGAAAAGCCTTGGTTAAGGCGGAAGGATCGGTGGCATCGCCGACGAATATCTCCGCACCCTGAGCCGCGAGAGGTTGTAGATGAGCTGAGTTTCTGCCGACGACACGAACCTTTTGCTGGCGGGCAAGAAGATTCTTCGCCACTACGTGACCTGTGTTGCCGCTTGCTCCAAGAACAACGTACATAGGAACCTCCATTGCTAGGTTGGATGCGGGGGGACGGGTTCTGGCTCCAGCCTTCAGCGACAAAATCGGGCTGTGCTGCTCCTTACTTTTTGCGTGGTTTCAGGGATTCCCAGTCTTTTTCGGTTAGAACGCGGCCTAGGTTGCTGAATTCTCCAGCGCCTTGGAGAAATTCACCGCCATCCATGCGAATTACTTCTCCGTTGATGTAGGCGGAGCCATCGCTGATTAGAAATGCGGCAAGGTTTGCTAATTCTTCCGTCGTGCCGAAGCGATGCATCGGATTGCGATCGAGCGCCAACGCTTCCAGATCAGCGCGCGGCATAAGGCGGGAGAACGCACCTTGCGTGGGAATGGGGCCGGGGGCGATGGCGTTCATGCGGATGCCGCGATTGCCCCACTCGACGGCCAGGCTGCGGGTGAGGGCCTCGACTCCGGCTTTGGAAATGGCCGAGGGCACTACGTACGCCGACCCTACTGGGGCGTAGGTGGCGGAGATGCTGAGGACGGTGGCGGGATGGGAGGCTTTGAGCCAGCGGCGTCCGCAAGCCATGGTGGCGTGGAGCGTGCCGAGGAGAACGATACCGATTACGGATTCGAAGGCGCGCGGGGAAAGTTCCTCGGTGCGGGCGATGAAATTGCCGGCGGCGTTGTTGACCAGGACGTCGAGCGGGGCGGTTTTCCAGATGGAATCGACCATGGCTTCGACGGCGTCGAGATTGCGGACGTCGCAGGGGAGAGCGTGGATTGGGCCTCTGGTGGCGTTGGAAAGCTCCGCGGCGGTTTCCTCGAGAACTTTTTCGCGGCGGCCGCAGATGTAGAGTGTGGCTCCCAGCTGTAGGAAGCGCTGCGCCATGGCTTTGCCGAGGCCCGTCCCGCCGCCGGTGATCAGGATGCGTTTGTTGCGGAGCAGGTCGTCACGGAACATTTATGCTTGCCCTCGATTCGGAGGAGATGCCGGCAGACAGCAGATTCCTCGCCGGGCTTTCGCCCGGTTCGGAATGACAAGATTATATGAGGTTGCAGGCTACGCGGAATCCGTAGTCGGCGTAATGGAATTCGCGAGGGATGCTGGAACGGGCGGAGCAGCGAGAGACTTTGACGTGATGACGCCATGATCCACCGCGCGAGGCTTTGCGCTGGCCCTTCTCAGGGCCGCGCGGATTGCGGTCCGGGGAAATTGCGTAATAGTTGGGATCGTACCAGTCACTGCACCACTCGTGGACGTTGTCGCAAATGTTGTAGAGACCCAGGCGGTTCGGGGTATAGCGGGCGACGGGTTCGGGGCCGGTCTGCCAACGCTTGGCATAGTCGGGGAGAGATTGAGGCGGGTCGTTGCCCCAGGGGAAATCGTTTTGCTCGAGATCGGCGCGGGCGGCGTGCTCCCATTCCGCTTCGGTGGGAAGACGAAAGGGGCGGCCGGTCTGCTCGGCTAGCCACTGGCAGTAAAGATCTGCGTCGAACCAGGAGACGCCGGCTACGGGCTGCTGGGGATGGTTGAAATTCTGATCATGGCAGAAAGGTGGCGGATCGGACGATGTCGAGTTCACATAGCGTTCGTATTCTGCGTTGGTGACTTGCGTCGCGGCGAGCAGGAAAGCGTCGATCCAGACACGGTGAACGGGGCGTTCGCAATCCTGGCCGGAGACCGAGCCCATGAGGAACCAAGCTCCGGGGATAGAGATGAGCTGGGGCTCGATGGCGGATGCTGGCCCCGGCCGGAGATACGAATGAGCTGCCGCCATCATTTGCTAGCCCCGGTCTTGCGAGGGATAAACCAGCCACTTCAGCAGCACGTTTACCACGCTGAGCAGGATGGCGCCGAGGAACGCGGCCGTGAAGGTGCGCACCTGAAAACCGGGAACCAGAGCCGATGCAAATTTCAGCATCAAGGCGTTGATCACGAACCAGAAGAGTCCCAAGGTGATCAAGGTCAGGGGAAAGGTGAGGATTTTCAGCAGGACTCCTATCGTGGCGTTGATGAAGCCGATGACCAGCGCGGCGATCAGAGCGGCGACGGGCCCGCTGACGGAAATCCCCGGCACGATCTTCGCTACGATCCAGACGGCTAACGCACTGAGAACCCAGTTCAATAGCAGCCGCATTTTCGCTCCTTACGCCGGATGTGACTCCAGGCTGGTTGGAACTATATCAAGAACCGGTGTCAGGGATCGGCAAGTTCGGCAGTGGCGATGGGAAGCGAGCCAAACGTTCCAGCGCGATCAGTTCTCCAAGAAACGGCTGAATGTGACTCATGTCCCCGGGTCACCACACGACGAATAATTCGCTGGGCATTCACTTTGTGCTCATCGGGCTGGGATAGACTACAGAATTCAATTTGCTTTTGGGAGGAATGTCATTATGGCAGCACCTGCACTGAGCGGTTCTGAATTCAAGAAACAACTGCACGATGGAATCCCGAAGTTGGGGTTGTTCGTCAATTCTCACAGTCCTACTGTCGCCGAACAACTGGCCCACAGCGGCTACGACTGGCTGCTGGTGGATACCCAGCACGGTCCCATGCACAACGTAGAACTTTCGGCGATGCTGAGCGGGATTGCAAACGGGGGCGCCAAATCGCTGGTCCGGGTCGGGGCTTATAACGACCGTCCCGGAATTCAGCAGGCGCTCGATCTGGGCGCGGACGGGGTGCTGATTCCTTACATCAACAGCGCCGAAGAGGCACGCCAGGCGGTAAGTTGCACGAAGTATCCGACGACGGGGACGCGCTCGGTTTATTTTCCGCAGCGCAGCATGGACAAGGCTGGGCTCCTCGGCTACGCGGGAAACTTTAACAAGGATGGAATCGTGGCGCTGCAGGTGGAAACCGCTTCGTGCATCGAGCACATGGCAGAGATTGCGGCGGTGCCAGGGGTCGACATTCTTTTCCTTGGGCAGAACGATCTGTGTATGTCGATGGGATTGTTCGAGAAGTACAAGTTTCCCGACATGTACACGTCTCCCGAGCTGAATGCAGCCACGACGAAACTGATTGAGCACGCACGCAAGAATGGAGTGGTCCTGGGACTATTTCTATTTGGGACGGCGCGGGTTGGCGAATTTCTGGACAAGGGCTTCACGTTTATCAGCGTGGGCAACGATCTGCATCATGTGCTAACGCAAACCAGTGCGTATGTGAACGACGTGGAGAAGGTTTCCAAGGAAAAAGGCAGGCCGTGGGTGCGGCGTCCGACAGCGTTGTTCTAAGGATGGATGGTGTGGGCGTGGATCCTCTGAGTGATGTGGAAGTTCGGGTGTTGGGGGCGTTGATTGAGAAAGATATTACAACTCCCGATTACTATCCTTTGTCGCTGAACGCGCTGGTGAATGCTTGTAATCAGAAGAATAATCGCGATCCGGTGATGACGCTCGATGAAGACGCGGTGCGGGCTGCGCTGGACTCGCTGCAAGTACAGCGGCTGGCGGGACCGGCCAGCGGCGCTGACAGCCGGGTTCCGAAGTATGAGCACCGGTTGCAGGAAGTGTTCAACTTCGACCGGCGGGAGATTGCGATCTTGTGCGTGCTGCTGTTGCGGGGGGCGCAGACTCCGGGCGAGTTGCGAGGACGAGCCGAGCGCATGTATCGCTTCGAGACGCTGGAAGATGTGCATGGAGCGCTGGACCGGCTCAGCCAGCGCGAGCCTCCGCTGGTTGCCGTGCTGCCGCGACAGCCGGGTACGAAAGAGTCGCGCTACATGCATTTGTTCGCTGGCGGTGCGGTTCCCGTGGAACCGGCGCGAGCCCGGGAGAATCCTTCGAGAGTGGAGAATCCTTCGAGGGAGGATCGTCTGACCATCCTCGAGAGTGAAGTGGCGGAGCTTCGGGAGGAAATCGCGGGAATGCAGGAGCAGCTTGCGGCGTTTCGGAAGCAGTTTGAATGAGTGGGCTATTCCTTCCCCGAAACTCAGCGACCACCTCGATGCTACCCGCGATATTCGCATTCAGGCGCGCGAGTTCGTGCGCCGGGATCCAGTATTCACGATGAGCGGAGTTCCCGACCACGTGGACCTCGTATCGGCTAAGAAACTCGTTTTGCACGTTGAACCGCAGCACGTATCCCGCGAAACCTGAACGCTCGTCTTTTGTGTTCCAGTCCCGCGCGATCCGCGTCGCATAATCCTCATTAAGTACCGGGTAGAAGAATGGCTGCTCCGGTAATCTCGGCGGGAACTCACGATAGCCGCTGGCTCGCACGAGATCGAACTCCTTCTGGCCTACTGGCCGAAAAAGCGTTGTGGAATTGGTTGTCACGGCTCAAGAATACTTGAGAGCAGCCCAATTTGCTTTCGCCCTCCCGAGCTCGCTCCCTCTGTTTCTAACCCACGGCTTACGCCCCTTCGGCTTCGCTCAGGGCAGGCTGTGGGCTGCATTCTTTCGCCGCTTTGCGGCTGGACCATGTGCGGCCTCTACTTCGTGTCTCACTGTCCACATCGTGTCTGCGACGCCACGAGCGCTGGCGTCCTCCGTTGCTCTAACCCCCGTTAAATCAATGGTTCGATGCTTGGCCTCCTCCGTGCAATCTCACTTGCGCTGCTTGGCAGCAGGAGGTGACCAACCATGAACCGCATCAATCTGTTTCGCAACTTGCCAGTTAAGACCAAGGCATTTCGCACCACCCCATTTCACGGTAACCCGGCAACCCTGGACTCCGTTACCTGGGGCAAGACTAATCTCGCTAGAACCAGTTTCGATAAAACCACGAGCACGCTGGTGTTCGCCGCGCTCTTGATCGCTTGTTCGGTAGCCGTCGGATGCTCCAGCGATAAACCTCAACCCACGAACGCAACCAGTCAGGTGGCGATGACGCAGCCCCTGCCGCCGATTGCGACACCAGTCGCTCCCGCGGCACCGGCTGCGGCTCAGCCGGTGCACAAGAAAGTTGTCCGCAAGGCGCCGGTCACGGTTACTTATGAGGACAAGGCTTCCGGTATTTCATTCCGGTATCCGCGCAAGGATTCGCTCGAGACTGGAGATGCGGCGAATCAGCTTATCTCATCTGACGCGGTTCCAATGGACTTCGTGCAGCCGGGCGGAGTTGCGATCGCAGCGGTTACTTTGCCCACATCTGTTTACCCGAACGGCGATCTGGCTGCGGCGTTTTTCAACGTTAGCGTGAATAAGACGATGACAGAGGAGCAGTGCGGCAAATTCTCCGACGCCAAGCCTGCGACTCCCGTGGATCCGGAAGCACCAGCATCGGCCGCCATACAGCCGTCGAAGCTGATGATTGGCGACATGGAACTGCAGTCCTCGGAAACCTTTGCCAGCCAAGGGACTCGCGAGGAAGCGTCGAAGTATTATCACGTCTTCGAGAACGGGGCTTGCTATGAGTTCGCGCTTAAGGTTGCGACCACCGGAAGCGAGACCGAAGGCGGCAAGCATGTGGATAGTAAGGAAGTCTTTCAGCGGCTGGGGAAGATCCTGGCTACGGTGAAGATTAGTCCTACGGCAACTCCGGAAGTGACAGCGAGTACGCCAGCGGCTACTCCGACGACGCCGGCACAGTAGGTTGTATCGCGAGAAGGCCACGCTGCTTTTGCGGCGTGGCCTTTTTGGTTGTGGGTTGTTGGGATAGTTCTTCGCGCAGGCCTGAAGGCCTGCTCCACGCTCTTAGCTGGGCAAGTGGCGGACGATCTTGGATATGTCGTTTTCCTGGAATAGACGGATTGCGGCGATGCCCGCTGCGCCGGCTTTCAGGCATGACTGAGCATTTTGCAGAGTTACTCCTCCAAGAGCTAACACTGGGATTCTTGCACGGCAGGCTTGAGTCAGAGCTTCCAGGCCTGCAGGTTGGGTGTCTTTTTTTTCGAAGACGGGAGCTAAGACAGCGAAGCTGGCTTGATTTGCGGCAGCATCGAATACCTCTTGCGGGGAGTGACAGGAGACTCCTATCAGTGGACTTGGCAGCGAGTCGCGGGCGAGAGCCTGCCCTGAGCTTGTCAAGGGGGCGCCCGCGCCACACTTGCTTTGCCATGCTGTTCTTACTTCTTGCGGGGAGATGTCGTTAGCTGGAAGGTGAACGCCGTTGGCTGCTGTGGCTAGAGCTACGTCG
The DNA here is from genome assembly GCA_963807145.1 of uncultured Acidobacteriaceae bacterium. Lineage (GTDB taxonomy): Bacteria > Acidobacteriota > Terriglobia > Terriglobales > Acidobacteriaceae > Sulfotelmatobacter. Next base: position 419,081 of record CAWEBA010000003.1, on the reverse strand, counting down.
GTACGAGAGTTGATCAGGAGAGCAGTTGCCAGTGGCCAGTGGTCAGTGGTCAGTTTTCTTTTTTCGCCGATAATTTGCATCGCTTCGCGGGCTAGTGCTTCGAGGTCGCGGGTGGAGAGATCCTTTTCGCGGAGCTGGATGTAGTCGATCTGCTGGCTGGCGGCTTCGGCGATTTTATCGAGCAAGCGGCGGCGGCGGGTGGGCTCGTCGCCGGGGAAAGCCTTACGGTCGGTGATGTAGTAGAGGAGCACGCTGTCAGCTTTCATCTATCAGTTTAGAGCAAGAAGGCAACGTTCCGAGATAGAAGTGCCTGGCGGAGTCGATGGCTATTTGGAGGTGCAAGGGGTCCCCTCGGCTTCGCTCGGGGCAGGCTCTTCGACTACACAAGCGCTTGCACTTAGCGCGCAACCGCTTGTTCCGCTCAGGATGACAGAATCGTTAGGGCCTGGTCTTGGCGATTTCGGGTAGGACTTCGTTTTCTTTTTCTTTTTTTGGTTGGCCGCCCAGGTGGTACTCGGTCAGGCCGTCGCGGAGGAAGGTGAAGGCGTCTTCGGGGGTGTCGACGAATTTGAAGAGGTTTAAATCTTCGGGGGCGACTGTGCCGGCGTCGACGAAGGCCTGGAAGTTCATGATGCGATGCCAGTATTCGCTGCCGTAGATGACGACGAGAATTTTCTTGGCTAGTTTGTCGGTCTGGGCGAGGGTGAGGATTTCAAAGAGTTCGTCGATGGTGCCAAAGCCTCCGGGGAAAATTACCAGCGCTTTGGCGAGGTAGGCGAACCAGAACTTGCGCATGAAGAAATAGTGGAACTCGAAGTTGAGGGCGGGCGTGATGTAGGAATTGGGATTTTGCTCGAATGGGAGATTGATGTTGAGGCCGATGGTCTTGCCTCCGGCTTCGTGGGCGCCTAGATTGGCGGCTTCCATGATGCCGGGACCGCCGCCGGTGGTGACGACGAAGCGGCGTCGGCGAGCGGGAATCTGAATGGACCACTCGGTGAGAAGATAGGCCAGGCGGCGCGCGTCCTCGTAGTAACGGGCCATATCGACGGCGGCGACGGCACGCTTGAGGTCGTTTTGCTGCTGGGCGGCGGGAGCTTTCGAGTTTTTTTCGACTGCCGTCAGGTTTTGCCGGGCGGCAGCGGCTCCCTGGAAGCGGGCTGAGCCGAAGAAGACGACGGTGTCCTGGATCTGCTCGCGGCGAAAACGAGCGAGCGGTTCCTGATATTCGGCGAGGATGCGGAGAATGCGTCCATCGGGACTGCTGAGAAAGGGCTCGTTCTCGTAGGCCAGAGGCGCGGGGTTGAGCTTGTTGGTCATCGGAAGACTCACGTTCTTAAGTCAGGCTGGCTTTGGTACCGGCCGGCCGCACTGCGTTCGGCGTTAGCTGTGTTCGTGGTAGTGGAGGGCTTCGGCGAAGCCGATCCAGATATCGAGTAATCCCAGGCCGCTGCACAGGCCGCGAAAGAAGCCGGTGGAGACGAAAGTGCGAAGCCAGGGAAACGAGAGCAAAAGATAATTGTCGGTCCACTCCGGGGTCCAGGGCAGGATCACGAGCAGGACGCCGGCGATGGCGCAAATCAATACGAAAAGGAATACGGAAGTCCGGTGCAGCCAGAGTTGCAGGCCGCTGCGGGCCTGCGGTGCGGGGTCTGGGGGTGGGGGGTCGAGGAGGGTTGTGCTGGTCTGGTTCTGCGCGGACGAGGGTTCGGAAGGAGCCGCGACGGTGCGGCTTTCGACCGGCAGCTTAGGATCGGTGGTCACTGGGCGCTCCGCTGCGGCGATCGTAGTAGTGGAGGCGAGAACCAAGATCCCTCGCTTCGCTCGGGATGACAAGCCCATGCGGGATGACAAGCGAAGTAGGGATGACGATCGGGGGCGAAACCCATCGGGCTATTCTACGACTTCAGGGGCTTGATGCGCTCGGCGACGTCGCGATAATCGATGTTCCGGCCGTAAACCTCCATGAAATGCTTGAGGGCGGAGGGCTTGTCGCCGGCACTTTCATAGGCGGCGGCCAGTTCGTAGTGGAGAGCGGTGCGGGTTTCTTCGTCGATGCCAGGAGCGTCGAGAGCCTTCTGGTACCAGCGAATGGCGGCCTCGGGCAAGCCTTTGTCGAGGAAGCACTGCGCCAGCCAGGTGTAAGTCTGCATGACCTGCGGGAATGCGTGTCCGCGCTCGACGGCCTGGCAGGTCTTTTGCAACTCGCCAATGGCTTCATCGAGCAATCCCATTTCGCGGAACGCGATGCCCAGGTTGTAGTGGGTTTCGGGATCCTCCTCAGTGGTGGAAGCCCCGACTTCGAGATCGTGTTTGAGCTCGCCGAACATCTCGGCGAGATCCACGCCGGCGTCCTCGCCGAAAGGAGAAGACTTGGCGGCGGCCGGTGTACTGGGAACGCCGGGCGAAACTTGAGGCGCGATCGCAGGCGCAGGCTTCTGCGGAACCGGGGCCGGCATTTGAGGAGACGGAGCAACCGTCCCCGATGACACTGCACCGGCTGCGGCGCTGGCGGCGATTGGAGCACTGACCTGCGGAGCGGAAGTGGGCACGGGCCGCTGCTGCGCAGGAGCCGACGCGGCAGGCGCCTCAACGCGGGGCGCGGCGTGAGTCTGAGCCGCGGGCTGAGGCTCGGGCTGAGGCTCGGCAACTGGAGCGCCTTTGAGGAAGTCTTCACCCAGGGAAGCTTCGAGATCGGCTACAAACTCGCCCATGGGCTCAGCTTCGGGCACTCCAAAGGAAGTGGGAGCGGCGTTTCCGATCGGCTCAAGTTCGGGTTTGGCGTGGGCAGAGGTATGTTCGACTGCGGGCTCGGCTTCATGCGAGATGGTTCCGGGAAGGAAACTATCGCCCAGAGAAGATTCTAAATCGGAGACGAACTCCTGAAGAACCGCGGGCTGAGGCGGCACGGGCGGAGGCGCTACGGGAGGTTCGGCCGCGACCGGCTTGGGAGCGGCAGGCTTGGCGTGCCACACCGGCGGAGCGGCTCGTTTCGCCGGGGGGGCTTGCGGCGCAGGCGGAGCTTCTTCGACGACGGCCACGGGTTCTTCGGCAACTGGAGTTTCTTCAACGACAGTTGGAGCTTCTTCAATCGTGATCTCTTCGGAGGGTTCGTCGACGGTGATTTCAGCAGCGGCTTCTACTGCAGCTACTACTTCTTCTGCTGCAGGTTCTGCTGCAGGCGTGGGCTGTGCAGCGGCCTGGATTTCAGCTTCCATGGCCGACAAGATGGCTTCGTTGTTGGTGACCGTCTGAAGCTTTTCAAATGCCGTGGACGCTTGCTCGGGCATGCCATGCTCGAGATAGAAGCGGATTTCTTCGACGGTCTCGGTGGCTTTTGCCTCGTCGACCTCATCGGCAGGCAGCTTATGTTCGCCAACCGCATCTTCGATTTCGGCTTCCGCAACGGCCTCGACAGCAGGAGCGTCCGCTTCGACGACGACGGAGTCGTCCCATTCCGAGGACAAATCGATCTCGGCTGGACCAGAGGCCGATTCGCCGACGACTTCAACCTGGTCTTCTTCAACCTGGTCTTCCTGAATCTGCTCTTCTTGAACTTCTTGGGGAATTTCCTCTTGTGCTTCTTCCTGGGTGCCGGCTTGATCCTGCTCCGCATCGCTGACAATCGCAAACTCAGCATCTTCAGTGGACTGGGGCGCAGCTGCAGGCCAGGGCGCCGAGGCTTCTGCCGGGGCGGAAATTTCCTCTTGGGTTTCAGCGGGGACGTCTTTGGCGACGGAATCAGTGAGCAGCGCAACGCCGGAGCGTTCCTGGTAGCGATCGGCGAGTTCGCCGTAACGGGTAGCCTCTTCCGGATAACCAGCCTCGGAGTAGACATCCTGCAAAGTGCGGCAGCAGACACCAGCTTCGGCGAAACGGCCGGCGCGTGTGTGCAGAGAGGCCAGACGCTGGTTCAGGCGCAGGTCGGTGGGCGCCTGAGGCAAGGCTGACAGAAGCGGTCCCATGGCCTTGGCCGGCATGTTGTAAGAAATGAAAAGTTCCGCATCGGTGAGCGCGGAACGAACCGCGAGCGCGACGGCATCGGAATAATGCTGATGGATGGAGGGAGAAGTGGTTTCCAGCTCGTCGACGATGACGGTGGCTTCCTCCGGAGAAATGAGGGTGGCGCCGGAATCTCCGCTGATCTGGCTGGCTACCTGCTGGTAGTTGCTCATGTGCAGGGGATTGCCAGGCTCCATGGTGGTTAACTTCTGATAGAGATCGCGAGCGCGGGGCAGGTCGCCGGACTGCACCGAGGCATGAGCAAGGAGCTCGATGACTTCGGTGGTGTGAGAGTTGTCTCCCGCTTTGTGGAACAGATCGAGAAGCTTTTCGAGCGACGCGGGATTGTCACGCACGTGCCCGATGACGGAATGCAGGTTCTTTAGAACTTTGTCGGAATTTTCCGCCAGCAAGCGTTCGGCATGCTGGTCATAAACCTGGAGCGCGTTCTCGAACTGGCCGGCCTGCATGAGAGCGTCAGCGAAAGTCGAGATGGAGGTTAGGTCATTGTGGACAGTTAAGAGCTTGCTCGCTAGAGTGCCGGCATCGGAGAGGCGTCCAGTCTTCAGGTAAGCCTTGAGCAGATCGCGGAGGCCGTCTGGATTGGAATCGAGATCAGAGACTTTCTGCAACGATTCGATAGCAGCCTCGGCGTCGCCCGCCTCGAGCAGATTGCGGCCCTGCATGAGCAGCGCGTATCCATTGCCGGGATCGAGGGTGAGCATGCGCTGCAGAACTTCTTCGGCGGCGGGCAGCGAACCCTTGGAACGCAAAGTCTCGGCGGCAGCGGAGAATATCTGCCAGGCTTCGTTTTTCTTGCCCAGGCGAACATAGACTTCCGCCAGGCGGATGCGCATAGCGGTGTTTTCCGGATCCATTTCCAGAATCTTCTGGAAGATGCGGACGGCGTTTTCCAGCTCGCTGGCCTTCAGGAATTCTTCCGCCACCTGCAGGTACTGGGCGCGGGCATCGTTGAAGAGTCCCTGCTGGGTGTAGAGTTCGGCCAGTTTCAGCACGCTCTCGAGCGAGGGCTGGAGCTTGCTGATCTTTTTGTACATGGCGATGGCCTTGACCGTGAAACCCTGGTTGGCATAGGCATCGCCTACAGCTTTGAAGCATTCGGTAGCTTTGCTGGCTTCCCCGAGGCGGGAGTAGAGATCGCCGACGGTATTGGTGACCGTGAGATCCTTGGGATCTGCTTTGAGAACCTTTTCGTACTCAGCGATGGCGTTCTGCATCTTGCCCTGTTGGACATACTTCTCCGCAGCGCTGAGAACTTTCTGTTTGTTGAACCCGAAACCGAACGCCATATGTGTACGAGCCCCAGAACCCGGTCTAACTTAAAAACATACAGCCGAGAAACTCATGACGGCTCCTCGGAAGCGCCGCGCGGGAGAAAGTCACGCGGCCAAACTCCCATTTGGAAGATGGCCGGTCGGACAAGGGCAATTGTACGGCTGGACGGGGAGAACCGCATGGTTACCAAGGGTTACCGAAAGGGAGTGTACGAAAGGGTTACCAAGGGAATCAATGGCGGGTACCAGCGGATCGGGCAGACTGCCCCTATATAAGAGGATGGTTGGCGTCTAGTACAAAGCTGGTATGTGGAGGGGCGTGCGCGCGGTGTAGCCTTGCGGAGCGCAATTGCTGCAAAATCAGGGATAAAGGGTGATCGCGATTATGGCTTGGATTCGAACCATACCGATGTCAGAGGCGGATGAGAAGCTGCGGCAGGCGGTCGAGGGGCAGAAGGGGATGTATCCCAAGGAGTACTTCGAGCCGGTGCATCCAGATGAGTCGGGCGGGTCGTCGATTGTGGGGTCGCACACGCTGATTCCCGAGGCGCTTTATCATTCCTTCGCGGCCTTTGGGGCGATGATGTCGCCGGATCTGCCGCTCAGCCGGCGACAGCACGAAATGATTACCACGATGGTCTCAGTGACCAACCGGTGCCAGTATTGAATCGAGTCACACGCAGAGTTTCTGCGTAGAGTGACGCTGGATAAAGAGCTGGTCGAGGCGTTGGAGAAGGATTACACCACCGCGCCTATCACGCCGCAGGAGCGGCTGATGGTGAATTATGTGGTCAAGCTGACCAAGGACGCCACCAAGTGTTCGAAGGAAGATATTGAGAGGTTGCGCGGGGCTGGGTTTGATGATCGCGGGATTTTGCAGATCACGTTGATTGCTTCTTGGTTTAATTACATTAATCGCGTGGCGGATGCGTTGGGGGTGGGGCGGGAGTGAAGTCTGCGAGGAACTGTCAGTCGTCGCTTAAAGAGCTATCGAGATCGCGGCTGCCGGATCGTATCAGCGATTTCCACCTTTGGGTTCGCATAGGGGGACCTCCGACATGCCTTGGGCACTGGCCATCACCGGATGCAGCGGTTTCTCAGAGGCTGACGGGCAGATTGGCTGATCGCTCAGCTCGCGCAGGGTGAGGGGTGACGAGCCTTGCGGTGCAAAATCCTGTAACCAGTTCACGACACGGGCCACTGAATCTGGAAACGGACGCTCATGATCGGGATCGATCCACAAAAAATGGACGATCTTTCCGTCGCGCATCACTTCCGCCGTGAGCGACTCCGAGGCTTTGTGGATGGTGCCAACCCCGGTCTGAGAATCAAGGTTCTTTAGCAGGTTGCGGAAGCGCGCCAACTGATCCTGGGGCAGCGTCCCCTGGAGACTTTCGGTGCCGTCCTGCACCCGCCTTGATCTCCTCGATATGCGGAAATATCCGTCGCGGTACAGAGCAAAGCAAATCTGCGGCGAACGGTTCTCGCTCACATCCCACACATAAGTACTGTTGTATGAGAGTCGAGCCAGTAGATCGTCTGGGTTATGCTCTTTCGATTGCGCAGGAGCGGCCGGTGCGTTCAGAAAGGCAAAAGCGACGAGCATCGCAACTATGCGCGGCAGCATGAGTACCTCCGATGCGGACTTGAACATTGTACAAAACTGACTGGGCCTGGAGAGGATAAAATCACGATTCGTGCGCAGCAGCTTCCCTTTTTCCACAGCCGCAATGTGACATCTGACCTTTCCTCGATTCCGCAATTGCGCCATCATAGTCGAGGTAGTGACGGCCCATAGAAGCCGGGTTCTGCCGTCCTAAGATGTTTGTTCTCAAGATTTTGAGATCTAAGTTCTTTGACGGCAGGATTTTGCAAAATACGCTTTCGCGAAGTCCGCGCTGGACGCGGCTTTCAGAGCTATCGGAAGAAAAAATTTGATCCGAAATCCGGGTTCTTCACTCACTCCAGCCATTGAAGTCAGCGTCAAAGAAGATTTATTTTTCGTACGAAATCCACCGCCCGGGCCGCGCCCCAGTCCGCTCCTCAGCCCGACCTCCCTCGCACCCTGTGCTCCGCACCGCCTGCGCTTTCCCTCTTCCACTAAACTTAGACTGTAGCGAAACCGGACGCGGATTCAACTGAATGGCTGAATCGTTGGCAGAGTTGTTCCTGGCGAATTTTCAAGCGCACCGCGATGAGCGCGCTTACGGGCAGCGCCGTGGATACAGGATGGAGTGGTTCACTTACGGGCAGGTTCTCGAGATGGCGTTGCGGTTCGCCGGCGATTTGGAGGCGCGCGGAATCGGCAAGGGTGACCGAGCGATGTTGTGGGGTGAGAACTGTGCGGAGTGGGTCGCGGCGTTCTTTGGATGCGTACTGAGAGGTGTTGTTGTTGTTCCCATGGATGATGGGGCTTCCGGCGAGTTTGCTGGGCGGGTTGCGGGGCAGGTTGAGGCCCGGCTTTGGGTTTGTTCGCGGGAGCATGCGACGCATGCGGGCGCGGAATCTTACGTGATTCTGGAAGACTTATCGCGGTTAGCCGGCGAGACGCCGGCGCTACGGTCGGAGGTCGCAGTTGGGCGCGATGACATCCTGCAGATTGTGTTTACTTCGGGCACGACTGCTGAACCCAAAGGTGTGGTCATCACGCACGGGAATGTGCTGGCTAACATTGCTCCGCTGGAGCGGGAGATGCAGGCATATTTGAAGTATGAGCGCTGGGTGCATCCGGTGCGGTTCTTGAATTTGTTGCCGCTTAGCCATGTGTTTGGGCAATTCTTGGGGATGTTTCTGCCTCCGCTGTTGGGTGGGACCGTGATTTTTCAAGAAGAGTTTGGGCCATCGGAGATTGTGAATACGATCCGGCGGGAGCGGGTTTCGGTACTGGTGACGGTGCCGCGAATGTTGCAGTCGCTGAAACAGAAGGTCGAACGTGATCTCGAAGATCACGGAAAGATGGAAGAGTTTCGGAGGCGGTTCCGGACGTCGGAAGGCAAACACTTCCTGCGACGGTGGTGGATTTTTCGCGGGATTCGCCGGCAGTTTGGCTGGAAGTTCTGGGCATTTATTTGCGGAGGCGCGGCCCTGGATGCTGAGACCGAACAGTTCTGGGATCGACTGGGCTATGCCGCGATCCAGGGATATGGGCTGACGGAGACGACATCGCTGATCAGCGTGAATCATCCATTCAGGTTGGGAAAGGGATCGATTGGCAAGGTGTTGCCCGGGCGGGAAGTGAAGCTCGCAGAAGATGGCGAGATTTTGATTCGCGGCGGCGGGGTCGCTGCGGGGTATTGGGATCGAGACCGGCCCGTTGTCGACGGGGTCACCGATGGGGTTACAGATAAAGACGGGTGGTATCGCACCGGAGATGTGGGTGCGCTGGATGACGCCGGGAATCTGTATTTCAAGGGACGCAAGAAAGAAGTGATCGTGACGCCGGGTGGGCTGAATATTTATCCGGAGGATCTGGAGGCTGCTTTGCGGCGGCAGCCGGAAGTGAAAGATTGTGTGGTGGTGGGGATTGAGCGCGGAGGAAACGCCGAGCCGTGCGCTGTTTTGATTTTGCGCGACGATTTGCATAACGGGGCCAGTGTTGCTGAGGTCGTGGAACGGGCGAACCAGTCGCTGGCTGAATTCCAGCGCATGCGGATGTGGGTCGAGTGGCCGCAGAAAGACTTTCCGCGGACGAGCACGCAGAAGCCCAGGCGAAACCTGATTGCCGAATTCGCCGCGAAGGAGATTCTTCGGCCTCGCGGCAAGATTGCGAGCGCAGGTGAGAGTCCTGTGGTGGAATTGATCGGCCGCATCACGGGCAGAGCCGTTGCTGAGTTGGATGCTGGTACGGCGCTCGATTCCGACCTCGGGTTGAGTTCGCTGGAGCGTGTGGAACTGATCAGCGCGCTCGAGGACCGGTACCAAGTGGATCTGAGCGAGACTCGTTTCAGTGCGGCGCGCACTGTGGGTGACGTGGAGAAGATGCTGCTTGGCGAGGCGCGGCCGCGAGCGGAGTATCACTATCCGGGATGGGTTTTGCGCTGGCCGGTGACGCGGGTGCGATGGCTGGTGCACTATTTACTGGGGAAGCCGGCGATGATTTTATTGGGCTGGCCGCGGATTGAAGGGCGGGAGAACCTGCGCGGGTGGAGTGGTCCGATGCTGGTTGTCTGCAATCATATTTCGGACGTGGATTTTGCGTTCGTGCAGGCAGCGATGCCGGCGCGTCTGGGAAACCGGATCGCGTCCGCGACTCGTGGAGAAGACCTGGAGGCGTTGCACACGCCAGCTGCAAGCCGGGGATGGTGGTTGGGAGTTTACGATCGCACACGATGGGTGCTGGGAGTTTCGCTGCTGAACCTGTTTCCGTTGCCGCGCGAAGCTGGATTCCGGCAGAGTTTCGCTTACGCGGGTGCGGCGGTGGATCGCGGGTATAGCGTGCTGGTGTTTCCCGAGGGACGTCATACGGTGGATGGCAAGATGAATCCGTTTCGCGCCGGAATTGGACTGCTGGCAAATAATCTGAGCATTCCGGTGCTGCCCATGCGGATTCACGGATTGTTCGAGTTGAAGCGGGCGGGCAAGAAGTTTGCGCCGCCGGGGAAGATATGTGTGCGCATCGGACAGCCGATGAGGTTCGCCCCAGAAAGCACTCCGGAGCAGGTCGCACAGGAACTGCAGAGAGCCGTGGAAGCTCTGTAGATAGCGGTGAGTTAGATCGTAGTGATCAACTATTCTTCGTCCATCCCTCCTTCGTCACTGTGCGGATCCGATTCGATTTGTACTTCCGGCAAATTAGCCGTGTGGAGTGCCTGATTGAGCACGGAAAGATCTGCAGTCTTGAGCGCATCCCAGCGCTTCATCACATCCGATGCGTCGTGTTCGGTTGCAGTCGCGGCTGCAGCCTCCGCGGCGGTCGGTGCGGCATCGGCCTGCCAAACCTGGCCATATAACACCATGACCTGACCGTTGACTCGCGCGAGAGTGACTTCGGCGGAAGGCGGCGCGAAGAAGCCGGACGACGCTCCGAGCACCGCTGTGAGTTTGGTCTGGAAAGTTTGCACGGCGTCGTGGGCGGGGCCGGTGGCTTGATCGCTCAGTTTTTGCAGCGGCTCGTGCAGCGATCCGGCTTGCATTACGGCTTTTGAAGTCTCGCTCAGGAGCGATGCCAGATGCCTTTCCAGCTGAAATTTCTGTTCGAGGCTGGCAGGTGAAGTTTTTACGCGAGGGTCCATCTTGACGGTGAAGTTCGCGGTATAACTCTTTCCGTTCGCGGTGAGCCGGGCTGTGTAAGTACCTGGCAGCGCCGTGGGGCCGAGCGGGTAGCGAGGGGTGTCGCCGGGAATTGCGGAGATGGGATAGTCGTGGCGCGTGGAATCAGGTGCGGGATAATGTAGATCCCAAACCCAGCGGTGCATTCCGGCATCTGCCGACAACGAACGGAAAGGACGCAGCCAGTAAAGAGGAATGAGTTGCTTCTTCAGTTCGGCCTCGGTGACGTCGGGCTTGTCTGTGCTGGAGAATTTGCGAATAAGTTGGCCGTGCGCGTCGAGGATCTCGAGAGTTACAGGCGCGGAAGCGGTATGGCCCAAGTAGTAATCGATGATTGCGCCATCGGGCGGGTTGGCGGCAGTGGGTTCGTCGGGCGGAAGCGGCGTGTCGGTGTAGGTGTCGCGTTGAATGCGATAGGCGGGCGCTGGAGTAAAGAGATGGGCGTCGGTGGCAGCGAGTGCAGCGGTGGCTTCGCGGAGCGGGGCGATGTCATCCAGAATCCAGAACGCGCGGCCGTGGGTGGCTACGATCAGGTCGTCATTGTGAATCCACAGATCACGCATGGAAGTGTGCGGCAGATTCAGCTGCAGCGATTGCCAGTGATCGCCGTCGTCGAATGAGACCCAGGCTGCATTCTCCGTCCCGGCAAACAGCAGGCCTTTGCGCACGGGATCCTCGCGGACCGTGTCGACCGGTCCAATTTCAGGCAGGCCGGTGGTGATCAGCTTCCAGGTCTTTCCGCCGTCGTGTGTGCGGTAGATATAGGGCTGCTCGTCGTTGATGCGGAAGCGGCTCACGGACGCATAGGCGGAGTTGTCGTCGAAGTGCGAGGCGCTGATCTGCGTGACTTTGCTCCAGGGCGTTAATTCTTTTGGGGTAATGTCATTCCACTTCTTGCCGCCGTCGCGAGTCTGCCAGATCAGGCCGTCGTCCGTGCCCGCCCAGAGTGTGTTGATGGTCTTGAATGAAGGAGCGAGAGCGTAGATTGCGCCGCGCTGCTTTTCCGCGCCTTTGGGGATTAGATCGCCGACGCTGGCTGGGACTCCTGGATTCTCGCGCGTGAGATCGGAGCTGATGGTCTGCCAGGTGTTTCCGCCATCGGTGGTTTTGAAAAGAACGTTACTGGCAAAATAAAGGGTGTGCGGATCGATGGGCGAGAACATCGTGGGCTCGGTGCGGTCGGTGCGGTATTTTGGACTGCGGAGCGGAATGGGAGTGACATTCTGAACCTGGCCAGTGGACCAGTGAAACTTCGAGACCTCGCTTCTGCCGCCGCCGTAAATTATGTCAGTGTCGAGTGGATCGGGCGCGACGTAGCCGTATTCGATTACGCCCACGGGATGCCACTCGCGATAGGTGATGGCGCCGTCGTTGCCGCGGCTGGAGATGCAGACGGAACCACTCTCCTGCTGGCCTCCGCAAACCCGATAGGGGAAAGTGGGGCTTACGGCTACGTGATAAATCTGCGCGGTGGGCTGGTTGTACCAGGAACTCCAGCTGGCACCCCCGTTGACGGTGATGATTGCACCCTGGTCGCTGACGATGAGAATGATGTTGGGGTTGTTGGGATTGATCCAGATGTTCTGGTAATCGTCGCCGCCGGGCGCGCCACGAAATCCGGACCAGGTCTTGCCGCCATCTGTCGATCGCATGGTTACGGTGCTGACGCAATAGACGATGTCCGCATTCTTTGAATCGACTTTGGGTATGGCAAGATCGCCGCCGCCGATGCGGCCTGAGGGGCGTGGATCATCCGTTGCTTGCGTCCAGTTATCTCCGGCATCGTCGGAACGGTAGACGGCGAGCTTGCCTGAGGCCATGGCCATGGTAGCGTAGAGGCGGCGCGAGTCCGTGGGCGCTATGGCGACATTGATTTGCGACAGATCCTTCGGCAGACCGTTGGTAAGAGCATGCCAGGTGCTTCCACCGTCGGTTGACTTGAACAATCCACCACCTGTTCCGTTGAATAGATTGCCGTCCTCCCATGGACCCTCGCGCGCTTCCCACATGGAGGCATAAATTACGTCGGGATTCGAAGGATCAATCTCGACGTCGGAGGCTCCGGTGTTCTCGTCTTTGGCGATCACCTTCTGCCAGGTCTGGCCGCCATCGGTGGAACGGAAGAGGCCACGCTCTTCATTTGGGCCATAGGGATGGCCGAGCACGGCCGCGAAGACTCGATTGGGATCGCGAGGATCGATGGCGAGCGCGGGAATCTGGAAGCCATCGCGCAGGCCGAGATGAGTCCAGGTTTTTCCCGCGTCCGTGGATTTATAGATTCCGTTTCCGATCGAGAGGTCGGGGCGATGCAGGCCTTCGCCGCTGGCTACATAAATGGTATCGGGATTCGACGCAGCTACTGCGATGGCGCCAATCGACTGGGTGGACTCGTGGTCGAAGATCGGCGTCCAGGTGCGGCCGTAGTCGTCGGTCTTCCAGACTCCGCCGTTGACCTGTCCCACGTAGAAAACATTCGGCTGGCTGGGGACGCCGGTAGCGGCTCTGGTGCGGCCTCCGCGAAGCGGGCCGATCATTCGCCAATGGAGATCCTGATAAGTGTTTTCTGGAACTTGCTGTGCGGTGGTTGATCCGATGAACAGAAAGACCGAGAGGCTGACGAATAAACAGACAAATGCGTTAGATCTGATCACTGGGCCCCCTAAGTGACAAACGCCAAACCTGACAGCATAAACTAAAAGCGGTAGTAGTGGGGCCGGTGCGAGCGGCAAACTTTAGCTAATTTCAGCGAGGGTTTGTGCAAGGCCGTCCGGCTTGAGGGACGGCGTCGCTCCTGACTGGCTGGCGACCCAAGCTCCGACGCGGTTCGCGGTTTCATTGATTTGCGCAAGCGATGTTCCGCGGAGATACCCGTGCATCAGGGCTGCGGTGAATGCGTCGCCCGCGCCGACGGTGTCGGCGACCTTTACCTTGAAACCCGGATGCTCGTTGAATTCGTCGGCGGACACCAGGAGGCTGCCACTGCTGCCGCGGGTGATGCAGACCAGCTTCACTTCGTGCAAAAGCAATCGTCGAGCCGAGGCTTCGTCTCCGCGGGTCTCCAAATCGAACAAACTCAGGATTCTTGGAAGTTCCTCATGGTTTAGTTTGACGATGGTTGCCAGCTTCATCGATTCTGCCAGGCCTTCCTTTGAATAAAAGTTTTGCCTTAGGTTGACGTCGAACACCCGCACTGCGCTTTTGCGCGTGGCCTGCAGAAATTTGCGGATGGTGATCCGGCTCTCCTCTGATCTTTGTGCTAGCGATCCGAAGCATGCGGCATCGGCCTGTTGCGCCAGCTTCTGCCACTGCGGTGTCCACTCGAGGAAATCCCATGCCACTGATTCGGCGATTTCAAAGCGCGGCTGGCCGGCGCGGTCCACTTCGACCTTCACGGTTCCTGTCGGATGGTCCGCATCTTTCTGAATGAACTCGGTTGGGAGATTGAGTTCTCTCAGGCGACGGATCGCGTCTGCACCCAGAGAATCCTGGCCGAGACGGCTGGCTGGAATTCCTTTATCTCCGAGCAAAGAGGTGATGTAGGCGAAGTTGGCTGGCGCTCCGCCGAGTTGTGCTCCAGCGGGAAGTAAGTCCCAAAGCAGTTCGCCCAAACCGACGATGATGTTGTGTTTGCTCATCCGACTGCTGCGGCATCAGCCGAGGTCCGGTCGCACTGGACCCAGGCTGAGAAATTTATTCCTTTTGTACTTGCTCCCATGATTTCGCGCGGGAGATGGCTTCGCGCCAGCGCTGCCGCATGGCTTCCACTTTGGAGGGCGGCAGGTTTGGTTCAAACCGTCGCTCCGCACGCGGCATCTCATAAACTGTCTGCAGGTCCTTCCAGAAACCGACGCCGAGACCGGCTAAGAATGCTGCGCCGAGCGCGGTCGTCTCCGTCATGGCGGGACGCACGACTGGTACGCCGAGAGTGTCTGCCTGGAATTGCATGAGAGCATCATTGGCGGATGCGCCGCCATCGACTCGCAATTCTTTGAGGGGAGTCTTTGTGTCAGTTTGAACTGCGTCCATCAGGTCGGCAACCTGATAGGCGATACTTTCGAGGGCGGCGCACGCGATGTGACCGGCATTGCTGCCTCGCGTGAGGCCGAAGATTGCGCCGCGCGCGAAGGAATCCCAGTGCGGAGCGCCTAGGCCCACGAAGGCTGGGACGAAATACACTCCGCCGTTGTCGGAAACGGAATTTGCCAGTGCTTCCACTTCTGATGAGCTGCGAATAATTCCCAGACCATCGCGCAGCCACTGGACCACGGCTCCTCCTACGAACACGCTGCCCTCGAGTGCGTAGTCGGTGGTATCGGCGATTCTCCAGGCTACGGTTGTGAGAAGGCGGTTGGAGGATGCGACCGCGCGATTGCCGGTGCTTTGCAACATGAAGCATCCGGTGCCGTAAGTATTCTTGGTGAGACCAGGCGTGATGCATCTTTGCCCGAAAAGTGCGGCCTGCTGATCGCCGGCGATGCCTGCGATGGCGATTCCGTTCAGGCCTGGGACCGAACTTACTTTTCCGTAGACTTCGCTGGAAGGCCGGACTGCGGGCAACATCGACGCCGGGATTCGAAAAAGATCGAGAAGGTCGCTATCCCAATGGCCGGAATGCAGATTGAAAAGCATAGTGCGGGACGCATTGCTGGCGTCGGTGACATGCACGCGGCCGCCCGTCAACTTCCAGACCAGCCAGGTATCAACGGTGCCGAACGCGAGACGGCCTGATTCGGCGAGTGGGCGTGCGTCGGGGACGTGTTCGAGAATCCAGGAGATCTTGCTGGCGGAGAAGTAGGCGTCGATTAACAGTCCCGTGCGTTGCCGGATTAGATTTTCGTGGCCCTGCGACTGAAGCTGGTTGCAGAAAGCGGCGGTGCGGCGATCCTGCCAGACGATGGCGTTGTAGATGGGCTTACCAGTAGTGCGGTCCCAGACGATGGTGGTTTCCCGCTGGTTGGTGATGCCGATGGCGGTGACGTCGCGGGGCTGGGCGTTGGCGTTGGCCAAGGCTTCCAGGGCAACGGCGATTTGTGATGCCGCGATCTCTTCTGGATCGTGCTCGACCCATCCCGGCTCGGGGTAGATCTGTTTGAACTCGCGCTGGGCTATGGATCGGACTGCGCCGTCATGGTCGAACAAAAGAGCGCGGGAACTTGTGGTGCCCTGATCGAGAGAGAGAATGTAAGGCAAGAAATCTCCTGTTTTCTGCCGAAGTTCCTGGTTCAAGGCTGTGACGACGGCTGAGAGGCGCGCAGAAATGGTCGAATGCCGAAATCGTAGACCGCGGCGCCGATCAGTCCGCCCAGCAGCGGCGCAAGCACTGGGACCCACCACACGCGAGCGCCGTCAGTGAGGCCGTTGTTTTTGAATCCAGCCATTGCGGTGAACAGGCGCGGACCGAAATCGCGCGCAGGATTGATTGGATATCCGTGCATGCCGCCGAAGCTCATGCCGATGGCTACTACGACCAGGCCGATCATCGCAGGCGCAAGGTTGGCGCCGGGAGGAACGTTCAGTTCATCCGTGATGGCCAACACCATGAGCAGCAGCAGGGCCGTGCCGATCACTTGATCGAGAAAACCCGCTTGCGGCAAAGCCGGAAAAGTTGGGAACGTTGTAAACACGCCAGCGGTTCTTTGCAGTTGAGGGTCCACCTGATGAAACGCGGGCAAGTAATTACGGTAGACCAAAGCGGCGGCAAGGAACGCTCCTGCCGTCTGTGCGATGGAATAAGGCAGGACCTTGCGCCAGGGAAAATCACGGAACACCGCCAGGGTGAGGGTGACGGCGGGGTTGAGATGTCCGCCGGACACTTTTCCAGAAATGTAGAGGCCCATGGTTACCGCCAAACCCCAGCCTAGCGTGATGTTGGTGTAGCCGCCGTGGACCGTGGCGCCGGGAGCGTTGGAGGGGAACAGGACGACCATGGCGACTACGCCTGTGCCGAAGAGTATCAGGACGAAGGTTCCGAGGAACTCAGCAATCAACTCGGCCGTCAGCGTGGGCTTGCTCATGGGGCGGGGCTCCTCGGCGACTCGCTGTTTTTCAACCGCGAGTAGTCTAGCAAGGATTTGGGCGGGCTCCGGTTTTAGAGCTGCGGAGAGCTTCCTCTGCGGCTGGCCTCGTGGGCCGATTACTAAAAACGATACGGGGGGCGTTTTCGCTTGACAGGGACGGTGCGGCCTGTAACATAGAGAATATTTATTCATACATATGAATAAATATTCATGATGAATAAAACGCTGCGACAGAGAGCCGTGCTGGAAGCGTTGAAACATGGACCCATCGCCAACCAGGAAGACTTGCAGCGGGCGTTGCGCAAGCGGGGATTCAAGGTGGGGCAGGCGACGCTGTCGCGGGACATTCACGACCTGAATCTGAGCAAGACGGCAGCCGGGTACGCCTTGCCTCAGGGCGAAGGCGCTGCGGGTTTGGTGCTGCCTCCGGTGCATCGGCTGGTTCGAGAATTTGTCCTGGACGTGCGGCCCGCGCAGAACCTTTTGGTGGTGAAAACTATCGTAGGCAGTGCCCAGCCGGTCGCGGCGGCGCTGGATGAACAGGAATGGGAGGAAGTTTTGGGAACGATCGCCGGCGACGACGCCATTCTGATTGTTTGTCCTGACAAGGATGCTGCCAGGAAGGTTGCGGCGCGGATCGAGGAGATGCTGGGCTGATGTCAGCGAAGCTCAAGACCGCGGTGCTAGGAGCGAGCGGCTATTCGGGGTTGGAGCTGACGCGCATTCTCGAGCGCCATCCGCGGCTGGAGAAGCCTGTGCTCCTGCGGCGTGAGGGCGGAGCCGATGGCGCGACAGATTTGGCCGAGGTTTTTCCGGAGTTGTCTGGCAACGGAGGCTATCCGTTGCGGAGTCTGTCGTGGCCGGAACTGAAGCGTCAGGGCGTGGAATTGCTTTTTCTGGCTACGCCTCATGAAGCATCACGGTTTCTGGTGCCGGAGGCAATCGCGCAAGGGTTGCGCGTGATCGATTTGAGTGGCGCGTGGCGGCTGAAACAGGCGCAGCATCGGGCCGTCTACTCGTTTCAGGATGCTGATTCAGTCACGGCTGCGGCGCTGACTGCCAATGCAGTTTATGGCTTGCCGGAGTTGAACCGCGATTGCATTGCGGGCGCCCATCTGGTGGCGAATCCCGGATGCTATGCGACCTCGGTGATTCTGGCTTTGGCGCCGCTGCTCAAGGCGGCCCTGGTCGATCGGGAGCACGGAATTATTTCTGACTCGAAATCGGGAGTTTCGGGAGCGGGCAAAGCGCCTACGTCGCGGACGCATTTCGTTTCGGTGGCAGACAATTTTTCCGCTTATTCAATATTCAATCACAGGCATCTGGGAGAGATGGTGGAGCAATTGGGATTGGACGATGCGGAACTGACCTTTACCCCGCATCTGCTACCGATTCCGCGCGGGATCCTGTCGACGATCTACGTGAACCTGAAGCAAGCGATGAAACCGTCGGAAGTGGAATCCTGTCTGCGTGATTTTTATGCGGGCAGGCATTGGGTGCGAGTATTTGCTGCGCCGAAGCTGCCGCAGTTGCAGTTTTCGTTGCACACGAACTACTGCGACCTTGGCTTCTGCCTGGCGGAAGACGGCAGGCGGCTGGTACTGGTTTCCTGCGTGGACAATCTCCTGAAAGGTGCGGCAGGACAGGCAGTGCAGAACATGAATCTGATGTATGGGTGGGAAGAGCGGGAGGGTTTGCAGTGACGATTGTGTTGAAAATTGGCGGAGCAGCGATCGAGGATGCCGCGACTCTGCGCAAATGCGCGCGGTCGATTGCGGAGTTGGCGCAGGATGGCCACCGCGTCGCTGTGGTTCATGGCGGCGGCAGCGCGTTGACCCGCATGCTGAATCGGCTGGGGAAAAAGAGTGAGTTTGTGGACGGGTTGCGGGTCACCGATGCGGAGACTCGGGACACGGCGCTCATGGTGTTGGCCGGGATCATCAACAAGAAGCTGGTGGCTGCGATTCAATCCGCAGGGATGCCGGCGATTGGATTCTGCGGCGGCGATGGTATGACGTTCCGCGCGCGGAAAAAGTTTGTCCACGGGCGCGACTTGGGATTTGTGGGCGAAATTTGTTTTGCGGAGCCGTGCTGGATCGAGGCTCTATGGCAGCAGGGAGGAATTCCAGTGCTGGCTTCGCTGGCGCTGGGCGCCGACGGCGAATACTACAACGTGAATGCGGATGAGATGGCGGCGTCGTGCGCCGCGGCTTGCCACGCCAACGCGCTGATCTTTCTCACCGACGTGCCCGGAGTAAGAGACGCAGCAGGGAGCGTGATGCCGTGGCTGAGCACGAAGCAGGCGGCGGAACTGGCGGCCGGGTCGATCATCAGCGGCGGCATGTTGCCGAAGTTGCAAGCGTGCGGGCAAGCGCTGAAGCAAGGCGTGGGGCGAGTGAGAATCCTGCCGGCAAATGAGGCCGAGATCTTGCCGCAGTTCTATCTGACCAAG
This sequence comes from uncultured Acidobacteriaceae bacterium, assembly GCA_963807145.1. GTDB lineage: Bacteria > Acidobacteriota > Terriglobia > Terriglobales > Acidobacteriaceae > Sulfotelmatobacter. Next base: position 400,047 of record CAWEBA010000003.1, on the reverse strand, counting down.
CTCTCGTGCGGTACGGAGGTTACTTACGCATGAGGCAGTCAGCCGCCGCTAGTTACAAGTCGCAACCTGCGGGTACACAGGTTCAGAAAAAGGAGTCAAAGTTGAATACGCATATGCAAGGTAGAGTGGCGGCCGCTCCGGAGCGAGTGCCGCAAGCGTTTTGGTGTCCGGATCTGATCTCAACTCGCGATCTCGGCCCGGCCGGCGTAGATGCGGTGTTGCATCTGGCTGGAATCATGAAGTCGCGTCCGGCTGATTTTCAACGGCTGCTTACTGGCCGGCAGATCGTCATGTTCTTCGAGAAACCGTCTTTGCGGACCAGGCTAACGTTCGAGGCAGGAATGGTGAGCCTGGGCGGTACGGCGATGTTCGTCGACCAGACCCACGAGCGGCTGGATGCGCGCGAGAAGTTGAGCGACGTGGCGCATAATCTGGAGCGCTGGGTGGACCTGATTGTGCTGCGTACGTTCTCGCAGCAGACGATCGAGGGCATGGCGCAGCATGCGTCTGTTCCGGTGATTAACGCGCTGAGCGATATGGAGCATCCGTGCCAGGCGCTGGCCGATTACCTCACGCTGCTCGAGCGGTTTGGTGACATGAAGGACCGCTGCCTCGCTTACGTGGGCGATGGCAACAATGTAGCGCACTCGTTGCTGCTGACATGCGCGTGCCTGGGGTCTTCGATTCGCGTCGCAACCCCGCCCGGCTATGGCCCCAATCCGCAGATTCTCACCGCCGCACGCGAAATTGCAGAGGAGACTGGGGCCGAGATTAATCTGCTGACCGATCCTCATGAGGCCGTGTTCGAAGCTGACGCGGTTTACACCGACGCGTGGACGAGCATGGGTCAGGAGGGGGAAGAAAATCAGCGGGCGCAGATTTTTCCACCTTATCAAGTCAATGCCGAACTCATGGCGGAAGCTGCGCCCCATGCTGTGTTCATGCATTGCCTACCAGCGCACCGTGGTTTGGAAGTGACCGACGAGGTCATTGATTCGCCGCAGTCTGTGGTGTTTGAGCAAGCGGAGAACCGCCTGCACGTGCAGAAAGCGATACTCTATTTGCTGCTGGGTGGCGGCGATCGCCTGCCCGCGAGGAGTGCTCATGCCTGAAAAAGTTGTACTCGCTTACTCTGGGGGGCTCGATACCTCCATCATCATTCCGTGGCTCAAGGAGAATTGCTCTTACAGCGTGATCGCGATGGTGGGCGACGTCGGCCAGGGAGATGACATCGAAGCCGTTGTCGAGAAGGCTTATGCGACGGGTGCGAGCAAGGTGGTCGTGGAGGATCTTCGCGAGGAGTTTCTGACTGGATACGTGTTTCCCGCGCTGCGGGCTGGTGCGGTTTACGAACATAAGTATCTGCTGGGCACGTCGCTCGCGCGGCCGGTCATCGCAAAACATCAAGTCGAAGTCGCTTTGCGCGAGGGGGCGACGGCTGTGGCGCATGGCTGCACAGGCAAGGGGAACGACCAGGTTCGCTTTGAGCTTACTTATCAGGCGCTCGCACCCGAGCTGAAAGTGATCGCGCCGTGGCGGGAGTGGTCGTTGAAATCCCGCGAGGATTGTTTGGATTACGCCGAGCAGCACGGCATTCCCGTCGCGGCGAGCCGCGAGAAAATTCACAGCCGCGACCGCAACCTGTGGCACCTCAGTCATGAAGGCGGAGAGCTGGAAGATGCTGGGAATCCTCCGCTCGCGACAACCTGGCAGATGACGCGCTCGCCACAGGAAGCTCCGGATAAAGACGAGCAGGTGACAATTGCCTTCGAGAAAGGAATTCCGGGCGCAGTCAATGGCATAAAGCTTGATCCCGTCTCGTTGGTTGAGTTGCTGAACGAAATTGGGGCGCGCAACGCGATCGGCCGGGTTGATCTGGTGGAAAACCGTTTCGTGGGAATAAAGTCGCGCGGGTGTTATGAAACGCCGGGAGGAACGCTGCTGATCGCGGCGCATCGCGAACTGGAAGCTCTATGCCTAGAGCGAGAGCTAGCGCATTTCAAACAGCATGTGGGGCTTAAGTACGCGGAACTCGTCTACTTCGGATTGTGGTTCACGCCTTTGCGCGAGGCGCTGGACGCCTTTGTGGCTAGCACGCAAGCGGAGATGACCGGCAGCGTCACGCTGTCTTTGTATAAAGGGAACGTTTCGGTGGTGAGCCGCCAGTCGGAGCACTCGCTCTATCGCACCGATCTTTCTTCTTTCACCATGGGCGATGGCTACGACCAGAAAGATGCCGCCGGCTTCATTCGCATTCTCGGACTGCCTTCGCGCACGCGAGCGCGGGCGCGCGTGGAGGTTGCGCGATGAAGATGTGGTCGGGGCGATTCCGGCAAGCGCTGGACCCGCAATTCGAACGGTGGCAGCGGTCGTTTGATTTCGACCGGCGGCTGCTGAGTTATGAACTCGCCGCGAGCGGGGCGCACGCTCGCGCTTTGAAAAATGCTGGCGTTTTGTCTGCGGACGAGCTCATCAGCATTCTGGAAGGGCTGCAGAAGATTGGCGAGATGGCGGCTGCGTCCAAGGGATTCGTGGAAGACGATGAAGCTGAAGATGTACATCACTTCGTCGAGAAACAGCTCGTAGCGCGCATCGGCGATCTCGGCTACAAGCTGCACAGCGGTCGCAGCCGGAATGAGCAGATTGCCACCGACCTGCGCCTTTATGTGCGAGCAGCGATCGATGAGTTGCGGAAGGAACTGGCGGAGATCTGTGCTGCATTCACCGATCGCGCCGAACAAGCGGGCTGCGCCGCTGTGCCCGCCTACACCCATTTGCAGCGCGCCGAACCGGTGTTGATCGGGCACTGGCTGATGGCTTACGTCGAAATGTTTTTGCGGGATGCGGACCGCCTTGGCGATTGCCGCAAGCGTTTGAATGTGTGTCCGCTGGGATCGGGCGCCGTGGCCGGTGCGACTCTGCCGCTGGATCGGGCGTTCATGGCAGCTGAACTTGAGTTCGCCGGTCCGACGGCGAACAGTATCGACACTACAAGCGACCGCGACTTCGTGCTCGAGTTCGTCAATGTGCTCTCGCTCCTTGGGTTGCACTTGAGCCGGTGGGCGGAGGAAATGATCATTTTTTCTTCACAAGAATTTGGCTTTGTGAAATTGCCCGAGGCATACTCCACGGGCAGCAGCGCCATGCCTCAGAAGAAGAATCCGGACCTTCTGGAGCTGGTACGAGGCAAGACCGGGCGCATCGTCGGGAGCGCGACGACGCTGCTGGTGACTTTGAAAGGCTTACCGCTGGCTTACAACAAAGACTTGCAGGAAACGCAGGAGCCGCTGTTCGACGCTGCCGATACAGCGCTCGGATTGTTGCCGCTGGTTGCCGGATGGATGAAGGTGGTGGAGTTCGACCTCGATCGCATGAACGACGCCGCGCAGTCGGGCTTTATGAATGCGTGGGCGGCCGCGACTTATCTCGTCAAGCGTGGCGTTCCATCACGGCTTGCGCACGAGCAGATCGGCAAGGCTGTAAAGCTGTGCGTGGAAAAGCAGTGCGAGCTTCAGGATTTGACCCTGGATGAGCTGCGTGCGCTGAATGCCGTGTTTGATTGTGACGTTCATGAGTGCCTGAAGCTGGCTGCAGTGTTGGCAATCCATGATGTTACGGGCGGGACGGCGCCAGCGCGGGTGCGGCAGGGGATTGTAACGGCGAGAAAGAAAATCGACACCTTGCGCGAGGAGGTCAACTTCCATGCGCACGCGTAAAGCCATTTTGCCGGATGCACAGCACATTCACGATCTGATTGCCAGCTATTCGGGCGACGGCACTTTGCTGCCGCGTACGCTGGCGGAGATTTGCGAGAACGTAAGAGATTTTGTGGTTCTGGAAAACGAAGGCCGCATCATTGGCTGCGGCGCGCTGCATCTCTATGGCACGCACCTCGCGGAGATTCGTTCGATCACGGTGGGACCTCGCGCGCAAGGGCAAGGGGGAGGCAGCCGGCTGATGAAGGCTTTGCTGGCCGAAGCGAGGCGGCATCGGGTGGATTGCATCTGTCTCTTCACGCGGGCTCCAGAATTTTTTGCGCGCCAGGGATTCGAGATGGCGCGACGCGAAGATCTTCCCGACAAGATCTACAAGGATTGCCACGTCTGTCCCAGGTTTCATAACTGCGATGAAGTGGCAATGGTACGGGGCAAGCTGCCCACGTTCGCCATCCTCCCGGAACCGGCGAACTGGCTGGTGAAGATTCAGGCCCAGCAGTAGCGCAGAGAACCCTGCCGCGAGAGACTGTTCTTCGACGGTAATTACAGGAGGGCAGCCCGCGATGCTATGATCGGTTCGCGACAAGGCCCGAAATCCTATCGCGGACGGATCCAACTATGGCAATCGTTGCTCCCGGTAGTTCCACCGCTGCGTCGGCTTCCGAAGGGTCGACATCCTACACGGTTCCCCTGGCGGTAGTGACTACTTTGTTTTTCATGTGGGGTTTTCTCACCTGTCTCAACGACATTCTTGTCCCGCACCTGAAACCGATTTTCGACCTCAATTACAAAGAGATCATGCTCATCCAGTTCGCCTTCTTTGGAGCGTATTTTCTTTTCTCCATACCTTCGGCGAAGATCATCGACTGGATTGGCTACCAGCGCTCGATGGTGCTCGGTTTGTTGACTATGGGTGCGGGTGCGTTTCTTTTTGTACCCGCCGCCAGCGTGCCGTCGTACCCTCTGTTCCTGGTTGCACTAATTGTCCTTGCGGCCGGCATCACCTGCCTTCAGGTGGCGGCTAATCCGTACGTGACCGTCTTGGGTAATCCTGCGACGGCCTCGAGCCGTTTGAACCTTACGCAGGCGTTCAACTCGTTGGGAACCTTTCTGGCTCCTTTCTTTGGCGGCCTTTTTATTCTGAGCGCAGCGCCAAAGACAATCGAGGAGATACGAGCGCTGGCGCCTGGCGCCCTGCGTGCCTATCGATTGCACGAGGCGGCCACCGTCAAGACGCCGTATGTGGGGCTGGGGCTCGCGTTAGTGTTGCTGGCGATCGCGATTGCCAGTTTCAAGTTACCGAAAATTCCACAGGCTCAGCACCAGATCGGCGAAAAGGTGAACGACTCCATCTGGAAGCATCGCAATCTGATCTTTGGCGCGATCGGGATATTTGTATACGTCGGCGCCGAGGTTTCGATCGGAAGCTTTCTGGTGAACTATTTCAGCCAGCCGGAGATCGGCGGACTAACGGAGAAAGTTGCGGCGAGTTTTGTTGCGTTTTACTGGGGTGGAGCGATGGTCGGGCGCTTCATTGGGTCAGGCCTGTTGCAAAAGATGAAGGCTGGGCATCTGCTTGGCATTTGCGCGGTGTGTGCCGCCGCACTTGTGACAATTTCCATGCTGAGCACAGGACACTTCGCCATGTGGAGCATCATCCTGGTGGGGTTCTTCAACTCCATCATGTTCCCCAGCATTTTCGCCATGGGTGTGGCGGAACTCGGTCCACTTACGGGCGATGGATCGGGAGTGATGATTATGGCGATCGTGGGGGGAGCAATTTTGCCGTTAGCGCAGGGTGCGATCGCCGACCGGATTGGAATTCATCACGCCTTCTTTCTTCCCGTGATCTGCTATCTCTACATCCTATTCTTCGCGTTGAGCGGTTCGAGACCCAACAGCGAACGCCGGGCGCGGACGTAAGAAGTACGCGGCGCTCTTAGAAGTCCGGTCAGGCCGTTGCCAGTCCGGGCTTTTTTCTTGCGCCCTCGAAATGCGCTTCGATCTCCTCCAGGGTCTTGCCTTTCGTCTCCGGCAGGAACACTGCCGCCGTGATGAAGTAAATGACGGTGCAGGCGGCGAATCCCCAAAACATGGTGGAGTAGCCATACCTGCCGACTGTGGGCAGGAATACTGCAGCGATGCCGGTCGAAACTGCCTGGTTGAGCAGCAAGGCGATGCTCATGCCGTTCGAGCGAATGCGGGTCGGCATCAGTTCGGAAAGCGCGAGCCACACAACCACTCCAGGGCCGATGGCATAGAACGCCATAAACACGAAGAGGGTGATGGCGACCTTCCATCCGCTGCGCTGGCTGGGCAAGGGAGTGATCAATGCATTGTCGATTCTCAGCGGAGCCTGGCGCGCGGCATCGAGATCACCGAAGGGATTCGAGAAGAACGCGACCACTTTGTTGGCGGGCACGCAGCTCTCGCGTGTGATGGCGATTGGGGTTGCGGCGGTGTCGTCGGAGCGCGCAGCCTTGGTGGCGGCGTGGAAATCTCCATAGGAATAGATGACGACTAGAGAAGTAGGGCGGTTGCCGATTTGTTGGGCGGCGCCTCCGGCTGAGTTCAGCAACGTCCCGGCCAGCTTCTGATCATAGGTGAGTGTGATCTTCTGGTCCGGCTGGACCATGGATTGAACTTGGCTTTGGGAATCCACGCGCAGCCGTTCTGTCTGGCGAAAGAGCAGGCCGGTGCAGACAAGGGAAACAATAATTCCGGCTGTTCCTAGAGACAGCAGGAATTTCCGTCCTTTACGATCCACCAGCATGACGCCGCCAATGGTGACCAGGAAGTTTACTACGGTGAAGAGAACGTAGCCCCAATGAGCCTGAACATCTGAAAGGCCACTCTGCAAAAGAATATTAGTGTTGTAGCCGATGATCGAATTGATGCCGGTGGCCTGGTTGCACGCAAGAATTACGCAAGCCAGTACAAACGGGATCACATATTTTCGGCGCAACAGCGATTCCTTCACTTTAGTTCCGGTTGAGGTCTGGGCCTGCTCGGCGGCGGCGGCTTGTTCCATTTCCTTAAGTTCGACGTTCGCCTGCTCACCGGTCCTCGAACGAAGCAGTGCCGAATGGGCGGCGTCGCGTTTGCCTCGACGAAACAGCCAGCGCGGGGACTCCGCGACCATTAAGCTTCCGATCACGAACAGAACGCCGGGTGGCAGCGAGACCCAGAAGATGCTGCGCCAGGCCGTGTCTTTAAATGCGATGAGCCTGACAGCATCGCCGAGTTTCGCCACTTGGTCGACGCGAAAACTGAAATACATGCCCACGAACGCAGCGGCGGTGATGCCGAGCGTGAGGAGCCATTGGAAAATGCCCGTACCCTTGCCGCGACTGGAAGCCGAGAGACACTCCGCCAGATACAGCGGGACCACCACACCGATCAGGCCGGCGCTGATTCCCTGTAAAAGGCGGCCAAGAATCAGAGGCTGATAACCGTGCGAGAGCGCAATCATCGGAATGCTGATCACAAAAAGCACGCCGCTGAGCGTCATCAGAAGCTTGCGTCCCATCCAGTCTGCCAGCACGCCAGCGAACAGAGTTGAGATGACACTGCCGAGCAGGACGGCGGCAACCACGGTAGAAAGCTGGCCCGCATTCAAACCGGAAGTGGCTTCCAGGTACGGCAGTGCGCCGGCGATGATACCGACATCGACCCCGTACAGTAATCCTCCCAGTCCCGCTACCAAAAGGAGGAAGCGGTTGTAACCAGCTTTTTCGTCTTGTGCCACGTGGCCGGTCCTTTCGCGCGATCGCAAGGATTCCGAAGATTTATTCCACGCGAGAATACTACGGCCAGGCGATGAGAGTTGAATCTTTCTCAATCACGGAGTAGACCGCCCGGTTTCTATGGGAAGTTCGGAATTGATAGCGGACGAGGCGCTGCGCCCCGGCAATATTCGTCGTCGAAAGACGGATGGCCGGGGGGCGAAGCCAGTGCTAAGAGATTAGGCGCTAACCTGGATTGAGATTAGCTCTGGGTTGCAGCGGGAATTCTGGATAGACTTGACCGCGTCTTCCGCCGTAAATCGTCCCATAATCAGCGCGAGCTTGCGGTCGGTTGTGGTCTGGATGGGAGTGCGATCAATGCGCTGCACATATTCCGGAGCGCGAGTGCCGCTGCGGTTCACTTTCACAAGAAACTTGGTGTTCTTCATGTTTTTTCCTCCAGGCTCGCGCGATAACGCAGATGTCAAAACGAGGGCGGACCACACGATAGTCCCTTGCCAGTTAGCAGTGTTATTTCCGATCACTCTTTCAAGAACGCAAAACGATGAAAAACTTCAGATTGGGCTGATTACTGCCGCAAGCGTGAAAGAGTAAGAAGAGATATTTCCCTCAGCTATAATACTAAGCCCGTGCCGAACCGTTGTCAACCCGTAAAACCAGGCTAGATCAGGGCTGCAAGATCTGGCCAGCCTGGGGATGAACTCGCTGGTCTTTTATTTCGCTGGTGTCCCAGCCGCCGCCGAGAGCTTTAACCAGATAGACGGAGCTGACCATCTGCTGGCCGAGCAACTGTGTCTGCAGACGCTCACTGGCCAGCAACGTTGTCTGCGCATTGATTACGTCGAGATAGCTGGTCGCTCCGCCGATATAACGATTATTGGCGATTACCAGTGCGCGGCGCGCGTCGTTGACGGCAGCGCCCTGCGTGGCCAGGGCCTGGGAGAGCGTACTCAGATTGCTGATTCCGTCTTCGACTTCCTGGAACGCCGTGAGCACGGCCTGGCGGTAGTTGGCTACGGACTGGTCATAAGCGGCGCGGGCGGCGGCCAGGTTAGCGCGGTTTCGTCCGCCTTCGAAAATCGGCTGCAAAGCATCCGCCCCCAGAGACCAAAAGAGGCTCGGAGCATTGAGGAGCGAGCCGAGATCGCGGCTTTGCCATCCTCCCGAACCGCTGAGCGTGATGTGTGGATAGAAAGCCGAACGGGCGATGCCGACTTGCGCATTTTCGTAGGCCATCAGGCGCTCTGCCGTAGAGATGTCAGGCCGGCGCTCCAATTCGTCGGAGGGCACTCCCAGCGGCACCGGCGGCGGCGTAGCATGCAACGGTGCAACGGGCAGGCTGAGGCTGGACGCTGGCTGGCCCACGAGCACTGCGATGGCGTGTTCATACTGCGCGCGCGATTCCTGTACCAGAGCCAGTTGCGATACCGTGGAGTCAAGCAGCGCGGCCTGCTGCGCCACTTCAAGTCCGCTGGCTACGCCGCCATCGTGACGGTTCTTTACCAGATTCAGGCCTTTTTGCTGGTAGTCCACGGACTCCCGCACCACGTCGAACTCGGCGTCCAGTTCGCGTAGAGTGAAATAGTCGGCAGCGAGTTCAGCAGTTAGCACCAGTTGCACATTCTGAAGGTCGGCGGCCGTTGACTGCAAAGAAGCGTTGGCCGCCTCCACAGTGCGCCGCACGCGTCCGAAAAGGTCGGCCTCATAACTGAGAGAAAACGGAATCGTGAAGACATTCTGAGTGTAAGAAGTAGCCTGCGAATTAATAGTGATGGGCTGCGGCACACCCGGGACGCTGACGGTGGTCGGGCCTGCGCCATTTAACGGGCGATTGGCGCCAGCGCTCTCCCGCAACGCGCTGGGATCGGCCGAAAGCTGTGGAAACATGCCAGCAGTGGCGACGCGCGCCAGCGAGCGTGCTTGGTCTAAGCGGTCGCGCGCGGCCACCAGAGACTGGTTTGCCTGGAGCAACTGTTGTTCGTATGTATTGAGCGCCGGGTCGTTATAGATTTGCCACCACGGGCCTTTGGGAATCGCATCTTTTGGCGCCGCTTGCTGCCAGGGAGGTTGTGTCTTCCACGCATCCGGCGCTGGGGCTGGAGCCGCCGGCCGGCTGTAGCGCGGACCCACGGTGCATCCCACTGCAAATCCAAGCAGCGCAAGAGCGGCCGAGATTGCGGCTCGTTTCACGATCCGCTGCCCTTCTCCTGGCTCGCCGGCGGGGATTGAGCGGGCTTCTGCGCCACGATCACCTGCTGCCCATCCTCGAGCGAATCCGAGGGATTGATCACGACTTGATCGGCGGGAGAAACGCCGCCGAGAATCTCCAGCGTCGTACCGTAGTCGCGTCCTATGTTGATAGGACGCAACTGCACCTTGCCGTCGGGACCGACGACGGCGAGCCGCGGGCCTTCGGCGCGGAACAGCATTGCATTCACTGGAACCGTAACTTTATTTACGCCGGAGCCGACCGAAAAGTGCACCTCACCGAACGAGCCGGGCAATAAACGTCCGTCTTTGTTGGGTACATCGACCTCTGTCAGCAAAGTGCGCGTAGATGGGTCAATAGCCTCCGCCGTGCGCACTACCTTGCCGAAGAACCTCTGTCCGGGAAACTCCTGCAACGTAACCGCGGTCTTAGCGCCAATCTTAATAAACGGCGAGTACGCCTGTGGCACGCTTGTATAAACCCGCAGAGGATCGACGCGTGCCATGCGAAACAGTTCGGTGCCGACGGTACCCGAACCAGCGTTGATGAGCGCGCCGGGGTCGACGTTGCGGCGTGTGAGCACGCCGGTGAATGGCGCGAAGACATCCTTAAAGCCTTCCAACTGCTCGAGGCGCCGGACATTCGCCTCAGCGGCGGCCAGGTTGGCCTGGCTCTGCTTGTATCCGCTCGCGTATTGATCCGCTTCCTGCGCGGAGACAGAATCGGTCTTGAGCAGGTTGGCCCAGCGGTCGGTGGTAATTTTGGCGATATCCATCTGCGCCAGAGTTTGCTGACGTGTAGCGCGAGCTTGGTTCAGTTCTTGATCCACCTCAGGGGTGTCGATTTTCGCCAACAACTCGCCTTTGGTCACCTGGCTGCCAATGTCCTTGTACCATTTCAAAAGGTAGCCGTTGGTTCGGGCATAAATGGGAGACTCCACGTAAGCCAGCAGAGAGCCGGGCAGAACCAGATCTTCATCGGGCTTTTCCGATTGTGGGTAAACCACGGCGACGGTTGGTACGGTCTGGCGCTCTGTCTCCTTGGCCAACGCGCGCTCGTGGGTGACGTGGTCCCAGAGAGTGAGTGCACCCGCCAGTAGAAGAATGAGCAGCGCGACGCCCACCACCATCAGGGCTTTACGCGGTGGCGCGGGCGGAAGATCGGGCGGTTTCTGGATCGCCGGAGGTTGATGCCGGGCGTGCTGCTGGATTGCGGCGATCTCCTCGTCGCGCTGGGCCTGTGCGCTCAGCGCGTGATGCTCCTCGCTTGGCATCGGCTGCTGCGGACTCGCGGCATCACTCTGCCCGGCTTGCGTTGCATCAGGTTTAGATTCGTTCTCTGCGCTCATGCTCGACTCCGATTCACTATTTGAGCCACTCACAATTACGCTAACCCCTGGCGCGCCCGCTTGGCTTCGCGGCGGCTGTGGAAAATGGCGAACACGCTGGGAACAAAAAATAAAGTGGCGACCGTAGCAAACAGCAGTCCGCCGATTACGGCGCGGCCCAGCGGCGCGTTCTGCTCACCGCCTTCACCAAAGCCCAGCGCCATCGGGACCATTCCAATAATCATAGCCAACGCGGTCATCAGCACGGGACGCATACGGGTATATCCGGCAGCTACCGCTGCCTGCACCGCGGGAATGCCTTCGTCCAGTTGTTCGCGGGCGAAGCTGACCATCAGGATGGAATTGGCGGTGGCCACGCCCATGCACATCACCGCGCCGGTCAGCGACGGCACGCTCAACGTGGTGCGGGTCAGCAGCAGGAACCAGCAGATTCCCGCCAAGGCTCCCGGCAACGCGGCGATGATGATGAAGGGATCCAGCCAGGATTGAAAGTTAATGACGATCAGCAGGTAGACCAGCACGATGGCGCCAATCAATCCGACGCCCAGCCCGAAGAACGACGAGCGCATGGTAGCGACTTGCCCGCGTACGATGAGATGAGTGCCGCGCGGCAACTTACCGTCGAACGTCTTGAGCACTTTGTCGGTCTCGGCAGCGACCGCGCCCAAATCGCGATCCTGAGTGCTGGCGTAAACGTCGATGACGGGTTGCACGTTGTAGTGGCTTACGCTGGCCGGACGCGCCACCGGATTCACCTGCACCAGGTTGCTCAGTAACTGCGGGCCCTGCTGCGAAGTTACCGGAATATCCATCAGATCCTGCAAATTGGTCATGCGGTATTGTGGCGACTGAACGGCCACCTGATAGGTGACCTCGTTGCGTGGGTTCAGCCAGAAATTCGGCGAGGTCTGAAAGCTGCCGCTCAGCGAAACCAACGCACTCTGCGCCACGTCGCGCGCCGTGAGTCCCACTTGGGTGACGCGCGTGCGTTCGATATTCATGTAGAGCGTAGGCAGCGAAAGCAACTGCTGCACGTGTACATCTGCAGTGCCGGGAATATGCCGCATCTTGTTAGCAATCTGCTGGGCAATGAGATAGCTGCTTTGCATGTCTGTGCCGACCACCTGTACATCAATTGGCGCCGGCAGACCGAAGTTCAGAATCTGAGTAACGATGTCGGCGGGCTGAAAGAAAAACTCCACCCCGGGAAAGCGCCGTGGCAACACTTCGCGCAGATGACGCATGAGCCCAGCGGTGGGAGGATGATGCTCGGGATCGAGCGCGATCAAGATCTCGGCATCGCTCGAGCCGATAGTTCCATTGGAACTGTAAGACTGGTTAATGCCGGAGTTGGGCAGCCCGATGTTGTCGAGAACCGTCTGCAATTCACCCTTGGGAATCTCCTCGCGCAGGACGGCTTCGATTTCATCGCACAGCCGCGCCGTTTCCTCCACGCGCAGGCCGGGATGAGCCCGCACATGCAGGCGCAACAGGCCGGCATCTACTTGCGGGAAGAAATCTTGTCCTAGAAATGTGTAGAGCCCGAGTGAAAGCACGCAAAAAGCCAGGAAACAAGCGACGAAGACGCCGCGATGGTCAAGGGTAGTTTCCAGCAGCTGCTCGTAGCTGCGGCGAAACTCTTCAAACTTGCGCTCGAAGCCGCGCTGAAAGCGGCCCAGCGACGACTTGGGCGCTTCCGCGCGATGCTCGTGCCCGCGCATGATGTACATAACCAGCGTCGGGATGAGAGTTCGTGACAGCAGATAACTGGCCAGCATCGCGAAGCTCACGGCCTCGGCGAGGGGCACAAAAAGGAATTTCGCCACGCCCGTCAGGAAGAACATGGGCACAAACACTATGCAGATGCTCAGTGTGGAAACGAAGGCCGGCACGGCAATCTGCTGCGCGCCATCAAGGATGGCCTGCCTCATCTCCTTGCCCATGGCGAGATTGCGCTCGATGTTCTCGATTTCCACCGTGGCGTCATCGACCAGGATGCCTACGGCCAGAGCTAGGCCGCCCAGGGTCATGATGTTAATGGTCTGGCCGATCGCGCCCAGCACGATGATCGAAACAAAAATCGACAGCGGGATGGAGATGGAAATGACGATTGTAGGGCGCCAATCGCCAAGAAAGATGAGGATCATGACGGCGGTAAGAGCCGCTGCGATCAATCCCTCACGCAACACGCCCTGAATCGAAGCGCGCACAAACAGGGACTGGTCAAACAGCGAAGCGATCTTCAACTCCGGGGGAAGGGCCTGCGCCGCTTGCACAACGATGTTCTTGATGCCCTTAACGATGTCGAGGGTGGAAGCGTTTCCGTTCTTGTACATCGACATCAGAGCGCCGCGGTTCCCATCCTGACGCACAATGTTGGTCTGTGGGGCGAAACCGTCGCGTATGTGGGCAACATCGCGCATGTACAGCGTGGCCCCGTTGACAGTCTTGACCGGCAGGTCGTTCAGTTCCGCGATGGTCTGCGGCGTTCCATTCATCTCCACGTTGTATTCCGTCGGGCCCATTTTGATAGTTCCCGTCGGCAGGATGATGTTCTGGGCATTAACGGCATTGACAATGTCGTTGGGCTGGAGTCCATAGGACTGAAGCTTTGGTAAATCCAGGTCCACCTGAATCTGGCGAATCTTGCCGCCGTAAGGATATGGCGTGGCAGCGCCGGGCACGGTAGCCAGAAAATTACGCAGGAAGTTCTGCCCTAAATCGAAGAGCTCCTGTTCGGGCAGAGTTTTGCTGCTGAGGCCCAGCTGAATGATGGGCGTGGTGGAAGCGCTATAGGAAATGATCAGAGGAGGAGTGGTGCCGGGCGGCAAGCTGCGCACGGTGGTCTGTCCGATGGCCGTGATTTGCGCAATCGCTCCTTGCACGTTCGTGCCCGGGCGGAAAAACACCTTAATGATGCCCAGGCCGTAGACTGACTGCGACTCCATGTGTTCGATGTCGTTGACTGTGGTGGTGATGCCGCGCTCCGAGTTAGCTACGATGCGGTCCGCCATGTCTTGCGGCGACATGCCCGTATAGAACCAAACCACCGACACGACGGGAATATCGATGTTTGGGAAGATGTCGACAGGAGTGCGGACCAGCGTAACGAAAAACAGAACAATGATGACGATCGCCATGACGACGAAGGTGTAGGGACGCCTTAGAGCTAACGCAACAATCCACATTGGCTAGACACCACTCCAAGAGTTCGAATGAAATCAAGAATTAAAGAGGCTACATCGCCCGGACGCGACGAGGAATCCGCAGACGCTTTTTTTAGATTCGATACTCAGCGTATTGGATTCTAAAGCATTCCGTGGATTATATGGTAGGGTAAGGGCATGCGCCAGAAGTCTTCGGCTCATCGCAAACGCGGCAGGGGCCGCGGCCAGCGCCCTCCCGGCCGCCCGCGCAGTGAACAGGCACGACTGGCCATCCTGCGCAGCACGTTGAAGCTCCTGGGCAAAAATGGCTTTTCCGAACTGACCATTGAAGCCGTGGCTGCTCACGCCGGCGTCGGCAAGGCAACGGTTTACCGCTGGTGGTCCAAGAAGGCCGCGCTCATCGCGGATGCATTCGCCAGCAGCACAACCCGGAAGCTCCACTTCCCGGATACCGGCTCGGTCCGCACCGACATGAGCCAGCAGATGCGCCAGCTGATCAAAGTTTTCTGCGGCCGGCGCGGACGAATTGTTTCTGCGATTCTCGGTGGCGGCCAAAGCGATCGAGATCTGATTACCGCGTTCCGTGAGCGCTTCCTCTGGCCGCGACGCAAGGAGGCCTATGCCACGCTCCGGCGCGGGATTCTCCGCGGTGAACTGCGCAACGATGTGGATATGGACCTGATTCTTGATTCCCTTTACGGTCCTATTTACATGCGATTCCTAATTCGGCACGACAAGCTGACTCCTGACTTCGTCGACAATTTGTGCGAGTTGGTCTTAGGCGGGGCGCGTCCTCGATAATGATCTGGCTAGAGGGCTAACCCAGTTCAGGTTCAGAACGACACCGCAGAAAGTGCCCAAACTGGAACATTTTGGCCCTCGTTTCGGGCGATCACGAGGCCGCCCGGCCTCCAGTCAGGGCGTAGTCCCTCTGGACTATCCCCTCATGCCCTTTCGGAACTTTCCCGAATGATCGTGCCAGTGCACACTATCGTCTCGACTTGGGAGTCGACGAAACACAGCTTCGTCAGTCACTTATGGGCCACCCCCCCACTCGTTGGAACGCGCTCGCAGTTGTGCTCGCCCTGGCTACGATGGTCGGTTGCCAGGGACTCAGCACGAGCAAACCCAGCGTGCAAAGCCCGCAGAACCCGCTGCTCGGTACACTGACTGCCGGACCAGCCAGTGTCAGCTTCGGGAATGTGCAGGTGGGGACCAGCCAATCCCAGTCCGATACGCTGACCAACACGGGCGTAACTAACCTCACAATCAGCCAGGCGGCGGTTACAGGGCCTGGTTTTAGCACCACCGGCTTGACTCTTCCCTTGACTCTGATCCCGGGGCAGAGCGCGACCTTTAGCGTGGTCTTTGCCCCCCAGTCCGCTGGCAGCGCCAGCGGAACTCTGGCGCTCACCGACAATGGCTCGAACAGCACGCTAAGCGTCGCGCTTTCCGGGACAGCGGTCGCTGCGGGCAGCCTCTCCGCAACGCCGACAAGCTTCAGTTTCGGCGGCCTGCAGGTGGGCACCAATCAGGCACAGACCGAAACCCTGAAGAACATTGGCGGCGACAGTCTCATCATTTCTCAGGCGACGGTTAGTGGCGCCGGTTTCAGCTATACCGGTCTGAGCCTGCCGCTAACCCTGGCGCCAAACCAGAACACGACATTTGGCGTGGTTTTCGCCCCGACCGCGGCGGGCGCCAGCAGCGGAAGTATCTCGCTTACCGTAAGCGGATCGAGCACTACGGTTGACATTGCTCTCTCCGGAACTGGAGTGGCGCCTGCTAGCCTCACGGCAACCCCCGCGAGCCTGACGTTTACCAACATCACGGCCGGCCAGAATCAGGCGCAAACCGAAACGGTGAAGAATATCGGCGGGGAAAATGCGACGATCTCACAGGCGACGGTTGCCGGCACAGGTTTCAGCATCTCGGGAATATCTGCTCCGGTTATCTTAACCCCGGGGCAAAGCGCATCCTTCACGGTGACCTTTGCGCCTGAATCCGCGGGCAGTTTCCCAGGCAGCGTCGCAATCGATTCGAATGCTTCGAATCCAACCTTGAGCATAGGCCTGGCTGGATCCGCGGTTGCGCAAAGCGCAAGCACCTTGGCCGTCAGTTCCGTCAATGTGGGAAGTGTCGTCGTCGGGACAAGCGGAACTCAAACTGGAACCCTGAGTGCCAGCGGTGCGAGCGTGTCCGTCTCCTCGGTCAGCTTGAGCGGCACCAATCCTTCGGAGTTTTCAATCAGCGGCCTCACGTTCCCCGTCACAGTTACCACAACCCAGCCGGTCACGTTTACCGTGAAGTTCACGCCCGGTGCGACCGGAACTGCCTCAGCCTCGGCTTCGTTTGCCAGTACCGCATCCAATACGCCGACCGCGGGGAGTCTGACGGGCACCGGCACGGCGGCTCCTGTACATACAGTCGGCTTGAAGTGGACGGCCAGCACCACAACCGGCATCACCAGCTACAACGTCTACCGCGCAATCTACTCGGGGAGTGCCTGCGGTTCCTATACGAATATTGGCTCCTCACCGAGTTCCAACCCGGCGTATACCGACAGCGTGGTAGCCGATGGCACGACTTACTGCTACGCGACCACGGCGGTAGATCCGAGTGGCGAGAGCGCATACTCCAACATTATCCAAGCCGTGATTCCGGCGCCGTAGCATTCCCGCCGGGATGCTGGCTCGTTTAGTGAACGACCATTTTCTTAACTCAATTGTTTATGGGCTCCCCCCAAGATTTCGACGCGCCCCATTGGAAACAGCGCAGGCACCGCCGATTTGATCTCGAATTTCCTGTCGCGCTCAGTTTTCCCTCCGGAAGTGCGGTCCGGGAACTCGCGGGAATCAGCAGGAACATAAGCATTGGCGGACTCCTTTTGAGTGTTAACGATCCGGTTCCAATTCGTACTCGCGTGAGCTTGACGATGGCCGTAGAGGACCCTCGATTGCGTCACCCCATCCGACTCTTGGGTAAGGGCAAGGTTGTGCGAGTGGAGCGGTTAGAATCTGGGGCTGGATTCGCCGTTGCCATCGAATGCAAGCGTCCCATTACCGAAGTCGAAGATTTTCCGGCCACTGGCTGAAGCCGGATTAATCAGTGTCTGACCCTCATCTTGCTGAGAACAATAAGGGGATCACACAGTTGCAACAGGTTGCAACCAGTCGCAGAAATTATCAGTCTTGACAGTCTCTGGTTTCGCGTTAGAGTGAGGGTGTAGTTATCTGTAACAGGGGTCTGGTGTCCGGCCCTCCCCCGTTTTCTCCCCCCAAAAGGAGATAGCCGTGAAGTCGTTGTACAAATTATCAGTGCTTGTAGCTCTTCTCTCATTCTTGTGTTTCCTGCCTTCCGCTTTCGGACAAAGCCCGACGAACAGTAGAGCGACTAGGGCGACGCAGAGCGTCCTTACCTACCAACCGCCGAGCTTGCTAGCCTTCGCACTGACCTCCGGCAACGACCTTTACAACAATAATGGCAAAGGCAACCAGGGTAACAACGGCGGCTATGGAAACGGCGGCAACGGCTACGGAAATGGTGGCGGTTCGTGCGGGTTCGGAAGAATTTGCGCACCCCCACCCCTACCTCCACCCCCGTCCCCATACGCACGCGTTCCCGAGGGCGGGACACCTCTCATGTACCTGCTGCTAGCCGGCCTCTGTTGCTTCGGGGCAATGGTTTTGCGGTTACGTCGTCAAGCGTCGATGCCCGAAACCAACTAGCCATAAACTGAGCTTATGTCCAGCGGCGTGCCGAATCGGCACGCCGTTTTCGTTGCAGTCTGATCCTTCGCGCGATCAACCGGCAACTTGCCCGGATTCGCTGCGCGCAATTCGCGCCGCCGATCAGTGATTGATTATTAGTAATCTGCTTTTGGGGTTTTGGTCCCGGCGCGGGCGGTGGGCTGAGGTGTCGGCGGGCTCTGTGAGATCGCTGGAGAAATCTCCTTCAGGCGTAGAAGCCAGGCGCTTGCTTTTTCCTGAGCTTCATCGAGTTGCTCCGCCGTGAGCATCTCCGTAATATGCTTCCCGCCTTGGGATGCGCGTTCCAGCGCGATGAGGTGCCACATGTAGGCGTGAACAATGTCCTGCGGATCCTTTCGTCGAACCAAATAGAGCTGCGCCAGAGCCAGTTGCGCTGCCGGCAAACCAGTCTCGGCCGCCTTCTGCAGTATGGCGAATTCATCGCTGAGGCCAGGACCGGAGCCTTTTGGTTCACCCCGCACCGGCGATTGGCCCGAGCCCGCCTGGCTTAGAGTCATGAACAAAAGTTCAACGCGGCTGGAGACCCCTAGCTTATCGAAGACTCGAAACAGATAATTTTTGACAGTATGCTGACTAAGCTTCAAGCGCTCGGCGATCTCGCGGTTGGTCATCCCCTCGGCAAGGCAGCGAACAACTTGCAGCTCACGCTTCGAAAGCAGGCTCATCCCACTTGCATTCACAGCGCGCACGTTTGGAGCGCTTGCCAATGCTTCCACGGCCAGCGCCAGTTCCTGGCTGTTGGCCCACACCTGGCCCTGATAAACGCAGCGCACGCACTTGCTGAGCACATCGGGAGGCTGACTCTTGCTGAATATACCTCTCGCGCCGGAGCGAAACGCATCCAGAATCGCTTCGTCCTTCAAGGAATCGAGCAAGACCACCGCCCGAACGGGACGTACTGCGCGCAGCTCGCGCAGAACTTCGAGCCCGCGAGATGGTTGTTCGTCCAGACTCGGGCTGATCACCAATACCTCGATATCTAAACCCATCATCGCGGCAACCAGACCGCGGGAATCTGAGTCGAAAGGAATCGCCTCCAGCAGGGGATCGCGCTTTAGCGCGTCCGCGAGCAGATGTGTGTGAATTCTGGAACTGTCGGCAACGAGCACTCGGATTTTGTTTTTCCGAGGGTCCGAATCGCTGAACATTGGCCCTCTCGCCTCAGAGTTCCACAGATGATTCCCAAGGCGCTAAATTAACTCTGGGGGTGGAGAATTCGAAACGAAAAGCGGCATGATTCTATCGCCTAGCTCATTAACAATGCAACCCTTGCGTTTCCTTTAGGTTGCAATCAATCTAGCATGGTTGCAAGTTCTTGCACGTGATCGATTGCAATGAGTCTCCCCTCGAAAGAAGGCGAATCTAGTCGAAAGACGTCGAAGCGAGCGCTTGTCTGGCCCCCAGTAGTCAGGTTGTAGAATCAGTGTCTTACAGGACTTGCAAAGCGCCTGAGTGGGAGCCTTCTACAATCGGGTTGGGCTATCTAGACGGACTAACGCTAGGTAAGCATTTCTCTAGTATATGATTCTCTATATCTAGAGACACTACACCTACGATTCCATGAGAAGTATGGAGATGGGTGGGTGTACCCCTTGCAGCGATCTGCGCACCCGTGTAGGATGGTTGTCATTAAGGCAAGCCCAGCTTTGTAAGAGTAGGTTCCCCCCGCCTGTTTAGTCTCGGCCCTTATAGATCACTATTGAAATGGTAGGAATTATTGGCTCGTTTTGCAAGCGATTCTTCAGGCCTTGTTTCGAGCTTTTGCAAACGGAAATCGCAATTGAACTGATTCAGGACTTTTAGAGAAGTAAAGAACAGTGAACTAGCAGGAAATTAGCTTTCCCCCCGGTTTCCTGCCCAAAGTGGTAATCCCCCCTGGATCTCACGTTTGAGATCTCGACAGCGACAGTCCTGCGATTGATTTTGGGGTCACTGCCAGCAGTGACTTAGAGGGCGAAGCTATGGCCGTCGGCAGCTTGTCATTGGTATTATCGAACCCGGCTCCGCTGGTTGAAGCGGAAACTGAAAATTGGTATGGGCTGCAGACCCGCCCCCGCCACGAGAAAATTGTGGCTCAGCGACTTGAAGACAGAGGCGTGAAGACGTTCCTGCCTCTCGTCACTGAAGTGCATCGCTGGAGTGACCGCAAGAAATCAGTGGAAGTGCCGCTGTTCCGCTGCTATGTGTTCGCCAGATTTGTGCCGAACCGAGCTGACCGCCTGCGCGTTCTTCGCGTGGACGGAGTGTTTGGGCTCGTCGGAGCGCGCGGCGAGGGCACACCGATTCCGGACGGAGAAATCGATTCAGTTCGAAGCGTGATCGAAGGGCCGCTGCCTTGGTCTTCTCATCCGTTCCTCAAGATCGGACAGCGCGTGCGCATTCGGAGCGGAGCGCTTGACGGTCTGGAAGGCATTCTGGTTTCGCGCAATGGAGACCGCACACTGATTATCTCCGTCGATGCGATCCAGCGATCACTGTCGGTTCGCGTAGAAGGTTACGAAGTAGAACCTGCCTGAAACTCCCCCGAACTTGGCTCCCAGAAATAGCCCCTCTTTCTGTAGGTAAGGATCCCTCACTCATGTCTCCACACACAACTGAGACCGTTCGTTTGCTGGCCGTAAGCAGGGACTCGGCTGTCCTGCGCCTGCTTTGGTCCATCGCAGACTCCAACTCTTGGCACCTGGAAACCGCCGCGAATGGCTGGGACGCGATGGAGCGGGTGCAATCCGATGCGGCGCCAAGTCTCTTGTTCCTGGATCTTCCTCGCGGCGACGCCGACACCTTGCACCTGTTACCGTGGCTACGCCGGCTGCGTCCTGATCTTTCCGTGGTCGTGCTTTGCCACCCGGAGGATGCGGGCCGGGAGAAAGAAGCGATTCGCCTGGGTGCCAAAGATGTGCTGGTGCGGCCTTTCAATGAAACGCAACTGGAATCTTTAATCAAAAAACATCTCGGCTCGTCGAACGACGAAGCTGAAGCGGAAATGGCGAGCGAAGATATCGAATCACTGGGTGAGGACGAGTTCTTCCTCAGCGTCAGCCCGGTTATGCAGAAGATCCACGCGCAGGCGGAATTGCTCGCCCAGGCCGATGTCCCGGTGCTCATTCTGGGAGAACCCGGAAGTGGGAAGGGTACCGTGGCCCGTCTGATCCACAAACTCTCCGTCTACTCGGGCTTCAAATTCCTGCGAGTCAATTGTGCGGAGATGCCGGGCGACCTGTTGGAAATCGAATTGTTCGGCAGAGAGCACGCTCCCTCCAATGGTTCTTCAGCCGGGAATGGCCGGGCCAGCCTGGGCAAGCTCGAAATGGGTGAAAAGGGTACGCTGCTGCTTGACGAGATCACGGAAATGCCGCTGGGATTGCAATCGAGGCTTCTCCATGTGCTGCAGGACAAGCAATTTGTCCGCACCGGCGAAGACAAACCGGTCGCGGTCGATGTCCGCATTCTCGCGGCCAGCAGCGAAAAGCTGGATCGTGCGCTCGCCGAAAAACGGCTGCGAGCTGATCTCTATTACCGTCTCAGCGCGTTCACCGTCCATGTTCCTCCCCTGCGCCAGCGCAGAGATGAAATCCAAATTCTTCTTCGTTATTCCATGCACAAGCTGGCCCGGTATTACGGCCTCCCTGCACGCGAATTCTCTCCGGCGTCGCTTGCTGCCTGCCAAAGTCACTCCTGGCCGGGAAATCTCAAAGAGTTAGAGGCGTTCGTCAAACGATACTTGGTCGCAGGCGACAAACAACTCAGCCTGAGCGGGCTTGAACCAGCTTCGGCAGGCAACGGAGGCAATGGCAACATGACTCACGGGCAATCCGCCAATCTGGCTGCCCCTCCGCGCGGGCACGAACACACACACGAAGAAGTTGAAGCCGGTGTGGGCGCTTCAATCCCGAAATCGCTCAAATCGCTGATCCAGAGCGTCAAGTGGGAAACGGAGAGGAACGCAATCGCCGTGGCTCTCGAGAAAACTGGTTGGAATAGGAAAGCAGCCGCCCGGCTGTTGGGAGTAAGCTACCGTACGATGCTGTACAAGATTGAGCAGTACCACATGAGCGCTTCAGATTCCTACCCTTCGACTTTTCCGGAGATGAGATTTACGCGAGCAGTTCAGGTCAAGGGGAACGGAAAAGCAAGTTGAGTCGAGCCGCGACCACCAAGGGCGAGAAGCGTCAAGGAGCCGCCATGACCGTGACAAAGACAAACAGGTTTCGCAGGTCTGCACTGATTGCAGCCTCGGCGTGTCTTCTGATCTCGAGCGGGCTATGGGCGCAGGCAGCATCGGGAAGCGCAGCAACTGCACCCGCCTCCAATGCTGCCACGGCCGCGCAAACTGCCGATGCATCCAAGCAAGCGAAGCCGCACGACAATACCTTCGTCATTGGAAACGACGACGTGTTAGCCATCAATGTATGGAAAGAGCCGGATATCTCGCGTTCGATTCCGGTACGGTCGGATGGAAAAATCTCCTTGCCGCTGGTAGGGGAAGTGCAGGCGGCTGGTTTGACACCGCTGAATCTGGAAAAAGAAATCGCCAGTCGGCTGAAGAATTACATTTCGGAGCCGGAAGTTACGGTGATGGTGCAGCAGGTCAACAGCCAGAAATTTAACATTCTGGGACAAGTGGTTAAACCGGGATCGTACATGGTCGTCAATTCTTTGACGGTCCTGGACGCCATCGCCTTAGCTGGTGGGTTCCGCGATTTTGCAAAACAGAAATCCATCTACGTTCTCCGGCAGGGCTCCACGGGAGAATCCCGCATCCCGTTTAACTACAAGGAAGTCAGTCAGGGCAAGAACATGTCGCAGAACATCAAGCTTCAGCCTGGCGACACGATCATTGTCCCGTAGTGACGTTCCGTAGTGACGTTCCGTAATGACGTTCCGTAGCAGCTCGCAACCATGAGAAGCTTCGATTCAATCTGCTTGGGATTGATCCTGCAAGGGTCGCTCTTGCTGATCGGCGTGCCGGCCTGGTCGCAGGACGAGCAACGCCCTGTGCCCGTGCCTGCAGCCACTGGCCCGGCGAGCAACACCGCGGACAGTGATGCATCCACGAGTGTTGACGATAGCTCGGGCCGGATGCTGACTCCGCCTCCGGTGAGCGGCCAGTCATACCCGATCACGCTCACTTCTCAAGAACGCTCGAACTATCTTCGCGGAGGATTGGCATTTACGAGCGCATACACCGATAACGCGATAGGGCCGGTTGAGGGGCATCCGGTCAGCGATGTGAGCTATTCGGTATGGCCGACGATCGTGCTCGACGAGACGACGCCGCGATCGCACTTGGTCTTGACCTACGCGCCCGGGTTTACCTTCTATCAGCGCGAGAGTTCCCTAAACCAGGCGGACGAGAATGCCTCGATCAATTTTCAATATCGTCTGAGCCCACACGTGACATTCTCAGCGCGGGACGGCTTCCAGAAAAGTTCCAGCGTGTTCAACCAGCCCGATCTAGGGGGCGCCGGAGTTGTTTCCGGAGGAACTCAGGTGCCCAACCAGTCAGTGATTGCACCGATTGCCGATCAACTTTCCAACTCCGGAAACGTCGGCATCACTTACCAATTCGCCGCTAACAGCATGGTCGGCGCTGGCGGAACGTTTACAAATTTGCACTATCCTGACCAGGCTGAGGTTCCCGGTCTTTTTGATTCGGCATCGCAGGGCGGATTGGCCTTCTATTCGATTCGGGTTTCGAAGATAAACTACTTCGGCGCGACCTACCAGTACCAACGGCTGGTGTCTTATCCGTATCTAGCGCCGGGAAACAACGAGACGCAAACCCACGCATTAATACTCTTCTACACCGTCTACCCGACGAAGAGATTCTCGATTTCCGTCTTTGGAGGGCCGCAGTACGCAGACAGCGGCCCGCAGTTTTCCACATGCCCGACCTACGGGGTTTCGCCCTGCCCAGTGACCGTGCCCTCGCCCACGCCGGTTTCCCGAAGCTGGAACCCGGCGGCTGGTGGCAGCCTGGGCTGGCAGGGACGCCTGAGCAGCCTGGCCATCAGCTATGCGCATCTGATATCGAGTGGCGGCGGCCTGATCGGGGCAGTGAAAATGGATAGCGTCACCGCATCGATCCATCAACAACTTTCACGGATGCTGAGTGCATCGGTGGCGGGCGGATATGCTGACAATGACATTTTGGCCGCCGCGCCGCTGACCAGCGGCAATGGACACACAGTTTCAGGAACCGCATCGTTGCAACAATTGCTGGGCCAGCACCTGAGTGTGCAATTGGGCTATACGCGACTTCACCAGGATTACGCCGTACCTGTTCTGGCTGCGACTCCCGACACCAATCGCGAATTCGTTTCAATTTCCTATCAGTTCTCCCGGGCTCTGGGAAGGTAATCTATGGTCGACGATCTAGAAGAGAAAAGTTCGGAAGGCTTTGACCTGCAGCATTATTTGGGTGTGGTACGCCGCCGCCACATGCAGTTTCTGATCCCGCTTTTCCTGGGTTGGGCAGCGGTGTGGGGCGCAAGCTGGGTGCTGCCGCCGCGCTACGAATCGACAACCTTGATTCTGGTGGAACAACCCACCATGCCGAAGGATTACGTCACTCCCAACGTAAACGATGACCTGCAAGAGCGGATGCAGAGCATCACCCAGCAGATTCTCAGCCGGACACGTCTTTTGCATATCATTGACCAACTTAATCTTTATGCGAGTCCGCGCTCCCAGCCGTCCCCCGATCAAAAGGTTGACGCCATGCGCAAAGATATTGACATCGACATTGTGCGTGATGCGAGCCATCAGATCACCGCATTCAATGTCTCCTATTCGTCCCGTGATCCGCACGTGGCCCAGCGGGTTACCAGTGAGCTGACGAATTTGTTCATCAACGAGAACCTGGAAGTGCGTCAGCAGCAGTCGGAAGACACCACAACGTTTCTAGAAAGCCAGCTGGAAACCGCCAGGAAAAGCCTCTCTGACCAGGAAGAGAAGGTTCGCGAATTCAAGGGGCTGCACGTCGGCGAAATGCCAGGTCAGTTGGCCAGCAACCTGCAGATTCTCAGCGGGCTGCAATCCCAACTGCAGAATGAGCAGGACTCGCTGAATGCTGCCCAGCAGCAGCACGTCTACCTGCAAACGCTGGCCGACCAATACCGTGCCCTGCAGGGGACATCCAAGGGCTCCGACTCGACCTCAACGGGCGGATTGCCCGCTCTCGATCAGGAACTCGACAAACTCCAGGGTCAGCTGGCTGATCTCAGGTCGCGCTACACCGATCGTCACCCCGACGTGCGCAAAGTGAAGGAACAGATCGCAGAAACACAGAAGATGCGAGACCAGCTTTTAGCCAGTCTCAAAGCGAATGGGGCAGCCCAGACCAGCGGTGCTGACCCAGTTGTCGACCCCGGCAGTGTGGATCCGGCGCAAGCGGCCCTGCTGGCTCAGATCCAAAGCCAGCTGAAATCCAATCAGGTCGAGGTCGCTAATCGCGAGCATTCGATCGTCGCGCTCAAGGCAAAAATGGACGACTATCAGGCGCGATTAAATCAGGAACCGGTGCGGGAGCAGCAACTCTCGGACCTGACCCGCGGGTACGAACAGTCAAAAGCGAATTACGACGAGTTACTGAAGAAGAAAAATGAATCTGCGATGGCCACGAGTATGGAATTACTGCAGCAGGGCGAGCGTTTCCGGGTAATTGATCCTCCCAGCCTCCCGCTGAAACCCGACTTCCCGAATCGCCTGAAGTTCTGTGGCATCGGGCTGGGTATCGGATTGGCACTGGGCGCTGTTGTGGCTGGGGCATTCGAAATGATGGATGACCGGATCTACGACGAAAAGGAATTGCAGACGCTGCTGCCAGTTCCAGTCATCTCGGAAATTCCGGCCATTGCGGCTGCGGCAGACGAGCAAAGCGAGCGCCGGCGGCTATGGCTAGGCTGGGCAACGACAGTTTTCGTATCTGGTACGATTTTGCTGGGCTCGGCGTTCAGCTACTTTCGCGGCTAAGCGATATTCCCCATGTACAAAGCCTTTTACAGCTTGAAGCGCAATCCATTCGAGATTACTCCCGATCCTTCGTTCCTGTTTCCCACGGGGAGGCACAACGAAGCGCTCGCCGCTCTTTACTACGGCGTCAGACGACGCAAAGGGTTCGTCGTCTTAACCGGAGAAGTCGGAACCGGGAAAACTCTTCTGCTCCGTTGCTTACTGCAATCGCTGAAGCAGAGCAAGGATGTCGCATACGCCTACATCTTCAACGGACGTCTCTCCCCGATCGAATTCTTGCAGTACATCGTCAGTGACCTGGGACTGCCCGGAACCAGCCAGAACAAGGGTGAACTTCTGCTGCAGATTGCGCATTACGTAATCGCGCGCAGCGAAAAGAGATTGACGACGATTCTCGTAGTCGACGAAGCTCACCATCTTTCGACAGAGATTCTGGAAGAAATCCGGCTATTGAGCAATTTAGAGACGGCGGACGAGAAACTGTTGCAGATTCTTCTGGTCGGGCAGCCCGAATTGGACGAGAAACTCGATTCCCCTGCTTTGCGGCAGCTGAAGCAGAGAATCGCGCTGCGTTCCCGGCTTGTACCGTTGGATTCGGAGGAGACGAAGGGATATATCCAGCGCCGGCTTTATCTTGCCGGAAGTCCTTACCCAGCAGCGTTGTTTCCTCCAGAAACGATCGCCGCGGTATATCAGCATTCCCAAGGACTGCCAAGACTCATCAACACCATTTGCGAAAACGCGCTGATCGCGGGGTACGCCCGGCAAATGCCAAGCATAAGCCCCGACATCATCGACGATATCGCGACCGACTTTCGCCTTGGGGTTCAAACGCCTCCGGTGGAGCAGAGAAAAGCAGCCGAAGAACTCGATATGCGCAAAGCAGCCCGGTCATTGCTCGAACTGTACGCCCGCCTGCAGGCGGAACAAGCGCGGGAAGAAAAGACGCTCCGGTTCGAGCGCGAGCAACGTTTTCCCTGAACCTGGCCGGGCAAGAAGCACGAGCGGGATCTTAGTAAGCCGTTAGGCAACATAAATCATGAGCAATATATTTGACGCGTTACAGAGGGCGGAATCGGAGAGTTCTGGGACCGACAGTCCCAGGTTCTCCCTGGCAACGGAACTGCTGCAAGCTGCTGAGAGGAAGATGCGTGAGGCTGGCGTAGGTCAGCCACAGGCCCGGGTTGAGTCGCCTGGTCCAATCTCCGCCGCAGAGGTTCTGCAAGCCGCGGAACAGAAGATGCGCGAAGCTGATGCGGCCCAGCAGCTGGCTCCGGTGGAGTTGCCAAGTCCAACGCCTGCTGCCGAACTGCTCCAAGTCACCGAGCAGAAAATACGCAGTGTCGCTGACCAGCCTGCTCGGGTGGAGTTGATCAACTCTACCTCGGCACTTTCTTCGTTCGACGATCTGGAGCGGTGTCCCGTGCTACAAGTCTCGATCCCCCAGGACAGTCGTTTAGTCGCGGTGGGGAAAGAGGAAAGTCTTGGCGCGGAGAAATTTCGTTTCCTCGCCGTTCGGTTGCGTCAGCTTCGGCAAAGCCGTCCACTGAAAAAGATTCTCATTACCAGCACCATTCCGCAGGAGGGCAAAAGCACGGTCGCAGCCAACCTGGCTTGCACCTTGGCTCGTAGAAGACAGCAGAAGACGCTGCTTCTGGAAGGCGACCTGCGGAGGCCGACTTTGGCGGCGCGGTTCGGTTTGGGCAGGATCCCCGGCCTGTGCGAGTGGCTCTCGGGACAAAGCGAAGGCATCAACCTCTACAGGCTGGAAAGTTTAGGACTCTGGGTTCTGCCAGCAGGCGCGGCGCCGGAAAATGCGCTGGAATTAATGCAATCAGGCAAACTCGCGCCCCTGATGAATCAGTTGGAAGCGTGGTTTGACTGGATCGTGATTGATTCTCCACCGGTCCTGCCGCTCGCGGACGCGAGTATGTGGTCCCGGCTGGCGGACGGAATTCTGCTGGTCACGCGAAATGGTACGACCGAGAAACGGCAACTGAAGCGCGGCATTGAGGCGATCGAGAAGTCGAAGCTGCTCGGAGCATTAGTGAACAGCAGCGCTAACGCCGCGCACACTGACTATTATCAACGGTACAGCTCCCCGGCTGACCAACCCAAGGATTAAGCGGCCCCCAGCAAGCGTCCGACATGTTTCTGGTTTCACCCTTCCCCGTCAATCGATAGCTAACAGCAGGTCACTTGACTCTATCCAAGAAGCAAGCCGATCAAGCGAGGAAATTATGAGCACACAACGCTCTGGTCCGAATGGTTTATCTCTGGCCCCGCTCCCCGAAGCCTCGTCACTAGGGGACCACGGCATTCTGAACGCCGACGCCTTTCGGCGAATGATCACGCTCGAAAGAAAGAGAAGCGAACGCTCGCGCAAACCCTTCATGCTCCTGCTTCTCGATATGGGCGACCGCCTTCCGTCCGAGAAAAATGGCAAGGTTCTCAGCAAGGTCCTGACAGCTCTCGCCGGCTCTACGCGCGATACCGACGTTACCGGATGGTACGCCAACCACTGCGTAGTCGGGGTGATGTTCACCGAAATCGCCACCGGCGACAGCAGTTCGGTTCCCACTACGATCATCGCAAGGGTTACGGAGACGTTGCGCAAGAACTTAACCCTTGAGCAATTCAATCGAGTCAGTCTCTCCTTTCATATTTTTCCGGAGGACTGGAAAAACGATGCCCAGGGGCCGAGCAACCCTACCCTGTATCCCGATCTATCCCAGCGGGAGGACGCCCGAAAGACTTTCCGCGTTGTGAAGCGGATGATGGACATTCTGGGTGGCGTAGTTGCACTTGTTCTCTTCTCACCAATTTTCCTGATTGTTGCCGTCGCCATCAAAACGACGTCGCAAGGTCCGATTTTCTTCCGGCAACGTCGCATTGGCCAACACGGCAACTCGTTCGTGTTTCTGAAGTTTCGCTCGATGCATGTAAACAATGATGCCTCCGTCCACAAAGAGTATGTGCAAAAGTTGATCGCTGGGAAAGCCGACAAGCATCCTTCGAAGGGAAACGGCCAAGGCGTCTATAAGCTGACGAAAGATTCGCGGATCACTCGCGTCGGAACCTTCTTGCGAAAAACCAGCCTGGACGAGCTTCCCCAATTCATCAACGTTTTGAAAGGGGAGATGTCATTAGTCGGGCCCCGTCCTCCGGTTCCATACGAGGTGGAGGCTTACGATATCTGGCATCGCCGCCGGTTGCTCGAAGCCAAACCGGGGATCACCGGACTCTGGCAGGTCAGCGGGCGCAGCCGTGTCACCTTCGATGACATGGTTCGCCTCGATTTGCAATACGCGCGTACCTGGTCCCCTTGGACGGACATCAAGATCCTCTGGCGCACGCCTGCGGCAGTTATGCTTGGCGAAGGCGCCCACTAGGCAACTTTTTCCTCCCGTCCTCCCCAATTGACGATCTGAAATTCGCGATCCGTAATTCGATCCGGAATTAGCGATGGTGCCAAATATGGTCACAAGTCTCGCCAGACCTCGAAACGCAAACGCAACGCTTGGGAATGGGAGTGAAGCTATGGTGAAGTTTGGGGTTGTCGGGTACGGGTACTGGGGGCCGAACGTGGTGCGGAACCTGGACCGCCTCGACGAAGCCGAAGTTGTTGCGGTATGCGACAAGAGCGCGGCTGCACGGAAAAAAGTGGCGAAGGCGTATCCCGACGTGCTGGTGACCGACGATGCGGCGGAACTGATGTCCTCTCCCGAAATCGACGCCATCGCCGTCGTGACCCCGGTCTGGACCCATTATGAACTGGCTAAAGCAGCCCTCCAGCACGGCAAACACATTTTTGTCGAGAAGCCGTTCACCAGCAACGCCGCCCAAGCTCAGGAACTGATTGAACTGGCGGCGCGAAAAAACCTGAAAATCATGGTGGACCATACTTTTCTGTTCACGGGTGCGGTCACAAAAATCAAGCAGCTCCTGCAGGACGGTGCACTGGGTAAGCTGTATTACTACGATTCCACGCGCGTCAATCTCGGACTGTTTCAGCACGATGTGAATGTGGTTTGGGATCTTGCTCCCCACGACCTGTCGATCATCGATCACTTGATCCAGAAGACTCCCGAAGCCATTTCCGCCACCGGCCAGACGCATCTCAACGGACACGAAGACGTTGCCTTCCTTACGCTTTATTTCCCCGACAAAGTCATCGCTCACATCAACGTGAACTGGCTTTCGCCGGTGAAGGTCCGCACCACCTTGATCGGCGGTGAAAAGAAAATGCTGGTGTGGAACGATCTTGAAGCCGACGAGAAGATCAAGATTTATGACAAGGGAGTCAACGTCACAAGTAGGGAGGGACTCTATGACTTGCTGGTGCACTACCGCTCCGGCGACATGTGGGCGCCACAGGTCGAGCAGGTCGAAGCCCTGACCCGGGAATTGTCCTACTTTGTCGACTGCATTGCGAAAGACAAGACCCCCATCAACGACGGTGAAGCCGGGCTTCGCGTAGTCAGGATGCTCGAAGCAGCCAACCAGTCGATCGGCAAGCGGGGAGAATTGGTTTACCTCTGAGTTCCCTCGATTCGTTTCCTACAGATTGCTCAACTTTTCTGTCCTACCCGAGAACAAAGTCATGAACCCCACTGTCCTAATCGCGACAACGTCTTGCTGGTACCCGACCGCTCGGCTGGCGATGGCCCTGGCCAGCGCCGGATGCGAGGTTGAAATGGTGTGTCCCGCGTCTCACCCCGCGCGCAAGACAAAAGCGGTTCGTCGAATTCACGTTTACCGCGGGTTGGCGCCGCTGACTTCGTTTGCTCACGCCATCGCGACCACCCAGCCCGATTTCGTTGTCTCAGGCGACGACCTTGCCACGCAGCACCTGCACCGTCTCTATGCCCGCGAGAAACGCAATGGGCGAGCCGAATCTTCGATCTGTGCCGTAATCGAGCGCTCGCTCGGCAGTCCGGAAAGTTTCCCAGTAGTGAATGCAAGAACTACTTTTATGAATATGGCCCATCAGGAGGGTCTACGCGTCCCTCCAACGCGAGTTCTGCGGAACATCCATGACCTCAGAACATGGATTGCCTGCACAGGTCTTCCGACAGTACTCAAAGCGGACGGCACCTCAGGCGGGGATGGCGTAAGAATCGCATGCACGCTGGCTGAGGCCGAACGCTTCTTTGAGGAGCTGCAAGCTCCTCCACTGCTGGCCAGGGCCGCAAAGCGGGCACTGGTCGACCAGGATAAGACTCTGGTTTGGCCGTCGCTTCTGCGTCGTCGGCCCGTGGTTAATGCGCAGGCATTCGTGGCGGGCCGCGAAGGCACCAGCGCCGTCGTTTGCTGGCAAGGCGCTGTCCTCGCGAGCCTTCATTTTGAGGTGGTCAACAAGGCGAGTGCGAAAGGACATGCCACGGTGGTGCGCTTGATCAATAACGCGGAAATGTCGGCTGCTGCTGAGAAAATGGCTCGTCGACTCTGTCTTTCCGGATTCTACGGTTTCGATTTCATGCTCGAGTCGGAAACTGGAAACGCATACCTCGTCGAAATCAATCCCCGGTCGACTCAAGTCGGACACTTGAGCCTGGGGCCGGGACGCGACATCCCCGCAGCACTCTACGCCGCGCTGTCCGGCAAAACAAAGCAAGCCGCACCGAAAATTACCGAGAAGGACACGATCGCTCTGTTCCCGCAAGAGTGGATCAGGGATGCGGAAAGCCCCTTCCTGCGGCTGGCCTATCACGATATTCCCATGGACGAACCGGAGCTCATTCGCGATTGTGTCAGCAATTATCAGAAGCAAAGCGCATGGTACTCACAGTCTGAACGAAAGCCGGTTTCGTCGGCGGCCAGACCCCGGCCCATGACGCCTCCAGCGAAGGGCCACGCCGTAGGGCTCGATTGGGGGCGCAAGTAAATCTCCCAATGAGTAGCCGACTTTCAAATGCCATGAAGAAGCCGCTTCGCATCATGAAGTTTGGCGGGACATCGGTGGGCGACCCGTCCGCCATCCAGAAAGTGGTCGATATTATTCGCGGCGCGGCGCGCGAGGGTGATCTGGTCGTGGTCGTCTCCGCCATGAGTGGCGTGACCAACCAGCTGATCGAAGCAGGCGTGCAGTCCGCGCTGGGAGATCGCCCTTCCGTAGAAACGATCTTTCATGCATTGCGCAAGCGGCATGAGGCGGTTGTCAACGCACTCATCCATTCCGCTGCGGAGCGAAGTCGCATTGGGCGCGAGATGGATCGAGTATTTCAGGAAGGCGAACAGCTTTGCCAATGCACAATGCGCGTGCGCGAACTGACGCCGCCGACGCGCGACTCGATTTCCAGTCTTGGCGAGCGTCTATCTGCTCCTATCGTCGCGGCGGTGTTGGTGGAGCACGGGGTGGCGAGCGAGGCCATTGAGGCCACCGCGCTCATTCAAACCGACTCCTGCCACGGCGCCGCCGACCCGCACATGGATGTGACCCGGAAGCTCTGTCGGAAGCGCCTGCGTCCCCTTGTGCAGAAGGGAGTCGTTCCCGTAGTGACTGGCTTCATTGGAGCAACCGTCAGAGGGTGTGCTCACGACTCTTGGTCGAGGCGGTTCCGATTATTCTGCGACGATTCTCGGCGCCGCTCTAGATGCCGATGAGGTAACCATCTGGACAGACGTGGACGGCCTGATGACCGCCGATCCACGGCTGGTGCCCGATGCGTCCACAATCGCTGAGATCTCATATCGGAAGCAGAGGAGATGGCACACCTCGGTGCCAAGGTCCTCCATCCGAAAACTCTTCGCGCCGTGACGCAAAGCGGGATTCCACTTTGGATCCGCAACACATTTGCGCCGGAACTAGCGGGAACGAAAATCACGCCGTCCGGACCTCCAAAAGAGCTGCCCAGGGCAACCGCTGGCGCCGACTCTGCAGCCTGGTACAACGAGGCGCAACGGCCTTGTGTTGATGCAGATTAAGCAAAATCACGACATGAATCCCTACCAATGCATCGCTCCAGACGTGAAGCTGGGGCAAAACGTAAAACTCTCCAAGTTCATCAATCTCTACGGTTGTGAAATTGGCGACGAATCAAAGATCGGAGCGTTCGTCGAAATCCAGAAGAACGCCAGCGTCGGCAAGCGCTGCAAGATCTCGAGCCACACGTTTATTTGTGAAGGCGTCACCATCGAAGACAACGTCTTCATCGGCCACGGCGTGATGTTCATCAACGACAGCTATCCGAGAGCCACTGCCGCCGACGGGAATCTGCAAACCGAGGCCGACTGGAAAGTCGAGCGAACCATAGTCAAAAAGGGAGCGTCGATTGGCTCTGGAGCCACGATTCTCTCAAACGTCAGCATCGGTGAAAACGCCATTGTGGGAGCCGGCAGCGTCGTCACCAAAGACGTACCGCCGGGCAGCATCGTGGTTGGAAATCCAGCAAAAGTCCTGCGTTATACGGACAAAATTACGGAGGTTTCAAAGTGAGTGGTTCTCATAGCGCGTCCACCAGCATTCCTTTTCTTGATCTGGTTACTCCGCACGTGGAACTCGAGCACGAGTTGACCGAGGTTTTCCGCAAAGCCCTGAAGACCGCGGGTTTCATCGGCGGTCCTATGGTTGAAGAATTCGAAAAAGCCTTCGCGGCCTTCTGCGACACCAGCTGTTCGGTCGCGATCAGCAGCGGCACCGACGCTCTGCGTTTCGCCCTCATGGCCAGCGGAGTGAAGCCCGGTGATGTGGTAGTCACAGTCCCGCACACCTTCATAGCCACTACAGAGGCGATTTCGCAAGCCGGCGCGTTGCCAGAGTTCGTCGACATCGATGAGCAGACGTACAACATGGATCCGGCAAAGCTCAAAGAATACCTAAAGAAACAATGCACGATCGACGAAGCCGGCAAACTGATAAGCCGCCGCAGCGGCCGCCCGGTCACGGCCGTGGTTCCAGTCCATCTGTACGGGCAAATGGCCGACATGGATCCCATACTGGAGGTTGCCGAGCGCTATCGGCTAGTCGTGATCGAGGACGCCTGCCAGGCTCACGGCGCCGAATATTTCTCCCGAAAGCACAATCGCTGGATGAAGGCCGGATCGATGGGACGAGCCGCCGCATTCAGCTTCTATCCCGGAAAAAATCTGGGAGCCTGTGGCGAAGCGGGCGCGGCCACCACAAACGATGCGACCATCGCGAAAACCATGAAGATGCTCCGGGATCACGGCCAAGCCACCAAGTACTATCACGACGTCGAAGGCTACAATGGCCGCCTCGACTCGATCCAGGCCGGTCTCTTGCACGTCAAGTTAGCGTATCTCGCGAAGTGGAATGCCCAGCGCCGCGAGCGCGCAGCAGAGTACAAGCGCCTGCTCAAAGCGCTCGACCGTGCCTTGGTTCCACCCTGCGAGCCGTCGTGGTCGCGCGCGGTCTACCACCTCTACGTGGTTCGAACGGCAGACCGCGAAGGCCTCATGGAGCATCTCAAGAAAGCCGGTATCGGCACCGGCATTCACTATCCCATCCCGCTGCACTTGCAGAAAGCCTACACATCCATGCAGTACAGCCTCGGCGACTTCCCCGTAACAGAAAAGGCCGCCGCGGAAATCGTTTCCCTGCCAATGTTCCCACAACTCGCAGCGGAGCAGCAGAGCCGGATCGCCGAAGAGATTCTGCAGTTTGTCTCAAACACCGTAACCCGCAAGCGGTCCGCTCACGACGTGACTCTCGAAACGGCAGAACGAAGCGCATAAGTGAGTTTTCGTTTCGACAGATTCGCAACTTTGTACTTGGTGAATCCCCTCCGCCGCGGTGCGCCCGGGGACCGGTTGGCGATTCCGATTTTGATGTACCACAGCATCGCCGATGACGATGAAACGGGCGTGCAGCCCTACTACCGCACGTCGACCTCCCCCGCCGCGTTTGCTCTCCAAATGAAACATTTGGCCGACCGGGGATACAGCACGATCAACGTAGCCGAGGCGGTGAAGTTCCTGCAGAGTGGATCACACACTGAGAAATGCGCTGTCATCACCTTCGACGATGGCTACAGTAATTTCTACCGCCACGCGTTTCCGATCCTGAATCGCTACCACTTTGCCGCAACGGTGTTTCTGCCCACGGCATACATCGGAACCCAACCTCTCCAGTTCAAAGGGAAGGATTGTCTGACTTGGAGCGAAGTTCGCGAACTCAGAAAACACGGAATCTCTTTCGGATCGCACACCGTGACCCATCCTCACCTTACCTTCCTGGATGCGGCTGGTGTGAGAAATGAACTCGTGCGCTCGAAGCAGACGCTTGAAGACAACTTGGGTGAGGCAGTGGAATCCTTCGCTTATCCCTATGCGTTCCCGGAGGACGACGTTCCCTTCGTCCGGATGTTACGGGACACACTTGTCGATGCAGGATACCAGCAGGGTGTTTCGACCCGAATTGGTACTGCCCGGCCGCAAGAAGATTGTTACTTCTTGCGCCGCCTCCCGATGAATTCGATGGATGACACCCCTCTGTTCGATGCGAAGTTGCGGGGCGGATACGATTGGCTGCGCAGGTTGCAATACGCCTCCAAATTCGTCCGGGCGAAGGCTGTCTAGCCATGGCTGAGCACTCTCATACGGGAAGCTACGTCGTCATTTCGCCCGCCAAGGACGAAGGCCAGTACATCGAAAAGACGATTCAGTCGATGATCAGGCAGTCGGTAACTCCGCGGAAGTGGATCATTGTGGATGACGGTTCCCAGGACCAAACTCCGCAGATCGTGGCTCGATACGCCGAGCGTCACCCCTGGATCACGCTGTTTTCACTGGTGCGAAATGGTGAACGAAAGCCCGGCTCCGCGGTGATCAACGCATTCACGGCGGGATACGAACTGATCAAGAACGACACCTTTGATTTTGTCATTAAGTTGGATGGTGACCTTGAGATCCCGGAAGGATATTTCGAGACTCTCCTGAATAGGTTTGAGTCTGATCCAAGGTTAGGAATCGCTTCCGGAATCTATGTCGAAGAACACGGACACGCTTGGAAACGCGTAAAGATGCCAAAATATCACGCGGCCGGCTGCTCCAAGATGGTGCGGGCCGAGTGCTTTCGCCAGATCGGCGGATTCATTCCCCAGCGGGGCTGGGACACGGTCGATGAAATCCGCGCACAAGTAATGGGCTGGAAGACATGCCATTTTGAAGATATCGAATTGCGTCACCTGAGGCCAGAAGGGGCGGGAATCGGTTTTACGCGCACCAACTTGATGCACGGCCATATCTACTATATGACAGGTGGAGGGACGCTATTCCTCCTTCTCAAGTGTCTCCATCGTCTGTTTTTCGGCAAGCCCATTTTTCTCGGTGGGATCATGATGTTTGTGGGTTTCATTCGAGCTTACCTGAATGACGAGCCAAGACTGGTCAGTGACGGGGAAGCTGTCCGCTATCGCCATATGCTGAACCAGAGAGTTCTATCGGTGTGGCCCCGAGTTCTCAATTGGCTAGTCCCAAGCCGTAAGACAGTAGGGTACTCATAATGTGCGGAATCTGCGGAGCTTTCAGTTTTAGCGGTGCTTCTGTCGATCGATCGCTGATTGACAAGATGACGCAAGTCATCCAGCACCGCGGCCCGGACGGAAGCGGTAGCTTTGTATCCGGTCGCATCGGACTCGGACACCGTCGGTTGAGCATCATCGACCTTTCCGGCGGAGCCCAGCCGATCTCGAACGAGGATGACACCCTTCAGGTCGTCTTCAATGGCGAAATCTACAATTTTATCGAGTTGCGTGACGAGCTGATCAAGAAGGGTCATGTCTTCAAGACCGAATCGGATACTGAGGTGATCGTCCACGGTTATGAGGAATGGGGCAAGGATTGCGTTAGCCACTTCAACGGAATTTTCGCATTTGCACTTTGGGATGAGACCCGCCGGCAACTTTTTCTCTCACGCGACCATCTGGGAGTGAAGCCGCTCTACTACATACAATTGGGCGATCTCTTCCTTTTTTCCTCCGAGATCAAGGCGCTGCTCAGCGCCCCCGGCTGTCCCCGGGAAGTCGACCTCAAGTCGCTCGGCAAATTGTTTGCGCTGCGCTACGTTCCTTCTCCCGATACCCTGTTCCGCGAGATCAAGAAACTAAATCCCGGGCACCACATGGTTGTGGATCAATACGGCCTGAAGGTCGGGCGTTTCTGGAACTGGAAGCCTCAGACTCCTACTCGACTGAAAGAGGACGAACTCGTGGAGAGCTACCAGGAGTTGCTCGAGGACGCAGTTCGTTTACAGATGCGCAGCGATGTTCCCGTAGGGTTGTTTCTGAGTGCTGGCATCGATTCGAATGCGCTTCTAGCGATGATGAGCGAGCGCAGCGACCGGCCCATCCACACTTTCACCATCGGATTCGAGGAAGGGGAAAGCTCGAACGAGACTAACGATGCGCGCAGGATGGCCGAGCGTTTTGGCGCCGACCATTCAGAAATGATTGTCGGTCCGCGAGACTACCAGGACTACTACAAACGATATCTTTGGGATCTGGAAGAGCCGGTCGGTAACGAAAGTGCAGCGGCTTTTTACTTTGTGAGCCTGATTGCCAGCCGCAAAGTGAAGGTAGCGCTCTCCGGTCAGGGCGCGGACGAACCTTGGGCTGGCTACGACCGTCATATCGGCATTAAGCTCTCTCAGATGTATAGCCAGATTCCGCAGGTCGTGACCCGTAGGATACTGGGCCCAATGGTGGACCGGTTCGGCCGGGACCCCAGATGGCGCCGTGGCACGGTTGCCCTCGATGAGCCCGACATTCTCACGAGGCTGGTGAAGATCTATTCTTTTTACAGCTCAGATATGAAAGCGAAGCTGTTCCAGCCTTGGGTTCTGGAGCAAATTTCCCCGGATGGCCGCGATGCCAGGGAAGCGCTGAGTCGTTTGCATTCGGACGTTGAGCATTTGGACCCGCTGACGCAAATGTTGTACATCGACACGCGCGCCGACTTACCGGATGACTTGCTGATGGTTGGGGACAAGACATCGATGGCAAATTCCCTCGAGGCACGAGTTCCCTACTTGGACTATCGAATCGTCGAGTTTGTCGAGAAATTGCCGTCAAGCCTGAAACTCCGCGGATTCAAAGCCAAGTATCTGCACAAAAAAGCTGTAGAAAAATGGCTACCTCGAGACGTAATCGACCAGAAAAAGAAGGGCTTTGCCAATCCGGTTTACAAGTGGCTGCGGGACAGCATGCAGCAGTATGTGAGCGATTGCCTTCTGAGTGATAATGCGGCCGTGGCCCGCTACTTCGACCAGAGTTATATCCGGCGGCTCGTGGCCGACCATGAGGCCGGCCGCCAGAATTACATGCGGCACATCTACCTGCTCATTTCCTTCGAGCTGTGGCACCAGATGTTTATCCCGGAGTAGTCGATTTTCAGCCCCATCGGCAGGACGGACGACTTAAAACCTTGGATCTCTCAATCATCATCATTAATTGGAATTCCGCGGGTTTTGTCAGAAAGTGCCTGCAGAGCGTGTACGCCGGCACGACTGGATGTGAATTCGAAGTCATCGTGGTGGACAACGCGTCCTTCGATGAATGCGGTGAAATTGTCCGCAACGAATTTCCTGCAGCAAAGTTTATTCAGAGCGACCTCAACCTCGGCTTTGCCAGGGCCAATAACTTGGGAGCGCGCGAAACGACGGGTCGGAACCTGCTGTTCTTGAATCCGGATACCGAAATCGTTGGAGATGCGCTTCTGCGTATGGTCTCATTTCTGGACACGCAGCCGGACGCCGGGCTCGTAGGATGCAAGTTGCTGAACACCGACCTGTCGCTGCAAACCAGCTGTGTCCAGGCCTTTCCGTCCCTCTTGAATCAGGCATTGGATAACGAGCATTTGCGGAGAGTCTTCCCGAACCTTCGCCTTTGGGGGATGCAGGCTCTCCTAACCGACGGCAAGCCAGCTGAGGTCGAAGTCGTGGCAGGCGCATGCCTAATGATCAAGTCTGAAGTGTTTGAAGCTATCGGCCAGTTCAGCTCCAACTATTTTATGTACGCTGAGGACGCCGACCTCTGCTTCAAAGTCAAACAGGCGGGCTGGAAGAACCATTACCTGAGTGGCGCCTCCGTCGTCCATCACGGAGGACAGAGTTCCGGCAAGAAGCCGGAGAGCAACTTCGCTTCCATCATGATGCGGGAATCCCTGCTGGAGTTCATGCGCTTACGGCGCGGCTCCCTGTACGCAATTGCCTACCAGTTGACCACCATCGTGATCGCGGTTCTAAGACTGCTCCTCTTGATGGTCGCCTTTGTTTTCACCTTGGGCGGGGAGAAGCGCAAGGCGCTCCGCCCGGCATTTGCCAAGTGGGTCAAGGTACTGCGTTGGGGCCTTCGGATGGAAGCCTGGTCCAAACAGGCAGCTTAGACAGTTCAAACCAATTAGAAAACTTATGTGTGGGATCGCCGGAAAAGTCGCAGTCAGTTTCAATGCCGCCGCTGTTGATGCGGAAGTCGTGCGCCGAATGATGAGTCTGATCGTCCACCGGGGTCCGGATGATGATGGGATCTACATCGATCGACAGGCGGTCCTCGGGCACCGCAGGCTGTCGATCATCGACCTTAACACTGGTAAGCAGCCGATCTCGAACGAAGACGGCACCGTCTGGATCGTGTACAACGGAGAAATTTACAACTTCCCGGAACTGCGGAAACAGCTCCTCGCTAGGGGCCACGTTTTGAAGACCCATACCGACACGGAGGTGATCGTTCACCTCTATGAGGATTATGGCGAGCAATGCGTGACCTACCTGCGCGGAATGTTTGCCTTCGCCCTTTGGGACGCGCGTAAGAAAAAGCTCCTGCTTGCACGAGATCGAGTCGGCATCAAGCCTTTGTATTACGTCCAGACCAGAGACAGCCTACTTTTTGCCTCGGAGATCAAAGCCTTCCGTGCCGATCCATCGGTGCACCTGGAATTGAACCGACAGGCGATCGACACCTTTTTGACGTTCTTGTACGTGCCAGGGAGCGAGACCCTGTTCCAGAACGTCCAGAAGCTTGACCCTGGCCACTACCTCGTGATGGAAGACGGTCGAGTGAATGTGTCCCGTTACTGGGATCTCAAGTTCACCGCGCCTGAGTCGAACGGCCACTTCAGGGCTTCGGTGGAAGCGCTGCAGGAAATGCTGAAACAGACCGTCCGGGACCACATGATTAGTGATGTTCCAGTAGGAGTCTTGCTTAGTGGTGGCGTGGATTCGACAGCGCTGTTGAGCTTCGCGGTGCACGAAACGCAGAAAAAGGTTAGCAGCTTCACGATCGGATTCGAAGGGCAGAATTTCGCCGACGAAAGGCCATACGCAAGACTTGCCGCTGAAACATTTGGCAGTGAACATCATGAAATGACCATTACCGCCAGGGACTTCCTGGAGTTTCTGCCCAAATATGTATGGCACATGGAAGAGCCCGTCTGCGAACCGCCCGCGGTTGCGCTTTATTACGTAACTAAGATGGCGAGCGCCCACGTAAAGGTATTGCTCTCCGGCGAAGGCGGAGATGAAGCCTTTGCTGGCTATCAGAATTACAGGAACATGTTGTGGCTGGAACGGCTGAGAGTAGTTGGTCAGCCATGGACAGGACTCGCTGCCGGGGTTTTCGGCGGTTTAGGGCAGATCAATGGCTTCCACAGGCTGCAAAAATATTCTGGAATGCTTAAGCTGCCCTTGCAGGATTATTACTACGGCCGTTCTGCGGGCCCGTTCCAGCTTCTTCAATCGTAACAAGGCGGCTATGTACTCGACGGGCTTCGCGCAAAGTGTTACGACGGCCAGCTCACCGCAGCGGATGAGAGAGTTGTTTAGTCACGTCGCCGACCAGCCGGCGCTTAACCAGATGCTTTACGTCGATACCAAGACCTGGCTCCCTGACGACCTGCTGGTCAAAGCCGACAAGATCAGCATGGCCAATTCGCTCGAGGTTCGGGTTCCGCTCCTGGACCACAAAGTGTTGGAATTCGCCGCCAACTTGCCAATTAATTACAAAGTACGGGGCTTCACTACCAAGTACATTTTGAAAGAGGCATTCAGCGGACGCATTCCTCAGCAGATTCTGGACAGAAAGAAGACTGGATTCCCCATCCCGGTGGAGTCATGGATCAGCCATGACCTGAAAGATTTTGTGCGTGATGTTCTGCTCGATTCAAAGACCCTCGATCGCGGCTACTTCCAAAAGAAGTTCATCGAGGACCTCATCGCAGACGGCGCGCAACGCGAAAAACATGCATCCGACATCTTCTCTCTGGTCACGCTCGAGTTGTGGCACCGGCAGTTTCTCGATGGTAGAAACTAATCGACCGATTTTGCTTTGAGTCTTCCGATATGCCGAAGGGCCTCGGCAGCGGTCTTAAGCGCAGCAAGTTAAGAGTTCAGAATGCCAGTCACCACTGACGGAACAACATTCATCAACGGCATCGGTCTGGGGTTCACCCTGCTGATCTGCGTGCTGATGCTCGTCCTTCCCCGGCGATATGCGCTGGTGCCGGTGATTATTCTGACCTGCTATATGACTATGGGCGAAAGAATCATGGTCGCCGGCGCCAACTTCACCATGATCCGCATCCTGACCCTGGTGGGGTGGATGAGAATCATCGTCCAAGGCGAAATACGTTCCCTCCGTCTGAACCCAATCGATAAGGTAATGATGGCATGGGTGATTTCTTCCGTCATGATGTACACGCTCTTGTGGCAGACGGGCCAAGCGTTTATCAACCGAGTAGGCTTTGCCTACGACACCTTCGGCCTGTACTTCCTTTTCCGTTTCCTCATTCGGGACTTGAACGACATCAAGCGGACCGTGCGAATCCTGGCGATCCTGATTGTGCCGCTGGCAATTGCGATGTTGGCCGAGAAACTGACTGGCAGGAATGTCTTTGCAGTATTTGGCGGCGTGATGGAGTTTACTCGTATTCGGGACGGTTCCCTGCGTTGCCAAGGGCCCTTTGCCCACCCTATCCTTGCGGGGAGCTTTGGAGCCACGCTCCTCCCTTTGTTTGTCGGATTATGGTTTCAAGGTAAGAAAAACCATCTGATCGCGGGTTTAGCCGTGATTTCTGCGGTAAGTATCACTGTCACCTCGGCATCTAGCGGACCATTTCTGGCTGCTATAGCGGGGATGGTCGGTCTCCTCGCATGGCAACGGCGGCAATGGTTGCGCACTATCCGCTGGGGTACGTTACTCGGGCTGATCGCGCTACAGCTGAAGATGAAGGCGCCTGTCTGGTTCCTCATTGCCCGGGCGGACGTCTTTGGTGGCTCGACCGGTTGGCATCGGGCCGCCCTAATCGACGCAGCAGTGAGGCACTTCGGCGACTGGTGGCTGGTGGGCGTGAAGGACACGGGCTACTGGTCGGGCGACACGCACCTTCTTGCCGACGTTACGAACGAATACGTCTGGCAGGGCGTCCAGGGCGGATTGCTGACCCTGCTCCTGTTTGTCCTGATGATCGTCTTTTGCTTCCGGGGCGTCGGCCGCACCACGCGCCTAATGCGGGGAAGGTGGCCCCACC
Source organism: uncultured Acidobacteriaceae bacterium (assembly GCA_963807145.1). Lineage (GTDB taxonomy): Bacteria > Acidobacteriota > Terriglobia > Terriglobales > Acidobacteriaceae > Sulfotelmatobacter. The sequence goes on along the minus strand of CAWEBA010000003.1, from coordinate 357,635 downwards.
CTGACCTCCTTTGTACATGGTCTCTAGGCGCGGCTATGTTCGCCCACGTCTTTAATTATTTGTCCATCACCTATTTTGACCAAAATTTCGTCAACTGGTACCTCCTGCTGTCGATGACTTCCACCGCTGCCGGAGCGTACGTTTTCTCCCAGCCCCGGGTCTCAGCCGCGGACCGCGAGCCCAGCGCTGAGGCCGCCGCGGTTGAGGTTGGAGCCGCCAATTCATGGTCAAGCCAAATCCCCGCTGAAACCGCACCCAGTGAGTCCGGCGGCGCGGTCAGCGGTTTGATGTAGCGTATTCGCGGGTTTACGACGTGACGAATCCGACCAGAGGGTCAGGTACTTCCGCCTATGTCCGGCTGCCCTTGTGTGTCTTTCGGGATGGCATCTTGTTTGCTACTTTTGTCCTTGAAAGAACAAACCACGAGTTCGGCTGGAAGTGCAGAATTGGGAATTGCAGCATTGAGATTGTATCTTCCCAACGCACTTCGGGCATCAAGGCTCGGAGGGCCTCTCCCCAATTATGTCGCGTCGGATATGCATTTCTCTTCCATTACTGCTGATTTTGATGTGCGCCTTGGGCGCCGCAGCTTCTGACATTTATTTCGCCCCAAACGCCGCTGGCGCGAACAACGGTACAAGCTGCGCGAATGCTTACGCGTATAACGATGGCGCGCATGGCTGGAACCAGTCGGCCCAGCAAGCCCCGGGAAACAATCTGCATGTCTGCTCGGGGACCTATACTTTTGCCGCTGGAGCCACGATTATCTCCGCCGTCAACGCGGGAACAAGCAGCAGCCCGATTACATGGATCGCGGACCAGGGTGCGGTGATGATGCAAGCGCCGTACTTTTCCGGGAGCGGAGCGATTGCTGCTGGCAACAGCTATTGGGTTTTCAACGGAGCCAACAACCTGACCGCTGAGAACACGCTCAACGGGACCGCGGGAGCGGCTTGCGTAGGCGGTCCGTGCAGCTTCCAGCAGTCAAGCTATTTCGTCCGCGTCAGCGCCAACAACGTGACGATTGAGAATATGCAACTGCTGCACACCTACGTGCACGTACCCAACAACCCATCCGGCGATAGTTGTTGCTCTACGCTTTATGGCATTTATTCTCTCGGAAACAACAACGTCACGATTTCAGGTAACACCCTCAGCGGAAATCGCGTGGCACTGACCGTTTGGGGGAGCAATCTTGTGATCAGCCACAACACGATGACCGACAACTCCGCCGCCTGGTGGTTTGGTTCGGGGAGCGCGACCTCGAATGTTTTGTTTCACGACAATTCCATGACCAACGTGGCCAATTGGATGAATGGCGGGTTCCATTTGGAGTTTGTTCATCTGTTCACGTTCAGCGGCGCGGTTACCGGTGCGCAAATTTATAACAACTACTTCGGCGACGATGGGGCGAACTGTTGCGGAACCGCGAAGCTCTACCACGAGGGCAGCAGCAACGGGGAGATGATTTTCAACAACTTCTTCGTGAGTAACGATGGTGTGTCCTATCTTCCCGGAATTGAGTTCGAGACTGAGACCAGCGGGGGAGGGTTCAGCCACGTCAATCCGACCATCGTCAACAATACTTTCAGCGGTGGCGCGGTTCTGACGGCAGGGAACACAGACTTCTTCTACGACACTGGAGTCAGCGGGCTTACCTGGCAAAACAACGTGGCTCTAGGCGGGAAGACCATTGTGTCATTCGGTTCGCCGGGATACGCTTCCGGCGGTGCGAACTATAACCTCTACGAGAACACCAGCGCTGACATGGGTGCGACACCGTTTGGCTCTCCCTGCGGTGGCAGTGGCTGCGCTACCTTGCCAGCATGGCAGGCGGCTCTACCTTCCGGCAGCGGGCAGGACCTCGCATCCGTGTTCGATACAATGGCGAGCCTTAAGATCAGTGCCTCGACTGGCTCGCTGAGTACGGGCTCTTTGGCAATCGGAGCAGGCACGAACCTCACAAGTCTCGGTATCGCCGCACTGAACACCGGGGCCCCTGAGACATTTGGAGCCGGTGGTTCTTGCGGGACAGGTTGTCTCGCTCGGCCAGCCAGCGGGGCGTGGGATATAGGAGCATTTCCGTTTAGCGCTGCTACTTCAAGCGGGCCCAATCCTCCGACCGGCCTGACCGCCGCGGTCAACTGAGATTGCGTTCTCCAACCTGTTAGATATCCAACGCGCGGTGGTGGCATAGAGGCCACCGCCCCCACCGCGCAAGAGTTGCCCGCCCCCCGGGCGAAAGCTCTGCACACCAAAAATGGAACATCTACGTAAAGTAATCCACGGCTCGGGACTCCGAGTTGTTGGAATGGCGTTGACGATCGTCACTGGTTTTCTGTTGATGCCCTTTCTGGTGCATCACCTGGGAGACCGGACGTACGGTTATTGGGCGCTGGTGGGCGCGATCCTGGGCTACTACGGGGTTCTGGATTTTGGCATCGTGACGGCGGTCGAGTGGCATGTCGCAAAAGCCATCGGGGAAAAAGATGCGACCGCTGCGAATCGGGCGCTGTCGACTTCGTTCTTTGTGTTTGCCGCGTTGGGTAGCGTCATTCTGCTGGTCACCATTGTGCTGGCAGCGTTCGCGCACCGATTCATTGCCGCCCCCTCGGATGCGGAGCTCTTTCGCAAAGTGATTCTGATTACCGGGCTAGGGTTTGCAATTGGATTCCCAGGTCGAGCCTTTCTGGGGGCGTTGTCGGCTCACCTGCGCTGGGACTTGATATCGATCACCAATCAGAGCGCGTTGTTGCTGCGCACCGGACTGATTGTGGCCGTGATCGAGGCCGGAGGAAGCCTGGTGGCGCTGGCTACGGTCAGCGTCCTGACCGATATTCTGGTGTTTCTGGCGTTCTACATTTCCTTACGCCGGATTCAGGATCAGTTCGAACTGTCGCTTTCCCTGGCCAGCGTTAGAACTCTCAAGGGGCTGCTGCCCTACAGTTTGTTCACGTTCATCATAAAGATGAATGACCAGTTGCGACTGTACATTGATCCCGTGGTGGTAACGGCCTTTGTCGGCGTCGGGGCGGTAACCCACTATGCGATCGGCCAGCGGCTGTCATTGGCGTTCCGGGACTCCGTGATCGCGCTGTTGGGAATGCTTGCTCCTTGGTTTGGCCGGCTATTCGGCAGCAAAGATTATGGGGCAATCAAAAAGGTGCTTGAGTTTGGCACCAGGGTGTCGGTCTCGGTGGCGACCGCAGTTACGTGTCTGTTGCTGCTCTACGGACGGCAATTTATCGTGAACTGGATGGGCAAAAACTACCTTGACGCCTATTGGGTGCTGTTTTTTCTGGTCAGTGCTGCATTTTTTGAGGTCTCACAATTTCCTTCGATGTCGTATCTCTACGGCGTATCCCGGCACCGGTTTCTGGCCTACATCACTTTGATCGAAGCCGGACTCAACGTAGCGTTGAGTTTGTATCTGGTGAGGATCATCGGTATTGCCGGTGTAGCCTTGGGGACAACCATTCCGTGCTTTGCCATACGGCTTTTTGTTCAACCAGTGTATGTTTGCCGCCACGTGGGCATTTCATTAAGGCATTATTACGTATCACTATTTGGTCGAGCAATGTTCGCCACCGCGCTCGGCGTGCTTCTGCCTTGGGCCTTGTTGTTTCGATGGATTAGTCAGCCAAAGATGCCGGCACTTTTTGCCATAATCGCGTGCCAGTGTCTCATTGCAATATTGGCGGCCTGCGCTCTTGCCCTAGGGAAGGAAGAAAGGGCAAAGCTGCTTGAGGCAATACAAAATATATGGAAGCCTGCCACGGTGCCGACCGCAGCAGTGGCTCTGGGAGACATTCGTTCGTGACCAGTGCGCCTATAGGCAAACCGATGATGAAAATTGCTTTTATCTTGCCTGGACGAGGTAGTTCTGGAGGGGTGAGGTGCATCAGCCTGATCGCGCAACGGCTGCGAGATCGGGGGCACATCGTCCGCCTGCTGTGCAGACAAACGCCCCGAACCAGCAGGGACTGGCTACGAGTGATTCAAGGGAAACTCTTCTACCGTACTGCGCCGGATTGGATTCGACAGTTCAAGGGTCCGGTCGAGGTCTTTGAAGATCTTTCTCGATTTCATTTCGATCCCGATGAGATTCTGGTAGCTGTGGGCATGGCTGAGTGTGCGCAACTTGAATGCATGAATTCGGCGCCAAACCCAAAAGTTCAATATCTGCACGGCTCAACTCCCTTGGCTCCCCAGCAAGTGGATAAGGCTTTAAGCCTGCGATGTCCCAAGATCGTCGTCGCCTCCTATTTGAAGGATCTGGTCGAAAGCCGGGGGCACGGGGAAAACGCAGTGGCTGTTATCCACAATGGCGTTGACCCCGGAGAATATTTCTGCTCTACGCCGGAATCACAGCGGAACGGGGTCGGGACGATCTATGCTTCGCATCCGGTCAAAGATCCGGAAAATATCCGTAGGGTACTGGATCAACTTGCCATGTTGAGCCCAGAAACTCCTATCCGCGTCTTTAGCACGGACCGCCGGCCAAAGGAGATTCCTTCCCGCAGCTTTTGGCGACATCCAACGCTTAGGCTTGCCAGGGAGATTTATTCGAAGAGCCTGATATGGATCCTCGCCAGCCGATCCGAGGGCTTTTCCATGCCCGTTCTGGAGGCGATGGCCTGCGGATGTGTCGTAGTCGCTACCGACTGTGGAGGTCCCAAGGACATTATCGAAGACGGGGTCAACGGATTTCTCGTGCCTGTAGGAGACGTTGATGGAATCGTTCGAAGAGTCCAGTTGCTGCTTGCCGATACTGCTCTTCGAAACCGAATGCAACAACGGGCGAAGGAGACTGTCAAACGCTTCACTTGGGAAAAGTGTGTGAGTGAGCTTGAGAGCGCCCTGCATCGGGCGGCGCAAAGTGGCAAGGTGGGCCGGGTGAACCCGGCAAGGATAGCAACGTCTAGCGTGCACGCGCCCTCGCCAGGAGTTCCTACCTTATGAGCAAGAGTGGGACCCCAAAAGGTGAAAGACTGTCATCTCCGATCATCATCATCGGGATGCATCGATCGGGAACGACCATGCTGGCCCGCCAGCTGGAAGCGTTGAACGTCTTCATGGGCAAGAAGAAAGAGGAGAACTACGAAAGCACGTTTTTCCTCAATATCAATCGTTGGATCATCGGGCAGACCGGTGGTTTCTGGGACAATCCTCAATCCATTCACTATCTGCTCGAGAACAGAGATGCCAGACGGTGGGTGACGGAGTACATCGATCGATATCTGCTCAGGACTCCACGCGCGATCTCCTATCTCGGCTTGGGGAAATATATTCGCTACAGGTCGCCCTTCGGGTTGGATATTCCTTGGGGCTGGAAATGCCCAATGAATACCTTTACTTTGCCGATATGGCTGGATCTTTTCCCCCGCGCTAAGGTGATCCATATTTACAGACACGGCGTAGATGTGGCGAACAGCCTGAGACAAAGGGGCCGGCGAGAAATGAATCCAGCTCGCTTTCAGGGGCTATATTATAAGTTACCGATACTGCACACCGTGAGGCCCAAGAGTGGCGAGTTCATTCGAGTGCGATGCGACTCCCTTGAAGGGGGTCTTTCGCTCTGGGAAGAGTACTTTACTGAAGCTCGCGCCCACATCAACGTCTTAGGTAAACAAGCCCTAGAACTGAAGTATGAAACGCTCCTTTGCGAACCGGCAGAAGTCTTGACGGAAGTTACGCGATTCTGTGACTTGCCTGTCAGCGACGCAGCGATTCGGAAAGTTGCGGCCCTGGTGCAGAAAGAGCGCGCTTACGCCTATCGCGAGAAACCGGACCTGCAGGCCTTTGCAGAGAGTGTTGCTGGGCGCCTCAACGCCTACGGGTATTAACTGGCGCAAGTCAAGGAAGGCCTATCGCAACTCCCCCGAAAAGCGGACTGTTGATCATTCCCTGGTGTTGCGCGTGATTAGATGAAAGTCGCAGAACAGATGAAAAACGGGAAGGGAGCTGTATTGAGTTCCGGCGTCAAAGCGGCGGGCATGGTGACTGCGGATGATGAGTTGCAATCTCCGGCGACAACGGAACATGCTGCAGCAAACATTTACGAGCTTGACCCCACGCGCGATTCACGTTGGGAGGAACTGGTCGACAGCCATCCTCAAGCTTCGGTTTTTCACAGCACGAAGTGGCTTAAAGCGCTGCAGACTGTATACGGCTACGAACCTGTCGCGATCACTACATGCGCTCCGGGAGCCTGCCTAACGAATGGGCTTGTTTTCTGCCGCATTAAGAGCTGGGTGACAGGTCGTCGTTATGTATCGCTGCCATTTTCGGACCATTGCGAACCCTTAATTGATCGGTCGGGCGAACTGGATGAGATGTTGCTGTACATGAAGCGATACGTCGACAAGGATGAATGGAAATACATAGAGATCAGACCTGTTTCGTGCGAACCAAGTAGCCACACGGAATTCGGTCACCTTGTTACGTATAGTTTTCACCGCCTGGATCTGAATCTCAGCTCAGAGAGGCTGTTTCGCAACTTCCACAAAGATTGCGTGCAGCGGAAAATCCATCGCGCCGAACGAGAAAAGCTGCAGTACGAGGAGGGAGCGTCGGAGGACTTGCTGCGGAAGTTCTATCGGCTTCTCGTGATGACCCGTCGACGGCAGTATCTGCCACCGCAGCCCTTAGCCTGGTTTCGCGGGTTGATTGCTGCGTTCGGGAACGATCTAAAAATCCGTGTGGCGTCCAAGAATGGAGTGGCAGTTGCCAGCATTCTCACGCTCTCGGACAAAAAATGCATGATTTACAAGTACGGCTGCAGCAACGCAGCGTTCAATAATCTCGGAGGCACAGCGCTCCTGTTCTGGAAAACGATACAGGAGGCCAAGGGCCGCGGGCTCGAGAGTCTTGATATGGGTAGGTCTGATATTGACAACCAGGGTCTTATCGCGTTCAAGGAACATTGGGGTGCGAGCGCGACGTCGATAAACTACTGGACTTATCCAAAACGGCCAGAACGGCATTCAACCGGCTGGAAAAAGAGCTTGACCGAGCGACTGGTTTCGGCTGCGCCAGATCTGGCACTGGAAACAGTTGGCAGAATTCTGTACAGACATATCGGATAGACCAGCCGCCGACCTTAGAGGTCCAGCTAGACGAACTCCCTCGATCGTTGAAGGCCAGTTTTTAGCATGAATTCACAATTATGGTATTAAACAGAATTTATTACTTTCTCAAGCCAGTCATACCTTGGCGGTTGCGCGTGGAGATGCGTCGATGGCGCGCCAATCGTCGGCGCAAGGCGTTTGCAGACGTGTGGCCGATCGATCCGAGAGCAGGTGCCACTCCTGCTGGGTGGCCAGGGTGGCCAGATGGCAAGCGCTTCGCCTTGATCCTCACTCATGACGTCGAGGGCAGCAAAGGACTCTCTCGCGTCGAGCAGTTGATGAGACTCGAACAGAAATACGGATTCCGTTCGAGTTTCAACTTCGTGCCAGAGCGCGAATACCGCGTGTCCGACGACGTACGAAAAATGTTGGAGCAAAACGGATTCGAGGTCGGGGTCCACGGCCTGAAACACGATGGCAAGCTTTATAGGTCTAAAGCCACGTTTGCAGCGAGAGCTGTGCGGATCAGAGAATATTTGCAGCGATGGAATGCCTGCGGCTTTCGTTCACCGCTTATGCAGCACAAGTTAAGCTGGCTGCACGAACTGGGCGTGGAATACGACACTTCTACATTTGATACGGATCCGTTTGAGCCAGAGCCGGACGGCATGGGCACCATCTTTCCTTTTTGGGTGCCGGGTCCGAACGGCAGCGGGTACGTAGAGCTTCCGTACACGCTGGTGCAGGATTTCACTCTATTCAGTGTACTTCGCGAACAGAACATCGATCTTTGGAAGCGGAAGCTCGACTGGATCGTGGAACGTGGCGGCATGGTATTGCTGAATACCCACCCGGATTATATGTGCTTCGGCGGTGAGTCTGCGCAGAACGAATTTCCTGTGGAACATTACGAAGAACTGTTGCGCTACATCCGTGAGAAGTACGAAGGAACCTATTGGGCTGCGACGCCGCGAGAAGTTTCTCGGTATTACTGTGACAAAGTACCGCTTCCCTCTCGGAATACGCGCAAAAAGATCTGCATGCTGGCTTATACGGCTTACGAGTTTGATAACCGCGTCCGGCGTTATGCAGAGACGCTTGCAAAGCGCGGAGATAAAGTCGATGTGATTGCCCTCGGGGGAACTTATTTCCGTCAGCCGGTGGAAGAGATCAACGGTGTCACAGTGTATCGAATCCAAAGCCGAGAATACGACGAGCGGCATAAATGGACCTATGCATGGCGCTTGTTGAAGTTCCTATGGAACTCTTCGCGTTGCCTGACGCGGCTTCAGGCGCGCAATCGGTACGATTTGATCCACATTCATAACATGCCGGATTTCCTCGTCTTTGCAGCCTGGTACGCGAAATTGAACGGCGTGAAATTGATTTTGGATGTGCACGATCTCGTGCCGGAGTTGTTCGCTAGCAAGTTTGAAGCGGCTGCGGGAAGCGGTTATGTAGGTTTGTTGAAGAAGGCGGAGAGAATGTCTGCGGGATTCGTCGATCACGTCATTGTGTCGAACGATCTCTGGCGGGAAACGCTGATTTCCCGTTCGGTTTCGAAAGAGAAATGCTCGGTCTTTCTCAACCATGTGGATCCTGCTGTGTTCTACCGCCGGCAGCGTACCCGAAACGATGGGAAATTCATCATTCTTTTCCCGGGTAGTTTTCAGTGGCACCAGGGATTGGACATTGCAATCGAGGCTTTTGCGGAGATCAAATCGAAGGTGCCGAATGCCGAGCTCCACCTTTATGGTGGCGGAGGCGGTGACAGGGGAGTGGATCTGGCACAACTAGCGCAGCAGCTTGGCCTTAGCGGAAGCGTAAAGTTCTGTGGCGGCGTCTCGTTTGATCGTATCGCGCAAGTAATCGCGAATGCAGACCTCGGAATCGTTCCCAAGCGAGCCGACTCATTTGGAAATGAAGCTTACAGCACGAAGATCATGGAGTTCATGTCGCAAGGCGTCCCGGTTGTGGTCTCGAGGACGAAGATTGACAGCTTTTATTTTGATGAAGGAATGGTTCACTTCTTCCCTTCGGGCAACGGTCGAGCGATGGCGGAAGCGATGCTGGACGTGATTGAAAATAAGCATCTCCGCCAAACGTTGGTCGCCAGTGGATACGAGTATGTGGAGCGCAATGGCTGGCAGCGGAAGAAACAGGACTATCTGGACCTTGTCGACACGCTTTCGACAGAGATTTTCTCCGAGGCCAAGCCGGTGGAAGCGCAGAGCGAGAAATTGTCACCCGCGGCCATCCGGCAACCGAAGTAACAATGTGCAGAGAGGACCTATAGTACAGCTGAGCGGGGATTCAGTAATTAGGCAAGAATCTATGAGGGGCAACGGGCTTGAATAGCAAATTATCAGACTGCAATGTTACCGTCGTTGGCGCAGGTCCTTACGGACTCTCCTCAGCGACATATCTGCGAGCTGCGGGCATTGAGGCGCGAGTATTCGGAGAACCGATGGCGTTCTGGGAGAACCAGATGCCTGCCGGAATGTGTCTGCGTTCGAATTGGGGGGCTTCGCATATCGCGGATCCCAAGCAGGCACTGACTCTCGACGAATTCGTGCGTCAAAAGGGTAATCACATTTCGAAGCCTATTCCGCTCAATCGCTTCGTTGACTACGGACAGTGGTATCAGAGCCAGGCAGTCCCGGATCTGGAGAAGCGCCAGGTGCGTAGCATCGACGCCGACGCCCGCGGGTTTAAGGTATCGATGGCGGATGGCGAGGAATTCATCTCGCGGCGGGTCGTGGTGGCTGGCGGAATCAGTCCGTTTGCGAGCAAGCCTGCGGAGTTCGCTGCCATTCCCTCTGCCCTCGCTTCGCATACGAGCGAGCACAAAGATCTTGGGAAGTTCAAGGGCCAGCGGGTGGTAGTGATCGGCGCCGGGCAGAGCGCTTTGGAATCGGCTGCATTATTTAAAGAGCTCGGTATTTCCGTCGAGGTGATTGCGCGCACGAATCATCTGAATTGGGTGGGACTTCATGCGCGACTGCATCATCTTGGTCTGATTTCCAAAATGATGTATTCGAATCGTGACGTTGGTCCGGCTGGAATCAGCCGCCTCGTTGCTGCGCCGCATCTGTTCCGCCGTTTCCCCCGAGCCTTCCAGGATCGCACTGCCTACCGCGCGATCCGGCCCGCAGGCGCTGGCTGGCTTGCACCACGCATCGCGGAAATACCCATCACGCTGGGGCGCAAGGTAGTTTCTGCGGCTGTTGCGGGCAGCCAACTACGCCTTCGATTGGATGACGGATCGGAGCGGCTCGTCGATCATGCGCTGCTCGCGACGGGATTCCGCGTCGACGTCTCGCGATATCCTTTCCTGTCTCCGTTATTGTCGAAACAAGTAAGAGCGGTAAATGGCTACCCTGTTCTTCAGCGAGGGCTTGAATCGTCTGTTCCCGGATTGCACTTCGTCGGCAAGCCTGCGGCATGGAGCTTCGGGCCACTGCTCGGTTTTGTTTCGGGAGCCGAGTTCGCCTCAAACGAATTGGTTCGCTCTATAAGTCGGAGAAACGGAAGCAACTGACTCAATGAACGCCCTCGCCCAACCCATCCCAAAGCCCAGCACCGTGGAGGCTGTCGAGCCCACAACGGGGGCAGTGGTCATTGGCGGTGACTATCAGGGATTGGGAATCGTTCGCAGCCTCGGCCGGCAGGGTGTGCCGGTGTGCGTTGTAGATGACGAACTTTCGATCTCCCGGTATTCGCGCTACTGTACGAAATTCGTGAAGCTCGCGAATCTGCATGATGAACGGGCTGCCGTAGACAGCCTGCTGGATCTCGGGAAGCGGCTCGGTTTGGATGGCTGGGTGCTTTATCCAACTCGAGAGGAACTCGTTGCCGCTTTGTCGCGCCATCGTTCAGAATTGAGCGAAGTATTTCGAATTCCAACCCCCGATTGGGAAAGCGTGAAGTGGGCCTGGGACAAGAGGAACACATATCGGCTCGCACAGAGGCTGGGAATTCCGATTCCCACCACGCACTGTCCCGAAAATCTTGCCCAGTTAGCCGAGCTCGATAGCGCCACACCCCCGTTTGCGATCAAGCCCGCGATCAAGGAGCATTTCTTTTACGCTACCAAGGCGAAGGCATGGCGGGCTAACAGCCACGCTGAGCTAAGAACGCTCTTTCAAAAAGCATCTGACCTCGCAGGTGACGGCGAGATCATGGTGCAAGAGTTGATTCCCGGAGGTGGGAGCCAGCAATTCTCTTATTGCGCGTTCTTCCGTGACGGGGAAGCGGTGGGCAAGATGGTTGTGCGGCGTACCCGGCAACACCCTCTTGAGTTTGGAAGAGCCAGCACCTATGTCGAGACCGTGGACATTCCGGTTCTCGAGGAGCTTTCCGAGCGATTCCTGCGGGAGATCGATTATTACGGTCTGGTTGAATTGGAGTACAAGCTCGATCCGAGGGATTCCCAATACAAGCTGCTCGACGTAAATGCCAGAACATGGGGATATCACAGTCTCGGTGCTCGGGCCGGCGTGGACTTCAGCTATATGCTCTACGCGGATCAAGTTGGCCTCCCCGTGCCGGCTTGCAGTGGTCGCGCCGGAGTGGCGTGGGTACGCACTATGACAGACCTCCCTGCCGCGGTGATGGGGATTCTCAGCGGATATATTGATTGGAAGACCTATTTCCGGTCACTAATGAACTGCAATACGGAAGCGGTCTTCAGCCCAAGCGATCCTCTTCCCGGCCTAGCCGAAGTGGCGCTTATCCCATATTTGGCCATGAAGAGAGGCTTCTGACAAACCAGCGAATTCCGGAGTTACGACGTGACCGTTCCTGGCAAACAAAACGCTGCCGTGGATACTGGCGGCACGGTCAGCTTTGACACTGGAACTGCGATCTGATCGAGATAGTAGCTTTGGAAATACAACCCACCCAGCATGTTGGGGAGTCGCCTTTTAAGCCGAGGCAAATCCAGCGGATGATAAAGCGTCAGAGATAGCGATGCTCTTGCGAGCAATCTGTGCCATGGTTCTATTGGGCATCCTGGTGGCGGGGCTGTGGCCGTTTCATAGCCCGAGAAATGAAGTCGCTTGGTTAAGCAATAGGGACGGACTTTCGTTCGGCAAATACGGCAGCATCGTGAGTTCGGCTCCCTTCAAGGATCACGCGTCGCGGGCGAACGGTTCTTGCAGTATCGAGATATGGCTGCGACCGAGGCGAATCAAGGCTTCGGGCACGATTTTTGCGTTTTACTGGCCTGAAAGTCGAGCCGTCCCTTTCGCTCTGCGTCAATCTCTGGGCGATCTTGAAGTCCTGCGTAGAAGTGACGACCCGTTGCGCCATGGGAAGAGAGTTAAGCTCTACATCGACGACGTCCTTAGCCAGCGGCAGCCCGTGCTGGTCACGATTGCGTCAGGCGATTCGGGTACGGCGGTCTATGCGGATGGAGTATTAGTCAAGAAAGCGCCAAATTTCAGGTTTTCCAGTCGGGATCTGAGTGGTCGATTCATCATAGGCAACGCTCCGACAACGACCGACAGTTGGTCAGGGCAATTGATGGGACTGGCCCTTTACGACCGCGAACTGACCGCCGATGAAGTGCCACATAATTTCGGAAACTGGACGAAAGGCAAACAAGCAAGCATCGCTGGGGAGAATGGCATTATTGGGCTCTATCTTTTCAATGAAGGCAATGGGAGCGTTGTCCACAACCAGGTAGACCCCGCGACTGACCTCCTCATTCCGGAACGGTTCTTTGTACTACATGAACAATTTCTTGAACCACCCTGGAATGAAATCACTCCCGGCTGGCGGTACTGGAAGAACGTCGGCATCAACATCGCCGGGTTCGTTCCACTCGGGTTCTTTTTCTATGGCTATTTCTCTCTGCTGCGAAGGACGAAGCATGGCACAGCCGTCACCATTATTCTTGGGTTTGCAGTCAGTCTGACCATCGAGGTCTTACAGGCATTTCTTCCGACCCGAGATTCGGGCATGACCGACATCATCAGCAACACGTTTGGGACTGTTTTCGGGGTGATGGTTTGTAAGAACAGGACCATACAGGCTGTCTTGACGCAGGCGGCGTTCTTCACTGAATGACAAATACACAGAAACTTGAGTTCGACATTGTACTTGCGACACGCAATCGACAACAGATTCTGCAATTGTCGATTCCACTGATGCTTGCACAGGATCGCTTGCCCCGTCGCTTCATCGTTGTGGATTCCAGCGATGATCATTCGGCGACTCGCCGGGCTGTGGAGGATGTGTTTAACAGAGCGGAGACGTCAGTACAGCTAGTGATTCTGGAGTCTCCAACAGCCGGAAGTTCTTACCAGCGTAATATCGGGCTGCAATGCGTAGCATCGCCGGTCGTGATTTTCCCGGACGACGACGTTTTGTGGTACCCGGGTACTGCTGATGCGCTCATGCGAATATATGAAAAGGACGTGGACAGAGCGGTCGGCTGCGTCGCTGCATCGGTATCCCTTACTTGTCCTCCGGGAGTGTTTACTTCGATCAAGGCGCCATATCAGCTCGAGCTGCGCGACCGAGTGGCCAGGAAGCTCCGGAAAGTGTGGGAGCCGATCGAGGGAAGAGTTTTCTCCGATCCGATTAATCCTGGAAGCTCATGGATGGCAGTGTGGGGTAGCAAGACACCTCCAGCGTGGTTACGAGAAGAGGATGCGGAACTGTGCGGACCGGTTTTCGGGTATCGCATGTCGTTTCGAACAGAAGTGATTCGGAGCCTGGGTGGCTTCGATGAACGCTTGGGCAGGTACAGCATGTTTGAGGACAGCGACGCGTCTTTGGGCAGCCTGCGGAAGCACCTCAACGTAAGTGCCAGGCGAGCAGAGGTTTTCCATTATCGCGTCCCCGGTGGAAGGGTTAGTGGCTCAGAATTTGGAACGATGGCGATTTTGAACAGGACTTACGTTGTGTGCAAGCATTCGTTGCCACGATCGACCGCCCGGCAGAAGCTCAAGCGGTATCTCTACTATAAAACTGTCCGATACGCCTTTCAGACGTACACTAATTATGGACGCGGTCGCTTTTGGGGGGCATTCCACGCGCTCCCGGATGCTCAGCGGCTGATAGGCACGCCAATTGAAGACTTGCCGAATCGATATGTGAAGGCTCGGACGAACCTCGTTGAGCGCTCCACGACGGATGGCTCTGGCGCTAGACAGATTCGCAGGGTGTGAATTTCGTGCGAGATGGGGCACTTGATACCACAATCTCAATGGTGAAGCTCAGTGTTTTGTGCATTTTGGATTTTATAAGAGGTAAGGGCCATTGATCCTCCCATCTCTCATCGGCCGGCTTGTGGGCAAACTAGCTTTCGCCGCACCGGGCGGATACAGTGTACGGCCGTGGCTCCATCGGCTACGCGGAGTTGTGATGGGGCGCAATGTCTGGATCAGCCAGTTCGTCTACATCGATGAATTGCATCCCGCTGACGTAGAAATCGGCGACAACTGCACCATCGGCCTGAGAACCTCCATCTTCACCCACTTTTATTGGGGGCCCAGAAGATCTGCGAGCAACGGGAAAGTGGTAATCGAAAGAGATGTTTTCATTGGACCGCACTGTGTCATCTTGCCCAATGTGAGAATCGGCGAGGGAGCAGTGGTTAGAGCCGGTACAGTGGTTAGCCGCAACGTACCGCCGCACACCTTTTGGGGATCTCCTCCCGCCGAAGCGTTAGGAGTCGCAACTGTTCCGCTGACTCCGGAACATCCCTACGAGGAGTTTGTAGACGGCCTTAAGATGCGGTTGCGACGCTGACGGAATTGTCGCGACGCCTAAGACTGAGTCGATCCGAAAAGTTGCCCCCACTTATATTTCTCTTGAGATAACCATTTCATGTGTGGAATTGCTGGCATTCTAGAGCGCAAGAGCGGAGTAGTCGACCCCGCCATGCTGCATCGCATGGTCGGCTCCTTGTCACACCGCGGCCCGGATGGGCGAGGTGTGAGCATTGAAGGACACATCGGGCTCGGACATGCACGGCTTAGCATCATCGACTTGGCCGGCGGCAAACAGCCAATGTCTAACCTCGAAGGCACGATCTGGATCAGCTTCAACGGAGAGATATTCAACTATCTCGAGCTCCGCGGAGGCTTGATAGACCGTGGCTGGCATTTCACGACGAGGTCGGATACGGAAGTCATTCTGCGTCTCTACGAGGAGATGGGCGAGGATTGCGTTCACGAGTTGAACGGTCAATGGGCTTTTGCGATATGGGACGCGCGACAGGGAAAACTCTTTCTATCGCGCGATCGTATGGGAATACGGCCGCTTTTCTACGCCCAGACCGCTGAGCGCCTGTTGTTCGCTTCTGAGATCAAGGCTCTCTTTGCATCCGGCGCCAATCTTAGATCGTCGTATCGATCTTCAAGCACTCGATCAGATTTTTACGTTCTGGGTTACCCTGCCGCCCCGGACCGCTTTCGAAGGGATTTCCCAACTTCCGCCCGGGCACTCGATGATCGTACAAGAGGACCGAACAACGATCGTCAAGTATTGGGAGCCGAACTACGAACCGGAAGATACGGAGGATTCTTCGGCGAACGTCAAGATCCACTCGGAAGAACTGTTGAGTTTGCTCGAAGACTCCACGCGAATTCGCCTGCGCTCAGATGTCCCGGTCGGAGCGTACCTGAGCGGGGGCCTCGACTCGTCTTTTGTTACCGCCCTCATTCAACGTGTGCACAAAGGGAAACTCAAAACATTTTCTGTTGCTTTCGACGATGCGGAATTTGACGAGAGTTCTTATCAGCAGAGCGCGAGTGCATTCCTCAACACGGAGCACCAACAGGTTCGTTGCTCCTACCAAGACATTGGCCAGGTATTTCCCCAGGTCGTGTGGCACGCCGAACAGCCAATTCTGCGAACTGCCCCAGCGCCTTTATTTCGGCTTTCCTCTCTGGTGCATGAGTCCGGATTTAAAGTGGTTTTGACGGGAGAAGGCGCAGACGAAGTTCTCGGCGGGTACGACATCTTTAAGGAAGCGAAGATCCGCAGATTCTGGGCGTCGAACCTCGATTCCCGAAGGCGTCCTCTTCTGCTGAAGAGACTATATCCTTATATGCAGAACCTTCAGACTCAGTCTGCTGAGTATTTGAAGAGTTTTTTCCATACTTCGGAATCAGATCGGGAGAGCCCTTTCTTTTCGCATTTGCCGCGTTGGCAACTCACTTCGATGTTGAAGATGTTTTTCTCACAGGATGTGCGTTCACAGCTTGCCTCTCGAGACGTCTACAGAGATCTGCGCGACGCTCTTCCCGATCAGTATGCTGGCTGGCCGCACTTCTGCCAGGCTGAGTACTTGGAAACTGCCTACCTCTTGCCTGGCTACATTTTGTCTTCTCAAGGCGATCGAATGGCAATGGCACATTCGGTTGAGGGCCGGTATCCCTTCCTGGACCACCGCGTCGTAAAGTTCGCGGCACGGCTCTCTCCTTCACTAAAAATGAAAGTGCTGAATCAGAAATTTCTCTTGAAACACGCAGCCGAAGGGATGATTCCAGCGGAAATCATTCGTCGTCCCAAGCAACCTTATCGCGCTCCCGACGGCAAGAGCTTCTTTCAGCCCCAGGCGTTGCCGTACGTCGAAGAGCTATTGGCCCCCGAAGCACTCGTTAGGAGTGGCATTTTCGATCCCCCCGCTGTCACTGCGCTAGTGAAAAAGTTCAAAGCGGGCCGCGCCATTGGTGTCAAAGACAACATGGCGTTGGTCGGAATACTTTCCACGCAACTTCTAACCGAGTCTTTTGTCGATCACTTTCAACCAGGAGCCCATCTTTCATGGAACAACTCAACAGTGCCTTGCGCGATTTCATCGTAGAAAACTTTCTTTTCGGACAGCCATTTGATTTTTCTGACAACGAGTCCTTTCTGAAGAAGGGGATCATCGACTCCACGGGCGTCGTCGAACTCGTCTCTTGGATTGAGGGGCGTTATGGCATCAGGGTGGAGGATGACGAGATCGTGCCTGACAACCTTGATTCGATCAACAACCTGTGCCGATTTATTGAACGCAAAACCTGCGTAGTGCGATAGGACTGACTTCATGCAGCTTGAACAATTTCTCGAGTCGAGCGCCAGCAAGTATCCCGATAAGCTGGCGTTGGTGTTCGAACAACAAAGACTGACTTACGGCGAGATCGACCGGGCATGCAATCGCCTGGCGCACGCCTTGGTTGACGCCGGGGTCCAGCGTGGTGATCGGGTAGTCATATGCCTGCCCAACTGCGTTGAGGCCGTGATTGCAGTGTTCGCTACTTTGAAGGCAAGCGCGGTATTTGTCTTTGTCAATCATTCGACCAAAGCTGACAAGCTGACATATATCTTGAACAATTGCCGGGCTGCCGCGTTGATCACATGGGACAGCAAGTTGAAGGAGCTTCCTGGCACGGATGAGAGCATTCCCTATACCCGAGCAATTTTTGGCGTGGGAAGCGCCGAGGTATGCTCAGCGGAATGCCAGAGAATTAGGAAGCCATTGACTTTGGTCGACGCAGCCACCTCCGTTGCAGGACTGGATCGTCCGCCGGAGAAGAAATGCATCGATTTAGATCTTGCCGCGCTGATATACACATCGGGATCGACGGGACGACCAAAGGGAGTAATGCTAAGCCACTTGAATATGGTTTCAGCAGCGACCTCGATCACCACGTACCTGGAGAATACGGCCGATGATGTAGTTGTCAATGTGCTTCCGCTATCCTTTGATTACGGACTCTACCAAGTGTTGATGATGTTCAAAGTGGGCGGCCGAGTGTTGCTCGAGGCATCGTTCACCTATCCCTTCCAGGTGGTGAAGCGTTTGATTGAGGAAGAGGTCACCGGGCTTCCTCTGGTACCGACGGTGTCAGCCATGCTGTTGCAGCTCGACTTGTCCAAATATCGCTTCCCCAGTCTGCGATACATCACAAATACAGCCGCAGCGCTTCCAACCCACCACATCAAGGACCTTCGCCGGCTGTTCCCCGAGGTCAAGATTTACTCCATGTATGGATTAACCGAATGCAAGCGCGTGTCATACCTGCCGCCGGACCAGATCGATGTGCGACCCACATCTGTGGGCCGCGGCATGCCGAACGAGGAGGTATACATCGTCGACGAAGATGGGCAATGTGTTGGCCCCGGCGTGGTCGGGGAGCTCGTGATTCGTGGGTCCAACGTGATGAAGGGCTACTGGGAACTGCCAGAGGAAACGGCAACAGTATTGAAGCCCGGTCCTCTGCCAGGAGAAATGGTACTTCATAGCGGGGATCTATTCCGCTCCGACGAAGAGGGCTATTTATACTTTGTGGGACGCCGAGACGACATCATCAAAACGCGAGGTGAGAAAGTGAGCCCGCGAGAGATCGAAGATGTTATCTATGGGGTCGATGGCGTGGCCGAGGTCGCTGTCATGGGTGTTCCCGACCCAGTGTTGGGCAATGCAATCAAAGCAGTTGTCAGCCTTCGACCCGGGGCAACGGTCACCCAAAGGGACATATTGAGTCGGTGCCGTGAGAAATTGGAAGACTTTATGGTCCCGAAGCTGGTCGAGTTCCAGGCGTCGCTGCCGAAAACTGATTCCGGCAAGATCAGCAAACGCCTCATCCCCACATCTGAAGTTTCAGCGTAGAGGAGACATTTTGGACAGCGCTAAAGTATCGCCCTTGTTGGCAATCGACGTTGCTGCCGAGACCGCGCGGATCTGCCAAAGTATGCGAGATACGGTTTTCGGCCAACTCCGACGCAAAGGGGTTGTGGTCGGAGTTTCTGGCGGCATTGATAGCAGCGTTGTGGCAGGTCTGGCGGTTCGGGCGCTTGGGAAAGAGCGCGTCTTCGCGCTGTTTACTCCGGAAATGGACTCTTCCGGCGAGAGCCTGCAACTAGGACAAACGGTAGCTGATTGGCTTCAGATCTCCTCGAGCTTCGAAGATATCAGTCCCATTCTCAAGGCCGCCGGCTGCTACCGCCGCCGCGACGAAGCCATACGCAGCGTGGTCCCTGAGTTTAACGATGACTACAAATGCAAGTTGGTTCTTCCCAATATGCTGGAGACGGGTGGCTATTCAGTCTTTTCTATCGTAGTCCAGTCGCCGGCGGGAGACATG
Organism: uncultured Acidobacteriaceae bacterium; assembly: GCA_963807145.1. Classification (GTDB taxonomy): domain Bacteria; phylum Acidobacteriota; class Terriglobia; order Terriglobales; family Acidobacteriaceae; genus Sulfotelmatobacter. The sequence continues at coordinate 338,476 of CAWEBA010000003.1, read as the reverse complement.
AAAAAGGTTAGGCTGCCGCTCCAGGCATACCTCGGCATTGTCGCGGCAACCAGCTTCAAGCAACGGACCCGGAAAATGATGGAGTACTACTACGCGGACCTGTTGCAATATGCCGTGGCCGGCACTCCAAACCGTCTGGAGTATGACCAGGGGTTCTTTGTCAAGAATGGAGACGGCGCGGCAGACGTCAAGCCAATTGCTCACCTGTACAAGACCCAGGTCTATGACCTGGCGCGCTATCTGGGGGTCCCGGAAGAAATTCAGCGCCGGCCACCTACAACCGACACCTACTCGCTTCCCCAGTCGCAGGAAGAATTTTATTTTTCCTTGCCTTTAGACAAAATGGATCTGTGCCTCTATGGCAAGGATCATGGAATCTCACCCGAGGAACTTGGCCGAATGATCGGAATGGAAGCCGATCACGTCAGTCGGGCATACGCAATGATCGATTCCAAGCGCAAGGCGGCGCAATATCTGCATATGCCTCCAGTTGTCTTTGATCCCGTGGAATATTAGCGTCAACCTGCTACCTGACTACCCCAAAACATTGACCACTGAGTTGCCCTAGACGGTTGCCGCTGCAAGATGTGCAAAGCTGGGTCTGCTAGAGAAGCGCTAATCAAGTTACAACGTGAAGAAGATCCCTCAACTGGACGCCGTTCGCAGTCTGGCTGTGCTCTGGGTGTTCGTGCACAACGCGGACAATTATCCCTCCCTCCATTTGCAAATGATCTCCGGCAATGGATGGATGGGAGTGGATCTTTTCTTTGTGCTGTCCGGATTTTTGATCACAGGGATTTTACTCGACACCAAGCGATCAGAGGGCTATTTCAGGAATTTCTACGCCCGGCGCTTTCTTCGGATCTGGCCGCTGTATTATGCGGTGCTGCTTTTCATGTTTGTGATTGTTCCGTTCCTGCGTCCGTCCGAAGCCCACGCGGTGTTTGACCGATCTTCCCCGTGGTGGGCCTTCCCGCTTTTCATTCAGAATTTTGTGCTTCGGAATCCATCAGGAGCCACCGGGCCATTGGGCGTGGCCTGGTCGCTGGCAGTCGAGGAGCAGTTCTATTTAGTTTGGCCCCTCGTGGTGCGATTCTGCAGCGAGGCTCAGCTCCGAAAAATCACGATCGCTGTGATCTGTGTTTCTCCGGCACTGCGTTTTTGGTTATCACTGCATCAAGTCGATCTCTACTCAAACACCTTCTGCCGTTTGGATGGCCTAATGGCCGGAGCGCTTCTGGCGGTTGTTGTCCGCTCCGACGGCTTTGTTCCGGCGAAGTTTGTAGGGCATGCATGGCTCGCATTTCTTGTCTCAGCCCCGCTTGCTCTCGTGATCGCAACCTATCACGAGAGATGGGCGGTTTTCTCTTTCACCGCCGCAGCCTCGGTTTCCTTCGTATACCTATCCTTGTTCTCGACACAGCGCTGGCTTCAAGCGCTTCTGACCAACCGATTTCTGGTTTATACCGGAGCGATCAGCTATGGAATTTATTTGCTCGAAAAGATTCCACTTGATGTCGTGAAAGCGTTCCATTTAGACAAGCATGCGTTTCTGGCATTTTCGATAACTGCTGCTGCCACCTATGTTTTGGCTGCCCTGTCCTGGAATGTTCTGGAGAGGCCATTCCTAAGGTTGAAGCGATTCTTCGAAGCAAAAGAGGTTCATCTGGGCCCGGCCAGAGGGGAACTGCTGAGCGTGACCGAAGGATAGGGAGTCCGCTCGGAGCGGTGGCAGGCCACGTCGCGCCGGCTCAACTTGCCTGGTTGTTTACTCATTACTCCAGCAAGGCTTACACACGAATGGGCGATGGCCACTTTGCCGGTTTGGGCAGAATTGCCCGAAGAGGCAGACCCGGCAGGTAGGCTCGCTCACCCCTCGGACGATCACTCCCACGACTGAAAAGAACGCCCCCAAGGGCCAACTTTACGGGAGAGAGCATATTCAGCCGTTCCAGGCCGTATTGGACGATTGCGTGACCTGGGTTCTGCGACCGCTATCACGGTGCATTGCTCATCCTAGGTCCGCGCCTTCCCTTGTAGCACTTCCAGAACCTACCCTGACCTACCTCGTTGTTTATCAATGACTTACAGGGGTTACCCTGGCTATTTTCGTCCTATTGCCTACTGGGTGGGACGTGATACGATTGTGGAATACGCGTCATAAATTGACTAACCCTGCCCCCACTTACTGTCCCCCGGAAAGGCCTTTTCCTAGAATTATGCTGAACACTGCGATTATTGGAGCAGGTCCTTATGGACTGTCGATCGCTGCGCATTTGCGGCGCAGCGGCATCCCATTCCGCATTTTTGGTCGTCCCATGGACAGCTGGCTGGAGCACATGCCGAAGGGTATGATGCTCAAGTCAGATGGCTTTGCATCTGACATTTATGACCCGGAGAAGGCGTTCACTCTGCGGCAGTTCTGCGCGGAACGGGGTATCGAGTATGCCGACGCCGGTGTGCCGGTGCGCCTTGATACCTTCAGCGCGTATGGGCTCGCCTTCCGGGACCGCATGGTGCCGGAGCTTGAGGACAAGCTCGTGGCCAGCGTGGAGCGTGTGACCGGCGGATTCCTTTTGCGGCTTGAGGACGGAGAGACATTCCAGGCTCGGAGGGTAGTCCTTGCAGTTGGAATTACTCACTTCGAATATGTTCCCGAGAACCTGGCGCACGTGCCGGCGCAGCTCCTTTCGCACAGTGCTCGTCATCGCGAAGTTGAGCCGTTTCGAGGTCATAGCGTTGTCGTGATCGGCGGCGGGGCCTCCGCCCTCGATCTGGCGGGACTGCTACGCGAGGCCGGTGCCGACGTACAGCTCGTCAGTCGCCGCGAAGAATTGAAGTTTCATAGCCAGCCCACGGGCAAGCCACGGTCACAGTGGCAGCAGATCAGGCATCCGCAGTCGGGGCTTGGACCCGGCATGCGATCGCGCTTTTTTGCCAATGCGCCGGGCGTGTTTTACTACTTGCCCGAGCGTCTTCGCCTGGAGATTGTCCGAAGGACGCTTGGCCCCTCGGGAGGATGGTTCATTCGTGACAAAGTGATCGGGAAGGTGCCGTTGCATCTCGGATGCACGACGCAAGGTGCCGAGGTCAAGAACGGGAGAGTCCATCTCACTGTTCAGGCAGTCGACGGCACTAAGCGGGAGATCATTACCGAACACATCATTGCGGCGACCGGTTACAGAGTGGACCTGGAGCGTTTGAAGTTCCTCAATCCGGCAATCCGCTCGCAGCTTAAGACTGTCGCGGGAGCCCCCATGCTCTCGTCGACTTTCGAGTCGTCGATGCCCGGCCTCTACTTCGCGGGAGTTGCGGCCGCCAACAGCTTTGGACCGGTCATGCGGTTTGCTTTCGGAGCGGGTTTCGCCGCTCGCACGCTGACTCGCGCTCTGGCGAAGTCAGTCGTAAAAGATCCCGCGTCGGTTCCGGTTCGCAGCATAGCGACGAGTGCGAAGTGAATAGGTCGATTGATGGGAAATAATGGACGCATGAAGCTGGAGACCCTCGCGATCCACGCAGGTTACGACGGCGACCCCACGACCAAGGCCGTGGCTGTGCCCATCTATCAGACGGTTGCATTCGAGTTCGATAGCGCGGAGCATGGCGCGGCTCTTTTCAATCTTGAAGTTCAAGGCAACATCTACACCCGAATCGGCAATCCGACTAACACGGTGCTGGAGAAGCGTGTGGCGGCTCTCGAGGGCGGAGTCGAGGGACTCAGCGTCAGTTCGGGAATGGCGGCGATCGAATATTCGCTGATTAACATTGCCGAAGCCGGGAATAACATTGTTTCCACTCCGCAGCTGTACGGCGCAACGTACACGCTTCTGGCGCATATCTTTCCGAAGCGTGGCATCTCCTCTCGCTTTGCAGCTACCGATCGTCCCGAAGATGTCGAAAAGTTGATCGACGAGGATACGCGAGCGGTTTACTGCGAGAGTGTTGGCAATCCGGCAGGAAATGTCGCGGACATCGAAGGACTGGCCAAAGTCGCACACAAGCACGGTGTGCCGCTCGTGGTCGATAACACGGTGGCTACGCCGGTTCTGCTGCGGCCCATAGAGTACGGCGCCGATGTTGTCCTGCATTCGATGACAAAATTCATTGGCGGGGGCGGCACCAGCATTGGCGGGATGATTGTGGATGGCGGCAAGTTTCCCTGGCGAAAGTATCCAGAAAAGTTTTATATGTTCAACGTGCCGGAAGTTGCCTATCACGGCGTCGTTTATGTCGACCATTTTGGCGACGCTGCTTTTGTCGCGCGATGCCGAACTGTGTGTCAGCGCAACACCGGCGCCACGCTGTCTCCGTTTAACGGCTTCTTGTTTTTGCAAGGGATTCAGACGCTCTCCCTTCGCGTGGAGCGCCACGTGGCGAACGCCCGCAAGGTAGCGGAATTCTTGCGCGATCATCCGATGGTTGAATGGGTGAACTATGTTGGGTTTCCTGACAACCCGCTCTATCCGATGGCGCATCGATATTTGGGCTCCAGCTTTTGCTCGCTGCTGACTTTCGGTGTGAAAGGCGGATACGAAGGGGGCCGTAAGTGCTTCAACGCCTTCCGACTGTTCAAGCGCATGGTCAACATGGGCGATGCGAAATCGTTGTCGTGCCACCCGGCGTCGACCACGCACCGGCAACTGACGCCCGAGGAACAGGCGAAGGTTGGAGTTACACCAGAGATGATTCGTCTCAGTGTGGGCATCGAGCACATCGACGACATTCTTGAGGATCTGGGTCAGGCATTGGACAAGGCGAGAGTATGACGGCGAAGTCTTAGTGGGCATCGATTCAGGGGAAATCTCATGCCATTGATCATCGAGGGCGGACGGATTCCGCCGCGTTGGGCCGAGAGAAAGAGCTGCCGACAGGTGGGCTCAGGCGAAAGCTACGGCGCCGGAACGGAGTGCGTCAGAATTGCATTCCTGAATAACATGCCGGATTCCGCTCTCGAAGACACCGAAATCCAGTTCTTTGAGCTGCTCGATGCTGCTTCTGGCGACATTCCAGTTCGTCTAAAGCTGCACTCGCTGTCCGGAGTTCCTCGAGGAGAGCGTGGAGAGCAGCATCTCAACGCCTTCTACTTCAGTACTGACGATTTATTGAACAGCCGCTTTGATGCTGTGATCATGACCGGCACGGAACCGCGGCAGCCCGACCTGCGCAGCGAACCCTACTGGTCTGCTCTGGCCAGCGTTCTGGACTGGGCCGAAAGCAACACAGTATCGACGATCTTGTCGTGCCTGGCAGCGCACGCGGGAGTGCTGCACAGCGACGGCATCAACCGTCATCCCTTGAGTGACAAGCAGTTTGGCGTCTTCGATTTTGGCGAGGCTGCTAACGACCAGTTAACTGCCGGTTACGGAGAGCGGGTGCGTTTCCCGCATTCTCGATGGAACGAAGTGCGAGCCGACGAATTGACAGCATGCGGCTACCGCGTGCTGACTCAATCAGTGGAAGGCGGCGTAGATTCGTTCGTGAAAAAGAAAAAGCGCAGCCTGTTCCTACATTTCCAGGGGCATCCCGAGTATGGAGCGCAAACTCTCCTGAAGGAATACCGGAGAGACATAAAGAGATTTCTTAGGGCAGAAAGAGAAACGTATCCCTCGATGCCGAAGGGTTATTTCGATCCCACGGCCGCGAAGCTTGTGAATGATTTCCGAGATGTCGCTCTGTCCGATCGAAGCGAAAAGCTCATGGAAAGTTTTCCGGAAGCTGCGCTGATCGGCGATTTGAAGAGCACTTGGCGCTCCTCTGCCGTGAGTATTTACCGGAACTGGCTGCAGTATGTCATATCGAACAAAGCCGAAGCCACCGCGTTTCCGGCGATTGCGGTTTTGCATGATTCGAGCCCGCGAAAGCGGTCTGCCCTGAGGTAAGGCCGGACGTCCTGAGAGTTTGTTCTCGCTCTTTCCACGGGTTCGGCCATGCCGAAAATGATTCAAAGCAGCGCCCCGAGCTCTGGATGACCCTTCCCACTCGCATCAGCGACGTGATCAAGCCGTGGGCTGAACGTTCACCCGATCGGCCCGCTCTGATAGAGACGTCAGGAGCGTGGAGTTATCGACAACTTGCACTTGTAATCGCTGAGACTCAGACTTGGCTACTCGACTCAGGTGTGCGCCCGGGGGACCGGGTCATGATTGTCTGCGAGAATTGCCGGGCATTTGTGGCAATTCTTTTGGCACTGGCTGGGCTCGACGCGTGGCCAGTGTTGGTCAATGCGCGTCTCTCGGCGCGCGAACTGGATGAGATTCGCGACCACTGTGGTGCCCGTCGCGTGATCTTCACTACGACCGTATCGCCGCAGGCTCGCGAACACGCCAAGAGGCACGGTGCTGTCACCCAAGAGGCCGCGGGTTTGGGTCCGATAGCACTTGGTCCGCTGAATGATAGAGTCGCGCCGGAACCAGTCGACCCTGAGGCTGCGCAACGCGTAGCGGCACTGATTTACACGTCGGGCACAACTGGGTTGCCTAAAGGCGTGATGCTGACGCACAGGAACTTGCTATTCGTGGCGGCAGTGTCTTCCAAGATCCGGTCTCTGAGTCAAGATGACAGGCTCTACGGCGTTCTGCCTATGTCGCACGCGGTAGGGCTTTCGGTCGTCCTTCTGGGCTCGTTACTGAGCGGTGCGACATTGTATTTGGCTTCGCGCTTCGACCCCGTAGCGGCGCTGGCTACCCTCGAAAAAGAGCGTTTGACGGTCGTCCTGGGTGCTCCCGGGATGTTCTCTCTTTTGGCAGACTATGCCAAGCTGAAGGGATTGCCGTTGCTCACGTTCCCTGCCCTTCGCATCATTTCATCCTCCGGCGCGCCGCTCCAGCCCACAGTAAAATCACAGGTCGAGAGCCTGTTTGGCATGGTTCTCCACAATGGATACGGGGTCACGGAATGTTCCCCGAACATTTCCCAGGCTGTGGTGGGAGAGCGACGAACTGATACTTCTGTGGGCAAGGTTCTCCCGGGGATCGAAGTGCAGTTGGTGGGATCCGATCAAAAGCCGGTGGCCGACGGAGAGGTTGGCGAATTGTGGGTGCGTGGACCCAATGTGATGAAAGGTTACTATCGCGCGCCGGAAGAGACTGCAGCCGCCATCAATGCGGAGGGATGGTTCAACACCCGCGACCTTGCACGCCTCGAAAACGGATATCTGTTTATCGTTGGCCGAACCAAGGAACTCATCGTTCGCTTTGGAGAAAATGTCTATCCCGCGGAAGTCGAGGCGGTGCTGAACGCACATCCTGCCGTCGTGCGTTCCGCGGTGATTGGGCGAACGGTCGAGGGGACGGAAGGTGGCGAGGAAGTTGTCGCCTTCGTGCAGCTTACGCCCACTTCCTTAACCTCAGAAGCCGAATTAGCACAGCACGCCGCACAACATCTCGCCCCTTACAAGCGGCCATCCCAAATTCTTCTTGTTCCCTCCATGCCGCTGACCACGACCGGAAAGGTAGTGAAGGGCGAGCTCGCGAAGATGGCTCGATTGCACACGTGAGACCTTGATTTTGCTGGACAAAACACCGCTCATATAGGCTAGTATGTTGATGTACATACTAGTTAATCGTCGTATAATAATCCTTTCTGCCTTCGGTCCGCGCGGGGTGCAGCCGTTTCTTCGGCTTGACTGCGGTGCCGGCTCTCATCAGCTTTGCGTACGGCGTTCGCAAAGGGTGTTTCGCTCTTGGCGAGAAGCGCCAATCCTCAAGGAGTGTAAATCATCTGTTATCGTCAATCGACAATCAGGACGGGGTCGGATGAGTAACCAGTCGAAGACTGGGGCGAACGACGAGACGACTGGTTTTCTTTTCTTCCATAGTTTCGAGTGCGCTTCAATATTGTTCCTGACTACAATTGCGGATGACCATGATCAACACACTACGTGTCATCGCAAGAACGGCTTCGTTACTCTTCTGTGTCAGCGTTACCCTTCATTCGTTTGGTCAGTCGCGGGTTGTCCAGGCTCAAGTTCACTCACCCGGTTTGGAGCACAATCTCTTCGGGGATTCCTCCGATCAAACTGTCGGAATCTACCTTCCAGCTGCTTACGAAGCCGAACCGCAGCGGCGTTTTGCTGTCATTTACTTTCTACACGGCTATACCGATACGCCGGCAATGAAGGTTGCAGAAATCATCCAGCAGATGGTGGATAAGCAAATTGCCGCCCACATAATTGAGCCGATGATCGTTGTCGCGCCCAATGGGCTGAACAAGTTGCTTGGAAGTTTCTACACGAATTCGTCGGCCACTGGAGATTGGGAAGACTACGTGGTTCGGGACGTCGTCGCATATGTCGATTCTCACTACCGCACCCTTGCCTCTCCCGCGTCTCGCGGAATCGGGGGACACTCAATGGGTGGCTACGGCTCACTGATGCTCGCCTTCAGGCACCCAGACGTTTTTGGTTATGTGTATGCGATGAGTCCGTGTTGCACTATTTTGGCAGGGGACTTGGCGCTGGGTAGCGTGGTCTGGGAGCAAGCCCTAAAAGTGAAGTCGGCGTCGGAATTGCCTGGCATGATCGAACATGGTGAACTATTAGGGGCGGCCATGCTTGCGGCGGAAGCAGCTTTTACTCCAGATCCCCAGAAACCATTCCCTTTTGCGGATTCGCCAGTTCGGAGAGATGGCAATCATTGGGTCCCTGACCCCGAGGTTTTCCCCGAATTCCAATCCCACATCGTGGTGAACGCCGTTCCCGGCCTGCTGCCGACAATTTATAAGCTCAAGGGCATCTACATTGATTACGGCGCGCAGGACGAGTACACCCACATCCCATTAGGAGCGCAGGCCTTATCGAGCGAATTGTCGACAGCAGGCATTCCACATATGCTCGAGGTTTACGAGGGGAATCACTCCAGCAGAGTACACTCACAATTCGAAAACAAACTGCTGCCCTGGTTTTCGACGCACTTGAAGCGCTAGATCGAATCGTGCCTGCGTTTGCCAGAAGAGCCGCTCCGCGGATCGGCCAAAATCTCGGCGATCGCAGGATAATGGGTATTCACGCAGAGCTTTACCGCGGCTTTAGACTGGAAGTGCTTCTGCCACATTTGGCGAAAAATCCCAGAGCGAATAAAAAAATCCTTCTTGTCTATATACGGCGTTCACCCGATACTCCACAGTCCTCCTACAGCCCACCATCTGGTGGTGGCGCAAAGGTGAAAAGCTTGGCGATGATCGTTGACGATCGCCCAATCATTAGGCAACGCTCCGCATTCGCCATCTCTGCGCGAAACAAAAGTGGAGTGGGAAAGATCAAATTATGAATTCTATTAGCGGATGGAAAACTGCCTGCCTCACGGCTCTGTTTTGTGCCACAACGGCGATTTCTTCGCCTGCGCAGACCTTCACTACTCTGGCGAGCTTCAACAACACGAACGGTTCTTTCTCCCAGGCACCGCTGGTGCAAGGTCTCGACGGGAATTTGTACGGGACCACCGATGATGGCGGACCCAAGGCAAGCGGCACGGCCTTCAAAATTACACTGGCGGGCAAGCTCACCCTGGTGCACTATTTTTGTTCGCGAACAAATTGTGCCGATGGCGAGGTCCCTGAATCAGGTCTGGTCCCTGCCACCAACGGAAACTTGTACGGAATAACCTCCAGTGGGGGGAGCGGATGCACCTATTGCGGAACGGTGTTCCAAATTACCTCCCAGGGCACGCTCTTTACACTCATAGCTTCGATGGTTCCGATGGCCTTAACCCGCTGGGGCTTATGCAAGCCAGCAACGGCGATTTCTACGGCACAACCAGTGCCGGTGGAAGTGGAAGTGGCGGCACGATTTTTAGGATGACTCCCAGCGGCGCCCTGACGACACTCTACAACTTTGAATACTTCAACTATTCCCTAGCAGGATTGGTGGAAGGCACCGACGGAAATTTCTACGGCACAACCATAACCGATGAGGCCGGCGGCCACGGCACGATCTTCAAAATGACGCCTGATGGTGCTGTGATGACGTTGAGCACCTTCACCGGAGCCGACGGATCTTGGCCTGTCGCCCCTTTGATGGAAGCCTCCAACGGGCACTTCTACGGCACCACTGCCCAAGGCGGCCCAGCCAGCAGCATCTGCGTAAGCACGGGTTGCGGGACGGTGTTCGAGATTACTCCGGAGGGCGTGCTGACCGCGCTGCACTACTTCGCTGGCCCCGACGGCTTGACCCCCAGTGGCGCCTTGGTCCAAGGCACTGACGGCAATCTTTATGGAACAACTTCAGGCGGTGGACCAGCCAATTCCAGTTGCCAGTTCGGCTGCGGCACAATCTTTCAAATCACTCCCGAGGGCAAGTTCACCACCTTGCACACTTTTCATGGCCTTGACGGCCGATATCCTTACGTCGCACTGGTGCAAGCCACAGACGGAAACTTTTACGGGACGACCTACGCCGGTGGAAGTTCCACCGCCTGTACGGAAGGCTGCGGCACGGTCTTCCGTTTGTCGATGGGGCTTAGCCCGTTCGTCGAGACCGTACCAACAGCCAATTGTCCAGGCCGGAGCGTGAGAATTCTTGGGACAGACCTGACTGGCGCAACTAGCGTCACCTTCAATGGCGTTGCGGCCACTTTTACCGTCGTGTCGCCCACCGAGATCACAACCGCTGTTCCGGCCGGCGCAACCACGGGCGAGGTTGAGGTAGCGACCCCCAGGGGTAAGTTGTCGACTAATGTGCGTTTCCGGGTGTTCTAGCCCGCCGCAATTGTCCTTGTGAACAACTCGTGGGTGCCAGGTAGCGGCACCGGTGTGCTGTGGAAGCATCCCTATTTACGCTCATTGACCCGCCTGGGCTAATTCCTCAACACGGTAAACGCCTGTTTTCGACAATCATTCTATTCAGCTACCAAATAAGAGGGATCAAGGCCTTGGTACGCAGTTTGTACGCTGAATATGCGGGGAAAGTTTTCGCCAGAAGGCGTTCTTCCATCTGCGACTTGAAATAAAGACCGAAGAAGCAACAGACGAAGATGATAATCCAAATCTTCCGACCGTAGTACAAAGCCGCCCCCATGAGCATTAGCAGAAGTCCGGTGTACATCGGATGGCGAATGTATGCATAAGGTCCGTTTTCAATGAGTTCGTGTTTCTCTTGGATGACGACCTCAGAACTCCAATTCCGCCCGAGGGCGCGGCGAGACTGAATTACCAAGATCAGGCCGCCAGCCGTCACCAGGTCGGCAAGAATGTTGCTCGCTATCGTTTGAGGCCAGACAACGCTGCCCCCGTGTGCGGCAAACCAGCGTCGGAAGACGAGAACAAGAACGAAGGAAACGGCGAACAACCAGAACCGGGCTTCAAATCGCCGCTTATCACCACGCCTCACGCGAACGGATTCAATAGCTATGTACAAGATAAAAACTGCAAAGCACCAGGCAACGAACAACCCTGAAAAATAATTCATAGAGATGGTTTATCACATTGGCAGGCAAGCACTTTAGCTCGCTGGTTGAGAAAGGGATTCGTCAATATGTGCCTTAATCGAAGGGATATCGAGCGGCTCGGCGAAATAGAGGGCAGGGCGCTGAAACGCGATATTCTAGCCACTACAGAGCGGCTTGGGAAGGCTGGCTCATAGATCGCAGGTGATCAACACAAGCAATCCAAACAAGACAATCGTTCCCAACAAACCAGCAACTAGCATAGCCCCTCCTTGCAGGGGGATCAGTCAGCGTTTTGGTTCTTCACGGGTGATCGCTGTGGCCGACTCATTGAGCGGCGGGCAAAGCCGAGGAGTTCCTCAACTCCCGCGAGTGCCTCCCCCCAGTCTTGCTTTCAGTGAGCAAAATAATCAATCGTCGTGCGTTGGAGTATCGGGAAAATGCTGTAGATCGAGGCGAATTTTCTGGGGTGCTAGATTGGCATTCTTTTCCGCCAACCCCCGGGATTTGGCCCCTGCCTCTGCGCTTCTTGGCTGGGAAGGTGGGTGCCGTTCCCGGTTGGCATTACTATCCTCGCCGCAAACGGCGAATTCTGGGCGATAAATTCACATCCATGCACTTCGGGCACGGGCACCTGAAAGCCGTGTCACCCGGAAAAACAATGTGGCCGCACTTTTCGCAAATCTGCCGCCCATTGGAGAGAACCTTCATGGGCATGAATCCCGTGCCCAAAACACAGTAAGGGCAGCGAGGTTGTTTTGCCTTTTTCACTTTGTCGGGGCTTTGATACTCCCGCGGTGTGTTTGGGTTGCCGCCGACTTGCGCTGTGAGTCTGCGCACGGGAAAAGTGGTCGAAGCCTTTCCCACTTGGAACTAATCCTGTTCAGGAGCCTAAGCGACTTTGCCTGGAAGCCTTTTTGCCGTGGCGGAACTGACTTTCTTCACGAGGATGGCGGACAACCGTTCCACCTGCTTCGTTTCGGCTGTCCGTTCCGTGCGAAGCTGTTGCAACCTCTGCTCGTAGTTGTGGGGTTCGAGTCTGTCGCGCAGTTTCATGAGAGGGGTTCCTGACGCCAGGGAGTCTAACATTCTCTCGTGACTCCTGTCAGCCGAGAATGAAGAGGCGGTCGTAAGGGTCGGAATGTCAGAAGGCTGACGCTAACCCATGACCGCCTGGTGCGGATTCTTTATATGATGTGTGTGATCCTAAGCGAAGCGATTGCCTTCGGCAATACGGCGAATTCCGTAGGTTGCAAGATCACGAAGAACCGCCAGCGTGGAAAAGCCGCTCTTTGAATCACAATCACTGCAGAGGTCGATTGGAGATGGTATGGGTAGGACTGTTAGCAACAATTGACTCCGGGGATTGAAACTTGTTTCGAGTCTTTGGACGCTTTATTATTTTTTCTGAGCCCATCGGTCAGTCTAAAGAAACTCGTCACTCTCGGCGCAATAGACCTCAAGGAGCACGAATAATGAAATGTTTCCTTTTCTTCGCGCTGACTATTTCAGTCGCCTCCTTATACGGAGAGAGCCCGTCAAACGGGTTTTATGTCGCTCCCAATGGAAACGACAACAGTCCCGGAACTTTGGCGCAACCCTTTGCCACTTTAGGAAAAGCTCAGTCGGCCATGCGGGCTAGTTCCTCTATTAAAACAACGTATATTCGGGCGGGGCTTTACAAACCGCTGGCTGTCGGAAAAGCCAGCTGCATGAACGGAGACAAAAGCAGTGCCTCGGTCGACTTGCACGGCGTCGACTCTGGTGAAACGTGGTCTTACTATCCTCCCGATGGTTTCAAGTCGGCTATTCTTGATGGTCGGTCGACCGTTGGTCATTCGGGGCGAAACGGTGGTGGCAATGGGACGGGCTGTGCTTTCTCGGGATACAAACCTTCAAACATCAAAATTATTGGCCTGCAGTTTCAGAATTATCTTTACTCCGCGTTTTGGGTTAACACTGGCACGGAACTCGCTTTCGTCGAAAACATCGTTCACAACTTAACAGCTGCGGCGTGGGGAGCTGGCGCTATTTCAATGATGTGCGCACCCGGGACTGTCATAAAGAACAACTATATTTATGATGTGGCTTATACGGGGACGGAGCTGGAGACGCGGGCGGATTGCCCCGGAGGAATCTCAGGGGACGTAGTTTCCGGCAACATCATTGAAAACTCCTGTACCTGGCCCGCGACGCCGGGCTTCGGCAATGACCAGAATGGCGGTGATTGTGGCGCCATTTATTTTGACGATAAAATTTCGCCCGCCTCAACTGAAATCCAAGTGGAGAATAACTACATTAGAGATGTCAATGTATCTTCAAAAGGTGCGGGCGACAATGGTAAGAATGGAAAAGGAGGGTGTTGCGCCATCGGCGTTTATCTGGATGACGGTACAAGCAATGTTGCGGTAACAGGAAGTGTCATTGGAGGGATCGCGAGTTCCTGTTTTCATCTTCACGGCGGTGATAATAACTCCATCACAAATAACATATGCGACCTGGCCAATTCCGAATATCAGAGCATTGCCATCTATCAGCAATCGAAGGCTCAACACGAAATGTCGGGTAACTCTTTTACGAACAATATTGTTATTTCCGCCTCCAAAAGTGGAAGCTCGGGGTTCGTCGGATATCAATCTCCTCCAAATCCCATAGCTATATCAAACAATGTGTACTTCAACTGTTCGGGGCCTAAACTCAAGAGTACCGGTACTGGAGGGGCAGGGAGTGACTCCAGTCCCGTATTTCAAAACCCCCTCGTGACAGGGTGGACCTATGACATTTCCGAAGAAAGTCCAGCCAACAAAGATCCCATTTCGTTTCAAAAGATTAAGGGAGATTGGGGACCGTCCAACCTCCATTTTCCCCAACAGGGAACTCCTCCGTCATGTTCCCGTTAGCATAGGGTCAATTGTTGAAAAATCCCGGCTTCACTCATTGACCCAGGTCGGCCAACGGTCGCCATCCTCCATCAACGACCTAATGAGTGCGGTTAGGGTCGCGGTTTGTTAGCGTGCTTGAGGTGAGGTGCGGCAACGTGACAAAAAGGGCACTCTTTAGTTTTCTCTCGGTCTCCTTCGGCGCGACGCTTGTTCTGGCGGCGTGTGGTGGTAGTAGCCACAGCACACCTCCTCCGCCGCTCATGGTGAGCATCTCTCCAACACTAGCTGCAGTGGCGGCAGCCACCCAGACGCAACAGTTCACTGCAAACGTAACCGGCACCAGCAATCTCGACCTTGCCTGGAGCGTGGACGGGGTGGGTGGCGGCAATGCAACGGTTGGTACGATCAGCGCGAGCGGACTCTACACTCCGCCAGCAACCGCAGGAACTCACACCGTGAGTGCAGCCAGTGTGGTCGAGCCCACGGTCTCGGCTTCCGCCAGCGTCGCCGTCACCGATCTGGCTGGCGTCTTTACCTATCACAACGACCTGTCTCGCGATGGAGCGAACACGCAGGAGTACGGGCTGACCCCCACCACGGTAGCAACCTCGACATTTGGCAAACTCTTCTCTTGTCCGGTGGATGGCGCCGTCTACACCCAGCCGCTTTGGGTGCCCGGAGTCAACATCGGGGGTGGAGTTCACAACGTAATCTATGTGGCTACGCAGCACGACAGCGTATTCGCTTTCGACGCGGATGCCAAACCCTGTGTGCAGTACTGGCAGGTCAAGCTGCTCGACCCTTCTCACGGAGGCACCTCCGGGGAAGTGCCGGTGGTTTGGAATGACGTCGGCAAAGTAGCAGCTGGCTGCTACGGAGACATCTATCCCGAGATAGGAGTCACAGGAACGCCTGTGATCGATCCGACGAGTGGCACTATCTACATGGTCAGTGCGTCAGAGATACCGGGCGCGGGATCGGGTTCTTGCTCGTTGCCCGCGTTCACGTTCTACCATCGGCTTCATGCTTTGGACATAATCTCTGGAAGCGAGAAGTTTCAGGGGCCGGTGACAATTGCGGCTCAAGTACCGGGAATCGGGGATGGATCTTCCGGCGGCATGGTGAGCTTTGGCTCACAACTGCACCATCAACGGCCTGGCCTGACGCTATCGAACGGGTACGTCTATATCGCGTTTGCCTCACATGAAGACCAGCCGCCCTATCACGGCTGGCTGATAGGCTACAACGCTTCCAACCTGCAACAGCAAGTCGGCGTTTTCAACACCACGCCAAATGGTCTCTATGGCGCCGATGGCGGAATCTGGGGTGGGGGTGGCGCGCCACCTGTGGACAGCAGTGGAGACCTTTATGTCTCCAGCGGGAATGGTGATTACGATGAGTCTTCGCTGCCGCCCGACAACGACTATGGAGACAGCACTCTGCGGCTGCATCCATTCAGTGGGAATACGCCCAATGGCGTGAACCTGAGAGTTGCGGGCTGGTTTACCCCGTACGACCAGGCAACGCTTGCGAAAAGTGACACCGACCTGGGTTCGGGCGCCCCGGTGCTACTCCCGGATCAAAGCGTCGGACCGGCGCATCTTCTGGTCCAACTCGGCAAAGAAGGGGTCGTCTACTTGATCGACCGCGACAACATGGGGCAATTTCAGCCGAACGACAATAACCAGATCCCACAGTATTTCAACGGAACCTCCGGCGGATTTTGGGGCACGCCCGCATTCTGGCAGAACAGCCTCTACCTCGCAGGCTCTGGCGACATTTTGAAGCAGTTTTCTTTCGATCCAGCCACGGGGCTGTTCTGTAGCCCGGAGCCGTGCACTCCCTCCCCCTCATCCCGGTCGAACCAAGCCTACGGTTACCCCGGTGCGTCGCCGTCGGTATCTTCACAAGACGCAACGAACGGCATTGTCTGGGCAATCGACGCCGGCCTGTATGGGTACGCGAGCCCCAATGCCGGCACGAGCTGCGATGCGGTACCGTTGCCCGCGGCCTGTACGGGTCCGGCCATCCTGCACGCCTATGACGCAACGAACCTGGCGACGGAATACTGGAACAGCACGATGGCTGCTGGCAATCGTGACCAGGCAGGAAATGCCGTGAAGTTCGTTCCGCCTACCATCGCGAACGGAAAGGTATACGTGAGCACACGAACCGAAGTGGATGTCTATGGCCTATTGCCATGACCAGCCTGACGCTGATTTCGTAAACTGTCGCAAAACAAGCACTGGGTTAAACCGTGACCCATCCCGCCATTACTCACGAACCGTAGCCCCCGTCGCCAAGTGTGCGATGAGGCCGGCAACAACTCTGTGAACCCGATCTGGCATCTGATGGCAACATGAGGGAAGCAATTCAGACTTGCTGTTGCATTGCTGGCGGCGGCCCTGCCGGGATGATGCTCGGCTTCCTTCTCGCTCGCCGAGGAATCGATGTGCTCGTCCTCGAAAAGCACAAAGACTTTCTCCGGGATTTTCGCGGTGATACGATTCATCCCTCCACTCTCGAGCTGATTTACGAGTTGGGAATTCTCGACGAATTTCTCAAACGCCCTCATGAGCAATTAACAACCATCTCAGCGCAGGTCGGTCGTCAAGTGGTAACGGTGGGCGATTTCACTCATTTGCCCACTCATTGCAAGTTCCTGGCTCTCATGCCGCAGTGGGATTTCCTCAATTTTATTGTCGAGCAGGCTCGCGGGTATTCGAGCTTCCACTTGATCATGGAGGCGGAGGCAACCGACCTTATGGAGGAAAATGGAGCGATTGTTGGTCTGCGCGCCAAGACGAAACAAGGCGAAGTGGATTTCCGAGCCAATCTCACCGTCGGCGCCGATGGCCGCCATTCCATAGTTCGGCAGCGCGCCAAAATGGAAGTTAGAGACATGGGCGCGCCGATGGATGTAATGTGGATGCGTTTAAGCCGCCGAGAGGGTGATCCCGTTCAGACGTTCGGCCACGTCGAGCCCGGCAAAATGCTCGTACTCATCAATCGCGAGTCCTACTGGCAAGCCGCGTTTGTGATCCCCAAGGATGCGGCAGCGGAAGTGCGACAGCGCGGTCTGCCCTCGTTTCAGCGCGAAATCGCCGACATGGAACCGTTCCTGGGTGATCGCGTGCAGGAACTTCGCGATTGGAACCAGGTCAGTCTTTTGACTGTCAAAGTTGATCGTCTTATGAAGTGGTCTCGTCCGGGACTCATTTGTATTGGTGATGCAGCGCACGCGATGTCCCCAATCGGAGGAGTTGGCATCAATCTGGCTATCCAGGACGCGGTCGCGGCGGCGAACATCCTGACCCCAAAGCTGCATGTCGGCGCCCTCTCTCCCGAGGACCTGCAGGCTGTCCAGAAGCGGCGTAACTTCCCGACCGTGGCAACACAGTGGTTGCAGCTCGCAATTCAGAACCGGGTCATTCGGCACGTTTTAGGAGGCACTAGTCCACTCACTCTCCCGTGGCAGTTGAAACTGCTTCAATGGTTTCCATATCTGCGAAGGTTTCCGGCTCGGCTTGTCGGCATGGGCTTCCGCCCCGAACATGTTGTCGCTTGCCAGGCCAAACGCGTGTCTTTAGAGGTCCGCCGGGCCGGGTAAAGCATCGAGCAAGGTCGATAGACGTGACACCGAGCCACTCCGTTGAGAACGCCGTTTTGAATTTTCTGTGCCAGCCCCGGGAGCCTTGGTTATGGGTTTGAGCGATCCAGAGATCCAAAAGAAAGTGTTTGGACCTCGATGGCAACACGAAGTTGAGAAGCAAAGCTGGCCACTATGGAAACGACTCATCCATCGTTTCCAGCGCTGTCCAGTTTGCAGACCGAAAATTCCAAGCCAAAATGTTCAATGAGTGTAATCGCTTGTTAACGTCAACTATCCCGCTTGGTTTTTGGCATGAAGATGACCTACGATGTTGCTGTCAGAATCTTGGGGTCCATGGCAAAGCAAGCGATCTCTGAGCGGAGACTAGGTGTTGATCAAGAATGTTTCTGTGATTTGGGTATTTATTCTTGCGGCTTTATGCTTACAGCGCATGTCAACTGCGCCAAAGGGCGTCAAGGACCCCAACAATAACGATCCGCGCTTGCAGAAGATTCTTGACTACATCTCTTCGAGCTGGAGCGTCTTGACGCGCTCGACCGGAACCTGCGAAGGCATCGCCGATCCTAAGTTCACTGGCCCGTCCATTCTTTATCTGCCCGCCAACCTCCCGAGTCCGCCGGCAATATCTAAACTTTCGAGCCAATGCAGCATCCGCGCGGAACATCTTCCTTCTATCATCCACGGGCCCGGCGAAGTAAAGGGCAACGGAGTTCAACCGCCCGGCCTCCTGTTCCTGGAACATCCCTATGTCGTCCCCGGCGGCCGATTCAACGAGATGTATGGCTGGGACAGTTACTTCATCATCCGGGGCCTGCTGCGCGCGGGCGACCTCGACCTAGCCCGAGGGATGGTCGATAATTTCTTGTTTGAAATTGAGCATTATGGCGCTGTGCTCAACGCGAACCGCACTTACTACCTGACTCGCTCTCAACCGCCTTTTTTGAGTTCCATGATCGTCGCCGTGTATGAAGCGGATAAGGCGCGTGGCCAGCAGAATCGCACGTGGCTGGCCCAGGCCTATCGCGACACCATACAGGATTACGAGATGTGGACCCGCGAGCCGCATTTAGCTGGAACGACTGAACTCTCGCGTTACTACGATTTCGGCGAGGGTCCTGCGCCTGAGGGATTACATGACGAGGTCGGCTACTACCGCGATGTGCTCGCCTATCTCATTCGGAAAAACAAAAACAGCCCATATCTGGTGGAAGCAAAGTCCGCGGAATCTTTGCCATATCCCCAGTATTCGCGGAAGGTTTGCGAAGACCCAGGCATACGCGGGTCAGACGCCAAATGCCGCGTGTCGAGGTATGTGGGTTTGAGTCCTGACTATTACAAAGGTGATCGCAGCATGCGCGAGTCAGGGTTCGACATCACGTTTCGCTTTGGACCTTATGGCGCCGAAACTCATCATTATGCACCGGTCTGCCTGAACAGCCTTCTGTACAAAGCGGAAACTGACCTGGAACAGATGAGCGAATGGCTGGGAGACCATGCGGCAGCATCCGAGTGGCGCCAGCGGGCGGAGAAAAGACGCAAGATCATCCAGACTCTTCTTTGGGATGGGCAACGTGGAATGTTCTTTGACTATCAGTTCGAAACGGGGAAACTTTCTTCGTATGAATATGCGTCAACGTTTTATCCGTTTTGGGTAGGGGCTGCGACCGCGGAGCAGGCGCGCGCCGTCGTCAACAATTTGCCGAGCTTCGAGTATGAAGGAGGCCTGGCGATGAGCACGCACAACAGCGGCGTGCAATGGGATTATCCCTACGGCTGGGCTCCAATTCAGTTGCTGGCGGTCGAAGGCTTGCGGCGCTACGGGTATAACGTTGAAGCGGATCGCATTTCGATCAAATTTCTTTCCATGGTGCTGGTCAACTTTGAGCGCGACGCGAACATTCGCGAGAAGTACGACGTGGTCACAGACTCTTCCAACATCAAGCTGGCGGAAGGCTATCGGGACAACATCATCGGCTTCGGATGGACGAACGCTGTTTTTCTGGAGCTTCTGCACGAACTGCCGGCAGACAGGATCGAACGCATACTTGCCCCTCCGGGCAGCATTGGCCATCAGTGATTTCAAGTCGTCGGCCGAATTTCCTGGCATCGCAGGCCTGAAGGTGGCAGGAGGCAGACTTGCGATACATTTGAGCATCACATAAGTGGGCTCGGCAAATTCCTTTTGCGAAACGAACCCACCAGCTCCATCATTATCGATCACTTAGCTTCTTACAAAGGTACTTCAATCAGCGCTGGTCCCTCCGCTTCCAATCCCGTCCGTAGCGCCTTCCCGAATTCCTCCAGCGAGTTGACCCTGGTGCCGGACACTCCCATTCCCTTCGCCAGTTGCACCCAATCGAGATCGGGACGTCCGATCTCGAACATGTCCAAGGCCCGGGCTCCCGGATTGCCTATTCCCAGATAAGAAAACTCACGCTTGAGAACTGCGTAATCGCGGTTGGCGAAAACCACTGTTGTTATGTTGAGGCCTTCGCGCGCCATCGTCCACAGCGCTTGGAGTGTGTACATGCCGCTGCCATCGGCACTCAGGCACAGAACTTTTCGGCTGGGGCAGGCCACAGCCGCGCCTACAGCCAGAGGCAAGGCGATCCCAATCGAGCCTCCTGTGTTTCCCAGCCAATCGTGCGGCGGAGCTCCCTTTGTCGCCGCCATTAACCCGCGGCCTGATGTCATCGATTCGTCGACCACGATGGCGTTTTCTGGCAGGAGCGCTCCGACTGCTGCGGCGAGTCCCGATAAAGTGATTTCTCCGCTTGGCAGCGCGGGACACTCTGCCTTGTCTGCAGTAAGTTTTCCCTCGCCTCCCGACAACGCTTCCTCAAGCGCGTCGAGCGCGCCGACGTAATCCTCACCAGGGTTCGCCAGTGTATGAATCTCACACTCTGGCGAAGTAAATTCACTGCTCTTTCCCGGATACGCGAAGTATGCGACTGGTGGCTGAGCGCCCACCAGAATTACCTGACGAAACTCTTTAAACTGTTCGATACCTTGTTCGAGCGCGTACTGCACACGATCGACCCGAGGAATTCCCACGCCGCGATGCAACCGAGTGAGGGGATAAGGGGCCAGTAGCTTGGCTCCTGTGGCCGCAGAGATGCGTCCGGCTGTAAAGAGTCCTTTGCCGTAGAGCGCATTTCCGGCCATCAGAATGGCGGTGGGCAAGCCCGTCTTGAGCATGGCGGCTGCGTGCTCGATTGTTGCCGTCGAAGGTAGAGGAGATTGCGGCAGAGTGGGCAGCGCAACGATGGCTCCGCCTTCGTTCCAGGCCACATCGGCGGGCACGATCAACGTCGCAATCTGGCCCGGTGCCGTACGTGCAGCGACGAGCGCATCGACTGCGTCTCGGCCCACTTCAGATGAAGAGGTAGCCGTCCGCAACCATTGGGAATAAGGCCGAGCGATAGCCTCGATGTCGGAAGCAAGTGGGGTATCGTGGCGCAAATGAGAACTGGGGTGCTGACCGATGAGGCTGACGATCGGTACTCGGGCCCGGCTCGCGTTGTGGAGATTGGCGAGGCCGTTGGCGAAACCGGGGCCGAGATGCAGAAGAGTACACGCCGGCGTTTCGGCCATTCGCGCATAGCCGTCCGCGGCTCCGGTGACGACACCCTCAAAGAGGCCCAGCACGCAACGCATTTCCGGCGCTCGGTCTAGTGCTGCGACAAGATGAATTTCCGAGGTGCCGGGGTTGGTAAAGCATGTCTGGACTCCACCTGCTACCAAGGAGCGAACCAAACTTTCTGCGCCATTCATCTGGTTAGACCACTCCGTTCATTCCACACCACTTTAGCATTTTGCGCACTTTGGCGAGAGTTCTCTCTGGTTCTTTGCGGAGGTGTCCCGATCGCCCGACGCAGCGATTGCAGATTTCCTGGCGATTTCGGAAATTCTTCGCCTGCTCCACGCAAATAGACAATGCGCGTTACGGAACGGAATATGCGGGGTCAACCGCGAGTTGGCGGGTTACGCGATTCCCCTGAATGGCGTCAAGATGAGCTGTCAGTTTCCCGGCGAGATGTGACACGTTCGGCTCGCTCAGCATAGTTTCCTGATGACCGGGCACCTCGCAGATCTGAACATCGCCGCCGAGAAGTTCTTTCCACCCCAGAGTGTGATTGGTCATCAATCCAGATAATTGTTTGCTCGCACGAAAGAGAATCACGGGTCCGTTGTATGAACGGGGCATGTAACGTACGCGTGCTTTTTCGTGCTCAATAGCGAGCATCTCTAGCGTATACGCCAGCGACCTACGTTTCTGATGACCGTTACCATTGCCCGTCGAAATATCAAACGCGATTGCAGCTCTCGCACGCGCAATATCCCAGGTACGCCTGCACCTTTCGAGAATATGATTCGCTCCTCGTTGACGAAGATATTCGAGCTCGAGATCGACACGCTTGGTTGTGCGATACCAGCCACGCTGAAATACAGTGAGATCGGGGCTAAAGCGAGCGTAGGTGGGGTTCATTGTTTGTATCAAAACCACCAAAGCCACTTCTTCACCTGCTGCCGAGAGCTGCTGGGCAGCCTCCAAAGCCAACAGCCCGCCAAGGCAATAACCGCCAAGGAAATATGGTCCCTCTGGCTGCAAGGTTCGCAACTCGGCTATGTGAGCTGCGGCCATGGCCTCGAAGGATTGGTCCGTGAGGATGTTTCCATCGAGGCCGCGAGCCTGAAGAGCATAGACGGGCTGATCGCCGTCCAAACGTTTTGCGAGCGGATAATATTCCAGCACATTGCCCCCATGGCTGTGCATGAGGAAGAGAGGCGCCTTCGATCCGCCGGGCCTTATCGCTGTAAGCGACGACCAGGATGGCTTCCAATCTTCTCTTCGCAGCACATCTGCCAGGTCAGCGACGGTCGGCGCTTGTAGAAAGGTAGCCAGGGGCAGGCGTTTGTTAACGAGTCTTTCGATCCCGGCCATGATGCGAACTGCCAAAAGCGAATGACCGCCAAGCTCAAAGAAATTGTCGTGGATGCCTATTCTTCTCCTGTTTAAGACCGTGCACCAGATCTGAACCAGCATCTGCTCGATTGAGTCGCGGGGAGCCGCGATTTCTCCGGACACTTCGATCGGGACCTGATTCGGAGCAGGGAGTGCGTTGCGGTCGATTTTGCCGTTGGGGGTGAGAGGGAGTTTGTCGAGCACCACGAAGGCCGAGGGAACCATGTAGGCCGGCAGATCGTTCGACAGATGGGCGCGAAGATCGCTGACCTGAGGCATGGGCTGTTCGGGTTGCGGTTCCAGGTAGGCGGCCAGGATTTTTTCGCCGCGAGAGTCCTCGCGAGCCACCACCACACATTGTCCGACCGCTGGGTTTCGGGCGAGAGCGGATTCCACCTCGCCCGGTTCGATGCGAAATCCCCGAATCTTCACCTGGTTGTCCACCCGGCCCAGGCATTCCAGCGTTCCGTCCGCCAGCCATCGCGCGCGATCGCCGGTGCGATACAGCCGCGCCTGAGGCTCGAAGGGGCTCTCGACAAAACGCTCGGCCGTAAGTTCCGGGCGATCCAAGTAGCCTCGGGCCAATCCCGTGCCGCCGATATACAGCTCGCCTACGATGCCCGTCGGCACTAACTGGCGATGCCCGTCCAGAATAAACACTTGAGTATTGGCAATAGGTCGGCCGATCGGAACCGGGCCATCGACGGACGTGACCTTCTGGATTGTGGACCAGATAGTGGTCTCGGTTGGGCCATACATGTTCCATAATTCGGCGCAGCGAGGCAGTAGCGCGGCGGCCAGATCGTGCGGCAAGGCTTCGCCTCCACAGAGCATTTTCAGGTTGTTCGAACCTTCCCATCCCGCCTCGATCAAGGCACGCCACGTAGCCGGCGTGGCCTGCATCACCGTGCACTGCGATTGCTGGATGCGTTCCATCAGCCGAGCCGGATCGTAGTTGTCTTCGCGGCTGGCGATCACGCAAGTGCCGCCACTGACCAGCGGCAGGTAGAGCTCCAATCCGGCAATGTCGAACGACAAGGTGGTCACGGCCAGTAGTCTGTCATTTGCGCTGAAGCCGGGCTCGCGCTGCATGGAGCGCAGAAAGTTCACCACCGCCGAATGCGGAATGGCCACCCCCTTGGGCTTCCCGGTGGAACCGGAAGTGTAGAGTACATAAGCCAGATTTTCAGGACGCGTTTCCGGCAACTTCGTGTGGGTTGTGTCCTGCCCGGCGATCGTATCCCAGTCCGCATCTAGATGTACGATCGATGCCGGGCGCACGGGCAGGCTCTGATCCAAGCGGCGATGCGTGACCAGCACTCGCATGCCGCTGTCGGCGATCATGTAGGCCAGGCGGGCCTGCGGAAACGAAGGATCCAGCGGTACGTAGGCGCCCCCCGCCTTGAGAATGCCCAGCAGACCGACCATCATCTCCAGGGAACGCTCCACGCACAGTCCGACCAGAACTTCCGGCCCCACTCCGAGAGACTGCAGATGATGCGCCAGGTGATTGGCTCGTTGATTGAGTTCCCCGTAGCTGAGACGGTCTCCTTCATATTCCAAGGCGACGGCACCAAGGATCCGCTGGGCCTGTGCTTCGAACAACTCGTGCAGCAGAACGTCCTCTTGGTGAGCGACTCCCGTATCGTTCAACTCGATGAGCAGACGATGACGTTCCCCTGCCGTCAAGAGTGGCAATTCCGAGAGACGTCGGTCAGGATCGGCCACGATACCCTCGAGTAGAATCTGGAAATGTCCGAGCATCCGCTCGATGCGATCACGGCTGAACAAGTCAGTGTTGTATTCACAGATGAACGTCAGTCCCTGTGGCTCGTCCATCACATACAGCGTCAAGTCGAATTTCGATGTACCACTGTCGATCATTTTCCGCTCGTGCCGCAGACCGGGCAGGCTCCAGGGCTCCATTGGCATGTTGAGCATCGACAGCATTACTTGGAACATCGGACTGTGACTGGCATTGCGCTCGGGGTTTAACACTTCCACGAGTTTTTCGAACGGCAGATCCTGGTGCGCGTACGCTCCCAAGGCGGTTTCCTTCACCCGCTGCAAGAATTGCCGGAAGGTCGGGTCGCCCGACAGGTCGGTTCGCATGACGAGCGTGTTGACGAAGAACCCCAGCAACCCTTCGATCTCAGCCCGATTGCGGCCTGAAATGGCCGCCCCAACCATTATGTCGTCCTGTCCCGTGTAGCGCTGCAGTAGCAGGTTGAACGCTCCGAGCAATGTTGCGAACAGGGTGACGCCCTCGCGCTGGCTTAAGATCTTGAGCGACTCCCTAAGCTTCTTCGAGAGCACCGAATAAGAAATTGATCCTCTGTAGGTCTGGATGGCCGGACGAGGGCGGTCGGTGGGGAGTTCCAGCACTGGGAGGGTGCCTCTCAATTTCTTCTGCCAGTAATCCAATTGCTCCTTCAGAATCTCTCCCTGCAGCCGTTGTCTTTGCCAGGAAGCAAAGTCAACGTACTGAAGGGGCAGTTCCGCCAGCGGCGAGACTTCCTTTCCCTGGAGAAAAGCGCCGTAGAGCACTGCCAGTTCTTTCTCAAATACCCCGTACGACCACCCATCGAAGGCGATGTGATGGAAGCTAAGCAGCAGGACATGCTCCTTCGGCCCCAACTTCAACAGCCGGGCTCGAATCAGGGGTGATCTTCCAAGATCGAAAGCTTGGCCGGCTTCAACTGACGCAAGCCTTGCTACCTCTTGTTCCCTGGCTGGTTCTGCGAGACCCTGCAGATCAATGATCGGGATCCGAAGCAATTCAGGTTTCGCAATTTTTTGGACCGGGCGTCCATCGACTCTCAGATAATATGTTCGCAACACTTCGTGCCGGCGCACGATCTCACTCAGACTCCGCTCGAAAGCGGTGACGTCAAGGTGGCCCTTCAAGTCATGGCGTACTGGGATGTTGTATGCGGCACTGCTGGGTTCTAACTGATCCAGCAACCACAGTCCCGTCTGTGCCGGGGAAAGCGGCAACTCGCCGTCGCGAGGGATACGCTTCAGGCTCGGCGTCTGGCAGACGCCTTCTTCCTTGAGCAGGCTGGCCAGCAAAGCAAGCTTTTGCTCAGAGAAACCACGGCCCTTGGACGAATCTTTATTCATGACCTTCTGACAATTCTCACTTCGAAGGCAAACTGCGGGCCACTTCCTCTTCGGTCATGCCGTCGATCCGCTTCAAAAGGGTAGCAGTCTTCTCGGTCAGACCGGGCCTGCCCTCGTGTTCAATCATGTAACGGGCAAGCGTTTCGATAGTGGGGGTTTCGAACAAGAGGATCGCTGGCAAATCCATCTGGAACATCTGACGCAACCGGGAAACTATCTGCGTGGCGACCACAGAGGCGCCGCCCAGTTCAAAGAAATTGTCCTCGATACCAACCTTCTCGATCCCAAGACTGCTTGCCCAGACAGACGATAATACTTCCAGCAAGGCGGTTTGGGTGTTCTGGTCTTTGTAATGATTGTCGGTCATCCGATCGCTCCTCTAACTTCAATGGGGGTCTTGTGCGCGCTCGCCGGCACTCCCGAGTGTGCCTGACGGAGTAATGATTTTACTGCTAAGGCTGCAATCCACGGGCCACTTATATACTGCTCAAATATATGTAAATACGCTAGTTACTATTGTTTTTCGCGTTTGCGCCTACGCATTTCCGTCACCCGTGGGAAACGCTCTTCCCCAACGCTGCAGCAGACTCTCATTGATCATGCCAAGTATGTCTCTCGCTACTCCTGGTACCCGATCAGGAATTTGCATAAGAAGTTCGGTATCATTTGTTTCTGAAAGAGAATTACAACAAGGATATTGTAACGATGGCTGAGGATTCCGGATTGTTAGAGGGTAGGTTCGGGAGCGCAAAAGACAAGCTTGTGGGCACGTGGAAACTGGTCTCCGCCTCCACGACCACATCGACCAGAGAGCGAAGCGAGACGCCGTATGGTAGCGATCCTGTGGGTTTACTTACTTATACCGATGAGGGCAGAATAGCCGCCATGATCAGTCACGGCGGGCGAAAGGCGCTCTTTTCCGGTGGAGGGTCTCTCGAAGAACAAGCTGACGCATTCAAAACATTTTTTGGCTATGCTGGACGGTACACGGTCAGCGGCGACAAGGTAACCCATCACGTCGAAATCTCATCCATTGAGAACTATGTAGGCAGGGACCTGGTCCGCAACGTCAAATTCCATGGTGATCGAATCACGTTGGTTACGCCACCGACGCCAGTGAACGGGAAAACTCTAATCTTCGAATTAATTTGGGAGCGTCTGCCGAGTGGCTCCTGATGCGACCATTGCGCTTCAAGGCGCCGTCTTCTCGGTGTTAAACTCGGCATCAGTAACTTAGCGGTTCCTGCGTTGCTGAAACTCTGATTTTGCGAATAGGTGCAGGTTGCCCAAGGTTATCGTTCCGACCAAGAAAGTCCTTTTCACCGGCGAGATTCTGCAGGATCCCTATCCCGCATATGCCCGCTTGCACGAAGAAGGCCCGTTGCATTACCTGGATGTGGATGGCAAATGGGCCTTGTGGTCGATTGTGAGCCATGCCGAGTGCTCTTCGGCCACTAAAGACCCCAGATTATCGGCAAAGCGCTCGCAGCAGATGATCTTGTCTCTTCCGCTCAGCAGCCAGTCCGAGTTCAGCGAACTCGCTCGCATGCTGGGCTTGTGGCTGATTTTCATGGATCCGCCGGAGCACACCCGGCTGCGTAAACTTCTCAACAAGGGATTTTCGCCCGCGGCGATCGAAGGCTTGCGTCCGCAAGTCGAGGCCATTGTTGATGAAATGCTAAAGCCGCTGCAGCGTGGTTCCGAAGTCGAACTCATGCGCGAGTTCGCCAACCCCATGCCGGTGCGCATCATATTGGAAATGCTCGGAATACCGCAGGAACTCCGCGACACATTCGTGGATTGGTCGCGGGCCATCGCGGTCTTTCGCGGAAGCCCGGATCGTACAGTGGAACAGGCGCGCGATGCGCAAGATGCGCTAATTGCCTTAACCGATTTTTTCCGTAAGACCGTGGCGGAGCGGAGACGCAATAAAGGCAACGATCTGATTAGCCTTCTGATCGACATCGAGGAAGAAGGAGAAGTGCTGACCGAAGAAGAGCTCTATGCGCAGTGCATCGCGCTGCTTTTTGCCGGGCACGAGACCACTCGAAATTTAATCGGTAACGGAATGTACACGCTCCTGCGGCATCCGCAAGAGACAGCGGAGCTGCGAGAGAAACCGGAGATAATCCGCACGGCTGTGGAGGAGATTCTGCGTTATGAAAGCCCGGTACAACTCACGGCTCGCGTGCTCAAGGAAGATGTCGAGATTTGCGGTCAGCACATACCCAAGAAGTGGTCTGTCCTTTGCATGCTCGGCGCGGCGAACCGGGATCCAAAGCGGTTTAAGGATCCCGATCGGCTAGACCTGAAGAGGCTGAACAATCAACACCTCGCTTTCAGTGCGGGTCCACATGCCTGTATTGGGGGCCAGCTAGCGCGATTAGAAGGGCAGGTTGCGCTCCTGAACCTGGTGCAGCGTTTTCCAGAGATCAAGCTCGCCGGCGCGCGACCCGAGTGGGCTCCTACCTTTGGATTCAGGGGCCTGAAAAGTCTTTCGCTAACCTTGTGAGACCCTAGCCCGACAACTGGGTTATCTACGATAGCAATGTAGACAACCGGCGAAGACTCGCCATAACGTCGTTGAAACCGACACCGAAGTCAATGAGACAAGCAATCTCATCCACTCCATTTTCGCTCAGGCGATCCGCCTGCTGCGAGCATTGATCGAGAGTCCCGATAAAACTCAACGGGCTGCGTAAGTTATTACGCACTTGAAACTCGACCATTATTTCAGTTTCTTCATCGCTGAGACGAGAAAGTTCAGGACGCACCCAACTCGTTTTTCGCAGAGCGCCTTGATCATCTTTCGTTCCGGCGGAATGATCCTTCTGCATTCCGATGTTGACCCTCAGATATTCAGCCATCGCTGGTTCGGC
Organism: uncultured Acidobacteriaceae bacterium; assembly: GCA_963807145.1. Lineage (GTDB taxonomy): Bacteria > Acidobacteriota > Terriglobia > Terriglobales > Acidobacteriaceae > Sulfotelmatobacter. The sequence continues at coordinate 309,635 of CAWEBA010000003.1, read as the reverse complement.
TATCCTTCGTATCTCGCCATCGTCGCCCCCAACGAAGGTGTGCGCCATTAATGTGATGTGCCCTCGACGGCCATGATGAGTCTGAATTGCGTCGCGATAAAGTTTGGCTTTTCGCAGGAGCTCCTTGAGGTCATGATTCAGCGAAAAGTTCGCTGTCATGACATTGAAGCCAAGCTTACCGGCGTTCACAAAAGTTTCATCTGACTGTGCAGTCAGCCAGATTGGGAGTTCCGCTTGAATCGGTGCTGGCAGAATGTTGACGTCGGTCTTGACTCCCATCCCGTTCGGCAATGACACCGTCTCGCCTCGCCAAAGTTTCTGGATGATGGCGATCTTTTCATACATATCAGCGTGGCGATTCTGGTAGGTATCTGGCGAAAGAACAAAATCGTTGGCGTGCCATCCCGAGGCAGCAGCAATGGCAACACGTCCGTTCGAAAGATTGTCAATCATTGACCATTCTTCGGCCACGCGCAAAGGGTTCTGCAAAGGTAGGACCACGCTGCCAGCCCGGATGGAGAGGTGCTTCGTTGTAACGGCAAGCGCCGCGCCAGTGACCGAGGGACTTCCGTACAGCCCCCCAAACCGTTGAAAATGTCTTTCCGGCGTCCACACGGCCGCGAACCCATGCTCGTCAGCAAACTTCGCAGATTCGAGCAGCATCTGATACTTGCCACCCGGCTGTTCTGCAGAGTCCGCGCTGAAGAAGAACAAGCTAAGCTGAGGTGTCATTAGGAATCTCGGTCGACTTCAAGAGCGCAAGCGATCATAGCACTCATTTTTCCGTGCGACAGCAGTTGATCTGGTCGGTCCAGTTCCCTGCGGCGATGGTTTCTTTCGTTGCGTTGCGGCTGACTTCGAGGCCCGGTCATGACGAAGTACTTCGGGTCTTAGCCGGTTGCCTTCTACTTCTAAATCACTCAGGCTGAGATCTCGCTGTGTACGGTTTTGGGTCTTTGGTTTGTCCAGTTCCGCCGACCTTGGCCGATTCGCAAATTTCCGAACCCCGCCATCATTCCTGCCAATCCAACTGCTAAAATGTAGAATGTTGAGTGCCTTTCGTCGCGCAAGTCCTGCGGACTGCATCTGGTAGGAGGTACTCGGTATGACCGAGAAGGCAAATTCCAAGGCAATCCCAGAGTTGCCTCAAGAAGAGGCTCCCAAAGCCGTCTCCAGGCGCAACTTCATCAAAGGCGTCATCACCAGCGGTGTGGCAGTCTCCTCGGCGAGCTACCTGTTTCGCGCCTCGTCTCTTCTGCACGGCCAGCAGTCCCCGGCGGGTGTTGGCGAGCGGCTGATTACGCTCAACGTCAACGGTCAGCAGAGGCGCGTCGACGCGATGAAGCAGGAGACCCTGGCGTCGACTCTGCGTTACAAGCTGGGCCTGACCGGCACAAAGCTAGGATGCGACCGCGCGGAATGCGGATCTTGCACCGTGCTCATCGACGATATTCCGTATTATGCGTGCTCAGTACTCACCCACGGCGCAGCCGAAGTGCCATCGAGGCCTCGCCGCATCCCAGAGTTGCCTCAAGAATACGCTCCCAAAGCCGTCTCCAGGCGCAACTTCATCAAAGGCGTCATCACCAGCGGTGTGGCAGTCTCCTCGGCGAGCTACCTGTTTCGCGCCTCGTCTCTTCTGCACGGCCAGCAGTCCCCGGCGGGTGTTGGCGAGCGGCTGATTACGCTCAACGTCAACGGTCAGCAGAGGCGCGTCGACGCGATGAAGCAGGAGACCCTGGCGTCGACTCTGCGTTACAAGCTGGGCCTGACCGGCACAAAGCTAGGATGCGACCGCGCGGAATGCGGATCTTGCACCGTGCTCATCGACGATATTCCGTATTATGCGTGCTCAGTACTCACCCATACGGTGCGCAGCCGAAAAATTGTGACCATCGAAGGCCTCGCCAATGCTGACGGGACTTTGCACCCGGTACAGCAGGGCGTCATCGACGAGCAGGGCTTTCAGTGCGCCTTTTGTATGCCCGGCTTCGTTATGGCTACAGTGGGATATCTGAAAACCAATCCCAATCCCACCCGCCAGGAATTGGCGCGGGGCATCTCGGGAAACCTATGCCGTTGCCAGGATTATGACAAGATTCTCACCGCGATGATGCGCGGCGCCGAGAATTTGCGGAGGTCTCATCTTGGATAACCAGAAAACAGAAAACAAGAAAAACGTTGAGACCGCCAATGTTACTGAACGCCAGTACGGAGCCGGCTACAAGCTGATCGGCAAGAACTACCAGACCCCAGATCTGTATGCGAAGGTTACCGGGCAAGCGAAGTATGCTGAAGATTTTCGAGCCGAGGGCATGCTGTTCTGCAAATTACTGCTCAGCCCGATGCCGCATGCCCGGGTAAAGCGCATCGGCACGAACGCAGCGCTTGCCATGCCTGGGGTCAAAGCCATTCTCACCGCGAACGATCTTCCTGCGCCGGCCGATACTCTTACCGACAACGGGACGGTGATCAAAGCCAGCAAGTGGGGCGAACGCGGACTCACCAATGAACCGGTCTATCAGGGCGAACCGATTCTTGCCGTAGCCGCTGTCGACGAACTTACGGCCGCCGAAGCCATCGAGAAAATTGAACTCGATCTTGAACCGCTGCCGTTCGTCATCGATCCCCTCGATACCTTGCGGCCGGGTGGTCCTAATCCCCGAATGGATGGCAATGTCTGGACTCGGCCCGTGGGGCAAAATCCGGGTCCTCCCGAGGTCACGGAACTCAAGTGGACCAAAGCCGACTTCGCCGACGAGAAGCAAGGCCGCCTGCCGATGGGCAAGGCTCCCGACGAATGGTCGTATGGCGACGTCGATTCCGGCTTCAAGAATGCCGCGCTCGTTCTCGACGAAACGTTCGTGACACCCGACACCAGCCATCAGACGCTTGAGACCCGCAGCGCGATGGCTTACTGGCAGAACGGCAAGGTCCACATTTATACGGGCACGCAAAGCACCGCACAAACGCTGCCCGCGATCGCGCGGTGGTTGAACATTAGTCCTGACAATATTGTTTTTATCAGCGAGTACACGGGAGGCGGCTTCGGCAGCAAAATTACCGGCGGCGTGTCGATGATCATCCCCGCTCTCCTGTCCAAGAAAACCAATGCTCCGGTTATGATGCGCATCAGCCGCGAGGAGGAGACCTTCATCGGACGCGCCCGTCCTAGTTTTCAGGGACGCATGAAAGTTGGTTTTTCCAAAGAAGGGCGCATTACAGCTCTCGACATGTTCGTGATTTGCGATAACGGTCCATACGACGCGGTAGGGGATGCTCCTTCCTCGGGCCGCATCGTCTCTCTGTTGTACCAGCCGCTAGCCATGCGCTGGCGTGGCGTGACGGTGTTGACGAATACTCCGCCCCGCAGTGCACAGAGTTCCCCGGGCGGCCTTCAGGGGATTGTCATCATCGAGCCCATCATCGCGAAAGCTGCGCGCAAGCTGGGAGTTGACCAGGTGGCGATTCGCCGCGTCAACTGCCCCGAAGGCAAGGCGCCGTTCGGCCCAGCGGTACAGGGAAAACGGCAATATGCGACGAGCGCATTTCTCAAGGAAGCGCTCGACCGCGGCGCGGAGCAATTCAAGTGGAGCGAGCGTGTGGCGCGCACTCCGAAAAGGATGGGGACGAAAGTTCGTGGCGTCGGCGTATCGCTGAGCTGCTACGTTGGCGGCACTATCGGATTCGACGGGCTTCTCGTTATCAAACCGGATGGCCGAATCGCTTTCCAGTCTGGGATCGGCAACCTGGGGACGGAGTCGGTGATCGACGTGCACCGCGCGGGCGCAGAAGTTCTCGGCGTGCCGTGGGAGAAATGCGAAGTCGTCTGGGGAAACACGACGAAGAACCTTCCGTTCACCTGCGTCTCTGGCGGCAGCCAGACGACTCACGCGATGACGCGGGCCGCGTACGCGACGGCGATGGACGCCAAGAAGAAGCTCCAGGAAATCGCAGCCAAGAAGCTTGGCGGCAAACCGGAGCAATACGAGGTCGCCAACGAGCGTGTGTTCCGCAAGGGTGGTGGCGGGATGACTTTGGCGCAGGCGGCGAAATACGCGATTCAGCTTGGTGGCGTCTACGATGGGCACGAAGCGCCTGCCGATGTTCACAAATTGACGAAGGCCTCGGTCGCGGCGCTGGCGGGTCAAGGTTTGGTGGCGGCGGCCAAGGACAACTATCCCCGCGATGGCTCGACATTCTCTTATGTCGCCAGCTTTGCCGAAGTTGAAGTCGACGTCGAAACTGGCAAGTACTACATCGTCGATTTCCTCGCTTCCGCCGATGTCGGCACAGTAATTCATCCCCGAGCACTGGGCGGGCAGGTGCTCGGCCGTTCGGTCTTGGGCATCGGGCATGCCATTGGTCAGAAGTGGGTGTTCGATCCGCACTACGGCGAGATGGTTTCCAAGCGTTTCCATCACAATAAACCGCCGACCATTCTCGATGTACCCGTCGATATGCAATGGACAGCGTTGGACATTCCGGACCCGGAGACGCCGGTCGGTGCACGCGGTGTCGGCGAGCCGCCCGTTGCCGGCGGGTGTGCCTCAATTTTGAACGCGCTGTCGGATGCTCTCGGAGATGAGATCTTTCAGCGTGCGCCCGTGAACGCCGACACGATTCTGACGTCGCTCGAAGCGGGACGCCCGATGCAGCATCCCTTGGCCGCCCATATTTGACGGCTCATATTTGATTGGGATTTGTAAGGAGAGTTATGGCCGTCATACGAGACGTGATGTCCGCGTTCGAGCTGTATCAGCCGAGTTCCGTGGCTGATGCGCAGAAGCTTCTCGAACAGCATGGATCCGATGCCTGGGTGCTAGCCGGAGGGATGGACAGTTTCGACTGGCTCAAGGATCGAATTAGGAAGCCCAAGGCTGTGGTTGATCTGAGTGGAGTCGAGGAACTGCACGGAGTTCGTACGACAGGCGACGGCATCGAGATCGGCGCGATGACCACGCTCACGGAAGTTGTGAATCATCCCGTCGTCAAGCAGAAGTATGATCTGCTAGCGCAGGCCGCGGAACTGGTGGCATCGCCGCAAATCCGCAATCAAGGTACGCTCGGTGGCAATGTTTCGCAGGACACGCGGTGCTGGTATTACCGCGGAGGTTGGCCATGCTACCGCGCTGGCGGCAACATTTGCTACGCCGATACGCCGGAGGGCCGCAACCGTGAGCATGCTATTCTGCAAGCCGACCGCTGCGTGGCGGTGAATCCTTCCGACACCGCCCCTGCCCTGATCGCGCTGGACGCCAAGTTCGTCCTGCGCACGCCCAAGGGTGAGCGCCTGGTCGATGCCGAAGATTACTTCATCGGTCCTGAGATCGATATCACGCGGCTGCACATCTTGCAGCCCGGCGATCTCCTTACTGCCATTCGGATTCCCTCCACCTGGGCGGGCGCGCAATTCTATTTTGAAAAAGTGCGAGACCGCAACGTTTGGGACTTCCCGCTCCTCAACGTCGCCTCGGCCATGGTTCTGTCTGGCAACACGATCGAGCGCGTCCGAATCGCGGTGAACGCCGCCGCCGCCAGGCCATTGAGGCTGAAGGCGGTCGAAGACGCAGTTCGTGGGCAGCCGCGGAATGCAGCCACCGGTGAAATGGCGGGAAAACTCTCCGTGCAAGGTGCGGTTCCATTGCAGTTCAATGCCTACAAGATCCCGTTGATGCGAAATCTCGTGAAACGCGCCATCAGCGGAGTCGAGGAGGCCACATGGACTTCTTAGAGTGGGCCACGAGTCCGTGGGGACAGAATGTCCCCATCCATATTGCCTGGTTCCTGATCTGGGTTGCGTTGATCGCGGGGTTGCTCTTCCTCATCGTTCACGCCATCTACGTCATGTATTTCGCCAAGGCCAGACAGTTTGCGGGCGATGCTTCTCCTCAAGTCGTTGCGCAGATACCCAAACACGTTCCCCGGCACTCGTTGGTGGCACGGTTGTTTCACTGGATCATGGCAGCGTCAATGTTCACGCTGCTGTTTACCGCTTTCCTTCCGAAGGTCGGCGTCCAGTTTAATTGGGTGACCTATCACTGGATCGCCGGCGCCGTGTTAACCGTCTCCATCATCTTTCACATTATTCATGCCTCCTTCTTTCTGGATTTCTGGTCGATTTGGCCCGACCGAATCGATCTGGACGATGCACAGAAAAGAGTTCGCCGCTTTTTCGGAATGCCTGCGCCTCCGCCCCGAAAGTTCGCCAAGTATCCCCTGGAAAACAAGCTCTTCCACGGTGTCATTATCTTGTGCAGTCTGTCGGTGATCCTCACCGGCGTTTTCATGATGTCTCGCGTGCGCACGATCTTTTTCCCCCGGAATCCGTATCTATTCAGCGACATGACCTGGGGCCTGATGTACGTGCTACACGGACTGGCAGGCGTAGGACTGATTGCGCTGGTGATGATGCACGTCTACTTCGGGCTCCGGCCGGAGAAACGCGCGATCACGAAATCGATGATCTTCGGCTGGATGGACCGCGACTTCTATCTGGAAGAGCACGATCCCGAGCGATGGAAGGTCGAGACTGCTTCGTCCTCGCCGACCTCCAATCGAATCGGCTGAGGACTAACCGATGCTGGCTGAGATCTGCGATCGTTGTGAAGCGGTGGAAGAATGCTACGAGTTCCTGCTGGCGTACGCAGCCCAGGGACTGCCGAGTGACCAGGGAAGCAAGTCGGGTGGGCAAGTCCGCGAGTTCCTGCATCGCGCCACGGGAGCACTGACAGGGCTGGCGGAAGCCTGTGCGACGGCGGTCAAACAGGAAGGCCTTGAGGCCGCCGCGAAGTACCTGGCGTTCATTGCGGTGCTCGATCGTGACTCTCGCGACTCTCTCGCTGCCATTGAACTGGTTCTCGCTCAACCCGCGATCAGTTCCCAGTTGATTGACAATCTGAACGCTTCCATCCACCTCCGAGCGCTGCTGACCGATTTATTTCTGCTGGGTGAGATTCTGAAAAAGCGAAGCAAACCGACGGTGGAGGCAGTTACGAGCGACAGCGATTAAAAAGGAACGCGACACCGGAAGGCCTATCTTGACATCTGAGCCGCGGAAGTGGCACACTAACCCTAGTATTTTTCCTCCCCTTGAGAGAGCGTGCTTCAGGCTCTGAAATAGACTTCCTTTCCGGTCCAACCTTTTGAGCAACATGCGGCGCCGTGCGCCGAGTGGAGCGTCATGGACGCGTGCTTTGGAAGCCAATCTTCTTAGGAGTTGGCCCGACATGGCCGTATCGCTCCCTGGTTCGTTCGTCTCCTTTATCGCGCGGTCTCGCTTCCCCTCCAGCTCATCAAGGGAACAGATGACTTCTCTGTGCGCGCGGAATGCCGCGGCGTGGGGGTACCGGTGAAGTCACGGCGTCAATCAGCGGCGGAGCGCAGAATTCCGCCCGCGGCGGCTCATTCCTCCCAGGCGAAGAGTGCGCCCGGCGACTCAGCGTCTTTCGGGGCGAGACCTTCTGCGCCCCCTCGCCGGTCGCCATCCCCGCGCCGGTTCAATCTTGGCGCACGAGAAAACGAACCGGCCGACCAGGTGATGCGAGCGGACGCTGCGCTCGATTTGGTGTTGGAGCAAATTGTTTCTCAGACGCGACTTTCCACCTGTGCGACCGGCGCCTTCATCGGTCGGGTACGCAGTGGTCAGATGGTTTCCTGTGTCCTGAACGGGGCGACCTCAGGTGAGTTTGTCGCCTATTTGCGCCGGGACCCACGCATGGTGGATGCTTGCCTTCGCACTTCTGGGCTGCAGTATTGCCGTAACTCCGAGAACTTCCCTGGCCTCGATGCGGCGGTGTGCCGGAGTCTAGGCGCTCGCTCCATTGTGCTTGTCCCGGTGCTGAAGGAGGCGAAGGAGAGAGTCGGCGTGCTCGGCGCATTCTCCTCTCAAGCGGATGCATTCACGGCTGGCGACCTTGTGGCGATACAGTCGATGTCGCAGCGGGTTGCGGATGCGATCGCGCGGGTGGATGAACTTGCCAGCGACCCTGTGGCGCGTGTTCCGGTTCAAGTACAAGAGATCAGCAGAATACCGTCCCTGGTTCTCGCGGAATCCATAAAAGCCAAAGCAGTCGCACTCGCATTGGGAGCACGAAGATCGCTGCTGGCCGCTCTCGTGGCAGGCACCTTGCTTCTGGCCGGTTGGGCCCTGAGCAGGAGCGTTCCGCACGACGGAGTGCACTTGTTCGCCAGGAATTCCAGAGCGGTCGTGCGACAACCATCAGCGCCTGCACCAATGCCCGCTGCCGTTCCTAATCCGCCGACGGTTCAAGCCGTGAAGCCGGCGGCTATCGTAACAACTCCCGCCGAACCTTCTTCTGCCAAGCCTTCTCCCCGCAAATCTTCCCTCCCCAAGTCTTCAAATCCGCTGTCCGTTCGAGCAAAGCACCATGTGCCTGACTTGGAGATTGAGAACACACTTGACGATGAGTCTGGGATTCTTGTGTTTGAAGATACGGGAGTGCAGGACGGATCAACGACTTCCCATGATTCGGGTGCAAGAAGTGTTTCCACCTCTTCACCTCCAAGGATGGTTCCCGAGCGAACAGCCCTCGCGCGCGTCGTGGACCGCGTGGAGCCCGAATATCCGGACGCCGCCAAGGCCCATCATATTCAAGGGATCGTGGTGCTAGACGTTTTAGTAGGCGGGAACGGAAGAGTTCAGCGACTCAGTCCGGTGAGCGGATATCCCAGGCTGGTGGCCGCAGCTGCCAATGCTGTCAGGCAGTGGCGATTTGAGCCCATGACTCGCAATGGACGTCCCGCCAGTTTTGAAACCAACATCACCTTAAGTTTTGCACTGCCATGAGAGCACGGTCACAGAGGCGTCACGCACAGCATGAGGCGCGAAGTCTAATTCTGTGTTCCGCTGCTGCCACTCTGCTGGCTGCAATTTCCTTGTTTTTCTCTCCGCTGCAATTGCTGGGGGGCAGCCCAGCGAAACGCGGATCGGACCAGGAGGTTCCCGCCGCCCAGAGCGCCGCCACAGTTGTTCACTTCAACGTTTTCTTGAAGGATGGCACACCTGCTGTGGAAATTATAACGACAGACCCGGTGAAGCCGAAGATCAGCAAGCTCGCTGATCCCATGCGCCTAATTATCGATTTGCCGAATACGAACATGTCTGTTCCCAGCAAACTGGTGCCCGTGAAGAGTCAGGATGTTGGCGCGATTCGTCTCACACTGAGCGCCACTGATCCGCCGCAGGTCCATGTGGAAATCGATTTACTCAAGCCATTGGACTACACCTGGGAATCAGCCGGAAATCGTCTGTTGGTGCAGCTGCATGCGATCGCTGCAAAGTCGCCGCCGGCGCCGCCTCCGATTACTGCCGTGGACTACAGCAACGTTGTACCAGTTGACCGGGTCCCGTCGGGCTCTTCCGTCACTGCCTTGTCAGACACGACCGTGATGCGCTTGCGGCGGGGCGGAGACTTTTATGTATGCCCGCGCTCCACAGTCTTGGTCAACCGTTCTCGAAACGGTCCCGACTTGATGCTAGCTATCGGTGTCGGCGCCCTGGAGACGCACATCAAGCTGGGCGATTCCTCGGACGAAGTAGTGACCCCGGATTTCCGCATTCTGCTTCGCGGTCCGGGAGAGTTCGACTACGCGATCCGCGCCGACTCGCAGGGCAACACCTGTGTCAAGACTCTTCCCGGCAACACGTCCCCGGCAATCATCTATGAACTCATGGGAGATGGGAAATATGAATTCCAGCCGCGGGATCAGATCGTTTTTCACGCAGGACGGCTAAGGAGCGAAGACACAGCCTTCCACGAAGCGTCCCCGGACGGGAATGGGAATGAGACGATTCTGGCGGTAGAATGCGGGTGTCCTCCGCCTCCGCGGCCCCCTGTGCTTTTGGCTTCTGGCGCGGCCGTAGTCGAAGACGTGGACGCAAGCGCGCAAGGAACTTCTGCAGCTTCCGTCAATGAGCCCTCTTTGCCGCCAGTTGGAAACGAACCTTCCCCTGAGGCGACGACAGGCACCAAATTGCCTGGCGGGGGAACGGAGACGGCAGAGCTGCATGACGGGCCGCGGGATCTGCCTCACGCGAAAGCGGAGGCTACTCTGACCTTCAAACCTCCCCCATATAGGCTTGCCGGAGGACTTCCGTTATCAACTCGCCCTGCGCCAATCCCCATGGCAGCTCTGCCACCCCCGCTTCCGGAAGAACGGGCGCGCGTGAAGCACAAGAGATTCGAAGGTGTGCGGCATTTTTTTGCAAAAATATTCGGTTAGACCGATGCACCGACGTTGAAGACGCCTGGAGGCAAAGACGCAGGCTTGTGAATGTGAAGCAGCAACGGGTGCCGCGGTTCTTAAAGGCCGCCGGACTGGGAACCTCAGCCATGTTCTTCGTTTGATTTCGTTTGATAAGGGTTCAACGGGTAGTTCCTCACCTCTATCGTTTATCGTTGACCAAGCTCGAGGCCGAATCCAATACCCCAATAAATATTCAGTTTGACCGTATATCATGGACATGCCCGATCATGGAGGTCATCTCATTGCGCTCAGACGCACGAGGAAACGACGTGGATCTTCGATGGTAATGCCAAGCGTGAAGACCGGCCGTGGTGCCGCTCGGCACCGATTCTGGTTGGCGATGGCGGGGTTTGCCATGGCGCTTGTGCTGCTGCCATTTTCCTATAAAGTCGAACGGCGCCTGGAGACAGTTGTTCATGTTAAAGGTGCGGAATCCGAAAAAGTTGATCGGGAACTGGCGCAGCGTTTCCAATCCCCGTACGCCCACCGCCTGGTTCTGGTGATCAGCGGTGTTCCCGATCCGGATTCAGCAAAAGGCGCAGAAGCCTTGGGCTTTTTAAGCAGTTCGTTGCGTAGTGTGCCTGGAGTCGCGGGTGCCGTCTCAAGCCTGGATTGGCCAGATCCCCTGTTCACGGGGAACAATGGTGGGGCCTTGATCATCGTCGGGTTGGACCCCCACGAAAAAGATGTCGAGGCGTTAGTACCTAAACTGAGGGCAAGAGCAGACTGGATGCAAGGTCAGTTGAGGGCGCAATACCCCAATATCAAACTGGAGATTACAGGTGAAACGCCACTGAACTTCGATCTTCGCAAGGTCAGTGCAGATGACGTCAAACAGGCCGAGGAACGAGCGATGCCGGTAACTCTGTTACTGCTGTTGCTGGCATTTGGCAGTCTCGTGGCCGCGCTGCTGCCGCTGGGAGTCGGAGTACTCTCAATCGCGATGTCGATGGGTACGGCTGCGATACTCGCGCATTATCTGCAGCTTTCGATTCTGGTGCAGAATCTGGCAACCATGCTCGGCCTCGGTTTGGGCATCGACTATGCATTGCTGATGGTGAGCCGGTTTCGCGAAGCGTTGAACGAGGGATGTGATCCCGGCTGTGCTGCCGATATTGCTGCCGGGCAAGCGGGGCGGACGCTGATCATCTCGGCCACGACGGTCGCCATCGGATTTTCAGCACTGCTGACTGTGCCCATCAGCGAATTGCGCTCCATCGGGATAGCTGGCCTGCTGGTAACCGTTCTGAGTGTCATGCTGTGTACGTGCATTCTGCCTTGGGTGCTTGGTCTGCTGGGGTATCACATCGATGCCGCCGGAGTGCGTCGTCCAGACAGACGAGTCAAAACGCGAGAGAGCCTATGCGCAGCGAACGAGCGATGGGTACGGTGGGGTACCATCATAACCCGGCGGCCCTGGGCAGCTTTGCTTATCGCCGGGATCCCGCTACTGATTCTTGCATTCCAGGCACGGAAAATTTCGCCCGGCGTTCCTGACCGTCATGCGCTCCCGGAAGCAGCTGAATCGGTGCAGGCACTGCACACACTTCAACGCATGGGGCGATCGGGTATTGTACCGTCCCTGCGAGTGATCCTGGAATTGCCGCCGCAGTCTCCGCCGCTCTCGCCGGCCGGTTGGCTTGCCCTGAGTCGCTTGACCAACCGCTTTCAGAGTGATCCTAGAGCACAAGAGGTCTTATCTCTTCCGACCCTCACGGGCATGTCCGACGCCCCTAGTGCTGTAGACGATGTGCCCGAGCCAATTCGCAAGAGTTTTCTGCGCAGCGATGGCCAGGCTACCTTGATTGAGTTGCTGCCCACCTCCACCAGTTCGCCCAACGACCAGATACGGTGGGTACGCGAGGTGCGTTCTCTCGATGTCGGGGCAATCACCGGCGTGCCTGGCGCTGTATTGCGCGTCGGCGGTGTTCCTGCACTCGAGGCAGATTATGACTCGGTCGTAAAAGAGCGGTTGCCGAAGGTGGTGCTTGGCGTCGTACTGGGGAGTTTGCTGGCGCTCCTGATCGGATTACGTTCTCTATTTGCGGCCGTCAAAGCAATTCTGCTCAATCTGCTCTCCGTTGGCGCTTCGTTCGGTGCGTTGGTTCTCGTTTTTCAGGAAGGCCACGGTAGCAGGCTCTTTGGGCTCGACGGACCGACCGGCACCGTATACCCGATCGTCCCGATTCTCTCGTTTGCCATTGTCTTCGGATTGAGCATGGATTATGAGGTCTTTCTGGTTGCCCGAGTCCTCGAGGAACGGCGGCGCGGTCTATCGGAGAGAGCCGCGGTAATCGAGGGCCTGGCGCGGACGGCGGGGCTAATCACGAGCGCGGCGGCAATTATGATCGCGGTCTTCACCGCGTTCACTGTAGGAAGCTTTCTGGTTGTTCAAATGCTGGGCTTTACACTTGCCGTGGCGGTGTTCATTGATGCTACCGTGGTGCGGATGGTCGTCGGCCCGGCACTATTGAAACTTGCCGGCGACTGGAATTGGTGGCCCTTTGGCTTATACGTCGCCCCGGTAACATCGGAGTCGGAGAAGGAGTTGATCCGATGACGGTGAATACCTTGGATGCTCCACTGTCAGCACCGCAGATCCCCCAGTCAAATTAGGCGATTTATTTCACTCCCTCTTCATTAGCACTGGACCTGCTGATATCAAAGTCCTTGCGTCCAAGGTTTGCCTTCGGCGACCCGCGTTCGATTGTAAGAATCGAGGAGCCGGGCTTGCCCTGCAGCTTTGCCTCAGCTTGCATCGCGGTCCAGACGCCGCCAACCTGCCGCAGCCCATAGTAGATGAATTCCTTCTGCTGTCCCGTCCCGCGAAGCGTTTTCACCGCGTGTACAGGAAACAAAATGTTGCGGTCGATCCACGATGTTACCGAATCATAGTGAGTCCGGTCCTGAGAACCGGGCGTGCTCTTAAGGACAAAGCAATCCCGCGCGCCGTATTTCTCCGAGGCCAGAAGTCCCTGATTCTTCCAAAAGAACTGGCTCTCTACCATGTCTTCATAGGAGAAGTCTGTTCCCACCAGGGGGTCGTTCCAATGTTCGAATGGCAAAACGCTCGCGGTCTTCTCGCCAGGAAGTAGCGCCTCGATGGTCAGGTGCCCACTCACGCTCATGTGCAGAAGAAGGCTCGTCTTCTCTGAGCCGGGCCCCGAGATCTCACACAGCACACGCAGACCATCGGGAAACCAGTGAGCCTTGGCGACAAACTTGTAGTTCATGCGCTTGCCATCGACCTCTATCCGCGCGAGTCGCCCGGTGACGCGGTAGTCCAATTTCTCAATCCGCTGGCGCGAGCCAGTCAGCACAGTCTCCAGGTCAGCATCCGCCGCGAAGGCATGCGATGGATGCCCCAGCGACAGTAGCAATAGCAAAGCGATGGAGGCTCGAATCATCCTACGAGCCCAACTCGCCCATCTGATCTCAGGATGCCGGCCAAACTTGCGGCTGCAAGAGAGCGATACGATGCGGCGCGGGAAGGTCATAGCTATATATACCGCCAACATCCGTGTAGCGTCCATCGGGCGGGTGTACTTCGACTGTATGGAACGCCTGCGCCTTAAGGCTAGTGGACGTTCAAGTCACCGTAGTGGGCGAAGCTGGAGAGCGCTACTTCATCGCCGCCGGGTATGTAGAAGCCGAATTTACCCAGGCTGACATCAGCGCCGGGCTGAGTCCAGTGATCCAGCACGGTCCAACTGTCACCATCCTTGATCTGGTTGACGAGCGCCGTGGGGCTGACGCGGATGCCGAATGTACGGAAGCTTTTCTTGTCGCTTTTATTGGGAACTGTGATCTCGTCCGTTTTCTCGCCGTTGCGAATGACCGTGCGGTAGAAGTTATTCTCGTCGATTTGGAACAGGACGTAGTTCTTTGGATCCTGGTAGTTAAGCACCCATTGCAGGAGGTGACCCTTGGTGAGCATCGCGGAAAAAATAAATGTGCCTGAGGCGGGAACGACTCTGTATAGGACGAAGTCTCCGCCTTTGCGAATGAAAGAATCTCCCTCACGTTTCCAGCCGCCTGGGTCATCCCAGTTCGACATGCCGCTCGGGGCGAGAGACAAATCCAAAGTTTTGGATTGGCCGGCTACGACTTCGAGAGTGGACGAGCGGGTGAACCTTTCAGCGGTTCGCGCAGTAAGAGTGTAGGTGCCGGGGGCAAGATTGAGCGGGATGCCACTGCTTACCGTTTTCAGAAGATTGCCTTTGACGATTGCAACATTGGCGTCGGCGGGCGTGAAGGTAATTCTCAATTCGCCGGGAGCGGCTTCCAACGCGGCATCCGCGGCAGTGAGGGATATGGTTCCACCCGCCTCGAAGCGTTTCTTGAACTGCCGCGATTTGAATCGCTCACTGCGCAACTCGAGGGTATGGTCTCCGGGATTGACGGTGGAGACGGAGAGCGTGCCATCGGGCTGAATGGTGCCGACGGGAGTTTGATCGACGAGAACCGTGGTTCCGGGAACGCCGCCCTGGACGGTCAGCGAGGCCAGACGAGGCTGCGGTTGGGGCTGAGGTTGAAGGTTGAAGATAAGCCTGGCCTCGTCGCCCTTGCGTACGCGGATCGTTTGCGGGGGAGGATCCTGAAAGCCGCTCTTAGAGACCTGTACAACGTAGTCCTTGGGTTCGAGATCGGGCAGGCGCAACTCGCCGGCTTGAGTGAGTTGCCCTTGAAGTTTTCCGTTGAGAGAAACTCTCACGTCGTCTTGACCGGCAACGACGAGGAGCGTGCCTAGGTTGTGACCGGGCGCGGCGGTCGGCTGATCATTGGGTCTGGCTTTTCCCAGGGCCGTGTCCAAAGGAGACCGCGCAATAAGCGGCGATGGTTCGGGAGCTATTTGTGTTGGCGACGCTTGTGTGGGAGTTGTTGGTGCGTGGGCCGTTTGTGCGGGAACTGCTTGTGCTGGTGCCGGGACGTCTGGAGCAGAGACGGTCGGAGCAGATGGTTGAGTCTGCGCTACCGGCGTGGCGTAATGTTCCCGCGTGAAGAAAAATGTCGCTGCGACCATGATTATCGCAGTGAAGATTACTCCAGTGGCGACGAAAACCGGCGTTTTGGAGTTCGGACTTGCTGGCTGTTTAGGCCGGGATGGTGGAGATGTGATTTTGGCTGGCGGTTCGAAAGGCTCGGATGCGGAAGGGGTGGCAGCTTGTGGCGGAGCGCTGAGCGCTAAACCCACCGGCGCAATGCTGGCCACAACCTGGGACGGACGAGCTTCGCTGGGCAGGATTTTGCCGGGCTGAACAGTGGCGGTCGAAACGTTCTGCGCTAGGACGGGGCTCTCCGGAACGGGGCTCGCCGTAATCTGGCTCGTAGCGTCGCGCGAAGCCTCCGGAGCGTTCGGCCGCGGGACGTGAAGAATTATGGTCGCGCTCTTGCCGCGCGGCGAGGTGCTTGAACCCTCCTTTGAGACTAATCCCAATCGGAGGAGCAAGGCGTTGGCGATGGACAAGATTTCGCCATCCGTCCAATACTTGGCGGCCACCGTTTGTATGCGCACGGCTAAAGCTTGTTTTGCCGCAACGTCCGTGGCGCCATCGATTTCGCGCTGCATGCGGCGCAGATCTTCCAGGTCCCCACGGCGGGCCAGACGCCGGCGAGCATCCTGGTCGCGCTGGATTTCATCCTGGATCAGCAGCAACTTGGGATCGTGGGGATGAACGGCCAATCCCTCTGCAACCCAAGACAAGGCAGCAAAAGGATCGCTTGAAGCTTGCAGTTTACGGGCTCGCGCAACCCAGTCCTCCACAGAGCTTTTTTCTTTCCTGGTAACGATCAGGCTGAGGATGGTTTTGGCCGTGGGATGCGCTGGGTTCAGCGCCAGCGCCTGATTGGTCAGCGTCTCGGCTTCGAGCCAATCGGTTTCTACAATCGAATGCGCCTGCTCGACGAGGGCATTGGCCAGAATGGAGCGAGCGAGAACATTGCGTTTATCCAGTTCGTAGGCTTTGCGCAACAACTGAATGGCTTCCGCGGACTTCCGCTGGGAGAAGAGTTCCTGGCTTTCGGTGATAAACCGGTTGGCTTCAGCATTGCGCTTGACGCCTTCATGGGCAAGCTTTTCCAGTTCGGACAGCTCCGCATCGTTGGGGAATTCCGCGGCTGTACCTCGCAACAAATCCAGGGCGCGAGAGTAGTCGCACGAATACAGATAGATGTTGATCTGCTCAACAAGCCGCGTTTTCGTTTGGGTGCGGGTTTGCTGGTCGCGGGTTTTGTCCAAGCGCTCTAACCTCGAAAGTCAAACGCGGTGCCCTAAAAATCTTACTCGATTGGGTGGAAAAGGGTAGTGTCCGGGTAGTTGCGTCGCTTCGACCTGTATTTGAAAGGATCTCCTTTTTCTGTTTGAATAGCCCGACGAGGAGCAACCATGAAAATGTACAATCTCGTGGGCTATTTGATTATTTTCTCCTACATGCTGGCATGCATGTATGCCGCTCCGGCTCACTTGGGACTATGGAAAGGATTGTTGATCGGCGCGGCTTATTTTATTTTTTGCTGGTTTCTCGGTGGCTTGTATTTGGCCGATGTTCTTCATCTCGGAATCGCTCATCGCGCCCTTGACTATAAGGAATGGTTCATCAAAGCCGTCACGATCGTGAATAACACGTTCGCGATCTACGTAAATCCCATCACCTGGGTGAATCGCCATCGATTGCATCACAAGAATTCGGACCATGATGGGGACCCCAATAAAGTTGGAAGAGATGGTCTTTGGCGGACCTTATATCTCTGTCTCTTGCCGTATCGGTGTCAGGAAAATCTGGCCACCGACGACATCTTGAAGTCGCGAATCTTCCGGGTGGTGGGGAGTCCGGTGTTCGCAGTGGTTGCACAAACCGCTAACTTCTGGCTCTTGTGGAAGCTGGCTGGAAGCCTGAAGTTCGCGCTCGTGATGTGGATTGGCGTCCGAATTTTTGGCTGGTGGATCAATATGATCCAAAACTTCTGGACGCATAGTCGACAATTTGGATACCGGCGCTATGACGATGAACGCGACAATGCAATGAACATTGGCGAATGGCTGCCGGTAACGGCGACCTTCAGCGCCTGCCTGCAGAATAATCACCACCACTATCAAACGCTCTTGCGGCTAAGCCACGACGAATCCGAATATGATTTTGGATTTTTGACCGTCAAATACATGAAGCGTCTCGGGCTGGTGAAGGCGACGGCAAGGGGTGAACAGATTCCCGCGGACGTTCGATTGGCCGCGCTCGATTTCTAGGAAGTTCTTTTTCTTCTCGGAGTAAAGGGTTCGATCGTCTGTCCAAGAAAGCCCCTCGCAATTTCCTCGCCATCCAGACCGTAACGTTCCGGCCACTCCTCGGGATAGTGGTAAGTCCCGAAGAGCTTATCAATCCAGGGAAAATGAATAGCGAAGTTCTTGTCTATGCCCTCCTTTTGAGAAGTGTGGTGCCAATGGTGATATCTGGGCATGACCAAAAACTTTTCAATCCATTTTGCATTGGGACCGAAATTGCAATGGGTCCATGTAGCGTGCAGGGTGACAAAAATCAAATATGCCAGGATGATCGACTGCGAAAATCCAAACATGAGAGGGACAAGTATAAATCCGCGCACGAGCGTATCGTCTACAAAGTGGGAGCGTGAGCCAGCGATCCAATCCAGCGCCTTCGAGGAATGGTGAACGGCATGAAAACGCCATAGAAAAGGCACTTTATGCAAAGCCAGATGAATGAAATATTCCGCTAGGTCCGCGACCACAACGGCCAGGAAAAATTGCAACAGCCATGGCATTCGAGCGATAGAGTGTTGAAGAGCCGGGACGCCGAGATACCTGATGGCCTGGGTAGCTGGTAATAAAACCAGAAAAGACAAGATTTGTATGGGGAGATGCGTGGACATGAAATAAACCACATCCAAAGTCCACTCGTTCCTGAATGTTCCCTGTTTTGGATACTGTGGCCAGAGTCTTTCGAGGGGCACGTAGATGAGTGCCATCAGGAACAAATCAAGCAAGAACCAGTCCAGGCCGATGGCGGGCCCGCTGTGCAAAGTGCCGTTAATCTGGACGCTTGATCCGCCCAAAGCCGTAGCCGCAATGGCCAGCATCATTCCAGTCAATGCCAAAATCTTTTTCCTGCGCTTAACCGAAGAAATGATTCCGAAGAAAATCGCACCCACGATGAGGCCTTGGATTAAAAGGCGCATGGTGTGCATTGGATAATGTGGGCGCAGTTCCGGAGAGCTCAGCAGCTCAGGAAAATGCAGGCAGAGAACTCCTCCGAATGAAAGAAATCCGAAAAAAGCAGACAAAATCCCGCTCCACCAACCGGTTCCAAAGCCGGTGGATTCGGTGTCACCAAAGAATTCATTGATTTTTTGCTCGATCACGACGTCTCTTATTTTACGTAACTCGACTCATGCAAGGTATTGGAAAAATAGCGACGTGGCGCACCTCAGTAATGGCCTCTGCATCCCGAAACTCGCCGGCCACGGCAGCGGGTTGAGACTCATCATTCATGAACCGCACGAGTTGGACTGGAAGTTCCAGGTCCCTAAGAATCTAGCGCACCAGCAGAAAAGATCGCTGGTCTGTCGGAAGCCAACTGGTATGATGACGTTCGACAAAAACCAGATGATTCTCTCTCTAGCATTGAGTGAGGCGAACCAAGGATAGTCATTTCTATTCATTCAACATGGAGGACGCAATGACTGATTCGAGCCATAATGCTTTCAATCGCCGCGAGTTCATCCACGGCGCGATCGCTGGAGCCGCCTTCGCCGCGTTACCCATCTCTGCTTTCTCTTCGGCTGGTTTATCTCCGGATGATCCCGGCATCCAATCGGTGCTGAGCCAAATACCGAAGATGCATGACGAGAATGTGAAGCGGCTGCAGGACTGGATCGCTTTGCCCTCGATCGCTGCCGAGAATCGCAACTATCCGCAGGGACCTGAGTATATGGCGCAACTGGCTCGCGATGCCGGATTTGCGAACGTTGAAATTGTGCCGACATCGGGCAAGCCTGGGGTCTTTGGCATTCTGGATGCCGGTGCGGCGACCACCGTCGGCATTTATTTTATGTATGACGTAAAACAGTTCGATCCTTCGGAGTGGTCTTCGCCTCCGCTCGAGGGCAGGATCGTGGACAAAGCAGGCCTGGGCAGGATCTGCGTCGGCCGCGGCGCTGTGAACCAGAAAGGTCCGGAAACAGCCTTCCTCGGCGCGCTTCATGCCTTCAAAGCAGCGGGGAAAAAGCTGCCGGTAAATCTCGTGCTCGTCTGTGAAGGTGAAGAAGAGATTGGGTCGACCCACTTTCCCGAGGTGATCCGCCAACCAAGGATCACTGATGCGCTGAAGAAATGCATGGGAGTATTCATGCCAGAGGCGGGCCAGGACGCGGATGGAGGCATACAGATATCGCTGGGCGCCAAGGGAGTGGTTGAGCTCGAACTGGTTTCCAGTGGAGAGCGATGGGGACGAGGGCCGAAACACGATGTTCACTCGAGCCTCGAGGCGCAGGTGGATAGCCCTGCCTGGCACCTGGTGCAAGCGCTCAACACGCTCGTCGAGTCCGATGGACACACGCCAGCCGTGGCGGGCTTTTTTGACAAGGCCAAGCCGCTTACTCCCGCACAGATAAAGATGATTCAGGACGTCGCCGCTCGCCGCAGTGAAGCCACGGTGAAGCAGCAGCTCGGGGTTGAGCATTGGGTCCATGACACCAACTGGCTTGACTCGCTCGTGCTGCTCGAATCCAAACCCACGATCAATATCGAGGGTTTGGTTGGCGGTTACACGGGTCCGGGTGGCAAAACCATTCTGCCGCATCGCGCCGTCGCAAAGATTGACATGCGGCTGGTGCCGGACATGACAGCTGCCGGCACGCTCGCGCTTCTGAAGGAGCATCTCGCTAAACACGGCTTCGGCGATATCGAGGTCAATATGACTGGCGGCTACGATCCGACACAGACCTCGCAGGATTCGAAACTGATCCAGGCGCAAATGGCGACTTACCGGAAGCTGGGGATGGACCCTGTGCTGTGGCCTCGATCCGCAGGATCCTGGCCGGGATATATCTTCACCTCCGAACCTCTCCATCTTCCGGCTGGACATTTCGGGCTGGGGCACGGGACCGGGGCACACGCTCCGAATGAGTACTATCTGATCGACTCCACGAATGCGAAGGTTGGGGGAATTGACACGGCTGTGGGTTCATTCGTCGAATATCTCTACGCCTTGGCTTAGAGCAGAGTGAGACTCAACGGCCGTCAAGGCTGGACGCCTGCATAGGCAGGGATCGCGCCGCGCGCGGCGTTTTTGTAAACCACGCCGCCCTTCATCACAAATACAACGCGCCGAACGGCGGTGATGTCTTTTAGTGGGTCGCCATCGAGCGCAATGATATCCGCCTGAAGGCCAGGGGCGATCGAGCCGATCTGATCGCCCAAGCCTAGCGCTTCAGCCCCTAGCGAGTTAGCAGAGATCATTGCTGCCATCGGGTCCACGCCGCAGTCACGCACGCGATCGATGAACTCCTCGGCATTACGCCCGTGCGCGCCGGCCACGGCGTCAGTGCCAAAAACCATCTTCAGTCCCGGAGTTTTTGCGGCGTGTTCGACGATTTCGTGATCCATGGGCAGGATCTTTTCCATCGCAGAAAATCCCTCGACAGTGTAGCCTTCGGTGCCGAGATACTTCTCCCTGTTCTCTAAGTAGTTCTCAATTACCAGCCCGCATTGCGGATCGAAATAGGTGCCCTTCTCGGCCATCAATTTCAAGTCGTCATCTGGGGCCAGCGTACCGTGCTCAATCTCAGTGCAGCCCGCGAGAGTCGCGGCACGAACCGCCTCTTTGTAGGCGTGCACGAGCGTGCGTAGTCCCTGCTTCCTGGCTTCATCGCAAGCCGCGTTCAATTGTTCCTGCGAAAGAGTCATTCCTCCGCCCTGGCGAATGGACTTCGACGCGAAGATCTTGATCAGGTCCGCGCCGGCTTGCTTTTGTTTCCTCACGTAAGCGCGGATTTCATCGGGCGTGCCGGTCGCCTCGCCTCTTCCTTCGAGCGGTTTATTGGCCGTGAGGATACGCGGGCCGGGGAGGATTCCTTTCGCGATGGCGTCGCGCAGCGGGATGTCGTTGGGCGCACCCACACTTTGCACCGTCGTGAAACCTGCCATCAGGGTAAGCCACGCATTCGACGCGGCCCGATACGCATCGTCTGGCGTGGTCCCTGCCGTGCCTCCGTTCTTACCATCCCTACCGAAGATCCATGTAATGTGCACGTGGGCGTCAATCCAGCCGGGCAGCACCGTGAGGCCGCGCAGGTCATAGTCCACGGGTCCTTCAGCCCTGGTGTCTATTGCAACAATCTTCGACCCTTCGATCGCGATCCGAACGTCATGGAGTATCTGACCTTTGCCATCGATCGCCTCGCTTGCGGCAATCACTGTGCGGTGACTTGGCTGCTGCGCCCACGAGTTGCCCCCGGTAGAAAGCACGGCGGTTACCAACGCAAACGTGAAGGCTCGAATGCCAGCTTGCATGTTTTTGTTCCTCATTCCGGAGGCAGATTACCACAGCGACGGAACGTTATTGCCCTGCGAGCATATGTATTCGCCGCTCCGGGATCCCGGGAAATTGGATAAAGTGCAGGAGAACCGGAGTTTACCCCGTTGTCGGCAGGAGACTTTGTAAGTCGCTGATTTTTCTGGAACCTCGATCCTCCTTCGGTTACTTCAGTTCCGTCCGAAACGGAATTGATCTAAGGGATTCAACAAGATAGAAGATATTATCGGTTTGTGGGCTGTCCAAAAATCGCGCGCTCGCTGGCCCTCCTGCTGCTCGTGGCAGGGACTCTTTTTGCCCAAGAGTATAGTTTCCGTTCCTTCGGGAACGCCGACGGGTTGGCAAATCTAGCAGTCCGGCAAATTTACGAAGACCGCGAGGGCTTCGTTTGGGTCAGCACGGAAAATGGCATCTTCCGCTACGATGGTGATCGCTTCGAGGGGTTTGGGCCGGCGCAGGGAATTCCCGTCACCTCCGCTGCCGCATTTGGCGAAGCTCCTGACGGTTCTCTGCTGGCCGGTGGAAGCTTTGGGCTCTATCACCTGCACGGCAACAGCTTCGAAAAACTTCCAGTCCCATTCAAGACAGTCAGCTGGGCACAAGGTATTCAGTCGGATGGGAAGGGACACACTTTCCTCGGCACTGAGTCTGGTCTGAAGGAACTCTATTCCAAGCCCGGACAGGAGGGATTTGCCGTCCGCGGGTTTCCCCAATCCCCAGCAACCTCGGGCCCAAGTGTCGACGCTGTTTTAGTGGATGGCGAAATCCTCTGGTACGGATGCGGACGGAAACTCTGTCGCAAGGAGCTGGATTTCATTCGAGTCTTCGGACCCGAAAGCGGACTTCCGGATTCTGCTGTGATGGTGATTCGCAAAGATGGTGACGGAAATCTCTGGGTGCGAGCAAGGAATGCTGGCGTGTTTGTGTTGCCTCCGGGCCAGGCCAAATTTCGCAGACCTGATGTCCCGACTCCCAGTACGGTGGTCGGCGTACCTGGAATTGATTCCTCTGGGCGGATCCTGTTGCCGTCTCCGGCTGGGTTGCTCATCCGCGAGGGGAAACACTGGCAAAAAATTGACCGCACTTTCGGTCTTCGCGGGGCAGTGTATTCGGTTTTCGAGGACCGGCGGCACTCTCTGTGGATCGGGTTGGCGGGCCGGGGGCTGGTCCAGTGGCGTGGCTATCAGGAGTGGGAAAGCTACTCTACTGCCAGCGGTTTGGCGAGCGATATCGTGTATGAAATCCAACCGTGGGCCGACGGGACACTGTGGGTTGGTACCGAGGGAGGACTGCTGCGAGGGGATCGCGGACCATCCGGAATCACGTGGACGAAAGTCAAAGGGCTGGACGGCTTCCCCGTACACAGCGTCCGCACTGGTCCCAACGGGGATCTGTGGATCGGCACCGAAGTGCATGGCGCAGCTCGCCTCCATGTAAGAACCGGCGCCGTGCAATGGTTTGGTGACGCCCAAGGTCTCATGGGCAAATCCGCTTACACTTTGCGCTTCGATCATCACCGGAGGCTCTGGGCCGCGACCGAGGCTGGGCTATTTGTGGCTACGGCCCCGTATGAAAAGTTTTCTCGCGTTTTGCAATTACCGGCCACTCGAATCTGGGCAGTCGCAGAGGGAAGTGATGGCAGCGTGTGGGCCGGCGGCGAAAATGGACTTTTCGTGTTGACGAACGGACGCTGGAAGAATTTCACGCGCAACAACGGTCTCAGCAATCAGGAAGTGCTCGCGCTGGGTGCGGACGCGAACGGAACAATCTGGATCGGGTATCGTTTCGGGGGCGGCATCGACCGCGTCCATCTGAAGCGCGGCGGCTTGGCAGTCGACAAGGCCGTTCAGAGACCTGGTACCGATGGACTCGTGTACTTTCTTGAGTTTGACGCGTCCGGTCGTCTATGGGCTGGTACAGAGCGGGGCGTGGACATGTGGAACGGTTCCCGCTGGAGCCACTTTGACACGAGCGACGGCTTGGCATGGAACGACTGCGACCTCAACGGTTTCGCCGAAGAATCCGACGGCACTATCTGGATCGGAACCAGCGGGGGACTCTCTCGATTCAAGCCTCGTCCGCGTCTCACGCCCGAATTGCCGATCCAGGTTGTTTTCACCAAGCTGGTGGTGGGAGGGAAGGATGTTTCCGGACAGAACAATCCGTCCTTCAGCATCCACGCAAACTCTCTGATCGCCCGCTATTCGGCGTTGAATGTTTCCAACGACCATCGCATTCTGTTTCGCTATCGCCTCAAGGGCGTGGATTCAGCCTGGACCGAGACTACGCAGAGGGATCTGCAGCTTGCAGAACTCGCGCCCGGCGCCTATCGCCTGGATGTAGAAGCACAGGACGGCGACGGCATTTGGAGCGGGCACGAGGCTGAGTTTGCCTTCAGAATCCTGACTCCGTGGTATTGGTCGTGGTGGTTTATAGGCATCTGCGGTCTCACGCCCCTGCTGATCGTTGGAGGCGTCACCCGATTGCGGATATTAAGCGGGCGCAGAAGGGAGCGCGAGCTCCAGCAGCTCAAGGCGGCGCATGACGAGATCACGAATCTCGCGTTCTTTGACCCCTTGACCGGCCTGCCCAACCGTCGCCTGCTGCTGGATCGCTTACGGCAGACGCTGGCCGCAAGCATCCGAAGCAAACGCAAGCGAGCGCTGCTCTTCGTCGACCTTGATGATTTCAAGACGTTGAACGACACCCTCGGCCACCACATCGGCGATCTCCTGCTGCAGGAGGTGGCCCGGCGCATTATCGCCAGCATCCGCGAAACCGACACGGTAGCACGACTCGGCGGAGATGAGTTTGTAGTTCTGCTCCAGGAGCTTAGCGAGACGCCCGAGGATGCGGCGGCTCAAGCCAAAATGGTCGCCGAGAAGATTCTCGCCACCATTCACCAGCCATACCTTTTAGATGGCCGCGAGTGCCGCAGCAGTTCTAGCGTTGGAATCACCGTCTTTGGAAATCCAGAAGACAGTACGAACGAAGTTTTGCAACAGGCGGATATCGCGATGTATCAAGCCAAGGCAGCGGGCCGCAACACCTTGCATTTCTTCGCCCCAGCCTTGCAGGCTGCCGTCAACGCCCGCGCTGCGATGGAGGAGGATCTCCGTCAGTCGATAAGAACGAAAGATTTTCAACTTTACTATCAGGCGCAAGTGGATCGTGGCGTCCTGATCGGGGCCGAGGCCCTACTGCGCTGGAAGCACCCGAAGCGCGGTCTTTTACCGCCGGACGATTTCATACCCCTGGCCGAGCAAACGGGACTAATCCTGTCGTTAGGAGACTGGGTACTGGAAACCGCTTGCCGGCAGATAGCGGCTTGGACGGCTCGAAAAGAAACGGCCCATCTCACGGTCGCCGTGAACATCAGCGCTCGACAGTTGCTCAACCCAGACTTCGTGCCAAATGTGTTGACGACGTTGGAGCGAACCGGAGCCAATCCACGCAGCCTGAAGCTCGAACTCACCGAGAGCATGTTCGTGGACGACCTCGAGGACGTTATCGCCAAGATGACCGCGCTTAAGTCTCACGGTATACGGTTCTCTTTGGACGATTTTGGCATGGGCTATTCTTCTTTGGCCTACCTGCGGCGCTTGCCCCTGGACCAATTGAAGATCGACCAGGAGTTCGTCCGGGACATTCTCGTCGACGCCAGCAGCGGTGCCATCGCGCAAAGCATCATTTCCCTGAGCAAGGCAATGGGCTTGTCGGTAATTGCCGAGGGCGTGGAGACGGAAGGACAACGAGACTTTCTTGCTCGTCTCGGCTGCCATTCGTTCCAGGGCTTCCTGTTCAGCGGTCCTCTGCCGTTGGAGGAGTTCCAGGCCTTGTTAGCAAACTTGGCCGACAACTCTCTGCGAATTCAGTCGTAAGAAATCTCACTGTGCGAAGCGATCAGCGAACTAGCCTGATTTATCTAGTTTGGGTTATCACGCTGTTATTTCTCCGAGAACGCTTCCGCGAGGTACCGGGAAAGCACGGCAGCCAGTGTTTCGTAGTGAGTTGCGATTATTCCGAGATGGTCCCCGGGTACAGTTTCGACCTCGACCTTTTCGGCTAACGGCGCCCAGACTGCTGCAGCATCGTCGGGAAAAGCAGAAGGGGTCTCGGCCCTCACGAACTTTATTTTGCCGGGATAAAACCGCGGCCGGTAGCGGGTCAGGGCCAGATACGCGCTGTCGCGGACGCGTTGCGTCGCCGGGGTGAACGAGACCCCAGCCGGCGGCTGATACGGCGCGCTTCCGCTGAGATTGGCAAGCGAGCGCAATCCTCGTCTTGCCTGATGTGCAACGAGGCGCGCACGTTGTCCCCACGACAGATAGCGGATGTGCGGGTATGCGTCCAGCATAGCCAGCAGAGCCACTTTTTCCCCATTCGCCGACAGGCGTTGGGCCATTTCCAGCACCACCAGGCCGCCAAGCGAGTAGCCTGCGAGAATGTAAGGACCGCGGGGTTGCAAGTTCCTGATCGCGCGAAGATAAAATTCGGCCATATCCTCGATGCGCGCCAAGGGCTCGTCCAGCCCATCAATTCCTCTGGCTTGCATCCCGTAGATGGGATGGTTTGTTTCGATGTGCTTAACCGGTTGAAAGAAATCCATAACGCTGCCGCCCAAACCGTGGGCAACAAAAACCGGCGGCTTCCCAGCACCCGGCTTCAGCAGCACAAGAGTGGGGAAGCGCGGTGTGGTGGGTTGCTCCAGCAAGGCGGCCAGAGCGGCGATGGTTGGCGCCTGATAGATCGTGACCGGGGGCAGTTCTCGATCGCACACCTGCGCAATTTCGTTGAACAGCTGAAGCGCTAGCGAAGAATCGCCGCCAAGATCGAAGAAGTTATCGTTGACACTTACGGACTCAAGTTGCAGCACGCGCTGCCAAATCGGGGTAAGAGCTTCGACCATCGAGGATGTAGCTTCAGGCTTCACAACGAATCACGAGTGCGCGAACGCCCAATAGAGTTCCCGAGCCTTGGTGTAGATCGGGCCGAAGGGAAGAACGCGATCGCCTATGCGAGTGACCGGAACTACCTTGGAATAGTTTCCGCTCGCGAAAATCTCGTCTGCTTTCTCGAAATCCTGGTAGACGAGTGTTTTCTCGACGACTTTCACGGCATTCTGCCGCAGCAGGCCGATCACTCTCTGGCGGGTAATGCCCGCCAGGAAAGTTCCATTCGGAACGGGCGTGAACACAACGCCATCTTTCGCCATGAAAATATTCGAGGTAGCGAGTTCGGCGACGTTGCCCAACATGTCGCAAACAATGGCATTGTCGAAGCCGCGCGAGTGTGCTTCAAAAAGCGAACGCGAATTGTTGGGATAAAGGCATCCGGCCTTGGCATCGACCGGCATCGACTCAAGAGTTGGCCGGCGATAAGGAGACAGCGTGATCGAGAAGCCTTTCGGCGCGCGCATCGGGGCCTCGTAAATCGAAAGACACCACTGCGTAGATTCCGGATCATGTGCCTGCACCCACGGTCCTTCCTTCTCCGCCCAATACATCGGGCGAATGTAGAGTGCGGCATCCTTATCGAAGCGTCGTATTCCCTCGCTCGCAAGCCTGATCCATTCTTCCGTTGATACCGTCGGCTTCAAGAAAAGCTTCCTGGCGGAGTCATTGACCCGCGCACAGTGGAGGTCTAGATCGGGCGTAACTCCTTCAAACGCTCGAGCGCCGTCGAACACTACAGAGCACAGCCAGGCGGCGTGAGTGCGGGGGCCCATGATTCCGATGTTGCCCTCGTGCCAGTCTCCTTCGAAATAGGTCCAGGTCTTGGACCAGCCGTCTCCAACCGCCATCAACTCCTCCCGCTTAATTCATTCGGCTCGCGCCGTCGAAATTCATTTCAGATTCAGGCAGCACCGTTGCTTCATTTGGAACGACTCTCATAACCAAAAATCGCCTTCAACTCGAGGAATTCCTCGAGGCCAGCTTCGCCCCATTCCCGACCATTGCCCGACTGTTTGTAGCCGCCAAAACAACCGCCAAAGTCGATTCTCGCTCCGTTAATGTGAACGTTGCCCGATCGAAGACGCTTTGCAACTCGTATGGCCCGCTCCCTGTTCCCCGATGTTACAAAACCCGACAACCCATAGGGAGTGTCGTTCGCTATTCGGACCGCATCATCTTCGTCCTCATAAGGGATGATGCAAAGAACGGGTCCGAAGATCTCCTCGCGAGCGATGGTCATTTCGTTGCTGACGTCCGCAAAGACGGTGGGCTTAACAAAATAACCCTTGCTGAGCCCCTCGGGACGGCCCGGACCACCGGCAATCACCTTCGCGCCTTCTTCGATACCGTTGTTGATCAGGCGCTGCACTTTATCGAACTGGGCCTTACTCGCAAGCGGACCAAGGCCGGTGTCTTCTGCAAGCGGATCCCCGACTTTTGTAGTCTCACTGGCTTGTCTTGCGGCCACGATTACCTCGGCCATTTTTACGCGCGGGACCAGCATACGTGTCGGAGCATTACAGGATTGTCCAGTGTTGCGGAAGCATTCCTGCACACCCTGCTTGACTACTTTCTCGAAGTCGGCGTCATCCAAGAGGATGTTCGCCGATTTGCCGCCGAGTTCCTGCGTCACCCGCTTCACCGTCGGAGCTGCGGCCATAGCCACGGCAACTCCGGCCCGCGTCGAGCCGGTGAAGGAGACCATGGCTACGTCAGGATGCGACGAAATAGCGGCACCGACCGTGGGGCCGTCTCCGTTGACCAGATTAAAAACTCCTGGAGGGACAGCGGCTTCATGCAGAATCTGGGCAAATAAATAAGCGGAGAGCGGAGCAAATTCACTCGGTTTGAGAACCATGGTGCAACCCGCCGCCAGGGCAGGCGCGACCTTGCAGACAATCTGGTTCATGGGCCAGTTCCACGGAGTAATGAGCCCGCACACTCCGATGGGTTCTTTCCGCATGAGGGTTGAACCTTTGAGTTCTTCAAACTTGAAGTGTTCAAGCACTTTCACGGTTTCGAGCAAATGTGCGAGCCCGGCGGGAGCCTGTGCTTTTCTGGATAGTGAACTTGGTGCGCCCATCTCCTGCGAAATCGCTGCGGCCATCTCCTCTATTTTCGACTGGTACACTTCAACGATCCGGCGTAGCAGATCCAAACGCTCCTGCACACCGGCTTCCGAATAAGCCTCGAAAGCACGCTTGGCCACGGCCACGGCCCGGTCAACATCCGCGGCGCTTCCCAGCGAGATGGTCGCGACGGCCTGCTCGTTGGCGGGATTGATAACCTGGAAGTCATGGGCCTTGGCCGGATCGACCCACTTCCCATCAATGTAAAATTTTCGGCAGTCTTTCATGCGCTCCTGTGTAGTTCATGAGGGACATTCTCAATGCTTGGACGCCGACGCTACCTGGCTTGCGGCCTTTTGGTTGTCCGTCAGGGCGATCACGGCAAAAGCGGTGGCTGCATCGCTCATAAAGCGCCCCGTCTCGGAGGATTTGTGCCGGCGCTTGTTCACCGAAGAAGCCGGCCAGGATCCGTCCGTCGCGTTCTGGTTGCTCATCAGCCAGGAGACTCCACGCTTGAGCTGCGCGTTGTCGCGGGGTACGCCCGCGTCTTGCAAGGCCAGGATCATCAGGCTAGTGGCCACGCCGTCGCTTTTCCCTTCCATTGGTGTTCCGTCCTCTCGGAGCCACATGTTCTCGAGTGACTTAAGAGTCCAACCGTTCCACCTCCACGCGATGGAAGCCAGCCTCCAGCCGCCGTCTGCCTGTTGCTTGCTCAAGATTTCATGGATAATCGCCTTTTGCTCTCCCTCCGAAAGAATCCCAGGCAATTTGGTGGAAGCCCAGAGCAGGAACACACGATTGATTGTCGATTGCCTTGCGCGCTCCCGGTTCAAATACTCGCGCAAGCTGGCGAGATTGCCCTGAATTTCAGGCGCCGACGCGTAGTTCCCCGGGGCCATCCCCACGGCCATCGCCGCCAACGTCGCGCCGTAGTAGTTGGAATCGTTTGCTTCCCAAGGCTCCTGGTCAAACTGAAGCCAAAACCATGAACCCTTATTTTCTCCTGCGGTCTGTTGTAACGCCCACATGTTGTCGAAAGCGACGCGGGTATCGTCACTGAGTTGCCCGGTCTGGGCATCATGACTGGCGAGAATCAGAGCGTTGAGAACCGATTCCGTTCCGCGCGACTCGGCGGTTTTGTGGTCGTATCCCTGATCGCTGTAGTAGGGCCCAATCTCCTTCCAAAGACGAACGCGCTTGGTGACATTCTCGATCAGTTTGCGTTCGTTGATGGACGGGCCTTGTTCTGCAAGCGCGGGACGCAGCGCGGGCCGGGAAAGAGCATAGGGCAAAGCCGTGTGACACGATACACAGAAGGTGCCGTGATCGCGGGCCGATCCCGTCCATCCCATCCACCAGCCTTCGCGGTAGTCAAGGTAAGCGGCAGCAGCCTTCGGATTCCACGTGGCGGAGACTTTGGCGGCGGGGTGCGAGCACGCCACTATGACTGCGGCCGCCAGGCACGCCAACAAGACGCCAATTCCTCGCATGTCGGCCTTCATTGGGATCGCGTCTCCATATCATTCGAGCGACGATCTGGCCACTGACCGAAGAAGATGGAGGGAGGTGAGAGACGGACAGGTAAGGCGCCGACCCTCGAAAACTGCTTCCATTATACAAGAATCCGGCCAATCTCCGGCGTGCGTCTGCTCGGTTGCAGCTCCGACATTCGCAGGAGTTTCAGAGTGCGCTCTGACAGAAACAAGCAGTTAGGACTGAGCGAGAACCCCGCTAGGTGGGAGGGACAGACCCGACTCGCAGACTTCGGAAACAAAAGGAAACGACCCGCTGCAGCGCCTGCCTGACCACAAGCACAAACCAGGCTGATCTTCCGATCGAAGGCTGGCTGGCAGTTTTCCAAGCGGCTGAAAGCAATCGCAGCCGTTCCCGGTGGGTCACTCGAATTCTTACTCCCTTGGAAGCGATGATGTTGTACGCCTTTCCCTCCAGATAAACCGACCGAACATCTTTCCAGAAGCATGCCATCAAAGATAGCGGGATGTCATGCTCAACGATTGCCTCGGGAACGAACCGAGGGAGCCTCCCGTTCTGCATCAGATTGGCCAACAAAAGTGTGTCCTCAGCTCTGAGCGCGACTGGATCGAACACTCCCGTGTCGATATCCGCATGAGCGCGTCGCATGGCGAATCCAGCCGTATTCAAGTATTGAATGCGGCCGTCGGGCTGAAGCATGTGCTCTTGAAAAGTGATGAGCCGCAGTTCTTCTGCTCTTCCCACCAGATTGGAGCAATTCCCCACGAGACGGAGTTGAAAGCAATCGTGCTGGGGCGAGCGCGCGATGGTTGAACTAAGAGCGGCCAGGCAGTTCGTCTGAAGTCTGCAGTCGGCATCTATGAACAGCAACACTCCGCCCCGGGAAGCCCGAACACCTCGATTTCTCGCAGAGGGAATCCCTGAGTGAGATTGTCGGATCATGGTTAACGAGAATCTGTGGGACGAGGGGCGACTGAATTCTGGAGCAGCCTCTATGCTGCCGTCGTCGACAAGAATAACCTCGAAAGGCGGCGCATTCGTTTGCCCCGCCAGGGATTGCAGACATTGATCGAGCGGTGTCCAATCGTCGTAAACCGGAATGACAATGCTGAATAGTGGTGACGCGGGAGAGTCCTGTTCCCTTTGGGTCATGGTCCGTTCGATTTTTCAGAAGACGCACCTTGAGCACTTCAGGATTTCACACTCAACCCTGAAATCAAAGTAGGCTAGTGGGTACTATGGTGACGATGAGAGACCCCGCTCACTCGTTGTTGCCGCGAGTGTCGGGCATTCCGCGTGGCACGGCGGCATCGAGTCCGTCATCACAATGGCACTGATCGCTGCCCCACCCGAGTTGTATAACTAGGGATGCAATCCTATGCTCGATAGGCTCGGCATCAGGTCAACAAGTCATCCAGTTCTTGCAGTGGTCCTTGGCATCGCGGGCACACTACAGGTCGGATGCACAAGTTGCCTGAGTGCACCCAGACCAACGCCAACCCAGCGACTGGAAGAAGCGCTCCGGCAGGACGCGTCCCGGAAAACCGAGACGCCCGCCAGCCCCACTCCCCCCCAGGCTGCCCCCCTTGCCTGCCCAACCTTCGGCCCCGTCGGGGCGCCCGTCGCGCCCCCGGGAGGGCATCGGGTGATTCTCTTGTGGAGAGCCAGCGCTCCTGCCGACTCCAAGCACGCCGCAGCCGCCGGTTATTGCATCTATCGTGGCGTGAAGCAAAACGACCCCTCTCCCGTCCTGCTCAATGCCGCGCCGTTTCCAGGCACCAGCTGCGTGGATGACTCGGTGGTCAACGATACGAAGTACTATTACGTGGTGCGGGCGATCAGTGCCAAAGGGGTCGCAAGCATCATTTCCAACGAAGCAGCTGCCAAAATCCCGAAGCAGTCGAGCAATCCCTCCGCCTCGGCATCGTTGGCGCCTCTGTGCCGCATACCTGCCAGCCCGAAATAGCTCCAGCAGCTCCGCCAGGGGTCCAAGACCGGGCAAGCGGCCTTGGGATAGTGCAGACCGGCCGTACCACGGCTTGGGCCGGGATTCACCCTCCGGACTTGACAGCCAGTGTACAATTCCCGCTGCCTCCAAAATGCACCCGTTTCGGTGCATTTTTTGACGGGCAAGTCAGCAAATCAGGAGGGTAAAACCATGGATCGATCTGCGCGGCTGCATTTAATCGGGACGGTTACGTATTATATCGGCTGGATTTCGTTGTTATGCGGCGGGCTGGTACAGCTGAACGTTGCCAAATCCCTGTTCATGGCGATGAGCCTGACTAAGCGGAATCTCTTAGAAATCGCCGTGGCCTCCTTCATCATCTGCGTGGCGTCGGAGGTTCGCGCCCTCGTCCCCGGTGAAAAAGAGCTGCCCAGCGTGGTGAAGAGGCAGGCAGCTGCATAGTCGGTTCTGCGGATTGCGTGATTGTCGGCGCTATGAGCTGTCGCCGGTGACACTTCTGCAACTGGCCTGCCCAGGATGTCCTTCTGGCATCTAGGCGAACCTGGCCAAAACTTGGCAACCTGTCTAGCCTATGCGACCCTGCCGGTCGAAGGCTCGATTCCTGTCTGCTACAGCCATAGCGTCAGTGGCCCTGGCGCTTCTGGTGATGATGCCCCTCCAGGCGAGGGCAACCACGCCGGAAATGAGTTTCTCACCAACCTTCCTGCGTTTCGCCGGCGTCCTCGTCGGTCAGACCGAAACTCTTGTCGTAGTTGCAACCAACCACGGCCAGTCGAGCGTAACAGTTTCAGAAGTAAGGACGACCAACAGCAAATTCAAAGTTTCGACCTCGAGTCTGCCGCAGGTTCTCGCTGCGGGAGAGAGTCTCGCGGTCAACGTGACTTTCACCCCAACTGCGAAAGGTGAGGTCGGCGGGTCGATCATTTTGACGAGTAACGCATCCAACCGGGTCCTCTACCTGCCAATGGCGGGGGGTGGCGCGACCAGCCAAGCGGTAACCGTGAGTCCCCGGAACCTCTCGTTCGCTAATGTTCAGGTGGGATCGAATTCAAAGTTGACGACCGTGCTAACCAACACCGGCCCGAAGAAGGTGATCGTTACCGGCTTGCAAACCGTGGGTACGGGATTTTCGGTAAGTGGGGCTACATTCCCTTTGACGCTGCCAGCCGGGCAGGAGCTGAAATTAGACGTCACTTTCGAACCGCAAGCATTGGGCCCGGTCGGCGGCAGTTCGCTCGTCTTCGGTCCGAACCTGGACATAACGTTCACCGGTACTGGCATCGGCGCGAGCAAGCCGGAACTGGCCATTACCCCCGCCACGCTCAACTTTGGTGATGTGGCCGTAGGAACCACGGCGAAGCGGACCGTGGAACTCAGCGCCAGCGGCGGCAGCGTAATCATTTCCTCGGTCTCTAGCAGTAGTTCGCAGTTTGCGGTTCTCGACACGCCTTTACCGTTGACGGTTTCGGTCGGCAAGGACGTATCGCTCAACGTCGCCTTCACGCCGCAGGCCAGCGGGAATCCCTCCGCCATGCTTTCGTTTGCCAGCAATGCTGCGGATTCCCCAACCCACTCAGCTTTGGTCGGTACGGGTACCGTTGCGTTTGTGAGTCTCTCCTGGATCGCGAGCACGTCGCCCGAGGTTACGGGGTACAACATTTACCGAAAAACCTCGTCCACAGGATCTTACGCCAGAATCAATTCGAAGTTGGATCCCAACACCAACTATACGGATGCAACCGTGATCCATGGAACGACCTACTACTACGCCACGACCGCTGTGAACTCAAACGGGAAGGAAAGTGAGTACTCGAGCGCCATTGAGGTGGTGGTGCCGTAGGCTGCCGGAAGGCGATGCTCTTTAGGAACCTCACCCGTGCACGACCAGCGGGTTAGAATTACTTCGTGCCGAGTGCCCCGGACCACGAATCCACTCTCGAATCATTGTCCCTGCCAGTTTTTTGCATTCTTGGCGCCATCTCCCTCGCGATCTGGTGGTTCCCCCTAACTTCCTCACTAGGTCTCGCTCTCCATGACGACCAGTACACGCATATTCTGCTGATCCTCCCGGTTAGCGCCGCCCTGATCTTCATGGATTGGAAACCTCCCGAGCCTCACAGCGGAACCAGCGTGGTCCTTGGTTTAATCTTGCTGGTCACAGCGGCTTCCGTGACTTTCTTCGTGAGATGGAGGGCAGTCGCGCTCGCCCCTGATGAGCAGCTTTCCGCGAACATGCTGGCGCTTGTCGTATGGTGGATTGCTGCTTTTATTCTTTGCTTCGGTTTGCGTGCTTCCCGGCGCGCTCTTTTCCCTCTTTGTTTCTTGTTCTGGTTGGTTCCTTTCCCCGATTTCGTGTTGAACCCAATCGTGAATCTGCTCCAGCATGGTTCTGCCGCAGCCGCTCATCTGCTTTTTGCCGCTGTCGGCGTTCCAGTGGAGCAGAATGGCGTGTTGGTGCACATCCCGGGGCTGACGGTTGAGGTTGCCCGGGAGTGCAGCAGCATCCGTTCCAGTTCCATGTTGATTGTCACAACCATGGTTGTGGCGCAGCTGCTCTTGCGCTCACCCTGGCGAAAGGCTTTGATTATTTTGGTGGCAGTTCCGCTCTCGGTCGCCAAGAACGGCCTACGCATATTTACCATCGCAATGCTCACAACCCGTGTCGATCCGAGCTTCTTGACGGGGAGACTGCACCGCAAGGGTGGAATTATCTTTTTTCTGATTGCTTTGGCGGCGATATTCCTGCTTCTTTGGATTCTACGCAGGAGCGAAGAGACGAACCACGAAGGCAGGGCGACGAGAGCCGTTTCAACGGAGATCTAGCCTATCGATGGGCGAGGTCGTAGGTTACAGCAGCTCCTGAGGCGCTCATGTTCAGCATCGAGATCGCGCGCTCCAGTTTGTGATGTCCCGTCTTGTGGAAGATGTAGCTGAGCCCGACCACCCCAGCGGTTTCACCGGCGAAATTCATTGCAAGCCGCGGCGTGCTTCCCGTGAAAACGCGGGTCACAGGGTTCAGTTCCTGTCCGCCACCGTGCAGGTTGTCCTTAGTGACGACGAAATCGGCGGCGCTGAAGGCGGCATTTGCCGCGAACAGAAAGCAATTCTCACGGTCCCAAAATCGATGGCTAGGAGCTTCGGGCAAGGTCGTGGGCTGGAACGTCGTCACCATCGGGGATGCTGCCATCGGGGCGGGTTGTATCGCGCCTGGGCGAAGCAGCGCAGCCGAGACTTCCTGTGACAGGGCAGGACGGCACAAACCAATCGCTGCCAGCAGGATGACTACCCTGTATTTGAGAACCGCGCCAAGCCAGTTTATCTGCATGACTTTAGTAGGAGCCCGGTATTGGCCACCGGTACTTGTACTATCGCAAATGCCGGGCCGAGGCGATATGGCCCCGACGTGCCACTAAGGCCTTTAAAATGATTACTTTAAGTATGACGGAGGGTTACTGAAGTGACTTCCTCCTGTGCAAACCATTGCATGTTAGAGCGTTTTCTCTCGCGTGGCTCGTGGCGGTGGGCGAAAGGATCAGCGTCTTCGACTGTAACGGCGTGCCGCGCTTCTAGAAGTCGGTCCACTTCTCGAGAATCCAGCGCCCGTCGTCTTGAAGGTTAAAAGTGTTGGGCGTGTTATTGGAGCATCTGATCGGCGCTATAAGAAATATGAATTGGACTCAGTAGATGCGTGCCTTTATCGTCGGCGGTTTAGGGAGAAGACTGTCCGATTGAACGCACGGGCGCTCGTCGGGTCGGCTCACTTTCCCGGATCAGCCCTTGCTTCCAGGTATATGCCAGCTATATGAAAGTCCAACGGCATCGGCAGTTGCAGACGCCGTTCCAGCGCAGGTACGATTCGCCAGAGAATTGCCCACCCTTCAGAACCAGGAGCAACCAGACATGAGAAAGCGAGCCGCCAGGCGCTCTCTGCGCCTGTCGTTATTACTAAGGGCGACAGCTTCTGTCACCGCTGTCTTTCTATTGGCCGCTGGATTATTTGCCGGGCTGGCCGCCCCTTGCTTCGCAGACGACGCTGCCAAGCCAGACCCTTCCGGCATAGCCACCGGGGATAAAACGTCTGCGGCCGACGCCGCCGGGAATCCGTTCGTGGTTCCCGAGCCCACCGACAAGTCCGCTCCCGACTATGCTGCCAATAAGAAGGCGTTCGACGACTATCAGGCTCAGTCGGCGAAAGAGCCTCTCGCCGTGAAGCTCGCTGACAGCGTGGGTCACGTCCGCGTGGCCACGAACTTCGCCTGGACCTTGAATACTGGGTATCTCGTCCTTTTCATGCAGGCAGGTTTTGCCTTACTAACCTGCGGGCTGGTTCGAAAAAAGAATGCCGCCCACTTGATGATGCTGAATTTCGCGGCCTATGTGTTCGCCTTCCTGGCCTATTACGCGGTCGGATATGCGTTCCAGTTTGGTGCCGTTGCCATCAACGCCGCTCCCACCAATCTTGGCGGCATCCCTACGCTCAATCATTTTCTCGTAGGGAGCGGTCATTGGGGATTCATCGGAGGCAAGGGGTTTTTTCTAACTGGCCCGGCCTATGACGCTGGCAGCAACTGTCTGACACTTTTCGAAGTCGTGTTCATGGAAACTGCCGGCTACATAATCGTAGGCGCCGTCTGCGAGCGGATCACTTTCTGGGCATTCCTGCTGTGTGAACTTTTCATCGGGGCGATCCTGTACCCGATTGCCGGCTGCTGGACCTGGGGTGGAGGGTGGTTGTCGCAAGTCGGCTCAACGTTGAATCTGGGTCACGGCTATGTCGACTTTGCCGGTTCCAGCGTGGTGCATGCCGTGGGCGGCTTCTGCGCCATGGCTCTCGCCATCATTCTGGGCCCACGCCTTGGAAAATACGGTCCCGGCGGAAAGATCCGTGTCTTCCCCGCACACAACATCGTCTACGTAGTGACCGGCACGTTCCTCCTGCTCTTTGGATGGATGGGATTCAACCCGGGCTCTACCCTGGGAGCAACCGACCTTCGCATCTCGGTGGTGGCAGTGAACACGAACCTGGCTGCTGTCGCAGGCTCCGCGGCTGCGATGCTCTTGTGGTATCTCTGGTTCGGCAAGCCCGACATAACCATGGCCTGCAACGGAATGCTGGCAGGCTTGGTCGCAATCACGGCGCCGTGCGCCTTTGTGTCTCCCACTTCAGCAGTAGTAATCGGCGTGCTGGCGGGATGCCTGGTTTGTGCCGGCGTTCTCTTCAACGACCGGGTTCTCAAAATCGACGATCCCTGCGGCGCAATTTCCGTACACGGCTACTGCGGCTGGCTCGGCGCGGTCAGCGTCGGCATTTTTGCCGATGGCGCCTACGGCGCGGGATGGAATGGCGTAGGAGCCGCCTCCTACCTGGGGCGCGCAGGCCTGGGCGTGACCGGCTTGCTGCACGGCGATACGCGTCAGTTCTTCTGCCAGCTCATGGGAGCAACTCTCTATGCCGCCTGGGCGTTCGGTGCAACCTACGCTGTCTTCTGGGTCGTCAATAAGGCGAAGAGCATACGAGTGGCGCCGGAAGTGGAAGAGGAAGGTCTCGATGTCCCCGAGTTCGGGATGCCGGGCTATCCCGAAGATGCAGTCGTGACTCCGTACTGAACAGCAACGCGATTCAGGTTAAGGATGGCGGAGAGGAAGGGATTCGAACCCCTGATACCCTTTCGGGTATGCCGGTTTTCAAGACCGGAGCCATCAACCACTCGGCCACCTCTCCGGCTATTACAGTTTTACTACAGTTCCACGGGCTTGGGTCACTCCAGCGTAACTCAAGCGCGTCAACGTGCAGAACCCCGCCTACAAAACCAGGCATGCTTCCTCGAAGGACAGTCGCGGATTGCGTGGGAAAAGTTTGGTCCCGTCTCCGTAGCCTAAATTGCAGAGAAAATTCGCTTTCCACTTGCCATCGGGGAAAAACTCGGCATTGACTTTGGCGGCGTCGAATCCCGACATCGGACCGCAATCGAGGCCAAGGGCGCGCGCAGCCAGTATGAAGTAAGCGCCTTCCAGTGAACCATTTCGAAACGCGGTCGCTTCAATGAGTGCGGGGTTACGATGGAACATCGAACGCATATCTCTCTGTGGAAAGAGCTTTGGAAGCTTCTCGTGGAACTCCGTATCCCAGGCAATGATGGCGGTGACGGGAGCAGCCATGGTTTTCTCGAGATTGCCGGGCGCAAGAGCGGGACGGAGACGCTCCTTGGCCTTGACCGTAGTGAGGAAAACATAGCGCGCGGGCATAGTATTGGCGCTCGTCGGACCGAGGGCGGAAAGTTCATAAGCCTGGCGCAGCAACTCTGAGGAAACTGGTTCAGAAAGCCATACATTGTGGGTCCGTGCCTCGCGGAAAATCTGATTGATGCATTCGTTGGAGACGGCGGTTCTTGCTGGCATGTCGAGGTCTCTCCTGATGAAGCGAGTTGTTAATCGGTGAATTGGATTGTGCGGAAAGGCGGTTGGATGCAAAACGCAGTACGAATCTAGCGAAGACCGAATGTCCGCGAATGAAACTCCATGACCTCAGTGAAGTGAGCCAGGAAATACCCGAGGCTGTGGTCGCCGGCGTAGGGGTGATACTCATGTGCCACCTTTTCCTTGTGCAGTTGATCGTCCAGCGCGGCTGCGCCTTTTTCGAAACCGTAGTTGTCTTCTTGACCGCAGTTGAAGTATATGGCCATACGCCGCAGGGAAGCCTGGTTCCGTATCGCTAGAACGAACGGACTATTCTCTTTCCAATGTGCGAGTGCGATCGGGCTACCGAAGACCGTTGCCAGCAGCTTTCCCATGGGAGCGCCGGATTTAGCCGCGGTGTCGAGTTCCTGCGGAGATTCCGTCATCAACGCTGCACTTTGCGCACTGACTGCCGAGAACATTTCCGGATGCGAGAAAGCAAAACGCAGCGCCCCATAACCACCCATGGAGACGCCGCTGATCGCGCGATTCCTTCGACCCCGGCTGACGCGGTATTTGCTTTCGATCAGCGGAATAAATTCCTGCAGGAAAAAATCGCTGTAGCGCACCGAGCCATCTGCAGAATTGATATAGAAAGTTCGCCCGCCTTCCGGCGCAACGATGAGAAACTCTCCTATTTTGTGCCGCTGCCGGAGGTCGTCGAGCAGCGTCCAGCCTCCGCTGTTGAAGAGAGTTTGTTCGTTGTCGCCGAGACCGTGCAGGAAGTAAAGCACGGGATAGCTTTGCGGAGGACGCTTAGTTGCGCCGGGATCATAGCCAGCCGGAAGGTAAACGCAATAGTGGATCTCGTGTTTGAGGACCCGGCTGTTCAGCGCGTTGCAGTCGATGCGGCTCTGCGCGCAAACTGGAAGCGAAGCCGCCAATGCGGCGAACAGGAAGATGATTCGGAGGCGGCGATCCATCGCTTCAGTTTACTCGTAGCGTAAGGCCTGCACGGGGTCGAGCCGAGCCGCGCGTCCGGCCGGGTAAAGGCCCGCTGCGAGACTCACGAAGAAAGAAAACACAATGGCGAATGCCACCAGCCACAATGGGACCGACCAGAAATGTTCCGGCGGAAAAGACTGGCTCTTGAGGTAAATGTTCGTACCCAGATTGATGACCTGCCCAATCGCCCAGCCCAGCGCGACTCCGACGATGCCGCCGAGAATGCCCATGGCGCCGGCCTCCGCAAAAAAGAGCCTCTTCACATCCCCGTCGCTCGCGCCGATGGCTTTCATAATTCCAATCTCGCGGCGGCGCTCGAGAATTGCCATCACCAGCGTGTTCACGATTCCGATGAAAGCGACCGCCAGGGCCAGGCTGCCGAAGATTCCAAGAAACACGTCCAGCACTTTGAAGAATTGTTGGATGCTTCGGCTCGCGTCGAGAATCGAGAAAGTATTGAAGCCCATTTTCTTGACCGCGTCTTCCACCGTCTGGATCTGGCTGGGATTTTTCACGCGCACGCTCACTGAGGAATAAACCGGCTCATCGGTGGCCGCACGCGAAATTTCCCGCAGGTCGGTGGGTTGCATCACATGCAGACTCTCAGCCAGCTTGAGAGGAAGAAAAACCCGCGCCCGGGTCGGCCCTCGCATGCTTTCGGGGTCAAGATCAGCGACTCCAACAATTTTCAGCTTCTGCTCGCGCGAGATCACGGAGTAAGCAGCGCCGGCGAGGTTCTGATCCGCGGGAGCTTTGGAATTGTCATTCGCAGACTTCAAAGGCGCAGGGGATGCTGCCTCACGCTCGGCGTAGCGCATAGTCAATTCCTTGCCGAGAAGCGGAGCGGCCAGTTCCGCCACCTTAGTTTCGTCCACGCCGGCTTTTGGTGTTTTTCCTAGGAGTTCCTCTGCGAACGCCTTCTGCAGAATCGCTTCCGGCGCCGTGTCTGACGAGAAAAAATGTCCCTGCACAGCTTCGAACGCGTCGTTGGATTGGGCAGACGGAGGCAGCGCCGCCACCATCGTCAAATGCGGCTTGTCTTCGTAGCGCAGCTCCGTGATAAAGCGGATGTCCGGATACGCCTCTAGAACATTCGGCAAATGCTCAATCTCCCGGCGCGTCGCCTCGTCGAGAACTCGGCTTTCGGCCGGGGCAGGACCGTTGCGTTGTTCTTCGCGGCCGAAGTTGCGCAAATCACGCCGGGAAGTGACCACGACCGTATCGAACAGGCCGGACTTCATCAAACGCCGCGACGCGAGCTGTTGCAGCCCGATTCCTAGAGAAAGCATCGCAACCAGCGAAGCCACGCCCACTGAGATGCCGATGGTCGTCAGCGAATTTCGCAGAACCGATTCGCGCAAGTTGCGCAGGGCGAGTTCGGTGAGATCAGGAAGCTTCACGGCCGCCCTCCGCTCTCTCGACCACCGGCAGCGACCACCGAATTCGATTCCTCGCCGACGAGTTTGCCATCCGCCAGGAAGATGAGGCGATGAGCGTAGCGCTCGGCCAGAGCGCGCTCGTGCGTCACCATCACGACTGTCATGCCCAACTTCTGGTTGAACTCGCGGACCATGTTCATAATTTCGGTCCCGGTGTGGCTGTCGAGATTACCCGTGGGCTCGTCAGCGAGCAGCAACTGAGGGCGGTTGATAAGCGCACGCGCCAGCGCAGCCCGCTGTTGTTCCCCGCCCGAAAGTTCGCTCGGCCGATGGTTCATGCGCGCTTCGAGGCCAACTCTCGCAAGGGCTTCGCGGGCGAGGCCGTCACGTTTCTCGCGATCGACCTCGGCAAAGCGCATGGGCAATTCCACGTTTTCGGCAAGCGTCATGCTGGCGATCAGGTTGAACGATTGAAAAACCATGCCTACGGTATGCAGCCGATACTTAGCCAGTTCCTCGCGTGAGAGTTGCGCGAGATCGCGTTCCTGGACAATCACGCTACCCGAGGTTGGACGATCCAAGCCAGCAATCAAATTTAAGACCGACGACTTTCCAGAGCCAGAACTGCCCAGCAGCGCGACGAACTCGCCAGCAGAGACCGTAAGCGTTACGCCGTCCACAGCCCGGATGCGAGTTTCACCCATGCGGTAATAGCGGCAAAGCTCGTCCGCGTAAATCGCGCGAGCATTCTTCAGCGAGTTTCGGCCGGGGCTGCTCATGAGGCTAGCGAACCTCTCCTTTGAGCACACGCAAGGCGTCGGTGGGCTTGACGTCACCGTTGCGTGCCGGACCGATGCTGCCGTTGCCGTTTGTCTCGAGCGTGTCGCCTTCGCCCGGTGCGAGAAAGAGGTTATGCTCCAGGCCATGCTGCCGGGTGTAAAGATCGTAGTATCGGCCCTGCGCTTCATAGAGTTGTTCGTGCGTGCCGTGTTCCACGATTCGTCCCTGCTCCATCACCAGAATCTGGTCAGCGCGCCGGATAGTCGAAAGCCGGTGCGCGATCACAAACGTAGTTCGGCCTTGCATGAGATAAGAAAGTCCGTGCTGAATCATCTGTTCGGATTCCGAGTCGAGGCTGGAAGTTGCTTCGTCAAGAATCAGAATGCGCGGCTCGGCGAGAATCGCGCGGGCGATCGAAATGCGCTGCCGCTGGCCGCCCGAGAGCTTCACGCCGCGCTCGCCGACCACGGTGTCATATTTCTCAGCGAACGATTCGGCGAACTCATCCACGCGAGCGATCCGGCAGGCACGCAGAAATTCTTCTTCAGTCGCCCCGGGACGTGAAAACATAACGTTCTCGCGAATTGTCCCATCAAACAGAAACGATTCCTGCAACACCACCCCGAGACGCGTGCGGTAAGAATCGAGCCGGACCGTGCTCAGGTCCGTACCATCCACGAGAATTCTGCCTTTCGTGGGTACATAAAAAGCCGAGATCAGGCCGATGGTCGTTGATTTCCCCGAGCCGGAGGATCCCACCAGCGCCGTAACTGTGCCGGGTTCCGCGCGGAAAGAAATATCATGCAGAACTTCGTGAACCCCGTCGTAGCTGAAACTTACATCGTCAAACTCCACGTTGCCGCGAATGTCGCCCAGCGCCACGGAGCGTTTCGGGTCCTCGTCCTCGGGACGTTCGTGCAGGATTTCCTGAGTCCGCTCTAATCCCGCGAGAGCCTCGGTGAGCTGTGTTCCAATTCCCACGGCTTGCGCCATAGGTGCG
Organism: uncultured Acidobacteriaceae bacterium; assembly: GCA_963807145.1. GTDB lineage: Bacteria > Acidobacteriota > Terriglobia > Terriglobales > Acidobacteriaceae > Sulfotelmatobacter. The sequence goes on along the minus strand of CAWEBA010000003.1, from coordinate 266,773 downwards.
ATTAGAAAAGCCAACATCGCAGTGAAAGAGACGAGACCGCCAATCGACATAGTCCCCGCCATGACCTGGCGTGCTCCCACAAACGTTACTACCGCACCGACCACGCCTAAAAGCACGCTGGCGGAAAGGCTCATTACCGACGTAGCTGTGAGCGTGCGCATGACGTTTTCGAGCAGGCGTTTCACGCCGTGCGCGAAGACCGCCTCCTCGCGCTCCTCCGCGTGATAGCCCTTGATGACGCGAACGCCCCCCAGAGATTCCGTGAGGCGGCCGGTCACTTCGGCGTTAATCTTGCCGCGTTCCCGGAAGATTGGCCGTATCGTGCCGAAAGCTTTGCTCAGAGCGACGGCAAAGCACAGCAAGAATCCCAGCGCAATCGACGTCATTATCACACTCGTGTGAAGCAAGACCGCAAGCGCGATGGCGGAGGTCAGCAGTCCACCCGCAAAGTCGACCAGGCCGGTCCCCAGCAAATTGCGCACGCCTTCCACGTCACTCATGATTCGCGACACCAGCATGCCGGTTTTGTTCGCGTCATAGAATGCGACCGGAAGCCGCGAAATGTGCTTCTGCACCCGCTGGCGCAGTTCCGTAATCAGGCGCTGCGCCTCTTTCGATAGCAACTGCGTCAGCGAGAACGACGTGATTCCCTGGATCAGCGTTGCGCCCAGGACCACCAGAACGAGACGGTCGAGCAAGTGCAGGGAGTGCTTGGGGATGACGTTATCGAACAAGAACTTGGTGGAGTAGGGAAGAACCAGGCTGGCTACCCGGTTCACAATCATCAGCAAAAAGCCGACGCTCAGCAGGCCGACGCGCGGACGAGTCAACTCCCAAACGATAGGGAGAACGGCGCGGAGTCTCTGAACTTTCGGGGGTTTCTGGGTTGCTTTAGGGTCTGTACTCAATCTTTAATTGGACTCCGCCAGAGTTCGATTCGCTTCATTATTACTGCATTGTGACACGTCTGGGCGGGGCGTTGTATCCTCGGGGCGTGGCACGTCCGCCTTCTCCCGATCGCTCTCCAACCGTGGGCTTATTGCTCGGGCTGATCATCACCCTCGCAGCAGTCGTAGTCTACTCCGCATACATCACCTGGCAAGTGTCCGGTCTGCGCAAGCTTCAGTCCGATCTGATCGACCGCAATCGCAAGGATTCTCTGCAGTTGCTCCGCATCCAGAACGACCTGAACCTGCTCGCGGTCGCCATGCGTGACATGATCGACAACGACGAACCGTATCCGCTCACAGCGTGGTCGGCGCAGTTCCAGCGCATACGCACTGACCTCGATGACGCCATGCGCCTCGAAGCCGGGCTGGCCCCAACCAGTCGGACGCCCGAGCAAAGCGCTGCGCTCAGCAGTTCGTTGACCCAGTTTTGGGATGCCGTCGACCGCGTGTTTGTGCTCGCCGGTTCGGGTAAAGAAAAAGACGCGAGAGTGCAAATCCAGCTTTCTTTACAAGCCCGGCAAGCGGCTCTCAGCACGGCCGTCGCCCGGATGCTGGTGCAGAACAGCGAGAACGAAGAACGGGCGGCGCAGCGCATTGTTCAGATCTATAACAGGGTGCAGCGGCAGGTTTATGTGTTTCTGGCCGCGACTCTGGCAGCGATCCTGTTGACTGGATTTTCCATGATCCGGTGGAACCGGCGGCTGTTCGCGCGCATGGCTGAGCTCTCGGAGCGGCGCAGCGAACTGGCGCAGAAACTGATTGCTACCCAGGAATCCACGCTGCGCTACATTTCGCGCGAGCTGCATGATGAGTTTGGACAGATTCTGACCGCAATGGGATCGATGCTCGGCCGCGCAGGAACTCACGCTCCAGAGGGTTCACCCTTGCGCCGCGACTTGCAGGAAGTCAACCAGATCGCACAGGACACGCTCGACCGGGTTCGAACACTGTCGCAGGCGCTGCATCCGGTGATGCTCGACGAGGCCGGGCTGGAGACTACGCTCGACTGGTACATCCCCACCGTGGAAAGACAGACCGGGATTGCCATATCCTATGAAAAAGAGGGCGTGCCATTCGACGTAGATGGAAGCGCCGCAGTGCAAATCTACCGCGTGCTGCAGGAAGCATTGAACAACGTGGCGAGGCACTCCGGCGCAAAACAGGCCTGGATACGATTACGTTTTCTGCCCACGACGCTTGAGTTGGAAGTGGAGGATCACGGCGTAGGCTTCAACCGGCGGCCTGCCAAGCAAGGCATCGGACTCGTAGCGATGCGTGAACGTTCGGAATTGATGGATGGACGATTGATCTTTGCGACCCCCGCCACCGGAGGTACGCTATTGCACCTGACGGTGCCTCGCGAGAACGTTGAGTCGCGAGACGGAGATCCCAGAAAGAAAAATCCCCGGGAAAAAGATCAAGACCAGAAAAGTGAAATATGACAAAGAAGATCAGTGTGTTGCTCGTCGATGACCATAGCCTGGTCCGGCGGGGCTTTCGGAGGATATTGGAGGATGAACCGGATATGGTCGTGGTTGGCGAGGCCGGCGACGGGGAAGAAGCGGTCAAACTGACCCACCAGTTGAAGCCGCAAGTCGTCGTGATGGACTGCGCATTGCCCAAGATGAATGGACTCGATGCAACGCGGCAGATTCTCGAAGACTTGCCCGAGACCGCGGTGCTCATGCTCAGCATGCATTCAGAAAACACCTGGGTAAGGCAAGCGACCGAGGCCGGCGCCAGGGGATACATTCTGAAGAACGCGATGAATCTTGAACTTGGGTCAGCCGTGAGGCGCGTGGCCAGCGGGGAAACGATCTTCGATCCCCAGGTCGAGCAACCCTCGGCGCTCAAAGGCGAACGCAGCGGCGGCCTGACGCCGCGCGAACTCGAAGTCCTGCAGATGATTGTCGATGGCAAGTCGAACAAGGAAATAGCTATCGCGCTCGATCTCAGCGCCAATACAGTTGCGGTCCATCGCGCCAACATCATGAACGCGCTCGGCATTCATAAGACGGCCGAGCTTGTGGTCTACGCAATTCGCTCCGGGCTGGTGAACGTTCCGTGAGACGTTACGTGAATCGCAGATCTTTTCTGCAGGGCATAGTGGGTCTGGCCTCGATGTCACAGTTGCCGCCGCTGCGGGCTCTGGGCGCGGTTTCTGGAGCAGCGGCCTCACCCGGCTTTCGTTTGGTTGATGTCACCTCCAGCGCCGGCATTCAGTTCCAGCACAACAGCGGCGCCTTCGGCGGGAAATATCTGCCGGAGACTCTGGGTTCCGGCTGCGCCTTTCTCGATTACGACCGCGACGGCTGGCAAGACGTTCTTCTGATCAACGGAATGGATTGGCCGGGACACAAGCAGCGGCGCTCGACGTTGCGGCTCTATCACAACAACGGAAACGGCACCTTCACTGACGTCACTTCCCGCGCCGGACTGGATGTTGAAATGTACGGCATGGGCGTGGCCGTCGGCGATTATGACAACGACGGATTCCCTGACATTCTGGTGACCTGCGTGGGGCAGAACCGGCTATTCCACAATACCGGCAAAGGAACTTTCACAGATGTGACCAACGCCAGCGGATTGGGAAAACGCTCGGCGTTCAGCACGTCCGCTCTCTGGTTTGATTATGACCGCGACGGACAGCTTGATCTTTTTGTTTGCAACTACGTCAAGTGGTCGCCTGAGCACGACGTGTTCTGCAGTCTCGACGGCAAGCACAAATCTTATTGCACTCCGGAAGCCTATCGCGGCGAAACCTGCTGGCTATTTCACAATCGCGGCAACGGCACCTTTGAGGACGTTACTGCCTCAAGCGGCATTTTCGACAGCAGTTCCAAATCTCTGGGCGTTGCCATGCTGGACGAAAACCAGAGTGGGTGGCCAGATTTGCTTGTCGCAAACGACACTCAGCCCAACAAGCTCTATCGAAACCAGCGCAACGGCACGTTCAAAGACGCCGCAGTCGAGGCCGGGCTGGCCTTCAGCACCGAGGGCAAGGCGCGAGCCGGCATGGGCGTGGATGTTGGCGATTTCACAAACTCCGGCCGTTCCGGCGTGGCCATCACGAACTTCGATAACGAAATGACCGGCCTGTATGAGTTCAACGGGAAAGAATATGAAGACATCGCCGCGCAGGCAGGCGTGGGATTAGCTTCCAAGAACAGTCTGGGTTTTGGATGCGTTTTCCTCGACGCGAATCTCGATGGCTGGCTCGATCTCGCCGTGGCTAACGGCCACATCGACGAGACGGTCCGCAACATTCGCGGCAATGTTGGCTATGCCCAGCCGCCGCAGCTCTTTCTGAACAATGGCACCGGAGGTTTTCACGACATCGCTGCGGAAATGGGCAGCGGATTCGAGCAGCCGAAGGTGGGACGCGGGCTCGCCTATGCCGACTTCGATCGCGATGGCCACCTCGACCTGCTACTGACCACAAATAACGGTCCTGCATACCTCTATCGAAACGACCAACTGGCCGGCAACCACAGCATTCGTTTTCGGCTCGTCGGCACCAAATCGAACCGCGACGGAATCGGTGCGACGATCCGCATTGTCTCCGGAGGTTCGAATCAGTCGCGCATGGTGAAGAGTGGCTCCAGTTATTTGTCGCAGTCGGAATTTCCCGTTACGTTTGGACTGGAGAAGCGCGATCGCGTGGAGCGCGCGATCATTCTCTGGCCGAGCGGAAGAACTGAAGAGTTCACGAATCTCGCGGCCGGACGATGCTATGAATGCATCGAAGGGAAAGGAATATTGCCGCTTGACGGGTATTGATTCGCGTTTTTAACGAGTCGTTTCAAGCCTGGACTTTCAAGGCCGGATCCTTAACGGACTACTGTTCCGCCCGTCGTCAAATCAATGTCGACCGATTCACTGACTCGCAGAAAAAACGTGCTCGGATTCTTCATATCCCAGTTCACATAAGGCACCGCAAAGTGAAGGGTCGCCGTCCAGTGGTCCGGGAACACCTCCACCTCGGCCGGGACGGTCAGTTCATGATCCGATCCGTGGATGGCGAAGATTCCGTGCACCCGCACGAAAGACTTTCCTTGCAGGGCCACAGTGCCATCGACGCGATCGGGACGAAACACAATTTCCGGATAGCGGTCGCTCTCCAGAATCTCTCGATGCATTTTGTGGTCACGCATTCCGCTGCCACTTTCACCGCTTTTTGCGTCCACTATGATTTCGCCCGTAAGTTTACCCGAAGCAGGATCACCCGAAGAACGATCAAAACGTAGAGCACCTTGTTTCAAGCGGAACGTTCCGTGAACCGTGTGGAGCGCATCGCCGAGCGTGAAGTTAATCGTAGTGTGCTGAGGGTCCAGCTGAAATGCCACGCCCTGCGCCGCAGAAGCGGCGCCTGAAACTGCGAGAAATACAGCGACGGCAAGGAGCTTGCCGCACTCGTACCTTCGATAAAGCCCCTGGTCGGAATCTTTCATCGGGCTATGCAGTGAACAGCCCCCATCCCAGGGTGAGCCCGTCGAGCGCGATGTGAAAAGGCGACAAACTTCCTACATGCAGAGCCACCAGTCTTCGAAAGACTTCAGGATGCCTGCGAAAGGCGCGGAGAGTACGTTGTTGAAACCCGGAATGGCCATCAAGCGTGAGCATCAATCGAGCCATAAGCAGCGGGCGTAGCGCGAGGCGGCGATGTGCGTCTTGATAAGCACTGAGATTTCCCGACCTGAAACAGCTGGCCAGCACCACGGCCTGGCTGAAGGACAGGCCAAGGCCCTCGCCGGTGATCGCATCCACGGTTCCGGAAGCATCGCCGATCAGCGCGATATTCCGTCGACAGACACGCTTCAGTTTGCGGTTCGCGGTTACGGATCCCCTCTCGGCAGAAACCGCTTCAGCCCCGCGAAGTCGCTCGTTCAATTCCGGCAACTGGCCCAAAGCTTCTTCCAGGCGAAGCCTGGGATCGCGCGAAGCCACGGCCACACAGACTTGTTCTTTGCTTGCGGCAGTGGCGTAGCCCTGAACGCGCTTTCCCCAATATATTTCCATGCGATCAGTCCACGGCTGGACGCGATAGTGCCGTCGAAAAGCATAACGGAGGCCGGTCCGCGAGTGGGCCTCAAGGTTCGCCCAGCGGCGTACGCGCGAGTTGGCGCCATCGGCGCCGACAATCCACTGCGCGCGAATCGAGCGCTCGCCCAACTGTACGCCGTCGTTTGAAATTCCCGTGACCGCGCTCTGCCATAGCAGATCGGCTCCCAGTGCGGCAGCTCGTTCAGTCATAATGCGATGCAACGTGGTCCGCCGAATGGAGAGCCCGGAAGCGTCAGAAGGGAAGACCGTCTCTGCAGACAATCCGGAACTGAGGAAGCGCACTCCGCGAAGAGGACAGGCGTCAGGGGCCGGCACGGCAACTCCTAACCGTTCCAGGGCTGCAATCGCGTCCGGCATCAGCGCTTCACCACATGCCTTGTCGATCGGCGGCTTGGCGCCATCGGCGACCACGACGCGCAGTCCTTGCTGGCGCGCCGCAATCGCCACTGCCAGCCCGGCTGGGCCACCGCCAATTACAAACACCTCTGTCGAGTGCATCAACTACGCGACCTCACCACTGCAGAAGCAGAAGCTCTGAACAAAACCCGGGTCCCATGGCGGCGAGCAGACCGAGCGTGCCGGGCTCAGGACGCCGGTTTTTCATCACATCCTCCAGCACACACAGCACAGACGCTGAAGAAAGATTTCCTACCTTGCGCAGGCAGTCCCAGGAAGCATCGAGCTGGCCGTTGTGCAACCCCAGTGCGTCCGCCGAAGCGTCAAGCACTTTCGGCCCTCCCGTGTGGAGAACGAAGCTCTTCAGGTCGCTTCGCTTGTGTCCGTTGTCCGCCAGAAACGCGTCCACGTCGCGGCCGAGATTTTCTCGGATCAAGGTCGGAACTTCAGTGGAGAGTATGATGCGGAAGCCTTTCTCAGAGATGTTCCAGCCCATCATCTCCTCTGTGCTGGGATAAAACACTGAACGCGTCGCGAGGATCCTGGGCCCGGGAATTTCTCGCTCCGGCGCTTCAAATTCCGCACCGGTCACGATGACAGCGGCAGCGCCATCGGCGAACAGTCCGGAGGAGATCAGGTTCGCTACCGACAGATCTTCACGTTGCAACGTAAGCGAACAAAGCTCCACCGATACCAAAGCTGCCGCCTGCTTCGGATAGGCGCGAACGTAATCCGAGGCGCGCGCAATTCCCGCAGCGCCGGCCACGCATCCCAGTCCGAAGATCGGGGTGCGGCGAATGTTTGTCGGGAGCTTCATGCGGTTGATCAGCAGAGCGTCGATGGAAGGGCTCGCGACTCCGGTGACGGTCGTGAACAGCAGACAACCCAAGTCGGAGGGCTCCAGTCCCGCATTGTGCAGTGCGAGGCAGAGAGCCTTCTCTCCTAACTCCTGCGCGACCCTGATCCAGATGTCATTGGCCTGGCCCCAGGTCTTGATGTCCACGTACTGCTCCGCGGGAATCGCAAGGTAGCGGCCATCGACAGTGACGTTGCGGTGCAGGCGGGCCAGCAATAGCGGATTCTTGAGTTCGGGTCCCCAATAGTCCTGGAGGCGTTCGAGAAGAACTTTCTGAGAGTAGTAATGTTCCGGGAAGGCGCTCGCCGCGCTGGCAATCCTCATGGATTCTGTGTCCTGACGTGAGTCTCGGCAACGGAATCAACCCCCAAGCCGACCGAATCGGGCTATTCTCCGCGATTCGATGTTCAGTCCCGTGATGGTTACACAGGGGGGCTCGCGCCGGATTAGTTATTGTCGCAGAGTTGGGAGTTTTTGTATGTCATCGGCTTATTAACAGAAAACTCCGTCGTTCGTGAAGCGGCCTGTTCCCAGGCGCGGCTCATGGCGACACTCATGTGTTAGCCACTCTCAGCAAACTAACCTATTCCGGCTGGTTCGTCCAGTGCTGTGCGCCGGGGAAAGTTCTTCCGGTTCAGTCCGCAGACTGAAACGCGGGCTGTTTTTCATTCACTGGACCACGGCGATCGAACTGGGCGTATTGCCAACGCTATAGGTTAAGAGAGGATTCAAATTGCCGCTATTGACGCCAAACGCCTGAATTCCCGCAGAGGAGCCCTGGTTCCCCACAAATAAATAATTTCCGTTCGGGTCCTCGACTAGAAAACTAGGACTGCCTTCCGTGGTGAAGGCAAAGGCGCTGGTGGAAGTGGTAAGTGCCGTAGGCAACCCAGTAGTCGAATCGATTGAATATACGGCAACGTTGCTGGATCCCTGATTCGCCACGTAGAGATACTGGCCTTTGGGATCCAGCAGCAGCGAAAAGGGATCGCTATAAGGTTCGGTGGAGAGTGGAGACCCTGGAACCTCCGACAGCGCTCCCGTCGATTGAATGGCAAAAATAGAGATGGAAGTTGATTGCGTATTCGCCACGTACAGATAACTGCCGCTCGGGTCGATCACAAGTCCATTCGGATTGACCCCATCGGCGGAGGTTAGAGGAGGATTGAGCAATTGCAGGACTCCCGAGTTCACGCTGAAGCCTAAGATTGACCCATTGTTGGTTCCGATTTGTCCGCCTGAGACACCGATGTAGAGAAAGTCGCCCGATGGCGTGAGCACCATATTTAGCGGCGTCAACCCACTGAGCGAGAACGGGGAAGTGGGAAGCTGGGTGAGCACGCCAGTGCTGCTGTCGACGGAGAATACCGAAATGTTATCCGATGCTGTATTCATCACGTACAGATAATTGCCTGAAGGGTCCAAAACCAGAAGCTTCGGCTGTGTGCCGCCCCCTGGCGTCCCGTTTCCATTGATGGCAACGTTCGTACGTGGCGGGATCTCATTCACATAGCCGTTACTCAGGATGTCGAACAGGGAAATATCGTTTTCGTTTTGACCGGGATTCGCCACATACAGGAACTTTCCCGAGGGATCGGCCACCACAGATTGAGCTCCATCCCCCACCGTGTACGGAGTTCCAGCGAGTTCCGTGAGCGTGCCAGAGTACGGATCCTCCCGGTAAACTGCCAGTTCATTAGCAGCTGGAAGAGTGGCGTAAACATAATGGCTGGTTGTGCTGCAGCCGACGCAACCGGCAATCCCTGCGACGGCGAAAACCAGTATCAGTGCTTTCTGAAGCATCCGTGACTCCTGCGAGAATTTGAAAGCCAAGTTCGAACGAAGCTTGATCATACCGGGCACCGCGACAATCAGGTGTCCGAACGAAACCACCATCATACGATTTCCGGCAAGAAAAAGGGGTATTCTACCGCACCCATCCCGTCGCGCTTTGGCGGGCGGTCTCTTCAGACCGTTGGAAGCCAGGTTGTTCCCGGCGTTCGGCGCCCCACCTCTGCGATGCGATCCTCCCGAAAATGGGTTGCACGGCTCCCCTTGTGCCTGCACAAGTCGGCCTTCGGAGATTTTCAATTTTACAGGACCGGGAAAGCGAATGCTTAGTGGACCGGACTCGGCGTGGGAGCGCCGGAAGAGTCCTGCATCACGGGCTTCCGCTCGCCACCGCGCAATGCCAGACGTAAACGGTCGAGATACACATACACAACAGGTGTGGTGAATAGCGTAAGCGCCTGGCTTACAATCAGGCCGCCCACAATTGTGATACCCAGAGGACGGTGCAGTTCGGAACCGGTGCCCGTGCCCAGGGCAAGAGGCAGACCTCCCAGCAGGGCGGCCATTGTGGTCATCATGATGGGACGGAAGCGCAGCAGGCAGGCGTCGTAGATGGCCTCGACCGGCTTCTTCCCTTGCGTGCGCTCCACTTCGAGCGCCACATCGATCATCATAATAGCGTTCTTCTTCACCAGCCCGATCAGCAGAATGATTCCGATGGTCCCAATCACGTTGAGTTCGTTGTGGGTGAGCAACAGCGCCAGCAGCGCGCCCAAGCCGGCTGAGGGAATTGTTGAGAGAATCGTGATGGGGTGAATGTAGCTTTCATAAAGCATGCCCAGCACGATATAAACCGCGATCAAGGCAGTGAGAATCAGGATCGGCTCGCTCGATTTCACGTCCTGGAAAGCCGCTGCCGTGCCCTGGAAGCTTGCTTGAATCGTCTCCGGAAAACCGATGGAACTTTGGGCCTGCTGGATGGCTTGCGTTGCCTGCCCAAGAGAGATTCCGGGAGCCAGGTTAAATGAAATCGTGACCGACGGAAATTGACCCTGGTGATTCACCGCCAAAGGTATATTCGAGGGCTCGAAGTGAGTGAATGCCGCCAGCGGTATGGGCGTGCCATTGGAAGAGCGCAGGTAAATATTCTGCAGAGCCTCGGGTGTTTGCTGGAACTCTGGCGCGACTTCCATGACCACGTGGTACTGGTTAAGCGGACGGTACATGGTTGAGACCTGGCGCTGGCCGAAGGCATCGTAGAGCGCATTATCAATGTCCTGCGCGGCTACGCCCAAACGGCTGGCCGTATCGCGGTCGATCACGAGGTGCGCTTGTAATCCCCGATCCTGCTGGTCTGTATTCACATCGCGAAGTTCTGACAGGGGGCGCATTTTTTCCAACAACAGTGGTGCCCACCTATTGAGCTCATTTAAATCTTCGCCTTGCAGCGTGTATTGATATTGCGCATTTCCGTAGCGTCCACCAATGGTGAGGTCTTGATAGGATTGCAGATAGAGCGTGGCTCCCGGCACCACGGCGAGCTTTCCACGAAGACGGTTAATCACATCATCCGCGGTAACGTTAGGGCAAGACTGCCAGAAGTGATGCGCCGGACACTTGCCGCGCTCCGCCAGCGGCTTCAACATGATAAAGAACCGGCCTTGATTCGAGACGGTGTTTCCTCCCGCAAATCCTACGACTGTGTTTACGGCGGGGTCGGTCATCACAATCCTGACGTAGCGCTCCATCTTGTCACGCATCGCCTGGAAAGAAATATCCTGCGCCGCCTGCACTGATCCCCCGATGCGCCCCGTATCCTGCTGCGGGAAAAAGCCCTTGGGCACGATGATGTAGAGATAGACGGTTAGGCACGCCACCAGAATGGTCACGACCAGCGTGACAAGTTGGTACTGCAGTACCACTTTCAGTGCATGGCGGTAAGTCGCCAGCATCGTGTCGAAAAACCATTCGCTGATGCGATAGAAGAGATTGTGGCGCTTATGTTCCTCCGGGCGCAGAAACTTGGCGCACATGGTAGGGGTGGTGGTGAGAGAGACCACCAGCGAGACTCCGATCGCAATGCTCAACGTGACCGCGAACTCGCGGAACAGCCGTCCCACGATTCCGCCCATCAGCAATAACGGGATGAACACCGCAACCAGCGATACGCTCATCGAGATCACGGTGAATCCGATCTCGGAAGCTCCTTTGAACGCTGCCTGTACCGCGTCCATGCCCTGCTCTACGTAACGTGTGATATTTTCCAGGACCACGATGGCGTCATCCACGACGAATCCCGTGGAAATCGCTAGCGCCATGAGCGATAGGTTGTCGAGGCTATAGTCCAGCAGGTACATACCGCCGAACGTGCCCACCAGGGAAAGCGGAACCGCGATGCTGGGAATGATTGTCGCCCGTACCGTCCGCAAAAATGCGAACACTACGAGGATCACAAGAATAATCGAGATAAGCAGCGTGGTTTCAATGTCTTTTACTGAGGCCCGGACCGTGACCGTGCGATCCATGGCCACGAGGAGTTTGATCGCAGGGGAAATTGAGGACTGCAGATACGGCATCAAGCGAACCACGCGGTCCACGGTCTCAATGACGTTGGCTCCGGGCTGGCGAAAAATAATAATCAGAACGCTCGGCTTCCCAGCACCCTCCCCATGCGCGAGGCTCTCCGGGTTGCCCAGCAGCCCGATGTTGCGAACGTCTATCACCGAATCCTCAACGTCGGCCACGTCTCCCAGTCGCACCGGAGCGCCGTTATGGTAAGCAACGATGAGAGGCCGGTATTGGTCCGCCGTGAAAAGTTGGTCGTTGTCGCTGAAAGTTAGCGACGTTGTGCTGTTCGACACTCCCCCTTTGGCCTGGTTCGAGTTGGCAAGATTTAGCGCGTTGCGAACCGTATCCAGGCCGACGCCCAGCTTATTGAGCAGCATCGGATTCACTTCCGCGCGCACCCCGGGCTGCGCCGCACCACCCACAAAAACCGTGCCCACACCCGCCACCTGAGCCAGCTTCTGCGACAGAATGGAGTCGGCTGCGTCGTACATCTGCGGCACCGTCTCCGTATCGGAAGTCAGAGCCAGAATCAGAATCGGCGCATCCGCCGGATTGGCCTTGCGATAGGTGGGATTGCTGGGCAGGTTGGCGGGGAGTTGGCTGCGCGCGGCATTGATGGCTGCCTGGACATCGCGCCCGGCCGCGTCGATGTTCCGGTTCAGATCAAACTGCAAAACAATGCTGGTCGAGCCCAACTGGCTCGTCGAGGTCATCTGGTTAACCGCCGCGATGCGTCCAAACTGCCGCTCCAGCGGGGTGGCTACCGCGGAAGCCATGGTTTGCGGGTCTGCGCCTGGCAAGCTGGCGCCCACGCTGATTACAGGGAAATCCACTCTGGGCAGCGAAGACACCGGTAAGTAATTGAAGGCAAGAATCCCTGAGAGCAACAGGGCCGCCGCTAACAGCGACGTGCCGACCGGACGCCGGATAAATGGAGCCGAGATACTCATGCTCTAATTCGCATCGCTAATCCGCCGGCATTTCGTGCGGAATCGGATTGCCGATCTTGTACTTCGCAAATCGTTGGCCCAGCCGGTCAAACCACAGATAAACCACCGGCGTGGTATACAACGTGAGCAACTGGCTGAGAATCAGACCACCCACGATCGTGATGCCCAGCGGCCGCCGCAACTCCGCCCCCGTTCCCGACCCTAGCGCGAGTGGCAGACCACCGAGCAGCGCAGCCATGGTCGTCATCATGATGGGGCGGAAGCGCAGCAAACATGCCTGAAATATCGCCTCTTCCGGTGGTTTGTTTTCTTCGCGCTCGGCCTCCAGAGCGAAGTCGATCATCATGATGGCATTCTTTTTTACGATGCCAATCAGCAGGATGATGCCGATCAAAGCCACTACAGTAAGATCGTTTCCTGTGAGCATGAGGGCCAGGATCGCGCCCACTCCGGCCGAGGGCAAGGTGGAGAGAATCGTGACGGGGTGAATGTAGCTTTCGTACAGCACTCCTAGGACGATGTACACCGTGATGATCGCAGCCAGAATCAGGAACGGTTCACTCGAAAGCGAATTTTGAAACGCAGCGGCCGTTCCCTGGAAAGAAGCGTGAATGCTCGCCGGCAACTGAATCTCTTTCTCCACTCGCTGGATGGCTTTCGTGGCATCGCCAAGCGAGGCTCCGGGCGCAAGGTTGAACGACAGCGTGACTACCGGGAACTGCCCCTGGTGATTAACCGCGAGGGTTGTATTCGTGGTTTGCATCCGAATGAAAGTCGAAAGCGGCACCGGAGCTCCGCTGGTCGCCGACGTGGCAGCATTTGCGGTAGGCGCGCCGGTAGTCGGCGTGATGCTGCTCGGCCGAACGTACATGTCGTTCATCGCGTCGGGCGTCTTGGCAAAGTTCGGCAGCACTTCCAGCACCACGTGGTATTGGTTCAGCTGCGTAAAAATGATGGAAACCTGCCGCTGACCGAAAGCGTCGTACAGAGTATTGTCGATGGCCTGCGGCAGGATTCCCAGCCGCGACGCGGTGTCGCGATCGATGGTCAGATTTGTCCTGAGCCCACCGTTGAGTTGGTCGGTGGCGACATCGCGAAGTTCCGGCGCCGCTTTCAGTCTCTCCACAAGCTTGGGTGTCCATTGCGCCAACTCCTGCGCGTCGGCATCTTCGATGGAGTATTGAAACTCCGTGCGGCTCACCCGATCTTCCACCGTCAAGTCCTGCACGGGCTGCATGTAGAGCGTGATTCCCTCTACTTTGGCCAACGCAGGCTGCAGGCGCCGGATGATGGCTGAAGCGTCCGCACGACGCTCATCGCGCGGCTTCAAGTTAATCTGAATGCGCCCGCTGTTCGGAGTCGTATTCGTGCCGTCCACTCCAATGAAAGACGACAGGCTCTCCACGTCTTTATCCTTAAGAATCACCTTCGCGAGTTCCTGCTGGCGCTGCGACATCGCGTCAAACGAAATGTTGTCCGGAGCTTCCGAAATTCCCAGAATCACTCCCGTATCCTGCACTGGAAAGAATCCCTTGGGCACAACCACGTACAGAACCAGCGTAAGAACCAGGGTTCCGAAGGTTACGAACAGGGTTGCCGTTTGATGTTTCAGCACCCATTTCACGGTGCGTCCGTAAAACGCAATGACCCGGTTGTAATAATCCTCCGTGACCTCGTAGAAACGGCCCTTCTCGCCCTCCTTCCGATGCTTGAGCAGCTTGGCGCACATCATTGGGGTCAAGCTCAGGGAAACCCCTGCCGACACCAGGATGGTCACGGCCAGCGTGACCGCGAACTCGCGGAACAGCCGGCCCACAATGTCGCCCATGAACAGCAGCGGAATGAGCACCGCAATCAGAGACACCGTGAGCGAGACGATGGTGAACCCAATCTGTCCCGATCCTTTCAACGCCGCTTCCAGCGGCGACTCCCCGGCTTCAAGATAGCGGTCGATGTTTTCGATCATGACGATGGCGTCATCCACCACGAACCCGGTGGAGATGGTCAACGCCATCAGCGTCAGATTGTTCAGGGTGTATCCCAGCAAGTACATCACGCCGAACGTTCCCACGATCGAAAGCGGCACGGCGACGCTGGGAATGGCCGTAGCCCGCCAGTTCCTGAGGAAAAAGAAAATAACGATGATCACCAGCGCGATGGTCAACCCCAACTCGAAATAAACGTCCCTTACGGATGCGCGGATCGTCGTAGTCCGGTCAGTAAGAATCTGTATCTTCACCGCCGAGGGCAGCGAAGCCTGCAATTGCGGCAGCAGCCTCTTGATGCGGTCGACCACGCCGATGATGTTGTACCCGGGCTGGCGCTGAATGTTGACGATCACTGCCGGAGTCTCATTCATCCAGGCTGCCAGCAGATCATTTTCCGTTCCATCAAACACGTTAGCCACATCGCTGAGCCGCACCGGCGCCCCGTTGTGATAGGCAACGACAATGGGCTTGTACTCCGCGGCAAGGAACAGCTGGTCGTTGGCGCCGATCGTGTACGACTGGCGCGCGCCGTCGATCACGCCCTTCGCCTGATCTACATTCGCCTCGGCCAGCGCTGTGCGAACATCTTCCAGGCTCAATCCGTAGGAAGCGAGCGCCGTCGGGTTTACCTGCACTCGCACCGCGGGCTTCTGTCCGCCGCTGATGGAAACCAGGCCCACGCCCGGCAGCTGCGAAATTTTCTGCGCCAGCGCAGTATCGGCGAGATCTTCCACCTTCGACAAGGCCAGCGAGTCCGAGGTTAGAGCCAGCGTCAGAATCGGTGAATCGGCCGGATTAACTTTGTTGTAAATCGGAGGATTCGGCAAATCGGCCGGCAGGTACGTTTGTGCAGCGTTCACCGCAGCCTGAACCTGTTGCTCTTCTACGTCAATGTTCTGGTCGAGCGCGAACTGCAGCGTGATCACCGAACTGCCGAACGAACTCGTAGAAGTCATCTGGCTCAGTCCGGGCACTTGGCCGAACTGCCGCTCCAGCGGTGAAGTCACCGACGAAGCCATCACATCGGGATCTGCGCCCGGATAAAACGTTACGACCTGAATGGTTGGATAATCGACTTCCGGCAAGGCAGAGACGGGCAGTTGCATAAACGCAACCCACCCCACTAGCAGAACGCCCACCATCAACAGCGTGGTCGCCACTGGCCGGAGAACGAATAAACGTGAAGGACTCATGAAGCCGGAGTTCCTGATCCCGCAGTTCCTGAAGCCGGGCCACTCCTGCCGCCTGCACTGCTGCTGGGGCCAGTGCTTCGCGGTTCGATGGAGCTGCCGGTTTGGAGTTTGTCCTGGCCGTCGGTCACCACCGTGTCTCCCGGGTTGAGCCCGGCAACGACAGCGGTGGTCGTGCCCTGCGTGAGCGCAATGGTCACCGTGCGCGCTTCGACTGTCTTGTCGGGCTTTACCAGATAGACGAATGCTCCCTGCGGACCGCGCAGGATCGCGGCCGTAGGCAGCACCGTGCTGTTCTTACGCGTCTCCAGCAGGAGGTTGGCGTTTACAAATTGGTTGGGCCAAAGCTGGTTGTCTTTGTTATCGAAGACTGCTTTCAGCTTCGCGGTTCCCGTCGTCGGATCGATTTCGTTGTCAATCGTCTGCAGTTTGCCCGTCGCCAACTTGGTCTGATCGTCGCGGCTGTAGGCTTCCACTTGCAGCGTCGAGTTTTTCATGTGCTGCGCCACGGTCGGCAACTGATCCTCGGGCAGAGTGAAGATCACAGCGATCGGCTGCAGTTGCGTAAGGATCAGCATGGGATTGGTGTCGGTAGCGTGCACAATATTCCCCGGATCCACCTGCCGCAGCCCGACCCGCCCGGTAAATGGTGCCGTGATGTTGCAGTAGACGAGTTGCAGCTTGGCGTTGTCGATTTGCGCCTGATCAGTGCGCACCTGGCCGTCGAGTTGATCCACCAACGACTGCTGCGTGTCCACCTGCTGCTGTGCAATGCTGCCGGAGGGAATCAGCGTGGTATAACGCTGCAGGTTCAGTCGCGCGTCGCGCAGCGTAGCCTGATCCTTGAACAACTGGGCCTGCATCTGTTCCAGTTGCACTTGGTAAGGGCGCGGATCAATCACGATCAGCAAATCGCCTTCTTTCACGACCTGCCCTTCCTGAAAGTTCACACGCATGATCTGGCCGTCCACGCGGCTTTTTATGTTCGCCGTGTAAAACGCAGTCACCGACCCCAGCCCGACCAGGTAGACGGGCATATCCTCTTGCTGAACCTTGGCTATGGCCACCGAGACCGCATGCGGGCCCGCGGCCTGTGCCCTCTGTCTCGAGTCGGCGCTGGTGCAACCGGAGAACGATGCGCAAACCACCGCCAGCGCCACAGCCGGTATCAGCCAAAGACGAAAGCGCAGGGCAAACTGCCTCTGTTTTTGAAGAAAACTCGAATCGATCGTTTTCACAGGTTTGGTCGTTTGCACCTTTCCACAAGCTCGGCGTAGATCGCGCCGTTTATTAGACGTATCATTTTCCAGTCGGTTGCGGCACCTGTGCCCGATAGGCAGCCGATCGTCTTACGACTAAGGTCCTCCCGCCGGAGAGACTCAGGTAGGAACTGGAACGCGGATCTAATAGTAAAACCCTACAAAACTAGCATCAACCGCGCGCCGCGACAGGTCAAGTACGGAGCGAAAGTTTTACAAATCTTTACTCGTCTTTGCCTATATTTACCCTTGTTTACTGGGTCTTAACTGTTCGGGCTTACAATACCGGCGATCGCGGCGGCTGCGGCGGATGCAGCGCTTCATAGGCGGCAATCTCTGCTTCGTGTTGCAGCGTGAGACCAATGTCATCCAACCCATTCAGCAGACAGTGACGCACGAATTCATCGATGGCAAATTTCGCTCGAAAGCCCTGTTCGTCTCGCACCTCGCATTGCTCCAGGTCGATGGTGAGTTGGTAATCGTCAAGCTCGCGAGACCGCCGCATCAGTTCAGCGGCTTCAGCTTCGCTAAGACGTACGGTGAGGAATCCGTTCTTAGCGCTGTTATTAGCGAAGATGTCGGCGAACGAAGAGGAAATCACGGCCCGGAAACCGAAATCCGTCAACGCCCACACCGCGTGTTCGCGTGACGATCCGCAGCCAAAATTCTTTCCCGCAACCAGAATGCTCGCGCCTTCATAGCGCGGCTCGTCCAGAACGAAACCAGCATTTTTCTTTCCATCAGCGGCGAAGCGCCAGTCGTAAAACAAAAACTGTCCAAAGCCCGTGCGCTCAATCCGCTTCAGAAACTGTTTAGGGATGATCTGGTCAGTATCAACATTGACCCGGTCCAGCGGAGCCACTCGCCCACGATGTGTACGAAACGGTTTCATATTCTTAATTCGCCACAACACTCGTCATCCTGAGGCGGTTCTTGTCGCCGAAGGATCTCCGTCTTCACGGTACGTGCAGGAAAAAGCCCGTCACTGAAACTTCCAATCCCGAATATCCGTGAAGTGCCCGGCAATCGCCGCCGCCGCCGCCATCATCGGACTCACCAGATGCGTCCGCCCACCGCGTCCCTGCCGCCCTTCAAAATTCCGGTTGCTGGTCGAAGCACAACGCTCCCCCGGTTGCAAAATGTCAGGATTCATTCCCAAACACATCGAGCATCCCGACTCGCGCCACTCGAAACCAGCATCCAGAAAAACCCGATCCAAGCCTTCCTGTTCCGCCGCCCGCTTCACCGTCTGCGATCCCGGCACCACCATCGCACGCACCTTCGCGTTCACGTGATGACCTTTCGCCACGCGCGCCGCCGCCCGCAGATCCTCAAGGCGCGAGTTTGTGCACGACCCGATAAAGACGCGATCGACATCGATGTCTTCAATGCGCTTCCCCGGCTCCAGACCCATGTACTGCAAAGCCAGCTCGGTCGAGCGCCGGTCGGATTCTTTCAGGCTTCCAACGTCCGGCACCCGCCCCGTCACCGGCGCGACCATCCCTGGATTCGTGCCCCAGGTCACAAACGGACAAAGCTGCGCCGCATCAATCTCCACTACTTTGTCGAACGCCGCTCCTTCATCCGTCGGCAGGCTTCGCCAGTATTCGACTGCCTTCTCCCATTCGCCGTCCCTCGGGGCAAATCGCCTGCCCTTCACGTAGGCAAAAGTGATTTCATCCGGTGCCACCATCCCCGCTCGCGCTCCAGCTTCGATACTCATGTTGCAGAGCGTCATGCGCCCTTCCATCGAGAGCGCCCGCACTGGCTCGCCCGCGTATTCGATGACGTACCCGGTCGCGCCGTCGGTGCCGATCTGCCCGATGATTCCCAGAGCCAGATCTTTCGCCGTCACGCCTTCGGCCAATCGCCCACGCACATCAATCTTCATCGTCTTCGGCTTTTGCTGGGCCAGGCACTGCGTTGCCAGAACGTGCTCCACTTCCGACGTCCCGATACCAAAGGCCAGCGCTCCGAAAGCCCCGTGCGTGCTGGTATGGCTATCGCCACAAACAATCGTCATCCCCGGCCGCGTCAGCCCAAGTTCGGGCCCAATCACATGCACAATCCCCTGCTCAGGCGAATCCATGTCAAACAGCAGGACGCCGAATTCCTTGCAGTTCGCCTGCAGCGCCGCAATCTGCTTAGCCGCAATCAGATCGGTGATGGGAGTTCCCCGCGGCTCGGTGGGAATGTTGTGATCGACGGTGGCGACGGTGCGCGAGGGCTGCCGGACCTTTCTTCCCGCAGCTCGCAACCCATCGAAGGCCTGTGGAGAAGTAACTTCATGCACCAGATGCAGATCGATGTAAACGATCGGCGAACGTCCGCTTGGTTGCGCCACCAGATGCGCATCCCAGATCTTCTCGAAGAGTGTTCGCTTTGCAGACATGATGAAAAACGCTGAAGGATCAGTTTTTCACACACCGGCGAGTGGGAGCAAGACCGCGTGAGCCTCAACAACTCATGTGGGGACAGCCGCCCTCGGCTGTCCGGCGGCACGGTAGTATCGGGCCGCTCGTCCTCGTCTCTGACTTCTCTTAGTCCTCGACGGCGCACCGCCACGTCAATCCATAATCCATCCAGGAATT
This sequence comes from uncultured Acidobacteriaceae bacterium, assembly GCA_963807145.1. Taxonomy (GTDB): domain Bacteria; phylum Acidobacteriota; class Terriglobia; order Terriglobales; family Acidobacteriaceae; genus Sulfotelmatobacter. The sequence continues at coordinate 247,170 of CAWEBA010000003.1, read as the reverse complement.
CTCCACACCCCACTTGTGACATCTGACCTTGCGCACAGCCCCGCAGTCGCGCGATCATTGTCGAGGCAGTGACGGTCCGCAGAGGACGAAACCGCCAGACCGTAAGCCGTTTGTTTTCTATATTATGGTATCTAACCCCTTTGCCATGCGGATTTTGCCGGGAATTTCGTGCTAACTCGATGATTCCAGTGAGGGGAGGGGGAGGGGGGTACCTCAGTTTTTGCGAGCGAGGCTGGCCAGGCGATCCCGTTTCCAAGGTTCGTCGAACAATTATTTTCGCGACGTCAGCTATCATTTGGACGTGCCAGGCTTTACCCTGTGTTCCTCTGTGACCCTTGTGGCCAAAGAATTTCTGTAAGGAGAATCTCAGAGGACCCGGCAAGAATGATCAAACAAGAATGATTGATGGAAAACGCATTGCAGTCGTAATGCCCGCCTACAACGCGGCGAAAACGCTCGAGGCCACGGTAGGAGAACTGCCGGAGCTGGTGGATATCCGCATCCTGGTCGACGACCGTAGCTCTGACCACACGGTCGACGTGGCTCGCCGCCTGGGTTTGCTCGTTTTCCAGCATGATCGCAACTACGGTTACGGCCGCAATCAGCAGACCTGCTATCGTGAGGCTCTCGCCGCGGGCGCCGACGTAGTCATCATGCTTCATCCGGATTATCAGTACACGCCGCTGCTGGTCACAGCGATGGCCAGCATGGTGGCTTACGGCGTTTATGACGTCGTGCTGGGCTCGCGCATTATCGGCGGGACGGCGCTGCGCGGCGGCATGCCGCTCTACAAATACGTCTCGAACCGGTTGCTCACCGCATTCGAGAATCTTTTTCTGCGCGTGAAGCTTTCCGAATATCACACCGGCTACCGCGCCTTCAGCCGCAAAGTGCTCACCGAACTCCCGTTGCTCGAGAACTCCGACGACTTCGTCTTCGACAACCAGATGCTCGCCCAGTGCGTGCACTTCGGCTTTCGCATCGGAGAAGTTTCTTGTCCCACGAAGTATTTCGCGGAAGCCTCATCCATAAACTTCCGCCGCAGCGTGAAATATGGTTTCGGCGTGCTGGCCACGGCTCTGGAATTCGCCCTGCAAAGGGCGGGACTCATCCACCTGCCCCGCTTCAGCGACAAGGGCCGCAAGCTCGAACCTGGCTATCCCACCTACTACGCCCGCCGAACGGCTCGCCCGGCATAGTTCAGAGAGTTGGAGAAGTTTCGTGGACGGAACTTTGGATTACCGCTTACTTCTTCTTCGACAAAAATCCAAGCACCTTGCTCGCGAATTCATCGGAGAATCCGAACCTCGCCTTGGCGCGCGAGTAAAGGTCGACGGCCTTCTTATCCAGCCAGATCATCGCCGACTTCCCCCAGCCATCCTGCGGCCGCGCAAAGTAATCGGTGGAATGTCCGGTGACTTTTTTGCCCTGCTCAACGGTGTAGTAATACAAAGCGAGACTCTTGCGCGACTGCCCGTTCGGGCACGTCAAAGGGTCAGGGAAGCCGTGCAACGACCGCTCGTCGGTGGTAAATATGAGCGCATGGTTCAGCAGCGGCGGATACTTCGCCGCACAACGCGCCATCTTCCCGTCCTTCCGCTCCCACAATTCGATGGCTCCGCCCCACTCCTCTTGCCATCCCGGATTCAGATACAGAATAAGATTCACGCGCCGGTGCAGGTGAGTGTGGAAGTGGTGCATGGAAAAATCCGTATGCACGTTCAGGTAGCCGCCCGGCCCGGATTGGTGCAAGCCGCCGCCCTCGAGCATGGGGTCCGCCATCAGATTGGGAATTCCGGTCAATTCCGAAACCCAGGCCACGAACTCGGGCGAGTTCAATTCGTCAGTAACTGCTCCGATTGTCGCCGGAAACAGTTCACGCTTGGGCATGCCCAACTTGTTTTCGTTCGCGTGTTTGTACTGCGTCCAGGCATCACTTGCAGCTTGAGGAAACTGCGCCGCCATGTCCCGCGCAACTTCATCATCAAGAAAATCCTTCAGCAGAATGTGCGGGCAAGGATGGTTCTCCCGATACTGCCCGGCCAACTCAGGCAGCGGAGATCCCCATCTTTCATAAGGAAACAGCCGGACGGCGGTTTGAACGGCCGAAGCAGTCGACATTATGCACATTGTAAATGATCGACCGCTCGGGAAACTGGATTTTCACGAAGAGAGCCATCGCTGTTACCACTGCTAGGGAATCCGGCAAACCCGCACGGCGGCGTTCTGGTAAGCACAGTCGAGCCCTGCAACTCCCGGCTGCTGCGCGACCACCCAACTCACGCCATACTTGTTTTTCAACCGCAGAAAGTCTTCGGCATGAAAACTCTTCCACGGCGTCTGCGCCTGCACCTCGTTCCACCATTCCTCGGCCAACGGAGGAAACATACTCACCGCACCGCTATCCTTTGATAAATCCGCCAGCCGACTGCGCTCGGCCAAACCGCGGAAGCCGATTGTATCTTCTCCACGGATCTGCATGAAATCGGGATCAAGCGCAAACACCGCATCCACGGGCGTGTTATCACGAACCCAGACAAAGGCCCGCGCCCACTGATTCCTCGCGGCAACCCCGGGCCACTCGATGTGAGCGCTCGCCGGGAAAAGATCTTGCTGAGCGACGAACATCCCAATGCTCAGCGGGACAAAGAGCACCAGCCAGCGCCACACTCGACTCTTAAGTACAAATTCGCCCAGCAATCCGCCGATAATCAAGAACATCAGCATGTAGAGAAGATGCAAGCTGCGCAGCGGCTGCAGGCGAGCTAGACTCTCAAATCGCGCCGGCAAATCGACCACGAGCGCGGCGAAAAAATAGACCAAGTCATAGACGATGAGCGCCCGGCACACAAGTTCCAATCGATGCCATTGCCGCTCCCGCGCGATGCGCGCAAACCACCAGAACAACACCACCGGCGCCAGAATGCCCAACTGCTCATACCAGCGCCAGAGCTGAATGTAGTGAAACTCGTGCCGCATCGCGGCCGCGTGATAAGCCGGCGAAGTCGGAGGATCCAACGAAATCCCAAACGGCAGCAACACGGCTACGCCAGTTAGCGTGCTCGGGGCAACTGGCGATGCCATTCTCCTTTCAAATTTCTCCGCGATCGCGAGAAGGAAGCAAAATGAGAACGCAAACGCGGCCATCAGCGGATGCACGCTTCCCGCAAACCCCAGCCAGAGCACGGCTCGCACATACTTTTTCTCCAGAATCCGGGCGACGGCAAAGATCGCGGCGAATGCCGCCAGATTCCGCGGGTTCAGGTACTGATCCATGATGTACAGGGCGGTTCCCGCCACTGGAATCGTTAAGAGGCCGGCGACGAGACAGACTCCACCCCAGCGCGCCCTCGCACTCGGGAAAAGCAAACTGCTCAACTCCCAACAGGCAAGCAGCAGAAGAAGGATAGACGCCACATGCCACAAGAAAAGCCCGGTCTCGAACGGCAAGTGAATCAGGCGCAAAGAAAACGCAATCAGATTGGGAAAGATTGTGAGGCGGGCATGCGACGCGAAGAATTCCTGACTCGTCGGAAACAGTCCAGGATGCAGAATCTTCTCCACGCCCGGCAGGTAAATCTCCGCATCCTCGGCGTAAGGGTGATACCCGTGCACCAAGAGTGCCCCAGCCGTCAGCAGCAGGAGAATAGCCAGCGTTTTATATTTTTCAGAGAGAATGAAGTTCACTCAATCATCGCGACCTTGGCCGGGATGTTCGCTCGCCTTCGCTTCCGCGCCGCAACCCACGAAGCCACTGCGAAGGCCGCCAACAGCACGTACTGCGGATCAATCGGCCGCCGGTAATAATCTTCCGGATGCGTCAAGTAATAAATGATAGGAAAGAAAAAGAACACAATGACATAAGGCATGGCGATGTTCCTATCGAGCCGCCACGCCCGGCGAAGTCCAATCAAAGTCAGCACCGTAAGCCCGGTGCAGAAGACCATATTCCACGGATCGGCCGGCTCTTCCTGCAGATAGCGGTGGCTGAAGCTCCAGAATCCCGTCCACAAATAAACCACGCGCCGCAGCGTCTGCTCCGCATAGAGAAGGCGGTGCGAATTGATGAACGCCAGCCCTTCGTGAAACTTCTTCGAGGTGTAGGCGATCTCGCCAAGTTGCTGATACTCGCGCCACTCGTTTTCGTTATCCGAAGGATGATAGCCGGGAGGGCCCCAATGCCACGAATCCTGATTGTTGCCAAAATAGACTTCGAGGCCTAGACAACTGCGGAACGGAATGAACTTGTGAAAGGTCACATAATTCCGAATGAACCACGGAGAGACTACCAGCGTCACAGCCAGCACCGCTCCCAATCCCGGAACCAGCCATTGCCGCCCACTCTTATAGAGGCGATACCACGCCCATGCTCCGAGAAAAGGCGCCACTGACATCACGACCGGATCAGTCAACCCTCCAAATCCACTGAGCGCACCAAACCCTACCCACGGCCAAACTGAAGACGAGGCTTCCAAATAAATCGCCACGAGAAAGACCATGGTCATCAAAAGCGTGGTGAGAGTCGTCGCCCAGATGAAGTCTGCCGAGAAATAAATTCCGTAAGGAAAGAACGCCCAGGCCCATCCCGCCCACGCGGCCGTCTGCGTTCCGAAGTGTTTCTTGGCGATGAAGTAAATCGGAATACAGGTCAGCGCCGAGAACAAACAGTCCAGAGCAAGCGCTGCAATCGCCGAGGCCGTGCTGTACACGCCAAATATCTTGAAGATTCCCGCCAGCAAATAAGGAAACACCGGCGCCAGCCACGCCGTCGGTCCGGTCTTTCCAAATAGAGGATTGCTGAAGCCCTCGCCCTGCGCGATCGAGCGCGCAATCCTGCCGCTCTCGCCTCCCATTCGCCAATGATCGCGATACGGGTCCGTCCGCTCCGGATACAGAAACGACATCACGAGAAGCCGCAACAAGAGCGCCACCACAACCATCCACAGCAACGAACGCCGAGTGTTCCCCGTTGTTTCCCGGCCGCCCGCATTAAGTTCCTTCGTTGTTGCAGAAAAGGCCAATTCGCTCCAATCGAAATCTGAATCAAACCTGAATCCAAGAGATGACCCTCTACTTTGCCACAACCAAACCTTTGGGGTTGGTTTTTCCTCCTAGTCTCCGAGGTTCCTGCTCTTGCGCCCCTTATCCCCTGTACGTAGCATCTAACTACGATGGCCGCTGCCCTCATGCCCGATCACCCCCGACCCAATATGGCCTTGGGCGAGATCCTGAGTTTCTCCTACGACACTTTTTGCAGCAACAAAGTTCGCTTCATCCTGACCGCGCTGGGCATGGTGATCGGCACCGCATCGCTCATCCTTGTAGTCACCATTGGCATGACCGGCAGGCAATACGCCTTGGGCCAGATTCAGGCCATCGGCACCAACGAGATTTGGGCGGAATACGAAGGCGCGCAGCACATCAGCAATTCGAGTCTTGATCCGCTCACTGTGGAGGACGTGCAGGCGGTGCGGGAACAGGTGCCGGGCGTGATTGCGGCTTCGCCTGTCGTCACTCTCGGGGATCGCATCGCAATCGGCAACGGTGACGAGAAAGACGTACAAATTCTTGGCGTTTATCCCGAGTATCGGCTGGTGCGCAACCTGACGGTGGTCTCCGGACGCTTCTTCGATCGCGAAGATTCGCAGGCTCACAACAAAGTCGCGGTGATCACGGAAAAAATGGCCCGCTCGATCTACGGTTCGCCGCAAGCGGCCGTAGGCAAAATCATCAAGCTCACCGGACTGCCTTTCACCGTCATCGGCACCTTCAAAGAGAGTGGAGAAACTTTCGGCGAGACCGAAGTGAGCGACAACTCCATGGCGATCCCGTACAGCGTCAGCCGGTACTTCCTCGAAACGCCCAGCATCAAGATGGTCTATTTCTCCATGGAAGATGCGGACATGGTGGTGCCGGCGACCGCTCAGATCAAGCGCGTGTTGCAGTCGCGCCACCGAACCGAGTCGGTTTACAACGTGCAAAACCTAACCGCAGTGCTCGCCATGATGGATCGCATCGCCACCGGCCTGACCTGGGTTCTTCTTTTGGTTTCCATGGTAACTCTGGTGGTCAGCGGCATTGGCATCATGAACATCATGCTCGCCACGGTGACCGCTCGCATACGCGAGATCGGCATCCGCAAAGCCATTGGCGCTACCAATCGCGAAATCCGCTTTCAGTTTCTCGCCGAAGCCATTCTCATTTCGCTCATCGGAGGCTTCGCCGGCATCGTCATCGGTCTCGCCATCCCTTACTCGGTACGCTTTCTCACCGAGTACCGTGTACCAATCAACGGTTGGTCCGCCGTCATCGCGATCATCGTTTCTTCGGTGGTCGGCGTGATTTTCGGCACCGTCCCTGCAGCCCGCGCCGCCCAGCTCGATCCCGTCGAGAGCCTGCGTTACGAGTAGGGATAGGCCGTAGCCCGGAATGTGGCAGAATTGGTTCGCGCTTTGGATCGAACCCCAGGAGATCCCATGCGATGTTCGATCACTCGGGTGATTCTCGGCCTGCTTGCCGTCTCCGCTATGGCTCAAGAAACTCCTTCACCAGCGCTGGCCCAGAACAAGCGCATGGTCATTGCCGCAAGCTCGGTGCTTGATGGCCGGGGCCATGTTCTGCACGACACCCGCATCGTCGTCGAGGGCTCAAAAATTGTCGCCGTCGACAAAATCGATGACGCAAAGGCAGCGCCCGTGAACTACGACCTGCGCGGCCTCACCGTTCTCCCCGGCTGGATCGACGCGCACGTGCACATCACCTGGAGCTTCGGCCCAGACGGAAGAAACGCTGGCCAGGGCGGGACAACACCGGAGAGCATCTATGCCGCAGCCTCGAATGCGTGGCTGACATTAATGGCGGGATTTACCACCATCCAGAGCGTGGGATCGCACGCAGACGTTCCTTTGCGTGACGCCATCGCAAATGGCTTGCTCCCTGGCCCGCGTATCCTCACGGCCATCGAGCCGATCATGGGCCGAGGCGAGCAGACGGGCACGCCCGAAGAAATCCGAGCCTTCGTACGTAAACAAAAAGCAGCGGGCGCGGACCTGATCAAAATCTATGCCTCCGGAGGCATGACCCGCGGCCCGATGACGATGTCCCAGGAACAGTTGAACGCCGCCTGCGATGAAGCGAAGAAGCAAGGCCTGCGCACGCTGGTGCACGCTTATAGAGATGCGGTGCGCGCCGCGACTCTTGCCGGCTGCACGGAAATCGAACACGGCCTGGGAGCGTCGGACGATGATCTGAAGTTAATGGCAGAACGCGGGGCGTATCTCGATCCGCAAGCTGGATCGTTGCTCGAAACCTATCTCAAATTCAAAGACAAATACCTCGCCCCACCCTATTACACGGAAGAGGGATTTGCGGCGATGAAAGCTCTCATCCCGGCGCACCAGGAGTTTATTCAACGAGCGGTACGTATCCCCGGGCTGCAGATTGTTTATGGCACTGACGCGGTAGCGGGTGCGCACGGCCGCAATGCAGAGGACTTTATCAATCGCGTGCGCGATGCCGGAGTCGACCCGATGGGAGCGATGGTCTCCGCCAACTCCCTGGGAGCGGAAGCGCTCGGCATGGCTGATCAGATCGGCTCGATCGCGCCCGGCCTTCAGGCGGATATCATCGCGCTCGACGGCGATCCGCTGAAAGACATTACGGCCGTCCGAAGAGTCGTATTTGTGATGAAGGGTGGCGTGGTTTACAAGAACGCCGCACACGCCGCGACGCCTGTTCATGCGGGTGTTCTTCCTTAGTCTGACCGTAAGTCATATGGAGTCTTCGGGCCAAGCCTGCTATTCAGCCGCGTCCTCCAAAATCCAGAGCGATGCCTCCTGCCACGAAAAAGTTGCATTTTCCATTCGCTCCGAAGTAATATGCATTACGGAGCTTGACAGTAAAGCATTCCCAGTTTCTAGACCCTGTACCGCTCGTTTCTAAACTCCAACACTCGCAGTTCAGCTGGTTGCGAAAAACAAGATAAGAGGTGGTAGGTCCGCCTCCGTCCCGGTTCGGAGAGTCTATTATGGCGTGGTACGCGTACTGCCTTACCGAGCACCAGACCCTTCCTAACGGCACCCGTTCCCGACGCCCGTTCGTAATTGAGAATGTTCAAGGCGTGAACGGAGCCCCAGTCCTCAGCTATCCCAGCGGCGAGTTTGCTGTGATTGTGAGCGAATTCGACCAGAACACAACCCAACTTGATCAGAAATCCGCCATCGAGCACGCCCGCGTAGTGAGCGGCTGCTTCCGCAACTCCACCGTGCTGCCCTTCCGCTTCGGGACTATTTTCGAAAGCGACGACGCCCTCCGCCAAGCCGTCCGGGTGAACCGGCGCGCCTTCGGCCTGAGCGTCGCCCGGCTCCGCGGCAAGTCAGAGATGCACATCAAGCTGACGGTCACCGACGGCTCGCTGCGCGAAGCCATGATCGATGTCGTTTTGCCCGACACGGTCGGCGGCGACTATCTCTCTAAACTGCGCGTCAAAGCTTCCCGCGACCGCGAGCGCCAGACCAAGGCCCGCGCCCTTTCGGTGCAAGTCCACAAGCTGTTTAACCCGCTCGAAGAGGAAGTGAGCTGCAAGAAGGTTGCGCCCCAAGGCATGCTCATCGATATCGCCCATCTGATCGATTCCAAGTCGGTGGAGAAATACCAGAATCGTTACAGCACCGCCGCCAAGCAGCTCAAGAACTGCGAAGTGGCCATCAGCGGACCCTGGCCTCCGTACCACTTCCTGCCCGGGAAGCTGCGTACCGTGGCTGGAAACAGCTAGTCCGCGTTAGTCCTTATGGGCCGCCGTTCGCCGATGAGGCGCCCGGCGGCTCAGATTGCCCCCGTTCTTGTGCATTCAATGTGCAGCCTTGTGCACTTCGCGTCCGCCTACCCTCAGACGCTCAATTGACAGCGTGAAAGAAAAGCCACCCCAAGTCACCTTTTATCAGTTACTTACGGATTGTGAGACCCGATCATCAACGGCTCCCCTATTTGGCTCGGGAAATGCTTCTTCTGAAAGTACTAAAGAGGCCGTAAAACCTACAGCAATGACCTTCACTCGATTCTCTATTCAACATTTCCCGAAGTACTGTCCCGCCTTGCGGGACGGCAACTTCCATCGCCTTTCCTGACATTCACCCACCACCTTGACCTCTTTGAAACGTGGCCCCAGCAATGGGGCCGCTTTTTTTGCCCCGAGGACGAGCCACTAGAAGAGTCTCCAGACGAAGTGCGCGAGCAGCGCGAACAGAAGCAGCATAAACACCCCGCCGATCCAGACCAGGAAGTTCACCGTCAGCTTTGTCGAGTTGATCTCTTTCTTATCCATGAGACTCACGCTAACACACTTTTCCGCAACTCCTTTCTCGGATACACTGCCAGCACCTATGACCAAGATCTCGCACTTCTCTGTCGTCACCCTTATTGCAGAACTGGTGATTTTTCCTGCGTTTGCCAGCGCCCAAGCCCCACCCCAAACTCCGCCTGCCGCTACCGCAATGATGTCGGCACCACAAACCACTGCGGCCGACAAGCTGAATTTCCCTCCGCTTCTTCTGCAGCAACTTTCCGCCATCAAAGCCGCCGCGCTGAACGACGATTACGGCTACCGCGAACTCGCTCACCTCACCGAGAACATCGGACCGCGCCCCACCGGATCGCTCCAGGCCCGCGCCGCGTCCGAATACGTAGCTGAAGAACTTCGCCACCTCGGCCTTGATGTCCGCCTACAGCCGGTTACCGTCCCGCACTGGGTTCGCGGCGCCGAAACCGCCGCCCTCGTCGAGTATCCCGGCATGGTGCCCGGCACCACACAAAAGATTGTTCTCACCGCCCTCGGCGGTAGCTCCGCAACACCTGCCGACGGCCTCAGCGCCGACGTAGTCACCGTCGACACTTTCGAAGAACTCCAGGCTCTCGGTCGCGACAAGGTGGCCGGCAAGATCGTCCTCTTCAACGAGCTCTTCGACAAGCGAAAGGCCGCTGGCGGACTGGCTTTCGCCGCCTACGGCGAGGCCGTCCGTTACCGCGGAGCCGGACCCAAAGCCGCCGCCGATCTGGGCGCGGTAGCCGCTCTGGTCCGCACCGTAGGCAACGCCGACTATCGCCTCCCGCACACCGGGCAAAGCTTTCCCGCTGGAATCCCCGCCGCGGCCGTCACCGCCGAAGACGCCGACCTGATCGTTCATCTCGCTGCCGAAGGCAAAGTCCGCATGCATCTGACTCTGACGCCCCAGAAGCTTCCCGATGAAACCGGCTACAACGTAATCGCCGACCTCAAAGGTTCCGAACATCCCGAGCAGATCGTAGTAGTCTCCGGCCATCTCGATTCCTGGGACCTCGGCACCGGCGCTATCGACGACGGAGCCGGCGTAGTCATGGCCATGCAGACCGCCGAAGTTCTCCAGCGCCTCCATCTGCGTCCAGCCCGCACCCTCCGCGTCATCGCCTGGATGGATGAAGAAACCGGAGGCTCCGGCAGCAAAGCCTACACCGCGGAATATGCCAGCGACTTCCCTCACTACGTAGCCGCCATCGAGAGCGACTCCGGAGCTGCGCACCCTCTAGGTTTCGAGGTGAAAGCCGCTCCAGCCGCGATCGACGCTCTCGGCCCCCTGGAAGGCGTGCTACAGAGCATCGGCGCGACAGTCTTCCAGCCCACGACTTATCCCCCGGGCGCTGACATCGAGGCCATGTCCGAAGCCGGAGTCCCCGCCTTCGGCATCATGCAAGACGGCCGCACCTATTTCGACTATCACCACTCCGCCGCCGACACGCTAGATAAGGTGGTCCCCAGCGAACTCCGCGAAAACGCCGCCGCCATGGCTGTACTGGCCTACGCCCTAACCAATATGAAGGACCCTCTGCCGCGGTAGAGGATGTTGATTTTCATGTAGGGAAAGCCGCGCTTGCCTGTCCAGGAGCGAAGCTCCGCCTCTGCGCCACGAGAGACGCCCTTGTTCGTTTTTCGTAAAAAGCACGACCTGTAAGTTGCAATCCAGCTCTCACGTTCTATTATTTCTGCCGCAGCCTTCCCCCATCCCCAAACTGGGCCATGATTTCATCCTGAAGTCGGGACCCTCGCGGGTCCCTGAGCGCTACACACCCGTCAGTGCTCACCAGAAAGGACCTCGCCATGTCCATAAAGATGCTCACCACATTTCCCGACGCACGCAAAAGCGTCATCATGAAGCCTGACCCAACCCGAATCGATCCCCTTAAATTGAAGCTCGGCAAACTACCGGCGCGCCACGATCCGCGCACCCTCCTGTTCGCAACATACGCCACAGCGGCTCTCCCCGCTCCGCCTCCCAGCCTCGATCTGACCGCCAAGGTGAAAGTCCCCTGGGGCATGATGGATAACGCCCAGATCGGCGACTGCACCTGCGCCGCCGCCGGACACCTCATCATCGAGTGGACCGCCAACGCCCAATCCAAAACGGTAACTCCAACCGACGCACAAATCATCGCGGCCTATTCCGCCATCACCGGCTACAACCCCAAGACCGGAGCCAACGACAATGGCGCCCAGGAAATCGATGTCCTCAATTACTGGCGGCAGACTGGAATCGCCGGTCACAAGATTCAGGCCTATATGGCACTCGAACCCTCCAACCACACCCACATCATGGATGGAACCTGGATCTTCGGCGGCTGCTACATCGGGCTAGCCCTGCCCAAGAGTGCCCAGGCTCAGACCAGCAATAAACAGATTTGGTCCGTTCCTCCGTCAGGCACCGGAGGTGATGGCGCACCCGGCTCATGGGGCGGACATGCCGTCCCCGTCGTCGCCTACGATTCCCGCAGTCTCACGGTCGTCACCTGGGGCGCGCTGCAAACCATGACCTGGGGCTTCTGGGCGGCTTACTGCGATGAAGCCTACGCCATTCTCAGCCCTGACTTCCTCGAGCAGAAAAAAGGTCAACCCGCAACCCCAGATGGATTCGACGTGCAGCAACTGCTCGAGGACTTGTCCGACTTGAAGTGAAGTTAGGGACAGCGTCGCAAAGCTCGCGTCCATCACGGATATCGGGCACTTCATTTGCATCCATAGAAACGCACAGCGTGGTCGCCGACGAACTCATACGGACCGCAGTGATTCAGTTTGCTCGCGGCATCAAGCCAGATCTCGCCTCCGATCCGCCGCCAGCGCAGGCAGAAGGAATAATCCTCACTCAGATAAGCGCCGCTCTCGGGGTCGATGATGCAATCGAAAAGCGCAAAAAGATTTGAACTCCGCACCACATCGCGTCGCGAGCCCGACATGGGAAGGTCATGCACCCGGCTGAACCGAGTCTCCGGATAAGCGGCGATCATTTTCTCCAGCGCGCCCCGGCGCATCAATTGAAAACCACCGCCGGCATAAAGTCCGGTCACAAAATCCCCAGCCTGCTTACGCTCTGCGTCGGGACAGAAAGTTCCGACATAGGACAGCGCAGCCTGTCGTAAGTTCTCCCCGCGCTCGACGCAGCGCTGCGGGACCTGATCCCAATCCATCGACTTCAGCGGATAAAGCGCCCCGGTAAAGTCCTTATCAAGGAGCAGCATCCGCTCAACCTGCTGGGGCTCAAAGCTGATATCGGCGTCCACGAAAAGCAGATGGGTAGCCGCAGGATTATCCAGAAAAGCGGCGACCAGCGTGCTTCGCGCCCGTGAGATCAGCGCATCGGAACCAAGCATCATTAGTGCCACGTCAAACTCAGCTGATTTCGCATAACTCATCAACCGTATTACCGACAACATGTAATTCTGCGAAACCACGCCGCCAAAGCACGGCGTAGCGACGAGGATCAAAGGCCGGTTCATTGAAGGCTGGATCATCGACGCACGCGTTTACGCCCAGTCCGAAATAGCATTGTCAGCGTCCCCTGACTCCGACTGCTCCTTGCTACTCTTCGGGCTGCCTGGGTTACCCTGATCGCGTTTCTGCTCATTCCGCGGCTTCGACCGCTCCTCGGCTTCTTCGCGCGCCCCAAGCTTTACCACGCAACCTTCTTCAGATTCCGCCTCGCCCGCCACTTCCGAGGCGAACTCCAGCAGCTTTCTTCGAGTGCCCTCGGCAGCTCGTTTCGCTGCAGCCCGCTCGGCCGCATAAAGAGCATCCGCCTGGGTATTGGGATTGATTTGATTCGCGTGAACGTGCATGACTTCGCTCCTTCCTGAATACATCTCAGCAAGAGACATGCCGAAGTAGGTTCGCGCAGCCCATCCGTGGCCCTAAGTGCGCAAGCTTTCCTCTTTCCAGTTTAAAATGTCTCTCCGTGCCCGAAATGAAATCGAATACCATTTTGCGTCCGACACGCCGCGACTTCGCCCGCTCCGCTCTCGCCGCCGGCGTCGCAGCCGCACTGCCAGCCAGCCTCTTCTCGGGCTGCAGTGTGTCGAATGCAGCGCGCAGTGCGGACTCCGCCGCTCCCGCCAGTTCGCATGCGGAACAATTCGATTCTTCTTCCGAGATCCCCTTCCCCAAGAGCTTCTTCTGGGGCGCAGCTACCGCTGCCTACCAGATCGAAGGCGCATGGAATGAAGACGGCAAGGGCGAATCCATCTGGGATCGTTTCGCGCACACCCCCGGCAAAATCAAGAATGGCGACACCGGCGACACGGCTTGCGATTCCTATCACCGCCTCGGCGAAGACCTCGCTCTCCTGCGCGCCATGAACTTGAACAGCTACCGGTTTTCGATTTCCTGGCCGCGCCTTCAGCCCATTGGCTCCGGTCCCGCGAATTCCAAGGGGATCGATTATTACAACCGCCTCATCGATGCCCTCCTCGAAGCCCGAATCCGTCCCTTTGTCACCCTCTATCACTGGGACTTGCCGCAAGCTCTCGAAGATGCGGGAGGCTGGCCCGCTCGCGACACAGCTTCGCGCTTCGCCGATTATGCCGAGCTCGCAGCGCGTGCCTTCGGCGATCGCGTTTCCGATTGGATGTTGTTCAACGAGCCCCTGGCTTTCATCTACCGGGGCTATCTCGAAGGCTCATACGCTCCGGGGCGCCAAAGCCTCCTCGACTTCCTGCGCGCTTCGCATACCGTGAACCGGGCGCAGGGCGCGGGTTTTCGCGCATTGAAAGCAACTCGACCCTCCGCCCGCGTTGGCACCGCGTTCAGCATGTCGCCGTGTGAGCCGGCAACCAGCTCCGAAGAAGACCATATCGCGGCCGAGCGCGCTCACGCCGTCACCAACCTGTGGTTTCTCGAACCCGCGCTCAAGGGACGCTATCCCGAAGCGCTGGTGTTCACCTCGGAAACCGCCATGGGCGTGAAATTCGGCGACCTCGACCAGATGCGTGCGCCACTCGATTTCATCGGCATCAATCTCTACTACCGCACCATCGCCTCAGCTCCGAGCGCGCTCGAGCGTATCTCCCACACGCAGCAGTGGCTGTTCCCCGTGAAGATGACGGGAGGCCAGCAAGGTCCGAAAACCGATAACGGATGGGAGGTCTGGCCGCCGGCGCTCTATGACATGGTCATGCGCATCACCCGCGACTTCGACCGGCCCCAGCTCGAGATTACCGAGAACGGCTGCGCCTACAACGATGCGCCCGACGCGAGCGGCGTGATTCGCGACACCCGCCGCATTGACTATCACAGGCAATATCTGCAAGCGCTAGCCCGGGCCATAGCCGACGGCGCCGACGTCCGCGGCTATCATGCCTGGGCTCCGATGGATAACTTTGAGTGGACAGAGGGTTTCAGCCAGCGCTTCGGCCTGGCCTACACGAACTTCAAGACGCAGCAGCGCATCCTCAAGGAATCAGGCCGCTGGTATGCGAAGGTGGCTGCGAGGAATACTCTGCCGCCCTCTACCTAGTTGGGAAGTTTCAGCTTGTCGCGCTGTTCAGCGAGTTTCCTCTGCAATGCGGGATTCACCAACGAAACCGGAACGCTGACATCCCCCACTTTAAATTCCGTGGGGTCAAAGGTTGCGTATCCATCTTTTGAACCCATGTGGCCCGAGATGGTCACCCACACGTCTTTCCCCGCGATCTCGGTGAGAAACCGTCCGTGCACAACGTCACCTTCGTAGGTCACCTGCTGATCTTTGATGTTGGGCTCTCCGTCGCCAACTTCGGAGTCCGGCGAAAGATCCCCACCTCCCGCAGATTGAGCAGCCTGCAGCAACGCGCTGATGCCGCCAGAACCGAACTGAGGCTGAGCTTTTGGCTGAGGAATCGAAGCGACGGCCGGCTGATTCTGCGATGCTGTCTGAGTCTGCGTGGGAGCTGCCGCATAGCTTCCGCTGGATGTAGGCGAAGCCTGCTGCGTGGCCTGTTCGCGCTGCTCCATCGGTTGCCCAGACGGCTGGGCCGGGACTACGGTCGCCGCCGGAACCTGCACCACTACAGGGGTCGGCTTCCTCAGTACCAGAAAAATCGCTACCATGGCGACAAGCGTCGCAATGCTAATAATGCGGTCAAGCTTGAGTTTCATGAAAACTCTCGAACGGTCAGCCAGACAGACAGGCCCAGCCTCATCCTACCGGGAACATGAGCCAGGAAGCAGATGGCAGAAGTCACAACCCAAGGTAGTACTTCGGTCACCTTCAATTTGCAGACTTGCCCTATTCCAGTCAGGCCGATCGGGAGGGGCACGACTTTCAGTCGTGCCGCCGAACCGCCACGAAAGACGCGGGCTTTAGCCCCTGAGGGATCGGCAGCCTACTTTGGTTCGCTAGCTTCCAACTTCTTAACCAGCAACTCATTCACCATCTGCGGATTAGCTTGTCCTTTGGACGCCTTCATCACCTGGCCCACAAAGAATCCGATCATGGTCTTCTTGCCGGCCCGGTATTGTTCCAGCTGCTTGGGATTCGCGGCGAGAATTTCGTCGATGATCTTCTCTAGTGCAGAGGTATCCGAAGATTGCTGCGGACGCCCCTCTTCTTCGTAGACTTCAGGGAAATCTTTGCCGCGCTCAAAGCTCAAATCGTAAAGATCCTTCAGCATCTTGCCGGAGATGGCGCCGCTCTCAACCAGATCGGCCGATGCCGCGACGCCCTTCATCGAGATCGGAGACGATTCGATCTCGATCCCTTTGGCTTTGAGACGCCCCATCAGTTCGCTCTGCACCAGGTTTGCCACGCGCTTGGGATTCTTTGCCGCCTTCGCGGCCTCTTCAAACTGATCGGCCAGCGCTTTTGAAACTGTCAGCACCTGCGCGTCATATTCGGTAATTCCATATTCGCTGGTTAGTCGCGCCCGGCGCGCTTCCGGCAGTTCGGGCAAAGTCTTGGCAATCTCGGCCTTCCATTTTTCGTCGACCACGAGCGGCAGCAAATCAGGCTCGGGAAAGTAACGGTAATCGTGCGCCTGCTCTTTCGACCGCATGGTGTAGGTCTTGCCCTCGTGCGCGTTGTACAGCCGCGTTTCCTGCACGATCTTGCCGCCGGCCTCGATCACCTCCACCTGCCGCGCGATCTCGTAAACCAGCGCCTCGCGGATGAAGCGGAACGAGTTCACATTCTTGATCTCGGCCTTGGTGCCCAACTCCTTTTGCCCACGCGGCCGCACGCTAACGTTGGCATCGCAGCGCAGCGAGCCCTCTTCCATGTTGCAGTCGCTCACGCCGGTGTAAAGGATGATCTCTTTCAGCTGCGTCAGGTATTCATAAGCCTCGGCGGGCGTGGCAATCTCGGGCTCGCTGACGATCTCGATCAGCGGCACGCCGGTGCGGTTCAGGTCGATGGCAGTTTTTTCCTCGGAGCCGGGAAAGCCATCGTGCAGGCTCTTGCCCGCGTCTTCTTCAAGATGCACCCGCGTGATCCCTATCTTCTTTTGGCCGGAGCTTGAGGAGACTTCGATGAACCCAAACTCGGCGAGCGGCTTGTCGTACTGCGAAATCTGGTAACCCTTGGGCAGGTCGGGATAGAAATAATTCTTGCGCGCGAAAATCGAAGTCTCGTTGATGCGGCAATTCAAGGCCATCGCCGCCAGCGTAGCGAATTCGACTGCCTTCCGGTTCAGCACCGGCAAAGCTCCGGGCATTCCCAGGCAGACCGGGCAAACATTCGTGTTAGGCGCGGCGCCGAAGCGCGTGGGGCAGGAGCAGAAAATCTTCGACGCCGTCAGAAGTTGAACGTGCACTTCGAGGCCGATGACGGGCTCGTAAGCGCTTCGGGCGGCGACGGAAGCGTCGGCGGAGGTCGACATATCGAGTGATTATAAGGCAGTGGTCAGATCCGGGATCTGGATCAAAAAAATCGCAGATCGATCTTATAAAATTCCTGGAATCAGTCGTTTGCCGCCTTCGATCTGTGGTCAGTCCGCCTAAAATCTTGGAAGCAAACGAGTTGCTGGCAAAATATTCCGTCCAAAGAACTTACTCGATCTTCGGCTCAGAAAGTGCCGCAAAATCGAGTGGCTTGACCATAGAATATTGGATTCGCTATGGTTATCTCATTGCTATTCAAATGTCAAAGATCAGATGCCCAAAGGAATAACATTGCAGTTTTGGGAATCGTAGTCAAGAAAATTCGAGCTGCCGCAGAACTGAACCTTCGGGCTGGCAGCCTCTCTACTTGCCCATCGGAATCTCGAAGTACATCAACTCATTCCCTTTGGCATCGTTGACCCCGCTTACATACATGCGCGCGCCCGCGAGCGGTGCGTCGATGTCTTCCACATCGAAGAAGAGGAATCCGGATTGCGTGGTGTGAGGCTCGACCGCTCTGGCGGCGAATTGCGCGGATTCGATCTCATCCATCTGCTTGCGGCTGACGGTGCCTTTCACATCCTTGTGCGGAATGGGGAGTGGCAGCGGTGGGGCGGTGTTGGCGTGAGGATTGGTGAGGCGGCGGTAGATATCGTCGGGCGCTTCCGGGGTCAACTTGTCGCGGTTCGCGGTGGTCAGGGTTACCTGCATGTGGGCGACCGAGATGGGCTGGTTGCCGTCATTGGTCACGACGAAGAAGACGGGTAGTAATCCATGCTCGTGAAAGTTTATGGAGAAAATCTTGGCCTTGTCGGCGGTGTCGTAGGGGTCGGCGCCGATGGCAACTTTCTCGTCGGTGTGCTCGTCGTGTGCGGGATAGGTCTTCGCGGGCAGTGCGGCGGGCTTTGCGAAGTCTTTGGCCGTCAGGCAGAGAGCGAACGCTGCAACGACAGATGAGACAAGGAGCACCCGGGAGAACCATGTTTTCAACGACTGCATCCTCCCATTATAGAGGGTAACGCAATCCACTTCCGCGCCCGGAGTTTGTTTAGAATGGCTGAACTTGATCACATCTCTTTACAGCTTCCTCTACAGCATCGCGCTGGCGCTGGCGATGTTGGTGAGCCTGCCCTATTGGCTCTTTCAGATGGCGCGCCATAATAAGTACCGCAAGGGTTTGGCTGAGAGGCTGGGCCGGCTGCCTTCGCGGCTTCAGTTGCCGAAAGAACACGAGCCGGTGATCTGGGTTCACGCCGTTTCCGTCGGCGAGGTGCTTGCAGTCGCCGGCTTGGTGGAGGAACTGCAACGCCGCTTCCCACAGCATCGCATCTTCATTTCAACCACCACTGATACGGGGCAGGCGCTCGCGCGCAAACGCTTTGGAGAAGCGAACGTATTTTACTTTCCTTTGGATTTGGCATTCGCGATTCGACCTTCCCTGCGGGCGCTGCGGCCGCGGATAGTGGTGATTGCGGAGACTGAGTTCTGGCCCAACTTCCTGCGGCTGGCGCATGCCAGCGGGGCGCGGATTGCGGTGGTAAATGCGCGCATCTCAGACCGATCATGGCCGAGCTACCGGCGATTCCGCGGATTGCTGCGACGATCGCTGGCCTACGTCGATCTGTTCTTGGCGCAGACCCCGGAGGACGCCGCCCGGCTGCGAGATATTGGAGCCGCGCCGGAACACGTGCGGATCACGGGAAATCTGAAGTTTGACGTTCCTGTGCCCGCTCCGCCCGCGATTGTTCAGAGCGTGCGGAAGTCGATTGCGGCGACTGGAACCGGGCCAGTGCTGGTGTGCGGCAGCACTGTCGAGGGAGAGGAATCGCTGCTGCTGAAGGCGTTTGAGAATCTGCTGGTGCAGCATCCGCAGGCGGTGATGATTCTTGCGCCGCGGCATCCGGAACGCTTTGCTGCCGTGGCCGCGCTGCTGGAGCAGATGTTGATTCGTTTCCTGAGACGATCGCTGTGGAATGGAGAGCGCTTGACCGGCGGAGTCTTGCTGCTGGATACAATCGGAGAACTGGCGGCGCTTTATGCCCTGGCCGATATTGCGTTTGTAGGAGGAAGCCTGGTGCCACGCGGCGGGCATAACATTATCGAACCCGCGCAGCATGGCGTGGCCACCGTGGTGGGCAATCACACGGAAAACTTTCGCGACATCGTGAGTTTGCTTGAGAGCCGGGATGCGGTGCGGATTGTCGGTCTGGCGGAGTTGCCGCTGGTGTTGATGGAGCTTCTGGCCAACGATGAGGAGCGTAGAGCTTTGGGAAAGCGCGCCGCCGAAATCATGCGATCGCAGATTGGAGCCACGGCGCGGACGGCCGGCGAGCTGCAGGAGTTGATGGCGCGGCCATGAACTGGAATCCGCTATCAGCGATATATGGCGGGGTGGTCGGGGCGCGCAACCTGCTTTATGAGCGGCGTTGGTTACGCTCCCGTTCGCTGCAAGGCCCCGTGATCAGCGTGGGAAATCTTTCAGTCGGAGGTTCGGGAAAGACTCCCTTCGTTATTTTGTTGGGCGAGTTGTTGAAGGCGCGCGGAGTGAATTTCGATGTGCTTTCGCGCGGTTACGGGCGCACTACTCGCGGCGTCTTGCTGGTTGATCCGGGCGGGCTGCCGCGGGATTTCGGCGATGAGCCTTTGCTGATTGCTCGACGGCTGCAGGCGCCGGTCGTCGTGGGTGAAGATCGCTACGACGCTGGGCGCTTCGCTGAGTCGCAATTCGGTTCGCAGATTCATCTGCTCGATGACGGGTTTCAGCATCGCGGATTGGCGCGCGATTTCGATATCGTGCTGGTCACGCCGGATGATGCGCGCGATCGTTTGCTTCCTGGAGGACGGCTGCGGGAGCCTTTGCGATCGCTGCAGCGGGCCGATGCTGTCGTGCTGACCAGCAGTGCTTCGGCGGAATCGTTTCCGGTCGCGGGCAAGATGGTTTGGCGGGTGCGACGGGGGATCGATCCTCAGAATGTTCCGCCCCGGCCGGTGGCGTTCTGCGGGGTTGCGCGGCCGCAGAATTTTCTGCTGCAGTTGCGGGCTGCGGGCATCGATCCGGTGGCCGAGGCGTTCTTCCGAGATCATCATGCCTACACTGAGAAGGACGTTCACGACTTGCATGAACTGCAGCGGCGGAGCGAAGCGGGCGGCTTTGTGACCACTGAGAAAGATGCGGTGAACCTCGGCGGCTATCTGGCGGCGTTGGCGCAGCTGGCAGTGATTACGGTAAAGATGGAGCTTGCCGATGCGGCTAACGCTGTGGATACCATGCTGCGCGTGATCGAGGAGCGACGGCGCCGCTCGTGAGAAAATGCCGGAGGGCAGTGGTCAGTGGTTAGTGAACAGTGGTCAGCAAGTTCCCTCTGTTTTTCGGCCACTGACCACTGCTTTCACAACGACATTTAATGACCAAACATCTGAAGGAAGTTGATCGGCTGCAGAACATTGTCGAGGCGTTCCCCAAGGTCACGATTACGGTGCTGGGGGATCTGGTGGCCGATGAATTCGTGTACGGGGAAATCTCGCGGGTCTCGCGCGAGGCTCCGGTGCTGATTCTGAAGCACCGCGAGCGCACGGTGGTGCCTGGTGGTGGCGCAAACGCGGTCAACAATCTGGCTGACCTGGGAGTGAACGTGCTTCCGGTTGGCGCCGTCGGCGATGACGAGCCAGGACGGCTGCTGCTGAAGTTCTTTCACCACAAGCGGATTCCAGTCAGCGGAGTGCTGAAGGATAAGAGCTACACGACGGTTACGAAGACGCGGATTCTGGCGGGCATGACGCACAATTCGCGGCAGCAGGTGGTGCGCGTGGATCGCGAGCCGGAGAACCCTCCCAACCAGCATTTAACGCGCGAGCTGTTTCTGGCGGCGCGGGAATATTTGCGGGCGTCGGATGCGCTGCTGGTTTCTGACTACGGCTACGGATCGGCGAGTCCGGCGATTGTGAATGCTTTGCGCCAGAGCGGGCGGCGAAGAGTTGTGATGGTGCCTATGATCCTCGATTCGCGCTACCGGCTGCTGGAGTATTCGGGCGTGACGGCGGCTACACCGAACGAGCCTGAGGTGGAAGCAGCGCTGGGTGGTCGCATTGGGCAGGACTGGAAGAGGCTGACGGCGGCGGGACAACAAATCATGGAACGGATGAAGTTGCAGTCGCTGTTGATTACGCGCGGGCGCGACGGCATGGTCGCTTTCGACCATAGGCATTCTCCGGTCGACATTCCGATTTTTGGTTCTGACCAGGTTGCGGATGTGACTGGCGCGGGCGATACCGTGATTGCGGCGTTCAGTGCCGCGCTGGCTGCGGGAGCCAGTACCGAAGAGGCGGCGCAGTTGGCCAACTACGCAGGCGGGATTGTGGTGATGAAGCGCGGGACCGCTACGGTTTCGCGCGAAGAGTTGTTGCGCGCGATCGAACAGGCTCCGCCTGCGACTCGGCCGCATTGATCTGCACTCGATAAATGGGAAACAGCAAAATTCTGGAGCGCCAACAACTTCGCGAGTGCGTGGAGCGCTGGCGGCGCGCGGGCGAGCGCATCGTGCTCGCCAATGGCAATTTCGATTTGCTGCATGTGGGGCATGTGCGCTATCTCCGGGGCGCGAAGGAGCTGGGGGGGAAGCTGGTTGTGGCGGTTAATTCTGACGCGTCGGTGCGGGCGCTGAAGGGCAAGGATCGTCCAATCATACCTGAGGAAGAGCGCGCTGAAATTGTTGCGGCACTGGCCGATGTCGATGCTGTCGTTGTTTTTCCCGAGCTTGATGTGCGTGGTTTGATTCGCGAGCTTCGTCCGGATATCCAGGCCAAGGGGACGGACTACACAGTGGAAACAGTTCCAGAGCGCGATGCAGTCGGCGAATATGGCGGGCGCGTGGCGATTGTGGGAGACGCTAAAGATCATTCCACCAGCGAGATTATTCGTTCGCGGCTGTCGCTGAGGCGATTGTGAGTCTCGAGCCTGGTGGTCTCGAGTCGAGTCGTATCGATACTGAAGCGGAGACAAGGATCGGCCGCTTGCTGATTGTCCGGCTCAGCGCCATGGGGGATGTGATCCATACACTGCCTGCGGCGCATGCATTGCGGCAGGCGTTTCCACGGGCCTACATCGGCTGGTTGATTGAGGAGCGGTGGGCTGAATTGCTGTGCGCGGCGGGATCTTCGCGGCGAGGCCCGCGGTCTCCGCAGCGGCCCTTGGTCGATGAAGTGCACAGCGTGAACCTGAAAGCGTGGGGGAAGTCTCCGTTTTCCATCGCGACTTTGCAGCGGGCGGCCACGGTTTGGAACGATGTGCGGGATGCGGGCTACGATGCCGTGGTGGATTTGCAGGGAGCGATCCGGTCGGCCGTGCTGGCTCGGTTGTCGGGGGCGCGTGCGGTGTATGGGGCTGCGGAGCCGCGGGAGTCCCCTGCCAGTCTTTGGTACACGCGGAAGGTGGTGGAGCGCGGACGCCATGTGATCGAGCAGAATCTTTCGGTGGCCGAGGCGCTGGTCGGGAGTGAAATAGCTAAGAATATTCCCTGCGACCTTTCTTGCGATCTTCCTCGCGATTCTCGGGCTGAGGTACGCACCGAGCAGGCACTGGCGAAGGATCATGTGCGCGACTTTGCGATTCTGAATCCGGGGGCGGGATGGGGAGCGAAACGCTGGCCCGCGGAACGCTACGGGGAAGTTGCTCGCAGCCTCGCCGAAGCGGGCGTGTGCCCGCTGGTTAACTACGGTCCGGGCGAAGAGGATCTTTTTCGCGCTGTGCTGGCGGCGAGTGGAGGGCGCGCCATGCCCATGAAAGGTTCGGTGACGGAATTGATTGCGTTGACGCGGCGGGCGCGGATTTTTATTGGAGGGGATACTGGGCCGCTTCATCTGGCAGCAGCATTGAGGGTTCCTGTGGTGGCGATTTTTGGGCCGACGGACCCAGCGCGTAATGGGCCTTACGGGACACGCAGCGTGGTGCTGCGGAGTGCGGAGAGCGTTACTTCGCATACGCGGAGGGCGGGTCCTGATGAGGGCTTGTTGGCGATTGGGAATGATGAGGTGATGGCTGCCGCACATACCTTGCTGGGCGGCGACCTCAGGGGCTAAAGCCCGCGTCTTTGGTGAGGCTGGATGGCGCCCTTCGGCGCGCTTCGCTTGCTCAGGGCAGGCTAAGGGCTGAAGCCGTGCCCTTCCCCAGCGGTACAACCCGTATGGCTGAATGGTCACAAATCGCGCGGCGGGTTCGGGTGCCGCTGGGGTTTCTGTTTGCCGTGTTTTACTTCTGGGTCGCGCGGCCTACTTGGCGGTCTATGGCATTAGGAGCGATTGTGGTTGTCCCCGGACTGCTGATTCGTGCGCTTGCTTCCGGACACGTGCGGAAGAACGAGGCGCTTGCTACTTCTGGTCCTTATGCTTATACGCGAAACCCCCTCTATCTAGGATCGCTACTGATGGGATTGGGATTCGCCCTGGCGGCGCGCAGTTGGGCTGTGGGCGCGGCGCTGGCTCTCATGTTCTTCGTGATCTATCTCCCGGTGATTCGAGATGAAGAAGCGTTTCTGCGGCGGACGTTTCCTGACTTTGAGGAATATGCGAGGAGGGTGCCGCGGATGTTCCCGCGGCTTAGGCTCCGTTCAGATAATCAGAACGCGGTTCGGGTGGGATTCTCTTTGGATTTGTATCTGAAGCATCGCGAGTACAACGCGTTGCTTGGGGTCGTCGGCATGACCGCGGCTTTGATCATCAAGCGCGCTGTGTTTCGGGGCTAGGCCGGCTTAGACGCTGCGGAATTAGTTTCAGATGAGGCCCTTGCCGACCTTCCACAGAAAATCTTCGGCGTCGGCGCGGACTTTTTCCATGAAAGTGGGGTTGCGGCCGTGTTCGATCTCCATCTCGTCAAGCGTGAGTTCAACAGCGACTTTAGGTTTGTATCCCCGCTTGATAAGCATGCGGGCACGCTCGGAGAAACCTGTGTCCGCCTCCTTTTTGGCCGGTTCCTTCGGCGGGGAAAAGGCGGCGTGGGCTTCGCACTTGTGGTCGCGAAACTTGGCGGCGGCCAGGCGGTCGTATGCAGCCATGGCCTCGTCTCCGCTTAGCAGGGTGGGGATGGGGAAGGTCCATCCGCAATTCGTGCAAGCCCAGCCGCTCGCTTCGCCCTGAATGCGGATCAACGAGCGTTCCATATCTACGACCTCGACCTCAATCGGTTGCGGCAAATCACGAGTGCCATGTTCCCTTCGCTTAGATGATCGAGCTCGTAAATTATTTCTGCGCCACTAGTTCTTTGGCGCGGCTAAGTTCGGGACGCGTGGAATTCGATCCGTCGCAGACTTTGAGCAGAAGTGCATAATATTCGGTGGCGTCGCTTTGTTTGCCGGCGGCTTCAGCGGCGCGGGCGGCGCCGTAAAGACCGTCGAAACGGTTGGGATTCAGTTTTAAATCGGTCTGATATTCGGCCAGGGCTTGCTGCGGGCGTTTCGCTTCAAGCAGCATGTCGGCGATCATCTCTCGCGCAGGAATGCCTTGCGGTTCGTTGCCTAGCTCGTCTTCCCTGTCGGCTATGGGGCGCAGGGCCTCGACTGCATCGTCGTATTTGCCTTCGGCGAAAGCCAGCCACGCTTGAGCCTGCTTCAGATCGTGCTCGGTAGTGTCGGCAAAGTCCTTCTCTTTTCCAGATACGAATTTCTGATGAATGACCTCGATCGCGTTGACATCCTGACGAACTTCCTCCGGATGGTGAAGGTGAGCTGCACCGATCGCTTTGGCCCAGTACGTGAAGGAGTTCTCTGCGGTGCCCGGGACGTCGGCCGGGGAAAGCAATGCCGCGCCGGCCCAGTCGCGCATTTCGAGCGGATATAAGGCTGCGAAGTTCGCCTCGGTGGCGAGATGGGGATCGAAGCCCATGCCGTACATGTCATGCATCACCGGCATGGCCTTGACTTCTTCCATAAGCGCTCTGGCATCGGCGTCGCGTCCGCTTTGCATGTAGGCGTAGAAAAGAAAGTCCATGGCGTGGAACTGGTGGCTCCCGCCGCCCATGCCCATGGCTGCGGTCTTGCGCGAGGCGGCGATGGAGGCGAGGTTCGATTTGATGTCGTCCTGCCAGAGGCCGACGCGGGCGAAGATGTGCGACGGCATGTGCAGGGCGTGCGGAGCGGCGGGCGCGATCTGCGCGTAACGGCGGGCGGCGGGCAGGCCCAGCTGCGCGAGTTGGGGCTTGTCGTAGGCGTGGATCAGGTAATGAGCCACGCCGGGGTGGTCGGGCTCAGTGGCGAATAGTTTTTCTAGGATCGCAGCCGCCTGCTTGCGGTTGGCGAAAGTTGCATCGTCGTGCGGCTCGGAAGCCAGCAGTGACAGCGCGTAGAAGACCGCGGCTTCGTGATCGTCCGGGTAGGTCTCGTAAACTTTCTTCATCGCGCCGGAGTAGGCTTTGGCGCGAGCGTCGTGGTCGAGCTTCTTCGAGTCGCTATAAAAGGCGGCGATGGCGGCAATGTAGGCTTTTTCGCGCGGGGTGGTGGGGCCGTCGGTGGTTTTTGCCTGGTGAACCTCGTCCAGGCCGCGCGCGATTACTTTCTTGTCGGGTTCGTTCCAGAGTTGGTGCCACAGGCTCATGGCTACGCCCCAGTGGGCCATGGCGCAGTTTGGAGCTTCGGCGGAAATGTGGATGAATTCTTTTTCCGCCTCTTCGTACCAGAAGGAATGCAGCAGAGCCACACCACGTTCAAACGACTTCTGCACGGCTGGGTCGCAGGAAACCGGGAAGGTGACCGTTCCTAGTTGCGCGGCGGTCAGGTCTTCGTGATGGTGGCCTTCGTTGTCGTCAGCGATTGCGGTTTCGGCGAACACGATCAGCGCAAAAAGTATGGAAAAGAGCAGCGGACACGCGATACGTTTCATGGGAACCTCGCTGAGAAGCGAGTCTAGTTGAGCGGGAAGCGCAGGGTCAAACGTGCATGGGCAGGCTCCTGAAATTGTCAGAACTATGTGACTTTTCTCCGGCGCGCCCAGGACGGCAGTTGTATGTCGTCGGAGCGATCTTCGTCAAAGTCTTTATGAAATCCTTATGAAATATTTATTCTGTGATTCTGGTCCCCTTCTGGTAGACTTCGCGGCAATCGGACTTGGGTTGCGTCATGAATCACTGGGCGTGTGTTCGACAGAGTCGCAACGGACGTAGAATCCACGCAAGCAAGTCAGTTTCGCCCAGTCCGCAGGGAAGCCAGCTATGGATCTGCACCCTGGGACCAAGACGTATCACGTTGCTGAAGTAAAGTTTGCCGACCTGGACCTCATCCGGCGAGCTCTCGACGAAAACACAGACTGGTATCAGGATCTGGTTGAACACAGCCAGGACCTGCTGTGCATCCATGATCTGCAAGGCCGGTTGCTGGCGGTCAATGCCGCTCCCGCACGTGTGCTGGGCTACAGCGTAGAGGAACTGCTGAAGATTCCCATGCGTGAGATGATCGTCCCGGAGTTCCGTCCCGACTTTGATGCTTATCTCAAAGACATCGCAATCACGGGCGAGTCCCATGGCTGGATGGGCGTGATGACGCGATCGGGAGAGCAGCGCATCTGGGAATACCACAACACATTGCGGATTGAAGGCGTAGCTTCGCCGATCGTGCGAGGCATGGCGCGCGATGTGACCGAACAAAGGCGCGCGGAACGGCTGGCACGCGAAGCCAATGACCTTCTGCGCAACCAAGCACGCGAGAATGAGCGCACGATCCGGGAATTGAAGCTGTTCCGAGCGCTGCTGGACCAAAGCAATGACTCCATTAAAGTCATTGATCCGGAAACGCTTCGTCTTCTCGATGTCAACGAGCGGGCCTGCTCCGAGCTGGGCTACAGCCGCGAAGAAATGCTGTCCCTGAGAGTTTTTGACATTGATCCCGCTGTGACCCAGACTTCGCTGGAGAAAATTAAGGAGGAGTTGCGGGAATCGGGATCTTTCATGATGGAAACCGTCCACCGGAGAAAGGACGGATCGACTTTCCCGGTGGAAGTCAGCATGAGGCAGGTCCAACTGGATAGAGATTACGTCGTTACCATCTCCCGCGACATCACAGAACGCAAGCTAGCCGAGGCGCGGCTGCTGGAATACGAGAGTGTCGTCGAAAGTCTGGAGGAGATCATCCTGGTGGTGGATCGGGACTACCGCTACGTGATAGCGAATCGGGAATTCCTGAAGCGTCGAGGCTTGAAGAGAGAGCAATTGTTGGGACGCACCGTCATGGACCAGTTGAGGTCGGAAGGAATGAGCAAGGAAGCTCTTGCGCTGGTCAAGGAGAAAATGGATGAGTGCTTCCAGGGCAAGGTTGTGGAGTACGAGTTGACGTATCAGTATCCAACGCTCGGTGCGAGAGATTTATTCCTGACATACTTCCCCATCAAGGGGACCAAAGGCGTCGATCGAATCGCGGGTGTCTTGCGGGATATCACCGAGCGCAAGCGGGCAGAAGAAGCACTGCGGCGCAGCGAGGAGAATTATCGTAATTTCGTTTCTCAGAGTTCGGAGGGCATTTACCACGACAATCTGGAGCCAGCCATCCCGATCGATCTTCCCGAGGACGAATTCATTCATCGCTTCCTGCGCAGCACGGTCATGGTGGAATGCAACAACGCTCTGGCTGCGATGTATGGTTTTGCTTCCTGGGAAGAACTTCGCGGCCGACGCATGTCGGAGCGTGTGCTGCCGGAAGATCCGCGCAATATTGAGATGGCACGAGAGTTCATCCGCTCGGGCTTCCGTTTACTAGAGCACGAATCGCATGAGGTTGACAGGTACGGGAATCCGAAGATCTTCATGAATAGCATGATTGGGACCGTCGAGGATGGAAGACTGGTGCGCATCTGGGGCATCCGGCGGGATATCACGGAGAAAGTGAAGCTGGAAGAGTCTCGCCGCAGTGCGGAGGAAGCGCTGCATCAGAATGTGGCTCAGTTGCAGGAAGTCACGGAAGAACTTCGGCTGGCCAAGGAGAAGCTCTCTGAGGAGAAGCTTTACCTGGAGCAGACGATCGACACGGAACTCGGGTTCGGGGAGATTGTCGGACGCAGCAGCGCCTTGAAAGAGGTGATGCAGAAGGTCGCCAAAGTGGCTCCGAGCGATGCCACGGCGCTGCTGCTGGGTGAGACCGGGACGGGCAAGGAGTTAGTGGCGCGCGCCATTCACCGCATGAGCCGGCGGGAGGGAAGTAGTTTTATCAAGCTGAACTGCGCTGCCATCCCCTCAGGCCTGCTGGAGAGCGAGTTGTTCGGGCATGAGAAGGGAGCCTTTACTGGGGCGGTTGCCCGAAAACTCGGGCGGCTGGAACTGGCCGACCGGGGCACGCTTTTTCTGGACGAAGTGGGAGAGATTCCGCTGAGCCTGCAGCCCAAGCTACTCCGCGTGCTGCAGGATCTGGAGTTCGAGAGGCTCGGCGGCACGCAGACTCTCAAAGTAAACTTCCGTCTGCTGGCGGCGACCAATCGGGACCTGCTGCAGAGCGTTAAAGGGCGCGAGTTTCGCAGCGACTTGTATTACCGGCTGAATGTATTTCCGATTCTCATTCCGCCATTGCGCGAGAGGCGCGAAGATATCCGGCCGCTGATCGAACACTTCGTCCGGAAGTTCGCCGCGCAGATGAAGAAGTCGATCGGCAGCATTCCCTCAAAGACCATGGAAATGATGGTGCGGTGGGATTGGCCAGGCAACATCCGCGAGCTGGAGAATTTTGTGGAGCGTTCTGTAATTCTGACGCCGGGATCGGTTCTGCAGGTGCCCCTCGCGGAACTGCAAACCGTGGTTGAGCAGGGCAATTTAGGAGCCAGCGTCAGTCTTCGCGATAAGGAGCGTGAACGTATTCTCCGTGCTCTGCGGGATTGCCACGGTAAGCTGGGCGGACCGGACGGCGCAGCTGCGCGCCTCGGCTTGAAGCGGACCACGCTGCAATCGAAGCTCGACCAGTTTGGGATCAAGCCGGGATCGTATCGCTGAGTGCCAAGGCTTTCTTGTAACGCAGGCGGAAACCAGGATCCCTCGCTTCGCTCGGGACGACATGGGGTGGTAAGGTCCCAAAAAATTTGTGGTGTGGTCCCGCGCACGAAAAAGCCCCTCGCTTGCGCGAGGGGCTTTTTCTGGGGGAGGGACTTGGGCGAGGCGCCCTTGGTCCCAAGCTGTTGCGATTTCTAACTACTTCGGTTGCTGTTGCTGGTCTGCGGCGGCCATCGGAGCCGAAGAATTGCTGGAGAGTTGTTCCAGATCGTTCTTCAGCAGGCTGATTTCCACGCGCCCGCCGCTGATGTGCTTGGACTCCTCACCTTCAACCGGAGCGTTGCCCATGCCTACGAGGTAGATGCGGTAAACCGGAATCTCGTGGTTGAGGACCATGTAGCGGACCACCGACTCGGCCATCTTCTGCGAGTTCTGGATCGCGATCTGGCCCCTGCCGGAAGAGAAACCCTGCACTTCGATGATGTAACCGCGCTGTCCCTTGACCGTGTTCGCCATCTCGTCGAGAGCGTCTTTGGCGTTCTTGCTTAACATGGTCTGGCCAGGCTTGAAGCGGATCTCGGTTTGGTTCGAGGCCTTGTACTGGTCAATGTTGCTGACCACGGTCTCGACGGTCTGGATGCGGGTCGTGGCCTGCTGCGCGGTCGTCTGCGCCATGGTGGCCTTGTTGCCCGCGTCGATGGCGTGCTGATCGGCTGCATCGGCCTTGTCAGAAGCTAACTTAATGCCGGCCTGAGCGCGCGAGTCGGTGTCTTTAATGGCCTTGCTGTTGGCAGCGGTAAGGTCATCGAGTTCGTTGACGCGGTCGCGGATAGGGTCGGTTTGCCGCTTTACATACGTCTTGCGGGCGAACGGATTCACACGACCCCAGAAACCCTCGCGGCTGGGAGGCTGCAATGGCTGTTTGCCGGTGGCGGTGTCGGTGGACTGAGTTGTGGCCGGCGTGGTTGCTTGAGTCTGGCTTTGGTCCTGGGTAGACGAAGTTTGCGCGAAGGCCGGAAACGCCAGTACTGCGGCCAGCGGCAAAGTAACGAGAATGCGAGTGTTCATAAGAAACTTCCTCCGAGTTGGGAGCGTCTGGGGGCTCGCTCCGGCACGCCGAAACGGGCGTGTTGCGTGATTTTGCTTGCGTCTCCTACAACAAGAACCAATATAAGAAGCAAGCGATGATCGCCCTGCCGGCCAGCGCTGACGCCACGCAGGCCTGAAAACCTGAACTTCAGGCGCCAGAATCTGGCGACGCCTGCCCTTTCTATTACAGGTTGGATGCCAAACCGGGCTTCGGGGTTGAGGAGCTAAATGCTTGATATCTAAAGACATTGTACCTCTGGTCCGGGGGGAGGGGTAGCGCTGGTCGTTTCCGGGAGGGTAATTTTCACAAACCTGATATAAAAACTGCGTGAATCGAGAGGGTTAGGGGAGGGTACCTTTGGGATCGATCAGGCTAGGGGAGTTGAGTCGGGCGGTGGGATTCTGGCTGAAAGAACTCCTGGGACGACTGCGGAGGCGAGTCGTTTTGCTGGGGGTGGTCGCGGTGCTGTTGGGTACAGTGGGGCAAGCTTCTGCCGAATCCGCCGATCTGGCAGAGGGGCCAGCAATGGCGATGGCTTCGTCGCGCATCTCCGCGGAACACTTGCAGCAGTATTCCGATCTCGCGCTGGAGTGGATGCAGGAGTACTTGCGCATCGACACCACCAACCCGCCGGGGCACGAAATGCGCGCGGTTGATTTCTACAAGAAGATTCTCGATCAGGAAGGCATTGAGAATCGCGTCTTCGAATACACGCCGGGACGCGGCGATCTGTGGGCGCGGCTGCCGCATACCACGGCAGAGGCCAAGCGGCCGATCATCCTGCTGAACCACATGGATGTTGTGACCAGCGATGCGGCGCATTGGAAGGTTCCGCCGTTCAGCGGCGAGATTAAAGACGGCTGGCTCTGGGGCCGCGGAGCGCAGGACATGAAAGACGAAGGTCTTGCGCAACTCGTGGTGATGGTGATGCTGAAGCGCGAGAAAGTGGAACTCGACCGCGATGTGATTTTCCTGGCCGTCGCCGATGAAGAAGCCGGAGGGACTGGAACCGATTGGTTCATCGCGAATCAGCGGGACTTGCTCGGGAACGCGGAGTTTCTGATCAACGAAGGTGGAGAGAACCTGTTGGAAAATGGCAAGGTGAAATATGTGGGCGTGGATGTGGGTGAGAAGACAACGTTCTGGCTGCATATTGTGGCGCACGGGAGGCCAGGACATGCTTCGCGGCCAATTCCGGATTCGGCGCCGAACCGGCTGGTGCGCGCGCTGAATCGCATACTGGCTTACCACACGCCGTTGACGGTGCTGCCGGTGGTGGAAGAATTCTTGCGCGAGATGGCGCCTTATGAGCCGCCGGAGGAAGCGGCGCGGTATCGCAACATCCGAAAAGCTGTCGAGGACCCAAAATTTCAGCAGGATGTGGAGAAAGATGAGTCGCTGAACTTTCTGCTGCGCGACACGATTTCGCTGACCATGATGGGCGCGTCGGAACAGACCAACGTGATTCCTCCGGAGGCGTGGGCGAACCTGGATGTGCGGATTCTGCCGGGAGGAGATCCTAAGGCGCTGCTCGAGCACATACGGCGCGTGGTGGATGATCCGAATGTTACGGTCGAGCCGCTGAATGCGGAGTTCCGCCAGGCTAATTATTCGCCTACGAATACGGCTCTTTACGATGCCATCCGCATGGTCTCAGCGAAATATTTCCCGGGCGCTCCGGTGGTGCCGCACATCACGAGCGGCTACACCGAGAACCAGCGCTACCGGCCGCTGGGGATCAATGCTTACGGGTTCTGCCCTTATACCGCCACTGAAGAGGAAGGCAACACGGAGCATGGGAATGACGAACGGATTCGCGTGGAGGAAGTGCGCCGGGGGCCGAGGATTTTGTTCGATGTGGTGGCGGCAGTGGCGGGAGCGAAGTGACCAAGGTCCGCAGTATTGAAACGGCCGTTGCTGACTTTTTCAGGGAGTTCAGGGGGTCTTGTGTCTTCCGAGCCCGAACATAACGAAGGCAATTCCGACGGCAAATACAACGACACCGGAAAATCCGTGCCCGGCCATAAAGCAGGCCAGACAGACAATCAGAGCAAGCCCGATAACGGCTAACTTAATCACGGTCTGCACCATTTTTTCTGCTGGTTCCATGCCGACAATATTTACCTGACGTTCGTCTCCGGCAACTGCACGGGTTACTGGCCGCCACAGTACTTTTCGTACGGTTCGATGATGAAATGGTCTGTCATGCCTGCGATGTAGTCGCAGACCACGCGGGGCAGGGATTCCTGCGCTGCTTTCTCCTGGTAATAGTGCGGCAGGGCTGAGGGGGTTTCCATCCAGAAGGCGAAGAGTTCGCCGACAACTCGTTCGGCATCGTCTTTTTCTCCGGCTAACGAGGGGCTGTAATAGAGATTTTCGTAGAGGAAATCTTTGATCTGCTTGCGCTCGGTTTCTACTTCGGGGCTGAATGCGGCTAGACGTTCTTTGTGTTGACGCACGTCATCCAGAGTTTCGATCCTCGCTTGCTTCACGCGCGATTGCGTGTTGGTGATTAAATCTCCCGCAAGACGATTTAACACTCCTTTTAGCGCCTCGTTGAATTGCAGCTTTGCGGCGGCATCGGGATACTTCTGCTCGGCTTCGCGGAAGAAATGTTCGAAGACTGGCACGCCGGCCCGGATTTGCTCGAGGATCAGCAAGTGGGCTTCGTAGCCGTCGTCGAGGTCGGCAGTGTTGTAGCCGATTTCATCGGTCAGGTCGATTAGCTGAGCTTCTAGAGGAGGGCGCTGGTCGAGAAGATACTCGGCCAGTTCCGGATGCTTTGCCGCGTCGTAATCGCGGGAGTGTTTGATGATGCCCTCGCGTACCTCGAAAGTCAGGTTCAGGCCGGGGAAGGCCGCGTAGCGCTGCTCGAAGTCTTCCACGATGCGCAGAGCGTGCAGGTTGTGGTCGAAGAAGAGGCCGTGGGCGCGCATGGCCGCGTCGAGCGCCTTTTCGCCGGCGTGGCCGAAGGGAGGATGGCCGAGATCATGCACCAGGGCTAGCGCTTCGGCTAGATCGACGTTGAGGGCAAGCGCTCCCGCGATAGTGCGCGTGATCTGTGCTACTTCGATGGTGTGGGTGAGGCGGTTGCGGAAGTGATCGGAGTAGCGGCGAGTGAAAACCTGGGTCTTGTCTTCGAGACGACGGAAGGCGCGGGCGTGGATGACGCGGTCGCGGTCGCGCTGGAAGTCGTTGCGGTAGGGATGCTGGGGTTCAGGGAAACGGCGTCCGCGGGATTGTTCCACCTGCACCGCGTAGCCGGCCAGCATTTCTGAAGTTTAACAGCGGAGAGTACCTGATACCTAGTACCGAGTTGCGAGAAAAAGCGCGTCTATCTTGGTCCGCTCCGACGTCTCACTAGGTACTTGGTACTGGCTACTTCTTGCGGTAATTATTTCTGTAAAGGATCTGCTGTTGGTGACGGCGGGGTCGTCAGTGCCTTCAGGCGCGCCACAACCGTATTCATCGCTTGGTCGAAATTCTTGTCCCGGTTCCCCAACAGCAGTGCTCCTCGCACGTATTCGGTGAGGTTCCACAGCGTGATGCGGGTTTTCGGATCGATGATCACCAGGCGCAGCTGCCCGAGTACGGGGAGCCTTAATCCTGTATCGGTGAGGGCCCAACTGATTTCGAAGATCAGGTCGGCATCGCCTGGCGAGGATACGACTTCATATCGGCCCCAGCGCTTCATCGCGGCATAGAACTCGTTGTAGGGCCGGTCGGGGCCTCCGTTGAAAACCGTCTCATCGATGACCGCCTCAAGGCTTGCGCCGCCAGCGTTCGAAATGAATACCTTTTGGGCTGCGGCGATCTGCGCCGGCACGGGAGCGGCCGCCGTTTCTTTGGATTGCTGTGCGTTCGCAGCCTGGATCAATCCCAAGACAGCGAGAGATAAGCAGAGGACCGGGCCCTTTATGGTCTGCAAGATGCCCTCCGAGTAGCAGCGTAGGTCCGCTAGGTACTGGCTACTGATTCCCCGAGCCTTCCTTGGCTAGACGGACCCTGGCGGCGTCGAGCTTCTTCTGCGTGGCCGCGAATAGATCGCCGTCCTGTTCCGGAGCTATGGTTTTGTTCCACTCTTCGACGGCGCGCTCCCAGTGAGCGGCTGCCAGCTTCAAGCGGCCGGTCTTCTGGTAGAGATCGCCGAGATGATCCTGCACGGTTGGATCGGAACCCATGCGCAAGGATGCTTTGGTCAGGTTCTCTTCGGCCAAGTCGTACTTGCCGAGCTTGAAATAAACCCAGCCCAGAGAGTCCAGATAAGCGCCGTTGGTGGGGTCCAGGCTGACGGCCGTCTTGATGTAATTGAGCGATTCTTCGAGACGGACATCGCGATCCGCGTTCATGTAACCGAGATAGTTGAGGGCTGCGGCGCTTTGCGGCGTGATAGCGAGAACTTTCTTGAACTGAGCTTCGGCCTCGTCGTATTTCTTCTCGTGCTCGTAGGTATCGCCGCGGAGGAAGTAGACGTACTCCTTGTCGTCGGGCTTGGTGGAGAGCTGCTCGGCTTTGTCGAGCGCCTCCTCGGCGTCGCTGAAGCGCTTCAAGCGGGTGTACATGATGGCCAGCCGGAGGTAGACGTCGCGATCCTCGGGCGTGCCTTTGAGCAGCGAGCGCACATCGGCGAGGGGCTTCTCGGGGTCACCGCTGTCTGCGAGTTGGCCATCGAGCACCATGCGCAGTTCGCGATCGTTGGGCAGCTTTTGCACCGCCTCTTTGGCAGTGGCCGTTGCCTGTGACCATTCTTTAGCGTCACGATAAGTGTCGATGATGTTCTGATAACCGGAGCGGGCGTTGTCGTCGCCCAGGGCGATCATCTGGCGGAAGGCTTCAACCGCGGCGGGATAGTTTTCCTGGTCACGGTAGACCATGCCGAGGCGTTCTACAAAGATGCCGCGATTGTTGCGGTCCGATTGCGAGTAGCTGCCGTCGGCCTTTTCGGTTTTCTTCAGCAGATCCTGCAAGATTTTTGCGGCTTCGTCGTAGCGCGCCTGGGCCTCGTAAACCACCGCGATGTTGTAGGGAACTTCGAGGGCATCGGGGACCATAGCCTGGGCTTTTTTCAGGCTGTCGAGCGCCTCGTCGTATTTGCCTTGGCGGCGGTAGATTTCCGAGATGCGCAGGTAGGTCTGTGCGTCCTCGGGATTGGCGTCAGCGATCACTTTGTATTGATCGAGGGCGGCGTCGATCTGGCCATCATTGAGCAGATTTTCCGCCAGGCCGCGAATGGCGTCGAGGTTGTCGCGATCCAACTGGATAGCGTGCTTGTAGGCGTCGATGGCCAGCTTGTAATCCTTGCGCTGCTCGTAGGTCGCGCCCAGTGCGGCGTAGAGCTTGGCGGAGCGGCCGGCGTCCGGCACGGAACTAAGTACCTGCAGGGCGTGAGTGGTGTCGCCTTCATCGCTGTAGAGCAGAGAGAGCGTGGTTACGGCTTCTTCGGAGTCGGGGTCGAGCTGGACTGCAGTCTTCAGTTCAGTCTCCGCCTTCTGCAGATCGTTGTTCAGGCGGTAGAGCCGGCCCAGCAGAAGGTGGTCGTCCACATTGTTGGGCTCGATCTTGACGATCTGTTCGTACTGCTCAATGGCCAGCTTGAGCACGTTCTCGGAGCCGTTGCCGCCGCCGGGTAAGTCGCCGAGGGAGCGCAGGTAAATCCGGCCCAGCAGCTTGTGGGCTTCAAGATTGTTGGGGTCGCGCTTGAGGATGTCCTGCGCCTGCAGGACGGCGTCGCGGATGCGTCCGGTCTTTACGTAGAGTTCGGCGAGGCCTGAGGTCAGGAATTCAGAAGACGGATCAGCCTCAATCGCGAGCCGGTACTCTTCCATAGCTTTGTTCGCCAACTCACTGCGGCCGTAGACCGTGACCTGCTCCTCGTACATGTGCGCGACCGTGTAGTGGTAATAGGCGACGGCGCGGTCCACTTTGCGCGGCGAGGCTTGCGCCGATTTGGACGGAGCGGCATTGGAATCCGCCGAAGGAGATTCCGCCGGCTTGGTTGGACTGGCTTGCGCGGCCGCGGCCGCTGCGAGGGTGGAGAACACTAAAACGCCGTGAAAGATTCTATTCATGCTTGACCTGAGGACGCCAGACTCGATTCTACCGGAAATGGTTCTGTTAGAGCTGATCGTATTAGAGCTGTGTGCGCTTCCCGGAACCATACCCACTTGGATGCAAACTGGCGGGGGTAGTGTGCTTAATTCTAACCCGGTATAGACAGGATTACAGAAAAACAGTGCGCCGGACAGGGCTGCGGCGCAAGCGGAAGTACAGGGACTGGGGGGACTTGCGGGGGTGAGTGTCAAGTTTGGTAAAGGAACTAACTTTTTCGATGGCTGAAACTAGTGGCGGAAGTGCCTTACACCGGTGAAGAGCATTGCCAGCCCCAGCCGGTCGGCGGCTGCGATTACTTCGGGATCGCGTTGCGAGCCTCCGGGCTGGATGATGGCGGTTGCGCCAGCTCGGGCAATTTCCTCCACGCCGTCGGGAAACGGAAAGAACGCGTCGGAGGCGGCGACCGTTCCCTTTAGCGGCAGTTGAGCTTTCATGGCGCCGATCTTGGCTGAGTCGACGCGGCTCATCTGGCCGGCGCCGACGCCGACGGTCTGTCCGTCGCGGGCGTAGACGATGGCGTTGGATTTGACGTGCTTGCAGACCTTCCAGGCGAATAGCATTGCGCGGCTTTCTTCCGGCGTGGGGACGCGCTGGGTGACGACCTTGAGGTCGATGTCTTGCAACGGCCGGGAATCGTTGTCTTGCAGGAGGATTCCGCCGGAGACGTTTTTCAGAATCCACTTCTGGGGTGCGGCTTTTACTTCGACGAGACGGAGGTTTTTCTTGGTGGCGAAGCGGGCTTTGGCGGCCTCATCGAAAGAAGGCGCGGCGATTACTTCGAGGAAGAGCTTGTGCATTTCTTCGGCGGCCTCGGCGTCGATCGGGCGGTTCACGCCGATGACGCCGCCGAACGCGGAGACGGGATCGCATTCGAGAGCTCGCTTGTAGGCTTCGGCGAGAGTCTTGCCGGTCGCGGCGCCGGCGGGATTCGTGTGCTTGATGATGGCGCAGACGGCGGCCTCGTCCGGGTCGAATTCCTGGGCGAGGTCCCAGGCAGCTTGCAGGTCGACGATGTTGTTGTAGGAAAGTTCCTTGCCTTGGAGCTGGCGGGCGTTGGCTACGCCTGCGCCGGATCCGTCTGAATACATGGCCGCTTTCTGGTGCGGGTTTTCGCCGTAGCGCAGGTCGAGGGTCTTCCGGAAGGACAGGCGCAGGGTTTGCGGAAAGGCTTCTGCGCTCTCGAGTTGAGGACTCTTAACGTCGGGGATGCGTTCGAGCGTGGAGGCGATTGCGGAATCGTAGGCAGCGGTGGTGGCGAAAGCTTTCTGCGCCAGGCGCCATTTGGTTTCGAGTGAGAGAGCGCTGCCAGTGCGGGCGAGTTCCTCGGCAATGGCTGGATAGTCAGCGGGCGAAGTAACCACGGCCACGTCGTGAAAATTCTTGGCGGCGGAGCGAATCATGGATGGCCCGCCAATGTCGATGTTTTCGATCAGCTCCTCAAAAGCTACGCCCGGCTTGGCGGCGGTTTTTTCGAAGGCGTAGAGGTTGACCACGACCATGTCGATTGGCTGGATGCCATGCTCGGCGACGGCGGCGACGTGCGCGGGATTCTCGCGGCGATGCAGGATGCCTCCGTGGACTTTGGGATGCAGCGTCTTGACGCGGCCATCGAGCATTTCAGGGAATCCGGTGAGTTCGGAGATGTCTTTGACGGCGATTCCGGAATCGCGCAGCAGCTTGGCCGTGCCTCCGGTGGAGATGAGTTCGATGCCGAGGATGGAGAGTTGGCGAGCGAAGTCGACGAGGCCGGTCTTGTCGGTGACGCTGAGGATGGCGCGCTGGATTGGGGAAGTGCTGCGGGACATGTGAGGCCTCGAATACGAAGGATGAGTGCGGAGCGACCGAAGATTCTATCAGCAATCCCGGGCCTAGTCGTCGTAGGAGTTCGGCTAGAGCTTGCCTGGAGGAGGTTGCGCCGCCACAGAGGTTCCAAACAAGCGAGCACTCCATTCGGCTGGCGTGTGCTGATAAAAGTACGAAA
The DNA here is from genome assembly GCA_963807145.1 of uncultured Acidobacteriaceae bacterium. GTDB lineage: Bacteria > Acidobacteriota > Terriglobia > Terriglobales > Acidobacteriaceae > Sulfotelmatobacter. Next base: position 208,892 of record CAWEBA010000003.1, on the reverse strand, counting down.
TCTGGGCACTGGCGATTCCGAGGTTGTAGCCGCGGATCACGACAACTTTGAGCGAGTCGTGGTCGTTCACGGTCGAGTCGTTAGCGATAATTATTTTCGCAACCTGATCGGCGAATGCCTGTTTGCTTGCCCACTTTTCTTTGATGTCTTCAGCGAAATTTCCCGTGGCTGTCGGCTTCTCTACCGATTTCCCGATCCAGTGGACGTTTATGATAAGAACCTTTTTCTTCTCTCCGGTGCCGAGCTTGTTCTGATTCATGTCCTGTATGCTCGCCGCCTGAACGCCTTCAATACCCTCCACCAGACGGACGTCCTCAAGCATCTGCGGGAAAAGGCCCCATTGGGCCAGCTTGTTGCCTAGAATCCCCGTGCTAAGGAAAAGAACCGCCAGTCCTGAACCCAGAATCACCCAGTGAGCTCCCCAGATCGGCTCTGTCTTAGGGGGGCCGTCCGTGTCCGCCACAGCTACGTAGGTTCCGACTGAGAGATCATGGAGACCCTGTCTTGTATGCCTATTGAAGACGACGAGATATAACGTGGCTCCGCCCACCCCGAAGATCAGGATCGACATAAGACCGAAAACTGCCCAAGGGGTTCGCGTCAGCGGAAGCAGCAGGTTGTTGAGAAAGTACGGAACAGCGAAAACCGTATAGCGAACAACGGACTTTCCAAATGAGATCGCGGCTCCGTTCTTGTCAATAACCTGAATGTGCATCAGGCGCTTACCGAGGGTGCGCCCATTCGCGATGCCGCTATCTAAGATCGCGAAGTAGGGAAGGGCTAGGCAAAAACCGACCAAGGCGCCCCACGAGCCGAGCCGTGAAAATGTTTCAAAGAAGGGCATAGCAACCAGGCTGGCCGCCACGAAAAGAATTATTCCATCAAGAACAAATGCGACGACTCGGCGCCACAGTGCGGCAATCGCACGATCCGGCTGAATCGTCTCAGGGACTGGGGGCGGGTCAGCGCCAATGGGCGGCGTGAAATTGCTCAAGAAGCGACTCTCCGCGTGAAATCGTCCGAATTCTCGCAGAAGAACGTGCGGCCTGCAAGCAGAACGAATTGTCGAGGCCGAGGAGTGACGGGAGCCTTACGCTTTCGCCTTGGCCTTCAGCTTGACGTGCCCGTCGTTGAGTTCGACGGAGAATTCCACGTCCTGGCAGCCGTACTGTTTGCGGATCTCTGAGGTCTTCTTCTTTACGAAGGTATTGAAAGAGTCGAGGTTGCCGGAAACGTTCTCTCCCGCCTTTTTTTTGGCAGCAACCAGCGTGTTGTAGAGGCGCTCTACCTGTTCGTGCTCGCTGTTATCCACGTTGTGCAAGGTGAAGGGCTGTGATGTGGTTCCTGCCGCTGCGGCGGCCGCATGGCTCAGGCCGTAGACCGGGTTGTGATGTTGCTTGTGCTCTTCAACTTCCGGGCGAACTCCCTGGACAGCAAGCAGCGCATCCTGCGGGCGGCGGTAGCCCTCTTCGCGGATGCGGGACTTCTTGCGCCACAGATCACTGTAGATGGCGTAGCGCTGGGCCATTTCGTTGTAGCGGAAGCGCTGGGAGAAGCTCATGCGCCCGCCGTCGGAAAATTTGCGCAGCAGGGAGAGGACCTTCCACTCAACGTCGGTGGGCGGCCGTTTGGTTGGATTGCTGAAGTAGACCTCATACTCGATCTTCAGCCGGCGGAGCTGGGTCTCGAGCAGGTTCAGTTCTTCATCAGTGGTCACTCAGGCATCTCCCAGTCAACAGTGTAGTGAGAAGGTGTGGTGAGGGCGAGGTGCCCGGCGGTCACCAAGGTCATGGTACGAAAGTACCCAGCTGCAAGCCCTGAGTCGCGAGTCCCGAGGAACAGGTCGCGTTGAGGTCTGCCTAGGTCTTAATTTCTGTCGGGAAGTTTGTTCGGGCGCGATGTACGCTCCGACTACGTTTGCTCGCGACTCGAAGCTGGCGAGTTGCAGCTACTTGCTGGAATTCGAGGGCCATCTTCTTAACCATGGCGAGAACCAGCTTGCGGTCGCTGTCATTCAGGTTCACGGCATAGCGGCGGACCTGGCTCAGGAAGCGAACTTCGTCGTCGGAGAGTTGCGGCAATCCCTTGGAGCCGTTGCTGTGGCCGGATTCGGAGAAGAATTGCGAGAGCGCGATCTCCATGGCACCGGCGATTTTTGAAAGCGTGTCGAGCGACGGGATGGTATGGCCGTTCTCTACGCGCGACAGATAGCAGCGCAGCAGACCGGTGCGCTTCTCGATGTCTCCCTGAGACATGCCCTTCTGCAGCCGGTAGTTTCGGATGGTCTCGCCGATGTTGATCTGGGGGAGCATTGCAGGATGCGACATAGTAACCAGATCGGGATTTTCTGGCAAGTGGAAATTAGTGCCATATGCAAACCACTTTTGTCCTAGGACTTGACATTACTGGGCATGCGTAGCTTAAACAGTGTGCAAGAAAACGATTTGTCGGATCCTGGCGCGGTATGGCGGTTCCCGGGGCGCGCACTCGAGCTAATTCTTCAAAGTTTCCGCAAAGAAGCTGACCGTACGTTTCCAGGCGTCGGCGGCGTCATCGGGACGAAACCCGGTTTTGTTGTTCGGGTTTTCGAAAGCGTGACCGGCATCGTAGTAGATCTTGACGTCGATCTTTTTGCCCAGCTGTTTCATGGTTGCCTCGAACTTGTGTACGTCATCGGGCGTGATGCCGTGATCTTGGCCGCCGAATAGACCGAGAATGGGAGCGTTGATTTTCTTGATCGCGTCGGGGTCGGTGGCGAGATGGCCGTAGTTGATGACATCGGCTGCCAGCGTTGGCTCCCGCAGTGCAACGTCGAGAGAGTAGCCTCCGCCCATGCACCAGCCGATCGAGCCGATGCGGTCTTTTCGGACGTTATGCTGGGACTGGAGAAATTCGAAAGCTGCGTGCAGGTCACGCTGGGCGCGGTCTTCCGGCACTCCGCGCATGATTTCATGGGCCATGTCGGGTGTGGTGGCAACTTTGCCGCGATATAAATCGATTGCGAGCGTTACGTAGCCCTGGTCAGCGAGTTTTGCCGCCTGATCTTTCACCCAGTCGTTCAGGCCCCAGTATTCGTGGATGACGATTATGGCGGGAAATGGTCCCTTGCCGGCAGGAGTGTATAGAAGGGCTTGGACGGTTTCGTCGCCGCTTTTGTAAGAGACGGACTTGCTGTCGGCGGCGAAGCAAGATGCTGCAAGCAGGAAAATAAGCCAAAGCGGGCAAAGATTCCTCATGATTTTGTTCTCCGCACTACAACTTCAGCTCCATGTACATCGCGCCCGCGATCGGGTTCGGGCGGTAGGGAGCGATCTCTTTGAAGCCGAATTTACGATACATCGCGACTGCATCTTTCATCACGGGCTCGACCGTGTCGAGACGCATGCGCTGGTAGCCGATTTGGCGCGCTTCAGTGATGATGCGCTCGGCCAGGGCGCGTCCCAGTCCCTTACCACGAAATTGCGGACGCAGGTATAGGCGCTTCATTTCGCAGATGTGTGGTTTTAGCTTATGGAGCGCGACGCAGGCTCCGAGTTGGCCCTCGCATTCTGCGAGCAACAGGCGGCCCTCCGGTGGAGCATAGTCGCCCGGGAGTCCGGCGAGTTCTTGATCGAAGTTTTGGAAACAGAGGCTGAAGCCGAGGGATTGCGCGTAGTCCAGAAATAATTCGCGGGCTTGGGAGATCTGGGCGGGCGATTCGGCTTGCGAAATCGAAAGGCTTTTCACCGCTGAGGACGCAGAGAACGCCGAGGAACTTCGAGGATATTGCGCTTTCGCCGAATCCAGTTTCATTGAAGCTCTTCTTCTCTGCGCTCTCGGCGTACTCGGCGGTTAAATTTCTTCATCCCATGAGCATGCCGCCGTTCACACTCAAGACGTGGCCGGTGATATAGGAGGCTTCGTCCGACGCGAGGAAAGCTACAGCGCTGGCTACATCGGCGGGCGACCCTACACGGCCGAGCGGAATCTGTTTGGCGGCATTCTGCTTGAACTCATCGCCGAGCACGTCGGTCATGGGGGTTTCGATGAAGCCCGGGGCGACGGCGTTGCAAGTAATGTTGCGCGATCCCAACTCGCGGGCGACGGCCATGGTGAGGCCGATCAGTCCGGCTTTCGACGCGGCGTAGTTTGCCTGTCCTGCCTGCCCCATCTGGCCGAAGACGCTGGTGATGTTGATGATGCGTCCCCAGCGCTGCTTGAGCATGGGGCTGGTGACCTGCTGGATGCAGAGATAGGCGGAAGTGAGATTAGTTTGCAGCACGGCGTCCCAGTCAGCGCGTTTCATGCGCATGACGAGCTGGTCGCGGGTGATGCCGGCGTTGTTGACCAGGATATCGATCTTGCCGAACTGCGCGATGGCAGCCTTGATCGCGGACTTGACCTGCTCTTCGTCGGTAACATCGAGGGCGAAGGCTGCGGCTTTGCCACCTGCGGCTGTGATCTCGCTGACCAGTTCGTTCAGCTTGTCCTGATTGCGCGCGGCAACGGCAACCGCCGCGCCCGCCGTGGCGAGCTTTAGTGCGCAGGCGCGTCCGATGCCCTGCGACGCTCCTGTGACGAACGCTACGCGTCCGGAAAGGGACATTTAGGGTTTCTCCCGATGGTTCGTGGAGTCTTTGTTTGGTGCTCAGTCTTCGCTGGAACGTGAAATTATACGCGCAAGAGCGAAGATCATCCTTAACTAGCGGATTGCGCAATGTTCGTCCGCCGATTAACATTCAAACACTCCCATGCCTCAAACTGTGACGAACGAAGTGATCACCATGCCCGAGTCTTCCAATAACAATTCATCTGCGTCCGATTCGGTTCCGGCCGGATCGGGGCACCGGTCGCCGATGCGGGCTTCTGGGGGGGAAGGTCCCGCCGCCGCGGAAAAGCCGCACGCCGACTCGACTCCCACCGAAGTCTTCGCTGTTTATGGCGTTGAGCCGGAGATTCAGGCTTATGCCATGGCGAAATATTCCCGGTCGGCGCTGTCGATGAAAGAGTCGCTGCGCGAGATCAGCGCGCAGAAGGCGGAAAAGTTTCTCAACACTTTCTATTTTCAGTACGGTCACCGCTCGATTGCCGACCTGGCGCACATCGCGTTGGCGGTGGAGAGGCTGTCGATCCTGGCCGCAATCGAACTGGCCGATGAGCAGCGCTGGGACGGGCAGGAGCGCTCGACCCGCTATCAGGACTTCAAAAAGAGTGGCTACTACACGCCAGACTTCGGCGCCGACGACGATGCCCGCAAGCTCTACTGCGACACGCTGGATAGTCTTTTCGCCGAGTACCAGGCGCTCTCCGCGCACATGACGCAGCACTTGATCAGCATCACGCCGAAGCCCGCCGAGATGAAGCAGGAGGCGTACGAGCGCACGCTGAAGGCGCGGGCCTTCGACATTACGCGCTACCTGCTGCCGCTCGCTACGAATACTTCGCTCGGAGAGATCGTCAACGCGCGGACTCTTGAAACCCAGGTTGCTCATCTGCTTTCTCATACGCACAAAGAAGTGCGAGTTCTCGGTGAGTCGTTGAAGAAAGCGGCCACTTCAGCGGCTTACAACGTTAATGCTGAGTCGTTGAAGAATTTGGTGGACGAGACTCGGAAGGTCAGTGCCGAACTCGGTGCGCGGGCTGAGCAGGAATTGCTGCACGAGGTTCGGGTTGCGCCCACGCTGGTGAAGTATGCCGACCCGAATCCGTATGAGATGGAAACGCGCCGTGAATTGCGGCAGGCGGCGCGCGAGCTGATGAAGAGCGAGCCGGTCGCGCCGTCGAAGGCCATTGTCGATCTGCTCGACGAGGAACCACTCGAAGTGGAAATCGCGACTACTTTGCTCTACGAGCATTGTCACCACTCTTATCGGCAAATCCGGCAGGCGCTGCAGGTTTCAGGCGAGAGATTCCGGCGGGAGATCATTGACCTTGGCCTGCGTCATCGCGGCAAGCACGACGAAATGCTGCGCGGCTTCCGCGCCGGGCAGCAGTTCCGCTTCGACATCCTGATGGATACGGGCGGTTTCCGCGACATGCATCGTCACCGACGCTGCATCCAGGTGATGCAGGGGTTCACCACGCAGCATGGTTACGAGATGCTGCTCGATGTGGAAGACGCCGGTATGCGCGGCCGCTATGACGCTGCCATGCGTCGCACCCAGACGGCAATCGAAAAGCTGGGCGCGCGCAACGAGCCCGAGGCGGAAGAGAATTCGCAGTACGCGATTCCGCTGGCTTATCGCAAGCGTGCCCTGTTCAAGATGGACTTCGCCGAGGTTGTCTACATCTCCGAAATGCGCACCACGCCGGCTGGGCATGTCTCCTACCGCAATGTCGCTTACGCGATGTATGAGGCTGTGGCGCGGAAGCATTCGGCGCTGGCCAAGTATTTTCGGGTGCACGATGTTACGGCGCCGGTGGATTTGCTGCAGAGGTAGATTTAGATGGCTTCAAACCCTTCGAACCAGATCGTCACAATTTACGTTCGGCTGCTTGATGAGGGAACACCTGCCTCGCGGCCAACGGAAGCCGTAGAAGTCGGGGTTGACTCATTCAAACTCCTCGCGACTCCAAATTATGATCCTGAGGACGAATATTGGGAATTCCTGCCGGGGTCTATCGTTCGATGTGAACCTAGAGAACGCCACGGAGAACGATATTTGTTGGCCGTCAGCCTGAGTACTGGTTCGGCGGATCGCCACTTATAGCAATATCTAGATTTATCTTGATCTCGCTAGTACGCGCGGTTAGAATCTTACCGAGAGCCATCCATGCCGCGTTCGGTCAAAATCGCCCCAGAAATCGACGCCAAGCTTTACGAAGAGCTCGTCTCCGTGGCCAAGGAGAACGGGCAGTCGCAGCGCTTTGTGCTGGAACGGGCGCTGGAGCATTACCTGCACAACGTGGTCCCTTCGCAGCGCATGGTGAGGCCTGAGGTGATGGCTGCCTATCGCCGCTCCAACGAAAAGTATCGTGAGCTGTACAAGAAATTGGCCAAGTAATGGCCGAGCGCGTCTACCTGACCGTGGCTGAAGTCCTCGCTATCCATCACAATCAGATTGAGGAATATGGAGGCGCGCACGGCCTGCGCGATCAAGGCGCGCTGGAAGCCGCAGTCTTCCGTCCGCAGACGGGCTATTACAACGACATTGGCGAAGAGGCGGCCGCGCTGCTGGAATCGCTGGTTAATAATCACGCCTTTGTGGACGGCAACAAACGCGTTGGATTTGCGACGATGCACACGTTTCTGCTGATGAATGGATTCGACCTGGATATCAGCAGCAAGGCCGCCTACGAGTTCATGATTGAGACGATGGAGCAAGGCAAGTTTCGCTTTCCCCTGATTCACGAATGGATCGCAGCGCACCTTGTTCCCATTGCTGGATAGATTTTGCGGGCAGGAGTGCCCGCGCCACACAACCTCCTGCCCATTTCGGGATGATTTCCACTGTTTATTATTCAGATTCGCCTTTTATTCGCTTCGATCTGTATGTATAATCCGGCCAGATTAGTTTTGCGATCTTAAAGGAGCCACACTCCCATGGCGGATGAACGGGGCAAGGCAATTGAGCTGGCGTTTGCGCAGATTGAAAAGCAGTTTGGCAAAGGGTCGATCATGCGGCTGGGATCGAAGGAAGCGATCGTCCCCATTTCGGTGATCTCAACCGGTGCGATCTCGTTTGACGCGGCTCTCGGCGTGGGCGGCTTTCCGCGCGGGCGCGTGATCGAAGTATTTGGGCCGGAGTCCTCCGGCAAGACGACGATCACTTTGCAGGTAATTGCCGAGGCGCAGAAATATGGCGGCATGGCGGCGTTCGTAGATGCCGAACATGCACTCGATCCCGGCTACGCCAAGAAACTGGGCGTGGACGTGGACAACCTGCTGGTTTCGCAGCCGGACTACGGCGAACAGGCGCTCGAAATCACCGAGGCCCTCGTGCGCTCGAACGCGATCGACGTACTGGTGGTCGATTCGGTGGCGGCGCTGGTGCCCAAGGCCGAACTCGACGGCGAAATGGGAGACAGCCATATGGGACTGCAGGCGCGGCTGATGTCGCAGGCGCTGCGCAAGCTGACGGGAACGGTTTCGAAGTCGCGTACCTGTCTGATCTTTATCAATCAAATCCGAGAGAAAATCGGCGTGATGTTCGGCAATCCGGAAACCACGACCGGAGGAAAGGCGCTCAAGTTTTACTCTTCGGTGCGCATCGACATACGTCGGATCGGCGCCATTAAAGATGGCGACGTGGTCACCGGTTCGCGCACGCGGGTGAAGGTGGTTAAAAACAAGGTGGCCGCCCCGTTCCGTGAAGCCGAGTTCGACATTCTATACGGTGAAGGCATTTCACGCGAAGGCGACCTGCTCGATATCGCCGTGACCAATAACCTTCTCGAGAAATCCGGTTCGTGGTTCAGCTACAAGGGCGAGCGCATCGGTCAGGGCCGCGAAAACGCCCGCCAGTTCCTCAAAGACAACAAAGACACTATGGCTAAGCTGGATGCCGAGGTGCGTAAGGCGCTGGGATTGATTGCAACTCCGGCGGCGGCTCAACCGGCGGCTGCCCCGGGACAAACACCCCCGCAGGGGGCACGGGTCACAACCATGCCGAGCGCCGTTCCCGAAGCTGCGAGGGCGCCGATAGCAGCGAAGCGCTAGAACTTTAGACCTGTCATCCCGAGCGACCTTGGTGTTTGGTTCTGCCGCGCCGATTGGCGCTGCGAGCAAGAACCAAGATTCCACGCTTCGCTCGGGACGACGATCCTCAAGGCTCATTCCGTAATTGCCATTCTCACTGCCGCCCGCATAGAATCTCTATTCAGCCCCGCCCGTTCCTGTGAGGCCTATTGCATAAGGGAATCGCCATCTATCCCGGGTCGTTCGATCCGCCTACAAACGGGCACCTCGATTTAATCGAGCGGGGGGCCAAGATTTTTGAAGAACTGGTGGTCGCGATCCTGCGCAACTCGGAGAAGAGTCCGATGTTCAGCGTCGCCGAGCGGCTGGAGATGCTGAAGGAACTCACGGGGCATCTGAAGAACGTCCGCATCGACACGTTTGATGGACTGATGGTCGAGTACGCGAAATCGCTGGATGCCACCTGCATCTTGCGTGGCATCCGGGCCATCAGCGACTACGAATACGAACTGCAGATGGCGCTGATGAACCGTAAACTCGAACCCACGCTGGAGACAGTCTTCATGATGCCGGCCGACAAGTACTCCTACGTGAGTTCGCGCCTTGTACGCGAAGTGGCGCAAGCGGGAGGACCCGTGAAGGGTTTGGTCCCGGAAGTGGTGGAACAGAAGCTGCGCGAGAAGCTTGACCCTGCCTACAAGCTGCGGGACGCGCGCCTGATCGAGGTTTTGGGCAAGAGAGATTGGGGTAAGAGAGATCTGGACAAGCGGGAAAAGAAAAGGAAGAAGAAGGCATGACCACTGCAACCAGCGAAGCGCTAAAACTCACCGACCGGATCAACCGCATTGAGCCCTCAGCCACGATGGCGGTGGTGGCCGAGGCTGACAAACTGCGCGCGCAGGGCATCGACGTGGTCGATTTTGGCGCCGGCGAGCCGCACTTCGCGACACCACAGCACATCAAAGATGCTGCCATTGCCGCTATCCAGGGCAACTTCACCAAGTACACGGCTGTGCCTGGCACGCCCGAGTTGCGCGATGCGATCGTGCATCGTCATGCGGCGGATTTCGATTCCGATTACCGCAGAGAAGAAGTAATCGCATCGACCGGCGGCAAGAATGCGCTGTTCAACGCAATCCAGGTGCTGGTGGATCACGGCGACGAAGTGATTTTGCCGGTGCCTTACTGGGTTTCTTTCAAAGACATCGTGCGTTATGCCGGCGGGCACAATGTGCTGCTGGAGACAGACGAGTCGCAAGGCTTCCGGGTCTCGGCTGAGACGGTAGCTCGGCTGGTAACGCCGCGGACCAAAGCGATCATTCTGAATTCGCCGTCGAATCCTTCGGGCGCGGTGATGAGCGCGCAGGATCTGACAGAAGTTGTGCGCCTTGCGCATGAACGCGGAATCTGGGTACTTTCCGATGAGTGCTATGTCTACCTGAATTACACAGGCAGAAATTTTTCTGTGGGATCGTTGCGTCAGTATAAGGAACGCATCGTGGTGCTGGGTTCGCTCTCAAAAACCTATGCGATGACGGGCTGGCGATTGGGTTATGCGCTGGGTCCGGCGGCGGTGGTGAGTGCGATGTCGAAGTTGCAGAGCCAGTCCACATCGAATCCGACGTCAATTGTGCAGAAAGCCGCCGTGGCTGCGCTGAAAGGACCGCAAGATTGCGTCGAGCAGATGCGGCGCGAATACATCGTACTTCGCGACCATGTGGTCAAGGGCTTGCGCTCGATTCCCGGCGTGACCTGCACGCTGCCGGAAGGCGCTTTTTATGCGTATCCCAACATTTCGGCGTTTCTGGGACGCGGCACCGTGAAATCGGCGGCAGACGTCGCGGGAAGGTTGCTCAGAGAAGCGCACGTGGCTACGGTTCCGGGAGAAGGATTTGGCACCGGCGGCCACATTCGCGTCTCTTACGCGACTTCGAAGGCGGAGCTGGATCGCGGACTGGAACGCATGCGAAAGTTCTTTGCTGAACTGTAGCCGGAGATCTTAGACACGGTGGTCATGGGAAGTTCAGGTTCGGCTAAGGCCGTCCGCTCGCGAACGGCCTTTCTTTGTGTAGATTTATTTGTGCATGGGCAATCTTTATCCACTCTTAATGCTTCCCGCATTCGATCCCCGTCCATGGGGAACGCACAATCTGTCGCCGATTTACCCGAACCGGATGTTCGAGGAAAAAATCGGCGAGGCCTGGCTCACCGGAGACGACTGCAAGATTGCTAATGGGCCGCTGACCGGGCAGACACTGTCACAGGTCGGCGAGAAATACCAACGCGAGCTTGTAGGCGACGCCGCTCGCGATGCGCGTCGGTTCCCCTTGCTGCTGAAGTTTCTTTTCCCGCATGAGAAACTCTCGGTGCAGGTTCATCCCGATGACGAGCAAGCGCGCCGCGTAGGTCAGCTTTGGGGGAAAACAGAGTGCTGGTATGTGGCTCATGCGAAGCCCGGGGCACAGATCGCACTGGGATTGAGACCAGGCGCGACTGTCGCGCAACTCGAGAAAGCGATCCACGAGAAGCGTGCAGAAGAATTGTTGAATTGGCTCAATGTTTATACGGGCGACATGATTTATGTTGCCGGGGGGACCGTGCACACCCTTGGCCCCGGCTCGGTGATCGTCGAGACACAGCAGCAGTCAGACACTACCTATCGTTTATATGATTACGGACGTCCTCGCGAGCTGCACCTGAAAGATGGCATGGCCGCGGTGAAGCTGAAAGTCGCGTCGGGAAAAGTGGTGAGGCCGGCTCCAACGCAGGGTCCCGGCACCGGCAACCGGCAGGCGCCGCTGGTGGCGGCTCCTTACTTCGTCGTGGATATGTTTGAGTTGAAGAATGCGCAAGAGTTGAATACGCGCGACGAAACCGGCATCAGTTCAGTTCAGATCCTCGTGGTAGTTGAGGGATGTGGAGTTGTAGAAGCGGCCGCGACGGAGCCCGTTACTCTCGCAAAGGGTGATGCGGTGGTGGTTCCCGCGTCGGCCGGAAAGTTCACAATTCGGCCGCAGTGGACGCTGGAGTTTTTGAGAGCGCGGGTTCCGGGAAAATCTTTGCCTGAGCCGGAAACGCGAATGTAAGAGTGAAATCCGAGAAACGTGGCTAAGAATTCAAACTTCTATCCCGTAATCCTTGCCGGCGGGCGCGGCACGCGGTTCTGGCCGTTGAGCCGGAAAAGGCGCGCCAAACAATTGCTCGCACTCGATGGCAAACAGACGATGATCCAGCAGACGGTGGCACGGCTGCTGCCCGTGGCGGCGCGGAAGCAGTTCTGGATCATTACCAACGATGACCTTCGTCCCGCGATTCTGAAGCAGCTTCCAAAGTTTCCGAAAGCGCAGGTGTTGGCCGAGCCGGTGGGACGCAACACCGCACCGGCGATTGGCCTCGCGGCTTTTCTACTGTTGCGTGAGCACCCCGATGCGATCATTGGCATGTTTCCCTCCGACCACGTGATCGGCGATGAAAAAAGTTATCGAGAGACTATCGAGCGTGGCGCGGAAATCGCAGCCGCGGGTGAAAACATTGTGGTCCTTGGCATCCGGCCCAATCGAGCAGAAACCGGTTACGGCTACATTGAGGTGGGCGGTGCGTCCGCCGGTGACGCATTGCGAGTGGTGCGTTTCACCGAAAAGCCTAACGCCGATCTGGCCGCCGCGTTCGTCGCTGCTGGAAATTACTTCTGGAATAGTGGGATGTTCTTGTGGAGCGCGCGCACGCTGGCCAACGCGCTGCGTGAGCATCTTCCCAAGACCGCTTCCTTCCTGGAGAAGATTGCCTCTACTTTCGGTACGCGAAGGTTTGCGGCAACTTTTCGCAGGCTGTATCCCAAGTGCGAGAACATCAGTATCGATTACGCCGTGCTCGAGCCGCGTTCGGCAAAGGGCGAGGAGTTGGGAAAAATCTTTTGCCTGCCCGCCGATTTCGGATGGAACGATCTGGGCTCATGGACCGCATTGCACGAGCATCATGACGCAAAGAGCAATCCGCGTGAGGGCAACCTCATCAACAGTGCCGGTGTGTTCGTCCTGAACGCCCACCACAACTACGTCCATGCTCCGGGAAAATTTGTCGCGGCCGTAGGGGTGAGCAATCTGGTGGTGGTCGAAACCCCGGACGCATTGCTGATTACCACCCTGCAACACGCGCAAGACGTTGGGAAGGTAGTGAAGCATTTGGACGAGAAGAAGCTGCGCAGACTGACCTGAACAAATGCTCAGAGGACAATTCAGAGGCCAGCAACGCGGGGGAATTTCACTGACCGCTGGCCACTGACCACTGGACACCGATCTTCTATGGCTCAAGAAATCAAGTTCGGGACTGACGGCTGGCGCGGGATCATCGCCGACGACTTCACGTTCGACAACGTGCGCCGCGTTGCCGGTGCCATCGCTTCCTACGTTTTGAAGGATGAGGACGCCCGGCACGGTGTAATCATCGGCTATGACACCCGCTTCGCTTCGCAACGTGCGGCGCAAGTGGCCGCTGAGGTGATTGGCGGCGCGGGCATCCCCGTGAAGCTGGCCAACGATTACACGCCGACCCCGGCGGTTTCCTATGCCGTAAAAGAAAAGGGTGCGGCGGGGGGAGTGATGATCACCTCCAGCCATAATCCGTGGAACTGGAATGGCGTGAAGTTCAAAGGAAAGTTTGGCGGCTCGGCAACGCCCGCCATCATGAAAAGAATTGAAGAGGAGTTGCGCGCGGGTGCGATGCCGCAGGCTTCGAAGGCGGCCATCGACGAGGTCGACCTCAAAACCCGGTACGTCGCGGCTGTCTGCCGCTTCGCCGACATGGATCTGATCGGCAAAGCCAAGTTCAAGTTCGCGATCGACTCGATGTATGGCTCCGGCAGAGGGGTTCTTGCGGGAATCTTTCGCGATCGCGGAGTTCCTTTCGTCGCCATTCGCCAGGAAGTAAACCCACTTTTCCCTGGTATCAATCCCGAGCCCATCCTCCCGCATATCGCTCTCCTGCAGGAAACGGTTATTAAAGAAAAGTGCGACGCGGGGTTGGCCACCGATGGAGATGCCGATCGCATCGGTGCAGTCGCGGACGATGGCAGCTTTGTGGATTCTCACAAGATATTCTGCGTTCTGTTGCGCTGGCTGCTGGTGCGCAAGAAGTGGTCCGGAGACGTGGTGCGCGCCTTCAATACCACTCGCATGCTCGATCGCATTGCCGCCAAGTATGGCCGAAAGCTTTACGAAACGCGGATCGGATTCAAGTACACCGCCGACCTGATGATGGAGCACGACATTCTAATCGGCGGCGAGGAGTCGGGCGGCATCGGCTACTCGCGCTTTCTGCCGGAGCGAGATGGCATTCTGAATTGCCTGCTGCTGGCGAACGCGATGGCTGAGGAAGGCAAGCCGCTGGGTCAACTGGTTGCGGACCTGCAACGTGAGTTCGGCCCGCACTATTACGGCCGCCGCGATCTGCAGATTCCGGAAGAGATCAAGCAGAGCGCGATTCAGCGGGCGCGGGCGGAAAGCACGCAGACCCTGGGACGCTATCGGGTGCTGAAGAAAGAAAATCTCGACGGCATCAAGTTTTTTCTTGATGCGCCAACCGATGGGGATGGAGCGGAAGCCTGGATCCTGTTCCGCGCTTCGGGAACCGAGCCCTTGCTGCGTGCTTATTCGGAGGCGGCGTCGCCGGAGTTGGTGGACGAAATCCTGACAGCCGCGGAGAGTTTTGTTAAGAGTGGTGAATAGAAGGCTCGCTCACCCATCCGTCTGAATCTCTACATTTGAAGCGACGGGGATGCGATACTTCTAACTGAGCATGACTTTCGCAGAAAACCCAACTTCGACTCCAGACGACTCGCCGGAGGCGCGCCGCTATAACCGGATCCATCGCTGGCTAGGGGTGGCTGATTTTGCCGTCGGCTCCGCCTTCCTGATTCTTTTGCTGATCACAGGATGGACGGACTGGCTGCGCGATCTTGCCTTGCGTGAGGGATTCCGCAATTACACTCTGGCGGTTTTCATCTATCTGTTCCTCTTGCTCCTGATCAGCAAAATGTTGAGCCTGGGCCTTGACTACTACGGGTTTCGGCTGGAGCGAAGGTTTCAACTGTCGACGCAGCGGCTGCGTTCGTGGCTGTGGGATGAAGTCAAGGGCTTTCTGGTGGGACTGGTGCTGGCAGGAATTGTCGTGGAGTTGTTGTATTTCATGATTCGCGAATCCCCACAGCATTGGTGGATCATCACCTGGGCTCTGTTCATAGGGCTGTTCATCGTGTTGGCCCAACTTGCTCCGGTCGTACTCTTTCCAATTTTTTACAAGTTCGAGCCACTGGACAATGAAGACCTGCGCCGACGCCTGATCCAACTGAGCGAGCATGCGGGTACGCGCGTGCGCGGAGTCTACCGCTGGAAGCTCTCGGAAAAAAGCAAGAAGGCGAATGCGGCGCTTACTGGACTGGGCCGGACGCGGCGCATCATCTTGGCCGATACGTTGCTGGACAATTACGCTCCCGAGGAAATCGAAGCGGTTCTCGCCCATGAGCTCGGTCATCACGTCCATCGGCACATTTTGAAGAGCATTCTGGTGCAGGCTGGAATTACTTTGCTAGGTTTCTGGGTGGCGAACTGGGTGCTGCACTACTCGGTCGATCACCACATGTTCGAAGAACTTTCCGATTTCGCCAACCTGCCCTTGCTAGCCCTCACTGCGACCACGCTTTCGCTGCTCCTGATGCCCGCGCTCAATGCTTATTCGCGCTACAACGAGCGGCAAGCCGACCGCTACGCGTTTGAATCGATCGCCAGCGTCGAGCCCTTCATTTCGTCGATGAACAAGTTGGCGCAGCAGAACCTGGCCGAACGCACGCCTTCGAGGTGGGTGGAATGGCTCTTTCACTCCCATCCGGCAATCGCCAAACGCGTGGCGGCAGCGGAGGCTTGGGGTCGCACGCAAACTCAAGTTTCGGGGCCGCGGACGTAGTACCGAGTTGCGAGTACCGACTACCGAAAAATCAACGCTTCTTCAGGGTTTCCGCGACGCGCTGCAAATCGTCTTCCGTATCGACTCCGACGGAGTCGTAAGGCGTTTCGCGGACGTAGATCGGGATTCCGTTTTCGAGGAAACGTAGCTGTTCCAGCCGCTCAGTTTTTTCGAGAGCTGATTCCGGTCGGCTCACAAAAAGATCGAGCGTAGCTTTCCGGTAGGCGTAGAGGCCAAGATGCTTGAAGTAGCGCGGGCCGGTGTTGTCGCGGTCGAAGGGGATCGGAGCACGTGAGAAATAGAGAGCGCGGCCGTCCGGGGCGGTCACGACTTTGACTGCGTTGGGATTACGAATTTCTCCCGGCGAACAGGGGGTCATCACGGTTCCCACCTGAACTGCCGCGTCTTTCATCAGCTGAAGCAAGGTGGCAATTTGTTCGGGCCGCACCAGCGGTTCATCGCCTTGCACGTTGACATAAACATCCGCGGTCACGGAGTTCGATATTTCATGCACGCGCTCGGTGCCGCTGCGGTGAGTGGCGGAAGTCATTTGTACCTTCCAGCCGTGTTTGCGGCAGCTCTCCAGGATCTCGTCGGAATCCGTGGCGATGATTACATCCGAGAGAAGAGGAGACGAGCGGACCGCCTCGTACACCCAGCCCACGAGCGGCTTGCCCGCGATCTCGCGCAGCATCTTGCGCGGCAGACGGGTGGACGCCAGTCGGGCGGGGATTACGGCAATCGTTTTCATGAGACGACTAGTTTCCAGTTTCCCGCCCGAACTGGCAAGTGTCGAATCTGCGAATGAAATTACCCGCGCGCGGTTTGACACCTTCTGACAGCGGCTCTTAGAATCGAACCTTGGATGTGACGCGCCACTCCGGCTCGTCGGGTCCAGCCGGCGAGAGTTCGCAACCGTTGCGACTAGTCCCTCTCGTCGTGTTCCCCCAGCTTCTTGGCGGCGTAGCTCAGGTGGCTAGAGCGACGGTCTCATAATCCGTAGGTCCGTGGTTCGAGTCCACGCGCCGCCACCACTTTCTCGTTTTCTGTAAGTCCACTCCGGACACGGGAATTGACATTCCTGCGCCGCTCTGGAAATATCGAAAAACTCTTCCGCGAAGAGTCTCGAACGGTCGGCATATTCTCGGAGGTAGTCGAGGTATTGGCCAATGGTCGGAATTCGCACGCGCGATCTGCGCAAAATTTATAGCTCCGCTCCGCCGTTCGGTGCGGGCAGCTCTGGTCCGCCAGCGCGCGACAAGCGAAAGAAGCAACCGAAGCCGGAGATCGTTGCTCTCGATGGGCTCACGCTCGACATTGCCCCGGGAGAAGTGTTTGGACTGCTTGGGCCGAACGGCGCCGGCAAGTCCACCACCGTTGGAATTCTCACTACGCGGGTGCGGCCAACGGGCGGCACTGCCTGGATTGGTGAGCACGATGTGTGGAAAGAACAGGTCGCGGTGAAACGGTTGATTGGCGTGGTTGCGCAGCGCCCGAACCTCGATTTTTCGCTCACGGCGCGTGAGATTCTGCTGTTTCACGGGGCTTATTTCGGCCTTGACTCCGAGGCGCGCGCTGCTCGTGCCGAGAGTCTTCTGGATAGGTTCAAGCTGCGCGACCGCGGCGAGCAGATGGTCCGCGGATTTTCCGGCGGAATGATGCAACGGCTATCCATCGCACGCGCCATGATGCACGATCCGCAGGTTCTTTTCCTCGATGAGCCTAGCGCTGGCCTCGATCCGCAAACGAAGTTGCTTTTGTGGGAGATCATTCGCGAGTACAACCAGACTGGCAAGACGATCCTGTTGACCACGCACAATATGGAAGAAGCCGATGCGCTGGCCAATCGCCTGGCAATTATCGACCACGGACGCAACATCGCGCTGGGCACGCCCGCGGAGTTGAAGGCGTCAGTGCCGGGCGGTTATCTGCTGCGCCTGCGTTTCGGCCAGCACTCTGCCGACTTGATGCAGCAGCTGCAGTCTTTACCCGGAGTGCGGGAGGTGCGCGCTAACGACCAAAACGGCGCCGACCTGTATTCCGATCACGGGGGTTCGCTGATTGCCGGGATCGCCAGCCTGGCCCAGGCTGCTGGCGTGGAGTTGCGTGACGTTCACATCTCCGAGCCCAGCCTTGAAAATCTGTTTCTGCACCACACCGGAAGGAGTCTGCGGGAATGAACTGGAAGACGTTTTTCGCCATGCTGGCGCGCGATGCTCATGTTGCCCGCCGCAACTTCATGGTGCTGCTCCTGCAAACTTTTCTGCAGCCGCTGATGTTCGTTTTCATCTTCGGCCGCGTCATGGTGCGCAGCGGATACATGCCGGAGGCATATAAGAGTCTGTTGCTTCCGGGCATCATGGCCATCAGCATGGTGTTCACAGGAGTCTGGGCCGTAGCTATGCCGTTGATTGCCGAGTTCCAGTTCACCCGCGAGATCGAAGACCGCCTGCTCGCGCCCATGGAAATTTCCTGGGTGGCGGTTGAGAAAGTGCTTGCGGGAACCCTTCAGGCGGTGATCGCAGGGCTGGTCGTGATTCCGGCGGCGTGGGTGATTCTGCGGCCGGGCGTGGTTGTAACGGTGCACAGTCCGCTCACTTTTGCCTGCGTTACCTTGCTGGTGGCACTGTTCTCTGCCTGCGGCGGTCTTGCCCTGGGCTGCAGCGTGAATCAGCAGCACATCGGATTGATGTTCAGCATGGTGTTGACTCCAATGATCTTCTTCGGCTGCACCTACTATCCCTGGAGCGCTCTGAATAGTTTTCCCATCCTGCAAAAAATGGTGCTGGTGAATCCCTTGGTTTACGCCAGTGAAGGGCTGCGCGGAACGCTGGCGCCTCAGTTCCCGCATCTTCCGTTGTCGGCCGTGTTGGTGGCGTTGACGGCGTTTGACGCCTTGCTGCTCACAGCTGGGCTGCGGCAGTTCTGGGGGAAAGCCGTCAGTTGAGTTTCCTTAGTTACACTTTCGTGGTTACCGCCGCTGAAAGTTCCCTCGAATGAGGCGATTCCATGAGTTACTGAAGTTTCCGGCAGCGCCCACAAATCATTGTTACTAAACCTGTTAGCTGGGTATCCTAACTCAAGGGTACGCCTGCGCGCTGGCAACAGAGTGGCGCGCTATGACCCGCAGACGAATGTCCGCCAGCACACACTCGTGGAGAGGCCTGCCCATCGGCGCCAAGGCTTTCATCGGCCTGGTGATCGCCACTGGAATGGCGTCTCTGCTGCAAGCTGCGATTCATCAGAGCAGCAAAAACATCGCGGAGTTTATCTGTTATCTGGGAATCGCGATTTTGGCTTCGCGACTGCGCGTCACGTTGCCCGGCATTACCGGCACGCTTTCGGTGAACTTCCTGTTCATCCTGGTGGCGGTTGCCGAGCTCAGCTATTCGGAAGCGCTTACGCTGGGCGCGGTCTCGATGCTGGCGCAGAGTATTCACCCCAACCGGCCAAGCGCTATCCAGTTGACGTTCAACGTTTGTGCGGGCTCGCTCTCGACGGCTCTGGCCTACGTTGTCTACCACAGCGCTCTGGCCAACGAGATCATTGAGAACCGACCTCTGGTTCTGTGTCTAGCAGCTTCGACGTACTTTATCGTCAACGCCGGAAGCATCGCGGTTGTGATTTCAGTCAGCGACGGAAAACCTCTTCGCCAGATCCTGGTCGATTGCTATTTCTGGTCTTTCCCTTACTACCTGGTGGGAGCTGGCATTGCCGGCGTGATTGGCTGGTTCAACCACAGATTCAATTGGGAAAGTTCGCTGCTGTTCGTCCCGGCCATTTACCTCATCTACCGATCCTACCGCTTGTATTTGGGAAAACTGGAGGACGAGAAGCGGCACGTGGAAGAGATCGCGAACCTGCATCTGCGAACCATCGAGGCCCTGGCGCTGGCCATCGAAGCCAAAGACCAAACCACTCACGATCACCTGCAGCGCGTCCGCATTTATGCCATTGAGGTAGCCAAGGAACTCGGTATGACAGGAACTGAACTAGAAGCCCTGCATGCCGCGGCGCTGCTGCACGACATCGGCAAGCTGGCGGTTCCTGAACATATCATCTCAAAGCCCGGCCGGTTGACGCCGGAAGAGTTCGAAAAAATGAAGATTCACACAGTCGTGGGGGCGGAAATTCTAGAGCGAGTTCGCTTTCCCTACCCCGTTGTGCCGATTGTGCGGGCCCACCATGAGAAGTGGGATGGGTCGGGTTATCCGTATGGACTGAAGGGAGCAGAGATTCCGATTGGCGCACGCATTCTCTCCGCAGTCGATTATCTGGATGCACTCGCGTCCGACCGGCAATACCGGCGCGCCATGCCGCTGGATGAGGTGATGACACGGCTCACGGCGGAGTCCGGGAAATCATTCGATCCGAAGGTGGTGGATGTCCTGAAGCGACGCTACCGCACTCTGGAGAATTTGGCTCTCGCGAAATCGGCGGAAGATGGCACCCTGATCCTTCCGACGGACTTAAAGATCACGCGGGGACCGGCGCCAGCTGCGGGATTCGAGAACGCTACGGTGTCCGATGCGCCTGGGCGCGAAGCGACTTTCCTATCCTCCATTGCGGCCGCGCGCCAGGAGGCGCAGTCTTTGTTCGAGTTGAGCCAGGATTTGGGAGCGTCGCTGAGCCTGGGGGAAACACTCTCCGTGTTTTCCGTGAAACTCAAAATGACCGTTCCCTACGATGCGATCGCCATCTACATCCGCCGCGGCGATGAGTTGATCCCGGAATATGTGAACGGCGACAACTACCGCCTGTTTGCTTCCTTGCGGATTCCTGTGGGACACGGGCTCTCCGGCTGGGTGGCGCAGAATAAAAAGCCGATTGTGAATGGAAATCCATCGGTTGAGCCGGGTTACCTAAACGATCCTGACAAGTTCAGCACGTTGCGCTCCGCTCTAGCTCTGCCTCTGGAAGGAGTAGCAGGGGTGATCGGCGTTCTCGCACTTTATCGCGCCGAGAAAGACGCCTTCACTTCGGATCATCTGCGCATCCTTCTGGCGGTGAGCGGCAAGATGGCTCTGGCCATTGAAAACGCGCTCAAATATCAGCAAGCAGAAAGTTCTGCCACCACCGACTACCTTACAGGCTTGCCCAACGCGCGGTCGCTGTTCTTGCAACTGGACCGCGAATTGGCGCGCTGCAAGCGCGACAACGTCTCGCTCACGCTGATGGTCTGTGACATGAATGGGTTCAAGAAAATTAACGATCGCTTCGGCCACCTGGAGGGGAATCGCGTCTTGCGCTTGTTTGCCCAGGCTCTGAAAGACACTTGCCGCGAGTACGACTATGTCGCGCGCATGGGCGGAGACGAGTTCGTGGTGATTGCTCCGGGTCTGCCCGCTGATGCGGCGGCCAAGAAGGTTGAGCAGATTCGTCCTCTCGCCCGGCAGGCTGGGTTCGATGTTTGCGGAGAAGAAATTCTTTCACTGAGCGTGGGAATGGCGGTGTCTCCCGACGATGGCAACGATGCCGAGCAGCTTCTGACTCAGGCTGATCGCCGCATGTATCTGGAGAAGCAGAAACTACCTACGCAGAAAGACCAGCGCCTGCACACGCGGATGAAATGCCGGCTCACGATCGAACTGCATCCCCAGTCAGGAGGCGGCCCGATCTTCGGCAACATGATCGACCTCAGCCTCGGCGGCTGCTATGTGGAAACCAGCGCCATTCTGCCTCCGGGGTCGAACGTGAAGCTGGTCTTCTCCATTGATGACGGCGCTCTGAGCACCGAAGGCAGTGTTGCCAGAATCCATCCTGGATCGGGCGTGGCCATCCAATTCAAGGAGATGAGCCGGGAGTCACGCGAGAAAATGTACCGCATTCTGGAGTTCGTGCAGAATTCAACTACGGTTTACAACGACCGCTATCTGCAGAATCTTTTCAAGCGCTAATTTTGGGTGGCGCGGCGCTTCAGCGCTGCGATTAAGGCTCCCGTTGGCAAGGGCTTTAGCCCTGAGTATCCACTCCTGCCGCCGCTTGAACCCCGCTGCTGCCGACCGTACACTTAGAATATGCACGCTCACGTTCATGCCGGCGGTCCCAAGCGCGTGCTGAAGATCTCGCTCGGCGTTACCCTGGCCTACATCGTGCTGCTGGTGGTGGCCGGCATCCGCGCCCACTCGCTAGCTTTGCTGTCCGAAGCCGGGCACAATCTCTCCGACTTTCTGGCTCTGCTGTTGTCTCTGGTTGCGGTGTATTTGCAGGCGCGCCCGGCGAGTTCCACCAAGACCTATGGCTACCACCGCGCGGGAGTGCTCGCCGCGCTGGTGAATGCGGTATCCCTGGTCGCGGTTTCCTTTTTCATCTTCTACGAGGCGTTTCGGCGACTGCAGCATCCTGAGCACGTTCAGGCTTCAGTGATGATGTGGGTCGCCGCCGCGGGCGTGGTGATGAACGGAGTGATCGCGCTCCTGCTGTACCGCTCGGGCCGGCGCTCTGGAAACGACGTGAACATTCGCAGCGCGTTGCTGCATGAAGTCGGCGACACGCTTTCGACCGCCGCAGTGATTGCAGGAGGCTGGGCTATCCTGGTCACGAATAATTATTGGATCGATTCGGCGCTCTCGTTTGGGATCGGTGCGCTGATCCTCTGGTCGGGATTCGGCATCGTGCGCGAGACCCTGAATATTCTGCTCGAAGGTACGCCGCGCGGTGTGAAGCTCGAACTGGTTGAGATCGCGATTCGCTCGATCGAGGGCGTCAATGACGTGCACGATCTACACTGCTGGAGCATCGGTTCAGAAACCCGCGCTCTTTCCTGCCACATCTCGATTGCTGACATTCCGCCGTCGGTGAGTGAGCGCATCCTGCGCGACGTGAAGGAGTGCTTGCATCACGATTTTCGCATCGACCACACCACTATCCAGTTCGAGCACGTGGAGTGCGAAGTGGCGCATGGATGCGTGATTCCCGTGGGCGAGACCGAAGAGCATCATCACCACAGCCACTAGGCGCGATTTAGAGACTGCCTTGATCGGATTATGAGTTTCTACTCTGCTTCGCGAAAATCTCCCGCACCCGTTCAATCGTATCCGCCTCATCCGCCGTTTTATCCGGCCGCAGCCGCACAATCCGCGGAAAGCGCAGTGCATACCCGCTGTCATGACGATCGGAGTGCATCATGTTGTTGAACGCCACTTCCAACACAATCTTCCGCTCGACGGTGCGCCGAAAGCCTTGATCTTCAATCGTGTGATTGAGAAACCACTGCGTCATCTCTCCGATCTCGGCGTCGGTGAGTCCTGAGTACGCCTTGCCGATATTTACCAGCTTGTCGGCATCCCAGACGCCGAACGTGTAATCGCTGAGCACACCGACGCGCTTGCCGTGTCCGTACTCGACCGCCGTCACCACTACGTCGAGCGTGGCCAGTTCGCGCTTCATCTTTAACCAAGCCTTGCCGCGCTTCCCGGGCGTGTAGGCCGAGTGGAGGTCTTTGATCATCAAGCCTTCGTTCCCTCGAGCCTGTGCGGCGGCAAACAGTTCTTCCAGTTCGTTCGGCGAGCTGGCACGGGACAGTGGGGCGCGGATGAGGTTACCTGCCGCAGCTGTTTCCTGCTCCTCATCCTCGAAAGCTAGCTTCCCTTGGCCTGACTTACTCTGTGGCCCTGCGTCTCGGTGGTGAGTTGTTTTCCTTTCCGCCGCCAGCAGTTCATCCAGAATCAGCCCCCGCTCCCGCAGCGGCTGATCGATCAGCAACTCACCGTCCGAATACAGAGCGTCGAACACCAAATACGCCACCGGAATCTCGCGCAGCATCTGCTCGCTGACTTTCTTCCGCCCGAGTCGTTGCTGCAGCACGCTGAACGGCCGGGCTCGTCCCGGACCCTCCCACGCCACGATCTCACCATCGAGAATCGCATCTCGGCGGAGACCTGCAAGCGCGGCGGGAAGCTCAGGGAACGACTCAGTGATTTCATCCCGCGTGCGCGAAAAGAATCTCACCTCTCCATCCGAGATGTGGGCCTGCGCTCGAATCCCGTCGTATTTGTCTTCCACGACAGCATCAGGGAAATAGCTCAACCCCTCCAGCGCAGACTCGATCGGACTCGCCAGCATGAATCCTATTGGATGAAACATCCGCATCTTCGCATCCGAGAGTTTGCCCTCCACTGCCAGCCGCAGCGTCTCTCCGACGTCTCCCACCAACATGTTTGCGCGCTGCACTTCTTTCAACGCCCCTGCTGATGTACCTCCGTACGCTTTTGCAATCGCCTCCTCGACGAGACTTTCCTTCAACCCGATCCGTAAATCGCCAGTCATGATCTTGACGATGTACTTGGCTTCGAGCGGCGTCGCCCGGGTTAGCAGATCGCGGACCAACGCAGTCTTTGCCGCCGGCCCACGCGCCGCCGCGATCTTACGGAAACTGTCGACGACTTCGAGAAGATTCAGACCCTGTTCGGATCGCTGCGAAAGAACCTCCCCAGCCACCGAACCCAAGTCGCCATGTTTTCGATAGGCAGCGGTCAGATCAGCTTCATCTTTTCCAGAAAGCTCCGCCATGACACGCCACAACAATGAGCCGCCCACTTGCAGCGTCGTCTCCTCCCATGCGGGAAATGCCCTTCCGGAGAGAAAGACCGACGATGCTGCAGCCTCGTCCGTGGTGCAAGACTGGAAGTAGTCGGCCACGATGGTCGTTTTCTGCAGCTTCTTGGTCGTGGCGGAGATCGCCTCACAAATTTCGGCAAGTTTTCGCATGCTCTTCAAAATACTTCTGAGAATAGACGAAAGACTCGCAGATTGCCGAGCGCTTCTCGGTGACCCTCTTGATAAGTCCAAGCTCTTCTGTCGCTCAGAGCGCAGTGCTTAGCTCCACCGGTGGCCTGTGATAACCTAGCGCTTGGCGCTTTTCTGGCCCGGGAGCATCTAACTACTGTGCGTTCTGTAAGAAATTTCGTGCGTTTTCTGGTGGCCGTGCAGCTTCTGCCTGCGCTTGAAAGTGGCGAGGAAACCTTGGTCGGCGGACAGGCCGTGCTCGAAGGCGTGATGATGCGGTCGCCACACGCCTGGGCAATCGCCTGCCGCAAGCCTTCGGGCGAAGTCGTGACCATGCGCGAACCGCTCGATCGTCCCTCAGAAAAACACAAGTGGATGGCTTGGCCCGTCGTTCGCGGAGTCATGACGCTCGGCTACGCTATGTCCCTCGGCTACCGCGCCCTGCGTTTCTCGGCCAACGTCGCCATCGAAGACGTGATGCAGAAGGAGGATAAGGACGTGGTAACGGCCGCTAAGCCTGCCCTGAGCGAAGCCGATGGAGCCGTCCCGCCGAAGCCAAGCGAAGCGGAACGATCGACTACTGAATCCACCAGGACGCAAGCCCGAGAGAAAGCCGCCACTATCAGCGGCTGGCTGGCAGGAGTCAATGTCGTCATCTCGCTCGGCTTCTTCATCTTCATGTACAAATACCTGCCGCTGGTAGCGGCCACGGAACTTAAGAAGGTCGATCCGGCGCTCGGCGGTCAGATTATGTTCAACCTGATTGACGGCGCTGTGCGCCTGATCCTGTTTCTGCTGTTCATCTGGGGAGTGTCACTGTTCGCCGACATCCGTCGGGTTTACGAGTATCATGGCGCCGAACACAAGACCGTGTTCGCGTTCGAAAACGGTGACCCGCTCTTGACCGCGGCGGTGCAGAAGTATTCGACATTCCATCCCCGTTGTGGCACCAGCTTCCTGATGACGGTGATGCTCATCTCGATCGGTTTTTATATGCTGGTTCCGTTCACCAGCTTCTGGGCACGCTTCGCTGCGCGCATCGCGCTTCTTCCCGTGATTGCCGGCGTCTCTTACGAGATCATCCGCTTCGCCGCCAAGCATCGTGGTTCTTTGTTTGCCTTGATGACTGCACCCGGCCTCTGGCTGCAGCGCATCACGACGAAGCCTCCGTCCGACGAGCAGGCGCAGTGCGCAATCGTCGCCCTTGACCACGCCATGGCCCTGGAAAAAGAACGTGGCGGTGAGCTGGTGATTGCCTAGCGGCTCCGCCGCGAATATTTCCTCTTCTCCTCCGATATCACTAAAATGCCCTAGAGAACCGGACCGGCGCGAGACCGAAGCGCAGCAACCTGTGCTATGTAAGGATCCCGATGTTTGAACGTCTAGACCAAATTGAAGCCCGTTACGAAGATCTGACCAACGCTCTGGCGTCGCCGGATATCGTCAACGATTCGGCGAGATACCAGAAGACCGCGAAGGCGCATAGCGAAATCGCGCCCGTGGTCGAGAAGTATCGCGAATACAAGGATCTGACGCGTGGCATAGCTGAGAGTAAAGCCATGCTCACCGATGAGAAAGATCCTGAGATGCGCGCCTACGCCCAGGAAGAACTCGACAAGCTGCAACCGCGAGTCGCTGCCATCGAAGAAGAGTTGAAGGTTCTGCTTCTGCCCAAGGATCCGAACGATGAAAAGAATGTCATCCTCGAAATTCGCGCGGGCACCGGCGGGGACGAAGCCACGCTTTTCGCTGCCGAAATCTTTCGCATGTACACGCGTTATGCCGAGACTCAGAGGTGGAAGGTTGAAGTTCTTTCCTCATCGGAATCGTCGGCTGGCGGACTGAAGGAAGTAATCGCCATCATCGAAGGCAATCGAGTTTTTTCGCAGCTCAAATATGAGAGTGGGGTGCATCGCGTGCAGCGGGTTCCCGCGACCGAGCAGCAGGGGCGCGTCCACACCTCGGCTGTGACCGTAGCCGTTCTTCCCGAAGCCGAAGACGTGGACATCAAGATCGAAGCCAAAGACTTGCGCATCGATACCTTCTGTTCCTCCGGCCCCGGCGGCCAGTCGGTGAATACAACGTACTCGGCCGTCCGTATTACGCACATTCCCACCAACACGGTCGTGAGCTGCCAGGACGAGAAATCGCAGATCAAGAACCGCGAGAAAGGTATGCGCGTGCTGCGCTCTCGTCTTTACGAAATAGAAATGGAAAAGCAGCAGCAGGCGCTGGCCAAGGAGCGCAAGGCTATGGTCGGCTCTGGCGACCGCAGCGAGAAGATTCGTACCTATAACTTTCCGCAAAACCGCCTCACCGACCATCGCATCGGATTCACCATCCACCAACTCGAAGCCGTGATGGATGGAAAACTTCAGCCGTTGATCGAAGCGCTCACCACGCACTACCAAGCCGAAAAGCTAAAGCAGGAAGCAACCACCGTGGTTTAACGGCGTCACCGGTGCCCGGGCCGCGCGAAGGGAGGGACTATGTCAGAACTCAATGAGACACTTATATCGGTTCTTACCAGGCGCTACGCTGCAAACGCAACTAGGATTCGCGAACTTGCCGCGCCTCTAACCAATAAACAGTTCTGGCAAAAGCCATTCTCGTACGGCAACAGCTTCGGCCACCTCGTCTTGCATGTGACGGGCAATCTGAACTATTACATCGGAACGCAGATCGCGAAGACCGGCTATGTCCGCGACCGCCCGCGCGAATTCAACGATCCGAATCCTCCGTCGAAAGACGAGGCGCTCAGCCACTTCGACGACGCCGTGGGCATGGTTCTCAAAACTATCAGCGCCCAATCGACTGAGGATTGGTCGGCAGAATACTCGGGGGTCGGCTCCGATGCCAAGAATCGTCTCGACATTGTGGTCGTTTGCTCCGCCCACATGCAACACCACATTGGTCAGATGATCTGCCTTGGCTACGAGTTGCGCCGGCAAGGCAAAGACGGTGAGAGATGAAATCGAATTCTAGAACTTCGTTTTACATCGTGCCTCTTTGACTCTGTGGTGGAATGATTTCGTGCAGCTAAAACAAGTCTTGGCCTCTGCCATCAACCGTCTCAGTGCGAATCATGTTCCGTCCCCACGTCTGAACGCCGAATCGCTTTTGATGTTCACCATGAAATGCGACCGAGCCTACCTTTACGCGCATCCCGAGCGCGAACTCACGCTCGGCGAACAGAGTCGCTATGATGCGGCGCTCGCCGAGCGTGCACGCGGCGTTCCAACGCAGTACATCACGGGCCATCAGGAATTCTGGGGCATAGATCTGATCGTGACGCCCGCTGTGCTGATACCGCGCCCCGAGACCGAGCACGTGATCGAGACCGTCATTGATTGTGGAGGTCGAGCGCCTGCGCCCGGCGACCCTCTGCGCATCGCCGACGTGGGCACCGGCTCCGGTTGCATCGCCCTAGCGCTGGCCAAAGAGCTACCGCAAGCTGAAATCCACGCCACCGACATCTCTGCCGCTGCGCTGGAGGTCGCTCGCGCCAACGCCGCCCGCCATCAACTCGAATCTCGAATTCGATTTCACGAAGCCGACCTACTTATGGGATTTGGGAACGATGCCTTCGACTTCATCGTCTCCAATCCTCCCTATGTCGGCGAATCGGAAGAGGATCAGGTCCAGCTGGAAGTCCGCAAATTCGAGCCGCGCGGTGCTGTGTTCGCGGGTCCGACGGGAGTCGAGGTCATAACGCGTCTGATTCCGCAGGCGCGCGCGGCGCTTAAACCCGGCGGCTGGCTCGTCATGGAAATCAGCGGAGTGATCTCAGAAAAAGTGCAGCAGTTGCTGGAGGACTGGAATGATGTTCAGATCCGGCCGGATCTGCAATCGATTCCGCGTGTGGTGCAAGCCCGGAAATAGCTAATGCGGGACAACTGCCGGCGATATCTCTTCCACGTCGACAATGTTCGTAGGGTACTTGCCCGTATAGCAAGCAGAGCAGTAGGAGATTTTCTCGCCCTCGCCACAAGCCTTCTTCAGCCCTTCCAGCGAAAGGTAGGCCAGCGAGTCGGCTCGGATGTACTCGCGAATTTCGTCGACCGATTTATTGGCGGCGATCAACTGATTCTTCGAAGGTGTGTCGACACCGTAGTAGCAGGGCGAAATCGTAGGCGGGCACGAGATGCGCATGTGGACTTCCTTCGCGCCGGCGTTGCGAATCATACGCACGATCTTGCGGCTGGTGGTGCCGCGGACAATCGAATCATCGATCAGCACCACGCGTTTGCCCTCCAGAAGCGAGCGCACGGGATTCAGTTTCAGCTTCACGCCGAAGTCGCGCACGCTCTGGCTCGGTTCGATGAAAGTGCGCCCCACATAGTGATTGCGGATCAGCCCAAAGCGGAATGGAATGCCGCTCTCTGCCGCATATCCCACGGCCGCGGTCACGCCCGAATCCGGCACCGGGACGACCAGATCGGCCTCCACCGGCGCCTCGCGCGCCAACTGCCGGCCCAGTTCTTCACGGCTGGTTTGCACGGCACGGCCAAACACTATACTGTCGGGCCGAGAGAAATAAACGTGCTCGAAAATGCAACTCGACTGCGGCGCGTCCGTTGAATAAAAACGGGAAATGATGCCTTCCGGCCCCACCACAATTAACTCGCCGGGCTTCACGTCGCGCTCATAGGTGGCGCCGATCAGATCAAATGCGCAAGTTTCCGAGGCGAAGACAATCGTGTCGTGCTTCTGGCCTTCCAGGGCCGGGATGCGTCCCATCGCCAACGGACGGAAGCCGCGCGGGTCACGCGCCGCGATAACCCGGTCGGGGCTCATCAACACCAGCGAAAAGGCGCCTTCCACACGGCGCAACGCATCCGCAATCGCTTCCGGCAAGGTGTGCTCTCGCGAAAGCGCGATCAAGTGCACGATCACTTCGGTATCGCTGTTGGTCTGGAAAATGGATCCCTGGCGCTCCAGCCGAGCGCGAAGGTCCACCGCGTTCACGAGATTTCCGTTGTGAGCGACTGCAATCGAACCCTTATTCGACTGCACCAGAATCGGTTGCGCATTCAGCAGCGCCGAATCGCCAGCGGTTGAGTAACGCGTGTGGCCGATCGCGAGCGTGCCGCGGATTTTCGAGAGCACATCTTCGGTGAAGATGTCGGCGACCGTGCCCATCGCCTTGTGGACGCGGGAAGTCAGGCCATCGGAGGTAACAATTCCGGCTGACTCCTGTCCCCGGTGCTGCAAGGCGTGCAGGCCCAGATAAGCGAGCTTCTCTGCCTCAGGATGGGCGAAGATTGCCACCACGCCGCACTCGTCGCGAAATTTATCAGTTTTTGACATTGAGCACCCAGCCGTCGGCCAACACCGCGTTCAATCTGCCGCTATAACTTCGGGATCTGTCCGAAGCGCTAATTCCAAAGCACTCTCATACGCAGCACTTAACTCCGAAACCGGCGCGGACACCACCGATTGTCCGTCCAGCGAAATCTCCAACTGGTCTGGAATTGTTTCTCCCAATATGTCAGCAGCGATTCCGTATTTCTCCGCCACCTCTTGGATTCGCGCAACGTTACCAGGGGTGCAGGAAAGCACGATGCGGCTTGCATCTTCACCAAAAAGTGCAAACTCTGCGGGAAGCCCGTTCGATGCAACATTCACCCGCGCGCCTACGCCTTTCGCAAATGCCTTCTCGGCCAGCGCGACTGCCAACCCGCCATCGCTGCAGTCATGCACGGACTCGACCAATCCCTGCTCAATCAATTGGATCACGGCCTTCTGCAGAGCGGCTTCTTTCTCCAGATCGAGCTCTGGAGGATATCCCCACAACGCACCCAGAATTTCTTTTGCGTATTCCGACGACCCGAACTCGCTCTCTACATCGGTGATATCGGCTGCTTCGCCGGCGCGCAATAGCACAATCGTGCGTCCCACAGCAGGGAAATGCATCTTGGCAGTTTTATGCACGTCGTCAACAATCCCTACAACGCCCAGAACCGGCGTGGGATAAATGCCCTCACCCAGCGTCTCGTTATAAAAGCTCACGTTGCCGCCGGTGATGGGAATCTCCAGTTCCTCGCAAGCTTTGGTGATGCCGTCGACGGTTTGCGAGAACTGCCACATGATGCGGGGCTTCTCGGGATTGCCGAAGTTGAGGCAATTGGTTGCGCCCACCGGAGTTGCGCCCGAACACGCCACTTTGCGCGCAGCCTCCGAGACGGCATGCATCGCGCCCAGTCGCGGATCGAGATAGCACCAGCGGCTGTTGCCATCCAGCGCCATCGCGAGGCCACGCTGCGGTCGCTCGGGATTTGCATTCTTAATGCGAATCACACCCGCATCGCCGGTGCCCGGCGCCTCGACGGTGTTGGTCTGCACCATGTGGTCGTACTGCTGCCAAACCCAGCGCTTGCTGCAGATGTTCGGACTAGCCAGCAGTTGCTTCAGCCTCTGAGTGAGGTCGCCAGCGCCGTTGAGATGAATGTTCGGCGGCATTTCACGGGGCACGGGCGGCTCCCAGCGCTCCAGTGGACGTTTGTACACCGGTGCATCGTCAGTAAGCGCCTGATTCGGAATCTCGGCCACAACTTCGCCGTGCTGCAGTACGCGCAGTTTGTTGTCGGTCGTAACCTTCCCGACTTCCACTGCATCGAGCCCCCACTTTTCAAAAACGCGAAACACTTCCTGCTCGCGGCCTTTCTGCGCCACCAGCAGCATGCGTTCCTGCGACTCGCTAAGCATAATTTCATAGGCAGTCATACCAGTTTCTCTCTGCGGTACACGGTCAAGCTCGATCTCGATGCCGACGCCGCCGCGCCCGCCCATCTCGCAGGTGGAACAGGTAAGGCCAGCCGCGCCCATATCCTGAATGCCAACAATGGCTCCGGTCTTCATGGCTTCGAGGCAAGCTTCCAGGAGCAACTTTTCCAGGAACGGATCGCCGACCTGCACGTTGGGCCGCTTCGCTTCCGAGGCTTCGCTGAATTCTTCGCTCGCCATCGTCGCGCCGTGGATACCGTCGCGTCCCGTCTTCGCACCAACGTAGATCACCGGATTGCCTTCGCCGGCGGCACGCGCGTAGAAGATTTCGTCTTTGCGAACCAGGCCCAGGGCGAACGCGTTCACTAACGGATTGCCGGAATAGCACGGCTCGAACTTGGTTTCGCCGCCCAGGTTCGGCACGCCGAAGCAGTTGCCGTAAGAAGCGACGCCGCTCACTACTCCTTCGAGGATCGAATGATTGCGGTGGACGTCCTTCTGGGTAGTGCCAGCGGCAGCCGAGCTTCGCCCCGTTCCAGCATGAGCTGTGATAGGCCCGAAGCGAAGCGAATCCATCACTGCCACCGGCCTCGCTCCCATGGTGAAGATGTCCCGAAGAATCCCGCCTACACCCGTGGTTGCGCCTTGAAACGGCTCGATGAATGACGGATGATTGTGCGACTCGATCTTGAATGCGCACGCCCAGCCATCGCCGATGTCGATGATGCCGGCGTTCTCGCCCGGGCCCTGCAGAACGCGCTTGCTGCGGGTGGGCAGGCGTTTTAAGTGAACCCGCGACGACTTATAGGAACAGTGTTCGCTCCACATCACGCTGAAGATGCCCAGTTCCGTGAGTGTAGGTTCGCGCTGCCCAAGAAGCTGTTTGATCCTTTCGTATTCATCGAAAGTGAGGCCATGCTGCCGGAGAGTTTCCGGAGGGAAGGCAGAAGTCATGGAGGTGGTCATGGGGAAACCTTATTGTCGCATTTAGCGGGGCGGCTGGGTAGGGCCAACTTTGCCATGTTTCTGCCGGATTCCCAGTCACAGTCGCTTCTCCCGGCCCAGGCGCAGCCGCCTTTTCCGGTAAGATGGCGAACCAGATGAAATCCATTATTGTAGGCACGGCGGGGCACATCGACCACGGTAAAACCGCCTTGGTGAAGGCGCTGACCGGAATCGATGCCGATCGGCTGGTGGAAGAGAAGCGGCGCGGCATCACTATTGACCTCGGCTTCGCGCACACGGATCTGTCTTCCCCGAATGGCGAAACTTTGCGCTTGGGCTTTGTTGATGTTCCGGGTCACGAGCGCTTTGTCCGCAATATGCTCGCCGGAGTCGGCGGCATCGACTTGGTGCTGCTGGTGATTGCGGCCGACGAGGCGATCAAGCCCCAGACGCGGGAACATTTTGACATCCTGCAATTGCTCGGCGTGAACCGCGGCATCACGGTGCTGACCAAATCCGATGCGGTGGATGCGGAGACGCTCGGCGTGGTGCGACTGGAGGTGGAACAATTTCTGCGCGGGACATTCTTGGATAAGCCAAACCTGGATAAACCAGACCCGGATAAGCCAAATGCGATCGTCGCCGTGAGTTCCTTGACAGGCGCCGGACTGGACGAACTGAAGCAGGCCATCGCTGCTGCCGCCGCCGAGGTGCAGCCGCGGGATTCGCTGGCGCTCGCTCGCTTGCCAATCGATCGCGTATTCACTATGAAAGGTTTCGGTACGGTGGTGACGGGAACCCTGGTAGCGGGCACGATACGTCGCGAGGACGAGCTGGAGGTTTTCCCAACCGGGCAGCGGGTGCGGGTGCGCGGAGTGCAGGTGCATGGGCAGACAGCGGAGGCGGCGATCGCCGGACAACGAACCGCGCTGAACCTGGCAGGTGCGAGTACACAGGACTTGGCGCGTGGGATGACCCTCGCGCCTCCCGGAACGTTTGAAGCGACTCGGCGGGCTGATGTGAAGCTGCGATTGTTGCCTTCGGCAAGGCGACCTCTGAAAAACCGGGCGCGAGTCCACTTTCATTCCTACACCATGGAAATGGTGGTTGACGTAGCGCTGCTTGGAGCAAAGGAACTTGCGCCGGGCGAGCAAGAACTTGCACGATTGAAGCTGCCGGAACCGGCACTGTTGCTGCCAGGAGACCGGTTCATCATTCGGCAATTCTCGCCCGTGGTAACGATCGGCGGCGGAGTTGTGCTGGATGCCGCGCCGATTCCGCGCAGGGCGCGACCAGTCGACTTCCTGGAAACGCTGGCCGGCGGCGGTGTGGAAGCGATTCTAGAAGCACGAATCGCACGGCGTCATCAGGAAGGAATCTCGATGTCCCGATTGATGGCCGAAACCGGATGGACGAAAGCTGTGATCGAAGCGCAACTAGCTCCCGCGATGCGGAGCGGGCAAGTGCTGGCGGCGGGTGGGCGGTTTCTGCATTTTCCTTCGCTCGAAGCGTTGAAGGCGCGCATCGTGAGCGCAGCCCTGGAGTTTCATACGAAGAATCCTCTGGTGGCTGGGATCAGCAAAGAAGAATTGCGTGCGCTGGTGGGCACCACGCCGGAAGTCTTCGAAGCGGTTTCTCTTATGCTGGTGCGAGAGAAGAAGCTCGAAATGATCGGCGACCTGGCGCGGCTGCCGGGGCGCGGCGTGGTGATGAAGGACGAAGAGGCGGAATCGAAACGGAAGATCGAAGACGCGTTTGCGTCGGCGGGCCTCAAGGTTCCCGCGCTGAGTGAGGTGGTTGCCGGGCTCAAGGTGGACAAGCTGCGGGCTCAGAAGATCGTAACTTTGCTGCTGCGCGACAAGGTGCTGATCAAGGTTTCCGACGAACTGGTTTTTCACCGCCACGCGCTGGAAGAGTTGCGGCGGCAGATGGCAATTTACAAATCGAAGTCGGCGAAAATCGATGTGGCAACGTTCAAGGAGTTAACCGGAGTGACTCGAAAGTACGCCATTCCCCTGCTGGAGTACCTGGATCGCGAACACGTAACACGGCGGGTGGGGGATGCACGCCAGATTCTTTAGATCTTTCCTTTCAGAAATACGAAGGCAAATGAGTTCGTATAACTTTCATTCGCGCATTCGCGGTTGAGGAGCGTCACTTGCTGCCCTAAAAGCTTAGAAAAGACTTAAGCATCTCGAGGCGCTGGCCGAGAGCTTTTCTGCACACTGCCGGACGCGCCGCCAAGCCCCTGTAATCTCGCGCGCTTGCCCGATGCAGCCTCCTACAGAAAAGAGATCGAGCTGCCGATATATCCGTAGAGGTCTGTCCGATGAAAGTCACGGTGTATGTCGCACTTCTAATTTGTGTGTCGCTGTTCGCGGCGGCACACAATTATGGTGATTCCGGTGTCCGCTCGAACATTCTTGCGCTCGAATATGCCTGGGACCAGGCGCAGGAGCGCGGAGACATCAAGGCGCTGAGTGCAATCTTCGACAATGCTCTCGTGTTCGTTGACTACGACGGCAAGATACTGACGAAGACGGAGTACTTGGCGCGGGTAAAGTCAGACTCGTTGCATCTGCAGCAAATCGTAACGGAATCCATGACCGTGCAAGTGTTCGGAAACACGGCAATCGTGGTTGGGACTTACCGGGCCAAAGGCGTCGAAGGCGGAAAACCATACCTGCGGCGCCGGCGTTTCGTGGACACCTGGATGCTGATGGGTGAACGCTGGGTATGTGTTGCCGCCGAGGCGACGCCTATCCCGCACTGAGATGAGCAGGGGAACATTGCGCTGCGGATTATTGACCTCGGCGCGTGAAAGGAGGACTCGGAATGTGGAAGTTGCTTTCTGTTTTCCTGTTGCTTTTGCTCGCGTCTCGACTCGACACCCAGGATACGACGCTTCCTGAGGGCGAGCAGGCCAGAATCCTGACACTGGAAAACGCATGGAACCAGTCGGTGCAACAAAAAGACGCCTCCGCGCTTCGGATGCTGCTGGCGTCCGATCTGATTTACGTCGATTATGACGGCTCGCTGATGAACAAAGCGGAGTATTTGGCCAGCGTACAGTCGCTCGCGCTGCATCCCGTGCGCATTGTGAATGAATCTATGAGCATACATTTTTACGGTATGGTTGCCGTGGTTACGGGCGTGTGTCGCGAAAGTGGCGTGAAGAACGGCAAGCCTTACGCACTCCGCGAGCGCTTTACGGACACATGGGTCCGCCGAGGCGATAACTGGGTGGCCCTAGCCAGCCAATCGACATTGATCCTGCATTAGGGCCCCTCCGCTGCGCGGGGAGCCCAATTACACTGATCCGCCATTGATGTATTCTTCCCTCTGATGCTCCTGATTCGTCCTGCTACCATCGATGATGCGGCGCTGCTGCGAGCTTTGATCCGCGAACTCGCGGAATTTGAGCACGAGTTGGATCTTTGTGTAATCGAAGAAGCCGACCTGGCTCGGGGCGGGTTTGGGCCAGATCCGAAATTTCGGGCGCTGATTGCAGAGTGGAATGGGCAGCCTGTGGGGTACGCCCTATTTTTTGGGCACTACTCCACGTGGGCGGGGCAGAGATTATTTCTCGAGGATCTGTTTGTACGCCAGCCGTTTCGCGGCCGAGGAATTGGGAAAGCGTTGCTGGCTTCCGTCGCTCGCATTGCGGTGCAGGAAAATTGCAACGGATTGCAGTGGGAAGTACTGAACTGGAATGAGAAGGCGATCGAACTTTACAGATCTCTGGGGGCGGAGTTCCTCGATCGGTGGCGGCCGGTGTTGCTGAAGGATGACGCAATGCGGCGGCTCGCAGGGAAGGCATCTTGAACGCGAGGGTTCGCATTATCGGGGCGGGGCTGGCCGGGTCGGAGGCGGCGTGGCAGTGCGCCCAGCGAGGCGTGGCCGTGGAATTGTTTGAGATGCGGCCGGTGCGGTCGACGCCGGCTCACCAGACGGCAGATTTTGCCGAACTGGTGTGCTCAAATTCGTTGAAGTCGGACAGCGAGAACACGGCTCCGTGGCTGCTGAAAGAGGAAATGCGCCGGGCTGGATCGCTGCTGTTGCAGATTGCCCGGGAGTGCGCAGTTCCGGCAGGCCATGCCCTCGCAGTGGATCGGGTAACGTTTGCCGCGAAAGTAACGCAGGCGATTTCGCAGGAGCCGCGGATTACGGTGCGCCGCGAAGAGGTGACTTCGATTGAAGAGTCGGGTCAGCGGATCATTGTGATTGCCACCGGGCCTCTGACTTCAGAGGTGCTGGCCGCGGAGATTGCAAGACTCAGTAATGCCGGGCACGACGCCGCTCCGCAAAATCTTCATCAAGATCCTCATCTGTATTTCTACGATTCGATTAGTCCGATCGTAGAGGCGGATTCGATCGACATGTCTCGGGTATACATGGCGGCGCGCTATGACAAAGGATCGGCGGATTACATTAATTGTCCGATGACGCCCGAAGACTACGACCGGTTCTACGACGCGCTGCTGGCCGCGCAGTCGGTGGAAGAGCGCGATTGGGAGAAACTGAATTACTTCGAGAGCTGCCTCCCGATTGAGGAGATTGCGCGCCGCGGCCGCGACACGCTGCGCTTTGGGCCCATGAAGCCGGTGGGATTGAAGGATCCGCGCACCGGTCGGATGCCTTATGCCGTCGTGCAGTTGCGGCAGGAAAATCTGCGTGCGGATTCCTACAATCTGGTGGGCTTCCAGAATCATTTGAAGGTTGGCGAGCAGGCGCGCGTACTGCGCATGATTCCGGGACTGGAAAACGCGCGCTTCCTGCGCTACGGGCAGATACATCGCAACACATATATCAACGGCCCAGCTTTGTTGCAGGAGACGTTGCAGATGAAAGTGCACCCCCGGGTCCTGTTCGCCGGACAGATTTGTGGCGTAGAAGGCTATGTGGAGTCGATTGCGACCGGGCTGATGGCCGGCCAGCACGCGGCAGCGCTCGCCCTCGGAACTGAGTTGGCGCCGCCGCCGCGCGCTTCGGCGTTCGGATCACTCACGCATTATGTAACTCACGCAGACGCCAAAAACTTCCAGCCGGCGAATATTACTTTTGATCTGTTGCCTGTGCTGGATAAGAAGATTCGCGACCGGAAAGAGCGGCACCGGTTGCAATGCCAGTTGGCCCTGAAACATTTCGATGAGTGGATGGAGCGGACTACGGCAACGGTCGTGAGGGGTTAAATCGCGGAAGCGGCAGAGAGAAAACGCGCTAGTGGTGAGATGCACGCGGCAACGCAAATCGAGATCCGTCGCGCTGGCCCGGTAGATGCGCCGGCGATTGCCACAGTGTTACATGAGTCCTTTGCGGAGTTCAGGGCGCTTTACACCGACGGCGGTTTTTCCGCGACCGCGCTAGGGAGCGACCAGATCCTCGACCGCATGCTGGAAGGCCCGGTTTGGGTGGCTCTGCGCGGGGACACGGTGCTGGGCACCGTAGCTGCGGTTGTAAAGGGAGACTCAATCTATATTCGTGGCATGGCCGTGCTCCCAAACGCCCGGGGATCGGGAGCTGGCACCAGACTGCTACAACGCGTTGAAGTGTGGACTCGCAGCCAGGGCTGCACCCGACTGTTCCTTAGCACGACTCCGTTCCTCGATTCGGCGATCCGTCTGTACGAACGATTTGGCTTTCATCGAACAGACGAGGGCATGCACGATCTTTTTGGAACACCGCTGTTTACCATGGAGAAGATCCTTGGCGCCCCTCGATAATTTATTTGACCCGCCAGTCTGTTTGCAGTACCTTCCTCCACATTCGACCGACGCCGAGGTGCGCGCTTGACATTCTCCGCCGTGGACGCCATCTATCCTGCTGTTGAACACACGAAGAAACAGCTCTTCCAGCCTTTTCGCATCGGCCAATGGACCAGGCTGGCGCTGGTCGGCCTGCTGGCTGGGGAACTCGGCTCCGGCGGCGGATGTAACAGCCACAACTTCAACTGGAATCAACACCCGGGAGCCACGCGCCACTTTTTGGATTCAGGTTGGCCGGCAATCGATCCCGCGTTGTTAGCCGGCCTCATCGCAGTGCTGATCGTCGCCGGCTTGGTGCTCGGAATCATTCTGATGTACATAAGCAGCGTGATGCGCTTCATTCTGTTTGACAGCGTCATGGCGAAAGAGTGTCACATTCGCCAGGGATGGAGCCGCAGGCAAGGGCCAGGGTTGCGCTACTTCCTCTGGAAGCTGGCCTACCTGGCGGTTACGCTGGGCGGCCTCACCGTGCTTGTTGGAATTCCGGTCGGGTTTGCCTTTGCCGCGGGATGGCTTAAGGAGCCGAAGGAACACATGGTCCCGCTGGTGCTGGGCGGGATATTCCTGTTCTTTGCGGTGCTGATTTTCGTGTTGGTCCTGGCGGTGATTTTCGTGTTAACGAAGGATTTCGTCATCCCGCAGATGGCTTTAGAAAACGTCGGCGTGATGGAGGGATGGCGGCGGCTATGGTGGATGATGAAGGCTGAAAAGGGAGGCTACGCCGCCTACATCGGAATGAAGATTGTGATGGCCATCGGGGCGGCTATCATAGTTGGAATTGCCACCGTGATCTTAGGTTTGATCATCGCGATCCCTACGGCGTTGTTCAGCATCCTTGCCATCGTTACCGGCAAAACGGCCGGGCTCACTTGGAATGCGTACACGATAACTGTGGCGGTGGTGGTGGGCTGCATCCTACTCGCGGGTTTCCTCTATGTAATCTCTCTGATTTCCGTGCCTGTAATCGTGTTCTTTCCTGCGTACTCCATCTATTTCTTCGCGGCGCGCTATCCCGCGTTGAGCGCCGCGCTTTACCCACCCTCCGCTCCAGCTTCGCCTCAGGGTCTGCCGGGTGCGGCCCCTCCGAGTCCTCCAGAGCCTCCGCCGTTGCCGCCTGCACCCGAGCCGATCGGATAAGTGCGTTTGTCATTCCGAGCGCAAGCGAGGAATCTGCTGTTCGCCGGCGCCCGGCACATCGCCGACTTCTGGCTCGCTCCCCGAGCGAGGGAACTCTCGCGCCTCCCCAGGTGTCTGATGTTGCAGACACGCGCGTGCCAAAGACGAAACAGGAGCCGGGGAGCTTTCTATGTCGTTCTCAATGGCAGGCCGTGGTGCGCGCGGACCCGAGATCAACGTAACACCGCTGATCGACGTTCTGCTGACCCTGATCATCGTTTTCATGGTCGTGGTGTCGATGGACAAAGAGCAGGGAGAGACAGCCCAGATTCCCCAACCGGATCAGAAACAGACAGCGGAATCGTCGCAATCACGCACGGTCATCATTCAGGTGGTGTGGACGAAGGAAAATGAGCCGCCGGCCGTGAAAATCAATCAGGAGGACGTGCGCTGGGAGGATCTGGAACCGCGCCTCGCCGAAATTTATTTGAGGCGAGCCGAGAAAGTCGTCTTCGTGCGCGGCGATGCCGACGTCGATTTCCAGTACGTTGCCGACGTGATCGACGACGCGCACCACGCAGGCGTCCAGACGGTGGGGCTGCTGACCATGGATCGGGAGGTGGCGGGGGATTGAGAGTGCGGGCGCTAACCGTGTGGAGTTCTAATTCCGCGCCCGGTTCTTAATCCATATCGGCGTCCCCAAGAATCCAAAGGCCTCCCGGATCTGGTTTTCCAAAAACCGCTGATAAGAAAAGTGCAGCTTAACGGCGCGGTTGGTGAAGAGCACAAACGTCGGCGGTGCCACCGAAGCCTGCGTCATGTAAAGGATTTTTACCCGCGAGCGCATGGGGACGGACGCGCGCTCGAAATCGACAGTCTCGATAAACCGGTTCATCGCCGACGTGGAAATACGCTTGCGCCGCTCGATGGCAACCTGTTCGAGCAGCGGAAAGATTCTCTCCGTACCTTTGCCGGTGTTTGCAGAGACAAAAACGATGGGCGCATAATTCAGAAATTTAAGATCGTGGCGCAGGCGCTCTTCGTACACGTCGCGGTCGCCCGGGCGCTTGCTTTCCCGCATGCGCATGGCTTTCGAGGGCCTGCCCGGCTTTAAGGCTCCGCTCGTGACGAGATCCCATTTGTTGACAACGATGATCATCGAGCGTCCGCTCTCGTGGGCGTAGCCGGCGATAGCGGCATCGAGTTGGCTTACGCCTTCAGTGGCATCGATCACCAGCAGCGCGATGTCGGCGGCTTCGAGATGCTTGCGTGCCATCACAACAGAAAGTTTCTCCGCCATCAAATGAGTTTTGCCCTTGCGGCGGATGCCGGCGGTGTCGATGAAGCGGAAGCGGCGGCCATCGCGTTCAACAATTTCGTCGACCGCATCGCGCGTCGTACCGGGAATCGGCGAGACGATGGCGCGATCGGAAGCAGTCAGGCGATTCAACAGCGTAGACTTGCCCACGTTGGGATGACCGATGATGGCGACCTTGGTTTCATAGACGGGTTCGGGTTCGGTGTCTCCCCCAGTTCCGTCAGTCTCATCTGCCCCGCTTGCCGTTCTTTCCTCTGCGATCTCGGCGTGCTCAGCGGTAGAGCCTCCTGCAGGCGGCAAGACCTCAAACACAGCATCCAGCAGATCGTCGATCCCGCGCCCATGTTCGGCCGAGACGGGGAACATCTGCCTGATTCCCAGACGATGAAACTCGTCGACGATGTGTGCCTGCTTCTCGGTGTCAGCCTTATTGACGGCGAGAAAAAGTGGACGCCCGGTCTTACGCAGCAGCCGGACCAGTTCCAGGTCAGGCCCGGCGAGCGCCGCGCGGCCGTCGATCACCATAACGATCGCAGCGGCTTCATCAAACGCGACCCGCGCCTGGCGGAAGATTTCCGACGGAATGAAATCCTTGTCCTCCGGAATAATGCCGCCGGTGTCGATGATGCGGATGCGCCGCCCGCGCCACTCGGCATCGCCGTAAAGACGATCGCGCGTTATCCCAGGCTCGTCGCCGACGATGGCGCGCCGCGAGCCGACGATGCGGTTGAACAACGTGGACTTCCCTACGTTGGGCCGGCCCACGATGGCAAGCGTCGGAACTCCGGCTGCAGTGGTGGCGGCGGTACTGGTCGAGTTGTAGCTGGGCTGGGTCAAAATAGGGCAATCGTCTACTGAAAGCCGGGAACCCTTATTATAGAGACTCCTGTGGCCTTAAGTTCTCAACCCGCGTCTCCCGTTACGCCAGGCGGCTCCGCGACCAACGCAAAAGATGCGTCTCTTTACCAATTCTTCGCTCCCGGCGGAGTGCTCTCGCGCACACATCCAGCGTATGAATTTCGTCGCGGGCAGTTGCAGATGGCACAGGCCGTCGAGCAGGCACTGGAAGAAAAGCGTCACCTCATTGTCGAAGCCGGCACCGGCACAGGAAAAACCCTGGCCTATCTGATGCCGGTGATTCGGTCGGGCAAGCGCATCATCATCTCAACCGGCACCAAGAATCTGCAGGAACAGCTTTTCTATAAAGACATTCCATTTCTGGAGCACGCCCTCTTTGGAGACAACGCGGGGACAGCCGACTCGGCCGCCCAGCTTGGGCAAGGACCGGGGCGGCTTTCCGTCTGCTACATGAAAGGACGCAACAATTATTTGTGCCGCAAGAAACTCTACGACCTTACCGATCAGCCGGTGCTGAGCGGATTGGAAGAGATCGAGCAATATCGGGCGATTGCTGCGTGGGAGAAGACAACTGCGACAGGCGATCGCGCCGAACTTGCGGAACTTCCCGAGGCCAGCGCACTCTGGCACAAACTGGACGCACGAGCCGAAGCCTGCATCGGCCAGAAGTGCAGCGAATGGGAACGCTGCTTCGTCACTGAAATGCGCCGTCGCGGGATGGAGAGCGACATTATCATTGTCAACCATCATCTGTTCTTCGCCGATCTTGCCATCAAGCTGCAAGCCGAGGGCGCCCCCGACGCGGGAATTCTGCCGGAGGCTGCCGCAGTGATTTTCGATGAAGCGCATGAACTGGAAGATGTGGCAGGAAACTATTTCGGAATCTCCGTGAGCAACCTCCGCGTGGAAGACCTGGCGCGCGACGTGGAAGCGCTGCTGCAACACAACCGGATGTTCTCAGCTTCGCTTTCAGGCGCGCTGGGAAGCTTGCGGGAGCGCTCTCAGTTCTTCTTCTCGGTGTTGCCGCCGGGCGAAGGACGCTTTGCCTTCGAGACGCGCAGCGAGTTTCTGGAAGAGAATGGAGACGAATTCCTTGCGCTCACTCAAGCTCTGACCCGTCTGGCGGGCGAACTCGAAGGCCTGCCCCAGAAGCCGGAGGAGGTTTTCAACTTCGTGCGGCGAGTGCAGGAGATCCAGGTGCAGCTTACCTTCGCCATGGAGTCGGACGATCGTAATACCGTCTTTTGGATTGAGCGGCGCGGCGGCCGGGGAAGAGCGAGTTCACCTCCGAGTTCACTTCAACGATCAAGAGACGCAGAAAGAAGCGGAAGACAGAATGTTTTCCTGCAGGCCACTCCAATCGACGTAGGCCCAATCCTGCGCGAATGCCTGTGGTCCAAGCTCGAATGCGCAGTGCTCACCTCGGCAACGCTTGCGGTCGGCGGAGGATTCGAATACATCCGGCAGCGGCTGGGGATCGAGCATGCCCGCGAGTCAGTTCTGCCGTCGCATTTCGACTACGAGAGTCAGGCTCTATTTTATGTCCCGCCCGATCTGCCGGATGCGCGAACCCCGCAATTTGCGGCGCAGGCGGCGGAGCGAATCCGCAAGCTGTTGGAGATCACGCGCGGGCGCGCCTTCGTGCTCTTCACCAGCTACGCGCAGATGAACGACGTTTACCGGCGGTTGCTGGGAGAATTAGAATTCCCTATGTTGCGCCAGGGCGATGCGCCGAAGAGCGCACTGCTAGAGGAGTTCCGGCTCGCACCCAATGCCGTGCTTTTCGCCACCTCATCCTTCTGGCAGGGTGTCGACGTGCAGGGCGAACAACTGAGTTGCGTGATCATTGACCGCCTGCCGTTCGCCGTGCCCAGCGATCCCGTCGTTGCCGCGCGTGTGAAAGCGATCGACGCCGATGGCGGCAATGCCTTCTTTCAATATCAGGTACCGGCGGCGGTGATCACGCTGAAACAAGGCTTCGGACGCCTGATCCGCTCGCTCCACGACCGAGGCCTATTGGTTCTGCTCGATAACCGCATCCTGAAAAAGCAATACGGCCGCGTGTTCATCGAGAGCCTGCCGAATTATAAGAAGACTACAGAGATGAGAATGGTCGAGGAGTTCTTTGGAATAAAAAGCTAAATTGGCTGGACTCAACTGTCGCGCGGGCTCGCTAACCGCATTTCCTTCACACGTACTCCCGCTCCGCCCGCCGAATCTCGCGATACCGTTCAAAGACTTTCCTGTCACTCTCCAGCCCCAGCGCCGAGCGGATCGAGCTTCCGCGGAAAGTGTGCCCCAGCATCTTCCAGCCGGTCGTCAGAACAAATTTCGGGTCATGCTTTAGCGCCACAGGGATGTGATGAACCTTCATCCAGCGCTCAGCCTTCCAGCGCAGGAACTCCACCTCTTCAGCCGGCAGATGTTCGGTGCGCACCACGGCCGTGGTGCCATCATATTCCTCGAGCCGCTCATTCATGATCAAGCCTTGATCGCGAAAGTCCTTCGTCATGGGCGTGCGCGGATACGGGGTGGGATGCTGGATGTAGGGCCAGTCCACGTAACGCCGGGCAAATTCCAGGTTCGCTTCAATGGATTCCCGCGTGTCCCCCGGACTGCCAACGATCAATCCTCCCACCACATACATTTGATTGCGACGGACGTAATCGATGGCTTTGAGCGTGGCGTTGCCGGTGTTGTGGCCGTTGGTACGCTCCGTGTTCTTAGCCGACGCCTTCAGAAATTGCAGGTCGCTCTCTAGAATATTTTCAATGCCGAGAAACACGTAGCGGAACCCCGCCCGCCGCATCAGCGGAGCGAGCGTTTCGCCGTGGTTGGCGATGGCCGAGGTCATGGCCTGCACGAAATAATCGATTTTGTGCAGCCCGGCAGCAATGATGGCCTCGCACAGCGCTTCGAACCGCTTCACATTCAGCGTGATGTTGTCGTCCACCAGAAAGATGGTTCGAGCGCCGTGATCGTAGGCATCGCGAATGTCGGCTAGGACGCGGTCGAAAGAGTAAGTATGAAAGTTGCGCCCGCGCATCTCGATGATCGAGCAGAAGCTGCAATCGAACGTGCACCCGCGCGAGGTCTCAATCACATCCACCTGCCGGCCGAGCATCGTGTATCCACCCAGCACGCGTGCATCGCGCTTCGGTAGCCGGATTTCGCTGTCTTCCAGCCGGTGCGGCGCGCGGGCTGGATTGTGCACCCAGCTCTCGGCGTCGCGGTAGGAAAGTCCACCGATCTTCTCGAACCCGGAGCCCTGTTCGAGAGCCCGCAACAATTCACGGAAGGTAACTTCCCCCTCGCTCCGCACCAGATAGTCGACACCCATGTTCTCGTAAGCTTCAGGCGCAAGGCTGGGGTCATACCCGCCGACCACAATCTTCACGCCTGGCCGCAGCTCGCGCACCAGGTCGATAATGCGCCCGGCGGTCCGCCGTTGAAACGTCATGATGGAAAGTCCGACGACTTCCGGATCAAGTTCGCGGACCAGCCGCGTGACAGTCTCGCGAACCCGGCGGTGAACCAGAATTAAGTCAGCCACGGCTACGCGGTGATGCGGATCAACGTTTCCTGCCAGCGACGTAAGCGCACCATTCGGCATGCGGATCGCGACCGGGGGCATGTGTTCGAAGGAATCGGGCATGGAAAGCAACAGGACGTTCATCGTGACCAGTCCTCATTGCCCCGCAGTAATCCCGCAGGCGCGGGTCGAACCTCCCAGTAGCGAGGCGAATGGCCGCCATTGTACCGCA
Source organism: uncultured Acidobacteriaceae bacterium (assembly GCA_963807145.1). Taxonomy (GTDB): domain Bacteria; phylum Acidobacteriota; class Terriglobia; order Terriglobales; family Acidobacteriaceae; genus Sulfotelmatobacter. Next base: position 164,099 of record CAWEBA010000003.1, on the reverse strand, counting down.
GAGTCCGGTGGAAATGCCCATGTCTTGGGCGGACCCTAGTTTCTATTTTTGTTCTTCCACCACTTCCTGACTGGGCAGCACTCCCACCCCGATCCCCGAAGCCTCGCCCTTGGCGTGATACAGCCGCTCAGTAGCTTTCACAAAATCCGAGGGCTTGGCATTGGGAATGTCGACAAAGGTCTGTGGGTTGCGGTCGGTGAGCGGGAACCACGAACTTTGGATCTGCACCATGATGCGGTGGCCGCGGCGGAAGGTATGGTTCACGTCCTGCATCGTAAAATTGATTTCTTCGACCTTGCCCGGCGTGAAGGCCTCAGGCTTTTCGAAGCTGTGGCGAAACTTTCCCCGGAAAGGCTCGCCCCGCACCAGTTGCTCGTATCCACCCATGGTGAAACCGGGCGGACCCACATCGGTTGAGGGTTTGTCCTTATCCTCCGGCCGGGGCGCATCGAACTTGCTGTCGGGATAATCGGCTGGATATACGTCGATCAACTTTACATCCCAATCGGAATCGGTGCCGCTGGTCGAAACAAAAAGCCGCGGAGAAATGGGTCCGGCAATGGTCAGATCTTCCTGTAGCACCGGAGTTTCATAAACCAGAACATCCGTTCTGCTGGAGGCAAAGCGCTGATCCGAGAGCATGTATTCCTGCGGCACGCGCGTCGAAACGTAATTCACAAAAGGCACAGGCTTGGCCGGATCGCTGATGTATTCATCGTAAGAGGGCTCGTCGGAAGCGGGTGGATCGAACGACAGCCCGCCTCCCCTGGTGAAGTAGAGAGTCTTCGCCTCAGCCTCTTTCGGCGGCCACGCCGAATATTGTCTCCATACATTCGTGCCCGTCTCAAACACGTAGGCTTTCGGAAGTTTCGCGTCGCCGTTGCCTTTCAGATACTGCTCGAAAAACGGAAAAAGGATATGCTTCCGGTAATAATCCCCAGTATTTGCGGCGAACTCCACCCGCCCCAGGTGTTCTCCGTCGTAGCGGTACCAGCCGCCGTGCACCCAGGGGCCGACCACCAGCGCGTTAAAGATTCCGGAATTGTTTTTGTCGATGGCGTGGAAAGTGCTGAATGGACCCTGCAGGTCTTCGGCGTCGAACCACCCCCCCACGGTGAGCACGGCACAGTGAATGTTCTTCATATGCGGCGCCAGGTTGCGCACCTTCCAGTAATCGTCGTAAGTGTCGTGGTTCATCTGGTCGTCGAACAGCGCACTCTTGCCGTCAAGATATTTTGAAAGGTTGCCAATCGGACCCACGTTCAAATAAAACTCATACCCGTCTTTTGTGCCGTAATCGAAGGGCACGGGAGTCTTCGGCGGCAGTTGGGGATTCTCCTGCGGCTTGAAAGAAACGTAGAAACCGAAGTTGGCGTTGAGCATGAACGCGCCGCCATGGTAGGCGTCATCGCCCATAAAAAGATTGGTCATGGGAGCCTCCGGCGAAGCCGCCTTCAGCGCCGGATGCGAGTCGATGATGCTGGCCGAGGTGAAGAATCCGGGATAAGAAATGCCCCAGATTCCGGCCTTGCCATTATTGTTCGGCACGTTCTTCAGCAGCCAGTCGATGGTGTCGTAGAGGTCGCTCGCATCATCCACATCCTGCTTGGATTTCTTGTTGTCGATGTGCGGGCGCATCTCGACGAACGTACCCTCCGACATGTAGCGGCCGCGCACATCCTGGTTCACGAAGATGTAACCCGCCTTGTCAAAGTCGGGCGACGGCCCGAGCCGTGTGCGGTACAGATCCACGCCGTACGGCGCCACGCTGTAGGGAGTTCGGTTGATCAGAAATGGATAAGTGTGGGAAGTATCCTTGGGAACATACACCGAGGTGAAGAGATGCACGCCGTCGCGCATCGGGATTCTGTACTCGTACTTCGTGTAATGTTCCCTGATGTCGTACTCCGGCGTATCGGGCTTGCTCTGGGCGGCAAGATTGGCGACTATCACTGCTGTGATGAGAACTGGGACGAATACATTGCAACGCATACGTGCTCCTCGGCCAAGGAAATTAACGAATAGGCAAACTACCTTTAGAGACGGCGGGCAGTCAAGCTTCATTGCGTCAATGCGCGTTACAATAGACGTTTCGCCATGGAACGCGGCCCGGCCTGTATTCGCTCCGAGCCGCTGAGGGATGCATGTTCGAAGTAACAGTTGACGATACGTTCGCAGCAGGCCATTACCTGCGCAACTACAAGGGCAAGTGCGAAAATCCGCACGGGCACAACTACAAGATTCGGGTGACGCTGGCCGGTGCCGAGCTCGACAAGGCTGGTCTGCTGCTCGATTTCAAGGACCTGCGCGAGGTGATGAAGCACGTCATCGAACGGCTCGATCACCAGATGATCAACGACATCGAACCTTTTACCGTGATCAATCCCTCGGCAGAAAATCTGGCCAAGTATTTCTACGACGAGTCGAACGCGCGGCTTAAGAGCGTGACGAACGGACGCGTCCGCGTAAAAGACGTGACGGTGTTCGAGACCGATACCACCACAGCGAAGTACTCAGAGTCGTAGCGCCGCCGTCCCGGCGGCTGTCCAGCGGGCATCCTGCCCGCGCCCGGGCCGGCGAGGCGCCGGTGCTACTCGCAAATGCAGATAACCGAAATCTACAAATCGTTGCAAGGTGAATCGACCCATGCCGGCCTGCCCTGCGTCTTCGTGCGCCTTACCGGCTGCAACCTGCGCTGCTCCTGGTGCGATAGCGAGTACACCTTCCAGGGCGGACGCAAGATGACTTCCGAAGAAGTTTGGGACGAGGTGAGGCGTCTCAGCCCCAACGGCGGCCTCGTCGAAATCACCGGCGGTGAACCCATGCTGCAGGAGCGCGAACTGGTCCCGTTCATGCAGCGGCTGCTCGAAGGCGGATATCGAGTCCTGCTTGAGACTAGCGGCGAACGCCCACTTGAGCGGGTACCCGCGGAGGTCATCAAAATCGTCGACGTAAAGTGTCCGGACTCGGGCGAAGCCGACACCTTTCACACCGGGAATCTCGAAATCCTCACCCCGCACGATGAAATCAAGTTTGTGCTGGGCGGCCGCGCGGATTACGAATTTGCCCGCGATTTCACCCATCGGAATCATCTGGCCCAGCGCGTGAATGCGGTTCTGTTCTCCCCGGCTTTTCGCAAGGATGCGACCGGATCGCGCGACAGTTCGCACTGTTTGCTCGATCCCCAGGAATTAGCCGAGTGGATGCTCGCCGATGAAGTTCCAGCTCGCCTGGGGTTGCAATTGCACAAATTCATCTGGGACCCGGCGGTAAAGGGAGTTTAGGAGACCGATCCAATCCCATGACGCGGTCACACAAGCGTGCAGTCGTTCTGCTCAGCGGAGGCATGGATTCCTGCGTATGCGCGGCCCTAGCGGCCCGCGACCAAACCGCGGCCGCGTTGCACGTGAGCTATGGCCAGCGCACCGAAACTCGCGAGCGCCAATCTTTCCATACAATTTGCCAGCGGCTCAACATCCGGGACACACTGCTCGTGCGCAACGAGGCTCTCCGCGCCATCGGAGGTTCGGCGCTCACCGATGAACGCATCGCCGTTCCCACTGGAGACCGGGCCGCTCACGCGCTTGGCCAAGACATTCCGGTCACCTACGTCCCCTTTCGCAACGCCCATTTCCTGGCCGTCGCAGTAAGCTGGGCTGAGGTGCTGGGAGCGGAAAAGATCTACATCGGCGCCGTAGAACAGGATAGTTCGGGCTATCCCGACTGCCGTCCGGCGTATTATGAAGCGTTCAACCAGGTCATCAAGGCGGGGACGAAGGCAGGAACCATCGAGATCGTCACCCCGCTCATCCGCCTGCGCAAAGCTGAAATTGTGCGCCTGGGCCTTGAATTGGGCGCTCCGTTCGATTTAACTTGGTCATGCTACAGTCGCCAGGATCAGGCTTGCGGTGTCTGTGACAGCTGTGTGTTGCGGCTGCGGGCGTTTGCGGCTGCTGGAGCGGCCGATCCTATTCCGTATGCTGAGATCGCAAGTCGGAAAAGAGATCGTTGAGTTTTGTGAGTCTTGATTGGTTGACTAAAATAAAAACAGATCCGCTCATGCCGATTTTCAATCAACCATCAGAAATCGATCCATCGAGAATGTTTTGTGCCGGGAGGCCACGATGAAAAAACATTTTGCCGTATTCGCTTTTGTTCTCTTAATACTGGGACTCTGTGCTTCCCCGATGTTCGCCCAGTCCGGAACAGTCAAGGGCGTGTGTAAGGACGTTGACGGCAAGCCCATCGCCGATGCCATCGTGGTCTACAACAACGTGGACAATGGCCAGAAATACACTCTCAAGACCAACAAGAAGGGAGAGTATTTTTCTCTCGGCGTTGCCGCCGGCAAGTACGACGTCATCTTGTACAGGAATGCCGATGACCTCAAGGCGAACAAAGTACTGTTTCCAGTCAAAGGATTCCCGGTCACGCTGGACGAGAACACTCTCGACTTCGACCTCCAGAAGGAGCAGCAGAAGGCCGCCCAAGGCGTAGGGCTGACTCCCGAACAACTCAAGCAGAAGCAGGAGGCCGAAGAGAAAGTAAAGAAGGAAAACAGCACGATTAAAACCCTGAATGACAAGATCGTAGCCGCCAACGCTTCCATGAAGGCCGGAGACTATGACGCCGCAATCGCCACCTTAACCGAAGCTACGCAGGTCGATGCCACGCGCGATGTAATCTGGGCGCAACTCGCCGATGCCTATCGCGGCTCTGCGACCAAACAGACCGATCCCGCAGAGAAATCAAAGCGCCTGCAGGAATCCGTTGCTGACTACCAGAAGGCGATTGACCTCAAGCAGAAAGCCATGGAGACGAAGAAGGATGCCGACGATAACAAAAAGCTGGCGGCATATTACAACAACATGGCGGACGCTTCCGCCAGGTCGGGCAAGGTCGACGACGCCGTGAAGGCCTATACCCAGGCGGCGCAGCTTAATCCTGAGGGCAACGCAGCCTATTACTTCAATATAGGAGCGGTGCTGACTAACGCCGGCAAGATTGATGACGCCATTGCCGCCTTCGACAAATGCATCGCCGCCGACCCCACAAAGGCGGAAGCGTATTACCAGAAGGGCGTGAATCTGCTTGGCAAGGCCACCCTTAAAGGTGACAAGACGATTCCCGTCCCGGGGACGGTTGAGGCTTTTCAGAAGTACCTCGAACTCGCGCCCACCGGTCCTAACGCGCAAAATGCAAAGGATATGCTGGCCAGCATCGGGAGCCCTGTGGAAACCAGCTTCGGCAAGAAGAAGGGCTCCAAAAACTAAGCCGCATGCATTCAGGTCGATAGGGCGGCCCGACGGCCGCCCTTTTTTTGTCGGTGAGCCGTCCGGCCGAAGCCCTCAGGGGTTGCTGAGAACTGAGAACTGCCTCTAGTTACTAAGGGCGTTGTCCTAACCGTCCTTACTTTCGCCCGCCCGGCGCGATAAAGTAGTAGGTATTAGGTCAACTTCGGTTGGCCCGGACTCCCGTCTGTGGTGTGTGCAATTCCCTAAGAATAAGCACGGATTTGTGCGAGGAGTGGAATTGGCAACACCTGGCATCGCGGCAATTGCAGTTTCATTGGAAGGTTACTCGGGCAGCGGCAAAGTCGCTACGCCAGCCCTGCTGGGCGCGATGCTGCGCGCCGCCGAAAAGATCAGCGATCTCATCTTTTCTCCCGGAAGGCCTCCACAGGTGCAGGTCTATGGCCAGCTCATTCCGGTACAGGTTCCAGGACTGACCACCCTGACGCCCGACGACACCCGCCATCTCGCCGCCGATCTGATTGGCGACAATAAGCAGGCGGTGACCACTCTGCGCGAACACGGATCCTGCGACATTTCCTACGGATTGCCCGGCGTGGCCCGGTTTCGCGTCAACATCTTCATCCAGCGCGGCAGTTGCGCCGTCGTGATGCGCGTAATCCCCACCGCCATCCCTGACTTTGCTTCGCTTCGTCTGCCGGAGCATCTCTCGGACGTGGCCAAGCTGCGCGACGGCATCGTGCTCGTCACCGGCCCTGCTGGCTCAGGTAAGTCTTCTACTCTCGCCGTGCTGCTCGACTGCATCAATCGCGAGAGAAATTATCACATCATCACCATTGAAGACCCCATCGAGTTCCTGCACAACCACAAAAGTTCCACCATTCATCAGCGTGAACTGCACAGCGACACCCCCAGCTTCGCTCACGCCCTGCGCTCTGCGCTGCGCCAGGCGCCGAAGGTAATTCTGGTGGGCGAGATGCGCGACCGCGAAACCATCGAGAGCGTCCTCGAAGCCGCTGAGACCGGCCACCTGGTGCTCTCCAGCCTCAACACCATGGACGCGCCCAAAACTGTGGAGCGCATCGTCAGTTCCTTCTCACCGGACGAACAGAAAAGCGCGCGCGAACGCTTCGCCAAAAGCTTCCGCTACATCATCTGCCAGCGGCTCTTGCCCAAGGCCGACCGCAGCGGCCGCGTCCCCGTAGCCGAAATCCTGAAAGTCAACGCCCGCACCCGCGAGTGCATCGAAAAGGGTGACCGCGAAGGCAAGACGCTGCTCGACGCCATGAAGGCAGGCGCCACCGAAGGCATGCAACACTTCGATGGCGAAATCGCCGAACTGGTCCGCGACCGCGTGGTCGACCTCGAAGTCGGCCTCTCCTACGCCAGCAACCCCACCGTGTTAGGCCAGGAACTCGCCAGGTAATACGCCGCTTCTTACACTCGTATCAGGGATGCAGGGGCAAGCGACGCTCGCGGGAGGGGCGTCGATCACTCAAGGAATCATTCAATGAGCGCTATCGCCTGGTTGCGTCAGTTGTGCTGGTGAACTCAGGGATCGTGAGTCGGATCTAAACTAGCTGTAGCGGTCGACAATCATTCACAAAGGATTGATGTTCGCTGTCGATTTCACGAGACCACGCATCTTGAGCAGGTTACTTGCGGCGGCTTTTACTTCAGTCCGGCCTTATTCAGCCCATCCACCACATACAGATCGGAGAGAACGCGGTGCACGGAGTAGGCGTACGATTGTCCATCGGCGCTCAAATTCAGTGAGACAATGCTCTGCACGCCGGCCGGGTCTGCCGGTGCAATTTCTTTCCAAAGCTCGTGCTTGCCGGTGGCGATGTCAACGCGGAAAATCTGGGTTGGAACGGTTCGCGTCCTCACCAATAGATTCTTTCCATCCTCGGTAAAGCCCATCACGATCTCGTCGGGTTTGGGGTCGTAGTTGAATCGTTTCGGCTCGCCGGCGGCAATAGGATAGAGCCAATGTTGCGCCTTTGCGTCCCGAGCCAGCAGGCACTTGCCGTCCGGCGTAATAAAGTCGCCGACAGTTCCTTCCGGCGTAATGGCCTTTCGACTTCCACCCTGGATGTCGAGCAAATAAGTGCGCGGCCCGTGCCCGGGCTCGGCGGCGCTGAAGACAACAGACTTTCCGTCTGGCAACCAAGCGGGATCATAGTGGTCCACCTTGCTGTCGGTAAGGTCCCTCGGCTCCCCAACCCCGGTCGGCAATAGCACGAGCTTGGCGGGAGATCGATCGGCGGCCAGAACCCACTGCCCGTCAGGTGACAGAAAGCCGAAGCCGCCATCTCCCAATCGCACCGCCGGGGAACCGTCGGTCTTGCGAAGATACATGCTGTAGTCCGCCCCCACAGCCTCTCCGGTTTCCGAGAAAACAACTGTTTTGCCGTCTCGCGACATGTCGGTCAGCAGCGACCAGTCAAACCAAGACAGGCTATGCTCGCGCGTCTCACCCGGCGGCAGTGCTGAGAGGGTGATTCGAGTCTTATCCGAAGTCAAGAGCACAAGTCCCGTGGGGCTCAGGTCGTGAAGTGTCAAACCGCCCGGAGCCCGATAGACAAGCCGCTCCTTGCCGGATAGGTCGAGCGCGTAAATCGAGCGCGCCGCCCCTCCTGGCGCCGCCGAATACCAGATCTCTTTGCCGTCCGGAGTCCAGGCCGCGCCCCACACCGTTGAATAGAACGACGAACTGACCTTGTGATTTCCTTTCACGTCCGTGACGACAATCCGACCATCGTCTCCTGTGCTGACATGATCTGCAAACGCGAGCAACTCCCCGTTGGGGCTGAATCGCGCATCGGTGACCCATCCTGCGGGCTCATAGATCACGTTGCCGGCAGGAAATTCCAAGTGATTCTCACCACCTGTTCCCGTGGGGTTTCGACGTATCACCGCCAGTGACTGACCATCGGGCGTCCAGTCAGCTCCGTAACAGCCTTCGAGGATTTCCCGCGGCGCACCACCGGCCAGCGGAACCCGTGCGAGGATGCCAAACTGGGAGAGTCCGAAACTCGTGGGATGCAGCATGATCGCCATCTCACCCTTGGAAGAGATGGAGAGGATCTGCGCGGTCGGCAACCCAATGGATCGTGAATCGGTGCTGTCAAAATGCGTCGTGAAAAGTTCCTGCGGCCGCCCATCCCACGCGGCGCCATAGATGATTGTCTGCCCATCGGGAGCAAAACGTGCCTGCTGAATCGTGCCGTTGCGAAAAGTAATTTCGTGGAACGTGGGATTCGCCCTGGCCGCAGCGCGCCACGCGTAACGAAAAATTCCTACCCAGGACGCGAGCACCAGCAATCCGGCGATTGCCGGCACAAGCCACCGGCGGACCGGTTTTTCTTCAGGCAGCACCCTCATGCCGCCTCGCGTAGAGGTCGAAACATCTGTGAGTGCTTCAAGATTGAAGGCCACGTCGCGCGCCGACTGGAACCGCTCCGCCGGACTTTTTTCTAGGCAGTGGCGCACGATGCGGTCGAGCGCGGGCGAAATATTGCGGTTGGTCTCGTTCAGTTCGGGCGGATCCTCTTTCAGGATCGCGCTCATGGTGTCGGCGGAGGAGTCGCCATGAAACGCGCGCTTTCCCGAGAGCATCTCGTAGAGAATCGTCCCGAACGAGAAAATGTCGGAACGCGCATCGGTGGCCTTGCCACGCACCTGCTCGGGCGACATGTAACCTGCCGTGCCCAGCACGGTGCCGGCTTCTGTGGCCACTTGCACTGTAGGCGCGTCGTCGGAAACGTTGACTTCCGGGCGCGTGAACTTGGCGAGACCGAAATCGAGAATCTTTGCCCGCCCGTCCTCCGTGATGAACAGGTTCTCCGGCTTCAGGTCGCGGTGAATAATCCCCTTTTCGTGCGCAGCCGCCAGCCCGCGCGCGACCTGTTGCCCGTAGTCGATAGCCTTGCGCGTGGAAGAGAGCGGACCGTTGCGCAGCCGGTCCCGCAGTGTTTCGCCTTCGAGCAACTCGGAAACAACATAAGGCGCGCCGTTAGCCTCGCCAATGTCGTAAATCGAAAGAATATTAGGATGATTCAGCGCTGCCGCCGCGCGCGATTCCTGCGCGAACCGCTGCAGGCGCTCGGGATCTGCCGAGAACGACGCGGGCAGAATCTTGACCGCAACGTCACGGTTCAACCGCGTGTCGCGGGCCCGATAGACTTCGCCCATGCCGCCCGCGCCCAGCGGTGATTCGATTTCGTAGGGGCCGAGTTTCGTGCCGGATGTGAGGGCCATTCGTGCGTGCAATTATAGCCCGTGCAGCATGTTGAGCAATCGACCCTGCTCCCTAGCGCCCGCGCAGCCTTCCTTGCACTATCATCTCCCCATGGCAGCACCGCCAACCCAATCCCTCGTTCTAACCTTCGAAGAAGCTCGCCAGGTAGTCGAAGACCACGCCTCGCGGCTGACCTCACGAATCAACGAAACCGTGTCCCTCCTGCCAGCCGCCAACCGAGTCCTCGCTGAGCCCGTCGCCGCCGATCGCGACATCCCTCCCTTCCCGCGCTCGACGCGCGATGGCTACGCCGTGCGCGCAGCCGATCTGGCGACACTCCCAGCCAAGCTAAAGGTAATGGGAGAAATCAAAGCGGGCCCGCTGCAACCGCCATCCGCCTTGAATCGAGGCGAAGCCTTCTCCATCATGACCGGCGCTCCGGTGCCCCCGGGCGCAGACGCCGTAGTCATGGTCGAATACACGTCGCAAAAAGGTGACCTCGTCGAAATCACCAGAGGCTCTGCCCCAGGCGAAAACATCGTTGCCCAGGGAGCCGAAGCCAAACGCGACAGCCGACTGCTCGATCGCGGCATGCGCCTCAACGAAGCCGCCATAGCACTCGCGGCTTCGGTGGGCAAATCTCGACTGGAAGTATTCGTTCGCCCCCGCGTGGCGGTACTGACAACAGGCGATGAGATTGTGGCAGTCGATACCGAACCCGGCCCCGCGCAAATCCGCAACTCAAACAGTTATTCTCTGGCAGTGCAGATTCAGCAAGCCGGCGGCGAGCCTGTGCTTCTCCACATCGCTCCCGACGAACCGCGCCGCCTTCGCCAGTTGATGGAAGAAGGCCTGCAGTCCGACCTAGTGATCATGACCGGAGGCGTCTCCATAGGACGCTACGATCTGGTCGAACAGGTCCTCTCAGAAATGCAAGGCGAGTTCTTCTTCACCGGAGCAAGAATCCAACCGGGCAAGCCGGTAGTATTCGGCCGCATCAGCAAGTGTGGTGCGGGTGCCCCCGCCCGCGAAGGGGCGCAAGCCCTGCTGCAGCACAAATACTTCTTCGGCCTGCCCGGGAACCCAGTCTCAACCATGGTCACGTTCGAACTATTTGCCAAGCCCATACTCGAAGCGCTGGCAGGAATGTCCCCGAGCCCGCTGACCTTCCTGCACGCCCGCCTGAAGTCCGAAATCCGAGTCAAGCCAGGACTGAGGCGCTTCCTCCCCGCGATTCTCTCCGGGCAGTACGAGGATGCCGTGGTCGAACTCGTGCCCTGGCAAGGCTCAGGCGACGTAGCGGCCCAAGCCCGCTCCAATTGCTACATAGTCATCCAACCTGATCGCGAGCAAATCAAAGCAGGCGACTGGGTGGCAATCATGCCACGGTGACCGGGTCCGGAGAGGGCGCGGGCTTCCAGCCTCCCGCAAAAAGATTCGTATCAGGGCATCGCTTCAGCGATGCCGTAAAGTACCAAAAAATCAAAGCGGCTTTAGCCGCTGTGCTGCCCTTGGCTCGGGCCGTATCGATGTAAGATAGAACTTCCGAATGCCGAAGAAACTCTCTCACTACGACGCCGCCGGCCGCGCCCGCATGGTAGATGTGTCGGGCAAAGCACCTACCAGGCGCGAAGCCGAGGCCAGCGCCTTTGTGCAGGTGAGACCGGCCGTACTGAAGGCGCTGCCAAACAATCCCAAAGGAGATCCCCTCGAAGTAGCTCGCGTCGCCGGAATCATGGCCGCCAAGCGCACGGCAGAGCTAATCCCGATGTGCCACCCGCTCCCGCTCACGCACATTGCCGTCGACATTCGCCTGTGCGAAAATGGCGTCGCCATCACCACCAAAGTAGCAACCACCGCCGAAACCGGCGTGGAAATGGAAGCCCTCGTAGCAGCAGGGATTTCAGCGCTAACGATTTATGACATGCTGAAAGGGATGGATAAGGCAATCGAGATTCGCGAGATTGTCTTACAGCGCAAAACCGGAGGCAAGAGCGGAGACTACCAGCGCGCAAAGAAATAAGAAGCAGCGCGCCCTCAAACCGATTCCATGGCAAACGACGTAAAACTACTCCTAGTCGACGACAACCCAATGGTGCTGGGGATGTTGCAGCAGGCGCTTACTCCGTTTGCGAGCGTGGTGGCTGCCGGAGATGCGGCTGATGCCTTGCTCAAGGCGGTCGACGATCCTCCCGACCTGGTGGTCTGCGATTACCGCATGCCCGGCATGGATGGACGCCAGCTGGTTGAGCGGCTGAAGAGCCGGCCGGCTACGGCAAATTTTTCCGCCATCCTGATGGCGAGCCGGGTTGACATTGATGAACGGCTTTCGCCGCAGGATGCCGCTGACGATTACCTCCCCAAACCTTTCTTCCTGAAAGAAGCCACGCGCCGCATCAAGCGAACCGTGGACCGCATCGCGCTCGAGAAGATGGCGAAGACCGCGCCTTCCGACGGCGTGGTTCGCGGCAACCTCTCGCAGATGAATGTGATTGACCTGATGCAATCGCTCGAAATGGGACGCAAGAGCTGCCAGCTCAAGCTCAACCACGAAGGCGACAAGTGTGAGGTCTTCTTTGTCGAGGGCCAGGTGAAGCACGCAACCTACGGAGCTTTATCAGGAGACGAGGCTGTCTTCAAAGTCTTACGCTGGACCGGCGGCAACTTCGAACTCAACTTCGAAGGCAAGACCGATCGGGAAACCACCAAGCTCAACACGCAGGGCCTGCTCATGGAGGGCTTGCGCCTGCTCGATGAATCGCAGCGCGATGGCGGCGGCGAGGCAGCGAGCTCTGAAGACACCGGCGCCACAGCAAGCGCTGCGGCCAGCAGCAGCGGCCGCCGGGAAGAGGAAGAAGATGTCCTCCTCGATAATTGAGGCTTCGTCGCAGGGGAACCCGGGGCCGGTTGTTCTCACCGCCGCCGTGGTCACGGTCAGCGATTCCTGCGCCCACGGGGAACGCGTGGATATTTCGGGACCCGCCGTCGCCGAGATTTTGAAGAAGCTCGGCTTTCGCGTGGTCACCACGCAAATCGTGCAAGACGACTCCATGCAGATTCAGAATGCCCTGGTACACCTGGCGCTCGAAGTCCGCCTCATCGTAACCACCGGCGGCACGGGGATTGCCCCGCGCGATGTCACGCCGGAAGCGACCGAAGCGATTTGCGATCGTCTGATCGACGGCGTGGGCGAACGCATGCGTCTCGAAGGGGCGAAGAAAACTCCGTTTGCCGCGTTAAGCCGGGGAGTATGCGGAGTGCGCGAAAAAACTCTGATCCTGAATCTGCCCGGCAGTCCTGCCGGCGCGGTGGAATCTCTGGAAGCGGTTATGGACCTGATTCCTCATGCGCTGAATTTGCTGGAGGGGAAGACGGAACACGCGTGAGCCACAGCGGGCCAGATCGGTCGCGGGGTCGGGAGAAATCAAAAACCTAAGCGGCCGATGCCCGTGGAATCCCACCTTTGCAAAGAACGCAAAGATGGGGCACCCGGCAGCAAAATTTCAAACTGAGGCACTACCCAACAAACACACTTGTGGATTTGCGGTATGAGACGGAGTATTGTTATGCATTCTTTGCCGCGTTACGGTCGTAACGTGCAACAGTTCCGGCGGCCCTGCATCTTATGAGTGTGTCACATAAAAAACCATCTGCTAGCGTTAGGAGAGACGACGTGCACTGGAACATTGAAACCGAGCGCGAAGATGATGGCCGTTGGATCGCGGAAATTGCTGCCGTCCCCGGCGTGATCGTGTACGGAGCCACGGAAGATGAAGCCAAGAGAAAAGCGTACGCGTTAGCTTTACGGGTCATCGCAGACGACGTGGAGAATTCCAAAAACGTCCCACGCTCGATTACACTCGACTGCGCTTCCGCTTGAGCCAGTGGCCCAGCGTGAAGGCCAAGCAGGCCTTGAAGGCCCTCCTGAAAATCGGTTGGGTAGTTGTTTCCCAAACCGGTTCCCATAAAAAACTCAAGCATCAGGCGGCGGCGTACCCGATGTATGTCTGGTCGTATGGCGATGGCGACGAACTTGGATCCAAAATCCTGTGCCGGATTGCGAAGCATACCGGCCTAAGGCCTGAAGACCTATAACGAAATCGCTTGGGTGACAGGCCTATGGAAAACCGTAGCCAGACCTTGTCAATAGGCAGGAATTACACGATTGAGGCTATGTGCGTGCAGGCGAAGGAAATATAAATTTCAGCTTGCACAGAATAGTGTGCAAATTTCACTATAGCAATATGATATAATAGAATTATAGAGTCGAAGATTCGAAAAGAAGGCGTAGCCCACGGGCTGCGCCTTTTGTATTTCTGGGGCAGTTGTGGTGGCATCAGAGCTCGATGTGGAAGCGAGCCAAACGCGCTCTCTCAGGATGACAAATCGAACTTTTGGTGCTGTCCATTTCTCAGGGGGAACTTATGGGGCGGTGGGGTGGGAAGGTTTTTGCGAATTACAAGCGGCGGGGGGAGTGGGTGGAGTTGCTGTTTATGACGGTGGCTTCGGGGCTGGGTTTTACGGTGGCGAAGCCGTGGGGCGACTCGGCGCGATACGACGTGATTGTGGAGAACGAGGGGCGGTTCCTCAGGATCCAGGTGAAATCGACCGAGCGGTGGTTTGGGACCGGCTACGTGTGCCAGCTGCATATGTGCGGCCGACTATACACGGCGAAGGACATCGACTACTTTGCCATCTATGTTTTGGCTTTGGATCTGTGGTACATCTTTCCGGCGAGGACGCTGGCGGGGTTGGGAGCGGTGGTGCTGACGCCGCACACCAAAGGACACAAGTACGAGCGCTACATGGAAAACTGGTGGCTGCTGACGCGGCACCATTTCCGGCGCGGGGCGAGGACGGTGGTGCCGCCGGAGGTTGGGCGGCCGGGGTCGGTTGACCGGTTGAGTGCGCGGATCGTGGAGAGGATTCGGGGGATGGGCAAGGGAGGGTGAGCGGGCGGTTGCGGTGGCGGATTCGACTTGGCCCGTCCCGAGGGATTCCATAGCCAGAGCATGTGCGTGGGAGATCCCTTCGGCTTCGCACAGGGCAGGCTCTTCCCTCCACCTGAAAAGCGGCTCCGCTCAGGATGACGCCACCGAAAAGAATTCAAGCTGGGCCACCGCTAGCCGGCGGCGTCGTTTGGACCGGTGGGACGGCCTGTATCATAATATCTGCATGGCATTTCCCATCCGAGTCTGCGCGGTTTGCTCAGAAGAGTTCGAGCTGAGGCCGGATAAGCCCGGCTTCGCCAACCGTTGTCCGGCCTGCAGCACGCCTGAAAATGCCGAACCCGCTACGAAGCGCGGCAGCGACGCCGACGAGCGCAAGACTTTGAAGGAAGCGAACCAAGCTCGCAGGCAAGCCATGCGCGATCTGCTGTACCGCAAAGACAGCTAGGCAGAACAGTTCACGAGTTCGTCCCAAAACCACGCGCAGATCAGCCGGGTGAGGGATCTCCCATACAGCACGCTAGCGGGAGATCCTTCGCTCCGCCTGAAAAGCGGCTCCGCTCAGGATGACGCCACCCAAAGAAATTCAAACTGAGCCAGCATGCCCGCTACGGCATCTCATAACAACCGATGTCGATTTTCTTCTCCCTCACCCGGGGATGGCCGTCAAGATCCTGATCGCCGACCATTGCCGATCCCAAATCTTCGCCGCGATTCCGCGCTGGAGAGTCCGGCCGCAGATGAAAGTCATGCGCATCGGGATCGACAAATTGCGGATCTGCAAACCGCGAATTCTGATCATTTCCCGTCGCCGCAACATACTCCTGAAAACTCGGGTAATCTTTCTTGTCGAAAGACCATTTCACAGCTTTCGAACCTGAAGGAAAGTAATAGATGTTGTGATCCATCGTCACCGTGGGAGCGCCGCCCTCCATCCGCCCAGACTTGCTGGTCATGGCTATTCCATGGTCGCCCACATAGACGATGTTGTTCTTGAAAACATTGTTGCGCATGTAGAACTGCATCAGGAACTCACCTTGCCCTGTTTTCCACGTGTCATTCTTGTAAAGCGTGTTGTTCGCAATGACCACGTCCTCAGTGGTGCCGCGCTTTTCGTCATAGCCTCCAATGCTGAATCCGGGAGCATGGCAGGAATAAATCAAATTGTTGCGCGCGATGATGTGGCTGGTGCTGCCTACGCGGTGTTCACTGGCCAGCTCAATGCCGAAATCCGCATCGTGGATGAGGTTGCGCTCAATCAGAATTCGAGTTCCGCCATCCACATAAATGCCGTCGGAATCAGGGGTCTCGCCGTACGCCGGATTGCCTCTCGCAGTGATGCTGTAAACCAGGTTCTCGCTCACCACGCCGTCGCGCGCGCGGTCGACGGCCGGGTCTGGCGCGGTGTGTTCAAAGCCGATCACGTCGATTCCAATATTGTTGTTGTCGTGCACCGTGTTCTTGGTGATGCGGAACCCGGCCACGTTGCCGTTGACCACCAGCGATTCGCTTGATCCCGTTTTGAGATGGTGGACATCGTTGCCGTCAATGATCAGGTCGCTGATCGGAGTGGTCGCGGAGGTGCCGTAAACAGAAATCCCAAAGCCGTTGGCTCCGCTGCCCGGCCGCAACCGCCGCGGCGAGTTCTGCTCGATGTGATGCACGTTGTTATGCAGGATTTCGATATGCGACCCGCCTCCGAATACGCGGATTCCCCCTGGCACACTGGCAAAGTCGCTGGTCCGATAGTTGCGGATCTCAAGTCCTTCGATGCGGACAAAGCTCACGTTGGTCAGTCGCACCATATTGCTCTCGCCTGCCGGAGGCGTGAGGCAAGCGCCGTCGAGAATCGCGTGCTCGCCGGGTTGGCTGCGAAACGTGATGAACCCTTGCTCCGCGTTGCCTGAGACCTTTACCGCTAGCTGCTGGCAGTACGTACCTGCCCGCAGATTAACTGTGTCTCCGGGTTTCGCTATGTCGGCGGCATGTTGAATGGTATGCAGCGGCTTCTCGATCGTGCCGGGATTCGAATCGTCGCCGCTGGTGGAAACATAAAGATTAGAGTGAGTGCCGGCGGCGATGCCAGCCCCTGAAAGCACGAGAATCAGAAAAGTAAGAACTATGAATTGATTGATCGAGCGCAAGTGATTCCTCCGCGATAACACTTTGCTTTGTGCCACCCCGCAGCCTAAACGAAGTTCAATGAGAATGTCATTCCGATCCCCTGACCTTCTCATCCTGTGGAAGCTGCTTGTATTAAGCTATGGAGATCATGGGCAAGACTTTGATCTTAGCTGGCTGTCTGGCGGGCGTTGTCACACTGGCTTTGAGCGGAGTGCTTACCAATGCTGCAGGCCAGAAGTCGCGCGGATCGTCCGCTCGGTCGTCTGTTCGATCGTCCATTCTCGAGCCTGCGTCGGGTGCGTTGCTCGGACAATTCTACGGCGCCGGCAGCATCGACGAGACGACGCGAAAGCTCGGGCGCACACCTGTTATTCACCTCGCCTACTACTCGTGGGACGCCGATTGGACCGGAATGGTCACCCAGGCTGATTTGGCCGCGGGACGCATTCCTCTTATCAGTTGGGAACCGCATAACATCGACTTCGCCAGGATCGCTGATGGAAGCCTCGATGCCACGATCATCGCGCGCGCCAAAGGTTCGAAAGCGCTCGGCAAGAAGTTTTTTCTCGACTTTGCTGCGGAGATGAACGGCGACGAGGCCTGGAGCGGCAACAACGCTCCCCTGTACCTTTCCGCTTATCGACACATTCACGACCTCTTCGTTGCCGCAGATGCGAACAATGTGGTTTGGGCGTGGTGCCCTAACGTCACCGATACCGACGGAGGCAACCGCACTACGATGGACTATTACCCCGGCGATGCCTACGTCGATTGGACCGGGGTCGATGGCTACAACTGGGGTACGACGAACGGCGGCTGGCAAACTTTCCAGCAGGTGTTTCAGAATATTTACCCGCTGCTGGCAGCCAAGAAGAAACCGATTCTGATTGGAGAGATGGCGTCCGCTGAAGCTGGTGGGGACAAAGGAAAATGGATCGACAACATCATTCCAACGCTTCGCACCCGCTTCCCGCTCATCAAAGGTGTCGTATGGTTCGACATCAATAAGGAAGCCGATTGGCGTATCAGTTCATCCCCTGCCTCGCAAGCAGCTTTCATCCGCATGGCGAACGATCCCTATTTCAATCCGTAGATGCCCGGATCACTCGCGAACCTTGGTTGCCGCGAATCGCAGCCGTACGTAGTCGGCTACCCAGGTTCCATCGGCATCGCGAAGTTGCGGTTCCAGGGCTATCCGAACCTCCTGGAGATACTCGCTGCGAGCTTCGTCGGAGAAGCCTTGGAAAAAATTGAGAGCGAAAGTTTCCAACCAGCCAACGATGTCGCCCGGCAAGGGAGTTGGACGCGGGATCAGCGCAATGCTATCGACGCGAAACCCTGCGCGTTCGAGCCTGGTGGCGTAGTCGCCAGGTGTGGGGAAATACCACGGAACGCGAGCCTCGCCATCAACCCCACGGCGATCCAATGCTCGAACCAGAGCAGTCCGGATCTTGTGAACGCAACCGTGGCCTCCACATTCGGCAACAAATCGGCCTCCCGGCTTCAAAGACCGATACACTCCAGCAATCATCGGATCCGCGCGCTTGATCCAGTGCAGGACGGCATTACTGAACACGGCATCGAATTCTTTTTTGTATGGCAGATCTTCGGCGTTGATCGCGTGCGCGTTCAAGCCGAGCTTTCTCGCGGCTTCGATCTGGGGAACACTCGAATCGACCGCAACCACTTCGCACCCCAAATCGACCAGCTTTTTCGTTAGTACGCCGTCTCCGCAACCAAGGTCGAGAATCCTTTCACCGGGCTTAGGTGCAAGCAATTCCACAACGGGCGATCCTAAATCGGATACGAATCTCGCATTACGCGCATAGGTTGCGGGATCCCAGGTTTGTGCCGTGGACATGGCCGAAATGATAGCAGGCGGGCCGGTTCGATTGGATTACGTTCGACTGGATTACTGATGATGAACTATGAATCGCTCTGTCATTCCGAGCGGAGATCGCGAGCGAAGAGAGGAACCTGTTGTCCGTCGAAGCGCCTCGAAACAATCCTCACTTCTGTGCCGGCGGCACGTACTCCTTAGGCAGCGCGGAACCTTCTCCGAAGAAGAACTGGTCCATCTGCTTGACGATCACTTCCTGATCTTCACGCCGGGCGGGGTTCAGGCGGTACTCGTTGAGCAGCATCTTGCAGTGCTCGGTCCACATCCGCCAGGCTTCCTGCGACACGTTGTCATAAACCTTGCGACCGAGATCGTTGTCGAAAGGCGGCTCGTCCAGCCCGGGCATTTCTCTTTTCAACTTCACACAGAAAACATTGTGCGCCATACACGTCCTTCAGTCAGAACCTGGTTAAGATAAGAATTATTATACGGGCTTCGGAGTCAGGCTCCGGCGAAGGCTCTCAAAAGCCGAAGCCCGAAGTCCTATTTCTTCTCCTCGCCTGCTCCCGGCGTCTTGTCCGCGCTCTTGTCGGCGATGGAGAGCAGCTCGATTTCAAAAATAAGAGTGGAGCCAGGCCCAATATCGGCGCCCGCGCCGCGGTCTCCGTAAGCCAGATCGGCCGGGATGAAGAGCTGCCACTTCGAACCGACCGGCATAAGCTGAAGCGCCTCGGTCCATCCTTTGATCACTCCGGTCACGGGGAACGTCGCCGGCTGCCCGCGTTTATAAGAGCTGTCGAACTCGGTGCCGTTGATCAGCGTGCCGCGGTAGTTGCAGACCACGGAATCGCTGGTGGTGGGCTTCGGCCCGGTGCCTGCTGTCAGAATCTTGTATTGCAGCCCGCTGGGCAACGTGACTACGCCTTCTTTG
Source organism: uncultured Acidobacteriaceae bacterium (assembly GCA_963807145.1). Taxonomy (GTDB): domain Bacteria; phylum Acidobacteriota; class Terriglobia; order Terriglobales; family Acidobacteriaceae; genus Sulfotelmatobacter. Next base: position 144,760 of record CAWEBA010000003.1, on the reverse strand, counting down.
TCTTTGTTAGCGGCGAGAAAGGCGTCGCCTTCTTTCTTGTCGGCTTCCGCGGCCTGCGCCATCTTGGCCTGCTGTTGCTCGTGCATCTGCTTCTGCATTTCAGTCATCACGGCCTGAGCTTCGTCGTCGGTGAGCAGTGTCTTGCCGCCGGCAAAACCATCTCTCATCCCTCGGATGAAGATTGCGGAATCGAACGGGACCGACTGTTTCTTAAGACCCTCGCTCATTCTTTTTGCCTGATTCATTCCGAGGGCGTAGCTGAACTTATCTTTTTCGGTCTTGAGAACCAGGGGAGCTGCTGAAGTTCTCTTTGCGGCAGTCGCGGAATGCGGCTTCGCCGCTGGAGTCTGCGCTTTGGGCGAAGTGGCCGGGGCCGGAGAAGCTGGTGAAGTCGTCGCGGCCGGAGTCTGCTGCGCCAGGGCGGTTCCCAGCAGCATCGCGGCCGCCAATAGGTGTGTTGCGATGGTCGAGGATTTTTGCATACAGCCATTGTCACATTGCCCGAAGATCTCCGCAAACCACAGCGGTGCCGAGATGGTAAGCCAGGAAGGCGCCGGAGGCAAAGATATGCAGCAGAAATGGCTGGTGGGCCCGCCAGGATTCGAACCTGGGACCAATGGATTATGAGTCCACGGCTCTAACCACTGAGCTACGGGCCCGAACTTTTATTTGCTATGACTTACGTGCTTCTTCCTGTCGGCAGCAGCCTTTTCTTTCACAAGTCTTTCACTTATTCGCGCGCCTTTTAGTTCGAGACGACTCATCGCCGCAGTCACATCAGTCGTGCTCACGATGTGGTATCTGTCGAACACATCGCGCGTTTTGTGACCGCTGATTGTCATGGCAACTTTCTCCGGCACGCCAGCAATCGTAACCAGATTGCGCACAGCGCTCCGTCTCAGATCATGGATCGCGAGTCCTTCGTATTTATACCACGGCCAGCTGTCCTCATCTTCTGGCTCGACGAGTGTCCGCGTCCCTTGTCCGCACGCAGCACAAGCCTTCTGCCACTCTACTCTCAGGTTCGTGTCGTCGAAAACTTTCCCCGTCTTCGGTTCAATAGCACGCAGCATCATCACCAACTGCGCTGGCAAAGGAACGACGCGAGCCTCATCGGTCTTCGTTTGCGCTTCTTCGAGCCTGATCAGCCGCGCGTCGAGATCAACCTGCGGCCATTCAATTTGCAGAGCTTCGCCACGTCGCACTCCGCAGTAGTACAGGAAGATGATGAGCGGTTTCAGGTGTGTTGGCAGCAGTGCCAGCAACTTGTCAAACTTTTGCAGTTCTAAAACCCCTTCCGCGCTGGCGGCTCTTTCAGAAAGTGAATTTTGGGCACGCGCTGAATTCTGCTGTCTTCGTATGCGATGCGCAACATCCGGCGCAAAGCCGCCAAGCCCCTGTTGATGATCGCATTCCCTGCACCTTGCTCGCGCCGCTTACGTGCGAATTGTTGCGAAGTCTGGGGCGTGATTTCAAACACTCGCGGACCGGGGTTGTCTGCGCTGAATCCAAAAAACTGGTCGAGTTGGTAAAGTCCGTGAACGGTCTCTTCGCCGTCAGCGTCGGTCGTCAGCGTGCGATTCTCTTTCTCTCGATAGTTGTCGATCAACATGCGCCGCAGATCACCGTATCGGAGTTTGTTCGCGTCAGGCGCCAAACCGCTGTCGCGCTCACTCATCAGGCGGCGTAGAACGTAGAGCGCTTTCATTTTCGACGTTTCACCAGTGCTGACGCGCACCGTCTTACCATGATGGCGGTATTGAGCGTACCAAATCTCGCTGACTGCTTTCTTATTGCCCTTCGCGTCCTTCTTCCCGTAGATTTTCAGCAGCGATCCTTCCCCTTTGGCTCGTCGTCCCATGCATTCTCCTTTTCACAAGAACATCTTATGCTCTACGGCGCGGCATGGTACAGCACCATTTTTGTTGCATTCGGGATTCGAGTTGCTGTATGATGACTTCGCTGAGCTTTTTCACGAAGTTTGGACGTGACTAGCGTCCTCATATATCTTGCTCAGTTTCCTCCCCGCGATTCTCGCGGGCCGGGTCGAAAACCCTGGAGATCCCAAAGCGCTAACAACTTTGGGGTCTCGTCTTGAAAAAGCCAATCAAAGCAAATCACATCCCTTCTGCTGTAGAGCCGCGTCTCTTGACCGTCAAGCAAGCAGCGTCATATCTCGCGTGTTCAATTCACGCTGTCCGTCAGCTTCAATGGTTGCGCGCAATCCCGAGCCTGAAAATTGGGAAACTCGTGCAGTTCGACCGCGCTGATTTAGATCGCTACGTCGACGCGCAAAAAAGCGTGACTGTCGTAACTCGCTGAGAGCCAGGGCAAAGTCAAATAATAAGGATGGAGAAATGAGCATTCGCATGCTGACACAAGAAGTAGGCGTTCTGTTGGAGCAAGCTGCGTCAACGGATCGCCCAGTCGTAAAACAGATTTGCCTCACGCGCGCTGAACGGCTGCTAGCGAAGGCCGAGGTGTTGCACAGAATCAAAATGAAAGACATGCCGGATGTCTTCGTCGACGCCATCGTGAATCAGAAGCCGGGGGACGGGACGAAGGTGATTGCTGTGTGCCCTACGCTGTCGCGTGAAGACTTCATCAAAGAGAGAACAAGCAAATGACGAAACAAGAACTGCTGAAAAAGATAGAAGTCGCGTTGGATGATGCGATACGCCAGCGTTTGTTTGGCTCCATCGAAATAGAATTCCGAGCGGGAGATCCTGTATTTCTCCGCACTCACCGTCAAGAAAAACTCTACAACGAAACGGAAACCCGTCATGAAAAAACCTACCGATAACAAGCAGCACGCGCGGCAATTTCTCACAGCGCCGCTCTTCAAAACTTACGACGCCATCGTTGCGCTCGTGAAGCGCGTCGAGAAAGAGCACAAGATGAAGGGCTTGTGGCGAGTCGACGAGCCGTTGATCTTCACCGGCAGCGAGATTCGGCTGGCGAAGAAGAACGGCACGAGCAACCACACAGAAATGCGCCATATCAAGCGACTTGTTGAACAGGGCTGGCTGATTCAGATCGCTGGGCAGCGTCGCAGTGACGGCAGTTTCGGAACGAAGCAATATCGAGTCGTGCTTGTCGAAGAGTGGGAGACGACGCACACCTTTGTCCCGAAGTCTCGCAAGAAGAACAGCGCACTTCGCAAAACGAACGCGCGGCGTCATCTGAAGCGCTTGGGAATCGACGCTGAGCCTTTTGTTGATGCTTATCTGCACCCGCTGAAGCGAACCGTTGAACAGAATACGTCTCCAGCCGTTGAACAGAATACGTCTCCAGCCGTTGCACACGATACGTCAACGACCGTTGCGCACGATACGTCAACGGCCGTTGCGCACGATACGTCAACGGCCGTTGAACAGAATACGTCCCAACCGTTGCACAAGATACGTCAAGGAAGTCTGTATTGTGAATCTATAGAAGCAAGCATGATAGATGTAAGTCAGTCAGTCCAAGCTTCTACGAGTGAGAGCGACAGACAAACTAACCAACCATCTTGTTCGCTCGAAGATTTTCAACCAAAAGCAGAAACAGCCGAGCAACTAGAAGCACGAAAACTGCGAGAACTCGACGACGATTGGGCGTTCAAGAAGAGCCGTGCAGAATACGAAGCGCGCAAGCAGCGCAGAGACGAGTGGACAGACGAAGAGCGTGCGGCGTGGAGCGAAGAGTACAACCGCCAATTCCCATCACCGTCGACTAAAGCAGCGCGTATCGACGCGCTCAAAGACAAGAACAAAACGAACGCCGCTCGTTGGGAAGAATTCAGACGGAGCAAAGAAGCTGACCTGTGCGACGAGATGAAGAACGCCGATCCGACTCCCGAAGAGCGCGACGCTGTTCTTTCGCAGATCAATGAAATCGGCGCCGAGTACCTGGGGCAAGCAGTTAACGACTGGGCCGAAAAGCAAAGTCCGCCACTGCGGTATCGAGAATGGCATCGGTGGGGATTTTGGCTTGAGAAAAGCGATCTTTCCGAAGCGCGAGAGATGATCGAACTCGACAAGAAGATGAAGCAAAAGCAGCAGCGAAGAAGTAACGGAAACTGAATCGAAAAGGAGAACGACAATCTGATGGCAAACGATACGGAAAACTACAGAGGCCACACGATAAAGGTCAAGCAAGTTGACAGTAAGATTTCCGCGCTCTGGTATGCGTGGGTAGATGGACGCAAACGTGAAGCGAGCCAGTGTACAGCGGAAGATGCTATCAAGTATGCGAAACTTTTATCAACAGAAAAGAAGCACGTAAGGCCGATCTAGCGCCCACTGGTGCTCCGGGCAGACAATTCACCAGCAGTAGCATTGAGCCAGAGAAGCTGGACAAAGCGCTAGAACAAAAGAGGAAATAGACGACCTTTTAAAAGGCATCTAATTCGTCACAGGCTTCGAGTGATGTTGTCATGCTCTCGAACCATTCACAAACTGAACTCCCAGAGCCGTTCGCCTGGCTCGAGCACTGTAAGCGGCATCGTGGGCCAGACTTCCGCGCAATTGGCTCTGGGCGCTAGCTCGTCACCACAGTCGATAACTCAGGCAGGGGATGGATGTTCGAAACGCTCGAAGAGGCCAAACGAGTGATCGTGGATGCGAAGCGCTGCACGATCACCGATCTACTCAGCAAACGACATGGGAGAAGATCGCAGAGGCGCCGGATGTTTACGATCATGAAGAAGTGCGTCGAGAGAGACGCCAGAAGCGTGCAGGGTAAGCATAGGATGGCATAGGAGCAACGCCAAGGCAGGGACGAATCGCAGAGTGAGTCAAAGAGAGCAGACAAGCAAGGAATCACAAGGGCAACTTGCTCACGGTCGGCAGTCAGTTTCAATGGTGGCGTACCAATCGCCGCTGGCGCCGCTGGGATTGTTATTGTGAGTTTCGACAACCGTATAGCTGTACGTGGGGAACGGTGCTGCGCCCGACCGTATGCAAGCTTCCTCGATCCGACTAGCCGCATCTTGCACTGCTCCGTCTTCGCTACTACCGCGCCCCGTGAGCCTAATTGAAGCTGCGAGAGCTATCGCGCCCAGTGCTTGAGAACCCCAGCGAAGACGAACTTGAGAACGAATCGAGTGAGTTGCTTTTCCAGTGCCATGATGTGTCAAGAATAGGCGAGCCGCAGCGGCAGTCCAGAGTACAAGAGTAACGGAAGCGCAAGTCGACCAACTCTGCAGTCGAGCAAGGTAGCAGCAGCAGTCAAAGCGATCAACCCGTACTCAAAACTCATACACAACACTGCGCGTCGAAGCCACTGACGTTCGTCGATGAACTCCCTTTCCATTCGGTTTATAGGAAAGGGGAATATGCGGTCATATTTTGCGGCGTCCCTCGCGAGGCTTTGCATCGCATGACCACGCGCGCGCGTGTTGAGTACGCGATGCGCGCGCGAATTGCGTTTGAATAGGCTCGTTCCAGTTTCAGCATGCCCGTCACAAAAACCGTCAAGTATGAGGCACGAAGCTTCAAGGAGCAAACTATGCCAGCCGATCCATTAACAGCAGGTCGCAAGGGCAGCCAGAGTCGATCAGCAGCCAAGATTCAAGTTGCTAAGCGCAATGGCTTCCAGCGAGTCTATCCCGCTCAGTCCCCACAGACCACAACCCCAGCAACCTCGGGCCAACCCAGCGATGGGAAAGCCAATAGCTGATGTCTCAGCGCAAGTCAGTGTCGGAGTTGCAGGGTCGAGTAGTTCGACCGCTGCGCAGATTCGAGCAAAGCAGGAGGCTCGTGTCTTTGAACTCGGCTGCCCGCAGACGCCTGCCTACTCGTGGAACAACAAGCCAGTGTACGACGTGTGGAAGAAGTACTCCGCATTCCTGCTCTCAAAGCGCCTGCTCGCCTACTCAGATGGTGCGCAGTTATTGGAACTCTGTGAAGCGCAGGCTGCTGGTCAAATTGAGCGCAAGAACAAAGCGCTGCATTTCTGGCGTGATCGCAATCAGTTTCCAGCACCACTTCAAGCTGAAAATAAGTTAGACGACTTCTTGGCAGATGTTGCGGACGAGCGCGCGACATTCAAGCAGCGCTTAGTTCCGGGGCAGACAATCGTTCTTGACGGTGAGGCTCCTTACGAGTGGTCGGAAAGTGATCCTGCAACGTAGCGCGCCGCTATGCACAGGACGTGCTTGAAGGGGCTGTCGTCGCCGGCGAGTTAGTAAAGCTCGCTGCGAAGCGCTTCCTCTCTGATCTGGAAACAGGCGCAAGTCGTGGACTGTTTTTTGACCCAATCGCTGCTCGACACATCGTCGAATTCGCCGAGACATTTTGCAGCCTGAAGTTGATGGCGTGGCAAGTGTTCTCCCTCGTGAACATTTTCTCGTTCAAGAAGCCCAGCAGCGCGCGGCGCTTCACTGAAGCGTGGTCAGCACTGCGAAAAAGTCTCAAAGACTGCTCTCGCTGCAATCGTAGCGCTGTGGGGACTCGTTGCAGATGTCGAGCCGTTTCCCGACGTATTCGCTGCTGCTACGAAAAAGGATCAGGCAAAACTGTGCTGGCGCGATGCAAAGCGAGTAGTGATTAACAACACGGAATTGCGCAATCACGTGCAGCGCTGGTCTGGTTCTCTGACTGTATCAAGAACCAACAGCTCATTCACGCCTCTATCCGCAGACGAGAAAGGTGCTGACGAATTGCGACCCTCGACCATCATCATGAACGAAGTTTCCTTCTGGGCGACCGATCTTCTTCGACACGCTTTCAAAAGGTGTCGTCTCGCGTGAACAGCCGCTTGTGTTTGCGATCACCACGTCAGGCCCGTCGAAACTCTGCTTTGCTTTTCACAAGTTCGCGCTCGGTGAAAAAATACTGCGCGGCATTTTCGCAGACGATACGACATTTGTCGCGATCTACAAAATCGACGCCGACGACGATCCGATGGATGAGAAGTGCTGGCCCAAAGCGAACCCGTCGCTCGGAGTAACGTTGCGCGTCGAGCACCTGAAGAAAATTCGTGACGAAGTTCTGCAACAGCCGTCAGGCCTTAATTCGTGGCTCCAGTATCACGTCAACGTCTGGCCGGAAGTGACGCTCTCGCGCACAGGCTCAATACCAGCAAAGAAGTGGGACGCGTGCACGGGATTCGATCTGATCGGAGAATCAGATCCAAAGAGCGATCACGAAGTTCCTGAACCTGAACAAAGACACAGCATGCTTTCGTGGCTCGACGTTGGTTTGACGAGTGACATGAGCGCTTTCAATCTGCTCTGGCCAAAAGCACGTTTCACCGAAGGCGGACCTTTGATTGACAAGAAGGTCATCGTCACTCAGTTCTTCATGCCGGAAGACGGTCTGCTTTCCAAAAGAAAAATCGTGGAACGTTCCGCTCTCTGCTTGGGCGCGGAAGAGTTAGATTGATCTGCTGCCAGGAGATATGGCAGACCCGAAGTTGATAAGGCGCTACATCATCGACACGAAGACGATCTTTCGTATCCGCGAGATAGGATTCGAAGACTGGAACGCGCGCGTGCTCTGCGCCGAGATCAATCAGTCTGGAGCAGTCGAGTGCATCGCAGTTCCCAACAGCGAAAGAGTTGACTTCGCCCGCTCGTGAATTGCTGCAAGCAGTCAACGACAGATCGCTCGTGCACTTCGGCTCGCCTTGTCTCACATGGCACGCTTCGAACGTGATTCTTGCTGAAGATGAGAAACATGGCGGCATCAAGCCAGACAAGATGAGTTACAACGAAAAGATCGACGGCATCGCAGCTACGTTGAATGCGTGCATCAATGCTGTCAGCGCCGCCGGAGTGTACGGGAAAAATGTACTTCTTCGGCGACAGCAGCACAGCAACGGAGTCAGACGGCAAAGGGCACCTCATTCCAATGAAACCCTTAACGACAAACTCGGAGAAAAACCACATGGCTTTACTCGATTTAGTTCGCAAACTCCCCGTCATCAAGCAAATCGGCGAGCTGTACACGGAGAACAGAATTCTTCGTGACCATCTCTATGCACCAACAACATCAACTTGAGCAACATCCCAGTACGTTCAGTCAAATCATTGACCCCGGCACTGGGAATTGCAAAGGCTTTTTCTATCGTTGCCTCTGCTAACGGAGTACCAACTACTGAACGTGTACGAGTTCCTCAGAAATGAGATTCACGAGTGCCCGACGTGCAAGCGGTCATTCAACCTTCTACTTTCAATCGACGCTATCGAGTCTGACGGCACTTTCAAGATGAAAGCGCAAGAGATAGCTGCACGGCTCTCGAACTTGCCAGTGCGCCCGTTTCTCAAAGCTACTCCGCGCCCTCCATTCATGCCAGTCGGCGATCAGGGCGAAGCGAATCTGCCGGCTGGGACGGACTCGGCAGCACTGCTCATGGCAGAGGTGTTCCACCTGGGGTTTCGCGCAGTGCAGAACGGCTCATACGAACCGAAGTGGACTTAGATGCTGAGCTGTAGACGCACATGTCGAGAGCCGCGCTGTGGGCAACCGGCTTCTAAAGCCGCTTGCGGTTTTTGCCCTGAGCACGCGAAAAATAATTCGTTCATGGAGCACCGTGCGTTTCAGTATCGACACGATGCTGTGGCGAAGATGTACGGCACAGTGCGTTGGACTCGCTTTAGAACTGTGCTGCTCGCGCAAAACCCGATCTGCTCGCGGATCATAAAGGGTGTTCAGTGCACGCGACCTAGCAGAATCAGCCACCATTTAATCTCACCGCGAGTGCGACCAGATTTGTTTGTTGAAGCGACGAATGTCATCGCGCTTTGCGAACACTGTCACCCGACTGATGAAGGTACTCCGCTCTGGCGGCCACTTGTAGATTACACGCCGACAGAGTTTGAAATTTCGATTGGATGAAGGAGAACAAAATGTTTGGACTGAAGAAACAACCGTTTAAAGAAGCACTCGCACTTGTGAAGTCGGATAAGTTCATCCGTAACGCTCAAGCGCGCGTGTTGAATGGTATCGCGCAGAACAAGTCCTTAGACGAGATACAAGACTACATTTTGCGGTGGGTGATTTTCAACCTTATACCCGAGGGAAAGTGCAGTGCTAATCAGGCTGCTGATTTCTGGCGGCTAACCGTGCAGTCATCGACCCTCTTGTGAACAGCATCTGTGAAGATCCGTTCAGGTGCTACAGCGATCCTTCATACCTGCTGAAGAAAGTTCGTTTCACTATTCAGCATCAGGATTGCCTCAAGAGTTATTCGCTGACGCTGCGATTCAAGCACCAGCAGCCGCAGAGAAACTCATCGGCAGGCAGACGTATGTCGAAGTAACTGAGAAATCGCATCCGAAAGTGAAGGTGCTGACACCAGAGGAGTACCAAGAAGAACACAGAAAGCGCAAAGAGAAGAAAAAGGCACCAGAGGTGCAGCAATGAGCGATCAGAACGCAGTACAGCGTGAAGCGACGAAAGACTTTTACATCAAGTGGCTGACGGAACGATTCACCGAGCCTGTTGTCGAGCGGGGCATGATCGTTCGCTATGAGTGCACGCTTTCGAAAGAGCAGATTGAAGAGATGGCCGGTACGTATGCGGTGCAGCAGAATCCTCTGCCGCGCATTCCAGAAATCGAACGATAAAGAAGATGCAAGCTAGCTCTCTCTGATCTTCGCAAGTTAGCGAACGAGTACACCAGTCGCGAGATGGCTAGTAATGTTCGCGAGTGAAGTCATCGGCGAGCTGTCACAGGTTTCAAGATCATTAGCGGGAAATTCTGCTGAACGTTGACTCAGAACTTCAAGGAGAACCTTCTATGTACCTGTTGTGGACACATCATCCAACTGATCCTTCTAAGAACGGCACCAAAGAAGACATCAAAAATGGTCCGGGTGAGAACGCCCTTGCTTTCGGTTATGCAGTCGCAGCGCAGCGCATTCCGCGCGGAGCACCTCGCTAGCTCGCCGAGCAGCAAGAAATCGAAGCAGCGCGTCAAGCAACTATTCCGCCTGATCCCAACCGGATCGTTGGAGTTCAATGGGGTGTTCACGAACGGACTACAGGCGCAGTAGCTGCCGGTGGTCACGCTTATATCACGCGGCGAACACAGTTTGAAGTCCAGCACGGCGACGACAAATCATTTCCTGATTGTCCGAAATCAATCCTTCAGCGCTTCTACGAAATTAACAAACTCGGCAATCCCGAAGCGCTCGCTGAAGCCCGCATTCAGGCGCAGTACAAGCAAGAGGCGGCTGACAGAGAACAGAAGGCACGCGAGTACGGCTCAGCAGTAGCAAAATTTGGGACGCAGGTGGTGCGGTCATGACCGAGCCACAGAAGCAGCAAACGCCGCAGCAGCCTGTCGAAGAGAAGTTTGGACTCACGGATCCTGACATGATCGCGTGGCTTGAGCGAACAGCTTGGTGAAAAACGCACCTGCGAAAAAAGGGTCATAACGGGAAATCAGATAAGTAGAGAGGCATTTTTATGAGCAAAGTAGAAACACGAATTCTTAGCAGCGGATCACTTCGTGCTATCGACGCCGGTGGCAAGATGCAGCTTGCTGGCTACGCTGCTCGTTTCGGCGTGAAATCACATACACTCCCCCAAGGTTTTTGCGAACAGATCGCCCCCGGCGCATTTAAGGACAGCATTGCTGATCCGGCGCAAGATGTCCTGTGTCTTCACAACCATGACAGTAACAAAGTCCTCGGGCGGCGCAAGAATTCCACGCTGCAAGTCGCTGAAGACGAAAACGGACTTAAGTTCACTTGTCAACTTGACAAGAATCAGCAGTGGCACCGCGATTTATGGGCAGCAGTTTCGAGGCGTGATTTGCAGGATTGTAGTTTTGCCTTCATCGCCGATCCAGTTAACGGCGATTCATTTTCAGATGGAAAAGACGAAGATGGAAATCCGTATCCTATGCGAACGTTGCGCAATGTTCGCCTCCTAGATTGTTCAATTGTTTCAAGTCCGGCGTACCCTCAAACGAGCGTCGATGCTCGCGCCGCTGACTATGTAGCACGGCACCCGCAAAGCGATCAGACGGTAATTCGCGCGCAGATTGCGCGCTTCAACAACGCCCACGGCATCATCGACAGACGCCACGGCGTACTGTGCGTCAAGTATCCGCAGAATGGACTACGCGACGATCAAGCGCGCTGTCGCGGAGAACTGGGCGCAAGATCGCCTGAACCGGGAGTACTTGAAAGAACTTTCAAAGCGCGGCGCTGGAGACGCTTATTCCTGGGTCGACTCTGCAACTCCGGAACAGATTCGGAATTTTGCGATCACGCGGCAAGTTGCAAATGAGTTCGGCGTCGATGTGCGTGACCTGACCTTCGGTGATGGCGGTGGCGTCGCGGCAAATTCTCCGCGCTATCAGCAAGGACAAGCAAACGACCCGACGTGTTCACTTCGCGACGATGATGATGACTACGGCGATTCCGATTTCTGGGACGACGAGACAAGCAAAAAGACGACGACTGGAGTTCTGCATCACCACCTGCGCTGTCGCGATTTTCACCGCAATCAGGCTCAGTACGCGAAGAGCATGAACCGGTGTGCAGCCTGCCACAATGCAGCGAATCTGCACGAAACTGCGGCACAGACACGCAACTCAGCTGACTCACGCGCAGCACGCGCAGCGAGTCGCAAATTGTAGCTCGCCGATGTGAGCTAATGGACCTCTCTCGAATGCGCGCTTCACGCACAGCGCTCCGCTGCTGAGAAACTCGCGGAGCATTTTGCGAATCGCAACGATGACACGGGCTTCGAACTGTTTGACGAGTTGCTTGACGCACAGCACATGCTGTTGATGTGATGAATGACCAAAAGAGGAAACAATGTCCTCGTCACATTCCACGATGTGCTCGACGAGTCCTGCACGTTTGAAGAACCGTGCAGGGGAAGAGCACTGAAAACCCTGCAAAGTGCATCGGTCTACGGACTAACGCGAAGAACGTCGATGCACTTGCAGACCTCTTTAGAGTTCTTCGTTCGCGAGTGCACGTGTAGAAACTGAACAGGCACTCGTCTTCGGGGAGTCACAGTTCTCTAGATATTTTGACTCCACAGTCACGGAGCGCGCTGACTGCTCTGCAACCACGAAGCGCGCTCCACCCCCTTACATTCAAGGTGATCAATGTCGAATGCTCTCGTTGTCTTCACCATCTCGTTCTCTCGATTTGCCTCTAAGGGGCTCTTTTTTCGCCTAAAGAACTTGTTGTCGGACCGTCGACGACGAAGGCCGAGTATCAGCGACTCGTATCCGGCCTCGCGAAGATCGACGATGCCGAGAAAATCTGGATATGCGATGCCCTTCTTTGGTCCATGAACAAGTTTGGAATTGTTGACGGCGTCGAGTTGTCCCATGCCGCCACTGGCTACGCAAAAGGTACGTGCAAGAAGCTGGCGCACTAGACCTCGCGCTTCACGCCTGAGCACAAGCCAGTAGCATCACGGCGCACACTTCAAAGCGTTGCTACCGTTACCGCAGAGTGGCTTAACTCGTAGCTACCAACAGTCTCGAATCGCAAGCTATCAGCCAGTGGCGTGCGGCAGCTAGCTATAGAACAATTTGGATCAGAACCGAGTCGGCGCCCAGTGAAGAAGACTCGCAACGTCATAGTCTGCGACGCTTAACGCCGCTCTGCGCGAATTGAATCAGACGCAGCCGTCAGCACTCGTCGAAGCAAATCTCACTGCATGGTTGAGCGCGCCGCCGGAAGAGCAATCTGCATGCCTGCAGTCGCTGCTGAGAGCAAGAAAGAAGCGAAGAACGAGCACCAGAAAGCGCCAAGGACGCAGAGAAGATCGCGGAGAAGAATGCTGCTCGTGACGCTAGAGAAGCCGAGGCTTTGAAAGCGAAGGAAGAGAAGAAGGAATTTTACGCAGCCGAACGACTGAAGAGAGAAGCGGAATGTGTGGCGCGCAAGGCAGAGAAGATCGCTGCGAGAGAAGCAGCCAAAAGGTCAAGGCACTGCGACGACGTTGCCCTATACGCGGAAAGTCTCGGCAAGGAAGTGCGCTGGCCAACGAAAGAAGAAGCGGACGAGGTCGCCGTCAAGTTCAGCGCGGCCCGAGGATATTTGATTGAGTCGTTTCTTTGCGACAAGTGCTCTCAGTGGCACGTTCAGCGTGCTGTAGGAACGATTATAGGCGACGATCAAGCGTCGGACCATGCTGAGAATTACGCTGAGCGGGTGCCGCCTAGAGAAGTTGTGTTAGACGATTCGTTCATCTAGTATCTGGCGCATGGGCGATCTAGATGGCCAAGTTTCTATAATGTCCGAAGAGCGACATCTGCTGCTTCAGCTTGTCAGGCTATGCAAGCAGTACGAGCTTGAGATGATGGCTGCAACGAACTCCATCGCTGAACTGCAATACAGCGACCTCGCGCTCCTTGAGCGCCTTATGAGCCGGAAGAAAGAATTGCAGCAGGAAATGATTCGCGTCGTCGACGCTAAGTTTCGGAGGCTGGAGACCGCGATAACTGACGGCGCTTCTCCCTATCTGCCCCTTCTCCGAGAGTTGCTGGAGCGTGGCCAATGAAAAGAAACTATCAATTCATCCTGCTCCTGATTGCAGTTGTGTCCGTTGGTATTCTCTCTGCGCATGCTCAGAGAGTGAGTCCGGAGGATTTTCTCAAGGCATCGTTAGAAGCAAAGAGGATATCTGACACTGCCGACAAACTCGATTCCGACGCGCTTGAGTACTGCGGTTCAACTCATCGCGCCCTCGTTACATCATCTGATGTGCAAGAGGCGGTCGCGACATACCTGTTGAAGCCGAGGCAGCGTGTTCCGGATGATGTGCCAGCTTCTAATGCGTGGATGGTGCGGAATCGTATTTCAGGCGTCCTGCATTTTGTCGTTATAAATGCCATACAATGTGCAACCCAAGCTGATGCTCGAAAAGGAGCACGCGATGCGGCATCGAGAGCGATGAGTATTGCCGCCAACTTGGCGAGTGCTATGCAGATTCTCGGGGGACTTGCACTACAACAGACAAAGTGGCAGAGGGAGAACCGATTGAACTTGCTCCTGACGTTAGCAAAGGCCCAATCGAGAGAGTCGATTCCGAAACTATACTGCGTGCGTCTCTTGAGATGGAAGCGGCTGCCAAAACCGCCGATAGCGTTGAAGTAGATGTGGCATCCGGACGCTGTGAACGGCCGAAGGGGTCACCCGAGATAGCGTCTAATCTCCAGAAAGACATCTCCATGTACTTGTCCGTATCCGGAGAGCATTTACCCACTTACATTCCCGCATCAAACCTGTGGTTTGTGACCCGCCATGTGCTCTCTGGCGAGTTCCACATCGCGACGGGCGCCGCCATATGTGCACTCAGCGCAGAGAAGAGGAAGTCTGTAGAGCTAGGAATGAAAGCCTACGATGCCTACAAAGCCCTTAAGGGAACGAGAGAACGATTCGAGGACCTAGCTCTCCAGCAGACGAAGTGGGAAGAGCAGCGAGGCATAAGAGAGCAGTGAATTCTTTCACAAATCTTTCACTTATGCGGCTAGAAAGAGCAGCATTAGGCAGCATCACAGCACACTAAGTCGTTGAAAAAGCACAGGAATGGCTGAGTATTCAGAGATTATGAGTCCACGGCTCTAACCACTGAGCTACGGGCCCGCGGTGCTATAAAGCTAACATAGTCTTAAATGGCGGACGCTCGTGGCAGAATAGCGGCATGCCAATTGCTCGCGCTTCATCGGTTCCTGACTTTCTCTACGGGACTGCGTGGAAGGAAGAGCGTACTGCGGCGCTGGTGGAATTGGCGCTGCGCGAGGGATTTCGGGGCATCGACACGGCTAACCAGCGCCGGCATTACTTCGAGCCTGGAGTGGGGCAGGGGTTGGCGGCGGCTTATCATGCGGGGGTGGTGACGCGGGACGATCTTTTTCTGCAGACGAAATTTACTTACCGGCCCGGCCAGGATCATCGGCTACCCTATGACCCAGCGGCCAAGCTTTCCGTGCAGGTTGCGCAGTCGATGGCCAGTTCGCTGGAACATCTGGGGACTGATCAGGTCGACAGCTACGTGCTGCATGGGCCCTCCTTGGGCTATGGCTGGACTGATGCGGACTCCGAGGTTTGGGAAGCGATGAGGAAGGAGCGTGATGCCGGGCGCACGCGGCTGCTTGGAGTGAGCAATGTTTCCTTGCTGCATCTGGAGCAGATGGTAGCCGCTCACTCAGAGGCTCCGGCGTTCGTGCAGAACCGGTGCTACGCCAGCTTAGGCTGGGACCGCGAGGTGCGACGGTTCTGCAGTGAGCGGAAGATTGTTTATCAAGGATTTTCGCTGCTTACGGCGAATGCAGAAGTGGTTCGACACCCTCTGGTCGCGGGCCTTGCGGCGCGGGCTGGCGCGACAGCCGCACAGATTGTGTTTGCTTTTGCTCGCGCAATCGGAATGCTGCCCCTGACTGGCACGTCTGACGGCGAGCACATGAAGCAGGATCTGGCGAGTTCGGCGCTGGAACTGCCGGCTGATGAGGTGCGGGCAATCGAGACTCTGGCCGGCTGAACGCTCACCGACGCTGAAGTCGCTCAAGAACCGCTCGCGCCGGAGGATAATCGGGAGCGATTCTCAGCGCAATCTTAACCTCGGCCGCTGCCTCCTCGAAGCGATTCAATTCTGCCAGCGCGACGGCCATGTTCGTGTGATATTCCGCGTCTTCGGGAGAAATGGCGATCGCGGATTCGAATTGCTCGAGGGCTAAGGGGAATTGCTCGAGATCGCCGTAGACGCCGCCTAAATTGTTGTGGAGCGAAGCCTGGAAATCGTCTTTCGCAGTGTGTATGGCGAGCGCGCGCGTGAAGTATCTTTCGGCTTCAGTAAGATTCCGCTCGTGTTCCCAGGCGAGCAGACCGAGTGCGTTAAGAACGTTTTCGTCCTGGGGGTGGGCCGCGTAGGCCCGATTCAAGATCGGCCCGGCTTCCTGCCAGCGTCCTGATTTCAGAAGAATCAGACCCTCTTCGGCATCCAATTCAGGATCGCTCGGAACAGCGTCGCGCCACTGGCTCAGGACCTGCAGGGCGCGAGCGTAATCGCCGCGGTCGGAATACAGAGACGCCAAACCTTCGTAGCTGCGCGCCAAGTCGAGCGAATCGGGCGGATTCTCATCCCTCGCCACGGCAATCGCACGCAGGTAGTGCGCTTCGGCGGATTCGGATTCCGAGGGATTGTCACCTTCGGTGGCGGCGACCATGAAATGCACAAAAGGCGCATCGGGCGAGACATCCAGAGTCTTGCGGAATAGTGTCGCGTCATCGTGCCAGTCCGGATTCCGCGCGAACGTTTCGGCGGAGAACCACACCACGACGGCCACGAGAAGAAGAACGGATATAGGCTTTCGGAAATTCTGGGGCAATCGCTTCACCGCTGAAGCCGCGACTACTGCCACGAGCAGACAGAAGCCGACCGACGGAAGATAGAGGTAACGTTCCGCGAAGACATTGCGACCTAGCGCATAAATATTCATGACCGGCAGCAGCGTTATGAACACCCACAACCCCGCAAACGCGATTAGTGGAGCGCGGCTGAACGCGTAGCCGATAGCGACGCAGGCGAGAGCTACGAAGAGAATGCCGACTATCGCCCGGGGATCCGCAATGGAGCGCGCTGGAGAGAACAGGTAATAAGCATTCAAATGGAGAGGAACGATTAGCTTCCGCCAGTACTGGGCGAATAGATGGAAGACGTTCAAGCCGACTTGAAAGTTCGTGAGCCCCCAGATTCGCTGGCGCATGGTGAGAGAACCAAGCATGCGAAAGCGCAAAACAAGATAGGCAGCCAGCACACACCAGAACGGGACGCTAAGCTTTATAGATGAGAGAAGCCGCCCCCTGAAATTGCCCGGCTGAAGGCAAACCGCGTAGGTTGCGATTATTGCGGGAAAAACCATCGCGGTTTCTTTCCACAGCAGTGCTGCGGCGAACGACAGCAAAGACAGGCACAGTAGGATCCAATGCCTGGGCGGAAAACGCCGCGCCGAAGTCGGGTCTGCCCCGCGAGCGCAAGTAGAAAGGAACAAGGCGAACGAGACGAGAACGAAGGTTGCGCATCCGAGCTCGGGCAGAGCGGAAATCCAATCAACGGCCTCGGAGTGGACGGGGTGGACTGCGAACAGGGCTGCGGCGGCGAAAGCAACGGCGAGGCGTCGAGTCAATTTCAAATAAACCGTGAACGCGGAGAGAACCGCGGCGAAGGCGAATAAAACGCTGAGAAGGTGCAGAGGCTGCGACTGAACTCCGAACCATTCCGTCGTCAGGCGATAGGCAACCATTTGCAACGGCCGGTAGTAATTCGTATGCCTGGGCTGGTTGGGGTGCTTGTAACCCCAAACGTCTGAGGAAAACAAGTGCGACCAGGGCGCATCGGGCCGGAGATCAGGATTCATTACGATTTGCTGGTTGTCGTCCCATACGAAGCCGTTGCTTAGGCTGCCGGCGTAGGCAATCAGCACAAGGACGCACAGAGCGGCCGCGGCGATTGCGATCAGCATCCAGGAACGCAGTCGCCAACTGCGCGATTCTGGGGTCGGCGGAGTGACGTTGAGCGGACTCCTGCGCTTATCTCGCATTCTTTTTGCTTTACCCACTCGAACGCCCGGTCAGCACAGGCAAATTGGACTCCGTAATGCTGACATATCATAGCCGTGGCAAAAGGCTAAGTGAAATTCAGCCCGAGCTGCTATTTCGGGCTGTCGAGTAGTGCCAGCGCCTGGTGGGTGGTGATGAATTTTGCTCCGAGGGCTCGCAGTTCTGCCACGGTGCGGGCTCCGTCCTCGGCGTTGAGGGTTTCGATTGCGTCTTTGACGATGGAGACGCGGCGGCCGCGCTCAAGTAATCCTTTGGCGGCGAGGCGAACGCAGTATTCCGTCACTACGCCGAAGACGACGAACTCGGCGTTTTTTTCTAATCGCTTTACCAGGTCGTCGGCGTGTCGGGATTCGAAAATGTCGAGCGTTTGTTTTTCGAGGAGGATCTGCTGAGACTGCGCAAGATCGGAGGGTAGAGATGCCGTGGGCTCGTTTGGCACGGTTACAACTTTATCGGTCAGGGCTTCTGGAACGTAGGCGGATCCAGCTGTGTCCTTGATACAGTGCGGCGGGAAGGTCTTGAATTCGGGGTCGTCCTGAGTGTGGAAGCAACCGTGGGAGACCAGGAAGACGCGGCCCTGGCGGGCGGCGTCGGTGAGCCGGCGAATATTCGGGAGCAGGTGTTCAGCGCCGGGCACATAGAGCTTGCCGCCGGGAAGCATGAAGTCCGCTTGCGTGTCGACTTCCCAGAAAATAACGTTGCTTGGTGCCATAGCCGTTCCGCCCTCTCCAGACAACAATTGTACAAACTCATTACATGGTGGTGACAAACTGACCCTCGGGCGATCCTAGCATCCCCCAACAGCGGTCAGAGAAGTTGCGGTCCAGCCTTTCGAATCAGCCTTTCGAATGCGGGTTGCCGAGCTACCACTGCCTCTGACATTGCAATAAGAAAGAGGAGGCTTCATGCAGCGTCGCGGGATTGCTTACACGGTTTGCTTTGGCCTGGCGTTGATGCTGGTTTCGAACGCAGCCCTAGCGCAGTATCAACTCACAAACTTGGATTCGAATCAGGTAGGAGCCGCGAAGCATACGGATCCTCTGATCGTAAATGCATGGGGATTAGTGCACGCGCCCGGATCGGCCTGGTGGCTTAGCGACAATAGCTCCGGATGGTCGACGCTTTATGATTTCAACGGAGCGATCGTGCAGCAATTGAAGGTGCTAGTTCCGACGGGAGGAGCAAACGGGCCGGGCTCGCCGACTGGAATCGTGTGGAGCGCGTCGACGAGCGGTGAGTTTCAGGTGCAGGGGTGGCCGTCGGTCTTTCTATTTGCCACGCTTGATGGAACCATAAGCGGTTGGGCGCCGCAATCGAACTTCAATGCGGCGATTGTGGCGGTGAATACGTCGATTAATGCATCTCCGGCGATGTACACCGGCCTGGCGATTACAAACAAGCCATCAGGGAACTTCCTGTACGCGGCCGACGAGGCGAACAACAAGGTGGATGTTTACGACGGAAACTTCAGCCTGGTGACTTCGTTTACCGATACCACGCTACCTGCTGGATTTGCGCCGTTCGGGATCCGCGACATCAACGGGCTGGTGTATGTCACGTTTGCCAGTGTCAAAGGTGGGAACGGGGGTTTCGTCGACGTGTTTAGCGAGGATGGTACGCCCGTGACTCCCGGAGCGCATTTGCTGCAGGGGGCACCGTTGGACCAGGCTTGGGGAATTGCTGCCGCCCCGGGACACTTTGGACCGCTGAGCAATACGCTTTTGATCTCGAACAATACTAACGGGGGAACAATCAATGCTTTCGACCCTCTGACGAAGAGGTTTGTGGGAGCGATCAAAGACACAAACGGAAACATCATTCGTATCGACCAGCTTTGGGGGATTGATTTCGGCGATGGCACAAAGGGGGGCCAAAACGGAGGGTTCAATCAAATGTTCTTTACAGCGGGGCCCAGCAATAACCTGGCTGGAACGTTTGGAACGATCGTGTTTAAGCCCTAGGGTTTGAGGGCAAGATGATTTCAGAAGAGGCCGTCCGCCGGGCGGCCTCTTGTTTTTGGAAGACAGTGCGGCAGACAGAGCGTTCAAGATTGCCCGGTACTGGTACAGACTTAAGAATTTGGGTCTTGCAGGCGCTGAACGTACGACAGCAGGTTGGCTTCGAGGGCATTTTTGGTGGCCTCGGGCAGATCGATGAAGCGGAAAGGCTGGAGCCAGCCTTGCGTGGCCCACATGGGGAACATCATCTCCGCTTTTTCGCGGACGGTGGTCTCGCCGAGGTGGAAGATGACTTCCACTCGCAGCTTTTCGTCGAGAGGCTTTTCCAAATGCATGAGGCCGCCGCTGGTGGAAAGCTGATGCACTTTGCCTCGTATCTGACGCCGGTTGGGCAGCCGGATCAGCGACAGAACGGAGCCGCGCAACTTGACCCGAAACGGGCGGTCCTTGCCGACTTGAAAGGCTACGGACGGTGAGGCCTGCGCGACTGATTCTGGAGTCTCGGACATCGTGGCTAGAGTATGGCACTTGGCAACCATCAGGGCGAGGTTACGAAAGAAGCAGAAATCAGTGGCCAGTGGTTAGTGGTCAGTATGTGTTCCCTCGGAGGAATCTGGGTTTCTGTGGGGCGGACTGCCGACGAATGATGACTGGCCGCTAATCTCTGCCCCCCCGGCACACTATTTTCTGCTGGGATGGGCTTCGCGCTGGCCGGAGAAGATGTTGTAGGGCCAGACATTTTTGCTGGCGGGCGCGGCCTTGGCCGTACTTCCTGACGCGGGGCTGGCCGCGGAGGCACAATTCCAATCCGCCGGTGGATCGGCGATTCCCCACACATTTCCGGAGTTGTAGAGCGATACTCCAATAAGAAATTGCTTTCCATCGCTACCCAGGGGCAAGCAATTGGCCACGCGGCCGGAAGCGGTTCCCCCGCCCGGCAGATTACTCAGCAGGACCGGAGTTTCCATCGGCAAGGCTTGCGGGGTGCGGAATCCGCAACCCTGCGCACTCACTACCAGGGCCATGCATTCGGCAGCGAACAC
Source organism: uncultured Acidobacteriaceae bacterium (assembly GCA_963807145.1). GTDB lineage: Bacteria > Acidobacteriota > Terriglobia > Terriglobales > Acidobacteriaceae > Sulfotelmatobacter. Next base: position 124,235 of record CAWEBA010000003.1, on the reverse strand, counting down.
ATGTTTACGGTCGAGGCTGGTGACGGTGATGGGAATTTCCACACGTATCCGCGTGCTTCGCCGCGTCGTCTTGGGTGTGAATATTTCCATCTGGGGTGCTTAGTCGATCCCGTTCCTCGAGTGTTTCCTACAGATTAGTTTGACAGAACTAAGGCTGCATCGAGGCCTAATAAAGGGCGAATGGAGGTGACGGAAGTAACCGGCGCCGATGCCTTAGGTGAAGCGCCCAGCCACTGGGCTGCATTCGAGGGGAGATGTCTTGGGCTGCTAAGATGGCTCGACATCCGTGAGCAATGCGCCAACTAGATCGATTGCCCCCGAGTGGGATCTTCTGCTGGCCGCGAGCTCGGCCGATGCTAGCAGCGCGCTTGACCGTATCCGACGCCTGCTGGAGAAACCCGTGGACTGGGAGATGCTGCTGCGCCTGGCAGACAATCACGGCACATCTTCGCTGCTGTATCAGAACCTCTCGCATTTAGCAGACATGGTTCCTTCGCCTACGCTGGCATCACTTCGCCAGGGTTATGAGAGGAACATCTATAAGTCCCTCTTTCTCACGCGCGAGTTAATGCGCATTGTGGACCGGCTCGACGGGCTCGGCATCGACGCGGTTCCTTACAAGGGTGTCGTCATGTCGGAGGTTTATTACGGCGACATGGCGCTGCGGCAGTCCGGGGACGTTGATTTGTTTGTGCGCAAGCGCGACGTGGGCCGCGTCAAAGACGCGCTGCGGGGGCTCGAATATACGACACGGCTGGTCATCCCTGACGAGGTATTGGAGGATTACATTGCTGCGGGCTATGAGTGGACTTTCGACAGCCCCGCCGGGCCGAACCTGCTGGAACTGCAGTGGGCCCTGCAGCCGCGGTTCTATGCGGTCGACTTCGATATGGATGGATTGTTTGAGCGGGCGGCGAAGGTCACGCTGGCCGGCCGTTCGGTGAAAACTCCTTCTCCGGAAGATCTGCTGCTGGTGTTGTCGGCGCATGCGGCGAAACACGTTTGGGGACGGCTGATCTGGCTGTGCGACATCGCACAGATTTTGAAGCGAGGGAATCTGGACTGGGATCGGGTGCAGGTTCGAACCCGGGAAATCGGGATCGAGCGGATACTGCTGGTCACGCTTTTGTTGGCCAATCGGTTGTTGGGAACGGCGATTCCGGCGGCAATCAGAAGCAGGGTGTTTGCGGATCAGGCTGCGATGGGTTTGGCTGATGAGATTGCTGCAGCTCTGGCTGCTGGAGTTTCGTACGATACAGAGCGGATATCTTATTTCCGGCTGATGATGCGGCTTCGCGAACGGCGGGCGGATCGGGTGCGATTTCTTGCACGGTTGGCGCTCACTCCTGGGCCCGGGGAGTGGGAGACGGTTCGGTTGCCCGGGGTGCTGGTTCCGCTTTATCGGGTGGTGCGGCTGGTGCGGCTGGCGGGGAGATTCGCGCGGGGTTAGGGATCTCGCCTTGGCCGGGTCGCTCGGGGGGCTAAAGCCCGGCGCTTCGCTGCGCTTGGCTGGACGGCCGAAGGCGGGCGTCCCCACATTATTGCGGCTTCTGTCCAGATACGTCCCGCATCCTCTTAGCGGCTGGCTAGGCCGCCAGCGGTTTCGCCGCCGTCCAGGGTATAGACGTGGCCGGTTGCGTAAGCGGCGTCGTCGGAGGCTAGAAATGCGAACAGCGCCGCGATCTCTTCCGGGTTGGCGTGGCGACGGAGGGGAATTTTGCGGTTTACTTCCTCGAGCATGGCGTCGGTGTACTCGGCGCGCTGCATCGGCGTGAGGACGTATCCGGGTGCTACGGCGCAGACGCGAATTCTGGGTGCTAGTTCGAGCGCCATGGAGCGGGTGAGTTCGATCACTCCAGCTTTGGTGGCATTGTAGCCGGCGTAGCAGGGATAGCCCATGATTCCATTTGTGGAGGCAGTTTGCAGGATCACTCCACTGCCGCGCTCCGCCGAGAAACGCTCCCACATGTGGCGCGCGGCGGTCTGCGCTACGTAGAAGACGCCGGTGAGATTTACGGCGATGACCTGGTCCCATTCTTCGGGCGTAATTTCGAGGAAGCTGCGGCGTACGCTGATGCCGGCGTTGTTGATGAGGACATCGACTCCGTCCATCACGCGGACCGCGTCGGCGAATGCAGCTTCGACCTGCATCAGGTCGGTGACGTCGGCGATGATGGCCTCGGAGATTCCGGGCAGTTGGTGACGAAGGGCGGCGCATGCCGCGGAATCGCGGTCGAGGATGCAGACTTGCGAACCTTCTTCGAGAAAACGCGCGGCGGTGGCGGCGCCGATTCCGCTGGCGCCTCCGGTGATGAGGACTCGTTTGTCTTTCAGGCCTTTCATGCGGCTTCCATCGTACACGGCTTCCATCGTACCCGGTTTTTATTGTCCGAGCGCGAATCGTAGCTGGCAGTTCTTCGAGGACCAAATGCGAACTTCCCAAGGTGGGAAGCTTCGAGTAGCCGACGACAGTCCCCCGTACCAAAGTGGATGGATACCGGTCGGTTCCTTCCAATAGCCTTGGAGAAGCAAGAAGGCGTCTCAAACCTCATGACTGCCCATGTTGTATAACCCTGCGCTGGGTGAGGCCGCGGGAGTTTCGCTGTCCGAATCCGAAACTCGGCGGTTCAAGCTCCTGCGAATCTATTGTGAAGGTTCTGCCATTGCCGCGATAGGAATCGCGTGTGTGGTTCTCTATGGCTGGGCGTTTCGGGTAGAAATTCTTAAGTCCGTTCTTCCCGGGCTCGTCACCATGAAGGTAAATACGGCGCTGGGCCTGGGATTCTCCGGCGTATCGGTGTGGTTGCAACTGCCTGGCAGATCTTCTTCGAGAACAAGGTATATCGCTCATTTCTTCGCTGTGCTGGTGGTGGTGATTGGTGCGGCCACGCTCGCGGAATACTCGTCTGGCACAAATCTTGGAATCGACCAGCTGCTGTTTAGTGACCTGAAAGGATCAATCGGAACATCGTCGCCCGGGCGCCTCGCGCCAACGACCGCAACTGCATTCATCGCCATCGGCCTGGCGCTGTTGCTTTTGCACGGGAAGACGAGGCGAGGAAGCGCGACGGCACAGGGGCTGAGTTTGTGGTCCGGGCTGATCGGGATGATGGCCATCACGGGATACGTGTATCACGCGACCGTCGTGCCCAAGGTATTTCTCTATACCCAGGTGGCGCTGAATACGGCGATTGGTTTATTTCTGCTGAGCGGTGCCGTGTTTGTCGCCCGGCCGCGGGCCGGACTGGCCGGCGACCTCACCAATGAGGGGGCGGGAAGCGTGGTGGCGCGACGATTTCTGCCCGCGGTTTTCTTGATCCCTATTCTTCTGGGCTGGATTTGCCTACGCGGAGAAATCGCCGGGATGTATGGAATGGAACTGGGGCTGGCGCTGCATGCCACCGTCAACATCGTGGTGTTCGCGGCTCTGGTTTGGTGGAACGCCCGCCGATTGAATAAAGAGTACGACCAGCGCAGCCGGGCGGAGATAGAAATTCGCGAACTAAACGCCGCGCTGGAAGGACGGGTAGCGGAACGAACCAGGAGCGCCAAGTTGCTCTCTGAGCGACTGTCGCTGGCGACCGCGATTGCGAAGGTGGGCGTGTGGGAATGGGAACTGGCCGGCAAGATGTCGATCTGGGATGCCACGATGTTTGAGATCTATGGTTTCGCGCCTGAGGTTCCACTGCCGTATGAAAAATGGTCGGCCGCCGTACTGCCCGAGGATCTGGCTGGAGCAGAAGCGAACCTGCAAAAAACCATCGAGGAAAAGAGGCCGGGATCCGCGGAATTCCGCATCTTTCTGCCGGATGGTTCGGTGAGAAATATTTCCGTGATTCAGAAAGCGGTTCTCGACGATCAGGGCAAGGTAGTTCGGCTGATCGGTGTCAACATGGACATCACGGAACGGAAGCGTGCCGAGGAGGCTTTGGAACAGGGTGCCAAAGATCAGATTCGCTTCAAAGACGAATTCCTATCGCATGTTTCGCACGAACTGCGCTCGCCCCTCACCGCCATCAAGCAATTTACAACCATCCTGCTGAACGGATTGGCGGGCGAACTGAATAAAGAGCAACGCGAGTACCAGCAGATCGTGCTGAAGAATATCCGGCAACTCCAGGCGATGATTGACGACTTACTGGACGTCACGCGGGCCGAGGCGGGAAAGCTTGGCGTAAACCCAGAGAGCACCTCGTTTTCCGATGCAGTCACGGACAGCTTAAACACGCTGCGGGTGAACTCCGAGGCGAAGGGTGTGAGTCTGGTTTCAGAATTGCCGCCCGACCTGCCTCCGGTTCATGCGGACCCGACACGGTTGCGCCAGATCCTGATCATCCTACTGGATAACGCCATAAAGTTTACTCCCAAAGGAGGTGCGGTGAGCGTTCGGGCAAGGCTGCAAGAGGGGGATGCCGAGTTCGTGGTTCTCGAAGTGCGCGACACCGGTTGCGGAATGAGTGCGGAAGCCAGCGAGCGGGTTTTTGATCGCCTTTACCAGGTGGAGCAGCCCAGCCAAGCCAGCCGCAAAGGTCTGGGACTCGGCTTATTTATCTGCAAAGAGCTGGTCACGCGGCAAGGCGGAAAGATCTGGGTGAAGAGCGATCCACTCGGGGGGAGCACGTTTTCCTTCACGCTCCCGGTTTTTTCTTTGAACAACGTAATTGCTCCGCTGCTCAAGGACGACCGCTGGCCGGCGGAGTCGGTAGCCCTGGTGATGGCGGAGATTTCCTTCAAGGGAGAGGGGAGCGCCGAGTTCCAGCAAGAGTGGCGCCGGGAAGTCCGCGACTTGGTGCAACGTTGCTTGCTGCCCAATCTGGATGTGGTTCTGCCCAGAGCGAGCTATGGCGCGGAGGGAGAGCGCATCTTCGTTGCGGCTTTTGCCGATGAAAAAGGGGCGTCCGTACTTGCCAAAAGGATTGGCGATCAATTCGAGTGCATTCCCCAGCTGAAGCGAACGGACGTGACTCTTTCCGTCACCTACGCCATGTTGAAACCGTTTCCGCAGGAGGGTGGCGAACCTCTGGAAAGCATGGTGACCACGATGGCGGCGAGTCTCGAGGAATCGATCAAATCGCAAATCTTATCGGAGGGTGTGTCATGAGTAACAAGAAGATTCTCATTGTTGAGGACGATGCCGATGTGCGTCTCGGCTATAACGTCCTGTTGAAGGCCAACCACTACGACACATTCTTTGCCGCCGATGCCATGTGCGCAATCACTGAAGCTCGCAAGTGCCTGCCCGATGTGATCGTGCTGGATCTGGGTCTGCCGGCCGGGGACGGCTTTGTGGTTTTGGAGAGACTTCGGGCAAACACGCAACTCTCAATGATCCCCGTGATCGTTGTTTCAGGGCGCGACCTTCCCGGAAACAGGGAACGCTCACTGCGGTTTGGAGCCAGGGCTTTTCTGCAGAAGCCGTGGAATGACGACGAGTTGCTGTCTCTAATCGGCGGACTGGCTGGACAATCAGCGACGCCCGCGCCACAAACCAAGTAGACACGGCATCAGGTAGTTTCCGCTAAATGGGTTTGCCGCGAAAGAAGTAGACGAGTTCGATGATCAAGATGATCACTACCATCAGCTCGAGGACGAAGGCACGGCTTTGGTTGAATTCGTCGACCATGAAGCGGTAGAGCTCTTCGGCGGTTTGCAGCTTCTGCTGGACCAGATCTTTGTAATCCGGGACGCCGACTTTCAGCGCCGCGAGCTTGTAGAGACGCGCGGAAAACATATCGCTTAAGAACTTGATGGCGTTGTCGGCGCGCTCGGTCAACTCGCTTACGTCGAGCAGGACGGTGTGCAGCTTCGAGGCGGCTTTGGCCGTGCGCCAGCGCGACCAGAGGCCGCGGCCTCCGCGGTCGAGGAAGTCGTAGACCTGTTCCAGCTGTTTGGTGAGCAGTTCGTCGTAGTGGCGGAACTCGAGCAGCTGCGAGTTGGCATACTGCAGGAGCTGGATGGCAGTCTCGGCTCCGGTGGGACTGTCGTAAATGAAGGCTGCGTTCCAGCCGATCACTGCAAGGTCGTTGGGATAGTAGGAAATGCGCGATTGCAGGATTTCCTGGCGTTCGCCGTCGGATAGCGGCTGGCTCTCGCCGCGAACGACTTGGGAGATGTATTGCCCCTGAGAAGCGAGGAGATCCGTGGCTGACGGTGAGCCAGCAATTTCGCGCAGGTGGAAGATGAAATAGTCTTCCTGCAGCCACTCGGTGGTGTAGGGCTTGACCAGGGCGGGAGCGGCGCGTTCGAGTTTCTGCTTGACGATGCGCGTGGCCAGGCTCTCGAAGTTGGTGTCCCAAACCCAGCGGCTGGAGAGTTGGACCAGTTTGTCCCAGTCGCCGGAAAATGGCAGCTCGAAGACCACGCTTACCACGCCGTAATCGAAATACTTGATATCGCCCTGCAAGCGCTCGCCGCTTTCGAGAATCAGGGGTTCGAGCACCTCTTCGACCGGGGGCCGCTGGTAGCGGACGTAGCCGGGAGCGAGATGCTTGAAGCTGGCATCGGCGGTCCGGGCGCCGAGGATCTGGCGCAGCTGGTCGAGCCGGATTTCCTCGCAAACGTCGAACTGGATCAGCACGAGCACGGAACCGCATAGGGGCGCGTCCGCCGGCTTGGCGGCCACCAAGGTGGGCAGAGCCTCGGCGGGAACCTTGCCTACGGCCGGGGCGGTGATGGTAGTTTCACGGTTCATGACCTCGGTGCCCTGAAGTTCGCTGGCTGAAACCGCAGGCTCCATTACTTCTACTTCGGGTTCCATGACTTCCTGACTGAGAATTCGGACTCAGAATCGGCTCGCCGTGGTGTTTTGTCTAGAGCTCCTTCTGGAGGAGCGGGCGAACGTCCTATTGTCCCAGAACTCAGGCGATCTGGCGAGGGGTGGGCCATAGCGCCAAGCTATAAGACCTATCTAAACGCCGTAGAATCAGCGTTTTCTGGACAATTCCCATAATAGAACACCACCTGCTGCTATGGCGGCTAGACCGAGACCGGCGTGCTTCATGGACTGGAAGATCTCGGCTTCGCGTTGCTGGGTGCGTGCGGATTCGGGGTAGCGGCCAGAGTCGGACGCTTGGGCCTCCCCTGACTGCCTTAGCGCCATTTGCAGGACTTCGGCCAGGTGCATGGCGCGCCGCGGCGTTCCCTGGGCGATCTGCTCGCGGCAACTGAAGCCGTCGGCGATGATCAGCCAGTCGGCCGGCGCCCGGCGGACGGCAGGGAGGAGTTCGAGTTCGCCGATGGCGATCGACAACTCATACTTGTCGGGCTCAAAGCCGAAAGAGCCTGCCATGCCGCAGCAGCCCGGGGCGGGGCTCTGGAAGTCAATGCCCAGGCGGTGCAGGACCGACTCTTCAGCCGTCATCTTCATCAAGGATTTCTGGTGGCAATGACCGTGGACAAGCGCTTTGCGTTCGAGCCGCGGGAAGGGGAAATCCTTGGCGTGGGTTTCGAGAAATTCGCTGAGCAGGAAAGTCTGGCGGGACAAGGCTTGGGCGCGTTCGTCGTGGGGAAACAGATTCAAGAGTTCGTCGCGGAACACGGCAATGCAACTGGGCTCCAGGCCGACGATGGGGATGCCGGCTTCGATTTCGGGTGAGAGTTTGTCGAGGATCTGGAGCAGGAGCGATTGGGCGCGATCGAGCATGCCGTGGTCGTAGAGTGGGCGTCCGCAACAAAGATTGACCTTGGGGACTACGACTCGGAAGCCGGCAGCTTCGAGGACTTCGACGGCAGCTTTCCCGGTGCCGGGGTGAAAATAGTTGTTGAATGTGTCGGGCCAGAGGAGAACCGACGGGGCCTCCGCGCTTCGTGCGAGATCTCGTCGGCGGCGGAACCGGGATTTGTAGAACCAGGATTTGAAGGTTTCCGGGGCGAATGCTGGGATGGCGCGCTCTTTGGGAATCCCGGCGACTAGCTTTGAGAGATCGCGCAGGAACGGGAGTTGCGTGGTCAGATTGGCCAGGCCGGGGGCATTCGACGCGAGATGCGCCCAGAGATCGATGTTGCCGAACGCGTATGCGCTGCGTGGGCGAACGCGGCCTTCGTAGTAATGCGAAAGGAACTCAGCTTTGTAGGTGGCCACATCCACACCCACCGGACATTCGGTTTTGCATCCCTTGCAGGCCAGGCAGAGGTCGAGCGACTGTTTCACTTCTTCGCTGCGCCAGCCGTCGCGGATGATCCCGTCCTCTTGACCTTGTCCCTGCGTCATCTCCCAAAGCAGATGGGCGCGGCCGCGGGTGGAGTGTTCTTCTTCGCGCGTGGCGCGGTAGCTAGGGCACATGACTCCGCCTTCGTCGTGGCGGCACTTGCCCACACCCACGCAGCGCAGAGTGGCTTGGGCGAGGTTGCCGTGATCGGCGAGAAATTTGAAATTCGTCTTCGGCTCCCACGGAGCATAGTCCTCGCCGAGGCGGAGATTTTCGTCGAGCTTGTAGGGGTCGATCAGCTTGCCGGGGTTCATCTTCCATTCGGGATCCCAGACCGACTTAAAGTCGCGGAAAGCTTGGACCAGCTCCGGCCCGAACATTTTCGGCAGCAGCTCGCCACGGGCCTGGCCGTCGCCGTGTTCCCCGGAGATGGAGCCGCCGTAGCCGACCACGAGATCGGCCGCTTCCTCCATAAACTTGCGGAATTTGGCGATGCCATCTTTCGATTGCAGGTCGAAATTGATTCGGGTATGAACGCAGCCGTGGCCGAAGTGGCCGTAGAGCGAGCCTTTGTAGCCGTAGGCGGCGAACATCTTGCGCAGGTCGCGAAGATAGCCGCCGAGTTTTTCGGGCGCGACCGCGGCGTCTTCCCAGCCTTCCCAACTCATGGCTTCGCCGGCCACATGGGAAGTTGCTCCCAGAGCCGATTCGCGAACTTCCCATACTCGTTTGACTTGCTCTTTCTTAGTGTAGAGGCGCAGGTCCGGCGGATGAGAGCTTTGAGAAAGAGCCTGCATCAGGCCGCGGGCCTGCGCCTCGGCTTCGCGCGCGGTTTCTGCGCCGAACTCAACCATCAGCCATCCGCCGCCTTCGGGCAGAAGCGCAAGGCCTTCGGAGTTGATCCCTTTCATCCGCGTGTAGCTGACGAGAAGATCGTCGAAGCCTTCGAGGCCGATGGGCTTGTGCGTCATGATCTCGGGCACGTGATCGGCGCACTCATAAATGTCGGAATAGGCGACAACCAGCAGTACACGCTCCGGCGGGCTCTCGACCAGACGGCACGTCGCTTCGAGAACCGTGACGCAGGTGCCTTCGGAGCCGACCAGGGCGCGGGCCACGTGGAATCCGTTCTCAGGCAAAAGAAAGTTCAGGTTGTAGCCGGAGACGCGGCGGGGAATCTTAGGAAAGCGCCGGCGGACCAGATCGCCATAGGTGGCGGCGATGTTCTGCAGTCTCGAGTAGATTTCGCCGCGGCTTCCGCCAGCCTGACAGATGCGATCGAGTTCTTCGCTCGAAGTGGCGCCGACCTTCATGCGGAGGCCGTCATAGGTGAGGATTTCGAGAGCCTCGATGTTGTCGTCGGTCTTGCCGGCCATTACAGAATGCACTCCGCAGGAGTTGTTGCCGATCATTCCACCGAGAGTGCAGCGGCCGTGAGTTGCGGGATCAGGGCCGAAGGTGAGGTGATGTTTTTCGGCCACTGCGCGGAGACGGTCGAGCACGACTCCGGGCTCTACACGGGCGATGCGGCGAACGGGATCGATTTCGAGGATCCTCGACATGTATCTGGAAAAATCGAGGATGACGGCGACGTTGCAGCATTGTCCGGCGAGGGACGTGCCAGCGCCGCGGCAGAGCAGTGGCGCGCCGAACTCGCGGCAGAGTGCGACCGCGGCTTGGACATCGTAGGCGCTGCGAGGGAGCACTACACCGATCGGAACCTGGCGGTAGTTGGAGCCGTCGGTGGCGTATAAAGCGCGGGTGCCGCGGTCGAAGCGAACTTCACCATGAATCGTTCTGCGCAACGCCTCGGCTAGACCCGCACCATCAACCGACGCGGACCTGGCGGGCGCGAGTTTTACGAATTGGTCCGGCATGGGCGGCGGTGAGTTGTGGTTCGGCGCGAGTATACCGCAGATCGGACGGAGAGCCGTCCGGACGGCGGCTCTGCTGAAATCCTAGCTCCAGAGCCGGGTGGCGTAGTCGGTCATGGTGAGTCCAAGTAACAGGAGCAGAAAAAATAATGCTGCGATCACGACCAGCTTGGTCAGCTTCTCACTGGCGTGCCAGACATGCATAAAGAAGAGTGCGACCAGCGTGGCTTTGATGGTAGCGATGCCGAGGGCGACTGCGGCGTTATAGGGCGCCAGATCAAGGGTCGCGGCGTAAACCGTGAGGCCGGTGCCGGCCAGCAGCGCGATCCAGACCGCGATGTAACCTTTCAAGGGCGATTTTGCTGACGCGTGTTCAGACATGCAAGCCTCACGGGTGCCGGTCGATCAGGTAAAGCAACGGGAACAAATAAATCCAGATGATGTCGACGAAGTGCCAGTAGAGGCCGCCGATCTCGACTGGGGTGTGCCACTCAGGCGTGAAGCGTCCCTTCCAGGCCATGGTCAAAAGCCAGGAAAAAACCCCCAGCCCGATGATCATGTGCACCGCGTGCAGGCCCGTCATCACGAAGTAGAGGGAGAAGAACAGCTGCGCGTGGTGCGGATCGGCATACTGCCCGGGATGTCCCGGGACCTGCACGTGATCGAAACTGAAAGATGCGCCCGGAACGTGATGCTCCTCAAATTTTTGTGCGTATTCGATGCCTTTGATGCCAAGGAAGACGACGCCGAGCAGCATGGTGATGATGAGACTGCCGATCAGCAGCGTGCGGCGTGCGGTCTGCGCGGCCCAAACGGCGAGAACCACGGTCAAACTGCTGCAGATCAGCACCGCGGTATTAGTCGCGCCGTAGCCCATGCTGATAGTTTTGCTGGCGGCGGCGAAGTCTCCAAAGTACAAACGGCGGTAAACGAGGTAAGCGCAGAACAAGCCGCCGAAGAACATGACTTCAGTCGCGAGGAAGACCCACATGCCTAGGCTGGCGGCGTCGCGCTGCTGCTGCGGCTCGGCGAAGTGGTGCAGGAGCGCGGGATTGTGCTGCTCGTCGTTATGGAGGCCGACGGCGGTGCTATCGGGCAACGGGAACCTCCTCGCTATGGGGTGCGTCGCCGTGAGGGGCGTCGAGTTCGTCGTAGTTGTAGGCTTCCCAAGTTACGACTGGCTCTTCATCGAAGTTGAAAGTCGGCGGCGGGGACGGCGTTTTCCACTCGAGTCCGGCGGCGTTCCATGGATTATCGGGCGCCGGCTTCCCGTAGCGCATTGACCAAAGGAAATAAAGCATAGGCAGCAAATATCCCACGCCGAGCACGGTGGCGCCAGCCGTCGACAGCACGTTCAGGATCTGGAATTCCGGCATGTGACTGTAATCGTAATAGCGCCGCGGCATGCCCATGTATCCGAGCAAAAACTGCGGAAAGAATGTGAGATTGAAGCCGATGAAAACGATCAGCGCGGCCAGTCGCGCCCAGCCCTCGGGATACAGCTTCCCGGAAATTTTCGGCCACCAAAAATGCATCCCTCCGAGATAGCCCATGACTGCGCCTCCGACCATGATGTAGTGGAAGTGCGCTACGACGAAGTAGGTGTCGGTGACGTGGACATCGATGCCGAGCGCCGCAAGGAACAGGCCGGTGAGGCCGCCGATGGTAAAGAGCCCGAGGAAACCGAACGCGTACAGCATGGGCGCGTCATAGTGGATGGAACCTTTGTAGAGCGTGGCCGTCCAGTTGAAAACTTTGATCGCCGAGGGAACCGCGACGGCGTAGCTCAGCAGAGAAAATACCAGCGCGGCGTAGACCGACATTCCGGCCACAAACATGTGGTGCGCCCAGACCAGGAAGCCGAAGACGGCGATCGCAATTGATGAGAACGCGACGAAGCTGTAGCCGAAGATGCGCTTGCGCGCGAAGCAAGCAATAATTTCGGTGACGACGCCCATCGCCGGCAAAATCATGATGTAGACGGCAGGATGCGAATAGAACCAGAACAGATGCTGGAACAAGAGCGGATCGCCGCCAAGTTTGGGATCGAAGATGCCGAGATGCAACACCCGTTCGGCAGCAACCATCACGATGGTGACGGCGAGGACAGGCGTGCCCAGTAACTGAATGATGCTGGTGGCGTAATGCGCCCAGATAAACAACGGCAGACGCGACCAGGTCATGCCGGGCGCGCGCATGCGATGAATGGTGATGACGAAGTTCAGTCCGGTAAGGATGGAAGAGAATCCGGCGACGAAGATTGCCAGCGCAGCTTCAATAAAGTTTGAATTGGTGAAGTTCGTAGCGAAGGGAGCATAGAACGTCCAACCCGTGTCGACGCCGCCGGTCAGGATGCAGTGCAGCATCATCACGCCACCGATGATGTAGAGATACCAGCTGAGCAGGTTGACGCGAGGGAAGGCCAGATCCTTGGCGCCGATCATCAACGGCACGAGAAAATTTCCGAGTACGGCAGGAATGGATGGAATCAGGAAAAAGAAAATCATCACCATGCCATGCATGGTGAAAAGCTTGTTGTAAGTATCGGCCTGAACGAGATCGCCCGCCGGAGTGAGCAATTCGAGGCGGATGAGCAGCGCGAAGAAGCCTCCGATAAAGAAGAAGAACGTAATCGAGATGAGATAGAGAAGCGCGATGCGTTTGTGGTCAGTAGTGAGCAGCCAGGACCAAACACCGTAGTGCTTATTCAGGTAATTCTCACGCTCGGGTTGAGGCATTGGAGTTGGCATCTTATTGCACCTGACTTCTATTCGGTTGCGCGTTTTTCCGAATCCCGGGCACGGCCGCGCTGGCGCTGGTCTTCGACGCTTCGCCCTTAGTTGCCGAGATCGACTTGATGTAGGCGACCAGGGCGTTTACCTGCTCTTCACTGACCAGCCCCTGAAACGTAGGCATGATGGGCTGGAATCCTTTGACCCGCTTGGCGCCGGGGTCGAGGATGCATTCTCGAACATAATTTTCGTCGGCAGTCACGGTCCGTCCGTCTTCGAGCTGAACCGGCTTGCCGAAAACTCCCTGCAGATTAGGGCCGCGCCCCTGCGTGTCCGTGCGATGACACGTAGAGCAGCCGAGTTCGGCGAAAATCTTCTCGCCTGTCGCCGAAAGCGGGCCGGTCGAGCCACCATTCATCCACGCTTCGTACTGAGCCGGCTGCATGACCACGATGTCGCCGACCATGCCGGAATGCTGGGTACCGCAGTACTCCGCACAGAACAGGTGATACGTGCCGGCCTTGGTGGCGCGGAACCATTCGACGGTGTAGCGGCCGGGCAGCACGTCCTGCTTGATGCGAAACGCCGGTATATAGAAGCTGTGAATCACATCCTGCGAAGTCATGATCAGTTTTACGTCGCGACCCACGGGGACGTGCAGTTCGTTGATCTCGCGCTGGCCTTCAGCGTGTTCGACTTTCCACATCCACTGCTTTGCCACAACATAAACTTCTGTCGCATCGTCAGGTGGCGTGCGTTCTTTGAAATACACCACTGCGCCCCAGGCGAAGATCACCATGAAGACGAGGAAGGGGATCGCGCTCCATGTGATTTCGAGTGGAGTGGAACCCTCGATGTGCTCGGCGGGAACGCCCGGCCGGTGCCGAAAGCGGGCGGCGAAGTAGACCAGGCAGATGAAGATGAGCAAGGCCATCATCCCGCAGACGATAAGCAGGAAAATGTAGAGCGCATCCACATGTCCCGCAATCGTGGAAGCCTGCTCCGGCCATAATGGAAAATTATTGAGCATACTTTGTAGTCTTCGCCGCCGTCCTTCTGGTTACGGAAACATCCAGCCTCCACAAAATAAAAAAGAGCGTTCCCAGGATAAGAATTGTGGCGCCGGCCGCCAGCCGCAGAATATTAGCCACCATCGCGCCATATTTCCCGGTCTCGGGATTGTAGTGATAGCAAAAAAGCAGCACCGCATCCACGGCATTGCCAATCTTGTCTTGTGAAGCCTCCACCAGGCCCATGCGCAAATCTTTCGGCGGAAAATCCACGCCATAGAAGTAGCGGGAGATGCGGCCTTGCGGCGTCAGCACCATGATGGCCGTGGCATGAGCATACTGATTGGTCTTGGCGTCGTACTGATATTGGAAGCCGACAGCTTTGGTAAGAGCGTCAATCGAATCCGGCGGGCCAGTTAGAAAATGCCAACCTGCGGCGGCGTTGGCGCGGCCGTAGCGTCCCACATAGTCTTTCTTCTTGGCGGCGGCCATCTCTGGAGTCTCGCGCGGATCGAAGCTCACGGTGACCACGTCAAATTCATTACCTACGTCGAACTTCACCAGGCGCATGGCGCTGGCGAGTCCAGCCAGAGCTTCTCCGCACAGCATGGTGCAGTTGTAATAAACCAAATTGAGGATCAGCGGCTTGCGTCCGAAATAATCTCCCAGCTTCACAGTCTTACCGGTTTCGTCGCGGAAGGTGAGATCGGGGGGCACCTGGGCATTCAGATGCTGCTCGATGCCAACGTTCTGAAGCTTAGGAGGCAGTGTGTTCGCCGGCGGAGACATTACGCCGTTATTCATCTGGCCCCACGCGCATGGCACCAGAAGCGTCAGCGCGAACAAAACTCGCGCAACAGAAATCGAATTGTTCTTTTTTAGGCTCACTTCACAATCTCACTTCTTCTTACCCTTCGCGGTGGTTCCGGTCCTGCTTGATTTCATTTCGGCTGGAGCAGCTTCGCCGGCTGAGCCTTGCGGACGCACCGGAAGTCCGCGCTGCGCAATTAAATCCATGGCTCGTTCAATGGGGATGCGGACGGTGCCGGCTTTTTCATCGATCCAGCCGTAGCTGTACAAAGTGTTTTCTTCCTGTAAAAGGATTCCATTCAGTTGGCCGCGCTCGTTTTCCTCCAGCTTTGGATTTGGGAAGACGCTCTGCGGATATCCCGGAGCGATGTGTCGCGTATCCGTTGGAACGTTCGTCACCAGCGGGTTCACCGGAGGCTGCAGCGCCTTTTCGCGATGATCGAGAAATGCGTAAACCCCGCGGATGCCGAGGGCGGAGAGTAGCAGGAACATCACCAGGCCAAGGAGGAAATAAAGAATGCCCTTTGGCTGCAGGTCCTGGCGCTCGAAGCCGCCGTGACCCGCCGCGTTCTCGTGTTTGGTCTCGTCGGTCATATCCATTTACACATGCGTTTCATGCGCCGGTTGCAGAACTTCGTGGGCATCCGTGTCATAAGCTGGCAGAAGCGGCAGCGAGCCCAGGTTGCGGAAAAAATACCAAAGCCAGATTCCTCCGATGGCGATGGGCACAACTATGTCAGCCAGAGTCAAAGCGATCGTCTTGGAAAAATTCGGTTCGATAATCCAGAACAGATCGAGATAACGAATCAGGAGCAGCCAGACCGCGAGCCACACCAGGTGCCGAATGTTGCGCTTGAACGGGCGCGAGAGCAGCATCGCGAATGGCACCGCAAACCCGAAGACCGCAAGGAACAGCCCAATCCAGCCCCAGCCGCCGTTGATCCGCCGAAGATAAAACGTGATTTCAGAAGGCAGATTGCCGGCCCAGATGATGAGCCACTGCGAGAAGTTGAAATAGGCCCAGACCATGAGGAAGGCCAGCATCCACTTGCCGTGGTCGTGGACGAAGTCGGGCTTCAGCATCTCGGACATGGGCTTGTAATTGAAAAGGATGCGCTCGACAACTACCGCAAAACACATGGCGGAGAGCACTTCGCCAATAAGAATGATCAGGCCGAAGATGGTCGAGATCCAGCTGGGGTCGAGCGACATGATCCAGTCGATGGCGGCGAAGGAGATAGTGAATCCGTAGAGAATCAGGCCCGGGCCGCTGACTGCCTTGAAGCGTCCGCTGTTGTCGGGCGCGCCGGGCTTGTCCGTTTCCTTCGACCACATCGACAGCAGGAACGACAGAACATTCCAGACCGCGAAATAAAACACAGCGCGGACGATAAAGCCGTTCACCGTCAGATAACTCTGCGTGATTTGATCGAGATGCTCGCGGAGATGCTTGTCTTCAATATTGCTGAGCGGCTGCGCCCAGATATAGAGCCGGTGTATTCCAAAGAAGATAGGAATGAAGAGCACGAAGAGCAGCGGCAGTGTGCGCATGGCCGCGCCCAGGATGCGGCGAATCACCGTACCCCAGCCGCCGCCAGTCAGGTGCCGGATCATCAGAATCGCCATGGAGCCGAGGGCGACGCCGAGCCAGCACATGAAGCCGAGCAGGTAGGCGCGATAGAACTCATCGGGCTGCTTGAGTGCCAACACTATAGCGATCACGGCGAAGACGACTCCGATGACAAGCGAACGCTGCGATATTTTCTTCACCACTGCGGGCGCCGTCAGATCGAGGTGGGGAGTGGTCGCCGTGCTCATTTCTTTTCCTCGCCTTGCGATGCAGTGTCAGTGTCAATCACCGGCAGAGTCGCGCCCGAGCCCGGCTGGCCGCGGAACTTCGGCGGCTCTGAGGGCACCGACTGTCCCTTGGGCACATCCGCCATGGTCGCGTTCTGACTCAACTGCAACGCGCGAACGTAAGCCACGATGTTCCAGCGGTCGCGCGGCGGAATCTGCGACGCATAATCGGGCATAATGCCGAAGCCGTTCGTGATCACGTCGTAGAAGTAGCCGAGCGGTGCCTTCTGCAGGCGCGCGATATGAAACGACGGCGGCTTGCGCGCAAAACCACGCGACGGGATGAAGCCGTTGCCATCCCCAAGCTCCGAGTGACAGGGCGTGCAATAAATGTTGTAGCGCTCGCGTCCGCGGTCAAGAACTTCCGTAGTCACGGGAAACGGCATATAGTCGCCGGGATTGTTGCCGAGCTTTCCGGTATAGAAATAAGTATCTTCGTGCAGTTCTCCTCTCGCGACTGTGCCCTCGACCGGCGGCCGCTCAGAGCGCTGGTCGGCAAAGAAGTCGCTGCGCGAAAGCGGATTCTCCCGCGGCTGCACGTGCATATCGAGGCGGCAGCCCGAAAGCAAAGCGATCGCCGTAAATAGTCCGGCAACGAAAATGTGGCGGAGACGCACCATCTTAGCTGGGCACCTCCGAAATGGAGCGTGGCTGCAAGCCTTGCAGAAATCCGCGCGTGCTGGCCGGATCGTACTTGGGATCGGAAGAAAACACGATCAGAAAAAAACGGTCTTTCGAAGCCGACGAGAAACGCGGCACGTTAAACACGGGATGATAAGGCATGGGCAGGCCATTCAGCGCGAGCATGCCGAACACTGCGGAGATCCCGGCAAAAAGAATCGTCATCTCGAACGTGATCACAATGAATGCCGGCCAGGAATGAGGAGGCTTGCCGCCTACGTTGATGGGATAGTCAACGGCCGACATCCACCACTGCATCAGATAACCGGTAAGGCCGCCGACGATGCCTCCGATCAGCACGACCAGCGGAACTTCGTCGCGGTAAAAACCAATTTCCTCGGCGAGCCCTTCGATGGGGAAGGGGCTATAGGCGTCGATTTTCTGATAACCCGCTTGGTGCGTACGCCTAGCCGCTTCCACCAGCGCGGTCGCCGAGTCGAACTCCGCCATGATGCCGTAGACCGGATCGCGCTTCATTCCTTCACCTCCGCTTCGGGCAGGAGGGTGCGCATTTCAAAGATCGAGATCGCCGGCAAAAGGCGCAGGAACAAGAACATCGCCGCCAGGAACATGCCGATGGTTCCGATGTACGTCATCCAGTCCCAGCGCGTGGGGTAGTACATGCCCCACGATGAAGTGAGGAAGTCGCGGCTAAGGCTGACCACGACGATGATGAAGCGCTCCAGCCACATGCCCACCAGGATCACGCCCGAAAGCAGAAACAGGGCTACCGGACTGGTCCGCATTTTCTTGATCCAGAGCAATTGCGGAATGAAAATGTTGCAGGTGAGCAGCGCCCAGTAAGGCACTGCATAAGGCCCATGCAGCCGGTTCCACAGAGTGAAAGCGTCGTAGCGGTCGCCGCTGTACCAGCCCATGAAGGCCTCAATGCCGTAGCCATAAGCCACGATCAATCCGGTCGCCAGCATGACCTTCGCCGAGTTCTGCAGATGGCGCTCGGTGATGAAATCCTCCAGGCCATAGATTTTGCGGATGGGAATTGCCAGCATGAGCACCATCGCGAATCCGGAATAGATCGCGCCGGCCACGAAGTAGGGTGGGAAGATGGTCGTATGCCATCCCGGAACGATGCCGATCGCAAAATCAAAACTGACGACGGTATGAACCGAGAGCACGAGCGGCGTAGCTAATCCTGCGAGCAGTAGATACGCAGTCTCATACCGATGCCAGTGCCGCGCCGATCCGCGCCAGCCCATCGAGAGCATTCCATAAATAATCCTCGCTGCGGGATGCGTCGCGCGATCGCGCAGCGTGGCCATGTCGGGAATCAGACCGATAAACCAGAACAGAGCTGAAATCGTGGCGTAAGTCGAGACCGCGAAAACGTCCCACATGAGCGGGCTACGAAATTGCGGCCACACCCCCATGGTGCTGGGATAAGGAAACAGCCAGTAAGCCAGCCACGGACGCCCAACGTGAATAGCGGGAAAAATTCCCGCGCAGGCCACAGCAAACAAAGTCATGGCTTCGGCGAAACGGTTAATCGAATTGCGCCACGACTGCCGCAACAGCAAGAGAATCGCCGAGATCAGCGTGCCGGCGTGGCCGATACCGATCCACCACACAAAGTTGACAATGGCGAAGCCCCAGCCGATCGGAATGGTATCGCCCCAGATGCCGATACCTTTCAGAAACAGATATCCGATGGCATACAGCATCATCATCGTCAGCAGAAACGCAATGCCGAAGCCCACGAACCAGCCGTTCGACGCCGGCCGCGTCAGCACAATCGCGCTGATCTTTTCCGTGACCGTGCCGAAGGTATAGCCCGGCTCCATCACCGGAGCTTGCGTGTCCACCGTCGCTTTGTATGGCTCGTTCATTTGTATCGCTCGTGCAACGAACTAGCGGGATCGGGAAGGGCACGACTTCAGTCGTGCCGAAAATCGCGTGCACTCAATGTCGGCTTCAGCCGCTGAGGTACGCTTCCGCTTCCACAACGAGTTCTCATCGACCATCACGACTTCAACTCCGGATTCGGATTGCCAACCTCCGCCAAATAAGTCGTCCGCGGACGAGTATTCAATTCGCCCAGCAGGCTGTAATTCCGCGCCTGCGCCTTCAACTTTGAAACCTTGCTATTCGGATCATTAATGTTGCCAAAAATAATCGCGCCCGCCGGGCACGACTGCTGGCATGCGGTTTGCAATTCATCTCCGACTTTGATCTGCTTGCCTTCGCGCACCGACGCGGTTTCGGCATCGATCTTGTGTTCGTTGATGCGCTGCACGCAGTAGGTGCACTTCTCCATCACGCCGCGGCTGCGCACACTCACGTCAGGATTGCGCATCATCTTGTACTGCGGCGTCGTCCAATCCTGAAACAGCAGAAAGTTGAACCGCCGCACCTTATAAGGACAGTTGTTCGAGCAATACCTCGTCCCCACGCAGCGGTTGTAAACCATGTCGTTCAGGCCTTCGGTCGAGTGGTTGGTCGCGCCCACCGGGCAAACCACTTCGCACGGAGCGTTCTCGCACTGCTGGCACGGCACGGGCTGGAAGAACGCTTTCGGATTATCGCGGTCGCGCGCCGCTTCATCTGGATACTGGTAGTAAGTGTCGATGCGAATCCAGTGCATGTGGCGGCCAATGGCGCACTGCTCCTTACCCACGACCGCAATGTTGTTTTCCGACTGGCAGGCAAGCATGCAGTTGTTGCAGCCCACGCACGAGTTCAGATCAATCGCCATGCCCCACGCGTATTCTTCCTCTTTATAGGGATAAGGCTTGTAAAGCGTGAGCCCCGGCGCGGGCTCTTCGCCTTGTTCTTTGGCGAAATTTGGATCCTTGCGATATTCCTCAAGCGCAGTTTCGCGCACCAGCGGACGATGGTCGCCATTCGGCGTATCCATCGACTGATAGCCCTGAGTCGACGCCAGCACATATCTGTCGCCGGTCTTGCGTATCTGCAAGCCAGTCGCAAACCAGGGTGCTGCCGACGTGCGCAGCTTATAAGCGTCGAACCCCTGCCCGGTGCCGACGCGGCCGGCGCGCGCGCGTCCATAGCCAAGAGTTACAGTGACCGAGTTGTCCGGAACCCCGGGCTGAATCCAAACCGGGCCGGTAACTTTTCTCCCATTCAGCTCAAGTTCAACCACGTCGCAAGTCTTGATCTGCAGCCGCTCGCCCATCACAGGACCGATGAGCACGGCATTGTCCCAGGTGAGCTTGTTCATCGGCTTGGGACATTCCTGCAGCCAGCCGTTGTTGGAGAATTGTCCGTCGTAAATCGTGGGATCACGGCGGATGTTGAGCTCGATGGTGATGGGTGTAATGAGAAGTCCGAGGCCACCCTCTGGTTTTGGCAAGACCTGGTTTGCAGATTTTGCGTCAATTGACCTCGGCTGAAGCTCCGCGCCTTCAGTCCAACCATTGTGGAGCGATTTGCGCCAGAACTGCTCGAAGTCAGAACCGGAAGGTTGCTTTTGCCAATAGCTGCGGACGAGGTCGTAACCTGCGGCATCCGATTGGCCGGAAAGCAGTGCGACGAATTCCAGGGCGCTCTTGCCCGCATACAGCGGCGCAATCAGCGGCTGGGTGATGCTGACCGTGCCGTCGTACGAGCGAGTATCGCCCCAGGCTTCGAGTTCGTGCGCTTGATTGATGTGCCACTGACACAGCTCAGCGGTCTCGTTCTGATAAAGGCCGAGGTGTACGCGCAGTGGAACCTTGCCATTCTTCAGGACGTTCGCGAAGTCGAGATCGGCGGGCGCATCGTACGCTGGATTGCCGCCCAAGACGACGAGCAAATCGACTTTGCCGCCGCGCACGTCGGCAGCAAGTTCTTTGATCGATTCGGTCTGGTTGACTGGATTCGCGTCGACCGGATCGGTATAAGAAACAGTCTGGCCAACGTTATCGAGGGCTCGGTTCAGAGCGTGCGCAAGCGCGTGCACGGTCGGCGATTGGTGATCCCCAGCAAGGATCACGCTCGACCCACGGTGCGCCTTCAAATCCTTCACCAGTGTGTCGAAGAACTTTACCTGAGAATCGTCCGTCCACAACCTTCCTGAGCCCTCGAGGCCATTGCGCACCGCCAACCCGGCAGCAAACTCTTCAATCTCGCTCACCCGTAACGGCAGTCGATGATCCGCCTTCGCGCCCGTCGTGGTCGGCGTGCTCTCGATCATATACAGCCGGTTCATCTTGCCATCGGGATTGCGGCGTTTGGCGAAGTCGCGGATGTAGCGGACATTTCCCGGAAAACCCGCGTACAGGAAGTCGGCGTCGAGCGAGACGATTACATCGGCCTTCTCGAAATCGTAGCGCGTCTCGACCGGCTGCCCGAAGGCCAGCTTCGCGCCTTCGAGCACGTTGTCGCGATTGACGGGCTCATACACATGCCACTTGGCCTGCGGATAAATCTTCAGAAAGCCGCGCAGCTGATCGGCAAGCGTGGGCGAAGAAATCGTCGGCGTAAGAATGCGAACGCCCGCGCCTTGCAGCGCTTTTTGCGCGGTAAGCGGCCCGTGAAGCGCAGTGAGAAACGCCTGCCAGGACTGCTGATCCCCCATCGACACCACGCTCTGCGAGCGGTCAGGATCGTACAGGCCGAGGATGTGAGCCTGCGCAAAAATGTCCGTTCCGCCAAGCGACGCCGGATGCTTATCGTTGCCCTCGATCTTCGTCGGCCGTCCAAGATGGCTCTCGACCAGCAGCGGGCTGGCATATCCGCCCAGCGTCATCGCGGTGGCATAGAACTGCGGCCGGCCGGGAATCACGTCCTCAGGCTGGCGCACGTAAGGAACGATCGGTTCAAGCGGCAGGCGCACGCAGCCAGTCATCCCGGCCAGCGCCATGGACGCTCCCATCACTTTCAGAAAGCCGCGGCGAGAAACAGAATCGACCCACTCAGAAGCGCCCTTGGGAAATTCGCGGTGTAACGCTTCCTGGAACGCAGGGCTGCCAGCGAGCTCTTCGAGGCTGCGCCAGTATTCCGGACCGGTCTTTTCGGCAGCATCGTGCGCAACGGCCGCGTCAATGCGCTCGCGGACGGAGTCCAGATTCAGCTTGCCCTTCTTGCTGGGGCAAACATCTTCATGCTTAGCGCTGCCGTCTTGTTCTTCCGTCTTCATTGATTCCACATAACACACTCTGTCATCCTGAGCGGAGCGAGAGTTCGCGAAGCGAAGTCTCGCGCAGTCGAAGGACCCCTGTAATGCCGGGAGCGCCGCGGACGCTGCGAGGCGTTCTCACGATGCCGATCGAAGCAACTTCTCCGCTCAGGATGACAAGTACTCATAATTCTCACCGATGGCAAGTGCTGCAACTGGTAATGTCCTTCACGCTGCGAACGTTATACTTCTTCACCAAAAACGAACCCAGATCAATCTGATCCGTATAACTCTGCCCGTCAACCACAACCGGATTCGCCCCGGTGGGCTGCCGGTAGCGCATGTTGAATACCTGATCGCGCGGGCGCAGATTCTTTTCCGGAGCACGATGGCAGCTCAAACACCACTCCATCTGCAACGATTCCTGCTGATACATGATCGGCATCTGATCCACTGGACCGTGGCAGGTGTTGCAGCCCACTCCTTTATTGATATGAATGCTGTGATTGAAATAAACGAAATCAGGAAGCTGGTTTACCCGCGTCCATTGCAGCGACTGGCCGCTGCGGTAACTGGCGCGGACAGGCTCGAGCAACTGGGCGTTGGTCCAGATCTGCGAGTGGCAATTCATGCAAGTCTTGGTGGGAGGAATGCCTGCAAAACTCGAAGTCTCAACTGAAGTATGGCAGTAGCGGCAGTCAATGCCGAGTCCGGCAACGTGATGCTGATGGCTGAAGGGCACCGGCTGCGGCTTGCGCACTCCGGCATAGGTGACGTAAGGCGAGCGCTGTACCTCCAACCCAGCCCAACTGAGCACGGCAATCGCGAAGACCGCGCCGAAAATCGTGGCCCGCGAGAGGGTGTTGGTGCTGCGATGAAAAATCTGAGGCATGCTTGCTTACGAGCTTCAGAAAATGAAAATGAGACCCAAGAGATTCCCGTTTGACGGAAGCCATGTTACGACGCAAAAGAAAACGCCCACTGATTTTTTTCGCGCCAGCTATAAGAACTGGAGATTATAAATATTTCGTGCGCCATTGTCGCGCACTTTCCCGCGGGAGCGGAAAAATATTCCCTGGATTAAACGCTGCTGAAAAATTGTGTGATCTTTTTTCCCCACCAGGACATCTAACGCGTCTACCGCAGATTCATCACCAGCAATTTCGGTTCAGTCATCTCCTCAATCGCATAACGCAGCCCTTCGCGGCCGAGGCCGGAGTCCTTCACCCCGCCGTAAGGCATCTGATCGATGCGGAAGGAAGGGATGTCGCCTGCGATCAGAGCGCCGACTTCCAATTCGTCGTACGCCTCGAAAAGCAGCTTCACATCGCGGGTAAACAAGCCAGCCTGCAGACCGTAGTTGGAATTATTGATTCGGCGAAGAGCTTCATCAAAACTCTCATAGGGCTCGACCGACACGACGGGACCGAAGATTTCCTGGCAATTCACTTTCATGTCAGGCTTGGTGCCGGTCAGCACTGTGGGATCGACAATCGAACCATGGCGGCCGCCGCCGCACAACAGACGCGCCCCGGAACGAACCGCCTCTTCCACCCAATTCACGACGCGGATGGCATCGCTCTCGCGGATCAGCGGACCGATGTCGGTCGATTCCTCCGCAGGATCGCCGGTCTTCAACTTCTTGACGCCTTCGACAAGAAGATCGGTGAACTTACCGTAGACCGATTGCTCAACCAGAATGCGCTGCACGGAAATGCAAGTCTGGCCGGCGTAGCCGAAGCCTCCGGCTATGCAGCGCTCGACCGCATATTCGAGATCGGCATCGCTGTGCACGATCGCTCCGGCGTTGCCACCCAGTTCGAGCGCGACTTTCTTTTTGCCGGCGCGGCGTTTGATGTCCCAACCCACGGGCACGCTGCCGGTAAAGCTGATCAGCTTGATGCGCTCGTCGGTGACGAGAAGGCCGGCGTCTTCGTTCGAAAGCGGCAGCACATTGAGTCCCCCATCGGGCCATCCCGCCTGCTGCACGCACTCCGCCAGAAGCAGCGAGCAGAGCGGCGTTTGCGGCGCAGGTTTCAAGACCATGGAGCATCCCGCCGCAATCGCCGGCGCAACTTTGTGCGCGACGAGATTCAAAGGAAAATTAAAGGGCGTGATTCCAGCGACAGGGCCAAGCGGGAAGCGCTTCACAATGCCCCAGCGGCCGGCGGTGAATTCCTGCCAGTCGAGGGGAAGATACTCGCCGTAGATGCGTGTGGCCTCTTCCGCGGCAACATTGAAGATGAAGACGGCCCGGTCGACTTCGATGCGCGCCAGTTTGATGGGCTTGCCGGCTTCCTGCGACAGAGTGCGGGAGAACTCATCGCGGCGCTCGGCGATTGACTGGGCTACGCGGCGCAGCACGCGCTGACGCTCGAAGGCAGGCAGGCGCCGGGTGGTGCCGAAGGCCTTGACTGCTGCCGCGATCGCGGCTTCGGCGTGCTCGCGCCGGGCCTGGACCACTCGCCCGATTATGCTGCCATCGAAGGGGGCACGGACCTCGACGATGTCGCCGTCTTCCATCCAGCGGCCATCGACAAAAAATCCATGGGTTGCGACTGGGGCGAGCGTCATCTCCGCCATTTTTGCCTCCGGATGCAGACAGCGATTTTGATTATAGGCCTCCGCGGTTGGTTGCTTTTTTGCTTGCGACACGAATCTTAAACATGGAGGTACACAGGGTTAGGACTCGCGGTCGACTACAATCAGCGTTTTGCGCACATGCCCGCTTTGGAAACTATTGTTGAACTGAGTCCGCGGCTGAGACGGAAGGAAGTTTCTCCCGTCGAACCGACTCGCGCTTGCCTGGAACGGATCGAGAAATTTAACCCCGCGCTGAATGCCTTCATCACGGTGACGGCTGAGTCAGCGTTGGCGGAGGCGCGCGCGGCCGAAATCGAAATCTCGCGCGGGGAGTGGCGCGGGCCGCTGCACGGGATTCCCGTCGCATTGAAGGATCTGATCGATACCGCCGGCACACGGACGACGGCCGCCAGCGGCCTTTACCAGAATCGTGTGCCCACTGAAGATGCTGAGGTGGTGCAACGGCTGCGGCGTGCCGGCGCAGTGATTCTGGGCAAGAACAATCTGCATGAGTTCGCCTATGGCGGCAGTTCGCTGGTCAGCTTTTTCGGGGACGTTCACAATCCGTGGAACGCGGAGCACGTGGCTGGTGGATCGTCTGGAGGCTCGGCAGCTGCCGTGGCCGCAGGACTTTGTTATGCGGCGATTGGGACTGATACGGCTGGGTCGATCCGCGAGCCGGCTGCACTGTGCGGGTGCGTCGGGATCAAGCCGACTTATGGGCGAGTGTCGGCGCGCGGGGTGATTCCGCTTTCGTGGTCGCTGGATCATGTTGGGCCGCTGGCCGCGACTGTTGGTGATGCGGCTGCTGTGCTTCAGGTCATCGCGGGATACGATCCGCTCGACGTTGGCAGCGCCGATGTTTCTGTTTCCGATTACGTTTCTGGCCTGGGCGAAGCCGCGAAGCCGTTGCGTGTTGGAGTTCCGCGGGAGTACTTTTTCGATGAGCTTGACGATGAAGTTCGGGCGGCGGTGGAGCAGGCTCTGGTCGTGATCCGCACGCTGGTCACGGAGGTTCGGGACGTGCGGATCGAAGTATCCTCGGACCGCACTGTGCAAGCTGCAGAGTCTTTTGCTTATCATGCCGATCATGTTGCGCGGACGCCTGAGTTGTATCAGGCGGAAACATTGCGGCGCATACGGTCGGGCGAGAACATTTCGGCGGCGGAATATATTCAGCGGCGGCGAGAACTGGACGAGGAACGGCGCCGGGCTCGTGATTTTTTTGCGGACGTGGATTTGCTGGTCACGCCTGCGACGCCCGTCCCAGCTCCGGCGATTGGCGATTTGAAAAAAGATCCCGGAGCGTTGCGTCCGGCGGAACTTAGGTTGCTGCGCAACACTCGGCCATTCAATGTTTGGGGACTGCCGGCTGTGTCCGTGCCCTGCGGCTTCACGAAGCGCGGACTACCTATTGGGTTGCAGATTGCTGGGCTACATTGGCGGGAGGATCTGGTGTTGCGGCTAGCTCGGGCTTACGAGTCGGCGACCGTGTGGCACGAGCGGCGTCCGGCTGTGGATTTCTGAGCGAAATAAATTTTTTGCTCGATTTGCGAGTTGGAGATGGATCGTTTTTCCCGGACAGATCTCCAGATTAATTTTTTTCGCTCGATATCTCTGAAAGTCTTGCCCAGTGCGGGTTTTGCAAAACCGTATTGCGCAAAATCTAGTTTTCAAAGAACTTAGATATCAAAATCTTGAGAACAAAGGCCTTGGGGTTGCGCACTCGGGGTGCTCTCAACTGTCACTGCCTCGACTATGATCGCGCGATTTGAATTGCGGGACAAGGTTAGATGTCACAGGGTGGTTGTGGAAAAGATCTAGGGCCCGGCGACGTGGTGAGAAAAAGGGTCGAGCTTCGCTCGACGGACAGCCGAGGGCGGCTGTCCCCACGTGGGCATTTTTTGCAAATGAGCATCATACCTGTTCAGAAACTCCTTGCGAGGCCTGGGGTGGCGCACGCTGGTAAGGGGTCCTTCGACTCCGCATCTGCTTTCGCTTTGCGAAAGCAGATGCTCCGCTCAGGATGACAACTCTGGGAGGTTTTCAGTCCACTGTTCTTACGTCGTCGGGTAGGATCAGGACGAAGGCACAGTTTCCTTTTGCCGTGGAGCAGGAGAGGATTCCGCGGCGGAGGATTTTTACTGGGGTGTCGTCGGGGAAACTGAGGCGGTATTCCGCGGTGCGGAGGGCGTCGGTGAAGACTTTTAGCTTTTCGTCGCCGCTGGCGAACTTTACGGCTTCGACGGTGGCGTCGCCGCCTCTGCCGCGGCTCAGGAGCACGAAGAATTCCGCGCTGCCGGTTTCTTTTGCGACCTTGCCCAGGTCGATGGTGCGCGACTGCTGCAGTTCGTCTTTATACTTTGCGACTGCGGCGTCTGCCTTGGCGCTACCGCCGGCTATTGCCGCCAGGCGGTCACGGGTTTCGGGGATGGGACGCAGTCCGTTCAGGGAGAGCGCGTAGGTGTGCAGGGCTTGATCTTTCTTTCCCTGCTTTTCATAAATCTGTCCGAGATGGTCGCCTACCTCGCCGTGCTGACCTAGTTGCCAGGCTGCGCCAATATATTTTTCGGCTTTATCGAGATTGCCTTCTCCGAAATAGACCCAGCCCAGCGTATCCCAGTAGGCGATGAGCGACGGGACCAGCGGCAGGTCTTGCGCCGTGAGCCGGTCTAGCGAAACATTGCGCAGGGCGGCGGTGGTGGCTGAAACTGCGGACTCGGCGTATTGCTGGGCGCGGTCTAGGTGAGAGTTTTTCAGCGAAAGCTGGTAAGCGATATTGTTCCAGACCAGTGGCGTGGCCGAGAGTTCGACGGCGTGGTCGAAAGTGGCGAGAGCTTTGTCGTCCTGGCCGAGATTCAGGTAGGCATCGCCCAGGCTCACTTGCAGTTCGGGATTATCGGGAGTGAGAGACGTGGCTTTTTCTAATTCCGGCGCGGCCAAGTCATACTTGTGCCACTCGGAATACATGCTGCCCAGGCCAGCGTGGGCGAACTTGTCGAGGGGATTGATTTCGATCTGCTTGTTAAAGGCGGTCACGGCGTTGTCGTACTTGCGCTCCTGCCAGTAGGCGCGTCCCAGAGCGTTGTAGGCGAACTCGTCGTAGGGATTGAGCTCGATCTGCTTGTTGAGGGCGGCGATGGCGTCGTCATTCTGGCGCATTCCCATATAGGCCAGGGCCAGGGCATACCAGGCGTACTTATTCTTGGGGTCGACTTCGGTGGCGCGCTTGAGAAGTTGAATGGCTAGTGGAAAATTGTTGCTGATATAGGCGGCTCGGCCGCTTTCGACCAGGTCATCCGCTTTCATGTCGGGCGCAGGCGTGAGCGTGCCGGCGACAGCGTTCTCGACAGAAAGAAACTGCCCCAGGTCGGAGTTGACGGTGCGGCGGAAAGCCTGGTAGTCGGGAGCGCGCTGGGCGGGTAGTTCGTCCCGACGTACGGTGAGCGTTCGTGCGGCAGTGAAGGTGGTGCCATCGATGTGGTACGTGGCCTGATACTCGGCGTAGTCGCGCTTCACGGAAAGAGCGAGCGGGGCGTGCGCGGTGTAGGTGGCGGGGAGTTGGAGTTTGATTTTGTAGACGTACTCCGCTTTGGGGCCGAGTTTGAGCGAGTCAGCGCCGGCGTCGCTGGCATCGTCACTGTCACTGTTGTTGCCGAGATCGGGCAAGTTGAACTGACAGAGAGGCAGGATCAGGTCGGATTTCTTCTTCGACCAGTCGAGGAAATTCGGCCGGGCCACATCGTAAGACATAGTGAAGGCTTCGCGGGTCGCGGCGGGATCGCTGATCTTCAAGTTCGTGATGTCGCCACCCATTCCAGCGTTGACGTTTTCCACGACGCGTTGCCATTGCTCCTCGGGGACACGGCGGAAGACCGAGCGCAGCAGCAGTTCTTCGTCGCCTCGGAAGGTGTAGTGAACGTGGGCTTCGAGTTTGCCGATCTCATTTATTTTTCCATCGATCTCGGAAATCTCGCTGTCGGGCATGGGAGTGTCGGAGGGCGTTTTCTCGAGATGCGGCGTGGAGCCGTCGGCGGGGATGACGAGAGCGAGCTTGTTGCGCAAGCTAAAGGCGAGGAGGCGGAAAGGCGCAACCTCGCTGGTGGTGTCCATCCAGACTTCGTCATTGCCCATGGGAAGCATGGTGATGACATGATCGAACTGGGCGGGCGAGGGCACATCGGGATCGAGCTGGCGGGTAGAGTTAATCAACACTGACGACGCATGCATACCTTCGGCTTCGAGCAAGGAAGCCAGAAGAGTGTGTTTGTCTTTGCAGTCGCCATACTGGTCGTGGAGGACATCGGCGGCGGCGTGAGGCTGGTAGCGGCCTAAGCCGAGCGACAGGCTGACGTAGCGGAAATTCTTCGCGACATAGTCGTAGAGGCCCTCGACCTTGTCTAGCTGCGTGTTCAGGCCTTTGGTGAGTTCGTCGGCTTTGGCGCGAACTTCGGGCGAGGGGGCGCGGCGATCTTTCTCCAGGCTGGCATACCAGCGGCCGATCTGCTCCCAACTGACGAAGGTGGTCAGCTGAACGTCGGGGCGCTCGTCGTCGGATCTTTTCTTCTTGTCTTTATCATCTTTGTCCTTTGAGTCGTCTTCGCGCACCAGGTGAGAACTGGTCCAGTGGTAAATGCGGCGGCCGTTGTCTTCGGTGACCTTGGGATCCAGGCCCGGCTTGCTCTTCAACTTGAGCGGACGGTCGGCGGGGACATCGACGTCGAGTTGCTCATCGAGCATGATGCTGGTTTTGTCGAAATTGTAGTCGGCCCAGAACTGGCCGGCGGCGAGGGGCGTGTGAATCACCGTGACCATGTCGTACTCGAGCACTTCCCCGGGACGCAGGCCGGGCACGGTGATGTGCTTCTGGCGGTAGTCGGTGTAGACGGGAGCTTCGTGCTCGACGGGCGCGCTGAGATCCTGCACCGCATCGTCGCCCGCCTTCACCACGGTGCCGTCGGCTTTGATCACGCGGACGTAGACAATCTCGACGCGTTCGTTGGCGGAGTTGTAGCCCACTTGAATCTCGCCCCACTGCTGGACACCGGCCTCACTCTGCACGCGGATGCGGGCAATGGTTTCCCTGCGGCCTGTGCCATCGTTTTCGAAGCGATAGCGCGAGTGGTACTGCTCGACAACGAAGGCCTCCTGGGAATAGTCGTGCTTGGGGGATTCAGCGGTCGCTTTTGCGGAAGTGGCCTGGACCGTGGGTGTCTTGGCCGATTGGGCTGGGGCGGCTGAGGGTGCAGCCAGGGTGCTGGCAAGAAGGACTGAGAGAAAGATACTGCGCATAAGGTAATAGTAAAGCCTGCGGCGTTCGTAGCCCAAGGCTGAAGTGGGGCAGCCTCGATTCGGGTTTGATAGGGCTTGGTGTATTGACGGCACAGGAGCAGTTTCGTCATCGAGTATGCAATTAATTGCGTGATGATCTGCGGTCGGGATCAGATTTCCTTCTTCAGGGGCGGAAAAATCGTAGTAGAATCCCGTCCAGATAGTCTTGCCTGGCCACGAAGCCAGGCAGCGTGACGCATAATGTGCTTGCGCCACGATCTTTCCGCGGAGGGTTCCTGGCATGGAAGATCGGGCTTCAAACATCTCTTCTTCGGTTTCTCAGCAATCGATTTCGCAGGCAGCGGCCAGCGGTAAACATCGTGAAGGCCGCGGCGCCTGGGTGCTGACTGCCTATGGTATTTCTGGGCTGGCTCTTTTCGGGCTTCTCGCTTACTTCTTTTCGAACTTTATTGCCCACTAGTTAAGGCCGCATTGACTACGAAGGCATCGAGCTGCGCTCGATAGACAGCCGCGAGCCTGCCCTGAGCTTGTCGAAGGGGCGGCTCTCCCCACATGAGTGACGCTTGAGCAATTTCCGCGTGCCCTGCATCCAACGACGAACGTGTTACAATGAGCGGCCTTAGGAACTGCTGCTTCGCCAGGAACCCGGCGTTTTCCCACACTGAAGGACTGAGAAAAGGACACCGCGAAAAGCCGTGGCCAAGAACTCCACACCCGCCGCTGGACCCATCACCTACGCCGACGCTGGGGTCGATATCGATCGCGCGAACCGGACCAAGCAGCGCATCAAGTATCTGGCGCATAAGACCTTTACTCGCGGAGTGCTGAGTGAAATTGGCGGGTTTGGCGGCCTGTTCGCGGTGGACAAGACCAAGTATGTCGATCCGGTGCTGGTGTCGAGCGTCGATGGCGTCGGGACGAAGCTCAAGATTGCTTTCGAGATGGGGCTGCATTCCACGGTGGGCGCCGATCTGGTGAACCACTGCGTGAACGACATTGCTGTTCAAGGTGCGGCGCCGCTGTTTTTTATGGATTATCTGGCGACCGGGAAGCTTGAGCCTACGATCGCGGAAAAAGTGGTGGAGGGGATTGCCGACGCCTGCAAGCACAACGGCTGTGCGCTGATTGGCGGGGAGACGGCCGAGATGCCGGGCTTCTATCCCGATGGCGAATATGATCTAGCGGGATTTATTGTGGGCGTGGTCGAGCGAGATCGGATCATTACGGGCAAGGAAGTGCAGATCGGCGACGTGGTGCTCGGCATGGCTTCCAACGGCCTGCACACCAACGGATATTCGCTGGCCCGCAAGCTGCTGTTTGAGGTGGCAGGCTACTCGGCGGAAGATTACGTCAACGAGATAAAAAATAAAGTGGGCAACGAACTGATGCGCACGCACAAGAGTTACTGGCCGGCTCTGAAGAAGCTGCTCGATGCGCAATGCGTTTCGGCTTTGGCTCACATTACCGGGGGCGGTATCACGGAAAACCTGCCGCGCGTGCTGCCACGCGGGACTGCGGCTGCGATTGACCTTGGGTCGTGGCCGGTGCCACCGTTGTTTGAGCACCTGCGGACTCTGGGCAATGTGCCGCAAGATGAAATGCTACGCACTTTCAACATGGGCCTGGGCATGCTGCTGGTCGTTCCTCTGGCGAAATTCAAGAAGGCGCAGACTGTGCTTGAGCGCGTGGGCGAGAAAGCTTACACCGTCGGCAGGATTGTTAAGGGCGAGCGTAAGGTGGTCTACAACTAGGGTCAGCTCACCACAGAGGCACAGAGACACCGAGGAAACCTTTTGTAAGTTGCCGTGCCAGCCTGCGGCCCGATCTTGAGCTTGTCGGTTTGGAATTCCTTCTGCCTGTCTCTGTAGTGAATTATCATTCGAACTCCAATGCATTCAATCGGTATTCTTCTTTCCGGGCGCGGCTCTAATTTTGTCGCCATTGCCGACAGCATCGACGGCGGTCGCATCGCTGACGCTCGCATTGCCGTCGTCATCTCCAACCGCGCGGATGCGCCTGGTGTTGCCGCCGCACGGCAGCGCGGGTTGAATGCGGTGGTGATTCCATCGAGGGGCAGGACGCGGGAAGAACATGATCGAGAAGTTGTCGGCACTCTTAGGCAACACAAGGCGGACCTCATCTGCCTCGCCGGATACATGCGGCTGCTCTCGCCCTGGTTCGTGCAGCAATTTCCGCGGCGGATTCTCAATATTCATCCTTCGCTGCTGCCGGCGTTTCCTGGACTAGAAGCGCAGGAGCAGGCTTTCGCTTATGGGGTGAAGGTTTCCGGCTGCACGGTGCATTTTGTGGATGAAGAGCTCGATCATGGCGCGATCATTGTGCAGAAAGTTGTTTCCGTGCTTGGCAGCGATGACGAACACTCACTTGCGGCGCGGATCCTGGAGCAGGAACACATCGCCTATACCGAGGCGATCAACATCGTGCTCGGGGGAAACTTTGAAATTGTCGGGCGAAGATTGAGGATGAAAAATTGAAAGTAGGCGCTCTGACCGCGCCTCGCTGTGCTTGGCGGGACAGCCGAGGCGGCTGTCCCCACATAAAGTTTCGTTAATCCTCCACCCACCTTTTCACCATTCTGACAATCTCCAACGTTTCTCCGTTCGACAGTGGGGCGTTCTGGCGCTCGATCTCTGCGTATCCTTTGGCTCGATAGAAAGCCACGCCGCTGAGGGTCGCACCCATCTCAAGGCTGGTGAATCCGGCTTCCGAGGCTGCGTTCTCGCAGGCCTCGAGGATCATGCTGCCGATGCCTTGCCGTGCCCACTTGGGATGCACGAAGAAGGCGCGAATCTTTGCTGCATCTTGCTTGGGATCGAGCAGAGAATCTTCACGGGACTCGTACTGATCGCCGCCGTACAGGGTTTTGCGCTTGCTCCAGCCGCCGCAGGCTACGATCTCGGGCTTTTGCGATTCTTGATTCTGAAAATCGAAAGCCTCGGCCACCAAGTATGTGCCATCCGCAATGAGCTGGCTGTCCACGCCGTAGACCGACTGCAGCGCGCCTTCGATCTGGGCCGGTGAATAGTCCTTCGCTTGCAAGCCTCGCACTGACGCTTCGATCACTTCGCGCAGCCGGGGAACATCTGCCGTTGTTGCCTTTCGGATGTGAATGTTCATTCTGTTCCCGGCGAATTGCTGACATTCTAAACGTGCGGATTCGGCCTTTGCGGCTTCGTTCCTTATAATGTCTTTTCCCATGGCAAACTTCGCACCGGTCGACGAACAACTGACGTATCTCAAGAAGGGTTCGGCGGAAATCATCCGCGAGGCCGACCTGCGGACCAAGCTGGAGAAATCGCGCGCCACGGGCAAGCCGTTGCGGGTGAAGCTGGGCATGGACCCGACTGCTCCTGACTTGCACCTTGGGCACACCGTTGTGTTGCGCAAGCTTAAACACTTTCAGGACCTCGGGCACACTGCGATCTTCTTGATTGGCGATTTCACTGGAATGATTGGCGACCCGACGGGGCGTTCGGCTACGCGTCCTCCGCTCACGCGCGAGCAAATTGAGGAGAATGCGGAAACCTACAAGGCGCAGGTTTTCAAGATTCTTGATCCGCAGAGGACCGTGATCGACTTTAACCGGCGGTGGTTCGCGAAGTTTACTGCTGACGATTTTATCCGGCTGATGGCTAAGTACACGGTTTCGCAACTGCTGGAGCGGGAAGACTTCCACAAGCGTTTTCGGGAAGAGAAACCTATAGCGCTGCACGAACTGCTTTATCCGCTGGTGCAGGGATATGACTCGGTTGCGCTCGAAGCTGATGTGGAGCTGGGCGGGACCGACCAGAAATTTAATCTGCTGGTGGGGCGCGAATTGCAGCGGGCTTACGGGCAGGAATCGCAGGTGGTGCTGACCACGCCGATTCTTGAGGGGCTCGACGGCGTGCAGAAGATGTCGAAGTCTTTGGGGAATGCAATTGGGATTCACGAGGCGCCGATGGAAATGTATGGCAAGATGATGAGCATTTCCGACGAGATGATGTGGAGGTATTACGAGTTATTGACGGACGTGCAGGTGGCTGAGATCGAGAAGATGAAGCGGGAAGCACATCCGATGCAGGCTAAGAAGGAGTTGGCAAGAAGGATTGTGGGGGATTTTCACTCGGCGGAGGCGGCGGGGAAAGCTGCCGAGGATTGGGCTAGGCAGTTTCAGAAGAGTGAAGTGCCTGAGGATGTGGAAGAGGTCACTGTGCGCCTGACTGATGTGGAATCGTCTCCTGAGGGGACGACTCCTTTTGAAGTTGCGGGCGAAGTACTCGGAACTGCCGATCGGCGTATCAAACTCGACAGACTGCTTTACATAATTAAGCTGGCGGACTCCATAAGTGATGGGGTGCGAAAGATCAAGCAGAAGGCGGTGAGAGTCAACGAAGAGCTCAAGACCGATCCGGTTATTTTTCTGGACCCGAGAAAAAAGGCGACGATTCGCGTAGGGAGAAAGATCAAGAGGGTCGCCTTTTCTCTAAAATAACACCGTCTGCTGTCCCAAGCGCGCTTCCTCGCCCCCAAAATGCATAGGTCCTTCGTCGGGAGTCCCGCGCTTTTGCGCGGGACTCCGCTTCCTCAGGATGACAAGGTGGACCGATTTCAGCCGAGGGCGGCTGTCCCCACAGTGGTCGATTCTGCTACTCTCGAGCGCGCACATGCGGGCGGCGGCTATTCTCGGGCTGGGGTGTTCTGCGAAAAACCTTGTTCCCTTTCAGACAGACGCAGCTGCGCGTGGAAACTGAGGCGCCGTTCGACGTCTATGCCGATGGCGAATATGTTTGCCGGACGCCGGTTGAGGTTGGCGTCCAGGGCGGGGCGCTGAGGGTGATTACACCTTAGCCTTCCGGTGCTAAACTTTCCCCTATGCCCGAACAACGTTCCCACACCCTGCTCTGGATTCTGATTGGGGGAGGAGCATTCTTCCTCTTTGTGCTGGCTGTGTTTTCGCTGGTTTACCTGACGTTGCATGCGGGGTCCACGGATGCCGGCTTCAGTGGCTTTGGCGACCGCATCGGGGTGGTGGACCTGGATGGCGTGATTCTGTCGCCGCAGCCAGTGGTCGGGCAGCTCAAGAAGTTTGCCGACGACTCTTCGATCAAGGCGATCATTCTGCATGTGAACTCGCCGGGCGGGGGCGTGGCGGCTTCGGAAGAGATTTATCGCGAAGTGAGACGCATCCGCGAGGAAAAAAAGAAACGTGTGGTGGTTTCCATTGAGACGGTTGGGGCCAGCGGAGCCTATTACATCGCGTCGGCGTCGAACAAGATTTATGCCGACCAGGGGAGCATTGTGGGCTCGATCGGCGTGATTGCGGAGTGGGTGAACTACGGCGATCTGCTGAAGTGGGCCAAGCTGAAGAGTGTGGTGATCAAGACCGGAGAGTTCAAGGACACCGGGAACCCTACGCGCGACCTTACTCCCGCTGAGCAGGCTTACATGCAGTCGCTGATCGATAATATGTTCGGACAGTTCATTCAGGCGGTCGCGGATGGGCGCGGGATGAAGTTCGACGATGTCAAAGCCATTGCCAACGGAAAAGTTTGGACTGGCAAGGAAGCCCAGTCGATGAAACTGATAGACGAAACTGGCGACTTTGAGGCCGCCGTGAAAGATACGGCGAGATCGGTGGGCATCTCGGGGGAACCGACGCTAGTGCGGCCGGATAAAGATCGCAAGACCATGCTGGATTTGCTGACCGGCGACATTTCACAGTGGATCCCCAGCCGCGAAAAGATGCTGGAGGAGCAGGTTGGGTTCTTCTATTTGTGGAAGTAGGAAACAGGTCTTTGGCCTGGGGTGTTAGGTCTGGAGACTCTGTCGTTTGAGGCTTCCTAAGGCCTCAGTTCTGAAACCTGAGACCTGACTCTCTGTCGTGACTTGCATACAACCCCTGAAATTTGAGAAGGTTATGCAGGGTTCCCATTTGGGGCCGAGGCCATTGTCGCCAGGTGGCGACGGCGCAGTGAACGGCCGAGCCGGAAGCGAAGGGACATTATGACGAAAGCCGACTTGATTGATGAAGTCTCGCGTTTAGCGGAACTTACGCGCAAAGACAGCGAAGTAATTGTGGAAGCGATCTTTGACAGCGTGGTGCGGTCCTTGCGCGCAGGCGACAAGATTGAGATCCGCGGCTTTGGCAGCTTCCGCACACGCCAGCGCAAGGCACGGATGGGGCGCAATCCCAAGACCGGCGAAAAGGTCGAAGTGCCCGCCAAGAAGATTCCTTTCTTCAAACCCAGCAAGGAATTGAAGGATCTGGTGAATGAGGGAATCGCCGACGCGGCGGCCCCGCCTTCGGCAGCTCCTATTGCTTAGCGAGCCGCTGCTTCAGCAAATACAAGTCTGCAATCTTCAGAGCCAGATCCTCGGGATTAACGTCAGCACGGTTGGCGAGGATTATGATCGTCAATTCGTCGTCGGGGAAACGCTGGATTGTGGTGCGGAAACCAATTGTCTCGCCGTCGTGTGACATGCGCTTGTGGCCCCGATAGGGATCGAGAAACCAGCCAAACCCGTAGCTCACCGTCTTGCCTTCTGGGGATTTCCCTGGCCCTTCTGTCGGTCGCACTGGAGTGAGGGCCGGCTGCATCTCGGCTTCGCTCAACAGCGTGTGCAGGCGAAGCGCGCGATCCCATTGGGCGAGGTCATCGACGGAAGAGTAGATGCCTCCGTCGCCGAGAACGGCGGATGTGGGGCTCTGGTCGGTTTCTTGCCAGCCGTCGCCTTCCCTGGAGTGGCCGTAGGCGCGGTGCAGCACTTCCCTTTGACCTCGGTTCTTGCCTCGCTCGTAGGCCAGCGTGTTTGTCATTTGCAGCGGCGTGAAGATTCTCTCCTGAAGGAATTCGCCAAAGGGCTTGCCGGATACTTTTTCGACCATCATCGCCAGCACGGCGTAGCCTGAATTGCTGTATTCCCACTTCGTGCCTGCGGGAAATTTCACGGTGGTTTGCTGCTCGAGCAGCTTCAGAACGCCGGCATCGAGTATCTGCGGAATCTTTTCCGGTGGCGTGTTGGGATATTGCTGCGACAGCAGGTCTTCATAGTCTTGGAGGCCAGAGGTGTGATTCAGCAGATTGCGTACCGTGATCGAGTTTCCATAAGCGGGGAACTCCGGAAAGAAGTGGGTCAGGTGATCGTCATAGCTGAGCTTGCCATCGCGTGCGAGGAGCATGATGCAAGCCGCCGTGAATTGCTTGGTGAATGAAGCGAGGCGGAAGTTGGTGCGCTCATCGATCTTCTGCAGGGTGCGCAGGTCGGTGACTCCGTATCCGCGGCGAAACACTACCCGGCCGCGATGAACCACCAGCACGGCAGCACCCGGAGCTGTGGCAGACTTCAGGCTGGCGAATACGGCATCGATCCGGCTCGACGGCACGTTTCCGGTTGATACTGGGCCGGATGAGACTTGGCTATCGGCCGGTGCTGCACACATAAGCAAACAGAGCAAGGGCACGACGCGCGTATTTGTTTGTCGCAACATATCTCTGTCTGGAACTTTGATTTGTCCGCGGGTTATTAGACACCATTTACCCGCGACGACGCGCGTCGCGGATTCCCACGACTGCCATCATTCGTCCAGTTTTCCCTTTCTCTGCGCGGTATGAAAACAGCAGGTCGGTGCGGCAGTTGGTGCATAACGGCGAGGCTTCGATACTTTTGGCCGGCACGCCCGCGGCCAGTAGTTGTTGACGATTGGCTTCCACCAGGTCGAGGAAAATCTTCTTTGGCAATTCGCTGTGGCCGGGGGGACGAGCGGTGAGGAACAGCATGGGATATTTTTCGCGCACCGGATCGCGCTCTTCAACTTCCCGGAATAATTTTGCGGCATAGGCGAACTGCGACTCGAACTGCTCGCGAACCTCCTGGCCAACTTGATAGCAGCAGCTATGAATCCCGGGGCCAATCGCGGCCTTCAGATCCCTGGGCCGCGTGCCGAAGCGGCGGCGCATCTCGCCCACTCCTTTCTCGACGATGCGCTTCAGCGTTCCCCGCCAGCCGGCGTGAAACACGCCCACAACGCGGCGTTTGGGGTCAGCGACAATGATGGGCAGGCAATCGGCGGCCTGAATCGCGAGCAGCAAACCTGGGGTTGAGGTGATGAGGCCGTCGCCGACGAGTTGGGATCTGGGAGCGGCCTCGACGAAATGAATGGTGTCGGAATGGACCTGACGCGGGTTGACTAACGGCCATTTGCCCGCGGTGAGTTTACGCGAGAACGCGGTGCGGTTGCGCTCGACGACGGCTTTGGAATCGCCTTTGGTGAATCCCAGGTTGAGTGCCTGGCCCCCATAGGCGCGCGAAAAGCCTCCTACGCGCGTGGAGAATCCATGGACGAGCCAGGGAATTTTGGTGAGGTTTGCGGCGCGAAGAACGTTCAGTTTGGCTCGCTTCGGAATTTCCTTCGAAGCCTGCTTTGAAACCCGGGTCGGCACCCATCCATGTTACCCGGCAAACGCTATCCGTCAAAAGTTATCCGTCAGACTTTATCTGTCAGGCTTTATCTGTCAAACCAGCGTTGCCGCACGTCGGCCAGAAATTTTTCTTTATCAGCTCGCATTTGCCTTACCAGCGCTTGATTGCCGGTATCTTCGTGGGCGGCTGCCCAGAGCACCATCTCCGTAAGAACCGGGGCCAGATCGATTCCTTTCCTGGTGAGCAAGTAAACTACTTTGCGGCCGTCGGACGGGTCCGGTTTCGTGGTAATAATTCCGTCGGCGGTTAGCTTCCGCAGGCGGTCGGCTAGAATATTGGTCGCGATTCCTTCATAACATTCCAGAAATGTTTTGTAAGTACGGGCTCCCCGGAGCAACATCTCGCGAATGATCAGCAGCGACCAGCGGTCGCCCAGCATTTCCACCGATGCGTTCAGCGGGCATCTTGACCTGCGCGTTGGGATCGCTTTTCTTCGGGTCATTGCCTAATCCATTGTCAAATGCTTACTTGCAAAGCGCAAGTTAAATGTGAATACTGTTCGCTGCGGAACGGCTGGTCCCATGAATTAGCGCTGACGGGCGAATCTTTAGTGCGCTAGTTGTTGCGGCGTTCTTGGAGCTTCTTCGAAGCCGCAGTGAGGAATTAGACTGGCTTTGTACGGATGCGGAGATTTTTGGGAGGAGGCAATGAGTAAGGTGCGGGTGTTGGTGGGAACACGCAAGGGCGCGTTTGTTTTAACGGCCGACGGCAAGCGCGACAAGTGGGAGGTGAGTGGTCCGCATTTTGCGGGCTGGGAGATTTATCACATGAAGGGATCGCCTGCCGATCCCGATCGACTGTATGCGTCACAGTCGAGCGGATGGTTTGGACAGATCATCCAGCGCTCGGACGATGGCGGCAAAACCTGGCACCAGCCGGGAACGCCGCCCGGGGAGCCGCCTGCGCCCGGCCCACCGACGGCGGCTAGCAACAAGTTCGTTTACGACGCGTCTGATGAAACTGGCAAGCCGCTCACTACGCATCAGTGGTATGACGGCACACAGCACCCCTGGGAATTCAAGCGGGTGTGGCATATGGAACCCTCGCTTAGTGATCCTGACACTGTGTATGCAGGCGTGGAAGACGCCGCAATTTTTCGCTCGACCGACGGCGGCGAGAACTGGCAGGAACTTTCCGGGCTGCGCGGGCACGGCACCGGGCCCGCGTGGCAACCGGGCGCGGGCGGGATGTGCTTGCACACGATTATTCTTGATCCCAGCAATCCGAAGCGAATGTGGATTGCGATTTCGGCGGCGGGGGCGTTTCGCACTGACGATGGCGGCGGGAGCTGGAAGCCGATCAATCGCGGGCTGTATTCCAAGTACATTCCGAACCCGACGGCCGAAGTCGGCCATTGCGTTCACCACGTTGCGATGAATCCAAAGCGACCCGGCGTCCTCTTTATGCAGAAGCACTGGGACGTGATGCGCAGCGATGATGCCGGCGATTCCTGGCAGAAGATTAGCGGGAACCTGCCGACTGACTTTGGATTCGTGATCGACGTTCACGCGCACGAGCCGGAGACCGTCTATGTTGTCCCGATCAAGAGTGACGCGGAGCACTTTGTTCCCGATGGCAAGCTGCGCGTGTTTCGCAGCCGCACTGGTGGCAACGAGTGGGAGGCTTTGACCAATGGTCTGCCGCAACGCGACTGCTACGTCAACGTGCTGCGCGATGCCATGGCTGTGGACTCGCTGGACAAATGCGGAATTTACTTTGGTACTAGCGGCGGCCAAGTCTATGCATCGGCGGATGCCGGAGATAGCTGGGCTCCGATTGTTCGGGATTTGCCGGCAGTGCTATCGGTCGAGGTGCAGACGCTCGCGTGATCCGCGTCATACTGCCGCAGCATCTGCGAACGCTGGCGCATGTCGGCAGCGAAGTGCAGCTTGAAGTCGGGGGGCCGGTTACGCAGCGCTCGGTGCTTGACGAGCTCGAGGCGCGCTATCCCATGCTGCGCGGGACGATTCGGGATCAGGTCACGCAGGAGCGGCGGCCGTTTTTGCGATTCTTTGCGTGCGAGGAAGATCTTTCGCATGAGTTGCCGGACGCCGCACTTCCTGAAGCGGTGGCTTCCGGAGCGGAACCGCTTCTCATCATCGGAGCGATTGCCGGAGGGTAATGGTCAACTCTCCGTGTTAACATTTCACTTGTGCCTATTACCGATACCAGCGTAGAGGCTCAAGCTGTGCAGCTTCAGATTCACCGGGCAATGACTGAAGAACAGCGCCTCCTTTTGGCACTGGAGATGAGTTTGTTCGCCCGCGCTCTTGCCAAAGAGCGTATTCGTCAAGAACACCGGGACTGGACGGACGGCGAGGTCGCACGAGAATTGCTTAGGCTGGCATTCCTACCGCATCTCCTGCCCGAAAAGCTGCGATGAGCGTCTCGGATGTTTTCGCAAGGATCAAATCCGCACTCGATTCTGCTGGAGTGGATTATATGCTTTCGGGGTCCTTTGCAAGCGCTTCCTACGGCGCTCCACGTTCGACCCAGGATATAGATTTTGTAATCGCCGCTACGCCTTCGCAGTTGCGCATACTGATCAAAACTCCGGTATCGAACTTCGCTCGACTGGACAGCCGCTCTGGAGGCGCACAAACAGCAGTCCCTATTCAATGTGATAGATTTGGCCACCGGCTGGAAGATCGATTTCATCATCCGCAAGTCGCGGGCATTCAGTGAGGAAGAATTCAACGTCGCCGGGCGGTTGACGTGGAGGGCAACTCTCTCTTTATCGCGACGGCTGAGGACGTTGTCATCGCGAAGATGGAATGGTCGAAGCTGGGGCAATCACAGCGCCAGATCGAGGACGTAGCAGCGATACTGAGAGTGCGAGGGGATGCGTTGGACCGCGTTACTTGGAAAAATGGATTGGTGAACTCGGTTGAAGAGAGAATGGGACGATGCTCGGCTAGCCGCTGTCCCCACATGATCGATCCTCGACTGCCTGCGATTTGCCCGCGGCTGGCTCGTCGCTATAGTTTTCCATGTCATGTTTGAGGATTTCACTGCTACCGATCGCTGGACCAAGAAGCCGGTGCACTGCGTTTATCAGGCGCTGATCGTGGCTATTTCCACGCGGCATGCTGACGCTGTCGACGTGAAGTTTCTGGTTGACGGAAGGAGCGTGTCGGTCGCGCTGCCGCATCCAGCTTGGGTGGAGTACAAGAACCGCACGGGCCGGGTCATCACGGATTCTCTTGCCGCCGAGATTGCCGGGCATTACCTGAAAGCTGCGCTACAGGCTGGCGAAGGCCTGGGCCGGGATATGTATTCGCTTACGGTTGGGGAGACGCTGGAGCATCTGGACGCTGCTGTCGCCGCTATGCAGGCTGCAGTCCCGGCTTAGAGTGCGCCCGTTTGCACCCGGGCTTCGCCCACTTCCTTCCCCCTCCTGGACAGCCGGCGGCTGTCTCTACGTAAGCATATTCATAGGACGCTCATAGCGTCGCTTCCATCTGCAGACCTTCGATCATGTCGTTTAGCGTCTTCTGGGCGGCGTCGCGCTTCTGCTGCAAGTCGGCGACCTCGTGGTGGAGTGATTGGACGTGGTCTTCCTGCTCGTTCAGTTCACGGACATAGCGCGCCAGCAGCGCCTT
This sequence comes from uncultured Acidobacteriaceae bacterium, assembly GCA_963807145.1. GTDB lineage: Bacteria > Acidobacteriota > Terriglobia > Terriglobales > Acidobacteriaceae > Sulfotelmatobacter. Next base: position 82,089 of record CAWEBA010000003.1, on the reverse strand, counting down.
TTCTTCCACGCTGCCTTTCAGAGCCTTCATGTTTTCGCGGACGCGCTGCTGATCTTCAGAGATCCCAGAAATTCTTGACTTGCGCGACCCCACCTCGGCATCGAGCGCGGCGATGCTGTTCTTCTGCGCGATCACTTTGCGCAGGGCCTGCTCGATCTCTGGATTGATCATCTTCGCAGCGAGGAAGAATTTGATCTGATCGTCGGTGACATTCGATAGCTGATAAGTGTTCGTTACTGGACGGTATTCTCTCACCAGCAGGGTTTCGGTTTTCTTCGGGTCGACGGTTAAGCGGAAGCGGTGGAAGGAAGCGGAGCTTTCCGCCGGCTTCTCGTCGTCGGTGAGCTTCCAGCCGGGCCGCGCGGGATGCTCGATTACGATGGTCCGTTGTGCGGTATCGCGGTTGCGGATGGTGTAGGTGTTTTCTTCGCGCTCCTGGGTGGACTGCGTCATCATGCCGTGGGCGATGAATACTTTGGTGACGCGCTGGCTTTCCGATTTCTGTTTAGTGTCGACCAGGACGCCGAGATCGGCCGCGTAGGAAAGCAATCGCTTCTCGCCGGGTTTGATCGGGTCCATCAGACCCTCACCGGCGAAGGCATCGCCTTCGAGCACGTTGAAACTGCCGCCGTCGAGCGTGAGTTCGCTCGAGTTATCGAGCCAGAGTGCGCGCAGGACGGCGGTTTGCGAGGGGTTCCAGACGGAGACTTTTTCGGCGTCGATGCGGGCTTGCAGAATTGGCACCAGGGCTGACTGGTTTTTGCGGATGGTGACGCGGTCCTGGAGTTTGTATTCGAAGAGGTCGCCGAGGTCGCGGGTTTGGGCAGTCGTGGTGGCGGCTTCGAGCTGTTCGACATCCGCATTGAGCCATTGCTTGGAGTTTCCCGCGCTGGGCCGATACATTCCGCCACCAACGCCGCCACCGCTGATAGTCTTCTGGGCCGAAGGGGCACTGCTGATAGGTCCACCAATAACGCCTGCCATCTGGCCACCTGGGATTCCTCCTGGAACTCCACCGACCACGCCGACCGTCGGAGAACCTGGCGTGGCTTCTTCTAACGTGGCTTCATACGTCTGCGGCGTGATCATGGCATTCTGGGGCAGCGGGACCACGGGACGCCGCGCGTAGTAGGGTTGAGAAAGCTGCTGCACAAACGACTGCGGAGCGCCTGCGACCAGCGACAGTTCGACGTTCTTCCAGTCTTCGCCTACCGTGTTATCCACGATGGCCCAGCCTTGCAGTAAGGGCTTGCCATCGTTTGGAATCACGATTCGGTATGTGCTCTTCCATACCGGCACTTCACTGATGTAGCTGACGAGCAGGTTGCGCTCTCCTTCGCCGGCGGTGGAGATGGTCATGCGCCGTACATCTTGATCGCGGGTGGAGGCGACTAGGCCTAGGTATTTTCCGACTTCATCATTCACGTCCTTCTCGGCTACGCGGACGCTGGTGGTGGGAGTCAGATCGAAGACACGGACTTCTCCGCTGTCGCTGACGATGGAAATCTGATCGACCGTAATCTTCTGATCGCCTTTGATGGGAATCTCGCGTTCATCAATGCTGAGCAGGCGTCCGGAGGCAGTCTCGGAGCCGCTGCGCACTTCGAGGCGCGCGCCGCGCAAGGCGTCGAGGAACTGGGCGGTGGTTGGGTTCTCGCCTACGGCGAGATGCAGGGAACCGAGACGGCGCTCCAGAGGAGCGTTGGAGTTGTAGCTGACGCCGGTGATGCGTCCTTTGCCGAGATCGAGCACGGTCAGCGACTTCAGCACGTCGTTTAATTGCGCGGTGGTGAAATCGACGTTGACGTCCTGGCTGCCGCGCACCTGGCCGGCGTGCTCAAAGTATCCGACTCCGTTTTTGTAGAGAATGACGCGGGTCACGGGCAGGCGCGCTGCGGAATCGGCAGCAGGGCCGATTCCGAACTTTGGCCAGATGACAGTGTGGCGAGCAAGAAAAACAATGCCGCAGTCTTCAGGAAACGCATGGCTCCTCCGTTGAGCTGGGGGCCGCTCGTCCTGGATAGAACGCAGCGTGAGGTCGTTCTTGCGCGCTGGGCGCGGCCCCTGCAGGGATTTAGACACCTGAGCGGAGGTCTCTGGAGCCGTGGATGCAAGCCGCGTGTTTTGAGATGGCTGGGGCTTTCAGCGAGAGCTTTCCGCCGGGCGTGCGGGAAACCCGGCGGCGCTGCGCTCAGGCCTTCTTGAGCAAGCGGCTGAGCCAGATCAGGAAGATGGCGCCGATGATCGCCACTACGATGGTGCCAATCAATCCGCCTGGGTAGATGCCGAGCGCCCTCAGGAGCCATCCACCCACGACCGCGCCGATATACCGAGGACGATATCCATGCCACGCCGTACCCGCCGCCTTTCATGATCTTGCCGGCAGCCCATCCCGCGATCAGTCCAACGATGATCCACCAGATGAGGTTTGTGAGCATATGATCCTCCTGTAAGTTCGGGATGTTTGGCCGGCTCGCGCGATGGCGGCAAGCGTGTGAGGGGCAGACTAGTGAGCGGGAGCAGTTCTGTCAAGCGGGGCTGCCGAGCGGCGCGTGGTGGTTAAATCAAGTCATTTGGCGCGAAGATCGTTGAGTAGAGGTCGATGGCAGAGGCTGCCTTGTCCGCTCGAAGGCTGGACAGCTTCTCCGGCGTAATTTTACGAATGCCACGTATTCGACGATACTTGCCACGCGCGCTTATGGAGGTTGGCAATAACGTTCCTTTGGAAAACTCCGGATGCGATGGAGGACTGTTCCGGCGCAGAGTTATCTGCCCATGGGCTCTGTTGGTACTGGGGGAAGTCCGTGTCCGCCGAAGGGGGGGGGGGGGAAGTCTCGCTTCGTTCCGAAATGGGAAAATTTACCCTTTTTAGAATTTTCGAGAGTCTGTGAAGTTGCCAGGGTGTGTTATTTTCAGAGACTAAGAAGATCCCCCAAAGGGGTGGCCAACAATTTGCATATAAAACTTTGAGGTACGGATGATGAATCAGCGATTGCAGCCCTTCCCCACATCCGGCACTCGCGAATCGCGCACGGGTCAGCCGCCGGCTGAACCGTGGGGTGGTCCGCGGCTGAGGCCGGAGGATGCAAAGTTCTTCCGTTCGTGGTTCGTGTATGATTTCGCACCCAAGACCGTCCCATCCCGCGGCCGCTTCAACTGGAGCATGGTCGGGGGACTCGGGCTGGCGACGACTGTCAGCGTCGGCTTCTGGGTGGGCGTGGGACTGATGATTGCCCGCTTCTGGAAGTAGAGGCCGGAAAGAAGGGCTGGTCTGCGCAGCTTCCCCGGATATTCTCGCGTTGGTTACTTGTCGTAGTGCAGGAGCGACATCACGTCGTAACCTTTGAGCTTTTCCCGGCCCTTCAGAAAATCCAACTCTACGACGAAGCCCAGCCCTGCGATCTCCGCGCCGAGCAGAGTGGCCAGCTTGGCCGTGGCTTCAGCGGTGCCTCCGGTGGCGAGCAGGTCGTCGACGATGAGCACGCGCTGGCCTTTCTGGATGGCGTCCTTGTGCATCTCGAGCGAGTTGGTGCCGTATTCGAGCGCGTAATCGAACCTCACGGTTTCGGCGGGGAGTTTGCCCACCTTGCGGACCGGAACGAATCCAGCGTTCAAACGGTAGGCCAGCGCAGGGGCGAAGATGAAGCCGCGGGCTTCCATGCCGAGGACGAGATCGACCTTCTGGTCGACATAATGCTCGGAAAGCCGGTCAACGAGCGTGGCCAGGCCGACTTTATTTTTCAGCAGGGTGGTGATGTCGTAGAAGAGGATCCCCTTCTTGGGGAAATCGGGGACTTCGCGGATCAGCTTTTTGAGCTGGGCGGCATTCATGCCTGAGTTGGGGGACAATCAACCACGCTCCTTATATTTCGAGGTTTCAGAGTTTCAGCGTTTCAAGGATTCAATGACTAATCGGAGGATTTCCTTTGACACTTTGAAACCTTGAGACGTTGAAACCTGCCTACCATGCTCCTTCAATGCGAAATGAGGTGATGTCCGGGCCGTGGCTTCGGACTCTTCGACGGCATCCACGCGGGCAGCGCGCGGGCCCTCGCGCAGGCGCGAACGCAGGCCGGAAAGCTGATCGCGGGTTCCCTGGGCCAGCACCTCGACGCTGCCGTCGGAGTTATTGCGAACCCAACCCGCTATGCCGAGGATGTGGGCCTCGCGCTCCACGAACCAGCGGAAACCGACGCCCTGCACGCGTCCGCGGACTACGAAGCGGCGGGCTTCAACTGCTTTTTCAGTAGAATTCATGCTCTGAAAACTATCACTAGACCGCTGAGACAGTGGAGCACTGCAGGGATCCTTCGGCAGAACCTCGCTTTGCGAGGTTCCGCTACGCTCAGATGACAATTACGCCCGCGACAAATACACGCCCTCGGCGGTATCAACCTTGATCTTCTCGCCTTCATTGATGAAAGGAGGCACCTGCACCACCAGCCCTGTTTCTGTCTTCGCGGCTTTGGTTACGCTGGATGCGGTCGCGCTCTTCAGGCCGGGCTCAGTCTCGACGACGGTGAGCTCCACGGTCTGCGGCAGTTCGATGCCCACGGCCTTGCCATCGAAGAATTCCACTTTGATCTCGAGGTTGGCGATCAGGTAATCGACGGCGCCGCCGAGAATCTCTTTGGTCAGGTGCGTCTGCTCGTAGTTCGACGTGTCCATGAAGTAGTAGTTGTCGCCGTCGGCATAGAGGAACTGCATGTCGACCTCATCCACGTTGACCTTCTCGATGGGATCGGGCGAGCGGAAACGGTGTTCGAACATGGCGCCGGTGCGAAGGTTGCGCAGCTTGGCCTGGATAAAGGCGCGCAGGTTGCCGGGCGTGCGGTGTTCGACGCTGAATACGGAGTGCAGATCATTGTTATGCTTGATGATCATGCCGGGACGCAGTTGGGTGGCAGGGATCGACATTGCTTGAAACAATCTCCTTAAAAATAAGTGCGGTTTGCAGGGCTGACGGAAGGCGGGCAGGCCACATTTTCCGCCGCACAAGGGCCGAAAAGTTATTTTACACTCAGGTCGCGGGAAAGGAAACCTTCCCGAAGTTGCACTCATCCTAAGCGAGCCGCTCTTCGTCGCGCTTGGGTAGGGCTCGCCGCCAACCTGGCGGAGGACTAGAATTGCGGTTGGCAGGATATTGCAGCCGGACGGAAGGATGTCCGGCGCTCCCGCCAAGTGGAAATGAGGTCACATTATGCGCTTTGGACGTTATGAATCTTCGGAAGGAAACAGCCTAGGAACTGCCGTTACGTTCTTTCTGGTTGGACTCGGCGCGGGAGCCCTGGTGGCGCTTGCGCTTGCTCCGAAAACCGGCAAACAATTCCGCCGCGACTTGAAACGCGGCTACGACGACGCCAAAGACACGCTGCAGGACTGGACGGAAGAAGCCAAAGACCGGGCGCGCGACGCCAAGGAACGGGTGAAAGACGTGGCCGAGCGCGGCGTCGAAATAGCCGGAGACCTGCGGGACGCTGCACGGGAGAAGGTGGAACCGCTGCGGCGGGCTGTCAATCGGGGGTAAGAACGGAAATGTCATGCTGAGCGAAGCCGGGGATCCTGGTTCCTGCCTCCGGCGGTGACGCTGATGGTGTGGGCAGAACCAAGATCCTCGCTTCGCTCGGGATGGCATGTTTATCGGGATGACCAGTGCCGGTTTAGTCTCCGATGCGTTTGCTAAGTTCGCCATTTAGTGAAAGATGGCGGCGAAAAACCTGCCGATCCGCCGCAGCACGCGATGGTGTTCGGCGTTCTGCGGATTGCTGGGCGCGGGCGGCGGTTGCACAGGGGTTTCAGCGGGGCGGGCTGGGTTGAAGTTTCCATCACTGGTAACGCCGCCGCCTCGTCCATAAGCGCGGGTGGCGGCGCGGCGCGGTTCTTGCCCCGGAAAACAAACGGAGCGTCCACCTGGACGTGAACTTCATCCGGCTGCGAAGGCGGGAGGGGCCGGATTTCGGGTCCGCTGGAGAGTGTTTGCGGCGCGTCGTTGCCGGGCTTTCTTCAGTCGCGGGCAGAGCGCCCTTAGCAAGGGTGGTCTTCGCCGGCAGCTCAGAATCCGGAACGATCGCCGGAGACCTATCTGTTTGGATTACCGGCACCGGCGCCGGGCACCCACATTCTGCGGGAACTTCCGTGTCGACCTTATCGATGCGCCCCGAGTGAAACACGGCCTGTTCAGTGGGTTTCACCTGATAGCTGCGGTCGCCCAACAGCTCTGAAACGATGGCTGAAGAGCTGTTGCCCGCCAGCGCGCGCACGCAAGTATTGCCGTGCGCGTCGGCGCTGACGGCATAGTCAAATTCTCCCGGGCCGGCGAACAGGATGCGGAAATCGGGAGTGAGCACGGTATCTGCTGAGTCCTCGAGTGCGTAGTGCGTTTCCAGCGCGCCGGTGCTCAGCCCCAGCATCAAAGCTTTGGCGTTCTTCGAAGGCGTCACCGAAACCGTGGTCCCGGGACAAACGCGGACTTCGCCTCCTCGCGACAAATGCAGTACCGCAGTATCGCCGCCGGCGGTCAGGGATGAACCCGCCGCGAAGCGCTTGCCCGCCAGCACGACCTCGCCGATCTCGCTGCTGACCGGCACGACCGCCGGCGTGGCAGAGTGGAGTCAACGACAGCACCTGCGGCGGCTGGGAGGGTGACTTCGTGCCGGCTGCGCTTGGGTCTTCGTTCGGGTCTGCGTTAGGGTCTGCGCGAGGTTTTAGCCGCACCATCAGGCGGTTGCCTGCGCCGTCCCAGGTGTAGCCGTACGGAACCAGGAGGTCGAGCACAATTCTGGCGATGGGAGGATCGTTCTGGTATTGCTCGGCGCGGAGGGTAAGAATGTTTTCCTGCAGCACGGGAATCCGCTTGTGCAGCAGTCCCAGGCGCGCGTTGGATAGATCGATGACCAGCCGCGGAGGCGAATCCAGCAAGTGAATGGAAGGTACGAGGGGATGAGTGGAAACGATTTCAACGGCCGGTACGCCCGCCTCATGCACGACGCGCACACTGCTGACGACTGCGGCCTCCCGGTCGGGCAGATTCGTCTTCTCAGATTCCGCAGCCTGCGGCCACGCTTTCGCGACTGCCAGCGCTGCCAGCATGATGCCAACAACTTGAATGCCAGATCGCGGCAAGGAGATCCTCTGGAAGATCGAAGTAATGCCGGGCCCCTGAAAGGAACCTTATCACTTGTCAGGAAGGGAATGAAGCGGTGTGTGAAACAAGTAGCGGGACGTGGGAATGTTCGCGATGCTCGATCATTTCGTCAAGAAGTCAGACCCATAGCGCGAGGCGTCCCCTGGCTGCCTGTGGCTGCCTGGGAATCGGGCGACGTCCCGGGATCCAACTTTAGCTCTGTGGAAGGAACTCGTACTCTTCAATGACGGCAGCCACTGCCATTTTGCCGTCTGCGCTGCCATCTTCGATGCGAACCACGCGCCCTTTGCACTGGACGCGGATACTCTCGGTTAGCGTGATTTCGGGCGGCAGAGTTAGAGTGAAGCCGATGGGTGAACCTTGCGCGATGGGTGAGTCGAGGTAAAGGCTGATGCCGCGCGCGCTGACGTCGCGGATTTGAGCGGGTTCACCGTGGCCAGAGTTTCCATCGCGGGCTACGGCTACCGGGATCCGCAGCGCAAAACGTCGTGCAGCCCTTTTTTCCTGCTGGGCTTCTGTCATGTGTTACTCCAAAGCTAATGAAGTGGCTTTCAACTTATCCCAAGAATGACTTGGGCAGCGTTTTCCGTCAATACCACCCTTGGGGACGGGGATGGCCCGTTCCGGCTAAACTGTAGCGAGGTGGGTGCCTGTGGTCTTCGTTCTCGACAACTACGATTCCTTTACCTACAACCTGGTTCAGTACATCGGGGAACTGGGCGCGGAGGTCGAGGTTCGCCGCAATGATCAGGTGACCGTTGCCGAAGTCGAGGCTATGCAACCGGAGCGCATCGTGATCTCGCCTGGACCCTGTACGCCGCAGGACGCCGGCATCAGCATTGATCTGATCCGGCACTTCGCCGGCAAAGTGCCGGTGCTTGGCGTCTGCCTGGGACATCAGGCTATCGGCGCGGCTTTTGGCGGCAACGTCGTGCGCGCTCCGCACCTGATGCACGGCAAGACCAGCGCCGTCACCCACGACAACAAGACCATCTTCCGCGGCCTGCCCATGCCGATGACGGCCACGCGCTATCACTCGCTCATCGTGGAAGAGAAGGATCTGCCGTGAACTGGAAGTCAGCGCCTGGACCACGGAGAAAGATGGAACCGCACCATCATGGGACTGCGGCACAGAAGTTTGCCGTCGAGGGAGTGCAGTTTCATCCTGAGAGCGTGCTGACGGATGCGGGGAAAAAGCTGGTGGCAAATTTTCTGGCGAGCAGTGCCAGTGATCACTGACCACTGCCTCTAGCCATCTCCACCGCCCTCAGCAGCGCCTGAGCCTTGTTCATCGATTCCTCGAACTCTTTTGCTGGATCGGAATCGGCCACGATCCCTGCTCCTGCCTGCAGATATGCATGCTTGCCTTGCATGAGCATGGTACGAATGCCGATGCAGGAATCCAGGTTTCCGGCAAAATCGGCGTAGAGCACGGATCCGCCGTAGATGCCGCGGCGCACCGGTTCCAGTTCTTCGATGATCTGCATGGCGCGGACCTTGGGCGCTCCGCTCAGCGTGCCCGCGGGAAAGCAAGCCGCGAACGCGTCGAGCGCGCCGAGATCCTTGCGCAGCGTGCCTTCGAGCGCCGACACCAGGTGCATGACGTGAGAGTAGCGCTCCACGTACATCAGATCTTTCACTTTGACTGAGCCGTACTCGCTGACGCGGCCGAGGTCGTTGCGGCCGAGGTCGACCAGCATGACGTGCTCGGCTCGCTCTTTTTCGTCGGTGCGCATTTGTTGTTCCAGGCGCTGGTCTTCGGCCTCATCGCGCCCGCGCGGATGCGTTCCCGCGATAGGACGGTATTCCAGTTTGCGTCCGGTCACCCGCACCAACATCTCGGGAGACGACCCGAGAATTTGCGTATCCCCCATCCTCAGAAAATAAAGATAGGGTGAGGGATTCACCTGGCGCAGGGCGCGGTAAAGATCGAACGGCTCAATGCCGGGGATGAAGTCGAGCCGCTGCGAGAGCACCACTTGAAAGATGTCGCCCGCAGCGATGTATTCTTTGCAGCGCTCGACGCGGCGCAGAAACTGTGCCCGCGTAGTTCCGGCATGGATTTTGAGTTTTCCGGGCCTGGCCTTGACAGATTTGCGCCACATTGCCGGGCGCAATCCTGCTGCCAGCTTTCTTTCGAGTGCGGCGATGTCGCGCACCGCCCGGGCATAAGCGCGGCGGGGGCTCTCTCTCGAAACGTCCGCGGCAGCCACGATGTGAATCTGGTGGCGCAAGTGGTCAAAGGCCAGCAGGCGGTCGAAGAACATCAGTTCGCAATCGGGCAGAGAGAGATCGTCCTTAGCATGTTCGCCGATTTTCTCCAGCTGCCGTACTACGTCGTAGGAAAAATAACCTACGGCCCCGGCGGTGAATGGCGGCAGGCCGGGAACCGAGGCTGGCTGGTGCTCGCTCAGCAACAGCTTCACGAACTCGAACACGTTTCCCTGGTGCCGTTCGCGGTGCCGTCCGCGTTCAATTTCGATGGACGAACCGCGCGCTCGCAGGCGCATATAAGGCCGCGCTCCCAGGAAGGTGTAGCGGCCGATCTGTTCGCCGCGCTCGACCGACTCCAGGAGAAACGCGTGGGGTTCGCTTTCCGCAATTGACAGAAAGGCGGAGACCGGCGTAAGCAGGTCGGCGCTCACTGATTTCACTACCGGCACCAGCGTGGCCGATCGGGCCAGACGGGAGAATTCCTTGAATTCGGGATAAGGCATGCGAAGAATTAGGGACGAGACTCGCCAGACGCCTGCGCGGCCTCGCGGTTCATTATAGGGGACTCGGTACAGGGGAGTGGCTACCTGGACGCGGGTGCTTGTAGCGCGCGCCCCCGTCCCGGAGTACTTTGGTACTTACCGTGAAAATGCCGCGAAATAGTAGTCTGTGAACCAACCCGGCAATTGACGGACGCGGCCCATCGTCAGAAGATACCAAAGACAGAGTCCGGTAAAGCAGCCCTCGTGGGGCCGGGGAGCCTATGCGGATCAAGTTCTGGGGCGTACGCGGTTCCACGCCCACCCCACAACCCGAGAACATGCGCTATGGAGGCAATACCTCCTGCGTCGAGGTGCGCCTTGGCGATCGCATCTTCATCTTTGATTGCGGTACCGGGTTCCGCGTGCTGGGCCAGCAACTGCAAAGTGAGTTCGGGGAAAAGCCGTTTTCTGCGCACGTGTTCGTTTCGCACTTTCACTGGGACCACATTCAGGGCATGCCGTTCTTCCGGCCGTTATATGCCAACGCGGAGAACCGGTTCCTCTTCCAATGCTCGAGCCGCACTCGCAGCCTGAAGCAAGTCCTGGGGGACCAGATGGCTGCGCCCTACTTTCCCGTGGACATCGGGCAGATGCAGGCCCAGCGCGATTTTTGCGACATCGAAAGCGGACGCGTTACGATCGAGGATGGTATCCAACTGCAGACGGCGTGGCTGAATCATCCTCAGGGATGCATGGGCTTCCGCCTGGAAACCAAGGATGGAATTCTCGTCTACGCCACCGACAACGAACCCGGTGACGCCGCATTCGACAAAGCCGTGCGTAAGCTGGCCGAAGGCGCGGACGTGCTCATCTACGATGCACAGTATCTTCCCGAAGAATACGAAGCGCGGCGCCGCGGCTGGGGACACAGCCACTGGCGCGAAGCCGTCAACGTGGTGATGGAGAGCGGCGCCAAGGAGCTGGTGTTGTTCCACCATGATCCCGACCACACCGACGTCGTGATCGACAAGGTCGTGAAGGACGCACGCAACTACTATCCCAAAGTACGGGCTGCGGCCGAAGGGATGGAGATTAACCTAGGTAACGGGAAGCGCTAGTTCGGGTCGGGGCGAACATCTTCTTTGGTAACATCCGTGTGCGCAAAGTCTGCGCCCTTGTAGAGCAATTCCTCTCCCAAGCTTTGGGCGAGCGCATAGCTGAAGCAATCGCCGAAATTCAGCCGGGCGGCATGACCGCTGCCTTTGCCATAGCGGCGCCAGGCCTTTCTTGCTATCCGGACCTGCTCATCCGTTACTGGCTCGACCTCGATCTTGGCGCGAGCCAGGAACAAGTCCAGTTGCTCGCCGCCTCTTTCTCCCGACTTACCTTCGAGCACGATTGCGGTCTCCAGAAGAGTCGCAGCAGATATTCGCCGAGAGCCGGCGGCAGTTAATCGACTCAGCAGGCTTTCGGCGCCGGACTCTTGCCGCAGGATAGCCACCACGGCTGAGGTGTCGATGACCATTTATTTCGGTAGCCCGTGCTCGTCATAGCCGATAATCTCATCCGGGCTCCGGCGATCAAGCTCGGGAAGAGCGGCGGACCGGCGGGCGATGGCGGTAAGATCCTCCATCAGTCGTTTCTGCTCGCGGGCGGTACGTACGCGCTGGTAGCGCTCCCGCAGAGCCTGCAAGATGGTCTGCGTCAGCCCCTCGCCGGTCAGGCGAGAGAGCGCGCGGGCAAGGCGTTCAACCTCCGAATTGCGTATACTGAGTGGCATAACCAGATTATATACAAAGTTGGATAGTATATACAAGAGATGAACCGGTCTGGGTCACCTTGCTAGTTTCAATATGGGATCCCGCTTCCATCCTCTGCCTTGCTTCCCTACGGCCCCGGCTCATATACTCTGAACGTTTGCCCGATCACGCCGGGAACTCGTCCCGGCGCTGGCTAACATCTTGTTTCGAGATAAAGAATCGCAATCATCCCGGAGATCACTTTTATGACCACGCTGACTGCCCCACCGCAGGTCGACAAGGAAAGCAATCCATGGGAATCGCAGCGGGCGCGTTTTGACCTGGCTGCGCAGAAGCTCAATCTGGATGACGGCCTGTGGCGGGTTCTGCGCTATCCCAACCGCGAGCTGACAGTCTACATCCCGGTGCAGATGGACGACGGGCACCTCGAAGTCTTCACTGGATTTCGCGTGCAGCATTCGATTGCGCGCGGCCCGGCCAAGGGCGGCATCCGGTACGCGCCTGACGTTACGCTCGATGAGGTGCGCGCTCTCGCGAGCTGGATGACCTGGAAGTGCGCCGTTGTCAACATTCCTTTCGGAGGGGCCAAGGGCGGCGTGATCTGCGACCCGCACAAGATGTCGATGGGCGAGATCGAGCGCATGACGCGGCGCTACACTTCAGAGCTGATCGAATTCATCGGACCGGAAAAAGACGTACCTGCTCCCGACGTCAACACCAATGAACAGATCATGGCGTGGATGATGGATACCTACTCCATGCATATGCGGCAGACGGTCACGGCGGTGGTGACGGGGAAGCCGATCAACATCGGGGGTTCCCGCGGGCGTCGCGAAGCTACCGGCCGCGGCGTGATGGTGGTATGCGACGAGGCCTGCAAGAAGCTGGGCCTGTCGCGGGAGAGCAGCCGCGTGATTGTGCAGGGCTTTGGCAACGTGGGCTCGAATGCCGCGCACCTCATGCATCAAGCCGGGATATAAAGTGGTGGGCATCGCAGAGGTCGGTGGCGGCCTCTACAACAAGAATGGGATCGACTTGAATGCGCTGGTTGAATTCCGGCAGAAAAATGGGACAGTGCATGGATTTCCCGGCGCGGAAGCGGCCGACACCGCCGACTTGCTTACCACGGATTGCGAAATCCTGATCCCTGCCGCGACCGAAAATGTGATCACTTCGCGCAACGTCGATCGGGTAAAGTGCCGCATCCTGGCGGAAGGGGCGAACGGTCCTACGACCTCGGCCGCCGACGATGTTCTAACTGACAAGGGAGTCTTTGTGATCCCTGACATTCTGGCCAATGCCGGCGGCGTGACCACCTCTTACTTTGAGTGGGTGCAGGACCGCCAGGGCTACTTCTGGAAAGAGTCAGTAGTCAACGAGCAACTGGAAGAGATCATGATCTCGTCGTTCGGCGATGTGGTCCGCTACGCGGAGACGCACAAGGTCAACAATCGCATCGCAGCCTACATGCTGGCCATCGATCGCGTGGCCTATACGATTCGCCAGCGCGGCATTTATGCGTAGACCAATTGCCGGCACCGTGAGAGTGATCTCGCGAATCTTGCTTTTGCTGCTCGCGTTCCTGGTGTTGCCCGCAGTCGCGCCGGCGCATTCGAATGCAGCCGCTGAGCCGCAAGCGGCCGCCGCTTCCAAGCTCGACATCAACACGGCGACTGCCGATCAGCTCAAGGCTCTGCCCGGCATCGGTGACGCTATCTCGCAGAAAATCATCGCTGGCCGTCCTTATCGCACGAAGCTAGATCTCGTCCACAAGAAGATCATCTCGCAGGCAACTTACGCCAAGGTAAAGGACCTCATCATTGCCAAGCAGGCGAAAGCAGCAGCAACGACTCCGGCGACCACGAAGTAATCAAGCTGCTGATTTCAATTCGGGAACCACCACGGACAACTGTCTCCCAACCGTGTCCCAACTGTGTATTTCCTCTCATTGCGTTCCCTCCCACCGTGGAGGATAATCAAGCTGTCTTCCGGTTTGCGCCCCCGGAAACAATGCTGAGCCGCGGTGAACCTGCCTAATTCCATCACGTTGATCCGCATCTGCAGCATTCCTCTGTTTATCTGGATTCTGTCTTCCAATCAATTCAGCAGCGCGCACGGCGCCAAGGAATTGCTAGCCTCGGCAGTATTCATCGCCGCGTCCATGACCGACGGCATTGACGGATACCTGGCGCGCAAGCGCGGGCAGATCACTACCATGGGGATTCTGCTCGATCCCATGGCCGACAAGCTTCTGATCGCTGCCGCGTTCGTTACCCTGGTGCAATTCAATCCCAGCCTGGTTCCGGCCTGGATCGCGGTGATCATCATTGGCCGCGAGTTCCTGGTGAGCGGGTTGCGTTCGATCGCCGCGACCGAGGGCTTCACGATCGAAGCCAGTGAATTGGGCAAGTTCAAGATGGTCGTGCAGATCGTTTCCGTGGTGGCGGTGATACTCGACCACCGCTGGAAAGTGTGGCCGGTCTATGGAAACTTCGTCTTCCCGGTACACTGGATCGCCTATGCGGCGATATGGTTTGTGGTCTGCGTTTCGCTGGTTTCGGGTATCGATTACTTCGCCGCGTTCTGGTCGAAGATTGACCGGCAAGTCTCCAAGCGTCGGCGCCGCGCCTTCATTTTGAGCCGTCGCCGAAAGCCACAACCGGCGCCCCGACCGGCAGATGCCGATGTCGCCCCAACAACCTAATTCGACCTCGGCAGTGGCTTCCGTCCAGGAATTCTCCAGCGAGGAACGTAGTCAACTGCTGCGGCTGGCCCACGATTCCATTTCTTCCGCTCTCGATCATCGCGAGATTTCGATGGACCCCCCTACGCCTCATTTTGCCGAGCCGCGCGGCGTCTTCACTTCGATTTATCTGCGCCGCGATCGGCCAGGACTGGATGAGCCAGGACATGACGGACCAGTACACGATAGGCAAGAAGAAGCGTTGCGCGGATGCGTCGGCTATGTGCTGCCCAATTGCCCGGTCTACCGGGCGGTGGGGGAAACTGCGCGGGCCGCTGCATTCGACGACAACCGTTTTCCGCCGGTCACGCGGGAAGAAACTGCTTATCTGGCAATTGAGCTGAGCATCCTTTCTCCTGCGCAAGCGATTCTGCCAGAAGAAATCGAAATCGGCCGTCACGGTCTGCTGATCAGCTGGCAAGGTCGCCGCGGCTTGCTATTGCCACAAGTCCCGGTCGAGCATGCCTGGGACCGCACGACCTTCCTGGAACAAACCTGCCGCAAAGCCGGATTGCCCCCGGATGCGTGGCAAAAAGGCGCGACCATCGAGGCGTTCACAGCGGAGGTCTTCGGCGAGAAGAGTGGCCGCTGACTGCTGCCGCAAAACAAAACCGGGGACGGTTGCCCGTCCCCGTGTCTGTGCCGCTTGCGAGGGTTACTGCTGCTGTTGCGCTTGTTCGTCCAGTTCCACACCGTCGCCGAGGTGTACGTCTTCCATGGCGAACACGATCATTCCAGTTGCCGTGGTGGGTGTGGTTCCGATGACGACGATCTCGCCGACCGCGCGCCGCGGAAGGTCCTTCACGTGAATCACCGGTCCGTTCCCCTTCTCGAACATGCCGGGATCGAAGGATGGTTGCTTCTTCTGCGTGTCTTCACTGACCGAAGCGCGGAACGAAAGCGAATCCACTGGATCATCGAGAGTGGCCTCATAGTTCCGCACGGCGCGGAAATAATCCCCGACCTTCACGCCCTGGTTAGCTCCCACATTGAAATAAACCTTCTGCCCCGCTCCCAGCTGCGAGTCAAAATCTTTGGCCATCACGATCCGCCCGGAAACCTTGCTGCCCGCGGGCAGAAAACGGTCAAAACGAAGCGGCGGGTGGAACTGCACCATCTGCTTCTCGGCGAACGGAATCGCCGTATCTCCCGGGTTGAGGGGGTCACATGAGTATTCAATCTGCGCCACTGCCGTCTTGCTACGGGTATCGAGTATGCGCACGCGGCCGACTTCCTCGTAGGGCTGCCCTGTGGAGGCCAGCAGCTTCATCTGGCCGGGAAACATTTCATATTTGTTGATGTCCTGCAAAGCGCGGATAATCTCGTACTCCGCACCAGGAGTGTAGCCTGACCCCTTCAGGAAGACGATGTCGCCCCTGACGAACTTCGTGCTTGAAGGAGAGTCCAAACCGCCGGCGATGTAGTTGGCATCGGGCAGCGTCTGCCGGTTGATGAACCCAGCACAGTAAATATCCGCATAGGTGGGCATCATGACCCGCTGAATGGGAAAGTTGGCAGACGTGAAAATCGTTCCCTCAGGGGTGACCGGGGTCGTTTGAGCCGCGTCGGCTGTCGATTGAGCCCATGCCGCGCTCGTAGCCAGTAGTACTAACAGTCCTATTTTCTTCATGTTACCTCCGAGAAGAGACACACGCCGCCTCCTCTCCAGCAAAATGCCATGGAAGCTAGGCTTCAACTGGAAGGTAACAAGGGGGTAAGAGGGGGTCAAGGTTACGAGGGTGTTAGACGGTTTGCGAAAACGGGGTTTTCGAGGAATTTGTGAATACGCTGTTGCATCTGGAATTCAGCCCCTGTAAGATTCGCGCCGAACCTGTCACTCCGGACCTGTCACTTTTAAGATGATTTCTGCCGCCAGAAGTTACCCGCCCCGCCTCTTGCCTCTGCGCTTGCCGCGGGTGTGCGTGGCGGTCACCGCGCCCGATGCCGCCGAACTGGTCGAGAAGGCCGAGGCTCTGATACGGGATAACTCCTTCCTGGAGTTCAGGTTGGACTACATTTCAAAGCCTTCGCTGGCGCTACCTAAGATCAAGCATTTTCTGGATACTCATCCCGGCACAGTCGTAATCGCCACCTGCCGCCGCGTCGCCACCGGTGGCCGATTCCGCGGGTCGATCGCTTCTCAGCTCGACATTTTAGCCAAAGCCTCGGCCGTGGGGTGCCAGCTGGTCGATGTCGAGTTGCAGACCGTACTGAAGTGCAAGCCGGCCCAACTACAGAAGTTGCGCGGCCGCTCGGCACTGATTCTTTCGTTTCACGACTTCCGCGGCACCAAGAAGCTCGATGAAACCCTGGAGAAGATGCGCGCCTTTCCGGCCGACTTCTACAAAGTGGTCAGCACGGCCGCTACTCTTTCTGACAACGTCGCCATGATCCAGTTTCTAGGGCGCGAAGGCGACAACCATTCTCTGGTTGGCTTGTGCATGGGCGAACAAGGCATCATAAGCCGCGTGCTCGGAGTGCGCGCCGGCAGCATATTTACCTTCGCGGCGGCTAGCGCCGGAGAAGAGACGGCTCCCGGACAAGCCACCGCACAGGAGCTGCGCAGCGTTTACCGCATCGATACGGTCGACGCCGCCACCCGCGTCTACGGCGTGGCCGGAGACCCGGTCGCGCACTCGCTCTCGCCTGCCATTATGAATGCGGCTTTCCGCCGCGAGAACGTCAACGCCGTATACCTCGCGCTGCACGCCAAGACTCTCAAAGACCTGTTGAACTGCGTGCGCGAGATTCCCATCCACGGCCTCAGCATCACCATGCCGTACAAGGAAGCCATCCTTCCTTATCTCGACAATACCGACTCTCACACCACGAAGATCGGCGCCTGCAACACTGTAGTCCGCGCCCAGGATGGAAAACTCTACGGTTTCAACACTGATACTTCCGGAGTCGTGCGTCCGCTCGAACGCCGCCTGAGCACGCTGCAGGATGCGAAGATCCTGGTCCTCGGGGCCGGAGGCGCAGCCCGCGCCGCGGTCTTCGGCCTGAGGGAGCGCGGGGCGGAAGTCTACATTCTGAACCGCAGCGCTGTTGCCGCGCAGAAACTGGCCCGGCGGGCTCACGCGCGTTCGATCAAGCGCGCCGACCTCAAGAAGTATGCCTTCGACGTGATCATCAACGCCACGCCCGTCGGCATGGGCAATACACGCGACACCCCACTTCAGGAAAAGGAAATTAACGCGCGCTATGTTTTCGACATGATCTACGATCCGGTCGAGACCCGATTGCTGAAGCTGGCGAAAGAGCGCGGCGCACAGATCATTCCGGGCATCGAAATGTTCGTCCACCAGGCCGCCCGCCAGTTCGAGATCTGGACCGGCAAGCCCGCCCCGCAAGATGACATGATGCAGGTGGTAACCCTGGCCCTGCAGGAACGCGCCAACCGCGCTGCCGTGGCGGCAGCGAAGAAGAAGTAGGATCCGGTTTGGGTTATGGACGCCCCCGGTGCAGCCCCCAATCAACCTGATCAGAAGCAAGTCGGTCAGCCGCTTCCACCGCTTGCCGTAGGCATCCTGATCGGACTCTGCGCCGCCAAGCTGCTACTGCACTTCTTCACCAGTCTCCGCCACTACGGCTATTTCCGCGACGAACTTTATTACCTGGATATGGCGCGGCACCTCGATTGGGGTTACGTAGATTGCGCGCCGCTCATCGCTGTCTACGCAAAAATTGCGCTGTGGATGGGTGGTTCACTGGCCGCGCTCCGCGTTCTACCGGCGCTGGCGGGCGCGGGGCTCATCGTGCTTACGATCCTCATCGCGCGTGAACTGGGCGGGGAACGTTACGCCCAGTTCCTCGCCGGACTCGCGATTCTTTTTTCCCCAGCTGTTCTGAGCGTCGATAGCCTCATGACCATGAACGCCTTCGAACCGCTGTTCTGGATGGGCTGCATCCTGGTTGTAGTTCGCATCCTGCGGACCGGAGACTCGAGACTCTGGCTATGGTTCGGCCTGCTCGCCGGACTTGGCCTCGAGAACAAGCACTCCACCCTGTCTTTCGGGTTCGCGGTCACCGTCGCCCTGCTTCTGACTGACCATCGCCGTGAGTTTGCTAGAAGATGGATCTGGATTGCCGGAGCGATCGCGATCGTGATCTTCCTTCCCAACCTCATCTGGCAGATCCGCCATCACTTCCCGACCATCGAAGACCTGGCCAACGTCCGCCGCGAAGGCAAGAACGTGGTTCTCGGTCCGCTGGCGTTCGTTAAGGAGCAGATCCTCTCCCTGGGTCCCATCCTGCTACCGGTGTGGCTCACGGGCTTGGTGTGGTTCCTTCGCGACCGCCGCTGGCGCGTGCTTGGCCTGACGTTTGTCGTTTTCTTCGTATTAATGGAACTGGCACACGCAAAGAGTTACTACGTCTTCCCAATCTATCCGATGCTTTTTGCCGGCGGCGCTGTCGTGATTGGGAGTTGGCTGGCAAACCGGGCAGCTTGGACGCGGATTGGCTTCGTCGCCATCATCGTCATCGCTTCACTTCCACTTATCCCGCTGGCGACCTGGATGTTGCCACCGGAGCAGTTCCTCGCCTATCAAACCGCGATCGGCTTCAAGCCCGCAAAAGCGGAAGTGCACCACGAATCTCTGTTGCCGCAACCCATTGCCGACCAGTTCGGATGGCCCGAGATGGTGCGTGAAGTCGCCGCCATTTACAACTCGCTGCCGCCCGAGGAGCGCTCCCAAACCGGCATCTGGGCCGGGAACTACGGCGAAGCCGGCGCCATCAACCTGTTCGGCCCGCAATACGGCTTGCCGACCGCCTACTCGCGCCACCAAAACCACTGGTATTGGGGTCCGCCCCCGCAGGTCTATAAGAATCTGATCGTTATCCAGTGGAGTCTCGACGACGTGCGCGACAACTGCACGTCGTTTCAACCTCTCGAGCACTATGAGCGATTTGGCATGGCCGAGGAAAACCAACCCATGTATCTCTGTCGCAGGGTTACCTTTGACATCCAGAAAATCTGGCCGCATTCGCATCACTGGAACTAGGTATCGCTCCTCGGCCAGGTTGGGCGATTCTCGATGAGTGCTAGCGCTTGTTAGCAACAGTCCGTCTCCGACTTGCACGCTCGGGAGCAGAGAAGATACAGTGAACCACGCTCCACCGTTGCGGAGAGCAAGCAGCGATGCCTGCCAACAAAATAAACTTCCAAACGGCAAAAACCCAGAAGTTCAGGGCAGCTAAGTTGTGCCAAGAGGACGACCGCACAATCAGTCATATCGAGGAATTTGGCTGCTCTGTCGTGAGCGTAGCGCAGACGAAACACGGTCTCGGATGGTCGTACACGATTGGCATTTTCGACACCAGTGGCAAACCTGAAATTGTTACCGTCGGACTGCCGCCAGAAACCGCACACTTCGCGCTTAACGAATCCGCGAAGCTACTACGCGCCGGGGTTGATCTCACTAAGGGCCGACACCGTGGTCTAGTCGGGCAGGTCGATTGCGAATTCCGCCCGGTCGACCTGAAGTGGATAAAGCACCTCATGGGCTGGGTGCTCTGGTACTACGATGTCGACGCCTTTCCGGTACTGCAAGCTGTTTATCCCGACCGGCAGAATCGGTTCCCCGACGACGAAGGGCTTGACAGGTCGTTTGAGCAACCGTTAATGCAGCCCAATGCTGCCGTGACCAGAGCTGAGAACGATTTCTGGGCCTCGGCCGATCCGAAGAGCAGTCTATTCGACTGGAAGTTCCCAGACCCACCTCACGCACACGCATTTCTTTCTGAGACGGTGCACAAAGAAGCCGAGGCGGTCACCTACGTTTCGCACGATGCCGAGGACGGTGCGTGGCAGTTTCTTGGCGACAGCATGCTCGACGGCGGTGGCCCCGTGCTCTCTTGCCTTCACCACCCAATCGACCGCGAACCTGCCTTTGGGCTGAGAGCAGAGGCGGCAAATTCTCGATGAGTGCTGGCGCCTGTCTTCGTGAACTATGATTCCAAGTATTGAAGCGAGCCGTTATGAGACGGATAACAATAGCGCTGGCAATTCTCGGGGTCGCGACGGCAGGCGGTGGCGCAGCGGAGGCAAACCACGCAGCGAAATGGCCGAACGTCAACGATATTAAGTCCGGCTCGGGCGCACCGCTTGAAAAAGCAGGCCTGCCACCGGCTGAGCTGAAACTCGTGCGCGCCGCCCTCAATGTGCTGGCAAACGGAAAAGGATGTCAGGGGGCAAACGTTGAAAGCTGCGATGCTCCAGAGAGCTTGTTTCTCGCGAAGGTGAAGATCACCACGGATGGGCGGACCGCAGTCATATTGCGAGGCCCAAGTATTGCTTGTGGCACCGCTGGATGCCCGATTTGGGTCATCCAGTCCTCGGGCAAGGTTCTAATTGAGGATTTCGGATGGGGCTACAAGATCTTGCCCTCTCATGAGCATCACTACCTTGATGTAGTGATCGCAACCGGTCATCACCCTGTGGGTCTCGTCATGTGGAGCTTCGAGGGTGAACATTATCGTGTCTTCCGCTGCGCCTCCACCGAGGCAACCGGTCAACCCGGCCCGCCACCACAGGTGTCGGAACAAAAGCTGCCCTGCTTCGATCGAGTGAGCTGTCGAAAAAATCCTCTTATCGACTTTGGCTGGGCCGTCTATGGTCCAGCGGTCGCGGACAAAGTGAAATTTTCCAGTTGGAACATTAGTGCGATTCGGCGCCCAGAAAACCACAAAGCCGGGCTGGTTGGCCCGGCTTGCTCTTGTGGAACTGGTTCGGTCAATCTTGTCTGGTTCAACGTTGTTTGTTCAAGCCAGTTTCGACGGCCGGATCAGAATGTCAAAATCCGGAAGTTCTCGCCGCTTGTGCCGCGGGGTCACCGTCCCGCGCCACGAAACATTTCCTACATCACCATTGCGAGGTTCTCCAGCTCATACTGCAGAACCGGCAGGGCGCACCCTGCCATCTCCACCCGACCGGCTGCATCCAGAGCGGCCTTGGGCGAAACTCCGTAGCCCCGGCCCATCAGGAACACCTGCAGCAGTTCGGCGGCCTCGTAAGAATCGATCATGCCGCCTTGCAGCAAATCACTGCGCAGCGCCGCTAGTTCGGTCATGGTGAATCTGTCTTTGTCGTTATTGATTTTCTCGCTCATCTTTTCAAACATGGCCGTCATCACCTCCGACTCCGACCTTGACCCCACTTTTGCCTATTAGACTCACCGGCAGCCGTACAAGTTGCATGCAATTCGGTTGCCGTGCCAGCCCTTTATTTCCATATACGGAAAGCAGGCTGCCCTAGATTCATTAACACCAGTAAATGTCTGAAGTTGCAGCCAACCCTATCAGGGCTGCCTGCTTCGCCCAAGTGCCGTTGGTAACCCCTGCCGTCTCAATAACTGACACGGAGTGTCATTCCGGGAACGCACGACGGGAATACCCCGAGTTACCACTGGTTGAGAAAGATACGGACGGAAGGTGTCAGGGCTGTGAATCCACTGTGAAAATTAACGCAGGTAAGCAGAGGATTCGAGGGTCGAGGCGAGGACTCGCGTGTCGAGGTCGCTAGGTTTCGATCTTCGTCTCTTCGATCTTTGCCTCATCCACCAGCATGATCGGGATGTCGTCCTTGACGGCATACACTCGGTGGCACTGCGTGCACTTCAGGCTCTCGGGATTCTCCCGGTATTCGAGCGCCTGCTTGCACGCCGGACAAACCAGAATTTCCAGCAGATCCTTGGCAATCATGACAAGGGCATTGTACTTAAAATCGCCTCACCACGGAGGCACTCTCGGCGCAGCGCCCGCCCGGCAGTGTAAGATTTCCTAGCCGACGCCCGAAAGCCGAAGCCCGGAGCCCGCTATGCCCGCCAGAATTCTCGACGGCACGAAGATCGCAAGTGACATTCGCAGCGAAGTGGCCGCGGAGGCGAAGACCATGGCCGCCGCCGGCATCCGCCCTGGGTTGGCTGTCATTCTCGTGGGCCACAACCCGGCCTCCGAGATTTATGTGCGTGGCAAAGTCAAGGCCTGCGAGCAAGTCGGCCTTTACAGCGAGCAGCACACGCCGCCGGAAACCTCGACCACCGGCGACTTGCTCGCTCTGGTCGAGGAGCTGAACCGCCGCGACGAGATAGACGGCATCCTGGTGCAGTTGCCGCTGCCTCCGCAGGTGGATTCGAAAAAAATCCTGATGGCGGTCGATCCCGCTAAGGACGTTGACGGCTTCCATCCCGTCAACGTCGGGTTTCTTTCGACGCAGCGGCCTGGCCTGGTACCTTGCACGCCTGCAGGAGTGATCGAGATTCTTAGGCGCAGTCAGATTCCCATCGCCGGGCAGGAAGCCGTTGTGGTGGGACGCAGCGACATTGTGGGTAAACCCGCGGCCATGCTGCTGCTCAATGCCAACGCCACGGTTACTGTCTGTCACTCGAAAACTCGCGATCTGTGGTCAGTCTGCCGGCGGGCCGACATTCTCGTAGCCGCCATCGGCCGCGCCGGCATGATCACGCGCGATTTCGTGAAGCCCGGTGCAACGGTGATTGATGTTGGTATGAATCAGGTAACCGATCCCACCGAATTCCAGCGCCTGTTCGGCGGCGGCCTTGCCGGAGGAGGATCGGCCGCGAACGCCAAGCGCGAAGCGGCGTTCCGAGCGAAAGGATCCACTCTGGTCGGCGATGTGCACCCCGAAGTAGCCGAAGTAGCGGGAGCGCTGACTCCCGTTCCCGGCGGCGTAGGTCCGCTGACCATAGCGATGCTGATGTATAACACGGTGAAAGCGGCGAAGATGCGGAGAGGCAGTGGTCAGTGGTCAGTGGCCAGTGGCCAGTGAGTTCGGCTCGGGGATCATTGTCTGCTTGCACACGAATTTCCATGATGTACGAACTGCTTTACTGAACACTGGCCACTGAACACTGGCCACTGAATCTATGCTGAAAGTCGGCCTCACTGGAGGCATTGCATCGGGAAAATCGGCGGTCGGTGAGATGTTCGTCGCCCTCGGCGCACATCTGGTGCAGGCCGACCGCATTGCTCATCAACTGATGCTTCCCGGTCAGCCCGTCTACAACGAAGTGGTGCGCCATTTCGGCGGCGCGATTCTCAATCCCGACCTCAGCGTGAACCGTGCGAAGCTAGCGGAGGCAGCTTTTGGATCGACGGCGAAGGCCGCGTCTCCTGCAACCTCATCTCGCATTCAAGAGTTGAACCGCATCGTTCATCCCGCGGTGCTTCGAAGTCAGGAAGAATGGATGGAAGAAACGGGACGGCAAGATCCGCGTGCGGTCGCCATCGTGGAAGCTGCGCTCATCATTGAGGCAGGCGCGGCGAGACGTTTTGACCGGTTGATTGTGGTCACTTGCAGCGACGAGCAGCGGATCGCCCGCTTCGCGGCTCGCCATAAGTTAGACCTTGATGCTGCGCGCAAAGAAGTCGAGCGCCGAATGGCCGCGCAACTGCCCGAAGCCGAGAAAGTTAAAGCGGCCGATTACGTCGTCGACAACTCTGGCTCACTCGATCACACGCGGGAGCAGGTGCGGGAGTTGTGGGAAAAGCTTCGTACCGAAGCGACGACTAAGCACTGAGGAATTTACCTGCATGCTCAACTCTTCTTCAGAAATTTTCCCTGCTCAAGTTCCTTGAAGGCCTGTTGAAGCTGCTCTTGCGTGTTCATGACAATCGGGCCGTACCATGCTACTGGCTCCTCCAGGGGCTTGCCTGAGACCAGGAGGAATCGAATCCCGTCCTCGCCTGCCTGCACGCTGACTTCGTCGCCGCGGTCAAAAAGGATGAGAGAACGGTTGTCGGCATCAACGGGAGGAGTTGTGTCCAACCACTTCACGGCCTCGGTCGGCACCGCCAGCGGACCTGAAGCATTGCAGAACTTTCCACTTCCCCCAAAAACATATGCGAAAGCATGCCGGGTCGTTTCCACCGGCAGCGTCTTTTTCCTGCCGGGGGCGACCGATACGTCGAGATAAATCGGATCGGCGGCAATCCCATCGACCGGCCCCTTCTTTCCCCAGAAGCTTCCGCAGACGACTCGCACGTGGGTGCCGTCGTCATCTTTTATCTCGGGGATATCGAGCGCCTTCACCTCCTGATAGCGCGGCGCAGTCATCTTGAGCGATGCCGGAAGATTCGCCCACAACTGAAACCCATGCATGCGTCCCGACGGGTCGCCCTTGGGCATTTCCTGATGGATGATGCCACTGCCCGCCGTCATCCACTGCACATCGCCGGCGGCGATGGCGCCGCGGTTTCCCATGCTGTCGCCGTGTTCGACCGTTCCGGCAAGCACATAGGTGATGGTCTCGATTCCGCGGTGAGGATGCCATGGGAATCCCGCTAGATAATCCTCGGGAACATCATTGCGGAAGTCATCGAGCAGAAGGAAGGGATCGGTCTCTTTGGTGTTTCCAAAGCCGAAGGCGCGGCGAAGATGCACGCCCGCTCCTTCGAGCGTCGGCTTCGATTTGATGACGCGCTTAACTGGTCGGATGGACATATAGGCCTCTGATTATGAGGTCTTTTGATGTTGAAGCGAAGCTCGGGGATTCCGGCGCGGTGAGTCTGTCTGCCTGTGGACATCCCTGCGAAAATAAAGTTCTCTGTTGCGTCTCTCGGCGGCTGGGATCTCCGCTCCCGCGTTAAGAAATCGGAGTATCCCCCTCCCCCCTCCCATCACTGGAATCATCAGGTTAGCAAGAAATTCCCCGCAAAATCCGGATGATAAAGAGCTTAGAGGTCAAAATCTAGACAACAAGGAACTTAGGTGGCGGCGACTTGCTCTGAAGCAGACCGTCACGGCCTCGACCATGATCGCTGATTTGATTTGGGCAGGCAAGGTTAGATGTCACATTGGGGCTGTGGAAATGTGCGCTCGATGGGCATTCACCCGAACAGTCGAAACGTGCGCCCGAAGATGCGTCAGCAGCTTCAAGTGCTTCGAGATTCAGGCCTGATCGATTTCGTTAGCCCGGGAAACTATGCGGTGCGTGCCCGATTTCTCTTTCGCCCCTTCGGGGCTTGCTCTTACCCCACTTCTTGCCCACGGCTTGCGCCGTGGGCTGCATTCTTGCGCCGCTTCGCGGCTGGGCAGGGACGCGTGCGAAGCCAAGTAGTCAGGGTCCGGTCTAGGGAATGCCTGGCGGCGATATTAATTGCTGCGGAGGGCGCAGGGATCCTTCGACTCCGCGGGGCGCGCTTCGCTTACCCCGCTCCACTCAGGATGACACTTTGGGGAACGGATGAGCGACACGGCGGAACATTGTTTAGAATTAAACGTAGTATTGAATATGAACCTGTTCCTAGGTGCGGTTTGCGCTCTCCAAGGTTTGAACTTATGAGAATCATACGACCTGCATTATTAGCGCTGATGATTGCCGGTGCTTTCTTTTACTTCACTACCTGGCGTTCGAACGCGAGGCTGGCCGGGGCGAATCCGGTGGGGTGGTTCAGTCATCCCGCGCACGTGGAAATTACCGAGGCTTCTGGCGGCGAGGGGCTCGACAGCGAAGAGCAGAACAATATCAACGTTTATCGCAAGAATATTCCGTCGGTGGTGAACGTTACGTCGCGCGCCATGACCTTCGACTTCTTCTACGGCTTGGTGCCGCAGGAGGGGCAAGGCTCAGGCTTTGTCATCGATAAAGACGGACATATTCTCACCAATTATCACGTGATAGCCGACGCGCGGCAGGTGGAAGTGACGCTGCACAACCGCAAGAAGTATAAGGCGACCGTGGTGGGCACTGATCCGGCGCACGATCTGGCTGTGATCCTGATCAAGGCGCCCGACCTGGTTCCCGCTGTGCTGGGTGATTCGCGCAACTTGCAGGTGGGGCAGAAAGTGTACGCGATCGGCAACCCGTTTGGGCTGGCGGGGACGATGACGCGAGGGATCGTGAGTTCGATTCGCCCGGTGCGCGAACCCAATGGCGCGACCATTGATGAGGCGATTCAGACCGATGCCGCCATCAACCCGGGGAACTCGGGCGGTCCGCTGATGAACTGGCACGGAGAAGTGATCGGCATTAATACGATGATTCTTTCCAGCGTCGGACAAAACGCCGGGATCGGCTTCGCGATTCCAATCAACACGGCGAAAGCAGTGTTGAACGATTTGATGACGCTCGGCCGGGTGCGGCGGCCGGCTCTGGGCGTACGCACGATTCCTATCAGCGCGGAACTCGCCGATGAAATGGGCTTGCCCGTGGACTATGGCCTGCTGATCGTGCAAGTTACTCCCGGCGGCTCGGCCGATCTGGCCGGGCTGCACGGCGGCACCGAGCGCGCTTACCTGGGCAACATCCCCATCATGCTGGGCGGCGACTTGATTGTCGCCATCGACGGCGAAAAGGTTGAAGACGAGCAGGATCTCGCGCAGATGATGAATAACCACCGGGCTGGGGATACGGTGAAGGTTACGATTTTCCGCAACAAGAAGAAGATGGACGTGAGCGTGGCGCTGGGCGAGGCCAGGGAACAAGTCTGAGGTATGTCCGATTCAGGATTGAGCCGCTATGAATGTAGACGCGGTCCGCAAGTTCTGCCTGGCATTTCCGCGGGCTACTGAAAACCTGCAGTGGGGTGACGATCTCTGCTTCAAGATCGGCGGGAAGATTTTTGCGATAGCCAGTCTGGACAATCCGCGGCTTTGCTTCAAGTGCACGCCTGAGACTTTTGCCGAGTTGATTGAGCGTGAAGATATTCATCCGGCGCCTTATGTGGGGCGGTACAAGTGGGTGATGCTGGATCGGCTCGACGCCGTGCGTACTGACGAACTGGAGGACTTGATCTGGCAGTCGTATGAGATGCTGGCGGCGAAGGTGCCAAAGGCAGGGTCCGAAAAGAATCACAAACGGAGGTTGCCAACCAAGACGGCTTGCGGTCCCAAACGTCGAGGTGCGCGCTGAAGAGCATCGAGATTTACAATCCACGATGATAAGGCTTCCAACAATCGAGCAGGACTTCTGGAGGCTCCGATCAGCGGAAGGTTCCCACCGGGCACATCCGGAAACCTTCTGGATCCCTCCCCTGGAAGAGCGAGCGAATCTGCGGCGGGGGCAAGGGGCCAAGTTGACCTTCGAGATGTCATGCGAAGACGGGGGTACGGAAGCCGTCCAAAGTGAAAGAATGTGGGTTGTAATCGCTGAAAAGATCGGTGAGACCTATATAGGAATCCTGGACAACCAGCCAGGATGCTTTGCCCAATCCGATGACGCCTATCTTCGTTTCGGTGCAGAAGTGCCCTTTCGGGCAGAGCACGTGATAGATATCGGCGTGCCGCCCAGTGAATATGTTGAATGGCAGCTCGGGCAGCCGCCCGAGAGAAGATGGCCACGGGAGTGAACGAGAGGCCTGCCGGTTGAGCTCTGATTTGACTCTGCTTACCGCCGTCGGCTAGCCTCAAGAGTCCGCCGGTGGCAGGACTCGTTCGATTCCTCATGCGATTCCGAAACAAATCATTGATTTTGCTGCTGATGGCGGCGGGGGCGACGTTTGGCGCGATGTTCGTCCCAGCCCGCGCTTGTGCTTCCACAGAACCGGTCCACGCGGCGCACGGAATCGTGGTGAGCGTTCACGAATTGGCTTCCCGCGCCGGAGTCGAGATCATGCAGGCCGGTGGTAACGCCGTGGATGCGGCGGTGGCCACCGGATTTGCGCTGGCGGTGGTGCATCCGGCGGCAGGCAATCTGGGCGGCGGCGGATTCATGCTGGTCCGCATGGCCGACGGCAAGACGCATTTTATTGATTACCGGGAAAAAGCTCCGGCGGCGGCGAAGGCTGACATGTATTTGGACGCGCAAGGGAACGTGATCGAGGGCGCGAGCGAGATTGGATACAAGTCGATCGGCGTGCCGGGATCGGTTGCAGGCATGGTCTACGCCGAGCAGAAATATGGCAAGCTGACGCTGCGGCAGGTGATGGCTCCGGCGATCCGGCTGGCGCGCGAAGGCTATGCGCTGAGCTGGCGTGAGGCTCGCGACATGCAACGGGACAAATATCTGAGCACGTTCCCCGAGTCGCGGCGCATCTTCCAGCGTGATGGCAACTACTACCAGCCGGGAGAAATTTTCCGTCAGCCTGATCTGGCGCGGACTCTGGAGCGGATTGCGGCGAAGCCGGATGACTTTTATCACGGGGCACTGGCGCAGGAACTGGCAGCCGCGATGCAGAAAGGCGGAGGTCTGATCACCGCCGACGATCTGGCGCATTATGAAGTGAAAGAACGCGAACCGGTGCGGGGCAGCTATCGCGGATACGAAATCATCAGCTCGCCTCCGCCATCTTCCGGCGGTACGGTTCTGATCGAATCGCTGAACATTCTGGAAGGATATGATCTGGCCAAGATGGGGGACCGGTCGGCGCAGTCCATTCATTTCACGGCGGAGGCGTTTCGGCGGGCGTTTTTTGATCGAGCGGAATTTATGGGAGATCCGGATTTCTCAAAAATTCCCGTGGCGCAATTGATCGACAAGAAATATGGAGCTGCCTGGCGGGAGTCGATTCAGGCGGAGCGTGCCAGCCCCAGCAAAGAGTTGAAACGGCCCGCAATTTTCAGCGAGCTTGAACAGTACGCTGCCGTCCATCCACAGCCTTCGGGGAATCACGAATCGCCCAACACGACGCATTATTCCGTCGTGGATGCTGACGGAAACGCGGTTGCTGTGACTACGACCCTCAACGGCTGGTTCGGAGCACGGGTCACGGCAGACGGCCTGGGATTTTTATTGAACGACGAGATGGATGATTTCTCCACGAAACCGGGCGTGCCGAATTCTGATGGATTGATTCAAGGTATGGCGAATGCCATCGGGCCAGGGAAACGGCCGCTTTCGTCGATGACGCCGACCATCGTTGTGCATGACGGGAAACCGTTTCTGGTGGTGGGTTCGCCGGGCAGCTCGAAGATCATCACAACGGTGGCCAATGTTCTGATGGGCGTGATTGATTACGGGATGAATATTCAGGAGGCTGTGGATGCGCCCCGCTTTCACCACCAGTGGATGCCCGACGTGCTGAACGTGGAGCAATGGTTTTCGCCGGATACGGTGCAGGCGCTGCAGAAGATGGGATACAACGTGCAGATCGGGCTGCGCTACGGAGAGTTTTCGGTTCCTTACTGGAGTGATGCGGAGTGCATCGCCATCGACCCACAGACCGGTGAACGCCTTGGAGCCAGCGACTACCGGAGTAACGGAAAAGCGGTGGGGTACTGATGCTGAGAGCCGTTTCAACATACTTGTACGTGAGAGAGCGGCTGCATCCAGGAATTCTGGACGGCCTGTCTCGCAGCGGGGTGCAGGCGATTGAGATTTTCGCGGCGCGCCAGCATCTCGATTATGCCAACCGCAAAGCTCACGTCAAAGAGATTGCCGAATGGTTCCGCGGGAGCGGGGTTCCGCTTAATTCCGTGCACTCGCCGCTGTACGCCGACTATGAGTGGGGCCGGGCGGGAGCGCCACCGATAAACCTGGCATCGACCGACCGCGCGGGGCTGGTCGAGGCGATGGATGAAGTGAAGCGTGCACTGGAGATTGCGGAACAGATTCCGTTTCGTTTTCTAGTGCAGCACCTTGGACTTACAAACGAAAGTTTCAGCGAGAAAAAATTTGAATCAGCGATGACCGCCATCGAGCACTTGCGGGCTTTTGCCAAGCCGCTGGGCGTCCGCATTCTATTGGAAAACATTCCCAACGAGCTTTCCACGCCGGAAAAACTGATGGAGATGATCCACTCCGCACACTTTGACGATGTGGGAATCTGCTTCGATTTCGGACACGCCCACATGATGGGCTCGGTGCGTGAGGCCTTTGAGTTGGCGCGGCAGCAGATCTGCTCTACACATGTTCATGACAACAACAAGCTCCAGGATTCGCACTTGTGGCCGGGACAGGGAACGATCGACTGGAAAGAAGCGATGGAACTACTGCGCTCCGCGCCACAAAAGCCGGCCCTGATGCTGGAACTGGCGGAGGACGAGAAGGTGAATCCGCTGGAGAGGTTCGAAGCGACATTCGAGAAGCTGGAAACAGCATAGAACATTTGGTAATTCGGTAATTTTGCAATCGCGTAATTTGAAAACAGCACCCTGCGAGATTTTCAATTACTAAATTACCCGATTACCAAATTACAAATTTCAGATTATGTCTTCGCCTGTAACCACTATTGCTGAAATTGGGAAGCACGAAGGCCAAGCGGTTACGCTTCGCGGCTGGTTGTATAACCTGCGCGAGAGTGGGAAGCTGCTGTTTCCGCAGTTCCGTGACGGCTCCGGTGTGATTCAGGGCGTGGTGCCGAAGAATGCCGTCACTCCAGAAGTGTTCGAGGCGATCAAGACTTTGACGCAGGAGTCGAGCGTGATCGTGGAAGGCAAGGTTCGCGCCGATAAGCGCGCGCCGGGCGGCTACGAACTCGATGTGGTGAATGTGCAGGTCGTTCAGCGCGTGCCGGAGTCTGATCCCTACCCCATTACGCCGAAGGAACATGGCACTGAGTTTCTGATGGAGCACCGGCACTTGTGGGTGCGCTCGCAGCGGCAGGCTTCGATTCTGCGCGTGCGCGCGGAAATTATTAAAGCAGTGCGCGATTTCTTCGATGAGCGCGGCTTTACTCTTACTGATCCGCCGATTTTGACTCCGGCGGCTTGTGAGGGCACGAGCACGCTTTTCCCTGTCGATTATTTCGACGAGCAAGCTTATCTCACGCAGTCCGGACAGCTTTATATCGAAGCTACGGCGATGGCGCTGGGCAAGGTGTATTCGTTCGGTCCGACATTTCGCGCGGAGAAATCGAAGACGCGCCGCCACCTTACCGAGTTCTGGATGGTTGAACCGGAAGTTGCTTATGCCGAACTCGACGATCTGATGGATCTGGCCGAGGGGCTGATCAGTTTCGTCGTGAAGCGTTGCCTGGAGCGGCGACGTGTCGATCTGCAGGCGATTGGCCGCGACCTTTCCAAACTCGAAAAAATTGAGCCGCCTTTTCCGCGAATCAGTTACGACGATGCCGTGAAGAATCTGCAGGAAGGCTATGCCAAGGGGGTGCTGGAAACGAAATTCGAATGGGGCGGCGACCTGGGCTCGCCTGATGAGACTTACCTTTCGGCGCAGTTCGACAAACCAGTGATGGTGCATCGTTATCCGGCGAAGGTGAAGGCCTTCTACATGGAACCCGATCCGCTGCGGCCCGAGTTGGCTTTATGCGTCGATGTACTGGCGCCCGAAGGTTACGGCGAAATCATTGGCGGATCGCAGCGCATGGCATCGCACGAATTGCTGGTGCAACGCATTCATGAGCACGGATTGCCGGAAGAAGCGTTTAAGTGGTATCTCGACCTGCGCAAGTACGGCAGCGTGCCGCACGGCGGCTTCGGCATGGGTATTGAGCGGGCCGTGGCCTGGATCTGCGGACTTGAACATGTGCGGGAAACGATTCCGTTCCCGCGGATGCTGAATCGGCTGTACCCATAAGAGGGTTTTCACCGCCGAGCGCGCGGAGAGCGCCGAGAATGGAGGAAAAAGACAGGCTCGATTCGATTACGCGGCGGATCATCGGGGCGGCAATCGAAGTACATCGACGCCTGGGGCCGGGGCTGCTGGAGTCAGCGTACGGAACCTGTTTGGCATTCGAACTTGGGCAAATGGGGCTCAAGATCGAGGAACAGAAGCCTCTGCCGGTTGTCTATCGCGACGTAAAGCTTGACCGCGGGTTCGCCTCGATTTGGTCGTTGAGGATTCGGTAATAGTTGAGATCAAGGCCGTCGATCATCTAGCCCCGATTCACGACGCGCAGTTGCTTTCTTATCTTCGGCTCTCTGACAAGCGGGTCGGTTTGCTCATCAACTTTCATGTTCGCGTTCTGAAAAACGGCTTGAAGAGAATCGTGAATGATTTTCCTGATTCGGCGCGCTCGATGGCTAAAGTGACTAAGGACGAAAAGAGTTGAAATCGAAGCGATGCAACGCAGAGACCGCTGAGGAAAGAAAGAGAAAGGTCAAAGCGGTTGCTACTTGGCGTACTTGGCGTACTCGGCGTGCTCGGCGGTGAATAGGCTTACTTGCTAACCACGGACCTATGACGACACCCTCCACAACTATCAGCCCCAAGAAGATTCGCGTGATCGGCGTGCCGCTTGATCTGGGGCAGTCGCGGCGTGGCGTCGACATGGGGCCTTCGGCTGTCCGCGTGGCGGGGCTTGAAGCGCGACTGGAGGCGCTTGGGACATGAGGTTGAGGATGGCGGCAACGTTGCCGTGGCTATTCCGGAGCAGAAAAAAGAAGGCGACACGCACGCCAAGTATTTGAAAGAAATAACGGCGACCTGCACCAAGCATGCGGAACTGGTGCTCAAGACGCTTGAAGCCGGCAAGATTCCCTTGGCTCTCGGTGGGGATCATTCGATGGCGGCGGGCACGGTCTCGGGAGTGTCGGAATTTTACCGGCGCCAGAACCAGCGCATCGGGCTCATCTGGATCGACGCGCATACCGACATCAACACGCCCGAATCGTCGCCGAGCGGCAACGTGCATGGGATGCCGCTGGCCGCGCTCATGGGGTTGGGTCCAGCCGAACTGTCGAATATCTTCGATTTTTCTCCCAAGGTGAAACCGGAGAACTGCGTGCTGGTAGGGGTGCGCGACATTGATGCTATCGAAAAAGAAAATGTGCGCCGTGCCGGCATCGGTGTGTTCACCATGCGCGACATCGACGAGCGCGGCATGCGTACGGTGATGGAAGAAGCTCTGCGCATGGCGGGACGCGGGACCGCCGGCTACCATATTTCGCTCGACATGGATTGGATCGATCCCGAAGACGCGCCGGGCGTGGGTACTCCGGTGCGCGGCGGCGCTACCTATCGCGAAGCGCATCTCGCTATGGAGATAATTGCCGACCACGGGCGCATGGTGAGTTTCGAGATTGTGGAAGTGAATCCCGTGATCGACGAGCACAACCGGACTGCGGACCTGGCGGTGGAACTCGCGCTGTCGGCGTTTGGGAAGAAGATACTGTAAGGGATTATGAAGAAGCTTCGGGTCGGTATTCTTTTTGGCGGGCGCAGTGGAGAGCATGAAGTTTCCCTGCTCTCGGCTGCATCCGTTCTCAAGGCGATCGATAAAGACAAGTATGAGGTCGTGCCTATCGGCATCACCAAGGACGGACGCTGGCTGACGGCAGGCGATGCTGAAAATCTACTACAGGGCAAGCTGGTGCTCGAGCCGCGGCAACTGCGCGCCGGCGACCCTGAAACCACTCCGGCCGCGGCGGTGCTCGCGCGCGGAGAGTCGGTGGTGGTGCCGCCGGAGCCAGTGCACCGGCAGAGTGGGCTGGTTCCTTTTCAGACGGATGCTGCACTCACGCGGCGCGCCAGCGACCGCGCCATCAATGTGGATGTGATCTTTCCCGTGCTGCACGGTACCTTCGGCGAAGATGGAACGATTCAGGGCCTGCTCGAACTCGCTGACATCGCGTACGTGGGCGCGGGCGTGCTGGGTTCGGCGGCGGGCATGGACAAAGACATTATGAAGTCGCTGTTCAGTGCCGCGGGACTACCCATTGTGAAGCACGTGACCATTCTGCGCAGCGCCTGGGAGAAAGAACCGAAGAAGGTTCAGAAATTTGTCGAGAGCAAGTTGAAATATCCCGTGTTTGTGAAGCCGGCGAACCTGGGATCGTCGGTGGGAATCAGCAAGGCGCACGACCGCAAGGAACTCGGCCCGGCCATTGAAGAAGCGGCGAAATTCGATCGCAAGATAGTTATCGAGCAGGGCGTGGGTGGAAAGAAAAACAAAGCGCGCGAGATCGAGTGTTCGGTGCTCGGCAACGATGAACCCGCGGCTTCGGTCCCCGGTGAAATTGTTCCGGTCAAAGAGTTCTACGATTACAACGCGAAGTATCTCGATGAAGGCTCCGAACTCATTATTCCGGCGAAGCTCACGAAAGCAGAGACCAAGAGAGTTCAGGAATTGGCGGTGCGATCGTTCAAAGCGGTGGATTGCTCCGGCCTGGCTCGTGTGGATTTTCTGATGGAACCCGGTTCAGAGAAGGCTGGATCAGGCAAGTCGCGGAAGATTTATTTGAACGAAATCAATACCATGCCGGGATTCACGGCGATCAGTATGTATCCCAAGCTGTGGGCGGCATCGGGACTGGATTATTCAGAACTGATCGACCGGCTGATCCAGTTGGGGCTGGAGCGGCACGCGGATAAGAAAAAGAATCAGTACTCGCGATGAGATCGCAGTCGGAGTCAGTGGTGGAAATGCCTCGCTTGGCCTGAGGTCGCGCAAGAGTGCAAGGGGTCCCCTTCGGCTTCGCTCAGGGCAGGCTCTTCGACTGCGGTTGTGGTTCGCGTTCGCGAACCACAATCTCCGCTCAGGATGACAGGGTTATGCGGTAGGCTACTGTGCGCCTGCCTTCTCCATGAAGCTAGCCTGATCGGCCTTCATCTTCTTCAGTCCATCCATCGGCAGATAGACCATGTGACCCGCGTCGTAAGTGGTGAAGGAAATGTTGTCACGATACTTCTGCGGCAGGTCGAGGTGCTGAATCGCATAGTTTGCCGCGAAATAGGGCGTAGCCAGGTCGTAATAACCTTCCATCACTAGAATCTTCAGATACGGATTCTTCACAATGGCTTGCCGCATTGCCGAGGCCGTGTCGGGGAAGCCTCCGCCAGCCGATCCCCAGTCCCATTGGATGCCTGCATTTTGCGCCCGCACGTTGTAGGGCATGTCAGTCTTGTAGCCAAGTTCCGTCCGTATGTAGCTGTTGAAGACGGAGGTGAAGGGTGGCTGGGTGGCCGAGCCAGTGGGATCGTAAAACGGAGTGTCGAGCAAGCCGTTGGGGTCAGGACCGGTGTAGCGGCCGTCGAGGCGCCCGACGCGCAGTTTCTGATCGATCAGCAAGTAGTGAGTGAACTTGCCGACATTGATGCGCAAATTGGCCTCGTCTACAACTTCCTTGCTTAGGCCGGTGTAGCGGGCCAGTTGTTCGATGGTTTTTTCGCGTTCCTGCAGAGTGAGTGCGTCGCCCTTCGCCAGAGCCATGGCGTAGTCGCCAAATGCCCACTGTTCCGATTCCTGGCGGGCGCGGTTCATGTCCTGCGCAAGATCAGGCGCGAGTTTCTGGTGATAACCCGCGATCATGGTGAAGGTCGGAATCAGAAAAATGTAGGGCTGGTCGTTAGTTTTTGTTTCTTCCAGAGTTTCGAAATTCAGCACGCTGGAAAGCAGCGTGATGCCGTTAAACGAGATGCCGCGATCGGCGAGATATCCGGCGATTCCGGCGGAACGCGTGGTTCCGTAGCTTTCGCCAAAAAGGAACAGTGGTGAGGACCAGCGTTCGTTGCGTGTGATATACAGCCGGATGAACTCGCTGAAAGCTTCGATGTCTCCCTTGAGGCCCCAGAATTTCTTGAACTCCTCGGTATCGGCGGCGCGGCTGAAGCCAGTGCCGATGGCGTCGATCAACACCAGATCGCTTTTGTCGATCAGGGTGTAGGGATTGTCCTCCATGCGATAGGGCGCGGGCGGCATGAAGCCATCGGGCTGGAGCACGACGCGCTTGGGACCGAGCGCTCCCATGTGCAGCCAGATCGAAGCCGATCCCGGGCCGCCGTTGAAGGCGAAAGTGAGCGGGCGCTTGGCGGCGTCCTGGCCGTCGAGTGTGTAGGCTACGTAGAACATCTCGGCTTCAATCCTGCCATCGCCGCGCTTGATCGGAAGACGTCCCGCGGTCGCTGTATATTTCAAGAGCTTTCCATCTACGGTGATCTGGTGGTGCGTAGCGACCGGAGGCGCTTCGGTCATGTCGTAGTGCTCTTCTTTGTCTTTTTCTTTGTCGGAAGAGACTTGCGCTGCCGCAGGCTTCTGCTCGGAAGAAGTGTCGGCCTTGCTTGTGTTCTCAGCAGGCTCAGTAGAGGTCTGCGCGGACTGCTTCTTTTGACTTTGGGATTTCGGAGTGCTGGTCTGCTGTGAGTTGGACTGCTGGCCCAAAGCGGCAACTGCCAGAGCGCAAGCCGCGGCTAGCGCAAGGAAAGGCGTTCTCATGATCGGTCCCTCGTTCAGAAATGCTGGGTGAATTGTT
The DNA here is from genome assembly GCA_963807145.1 of uncultured Acidobacteriaceae bacterium. Taxonomy (GTDB): domain Bacteria; phylum Acidobacteriota; class Terriglobia; order Terriglobales; family Acidobacteriaceae; genus Sulfotelmatobacter. The sequence continues at coordinate 45,695 of CAWEBA010000003.1, read as the reverse complement.
TGAACGGCAAGAATTGTACACCGCGCGCTCCGCCCGAAGTAACTACAGTCCCGTCCCTGCTTTTGCCGATGGAGTTGGCATGGCTGGCAATCGGCTTCGTTATCTGACCCCGGATGATTGGGTTCTAATTCAGGCCAGAGCGGTGCGGCGCACATTCAAGCTGGGGGAAGAAATCATCCGGCAGGGCGGTTGGGGCAGCAGCATTTTCATCATTCGGCGCGGGGAAGCTTCGGTCGAGTTGGCCGGGACTGGCACCCGCGCGATTGTGGCCGTGCTGGGGCCTGAAGACATCTGCGGGGATATGGCATTCTTGGAACAAGGTAGGGGCACCGCCGCCGTCGTGGCCAAGGATGAAGAAGTCGAAGTCGATGAAATCAAGGCCCACGCGCTGCGCGAGATTCTGGAAGCCTTCCCTAGGCTTGCTTCCCGCTTTTACCGGTCGCTGGCACTGGTGCTGATGCAGAGGCTGAAGGTGACCTCCGCCGAACTAGCCCGTGAAATGATGCTCCGCGACCGCCGCTAGCGCGCCAATTTCCCGGCCTGCCGGAGATCTAAAATTGCTGGTTGACGAACCCCATGCCGCGTTGTAGCATTGTGGAGACAAGTTTGCCTTTCGAGGCAGACCTGAATTTCATGCAGAGTGGCTGAGGGACGAGCCCTGTGACGCCACGGCAACCGGATCGGGATCATATATCTCGACCGCCAGGTGCCAACTCCCGCCCGGAAACGGGGAACATGAGATTCGGATGCGAGCTTTATTTCCATTTGCATTCCGATACCTCTTTTCCTTATTTCCTGGAAAAGGGGCTTTGTATTTTAGGCCGTCTTTTCCCGGCTCGTCCCCAGCTATTCGCTGAACGCAAAGAAAGCGAGTAGCCCGATGTCGAACAACGACGCCTACGAACTGCGGTGCCGGGAATGCGGCCGGAGCTGGGGAAACCAGCCCCGCTCCATCTGCGACGATTGTTTCTCTCCTCTGGAAATTACCTACGACTACGACACCATCCGGGCTTCAATTGCCCAGGGAACTTTCACTCGCGAGCGCATCGCGCAGCGCCCGCCGAACATGTGGCGCTATGCCGAATTGCTGCCGCTGCCGACGGGCTTTGAACCCCGACTGCCGGTCGGGTTCACGCCTCTGTTCCAGGCGCCGCATCTGGCCAAACGGCTTGCTGATGCCCGGGACGCCAGCAGTCAAGAAGCAAAGACCGCCGCGCGGAATCTTTACCTGAAGAACGATGCCGTCTGCCTGCCCACGCTGAGCTTCAAGGATCGCGTTGTGGCCGTGGCGCTCGCTCAGGCGCAAGCTTTCGGCTTCGATACTGTAGCCTGTTCTTCCACGGGGAACCTAGCCAACGCTGTCGCGGCGCATGCGGCACGCCTCGGGCTGAAAGCCTGGATCTTCATCCCATCCGATCTTGAGCCGGCAAAGATTCTCGGCACACAAGTGTTCGGCGCGAACGTGGTGCGCATTGCAGGCAATTACGACCAGGTGAACCGCTTGTGTTCGCAAATTGCCGAAGAGCGCCGCTGGGGATTCGTCAACGTTAACCTGCGCCCCTACTATGCCGAGGGATCGAAGACCGTCGGCTTCGAAATCGCCGAGCAACTGGGCTGGCGCTTGCCCGACAATGTGGTCGTTCCCATGGCCGGCGGGTCGCTGATCACGAAGATCAAGAAGGCATTCGACGAGCTGATCAAACTAGAGTTGGTTGAGGAAAGGCCGGTGAAGTTCTTCGGAGCACAGGCCACCGGGTGCTCTCCAATTTCGACCGCAGTGAAGACCGGCAGCGCTGAGATCGATCCGCAGAAACCGGCGACCATCGCACGTTCGCTCGCCATCGGCAATCCCGCCGACGGACACTACGCCATCAAGACCATCAAGCACAGCGGCGGATGGAGCGAGGACGTGAGCGACCCTGAAGTGATTGATTCGATCCGTCTGCTGGCGGAAACCGAAGGCATTTTCACTGAAACCGCCGGCGGCGTGACCGTGGGTACGGCTGGCAAGCTTTATCGTCAGGACCGCATCCTTCCCGAGGAAACAACTGTGCTGTGCATCACCGGCAACGGCTTGAAGACCACTGATGTGCTCGCTGGAGTCTATGAGACAGAGCGAGCGATCGCTCCCAAGCTGGCTGAGTTCGAGAAGTATCTGCACGACACGCTCGACACCGTGGAGGTCGCGAAAGACGCTGCGGCCACAGTCGGCGTTTAGGAACGGAGGTCTAAGATGGCGATCACCGTGCAAATTCCAACCGCCCTGCGGCGGCACACGGCGGGCGTAGGCTCGATCGCGTGCGCGGCCACGAATCTAGGAGAGCTGTTCTCCGTACTGGATGAAAAATTTCCAGAACTCAAGCCTCATTTGCGCGACGAGGCTGGGCAAGTGCGCCGCTTCCTCAACATTTATGTGAACGAGGAAGACATCCGCTTCCTGGGCGGGCCGGCTTACATCTTCACTGACGGGGATGAAGTGCTGCTGGTTCCCTCGATCGCGGGGGGAAAAAAAGCGCGATGAGAATCGAGTTCGCGCCGTCGTCAAACGTCCCTAGTGGCTGCGTGTTACCACGCTTATGATTTGCTGTGTCCCGCTGGGCCCTGCGCGATGCATGGTCTGAGCCTGTCCGGCTTCCGGAAGAGCGTTTGCATTCGAGGGTGGCGTGAAGGCCACGCCATCATTTACCTGCGCGCAGTCCATGCGCAGCGTCCCGTTGTCGTTGAACACCAATCCATTAAAACGCAACGTGCTGCCCGCTGCGAGTGGCTGCGTGTTGAGCATTTGCGTGTTGCCGTCGACATAAACTTCAACCTCGCCCGGATTGGCCAAGACTGAAGCCTGCCCCGGCTGGGCGGCCAAGGTCGGAAACAAATCGTAGGGTGCCAGCGAGACGCTGTAAACGGTGAAGTTGCCTGCTTGAGAAGAGTCCCTGACGGCGCCGTCGATGGTTTGCGGCATCAGCGTAATTGTCGTGGATGCGTCGTATTGCCCGCCATAGTAAGCGGTGAGGACCCCCGAGTACACGCTCACGTTTTGCCCCGGGACCATATTGGACCCATTAAAGCTCGCGGCAAAGGGAAGGCTCGCCACATTATTGAACTGGCTGGAGGTCTGAAATACGGTGCTGTCGGAAAAGGAATAGATACCAATGTCCTGTCCCTGCACCGAGTAGTTCTGGCCTTGCTGCTCTCGACCCAAGTTGTAAAAATCTGGCGCGCCCGAGTCCAGGAACAGTAAGGGGCCCGTCATCACGTTCAGAGCCGCAGGGTCGTAGGCAGCAATGCGCGTAGCCAGCAGGGAACCATCGGATTGAATCGCCCCATCCATATCGAGCAGCATGCCAACCGCGAGCGAGGAAAAGCTGCCGACGCCTTGAAAGACCGTGTTGCTGTCGGCCGCGACGGGCAGCGTGTAAAGCGAAGGGCACGGACAGGTGAGAGACACGAGGGGTCGCGTCATAGTGAAGGTAGTTCCGGCGGTTGCGATCGCCGTTACTTCTCCACTGATGCTGTTGACCTTGCCGTTCGCAGGATTCGTTGGCTGAGACGCAAAATTAATCGGCGTGAGCGTGAATGTCGGCGTTATCGAGTAGGGCTCAGTGCCAGGGCCGGCGAAATAGCAACTGGGGAACGTTGCTGACTGCGACACAAGCAAGTCGAGCGCAAGACCCATGCTATTGCCCGTTATCGTGATAGGTGACGGCAAGCTTGCACTCACGTCGGCAGTGGGCGTTTGTCCGTAGGCGAACGTACTGGTAAGGAGGCCTCCTGGATCGGCCGAGCCCGAAGGCTCTATCGCGACGCAGGTAAATTGCGCGCTTCCAAGAGTAACGGTTGCTGCAGTGTAGATATCCTGCGGAATGCTCACGTTGACGAACGGGTTGGCGCCGCCGTTCACGTCCATGAACTCGGCTCCCTGCGTTCCAGAGAACAGATTGACGGTGTTTCCCGACTGGCTGGTTAGAGCAATGTTCTGGAAAACCAATCCGAACTCGGATAACTGATCATTGGCAGTGCTGGAGAGAACCACCGTGACCGAGGTGTTGCCGCTGAACTGTGGAGTGGATGTGCCAGACATGCTGGAACCGCACCCGGTCGTAAGGCTGAATATGGCCACTGCCACCAAAGCCGAAAGAAAGAACCATATGCCCGAAATGCGTTTGGAGCGACCAACGGGCGCCAGCGCACTCATAGCAACCTCATGAAAGCGGTCTGTTTTGGGGAAGAAACTAAACCATACGCCGCGGGCCAGCGCACAAACCAGTGAAGCCAGCCCATCCACGCCACCGATGGTGGAGATTGTGACAGGGCGAAACTCAAATGTCACGCAAATTGTGCAATCCCGCAAGAGCCGGAACCCGCGCCAAAATCGAGCGCCTTGCAGGACGACCGATGAAGGTGTATGATCTAACTAACCGGTTAATTAATCATGATACAGTCGATTCATCGGGAGGCGCTTCGCCGGCGCCGCCAGGAGGTCCGCGATCTTCGCAAACAGCTGCGCGAGCGCAGGCACGGATCCCGTCCCCTGGGTTCCCGCGGGCAGCCAGAGGAGAGCCGTGCCGCGATTCTGCAAGCTGCCGCCAAGGAATTTTCTGAACTCGGTATTGCCGGAGCCCGCACCGACGCAATTGCCCGCGAAGCGCGAGTCAACAAAGCCCTGCTCTATTACTACTTCAAGGACAAAGAAACGCTCTACGGCGCAGTGCTCGACGATGCCTTCTCTGGGATGCGGTCGAGAGTTTTTCAGGTGCTCGACAGCGACCTGCCACCGCGCGAAAAGATTATGGCCTACGTGGGCGCGTATTTCGACTTCATCGCCTCCAGCCAGATTTATCCCAAGCTGATGCAGCGCGAAATGATGCGGGCGCGCGAAGGCCGTTCCGAGCACATCGACCGGCTGGTGAAGACTTACTTCCAGCCGATCTACGAACGAGTAGGCAGTTTGTTGAACAAGGGAATCGCGGAAGGCGAGTTCCGCAGAGTCGACCCCATACACTTCATCCCCTCCATGGTGGCCATGATCATTTTTTATTTCAGCAGCGCCCCAGTAATGCGGCGAATCGTGCATTTCAATCCGCTAACGCCTCGGCGCATTGCCGAGCGGCGGGCCGCGGTTCTCGATTTTGTTTCCGCCGCGCTGTTTCAACCCCGCCCGAACCGGGGTTCAGCGGTTCGCAATTCAGGAGTCAGCCGATGAGCGCTCGTAATAAATTCTTCATTCTTCTCGGCATCATCTTCGTGATCGCCGCGATCTACTATGGGTTTTCCGTCGACCATTCCAAAGACCTGGTGCTGATTGGCATTGTCGATTCGAACCAGGTGATTGTCAGCGCGCAGGTGGAAGGCCGAATCGAGAAACTACTCGTGGACGAAGGCACGCCGGTAAAAGCGGGTGACCTGATTGCGGTGCTCGATCCTTCCGAGTTACAAACGCAGGAAGCCGCGGCCTCGGCGAACATCACCAGCATGCAACACAAAGTTTCTGAGATGGAGCACAACGAGCAGTCCACTTCGGGTTCCACTTCGAGCGATGTGGCCAATGCGCAGGCCAAGCTCTCTTCCGCCAAAGCCCAGCTCCAGCAGGCGAAGGCGGCGCTCGATCGTACCGAAAGCGACAGCCGGCGCATGATCGAATTGGCCAAGGCCGGCGTGCAGTCCGATCAGGAGCGCGTGCAGGCTGAAACCAACTTGCAGGCAGCGCAGGCGACCGTGCAGGCTCAACAGGAACTGGTGAAAGCGGCAGAAGCTGATTTAACCTCCGCCATCGCACGCACGCAGCAAGCGAATGCGGCGAAGAGCACGGTGCAGTCGACCGAAGCTGATCTCAAGAATGCCATTGCGCAGAAAAATCAAGCCGCAGTGCGGCTCGGCTACACCAACGTCTACGCGCCGGTCACTGGCACGGTGTCGGTGCGCGCGGCGAGGCAGGGAGAAGTGGTCAACATCGGCGCGCCCATCGTGACCATCGTTGATCTGAGTGACACCTGGGCGCGAGTGGCGATCCCGGAAACTTATGCCGACCACATCGGCTACGGCGACGTGATGCGCATCCGTCTGCCCGGCGGGACGCTCACTACCGGCAAAGTGTTTTTCAAAGGAGTGGAAGGTGATTTCGCCACCCAGCGCGACGTGAGCCGCCGTAAGCGGGATATCCGGACCATCGTTTTAAAAGTTCGATTGGACAATCCCAACGGCGCGTATGTGCCGGGAATGACGGCCGAGGTGCTGGTCTCGCCCGACCAGTTAAAAGGGAACAATCTGCAGAGCACGGCGGCAGCGGGGCGGCAATAATGCCCGAAACCTATGCCATCGCGGTCGAGCACATCGTCAAGAAGTACGGCGACTTCACCGCCGTCGACGATATTTCTTTCAACGTAAGCGACGGTGAAATCTTCGGCCTGCTGGGCCCGAACGGCGCGGGGAAGTCGACCCTTATCCGCATGATGACCACGCTGATTCCCATCACCTCCGGGCGGGCACTCATTGCCGGACACGATGTGGCCAAAGAACCGGATGCGGCGCGGCGGACGATCGGCGTGATCCCGCAGGCGCTGACCAGCGATCTTGACCTTACGGTAGAGGAAAACCTGAATATTTACGCCAAGCTCTATGACGTTCCGGCGAAAGAACGGAAGCGCTCAATCGACGAACTGCTGGGGCTGGTCGACTTGACCAAGTGGCGCGACGCGCAGACCAAGACGCTTTCCGGCGGCATGCGGCGGCGGCTGGAGATCGCGCGCGGGCTGGTGCATCATCCGAAGATATTTTTCCTCGACGAACCCACCACGGGACTCGATCCAGTCTCGCGCGTTGCCGTGTGGGAAATGCTGGGCAACATCAAGAACCAGCGTCAGCTGACCATTCTGATCACCACTCATTACATGGACGAAGCCGACCGTCTGTGCGATCGCATCGCCATCGTCGATCACGGCAAGCTCGTCGCGCTCGATGCGCCCATGGCGCTGAAGGCGAGTGTGCCGGGGTCGAATGTGATCGAGGCGCAGTTCGAGAATCCTCCCGACGATTGGGAGCAGCGCCTGCATACCATGGACGACGTCACTTCAGTACAGCCTGAGGGCGCTGGCATGTATCGCATCCTTACCGGCAACGGATCACGAACTACAACGGAACTCGTCGAGATGGCGGTCGAAGCCGGGGTCGCGGTGAAGTCGCTCTCCGTGCAGAACACGACGCTGGACGATGTATTCGTGCATTACACCGGCAGGCAGCTGCGCGACGAACTGCAGAAAGCGTACGCCTTCGTGATGCCGCAGCGACCGGGGCTGCAGCCGTAAACCGCTCAAGACCGAATTTATGAATCGAATGATGGCGATTGTCGAGCGCGAAATGCGCAAGTTCTTCCGTTCTCCAGCGCTCATGCTGGCGTCCATGATTTTTCCTCTGGTGCAGCTCGTCATCCTGGGCAACGCGTTTGGGGGAAAGATTCGCGATGCCCGGCTGGCCGTGGTCGATGAGGACGGCGGCCCGCAAGCGATGCGGATTCGTGGAGCTTTCGACTCTGTCCGCGCGAACATTCGCACCTTCGTACCCGTCTACTATGACAACGAGAAAAAAGCGATGGAAGACGTGCGCAACGGCAAGCTCGACGGCGCCGTCATCATTCCACCGCAGTTCTCGCGGCGCGTTTACGAAGATAACCATCCTCAGGTTGCCGTAGTGGTCGACAACAGCGACAACTTTATGAGTTCCGCGCTGGAATCGGAACTCACGGATCTGGTCAGCTCACTGAATCAACCGACGGTCGAGCCGCGAATCCTGCAACAGACGGCGCTTGAGATTGTCGAACTCTATCCGTATATCGAGTACATGAAATATCTGCTGCCCGGCTCGCTCGCACTGGCGATGTTCGTTTCGGTGATGATCGGCGGAGGCATGCTGTACATCGACGACAAGGCGCGCGGCGTGCATGAAGGCTATCTGGTCACGCCGATCACGAAGCTTGAACTCGTGCTGGGGCTCAACTTGGCGGGTGCGATCAAGGCTGTGATGACGGGCGTGATCATTTGCGTGATCGGCTCGCTGATCGCAGGGGTGAGTACGATTTTCAATCCGCTCACTATGCTGGGGCTGCTGGTGATGATCGTCCTCACTTCGCTGGGTTTCAACACCATGATGTTTCTGCTGATGGTGCGCATCGAAGATCCACTGGTGCCGCGCGCGATGTTCGGCATTTTGAATACGCTGCTGTTCTTTCCCAGCGGCGCAATCTATCCCATTCAGGCATTTCCGCCGTGGTTGCGTGTGATTGCCAAGGTGGATCCCTTCACCTACGCTGTTGACGGCTTCAAGTGTCTGCTGCTCAAAGAGACAACACTGACGGCGGTTTGGGGCGACATGCTCTACCTTACGATCTTCGCAACCATTACCCTGGGGATCGCGATTCCGCTGTTCAAGCGCACGCTGTAGTGGGAATTTGGTAATTTCGTAATTCGGAAATCTGGCAATCTGTTAGGTGCCCGTGAGATTAAAAATTACAAAATTGCCCGATTACCAAATTGCCAAATCTTCTTGGAACCTTTGACTTGTCACAGGTGTCCGGTATTCTAGAGAGTGATGACGCTACTGGACGCGAAAGAGTACCATCCCGAAAAAGAGCGGAAGAAAAGAATCCGGATTATTTCGGTGATCGTTCTGCTTCTGATTTTGGCGCTGGTGGGCTGGTTTAATCGCTTCTGGCCCCAGAAGCACGTCGCCGACAAATTCTTTTCTTCGCTGCAGAAGCAGGATTTCGAAACGGCCTACGGCGTCTACTTTGCCGATCCGACCTGGAAGCAGCATCCGCAAAATCACAAGCAGTATCCGTTCAACGAGTTCTGGCAGGATTGGGGACCGGGCGGCGAGTGGGGCGTCGTTAAGAGCTATCAGATTTACGGCGCCAGTAACTGCCCGGGCGGTGGAAGCGGAGTGGTCGTCGACCTGATCGTGAACGATCGCGCCAAACACGCCCAGCTGTACGTGGATAAAACCGATAAGACAATCAGCACGCCGCCCTGTGATCTGGAATTTCGCTAGATCGCCATTAGCGACAGGCATCGCTAAGCTGCGAACTGCTCCAGTGTTTTCGTCAACGACGCCTCGTCTCCAACATTCAAACACGTCTTCGAGCGGTCAATCTGTCGCATCAGTCCGCACAGAACCTTCCCCGGACCGATTTCCACGAAGGTCTGCACCCCGTGCTCGATCAGCAGGCGCATGCTCTGTTCCCACTTCACCGAGCCGGTTACCTGCGCAACCAGCGTATCGCGGGCCCGCAGATCATCGCGCACCAAAGAAGCCTCCACATTGCAGGCAACAGGGTACACGGGCTTCTGCATCTTCAGCGCGTTCAAATCCACTTCCAGGCGGTCCTGTGCGGGCTTCATCAGCGAGCAATGGAAAGGAGCGCTCACCTGCAGCAACTTCGCGCGTTTGGCCCCGCGCTCGTCGGCAAGCTTGGCTCCGCGCTCAACCGCCGCTGTGTTTCCAGAGATTACAATCTGTTCCGGCGAATTAATATTGGCGGGAGAACAAACTTCGCCCTGCGCGGCATCTTCGCAAACCCCGGCAACTTTTTCCAATTCCATCCCCAGGATTGCGGCCATCGCACCTACACCGACCGGAACTGCCTCCTGCATATATTTTCCGCGGTTGCGGACGGTCCGCACAGCATCGACAAAGCTGATGGTCCCGGAAGAAACGTGCGCGGAATATTCACCCAGGCTGTGACCAGCCACAAAGCTTGGCTTGGGAACGCGGCCTTCGAGAACTCGCAATGCCGCAATCGACACGGTGAGGATCGCCGGCTGGGTGACTTCGGTCAACCGCAACTGTTCCTCCGGTCCTTCAAAGCAGAGTTGCGACAATTTGTAACCCAAGGCTTCGTCGGCTTCTTCAAACGTTTGCCGGGCGATGGGATACATCTCTGCGAGATCCTTGCCCATGCCCACGGCCTGCGATCCCTGGCCGGGGAAAACGAATGCAATCTTCGTTGTCGCGATCTTTGGTGAGTCGATCATGGTTTTTGATTTTGCAGGAACTAGTGAGCCGGGACGGCTTCTGCTTCCACCGGTGCGGGGCGCAGCGCGGCCAGTCCGTGCTCAATCGACTGATTGATGCGCCGCTCGGCAAACTCTGCAGCCACGCGCACGGCATTCTTGATCGCGTTCGCGTTGGAAGAGCCGTGCGTGATAATGCAGACGCCCTTCACACCCAGCAGGGGCGCGCCGCCGTATTCGGTGTGGTCGATGCGCTTCTTGAAATCAGCAAATGCGCTGCGCGAAAGCATGTATCCGACCTGGCTGGTGATGGTCGCCTTCAGCGATTCTTTCAGGACGGTTCGAACCAGGCTGGCCACGCCCTCGGAAATCTTCAGCGCCACGTTGCCCACGAACCCGTCGGCAACGATGACATCGACGTGGCCATTGAACAGATCGCGGCCTTCCACATTCCCCACAAAGTTCAAAGGCAGCCGCTTCAGCAACTGGAACGATTCGCGCGTCAGTACGTTGCCCTTGGTTTCTTCCTCGCCAATCGAGAGTAATCCCACGCGCGGCCTTTTCCCTGCCGAAAAATTGGAGCGGGGCATGGTGTGCCCGAACATCGACCGGAAATAAATTTCGCCCATCACCGCGAACTGTTCGAGATTACGCGGTTTGCAATCCACGTTCGCGCCAACGTCCAGCAGAATCGCCGCCGTTCCCGGCGCCGTAGGGAAAACCGCCGCCAGCGCCGGGCGGTCGACGCCGTGTAACGCACCAAGCACCATCTTGGCCGTAGCCATCGCAGCCCCGGTGTTGCCGGCGGTAACGAAGCCCGCCGCCCGTCCCTCGCGCACCAGCCGCAGCCCCACGCGCATCGAGGAGTCGCGCTTGGCGCGCACCGCCTGCACCGCTTTATCTTCCATGGTGATGACTTCGTTGGCGTGGACAATCTCAATCGGCAGCCGCGCGGCCGAGGGGTGCCGCTCCAGCTCCGCTCTGATCGCGGCTTCCGGACCGATGAGCAGCACGCGCACCCCGTAACTGCGAGCGGCGTGAATTGCGCCTTCGATCTCAGGCTTGGGAGCCCGGTCCGAACCCATCGCATCCAGCGCGATCACGCTAGGCATTTTGGCAGGGAATTAGCTGGCTTCTTCAACGTCCAGAACTTCGCGGCCCTTGTAGTAGCCGCACTTGACGCAAGCGCGATGCGGCATCTTCTTCTCGTGGCAGTTCGGGCACTCCGAGAGCGAGTGGCTCTTCAGGGCATCATGCGCCCGCCGCGTCGAGGTGCGCTTCTGAGAATGTCTTCGTTTCGGATTCGGCATGGTAGGTAAAATTCCTCTCACTGAGGCCTTCGGCCCCGCATAAATCTAATTGTCATCCTGAACAAGCGTTCTTCGCGCAGTGAAGGATCTTAATGCGCCAGCTTGCTGCGGATTTCCTTCAACGCAGCCCACCGCGGTTCTTCTTGCTCCACAGCGCACGAGCACTGCCCCTGATTCAGATTCGTGCCGCACTGCGGGCACAATCCTTTGCAATCTTCGCGGCACGTCACCTTTAATGGAGCCGCCAACAGCACCTGCTCGCGCACTACGTCGTCGAGCAGAATTCCTTCACCCTCATAATAGCTGATCTCGGCCTCGGCGTCGGTCACCGACATCTCGTCGCGCCCGGCGTCAGCACCCTGCGGACGATAGAGCAGATCGAATTCGCGCTTCACATCCTGCATAACCGGCTCGAGGCACCGCGCACAGCTCAATTCCAGACTGGTTGCCAGTCGGCCCTGAATCCGTATGTCCTGTATTATCTTGTGCTTGCCGTGATGCTCTTCGACCAGATCGGCCCGCCCGCTGTTTTCAATCGGCGTCACCTGACGGTAATCCGCTCCCAGGTCGATCACGCCCGGTGCGAACTTCTCCGCAAACTCTACCGGATGAAGTTCCAAATCTTTGATCTCGAAAAACATTCGAAGACCTCCGCGCACCCGTCCTGTTACCGCCCCAGGCCCGCGGAAGCGCGCCAGGAAGGCGCAAGTGCCGCTGGGAGCAAGATTTAGGATAAAGGTTGATAGAAAGCAGTGTCAAGGTGTGGTCGCCTACCTCGGTTTGCACTCACCTATGGGTATCATGTCTGGACACGCTATGGCGATTTCACAAGAGGCGGGCAAGAAAAAAGATGAGTGGGTCGAAAGCCGCCCCAGTCTGGCAGCAGCTTTAATCACTCTTCTCGGCCTTCTCGCCCGTCTTTGGGCCGCCCATGGAACCTTCCTCAATCCCGATGAAGCCCTGCACTTCCGCCTGGCGAACCAGGTCTCGCTCGCTCTTGCCTACAAAGAGAGTCTCACCGCAGCTCATCCTCCGCTGCTGATCGTCTTGCTCTATTACTGGCGCGCGCTCGGCACCTCGGAACTTTGGCTGCGCCTGCCTTCGGTGCTTGCTGGCGCAGTCTTTTGCTGGATGTTTTACAAATGGCTAAGCAAAGCTGCGGGCGGCTTGGCCGGCTTCATCGGACTTCTGTTGGTCGCATTCCTTCCGCCCATCATCCGGCTCGCGGCGGAAGTGCGGCAGTACTCCTTGCTGCTGGCATTCCTGGTCAGCGCTTTGTATTTCCTGGACGAAGCTTTCGCAAAGAGTTCTGCGAGCCGGATCGCAGCCTTTTCCCTCTGCCTCTACGTCGCCATGCTGTTTCACTATTCGGCATTCTGGTTCGCCGCCGCGCTCGGCCTTTATGCGCTGTTCCGAATCTTCACGGAACGCCCGCCCGTCCGCTTGGTGGCGGCCTGGGCACTCAGCCAATTAGGTGGACTGGCACTGGCGGCATTTTCGTATAAGACGCATCTTTCGAAACTGAGCGCGAACGACTCAAGAACTCAGCTGCAATGGTTGATAAACGAATCCTATCTTCGCCGGTCATTTTTCGATTCTGCCCATGACAACCCGGTCCTGTTTTTGATCGGCCACACCTTTGGAGTCTTCCAATATTTCTTTGGGCAGCTCGCAGTCGGCGACGCCATGACACTTTTGTTCGTGCTGGCAGTCGTGCTGCTGCTCCGCGGCAAAGGTTTTCCGGAGGATCTAAAATCCTCCCGCCGTCTGGGCTTATTTCTGCTCCTGCCTTTTGCCATTATTAGCGGCGCGTGCCTGGCTCACGTTTATCCCTATGGCGGTACACGGCACGTAGCATTCCTGATTATTCCGGCGGTGGCGGGTGTAAGCGTGGCAGTCGCGCGTTTAGCAGCGGACAGATGGAACCGCGCACGTGCGATCGCAGCCCTCGTCATTATCGCGTGCCTCGCCTTCGGCAAACCGCGCCAGCCTTGGATGGAGCGTGCCGATCAAAGCCGCACCAACATGGCGCAGGCGATGGACTTTGTGAGGAAAAATGTTGCTCCCTCCGATCTCATCTTCACCGATTATCAGAGCGACCTTATTCTCGGTCACTATCTGTGCCGGCAGCGGCCAATTTTCTTAGACCAGCCTCCTGCCAGCTTCGAGCAGTTTCACTGCGAAGGCTATCGAATTGCTTCCACCGACTACAAAACTGCATGGATGCTTTCGGCAGACGATTTTCCCCGGGACTGGCAGCGACTCGTCGAAGCCTACAACCTCAAGCCCGGGGACACAGTCTGGGTTTTTCAGGCGGGGTGGGGAGTCGATCTCCCCGAGGACTTGCGCAAGCACTTCAGAGAGTTCCGCGATCTGCATTTCGACTCATTCGGCAATAACATCAAAATTTTCAAGATGACGGTAGGCCAGCCGATGCCCTCGGCAACTGAGTAGCCGCAATTCTGGCAAGCACAATCATTTCCCCGCAGTCCGATTCAGTCCCAGCGCCCGCAGCGTGCCTTCATCCGGAACATTCCTCCCGTCGTTCTTTGTGACCACTCCAAAGCTCCCAGAATAATCCCACATAGCCCAGCCCATGCCGTGCCGCTCCAGCGCCGTGCGGACATCGTGAATCCACGCCTCACGATCTTGCGGGTCCACATAATCGCGGTAAACGCCGAACTCGTTGCACACCACCGGAACTCCGCGCTGCCGTGCCCATTCCGCGACTTGCGTAATTTCGGCATCAATGCGCCCCGCATCCCAGTGATCCTCTCCATAACGAATCACTGCCAGGCGGTCTACCGCATCGGGCACGCCGGCAGCCACTTTCGCCGCCGATTCCGGCGATGAAGGATAAGGCAGTCCCTTCACCCAGTGCCAAAAATATGCGCTCCACGTCGCTCCTTGGTGAGTGAAGATATGCGGCTCGTAGAAATGGAAGTTATAAATCACGTTGGCATCGCGCAGCGGTTCGATGAACACCAGATCGTCGTCGTCCGACCAGCGCGCTCCCCCCGCGATCATGGTGTGTTGCGGCGCGCCTTCGCGAATCGCTGCCGCCAGTTTCGCCTGCACTCCATACCAGCGGTAACGGTCAGACATCTCAGGTTCGTTCAGAATTTCAAAAAATACGCGCTCCGAATCCCACGTCGAATAATGCCGGGCCAGCGCCCGCCAGAAATCGGCGAACTCCTGCACAAAGCTGTCATCCTTCGCGAGCCGTGTTTTGAATTCACTGTCCGGATGCAGATCGATCACCACGGCCAGCCCGCGATCGAGGATCATCTTGACTGCCGCGTCCAGATATCCCAGATACTCCGCCGGAATCGCGTCAGGCCGGTGGCTCACCATCATCGGCTGCGGGTTAACGCTCAACCGCACATGATCGAAACCCATCGACCGGATCAGTGCAATGTCTTCCGCCGTAGTCCAGCTCTGAAAATGTTCCCGGGTATATCCGCGCGTGTCATAAACCTGCGCAAACCATCCGCTGGTATTGATGCCGCGCCGCAGATGCGCCAGCCGCGATGCAGGCACGGAAGAAGCCGGCGGGATGAAAGAGCCGGCTGCAGCGGTCTGCGCGGCCAACATACCGAGGCTGCCCAGAAAGGCCAAAAGTGCGGCGCAGCGCATGATTCGCAAACATTGCATGCAGTTCCTAGCTCAAAATCGGCAGCGCCCGAATTCTCTTCTTCGTCGCCGCATAAATTGCGCTGCACAGCGCCGGCGCCAGCGGCGGCACGGAGGGTTCTCCAATCCCACTCGGCGCCTCTGTGTTTTGCACCGCATATACTTCCACCACAGGAGTCTCGTCCATGCGCACCGGAACGTAATCATCGAAATTTCCCTGCACCACGCGCCCTTTCTCGATGGTGATCTTCGCGCGCAGCGCATTCGTCAACGCGTAAACGATCCCGCCCTGAATCTGCTGCTCCAGAATGCTGGGATTCACCACCTGCCCGCAATCCACCGCCGCCACCACGCGATGCACGCGCGGCACGTCGTTCTCCATGCTGATCTCAACCACTTCGGCCATGTAAGAAGAAAAGCATCCGAAACAGGCGATCCCGCGAAAGCGCCCCGCCGGCAAAGAGTTCTTCCATCCAGCCTTGTCGGCCGCCAGTTGCAGCACGCCGCGCATTCGCGCCGTGCGCCACGTCGTGTCGAAGTATTGAATGTTCTGATCTTTCCCAAGCATGTGCAGCCGGTACTCCAGCGGATCTTTTCCCGCCGCTACAGCCAGTTCATCGATAAAGCCTTCACTCGCGAACGCCGCCTGCAGCGCATACACCGATCGCATCCAGCCCAGCGGCACCGCGGTTTCCGCAAGCACATACTCCAGCGAAACATTCGGCGGCGCATAAATGAACGCCGCTTCATCCGGCAGATCAGGGTCAACGCCGTTCGGTCCCGGTTGTCCCTTCTGCCCGCTGATCGACGGCGCAACGATCCGATGGGTAAACGCCACCGGCCATCCCGCTCCATCCAGCACCGCACTCAACTGATGCAAACTCGCCGGACGGTAAGTCGAGAACCTCATGTCATCTTCCCGAGTCCAAATCACTTTCACCGGACCGCCCATCTTCGAGTCAACCAGCGCTTTCGATACCAGCGCCGCTTCCACCGCGTAGTCAAACTCCAGCCGCCGGCCGAATCCTCCGCCCATCAACGTAACGTTCACCTTCACCTGGTCGGGATCCAGGCCCAGCGCCTTCGCAACCTGGTCGCGGCAATCCTGCGGCACCTGCGTCGGAGCCCACAACTCGCACGATGTTCCCTGAAAACTCGCGGTGCAATTCCCCGGCTCCATCGGCGCATGCGCCATAAACGGCAAATGATATTCTGCGGAGATCCGCCGCCCCGTCACTTTCGAAACATCGCCGGCAGAATACAAACTCACACCCTTTTTCGTCGCAGCCTGCTTGAGCGCTTCCATCGCCGCCGCAGTATTCAAATCTTTATTCGGACCAGCGTCCCAGCTGACGTTCAGCACCCGGCGCCCTTCCATCGCGCCCCACACACTATCGGCCACAACCGCCACAGCCGCGTCGCTGATCTTGCCCACGTAACTCACGCCGGCAATTTTTCTCGAGTCTTTATCGTCAAAGCTCAACACCTTTCCGCCGATCGTGGGACTCCGCGACAACACTGCGTACTTCATCCCCGGCATGCGGAAGTCAATGCCAAACACAGCTTCGCCTTTCACCTTCGACGGAGTGTCCACCCGCGCCAGTCGCTGCCCGACGATCTTGTAATCCTTGCTCTGCTTCAGCGGCACATCCGTCGGAATCGGCAGCGTCGCCGCCTTCTCCACCAGCTCTCCATAAGTCAGCCGCCGCTTCGACGTCCCATGCACAACGGCCCCGTTCTCCGCCGCACAGCTCGATCGCGGCACTCCCCAAGTCAGCGCCGCCGCTGAAATCAGCATCTCGCGCGCCGCCGCTCCCGCCTTCCGCATCGGATCCCACGTCGTCTTCACGCTGGCGCTGCCGCCCGTACCCTGATCCCCATAGAGCGTGCTCGCTCCCGCCTGCTCGATCTCAATCTGCTTCCAGTCCGCTTCCAGTTCCTCGGCAAGAATCATGGGTAACGCCGTGCGCACTCCCTGCCCCATCTCCGAGCGCGCGCATACAATAGTGACCTTGTTGTCCGGCGTGATCCGCAGGTAGGCGTTCGGCGAAAAAATCTCTTTGCCCCTGCGCCCTGCGTGCGGCAAGTAGAAGCCCACCACCAGCCCCGCTCCCGCAGCCACTCCCACAGCAACGAATTCACGCCGGCTCAACGGGCTCATCGCGCACCTCCTGCACCGACCGCACCGGCTCCGGCAGCACGATGAATCGCCTTGCGAATCCGCTCATACGTCCCGCAACGGCAAATGTTCCCGTTCATCGCCTGCGTAATCTGCTCATCGCTCGGATTCGGAGTCTTCGCCAGCAGAGCCGCCGCCGTCATGATCTGTCCCGTCTGGCAGTAGCCGCATTGTGGAACTTCTTCGGCAATCCACGCCTGCTGCAACGCGTGCAGCCCATTCGCTCCCAGCCCCTCGATAGTCGTTACGCTCTTCCCGGCAACCTGTGAGACCGGCGTAGAACAGGACCGAATCGCCGACCCTTCCACGTGCACCGTGCAGGCCCCGCAGAGTCCGGCGCCACAACCAAATTTCGTCCCGGTAAGCTCCAGTGTGTCTCGCAACACCCAGAGCAACGGCGTCTCGGGCGTGACGCTTACTTTCTTTTCGTTACCATTAACCCGCAATGTGAACTCGGCCATATGTTTCCCAAGAAGGAATTGCAACCTGGACAATCATCCTACTCAACCCGCGGGAAAAGTGGAATGGCGCTCGCGCGAGCACGCGAGCCATTAAAGTTTCCTGCACCCGTGCCGATCAGAGATTGAGACCCTCGCAGACCTGCAAAAGGTAGAGGGTCTTGCCAGTTCGTCCCTCAGGTGGGCCCGGCTGCCCTCGGTGGAGAAGTCAAATTGAAGGCTCAGAATGAATCGGCAACCGGCTCGGCGCCTGGCGCAGCCGTCACGCGTCACGAACCCCGCTTCAAACTTGAAGTGGAGATCAGTGTCCGCACCCGCTCCCACGGTGTGCTGGCCGGCCGTACCGTGGATATCAGTGAGTCCGGCATCTCAGCCATTCTCAAAATTGAAGTTCCCTTGTCCGAGATTGTGGAGCTGGGCTTCATGGTTCCGATCGGTCGAGTGAATATTCCTGCGATGGTTCGCCAAAGGGATTGCTTCCGCTACGGTTTTCAGTTCATTGGGTCAGGCGCTGCACAAGAAGTGATTCGATCCACATGCCGCCAGCTTGCCGTGGAACAAACCCTTTTGCACGATCAGGCGGCGCCACCACATTAGGCTTCCTTGTCCCACGATCACGCGGTTATCGTCCCAGGCTCCACAATCACCGGACCTTCCTCGGTATAAATCGCGTAGTACGAAAGTAAGCAAACAGGCGATCTGGGCAATGGGAGGGGACCCACTATCGCGATCTGTCGAAGAGCCTGCCCCGAGCGAAGCCGAAGGGGATCCCTTGTATCTCGTCGGCTCCTGCCGGCTTCGCAGAGCGTCCTCACCACTGCTCTCCTTAGGTTTTCCTGGGAACGGGAACGGATGCCGCCAATTGCGGGCCATCGATCGTGGCCAATACAACTAGCTAATCAAACCGCAGGATGAAACCTTAAGCGCCTGGCTACTTTAGTTCCGTGAGTTTCTGGGTCGCGATCTCCACCGCTTCCGGGCTGGGATTGTCTTTCTTGATCTGCTCGTAGAGGCGCTTGGCGTCGAGTGGCTGGTTGCTGCTCTGGTAAAGCTCCGCCAGTTGCAACTGCGCCGTCACTTTGCTCACCGAAAGTGTGGGCTGGTTGATCAGTTCCTGATACAGGGCCGCGGCATCCTTGGTGCGGTTGGTGTTGCCGTAGATTCCGGCCAGCGCGAGCCTCGCCACCGATGCCATCTCTTTGCTGCCGCTCGAAATCACCGCCTTGAGGTTGCTTTCAGCGGCAGCATTGTCGCCCGCGGTCGCTGCCGTCACTCCCAACAAATAACGCGCCATATCCGCGGTGCGCGTGTGCGGATACTTGTCCACGATCGTCTGCAATTGTTTCCGGGCAGTATCCGAGCGCTCCTTCGCCGAGGCGAAGCTGGGAAACTCCGGCTGCTCGGGCGTTCCGGCAGGACGCAGCGGCGTATCGAGCGTCCGCACCGCCTGCGCCAGATCGAAGCTCGCCTTCTCATCCTGCGCGCTCAGGTAATACCATCCGCCCGCCACCGCACCCGCAATCACCACGAGGACGACCACGGCGACCGCAAGCGTGTTCCTGTGCTCTACACTCCAGTGGGCCGTCTTTTCGGCGGCTTCAATGGTGGCTCGGCTGAACGCATCTTGTTTAAGTTGATGGCGGGTTTCTGCGCGCAAGACTACCTTCCAATCTCAGTCGATGAAGTCGATTTCCTGAGTCTCTGTAATGACTCTACTGTCTAAGGTGGGACGAGGTGTTAGTTTATCAGCCGGAAAACCGCACCGTCAAAGCCGCGTAGCGTCGCCGTCCCGCAGGATCCACAAAATCGTGCAGTGACGTGGAAGGGCGGCGCTTCAGCAGCTTGCCCTGAGCGAAGCCGAATGGGCCGCGTAAATCGTCCCAAATCAATCCGGGCTTCAGCCCCTGAGGGTCCGCTCTACCGCGGAGCCTCTTCCAGCAAACCCTGCTCCAATTTCTCCTGGCACTCGATGCAGTGCCGCGTCCACGGCACGGCTTCAAGCCGCTTGGCGTTGATCTCTTTGCCGCAGTGGATACACTCCCCAAAGCTCCCTTCGCGAATACGCGCCAGCGCTCTCTCGACCATCTGCAGCAGCTGCCGCTCGTTGTTGCTCTGGCTGAACAGAAACTCTTTGGTGTAGGAACTCGCGGCGCGGTCGGCAATATCCTGCGCCGTATCTTCATCGGCAGAGCGGCCGTCGGCCTGGGTGCGCGACACCGTGCGCCGCAGATCCTGCTGCCGCGTCTCCAGTCGTTTCTTGAATGCTTCTAATTTCTTCTTATCCATAAGTTCACTTCTATAATTCCGCGCCGGCTCCCCGAAGCCGTGCGCGGGGTTCGGGCCAAACAAAAATGATAAGCGCGTCAAATGAGATGCGTCAACCACAGGCTGGGTTTGGTGGTGTCTCAGCTTGAATTTCTTTCGACGGCGTCATCCTGAGCGGAGCCGCCTTTCAGGCGGAGCGAAGGATCTCCCGCACGCATGCGTTTATCTATGGGAGATCCCTCACCCGGCTGCACGGCGGCGGGTTTCGGGATGACGCACCTCAAGGAGAGGCGGAACGGTTGCAGGCTGGGAGACCTAGCGCACAACGACGACCGAGAGCGGCATCTGCTGCTTCGTTGCGCCACTGGTGGCCGACACCGTGGCCGAATAGGTACCAGGCTTGGCAGCAATGGTCGCTGCCAGCTTCAGCACGCAGCTCCCTGATCCAGGGGCAGGCAGCTTGGTTGGAGTGAAGGTGTAAGAAACTCCGCTGGGCAATCCAGTTATCGAGAAGGTAACAGCCGCGCTGAAGCCTCCGCTGACCGTTACGCTTAGAGTTACGCTCTTATTCGACCCCTCGGTGACCGAAAGCGAATTCGCCGAAACAGCCGCGTGAAATGAGGGCATCGTTGTGGCGTCGCCCCAGTGATTGACCAGGACTGAGGCATCGATCGAGCCGAGCCCGGTGGCCTGATCGTATCCCGCTGTAGCGTTGAAGCCAGCCTGTCCCGGCACGCTGTTGTTGCCGATGGTGACAGCGTGAAAAACGGATGCCCCGCCCGCCCTCTGCTTGCCGGCCAAAGAATAAAACGCGACGTTGGCGTTGCCCTGCCGCGCCGCGGTGTTCTCGACCACCAGCGCCATCACGCCGGCAAATGACGGCGAGGCAGCCGAGGTGCCACCAACCACATAGAGTTCGCCATTCTGGTAGATGAGGTGGCCATCGTGACCTGCGGAACTGAGCGCCACGTCTGGGACGTCGCGCTTGCCATCCGCCGGAACGCCGGTGCCAGCTTGCCAGGAAGGTTTCGGATACACGATGCTCGCTCCGCCGCCGCTCGCCCACAATCCGTAGTCAGGACCGCTCGCGTTCCACACCACTTCCGGAATGTAGCTAAGCGCTGATTCCTGTGTGCCCGACGAGTTCGAGGGCGACCAATAGAGCGTGGGGTGGGATAGATCGTTGAACTCGGTGCCGCCGACACAGACGCTGTAAGGCGTCGAGCAGAGGCCATTGACGGCGCGTCCGTGCGTGGCGGTCGAAGCCGATGCGGAATCGCAGCCGGCCGCGCCGCTGTCTCCCGAGGAAACGAATACGGTAATGCCTTCCGCGGCCGCTTGCTGCCACAGGCTGTTGAGAAAACTGTTTCCCGAGGAACCGAGCGCCGCTTCACACAGGCCAAAGCTGGTGCTCATCACGGGCGCGAGGTTGTGGTTGACAATGTATTGCGCTGATAAGTCCACACCGTCGCTCGAATTCGTGGACTTCGACACGACGAACTTGATGGTAGCGCTCTTAGCCACGGCGCCCGACCACTCCACGTCGAGGTCGGCTTCGGTTTCTTCATTCGCACTCCAGATGCCGGGGTCGGTTCCGTTGACGATGATCTGCGGATCGTTGGCGGGCAGTCCAAAGAATGTTCTGAACTGGCGCGCGTCCGCGATGTTGATGTTGGAACGCGCAACGATGGCTACGGACTGGCCGTTGCCGTTGATCGATTGCTGGTACAGCGGATTCACGTCATAGATGGTCGCGAAATCTGCCGGAGCCAGGTAGTAGGCGCCACCGCTGCTGAAGTCAGGCGATGGCTTGCGGACCATGCCGTGCATTGGCTCGCTGTGAAAGTCGTGCAGCGAGACCACGCCTCCCACGACCTGAACCAGAGCCGCGGGAATTTCAGGATCGTTCACGTTGGCATGATGGACTTCATCGCCAATCTTATAAGAATGAATCGCGGTATGGAACGCGGCCTGGACCTGCGCCGCGGTGCCGCTGAAAATGATCGAGCGGTGGCCGGCTGTGAGTTCTTCCACTTCCATGCCATGACCTAGCAGCCAGGCCACAACCTGGGCCGCATCGGAATCGGAGACGCCGAAGCGCTCGCCGTACTGCTCCGGTGTGAGCCACTGATGGTAGTAAGGAGACTCGGGGTTGTGCTGCCCCTCGACAAGCTGATTCAGGACGTCCTGCTGCGTCGAGTCTGGCAGCAGCGTGAGCAGCATGTGCTCCATAGGGAAATCGGGCGCGACTGCGCCAGCGTCATATCGAGCCTGGGCCAGAGGATGCACGTTGCCGCGCAGCGTGATTCGCTGGTCATCATCAATGAAGGAGGTGATGCGGTCCCTCACCTGAACGAACGGAGGCTGGGTAAGCGGAAGATTCATCGGATCGGTCGCGAGCTGGGTTTCTTTCGCGTGGACTGCGGCGGAAAGGTCGAGAGAAAGAAGCAAGAAGAAAATTGTCAAAGCCAGAGACGAAAAGGCGCGACGCAGCAGTGACGCAGACGACAGGCGAGACATTGTGGTTGAGCCTCCGAGGCGAAGTGCGGATGTTTCCCGCTTGGAGCTTTACTTCACCTCAGGCTTCATCGGCGGGGCTGTGCAACACTTGAGGGATCAGTCCAAAGTTTTCTGGCGAGGGTCACCGGTGGTAAGAGCGGTTTAATGTTCCCGCTCGAAATTGAACCGGCTGCCAGCCGACGCCACCACGAACGAGGCTCACTCGTGCCCCGATCCCCCAGGCAATTGAACTAACCCCCCAGCCGAAGGCAAAGAATCCAGGTCCCCCACCTCCGCCCACTCCTCGTCCGCACAAGCTTGAATCGTCAGCCCAGTCTCTTTCAGCAGATGCCAGGCCTCGCGATACTCTCCATACTTCTGCCGCACGCTCTTCGGAGTGAAGTGGATCGAGCAATTCGTCCTCCCCAGCACCTCGAACGGAATGATGTACCAGTCATCAATCGGGACCAGCAGAATCGCAAAAAAGTCCACCGTCCCCGGCAAATACTTCTCCCGCTGTGGACCCATCACATTCAAGCTGTACCCACCATTCCTCCGCGTGTAGACCGTGGACTTCACCTGCACCCGCAACACCCCACCCGCCCGGTCCACTCCCACGTCATATTGTGAACACCCGCCAAACGGCCTCGATACCTTCATCCCCAACCCCGCCGCCTGCATCATGAAATAAAGCTCCGCCCACTCCCCACGCTGCTTGCAATCTTTCAAATTCCGACCCGCCCACCGATCCTTCTTCCGCCACATTGCCCCACCCCCCAATTCCAGACAAAAAAAATACGAGGCCCTCGCAAGCCCCGTCAGTTAACTGGCCACTAATCGCTGCCCACTGGTCACTGCCCACTTTCTAGCCAGCTACTCCCAGTGTTTCAATCTTTACCACCCAAGTCACGGTCAGATGTCACAACGCTGCCTTGTGCAAAACTCTGGGGGTTTGCGTGGAGGGATCGGGAAGGCCACGACGTCAGTCGTGCCGCAAGCTACCTCAAAATCTTGTCATGCCGAGCGGAGAAAGATCATCCGCAAAGCGGATGATCTTGCGGAGTCGAGGAACCTGCTGTCTGTCGGCACCATCACAAACGAGGGCGGCCAATTCTTCGCGCTGGGTGCCCTATCCTTGTCGCGTTTTTTGCGACAGGGTGGGGACTTTGACTCTCCACCACAAAACTAGCTGCTGGGATGCCCCATAGCCTGCCCGGAGCGGACTCGAAGGGTCTCGCGTCCTTTGCGAGACACGGATTCCCCCACCCCATCCCTCCGAGGATTCGGAAAGCGCCACGCCCGGGAAGGCCACCACGTCAGCCGCACCGCAAGCCCTCTCAAAATCTTGTCATTCCGAGCGGAGAAAGACCATCCGCAAAGCGGATGATCTTGCGGAGTCGAGGAACCTGCTGTAAGCCGACACCACCACGAGCCGAGGGCGGCCCATTCTTCGCGCTGGGTGCCCCATCCTTGTCGCGTTTTTTGCGACAGGGTGGGGACTTTGACTCTCCACCACAAAACTAGCTGCTGGGATGCCCCATAGCCTGCCCTGAGCGGACTCGAAAGGTCTCGCGTCCTTTGCGAGACCCGGGTTCCCCCACCCCATCCCTCTGAGGATTCGGGAATCGCCACGCCCGGGAAGGCCACGACGTCAATCGCGCCGCAAGCCCCCATAAAACCTTGTCATTCCGAGCTGAGAAAGATCATCCGCAAAGCGGACGATCTTGCGGAGTCGAGGAACCTGCTGTCTGTCGGCACCATCACGACCGAGGGTGCCCCGCTCTTCGCGCACTTTGCGAAGAGTGGGATTCCACAACCCCATCCCTCTGAGGATTTGGCAAGCGCCACGGCCGGGAAGGCCACGACAGTCAGTCGTCCCTCAAGCCCATCACTCCTGTTCCAAATCGCAAGCCTCCGATAATTCCTCGAGGAAGTCTGGTTTCAGATACCGAACGAAATCCTTCACCCGACCCAAACTCTCCCTCAGCGAGTCGAACGAGATGAAACGGCAAATTTCTGCAAGCTTGGGATCCAAACGAGAAAACGTTGGTCGATTGACCTCAGCAAATACTTTCTCCCTGCGCTCTTCCGGCGCGACCAGGAAAAGCGGAATGTTCAGATTCGGCTGCATCGCAACCAAATCTGCCATGCGCAACAGACCCGAATAGATCGACGTCGTACTCTCAATCTCGAACGCCGCAACGTATGCGTTTCTATCGAGCCACAACACGTCGATCAGCTCAATAGTTCGGTTCGTGGCGTCGTCGAATTGAAGCGGAAGGCTCGTCTTCATCGCGGGTAGCTCGGAGAATCGGTGACCATCGAATGATCGACTCCGGTCATTCCGCGCTACCCAAACGCTGAAGCCCATGTCAGAGCCAAGTTTGAGCAGCAACCATTGAATTTCGGTGTGCGCCGCTGGCTCCTTTACCACGTCCTGCGTCGACGGTTCGGTCGCCTCGGATTCCGGCACCGTAACCAGCCCGATCTTCGTCTTGAGCGCTTTGGGGCGGTACTTCAGCTTGCTCGGATCGATCGACCGCACTACGGGAGACTCAGCAGCCTGCAAAACTGCCTTGACCACAGCCTCACCATCGGCCGTTTTCCACTTCGTCGGCGAGCCGCGGAAGTGGCCCGTCCAA
This sequence comes from uncultured Acidobacteriaceae bacterium, assembly GCA_963807145.1. Taxonomy (GTDB): domain Bacteria; phylum Acidobacteriota; class Terriglobia; order Terriglobales; family Acidobacteriaceae; genus Sulfotelmatobacter. Next base: position 20,711 of record CAWEBA010000003.1, on the reverse strand, counting down.
GCCAGGGCACCGCCGGTGGTTTGGAAGACCGACAACTGCTCCTTCATGTCCTTGACCGGGACTCCGGTCTCGGGAGTCAGCTTCGCCACAACCCTGACTTTTACGCGGCAAGGGAAGCTCTCGTCCTTCCAGACCGTAGCCGTATCGCGGAAGGCCTCAGACGTGACCTCCAGCACGCCAATCCATCTTGAGATGCCCGTCACATAGCAGAGGAAATAATCTCCCGGCTTAACCTTTTGGAGAGTGCTCCATCTCGATTCGCGAAAGCCCGAAACCTTGCCGCCGGCCTCGATGAACTCCTGCCAGGTTACTGCTGTAAAGAGATCAAGCCAATAGTTTCGTCCCGCCATTAAACCTCCGAACCAGCGCCAAGATTCTGACGGCTGTCACTCGACCACTCGGATCGTTCCTAGGAGAGCGGCGCGGGTCTTGGATAGCACCTTATGTGTGTCCCTCGCCTCGAATAATATGTGTGTCCCTCGCCTCGAATAATCCCCTAGCAGAAAACAACAAGCACAAAAGGCCGCAACAAATCAGCACCGAGCAGCGAAGACCAAGGAACCCGAGCCAAATCAAGCCGAGCCCGGCACTAACCATGGCAAAGACTACGCCGAGCTCAAACTTAAGCCTTAAGACGAGGCTCCGCGCGTATCGCCGCCCGATCGGATCGGACTTGAATGCCACCTGAAGATAGGCGTTCCAGTTTTTCGTGTGCTGCCCGTCAGTCCGATCGTCCGCCCAGCGATCGAGCACGACCTCCCATCGCGCTCCAAAATCCTCAAATACCATACCCGCGAAAACCATTGCAAGGAACAAGACAAATCCGGTTTCGGTGTGATTTCCTGCAATGAGGTTCTTAAGCGCTGGGAACCTCCACAAGAGCGCAATAAGCCAGGCTGCCAGGCCAATACCTCCGGGGATCAACAAGGTCGCAAGAGGACGAGACACGTCCGACGAAAAAGCTGAGAAGAAATTAGGCATGCGTTTCTCCGACCTAAGTCTTTCGCCCCTGGGATCAAGAAAAGGGGAACACGGCGTGCCGTGTCCCCCCTCATAGTACGTTCAGATTGTTCTCAGTTCGACATCAGGCACGGCTAAGCCATCACCCTTCAAATAGCTTTCAGCACCGCTCTCTCAGCCGCTTGCGGCAACTCGATCGGAACGAAATACTCCTCCGGATACAAATAATCCTCGCCGGACTCATCAATCACCCGCACCTGACGATGCCTGGACGCCCGCTCATCCTTCAGCAGCCGATACACCTTGCGCAGTTCCAACGACGCAGGATAATCCCGGTTGCGCACGCAAAGCACAAACCGCGCCGCGCCCGCCGCGGCGTTACTCGATAATCCGCTTGATTTTGTATTCCTTCGCGCCAATCCCATGAGCTTCGTACCAGTGAACTTCAGCCTCGCACTTCGCACCATCAGTAAATTCGACTTTCGCAATGCCTTTCAACTTCCGCCAGCGTCCCTTGCCGTAATTCTTCCACAACCGTTTGCGCTCGCGAATCGCGGTGCCGGACGCAATCGTTTCAATATCCGATATCCGTCCAACAATCTTGAAGTGCATCCAGCACCGCTATTTAACGGTGAAGCGGGTGCCCCATCCTCGTCGCGTTCTTTGCGACAGGGTGGGGACTTTGACTTCCCACGCCAATCTTACGAGCACCCGCTCGTACTCCCACAACTCCCGCAGCGATAACACGAACCATTCCGAGTCATGATGCTCCCGCAGAAGCTGCACGTAGGAGCGTCACCCAGGTCGATGATCCCAGCCAGCGCGTCAGCGGCGTGCACCGACCCAGGGTTTAGGGATCGGGGATCAGGGGTCGGCAATCCTCTCGATGATTCATTTGCCTCGCTGATCCCTGGCCCCTGCCCACTAATCCCTTGTTTCGGACGCAGATTCTCAAACAAGAACTGCTGCTGCCCAGTCAGAAAACGCAACTGGAGCCAGCGGAAGATGTAGTCCATGATCGACTTGGCAAACCCGATGTCGGGATTGCTGGTCCACCCGCTAGGCTCAAACCGCGTGTGCGCAAACTTTTCGCAAAGCAGCTTCAGCGGCACGCCATGCTGCAGTGCAATGGACGTGGCCAGCGCAAAGCTATCCATCAGCCCCGAGACCGTCGAGCCTTCCTTGGCCATGGTGATGAACAGTTCACCCGGCTCCCCATCCGGATAGAGCCCGACGGTGATGTAACCCTCATGCCCACCAATATTGAACTTGTGCGTGATCGAAGCCCGCTCTTCCTGCAGCTTGTGCCGCACGGCGCGAGGAGGCGCATTCAGATTGTCTTCTTCGTGTGGCGCGGCCGCCCCCGGCCGCGGGTCGTCTTTACTGGAGTTAGCAGTCTTAGTCCCAGCCGCCGAAAGCGGCTGCGACTTCTTGCACCCATCCCGATAAACCGCAACAGCCTTAAGGCCAAGCTTCCAGGCCTGAAGATAAGCCTCCATAATGTCTTCCACCGAAGCATTCTCCGGAAGATTGACCGTCTTCGATATAGCCCCCGAGATAAAAGGCTGCGCAGCAGCCATCATCCGCAGATGCCCCATGTAAGCAATCGACCGAGTCCCCTTAGCCGGCTTGAACGAGCAATCAAACACAGCCAGATGCTCGTCCTTAATATGCGGCGCCCCTTCGATCGTGCCCGTAGCATCGATGTAGCTGACAATCGCGTTAGCCTGATCATGATCGTACCCAAGCTTGAAAAGCGCAGTAGGCACAGTCTGATTCACAATCTTGATCATGCCTCCGCCAACCAGCTTCTTGTACTTAACCAGCGCAAGATCCGGCTCCACGCCGGTTGTGTCGCAGTCCATCATGAAGCCTATGGTGCCGGTGGGGGCTAGGACTGTTACTTGGCTGTTTCTGTAGCCGTGTTTTTCGCCTTGGGCCAGGGCTTCGTCCCAGGTTGCTTTGCTGGATTCGTAGAGAGAGCTTGGGACATTGTTTTTATTTATGTTGTTTACTGAGGCGCGGTGCATTCGGATTACGTCGAGGAATGGTTCGCGGTTTATGTACCAGCCGGGGCAGGCTGCGCCGGGCATGTTGGCGGCTTCGGTTATGCCTAGACGCGTGGCTACTGTGTCGGTGGCTGGGGTTAATGGCTGGCATTGTTCGGCTATCTTGCTCGACTGCAGGTAGGCCTCGCCGCACATGATTGCGGTTACGCAGGCTGCGTAGTCGCGGCCGGCGTCGCTGTCGTAGGGCAGGCCTGCGGCCATTAATAGTGCGCCTAGATTTGCGTAGCCTAAGCCTAGCGGGCGGTAGTCGTGGGAGTTGCGCATGATCATTTCTGTGGGATATCCCGCGTTGTCTACAAGAATTTCTTGTGCGGTGATCAACACGTCTACCGCGTGGCGGTACGCCTCGACGTCAAAAGTTCCGTTGGGGGCGAACTTCAAGAGATTCAAGCTTGCTAAGTTGCAGGCTGAATCGTCCAGGAACATGTATTCGCTGCAGGGATTGCTGGCGTTGATTCTTGCGGTGTTCTTCGAGGTGTGCCAGCGATTTGTGGTGGTGTCGTATTGCATGCCGGGATCGCCGCAGTGCCAGGTGGCTTCGGAAAGTTTCTTTAACAGGTCTTTGGCTTTGTAGGTTTTCATCACGCTGCCGTCCTGCACCTTTTTGGTGGAGAAGTCGGTGTCGCGGACTACGGCGTACATGAAGTCGTCGGTTACGCGGACGGAGTTATTCGCGTTCTGGAAGAAGATGGAAGAGTAGGCGTCGGAATCGGGATGCGAGCCGTCGTATCCCTGGGCTACGAGAGCGTGGGCCTTGGCTTCTTCTTTTTGTTTGCACTCGATAAACTCGACGATGTCGGGATGGTCAACGTTGAGGATGACCATCTTGGCGGCGCGACGGGTTTTGCCTCCGGACTTGATCACTCCGGCGAAGGCGTCGAAACCTTTCATGAAGCTGAGCGGGCCGCTGGCGGTGCCTCCGCCGCTGAGACCTTCGGTGGAAGAACGCAGCGGGGAGAGATTGGTGCCGGTGCCTGATCCCCACTTGAAGAGCATGCCTTCGGTCTTCGCAAGAGTGAGGATGGAATCGAGCGAGTCTTTTACTGAGTTGATGAAGCAGGCGGAGCATTGCGGCTTGCTGTAGCCCGTGATGCCGAACTCTACTTGCTGAGTCTGGGGATTCCAGTGCCAGTTGCGGGCGTCGGAATTGGGCTCGATGCGATCGCAGCCTACGTTGAACCAGACCGGCGAGTTGAAGGCGGCGTACTGGCGGACGAGAATGTGCACTAACTCGTCATGGAAGGTGGCGCCGTCTTCGGGTGTTTTGAAGTAGCCTTGGGCTAGTCCCCAGTTGCGGATGGTTTCGGCTACGCGGGTGACTAGCTGGCGGACTCCGGTTTCGCGTTCGGGCGTGCCTACCTTGCCGTGCAAGTATTTCGAGGCCACGATGTTGGTGGCGGTCATGGACCAGTCTTTGGGGACTTCGACGTCTTTCTGTTCGAAGATCACGTTGCCCTGGGCGTCGGTGATCTGGGCGAGGCGGAGATCCCATTCGAGTTCGTCGTAGGGGGAGACGCCGGACTTGGTGAAGAGGCGGCGGAAGGACAGGCCGGGAGCGGTCTTTCTTGCGTTCACGGCGTTCGCGGTGACAGGGTTTGCGGGGGCGGCCGCAGGGGCGTTGACGGTAGTGGTTTTGACCTCGGGCATTGCTCTCTCCATTATTAGTTAGATTCTATCTAGCTTGACCCCGATTCGGCGTCCCTGGGGGTGGGCGCGGGAATTGGGTTGTGCCCGAACGGGAATTTGTTCGGGGTGTTACGGTTCTTGTTAAAGAGCTCTTCTGCCCTCTTCGGGGCTTTCGGGGGCTAAAGCCCCGGATCGTTTTTGCTTCTCACGCGGCGCTTAAGCGCCGCTCTTCCACGGTGCTGCCTGTGTCTGTGGTGCTTCGATACTTCTAAACCTCAGGGGCTAAAGCCCCATTTATGGCGGCATCGGGCGGCACGGCTGAAGCCGTGCCCTGATACGAATAAAAAAGACCAACTAATCGCAGCGCTGAAGCGCTGCGCCACCCAAAATCCATCGCCAGCCCCACGCCCTCGGTTTAGAAGCCCGAGGGTAGGGGATGAGGACAGTGAAGATTTTTGTTGGCTCCGGAATCCAGATTCGGGGCCTGCGGTGCTGCATCCGATGTTTGTGCCTTTGCTGTTTGGGCTGGCGTTGTGGTGCTGTTGGCGTTGTCGGACAAGAGTGTCCAACCCACACGACTGGCGCCCGTGCCTTCTGTGAACTCCAGCGATGACTGGAAATCGACGCCGATGCCAGAGGCTTTTTCGGCGGAGGAATGCATCCACTGGTTGAGGGCGTTGCAGATGTTGCGGCGCTGGGTTTGGTCTTCGATGACCACGAAGCGGAGGAAGCAGCGTCCGGAAGCCAGGCGCGCTCGCATGGGATTGGCGCGGGTGAACATGCGGTCGAGGGTGAAGGCCATGTCATCGTCTTCGGAGAACTGGAGGACGGCTAGCATGCGTCGGGCAATATCGGTCCTATGGGTTCCGACGGCAATTCCCGCAGCGGCTAAAGCCGGCGAGTTTTCTGGCGGCGTAGCGGCACGACTAAAGTCGTGCCCTTCCCGATCTGTGCTCCCCTCAACGGTCGGGGCGATCGCTGGACGGACGAATGCGTCCGTCCCCACATGGGTCTTGATGGCTTCCGGAGTATTGCCTGGCCCCAAGTCCATAATGTCTTCGGCTAGGGCGAAGATGCCGGGTTTGCTGGGAACTACGAGGAGGCTATGGGTAGAATCGCAACGGAACCAGCGCGACCATTGCAGGCGGCGTGGGTCCACGGGGCGGTCGAAGCCGTGCCGGGCTAGGGAATCGGCGACGAGTCGAGTTAAAGCTTCCATCCTGGGCTCCTAAAATCGGCTTCGGGCTTTGGCTTTCGGGCTTCGGCCAGAAGTTGAACTGCGTTCCCGTGTGACGAGTTCTTACTGTTTGAATCAGTCTGATTGATTCAGTCGGCCCCCGGGGGAGGATCGGGGGAACGGCCACCGCACTTAACGCTTTGTTTTATTACGTTTACGGGTGGCGCCGGGTCACCTCTGGCCTGGCGCCTACCCGTAAATCCTTCCTGACAGCGCCCCTTTTCTTTCATCCGCCCCGTTCCCGCGAGGCGTGTTTCAAAGGGCTATGGGAATGCAAAGTTACTCCCGCTTATTGTGCCTGTCAAGAGGGAAACACCACAGGTTGTATCCTCAACAATGACGGCCTTGGTGCGGGGTTGAGGGATTGGTTTGGGATTTGTTTTCCACAAAGGGAATTCATCGGGCGTTCATAAAGGCAGTGGCCAGTGGTAAGGGGCCAGGGGCCAGTAAGGTCCAACGGGACCTGGCCGCTGGGACGGTTGCTTACAGCGAGCGCAGGCTGGGGATGGGGCTGCGGCTGCTGCGGTAGGGTTGGGGTGATTTGCGTATCAGATGGACTGGGAGCGACGGGCTTACGGCAGTTTCGGGTTGCTCCGTTGTCTCGTCCGAGAGCAAGGGTACGTAGATGTCCTCGAAGATCTGGCGCGGCGCGATGCGGAGAACGCCGTCGGAGGATTCGACCAGGTAGTCGCCTTTGCGCCCCGAGTGCTGTCGTCCCAGAACGTCGGCGAAGGTGAGGCTGGTGGTGAGCTGTTTGGCTTTGACCAGAAAGCGGGTGCGATAGGTGATCCATGGGTTCGACGCTTTCATTCAGTTCTCGGTTCTCAGTTTTCAGTTTTCGATTATGAAGGTGATGGTTCAGTGCTGATCGGCAACGGCCGGTTCTTGTCTTCGACCGATTTCCCGATTCATTTTTATTGAGATGGCGAGAGTGAATGTACGAGCGAAAGGGCGCGCGGTCAATTCAGTATTTTTGGTGCAGTTGAGGAAAATAGTTGCCACGGATTTTCGCGGATGGGCACGGATCAAGGACCCTGACAGAGATGTGTCGCTAAGCCGCATGGAGGGCTTGGGTTCTGTTTGCGGGAGGGTCTTGGGAAAAAAATTCTGGAGAGTGGGGAAGTTGATTGTGCACAGGGGTTGCACAGGAAATGCAGAAAGGCAGGGGTCAGTGGCCAGGGGTCAGTGGCCAGTTCTTGTTCCCCGGCTGTGCGGAGAACCACGTCAGGAGGCGTTGGTTGAATTTCCGGGGATCTGCGCTTATGGCTCCGCAGTGATCGGCGCTGGGTACTTCCCACAGGACCACGTTGGGATTGCGAGCTTGTATGCGGCGGGAGTGGCGAAGGGGAATGTTGCTGTCGATCTCGCCATGAATCAGGAAGACAGGAATTCTGGTGGCCGCAACCGAATCTTCGGGCGAGACTTGCTGCATGTCGAGGCCGTACTTCCAGCGAGTGTAGAAGAATGCGGATTCGACGATGGGGCGGAAGATGGTGCGTCCGAACCAGGGGCCGAGATGAAAGGGCTGGCCCATACGGTCGTAAGCGATTTCGCGGAAGCTGGCGAAGGAAGATTCGGCGGCGACGGCGCAGAACTGTGGTTCCACGGTTAGAGATTGCAGGAGTTCGGCGGCGCCCATCGATTCTCCGAGTCCGAAGATGCAACTAGGGTGATCTTGGGCGGCGAGGAAGTCGAACCACTGGTGAATGTCGTTCCGTTCGAGAAGGCCGTAGGTCGCGAGTCGGCTGCCGCTGGCGCCGTGTGCGCGGGCGTCAGGGAGAAGGACCGTGAATCCGTTTGCCAGGAGGAGTTGCGCGTACCCGGTCATGCCGACGCGGTTGTCGGCCAGGCCATGGAGGAGAATTACTGCGTCGCCGTTGGCGCTGACGGGATGGATGATCCAAGCACGGAGGGTGATCGCATCGGGCGTGGTAATAGAAACGTCTGCGAGGTCGGAGTTCAGTTCGCGAGCGATCTTCCGCATGGTGGATTCGTCTTTTTGCGTCAGGGGACGGCGGGCGGGATGCAGGGCTCCGTCGGCTACGAAGATTCCTGCTACGGCAGACAATGCTAGGTAGAGCGCGACGAAGAGCAGGAGGAGGCGGGATTTTCTGGAGGGGGGCATTCGGTCTTAAGGATGGTACGGGCGGGCGGTGAGTGTGGTTCCGCTATGGAACCATCAAGGGAGCAGGGAGAATGCCTTGAGACCGCTGGGGGAGCGCAGGAAGTCTAGGGGTCCCCTTCGGCTACGCTCAGGGCAGGCTTTCGACTGCGTGGCCGCTTCGCTTTCGCGAAGCGGCCACTACGCTCAGGATGACAATACTTTTTCGGTTGTTACCGGCCCGCTAAGGCGGGTTCGCGGACGGTTTTGCCGCTCTTGAAGGCTTCGTAGCGCTGGTTGACTTCGTCCCAGTTGATAACGTTCCACCAGGCGGCCAAATATTCCGGACGGCGGTTGTTGTATTTCAGGTAGTAGGCGTGCTCCCAGACGTCGTTGCCGAAAACGGGATAGTGGCCGACGGAGATCGGGTTGTCCTGATTGGGCGTGGTCATGATGTGCAGATCGTCGCCGCCTTTACTGGCCAGCCAAACCCATCCGGAGCCGAATTGTTTTACGCCGGCGTCGTTGAACTTGGTCTGGAAATCCTTGAAGTTGCCGAAGGTTTTGGTGATGGCCTGGGCGATGGGGCCGGTGGGGTCGCCTCCGCCTTTGGGCTTCATGATTTTCCAGAACATGGAGTGGTTGACGTGGCCGCCGCCGTTGTTGCGGACTGCGGCGCGAATGTCTTCGGGGATGGCGTTGTAGTCGCGGATAAGGTCTTCAGCGGTTTTCTTGGACAGCTCGGGATGCTTTTCGATGGCGGCGTTGAGGTTTTTTACGTACGCGCCGTGATGCATGTCGTGGTGCAGGGTCATCGTCTGTTTGTCGATGACCGGTTCGAGGGCTGCGTAATCATAAGGCAGGGGCGGTAGTTCGAAAGCCATGATTTTCCTCCTGATTCTTATTGTACTGATGACGGGATGGCGGGTGTGGTTGCGAAGAGATTTTACATCTGGGAGGTACGGACGGGAGCCCCAGCGGCTAAAGCCGCGAATCTTTTCATTTCGTGCGGCACGGCTGAAGCCGTGCCCTTCCCGAACCTTTTGGCGGACAAACTTCTAGTTGGTGGGTGGGCCTAGGATTTCGCGGACTTTGCGGGTCAGGTTTTGCAGGGTGAAGGGTTTTTGGAGGAAGGTTTTCTGGCTGTCGGCGGCGGCGGTTGAGGGGAAAGCGTCCTGGGCGTAGCCGGAGAGGAAGAGGATTTTCAGGTCCGGGCGCGCGGGCTTGAGTTGCTGGACAAGTTCGTGGCCGCTGAGGCCGGGCATGACCACGTCGGTGATGATTAAGTGGATGGGGTCGGAGTGAGCGGCGGCTAGGGTTAGGGCGTCTGCGCCGTTCGCGGCTTCGAGGACGCGGTAGCCGCGGGATTCGAGGGTTTCGCGGACGAGCTGGCGGACGGAATCTTCGTCTTCGACGAGAAGAACGGTTTCGGTTCCACCGACGGCGGCTAAAGCTACTGGCGTGGCGCCGATGGCTTCGGAGGGTTCGTCTACGCGCGGGAAATAAATGGTGAAGACGGTGCCGCGGCCGAGTTCGCTCTGCACGAAGACGTAGCCGCCGCTTTGCTTGATGATGCCGTAGACGGTGGAGAGTCCGAGGCCGGTGCCTTTGCCTTTTTCTTTGGTGGTGAAGAAAGGTTCGAAGATGCGGGCCTGGGTTTCGCGGTCCATGCCTTCGCCGTTGTCGCTGACGGAGATCATGACGTAGGGGCCGTTTTTGATGAAAGTGTTTTCGGGACGGTAGGCATCGTCGAGGTTGACGCTGGCGGTGCGGATGGAGATTTTGCCGCCGTTGGGCATGGCGTCTTTGGCGTTGACGACGAGATTCATGATGACTTGCTCGAGCTGGCCGGCATCTGCACGAGTGCAGCCAACGGCGGGGGCGAGGCTGGTGGTGAGTTCGATGTGTTCGCCGATGAGGGGGCGGAGGAGACGCTCCATGTCGGCGACGATGGCGTTGACGTCGATGACCTTGAGTTCGAGAAGCTGTTTGCGGCTGAAGGCCAGAGCTGACGAGTTAGAGTTGTGGCGCGGTCGGAGGCCTGCTGAATAGCTTCGGCTTTGGCATGCAGCGGATGGCCGAGAGTGAGCTGGTCGAGCATGACCTCGGTGTATCCGCTGATGACCATGAGGAGATTGTTGAAGTCGTGAGCGATGCCGCCGGCGAGGCGGCCGACGGCTTCCATTTTCTGGGCCTGGCGGAATTGGTCTTCGAGAACGCGGCGCTCGGTGATGTCTTCGGCGATGCCTTCGAGAACGTCGGTGGGTTCGTCGCCGGCGACGGCACGGCCGCTGATGCGGACGGTGATGATGGCCGCGTCTTTGCGTTTCCAGCGGACTTCGAAACCGTCCATGCGTCCGCTGCGGCGGAATTCGTCGACCAGGCGGGTGTGTTCGGCGGGGTCGACGAAGACGTCTTTTTGCGGATCGAGGGCCAGGACTTCGAGGGCGGAGTTGTAGCCGAGCATTCCGATGAGAGCGGGGTTGACGTCGAGAAAATGGCCTTCGAGGCTGGCGCGGTAGATTCCGTAGACGGCGGTTTGCACGAGCGAGCGGTAGCAGGTTTCGGAGCGGCGCAGGGACTGCTCGTTGCGCTTGCGATCGATGGCGGCGGCCAATTGCTGCGAGATCAGGGCGAGGACATCCTGGTCGCGCTCGCGGAAATGAGTGTTCTTAGAGTAGCTCTTGAGCACGACCGCGCCCAGAATGTGATGGTTGACTTTGAGCGGGACGCCCAGCCAGTGAAGAGGAGCAGGCACGCCGAGTTTTATTTTGCCGCGCCGCTGCATTTCGTGCGCGAGCTGGGGAGTGCAGAGCAGAGGCTCGCCGGTGCGCAGTACGTATTCCACCAGGCCGGAGCCTAGTTTTGCGGGAGCGGGCGCGGACTCCTGCTCGTCAACGAAATAGGGGAAGCTGAGCTGTTGCGATTCCGGATCGAGAATGGCGATGGAGAAATTGCGGGCGCACATGAGTTCATCGACGATGCCGTGGATGGCGGCGAAGAACTGTTGCAGGTCCTGGGTGGCGCTGGCCTTTTCGGCAATGCGATAGAGAGCGGAGCTGAGAGCTTCGGCGCGCTTGCGCTCAGAGATGTCGCGATAGATGGCGGAGAAGGCGGTGGTCTGGCCGTCGATGATCAAAGGTGCATAGGAAACGGAAACATCGAGCAGGGCGCCGTCCTTGGCAAGGCGCTGGGTTTCGAGAGTGATGGACTCGCCGCGCTCTAGGCATTGCACGATCCAATCAGCTTCAGCCGCGCGATCGGGAGGGAAGATGAGCTGGTTGATGGATTTGCCCAGGATCTGCGCCGGGGAGTAGCCGAACAAGCGCTGAAATTCCTGGTTGACGCACTGCGCGCGGAAGGAACGGTCGGTGATGACGAGCGGGTCTGGTGAGTTTTGAAAGAGTTGTTCGAGATACTGGCGGCGGGAATTAGTTTCTTCAGGACTGGTTTTCTTCGAATTCTTTCCCGCGGAAATCGTTTTCCTGGAATTTTCTGCAGGGCTCTTTTCTGCGGACGGTTTTTCCGCTGTACTCCAGGAAAGAGAAGATGGCTGCGCGACGGGGTTGGGCACGGCGGGTGGAACGAATGCGGGCGGGGCTCCGCGCTCGAGCGCCTGACGCAGACGCTTAGCACGCAACAGCTCTCGCGACTGCGGCACACGGGTGACACGATCACCCATCTCGAAGCTCCCCCCTCTGGAACCCAGCCATGGGCATGGTAGAACGCGGGGAGATTACTCGAAAGTTACGCAGGTAATTGATGGGAATTTGGTAATTGCGTAATTTTGCAATTTGGTAATTTGAACGGCTAAGAACGTCGAGTTTTAAAATTACAAAATTTCCCGATTACCAAATTACCAAATTGAAACTTTAGGCCTTGCTGGCGAGCATTTCGCAGACGCGGCGGATCATTTGGCGCTGGGTGTCGTTGAGGGTGAGGAATTCGAAACCGTAGCGCAGGCCCTGGCGGTAACGGACGATGGCGCGGACTTTCAAGGGGTAGGGACTGAGAGGCAGAGGAATTTCGAGGGAAACGATTTCGCCGCTTTCGAGTTCGCCGGTGAGGGTGGCGCCAATGCCATCCTGACCGAGTTCGGTGGAGCGTCCCCAGCAGGAGCGGAATTCGCCATCCTGAAACATTCTGACCTGCATGCGGACATCGAGGGCAAAGCGCGGAAAGCGGCGAGCGTGGGCCCCGGTCGGTGTGGCCGGCTTGGGTTCGAGTTTTTTGCCCGGAGCAGACATAAAGTCAGGGGTCAGTGGCCAGGGGTCAGTGGCCAGCTAAACCGAGATTCTTCTAAGTGGCCACTGGCCACTTTCTTTAATTTCCGTGTAGCAGGTAGCCGGGCTCCAGTGGGAGTTTGCCGGCGACCTTGACGACCGCGACACTGCTGTTGATTGAATACACGTCCACGATGCCAACAGCTCCCGGGATCGACGCCACCTTGTTGACGAGGTCTTCATCGGAGGTGACGATTACGAAAGGAGGATGGCTGGGGTGCGACTGATTGGAGGCAACGATCAGGTCATCGACGTCGCTCGCGGACATGCCGTAAACCTTTTCGAGGACAATCTTCATTTCAGGCGCGGACGGCGCGCGCAGGATGAAGGTGACGGATCTTCCGTCTGGCCAGCGGCTGGTCTGCGCCTTGCAAACCTTGACCAGGTCAGCGAGGGTGACGGCGTGCTCGCCGTTTGCTTTGTTGGCAACCAGGGCAAGGTCCCGCGCCGACGCCAGCGAGGCGCTGATGAGTACAAATATGAATGCAGAACCATGCAGAATGCGTTGGCAGAGCAATCTTCTTCTCCTAAAGACACAAACCTGTAGAGTGATTGTGCGCGAAGGGTGGGCAATGGTTAAAGGTAACTAAGGTCATGAGACGTGGTTGGGCCTGCCTGCTGGCGACGCCTAGAAAGGATATTGCCAAGAAAAAAGGGCGCGGCTGAGAGCCGCGCCCTTGGCCTAGCTCGCTTGGAAATAGACTATTTTTGCCGCCTGCGAGCGCGGGCAACCGCCGCAGCCTTCAGGGCCGAGGCATGGGACTGCGTGTTCGCCAGTGCTGGCGAGGAGGCCGAGGCATTCTGAAGCTGGAAGGTCCCGACGCCGGTCTGCGCTTCGCTGTCTGCGTCGATAAAGAGGACCGTGGAGCTGTTGGCGACATAGAAGTCCAACGTGAGGGTACCGATCAGCGTGCCGGTATCCGGGTACAAGAGCTCTCCGCGTCCCGAACCGGTGGAATCGAAGCAGTACGAACCATTTGGCCCGAGGGGCAGTCTGAATCCCGTGGTACCTTCGTCGTTTTCGTCAATGATGCCTTCGCTTAGAGTTCCGCCTGAGGAGCAGTTCTGTACGGTGCCGGAAGTGGCGGTGAATTCAGCGATGTCGTCGACTTCACCGTCAGAGTTCTGGCCCGTGAGGTTCAAACCATAGCCCTGGGCTGAGGCAAACGTCTGGGCGGTTTGGAAGAACGCCGTTCCGGCGGTGACTCCCGCATTATCATCTTCCATCAGCAGAATGCCGCCATTCGCAGTGGGATAAGCCGCAAAGTAGTAGGTGCCCGCGCCGACGGCGCTATTGTAGAGCCCACCAAGGACAAGCTGATAGCGTCCGCCGCCCGTGGCCGTCAGGCTGCCGGAGACGGTGAGTGAACTGCCGATGCTGCCGCCGTCATTTATGTCCTCGTATCCGTTGGCGATCGTGGTGGGGGCGGTGTAGGTCAGAAAACCTCCTGAGGAGAGAACTGAGTCGTTGGCAGCGTCCAGGCCGGCCATCGTGTAGACAAGCTGCCCGGAGGAGATAGTAGCTTGCTGCGTGAAGGCGTCACCCTCAATATACTCAGCCCCGTCGACTTCAATGAGCTTCATGTGCGTGGCGTCAATCGGCCAGACGTCGAAGGAAAGCGTGCCATACGGACTGTCTGTTGCGGTGAGCAACGCCGCTCCCGCGGAGCCAGCGGCTCCAAGGGTGAGGGAGCCAGTAAGTGGAAGATTCGTAGTGGAGTTATTATCGTCGTTGATGTCCTGGAGGCCGGTCGAGATGGTGCTCGTGCCACCGAGCGTGAAAGCACCCGCCGTCACGAACGGATTTACAATGGTCCCGTCTACGCCAGAGAGACTGAAGGCATAACTGGTAAGCGCACTCTGGGTCAACGTGCTGTCCTGCAGGTCAATCGTTCCGCTGCCGGTACCATTGGGGTCGAAGCGCGTGATCAGTCCGTGCGAAGGTGTCATCAGAACGAAGTCGAGGCCGAACTCTATGTTCGTGCCGTTGGGAGAGATCCGGATGGTGCCGCTGCCGCGCCCGTCGGGAGTGATGCTGTAAGAGCCGCCGGTAAGGGTCTGGGCTGTAAGCACGGGCGATATGTTCAGTGCCTCCCCCAGTTCTGGATCGATGACGTCGATGGTGCCCGTTAAGGCTCCGCTAGAAGCCGTGAGCGCGCCTACCACTGAAAAGTAGCTTGCGGAAGCAGCGAGGTTGCTAGAGAAGACATCTGTACCAGAGAAGGAAAAAACATACGTGCCGTTGAGGCTGCTCGTGGTGAAACCTCCGGTTGGGGGCGCAACGGCCTTGGGTCCACTGCTGCCGCAGCCGACTAGAAGTGACATGGTAGAGAGCGCGAGGAACAAGACGAGTGCGTTGCGGACTGACATAAACTGCCTCCCTGGGAGCGAATCGATCGTGGAGCCGGGCACCTTGTGGTTTGAGGTTAGCACAGGCGAATTCAGTTGCTTCAAACCCGAACCATGGAAATAAGTAGCGCGCGGGGAGAAAAAATCTCGCGAAGTGCAAGGTGTTACATATCTTTACATTCTTTGTGTTTTGCAGTCCTTGGATTATTGCTGGTTACCGAAAGCAGGGTTTTTCGGCATCCAACTCGGGACGAAGGGATTTCGCGGCGGCGGGAGCAAGAATTTCCGATAGCATGGTGTAGACAGCCGGATCGCGATGGACGGGAGAACGGCGGCACGGAGGCAGAAGCTCCTTGCAACGCCGACGATGACGCCAGCAGGTAGGGGGTCCTTCGCTCCGCTCAGGATGACAAAGACGGTTGGGGTTCTTGCGATGGCAAAGATGGCTAAGTTCGCGCTGGTGATGGCGCTGGGGGCAGTGGCGCTGGGGCAGGCGGCTGCGCCGGGCCAGGATACTCCCAGCCCAGATACTCCCAGCCAGGGCAATGGACTGGTGATCGAGCCGGAGAAGCTGCCGGATACGTATCCGCAAGAACCTTACGCGGTGAGGCTTTATGCCAAGGGCGATTACGTGCCGGTATTACAGTGGCGCGTGCGGAGTGGAGCGTTGCCGCCGGGGATCAAGTTGGAGGAAAACGGAGAGCTGCGGGGAGCGGCCGAGCGGGCGGGCGAATTCGAGTTTGTGTTGGCGGTGCGGGATGGCGGCAAACCGCAGCAGGCCGTGCAGAAAGTGTTCGTGATCAAGGTGGTGGAGGCGCTCAAGCTGGAGTGGAAGGTTCCGGCGCACGTCACCGCGAACCGGATCGATGGCAGCGTGGCGGTTTCGAACACGACACGAGATGACATGGATTTGACGTTCGATGTGAAGGCGGTGGCGGAGAACGGGCGGGCAACTGAGATCGGGTATCAGCATTTTCCGTTGAAGAGAGGAACGCTTGGGATGATGCTGCCGTTTGGCGAGACGCTGCCGCATGGCGCGTATGTGATCGACGTCAACGTGGTGGGCGAGGTGGCGAAGCGGAATGCGATTTACCGGCAACGCATGCAGACACCGGGGCCGCTGCAGGTGGTGGTGGGGCCTTAGCAGGGGCCAGAGATCAGGGATCCGATTTTAGGGATCAGATTTCAGTTTTCGGCTTGCGGATTTATCGGGCGGTACTGTGGTCACGTTGACTTGGGTTTGAGGTTTCTGGAAAAATGGGCGCGGGTTGATATTCGGCATTTTTTCGCGCCTTGTTTTGCTGTGACTTGAAGTTGCGAAGTCAAGTTATGGAATTGCTGCTCAATCTGGCGTGGCTGCTGCTGGTGCTGCCGGCTTACTGGCTGTGGCGGCGGGACTCCGGATTGCGGGCGGCGCGCTGGGTAACTTCACTGCAGTGTTTGCTGGCACTGGGATGCGTGCTGGTTCTGTTGTTTCCCGTGATCTCGGCTTCGGACGATCTGCATGCGATGCGGACGGAGATGGAAGATTCCTCCATCAGCAAGCGCACGGTGCGGCAGGCTGGAAGCGACCGCAATTCGGCCTGGGTGAACCGGCTGCAGGGGGCTCCGGCTGTGGCGGCGAGTGCGGTGCGGCTGGTTGCTCCGGAAGTCAGGCTGCTTGAGGTTTCCATTACCTGCGTATCGCCGCTGGCGAGGCCTTGCGTTTTTCACGGCGGTCGGGCGCCTCCTTTTTCCCTCCTTGGTTAGTTCGCCGAATCATTCTGGTTCAGTCATTCCAGATCGCAGACGGGTTCGAGCAGTAAATCCGCGGCGATTGCCCCTCGTCTTTAGGGAATCCTTACGAGGGCAACCAGATACTGGAGAAATTCTCATTTCGCCGGCAGCGATTGGGCCGGAAAGACAACGAGCTTTCTCTATCGGGAGTAAAGGGACTTCGAAGGAGTTGGGACGGAGTAGTTGATGCATAGAACATTGTTGTGTGTTTTATCTTTATCCCTTTTATGGCTGGCAACGCTCGGCGAAGGGTTGGCCTGGGCGCAGGCCGCGCCGCCGACTGCACAGTCGCCCCCGCAGGCCCTCACTTGGGAGCAGGTGAAAGACAGGTTGGAACTGAATAATCCGACGCTACTGGCCGGGAAGCTGAACATCAGCGAGTTGCAGGCGCAGGAGATCACGGCGCATCTGCGGCCGAATCCGCAGTTAACAGTGCTGGCGGATCAGATCGATCCGTTTCCAGGAGGGCCGGCGCATGGTCCGTTTGCCTACTTGCTGCCATCGGCGACGGTGACTTATCTGCACGAGCGGGCGCACAAGCGGGAACTGCGCACCGAAACTGCCAAAGAGGCGACTGCGATCGGGGTGTCGCAGCAACAGGACCTGGAAAGAAATCTTCTGTTCAATTTGCGCGGTGCGTTTGTGGGGACGCTGCAGGCCAAGGCTGTGCTGCAGTTCGCGAAAGACAATCTGGAATATTACGACCACGTGCTGCAGATAAGCCGCGACCGGTTTCAGGCGGGAGACATTGCGCAGATCGATCTGGACCGGCTGGAGTTGCAGCGGGTGCAGTATGAGTCTGATCTGCAGACAGCGGACGTGAATTTGCGGACGGCGAAGATCCAGTTGCTGACTTTGCTGAATGATCGCACGCCGGTCGAGCAGTTTGATGTGGCGGGAGTGTTCGATTTCAGCGATCAGATTGAGGCGCTTGATGGTTACCGGCAGATGGCGCTGGATACGCGTCCGGATTTGAAGGCGGCAGTGCAGTCGGTGGAGATGGCGCAGACGAGCTACAAGCTGGCGGAAGCGAATGGATCGACGGACCCGACGTTCAGCTTCGATGTGGGGCGGAATCCTCCGATTGACGCCTACGTCGGCTTCGATGTGAATTTTCCGTTGCGGATTTTTGACCGGAACCAGGGCGAGAAGCTGCGCACCAAGCTCGACATTACGCGCAATGAACGGCTGCGCGACGCGGCCAAGGCGCAGGTGTTCAGCGACGTGGATTCGGCCTACGCCACGCTGAACAGCAACGTGATTCTGCTGCGGCCTTACAAGCAGAAATACCTGGCGCAGGCGGTGCGGGTGCGCGACACGATTTTCTTTTCCTACCAGCATGGCGGCGCGGCGCTGCTGGATTTCCTGAATGCGGAGAGCGATTACCGCGCAGTGCAGTTGAATTACGTGAACCTGGTGGGATCGTACTTGATGGCCGCGGCGCAGCTGAATTTGTCCGTGGGGCGTGAGGTGGTGCAATGAGAAAAAAAATCGAAGGTTCGGGCAAGGCTGGGCGTCGTCTGGCAATAGGTCCGGCGATGTGTCTGGGTCTGGCGCTGGCTTGCCTTGTCGGCTGCAATGACAACAAGGTTGACGCCAAGGCTGAGGCTCCGCCTGCGGCGACGGTGGTGCCCGATCTGGACTCGAACAATTTCAAGGTGGACCATCCGGAGCAATTTCCGCTGGTGACGGCGGCTGAACATAAAGCCGCGCCGCAGCTGAATGTTACCGGCGTAGTGCAGCCCGATATCAATCGTGCTGTGCCGGTGATCTCGCTGGCCACGGGACGAGTGGTCGAGATCAAGGCCCGGCTGGGCGACACGGTAGAGAAAGGCCAGCTGTTACTGAGAGTGCGGAGCAACGATGTGTCCGGAGCTTACCAGACGTATCTAAAGGCCGAGAACGGAGAGCGTTTGGCGCGGATACAGTTCGAGCGGCAACAGATTCTTTACGGCAAGGGCGCCGTCGCAAAGAGCGTTCTGGAACAAGCGGAGGCTACCGAGAGGGACGCCAAGACCGACCTGAATGCTGCGACCGAGCAGTTGCGGCTTCTGGGCATCGACAAGGACCATCCCTCTGGAATCGTCGACATCGTCGCGCCGACCTCCGGCGTAATTACTGACCAACAAGTTACGGGCGCGTCGGGTGTGCAAGGGCTGGCCGGGCCGAGTCCCTTTACGATCTCTGATCTTTCCCATGTCTGGATCATTTGCGACGTTTACGAAAACGATCTCGACGCCGTGCATGTCGGCGAGTATGCAGATATCCGGCTCAATGCGTATCCCGATAAGGTTTTGAAGGGTCGGGTCGATAACATCCTGCCGGTTCTTGATCCCAGTCTCCGCACGGCGAAGGTTCGGCTGGAAGTAGCCAATCCCGGGATGATGCGGGTGGGCATGTTCGCTACGGCGACGTTTTATGGCGGCACGCCGGAAATGCACGTCGCGGTTCCCTCCGACGCGATTCTGCACTTGCACGATCGGGAGTGGGTTTACACCCCGACCACTGCGGGACACTTCAAGCGCCTCGAAGTTACGGCAGGAAGCATGCTTCCGGGCAAACAGCAGGAGGTGGTTTCAGGGCTCAAGCCCGGAGATCGGGTGGTTTCAAACGCTCTGGCGCTGCAAAACACGGTGGAACAATAGGGTGAGCAATCAATGATTCGCCGCGTAGTCGATTTCGCGTTGGACAATCGGCTGATGGTGCTGGCCTTTGCCGTGATGCTGTTTGCCGGGGGAACGGTCGCGTTCCGGAATCTTCCAATTGAGGCCTATCCCGACGTAGCCGACAACTACGTTGAGGTGATTACACAATGGCCCGGAATTTCGGCGGAACAGATCGAACAGCAGGTTACGATTCCCCTGGAAGTCGCGCTGAACGGCATTCCGCAGACGGTGCATTTGCGATCGTTCTCGCTGTTCGGCCTTTCCGATATAAAGCTGATCTTCGATGATGGATCAGACGACAATTGGAACCGCGAGAGGGTGTTGGAGCGACTGAGCCAGGTCACGCTGCCTGCAGGCGTCGTTCCGCAGATGGGAACGGACTGGAGCCCGGTCGGCCAGATTTATTTCTTCACGCTGCACAGCAGTAATCCGGCCTATGACCCGATGGAACTGAAGTCCCTCGAAGACTGGGTCGTCGAAAAGAATTTTAAGTCGATCCCGGATATTGTCGATGTCGCCAGCTTCGGCGGTCCTACCCGCGAATATCAGGTGCGCGTTGACCCCAACAAACTGATCGCTTACGGATTGAGCCTCGCCCAGGTCGAGCAACAACTCACCAACAACAATACCAACGCGGGGGGAAGTTTTATCCAGGAAGGTTTGCAGCAGATCAACGTGCGCTCCGTGGGGTTGGTGGATCGCTCGCAGGACATCGCCGAGACGGTCATTCTGGCCAGGAATGGCACGCCGGTGCGGGTGAAGGACATCGGGGTGGTTTCGCAAGGGCCTAAAATTCGGCTCGGGCAGTTCGCCAGGGCAATCCACCGGGAGGACGGAAAGATCGTCGACAATGACGATGTCGTGTCAGGCATCGTGCTGTTGCGGAAGGGAGCGACGGCGGAGACGGCACTGGAGGGCATCCATCGGAAAGTGGAGGAACTGAACAAGCATATCTTGCCTCCGGGAGTAACGATTGTGCCTTTTCTCGATCGCAGCAACCTGGTTCACTACACATCGCATACGGTTCTGCACAACCTGACGGAAGGCATGATTCTGGTATCGATCATACTGCTTCTATTTCTGGGGAACGTTCGAGGCGCGCTCATCGTCGCGGTCACCATTCCGTTTGCGCTCCTGTTCGCGTCTATTTGCCTGAAGATGATGCACATTCCAGCCAACCTGCTGTCTTTGGGTGCATTGGACTTCGGCGTGATCGTGGAAGGCGCGGTGGTGTTGATCGAAAACATTGTGCGTCAATTGAGCCATTCCGATGGGACCAAGAGTTCGAACGAGATCATCGCTTTTGCCTCCCATGAAGTACAACGTCCTGTGTTCTACGCCATCGTGATCACTATCACCTCCTTCCTGCCCATCTTTACTCTGCAACGCGTGGAAGGCAGGCTGTTTCACCCCATGGCGTGGACTGTGGCGTTCGCGCTGTTGGGTGCACTGCTATTCTCGATCGTGGTCGCTCCCGTGCTTGCCAGTTTCGCCTTCGTGAAGGGAACCCGCGAATGGAGCAACCCGGTAATGACCTACGTGATCGCAAAGTATGGCGTGGCGCTGCGCTGGGCGATCCGTCACCGCGCCATCACAGCCGGACTCTGCGGGCTGATGGTCGGGGTAGGAGGCTACCTTGCCTTC
>CAWEBA010000002.1:0-95737 GCA_963807145.1 uncultured Acidobacteriaceae bacterium | reverse complement strand
ATCCCGAGCACAGCGAGGGACCTCGGTGTTGCCGGGGCCGCGAGCACACTGGTGGCGCAGTCCAGCAACCAAGATCCCTCGCTTCGCTCGGGATGACAATCCTGTTTTGAGTTTGATAAGAGGATTTACTGCGGGCTCGAACCATCATGATCGGGAGTCGTCGCAGGCGGAGGAGTCGCAGGAGCGGCGTTCGTGCGTGTTCCCGGATCAGCGCTGTGTGACACCGGGCTCAAAGACGACGCATGCGTGACCGGCTCCGTGGTCATCGCGCTTTCCGGATTCAGCAGATGGTCGTGGCTCGGGCCCAGCCCCAGGCTGATCAGCGCGCGCGCATCGGGCACTGTTTTCGATTGCCAGCCGTGATCCGCTTGATAGCGGCGCATGGCGTCTTCGCTGGCCTGGTTCCAGGTTCCGGCCGCGTCGCCGCTTAGGTAATGTTCGCGAATCAGCGCTTCCTGAATCTCCTCCGCCCGCTGCGGATCGATCTTCTGCTGGCCCCGCGCCGTCGCTTTTTTCTTGCCTCTCCTGTGCGAGGTTGAGCGCTTTGCGTTGCTTTTGTGAGTCGCAGCAGCAGTGTTTGATTTTGTCTTTGGGCGGACCGCGTCGCCGCTCGCCTTCGAAGGAGCAGCACCGGAATCAGCCGCTTGCGCCAACCCGGCGCGCGGCGATGCGCAGGCACAGATCAGCGCCACTGCGCAGCCTGTACCGAACCAACCCCGCATTCTCGCACCACGTTTCTGCATTCTCAATCGCAAACCTCTCAGCTTAAGAACGCGCCCAGCCGCACTGGCCAGGAAACGAACGCTCCAAAAAACAAAAAGACCCAACTGGAACCGGCATTGTAATCATCCCCTATTGCAGGAGGCAATGCCAGTTCCGGTCGGGCCAGTTTGAGGTTACGGAAGTGTCCCCGCCATGAAGATGGTTCCGTCCTGAGGCGACGACCCACGCTGCCGCACCAGGAATACCACGTCCTGACCGCTCTTCATGCCGGACTCAACTTTGGCGAAATCATCTTCACTGTTCACCGGCTGCTTGTTCACCTCGAGGATCACGTCCCCGCGGCTCACGCCAATATCCTCGGCAAACGACCCCGGCTTTACGTCCTGCACGATTACGCCTTTGCCGGCGGGTACCTCTAGCCGATCGGCCATCTCCGGCGTCAGCTTGCGAACCGTCATGCCGAACTTGCTCTGCTTGGGCGTGCTTTCGTCGTTATCGCTGTCATCTTCGTTCAAGCGCGCGGCAAACAACTTCGCTCGATCAGCGACGGTTACGGTCGTCTCCTGCGGCTTGCCGTTGCGCAGGAAGCCGAGCATCACTTTCGATCCCGGCTTGCGCGAGGCGATTTCCGCCACCAACTCCGTTCCTTTCGTGACCTTCTTGCCGTCGACGGTAGTAATGGTGTCGCCGGTTTTCAGTCCAGCCGAATCTGCGGGGCTCCCGGGCACCACGTGCGCCACGGTAACACCGCTGCCGGCGCCGTAGACGCGATTGATTGCGGGGTTCTCCACCGCATCAAACTGAATTCCGATCGATCCCCGCGACACGCGATGCTCAGGTCCAATCAACTGGTTGTAAACCTGAACTACCGTGTTCGAAGGAAGCGAGAAGCCGACACCGGCATAGGCGTTAGTCTCGCTGAGAATCGCAGTGTTGATGCCAATCACTTCGCCATTCATGTTGACCAGCGGTCCGCCGGAATTCCCGGGATTAATCGCCGCATCGGTTTGAATGAACACCTGGAACTGCCGGCCAGGCACGATGTCCCGGCCCTTGGCCGACACAATGCCGGCCGTCACCGTACCCACTTGCCCAAACGGGCTGCCAATCGCCAGCACCCAGTCGCCCACTTGCATGCCATCAGAGTTGCCCATTTTCGCCCACGGCACCTGACGGTCAAGGTCAATCTTGATCACTGCCAGATCAGTTTCCTGGTCTTCCCCAATCACTCTGGCGTCATGCTGAACGCCCGGCGGATCGTCTTGCAGCCGCACCCGGATCCTGTCCGCCTTCTCCACCACATGCCGGTTGGTAACGATGTAGCCTTTCTGATCTACGATCACTCCCGAACCCAGCGAGCGCTCGCGAATTGAGCCGTCGTCGCCACCTGCACCGCCTTGCCCGCCCGGCCCGCCGAAGAAGTGGTTGAAGAAGTCATCCATCCCACCGCCGCCACCGTTATCGTCGTCATCGGGATTCTGCTCGCCCCGGCGCCGGTGCGGCGACTTGATGGTCGATTCCGTGTTGATGTTCACCACGCACGGACCCAACTGCTTGGCGATTTGCGAGAAGGTGTTGGAAAGCTGCTGCGGCGCGGGAACCGAGAGCGGAGTCGCATCCGAGGACTTCTGCTCCTTACCCTTCACTCCCGATGAAACCACCGTGCCAATCAAAATACCGAGAGCCAGCGTAGCTACAATGCTGAACGAATAAACCCACCGATGCGTCTTCAAACGCAGCCAAATCGCCCGCGAATCCATATGCCTGAATTCCTCCGAGAACTGTATGAATTCCTAATTATACCCGTTTGCCAAAGCCACAGTGCCATCCGAAACTCCGTGCGAATACACGACTACGGTCCCGCGAACTCACGAGGTTAGACGCACGAATCCGCCCTTTTGTTTTATGGGATGGAAGGAATAACTACCGGGGAACCAGTGAAGCGATTGGCCGCCACCACCGTACCCTAACCTCGAGTGAAGGCTCCAACTTAATCGCCCACTGCCGGGGCTTTATACACGGCCTTCCCACCCACAACGGTCAGCAGCACCTTGGTCGC
This sequence comes from uncultured Acidobacteriaceae bacterium, assembly GCA_963807145.1. GTDB lineage: Bacteria > Acidobacteriota > Terriglobia > Terriglobales > Acidobacteriaceae > Sulfotelmatobacter. The sequence continues at coordinate 92,955 of CAWEBA010000002.1, read as the reverse complement.
CAACTCTTTTTCCGCGGAAGCCGCAGTGATGTCGCGATCGAGCACCACAAAATCCGCCAGCATCCCGGCCGCCAGCTCACCCTTCTCTTTCTCCTCGAATTCTGCGAAGGCCGAGCCGGTAGTGTAAGCCGCAATGGCCTGATCCATGGTCAGCTTCTGTGCCGGAAAATATTCCTGCTTGCCGTTCTCGCTCTTGCGCGTAACGGCCGCATACAGTCCGCGGAACGGCGATACCTGCTCTATCGGATAGTCCGTGCCAAAGGCCAATGTCACACCCTTGTTCAGGAGTGACGCCCACGCGTAGGAATTCGCCGCCCGCTTCGCCCCCAGCCGGTCCTGCGCCCACCGCATATCAGTGAGCAACTGGCTGGGTTGCACGGAGGCAATCACCTTCAGTTCCTTGAAGCGCGCGATCTGTGCGGGCGTGGTGATCTGCGCATGCTCGATCCGCAGCCGGAAATCGCTGCCACCGTTCGGAGCCTTCACTTTCTGCTCGCGCGCAGCCTTTTCGGCCTCGGCGAAAGCATCCAGCGCCATCTGCACTCCCTTGTCGCCGATCGCATGAAACCCTAGCTGAAAGCCCGCCAGCACACGCTCCGTGGCCATCTCATTCAGCTTCGGCTGCTCGTAGCGCGGCAGTCCGGAATTCTTCGGATCATCCGTATAAGGCTCCATCAGCGCCGCCGTATGTCCGCCCAGCGAGCCATCCATGAAGCCCTTCAGCATCCCAGTGTGCAGCATCAAGTCAGACTGGGGTTGGAACGCACGCTTCACCTTCAACTCGTCGACCACATCGTCAAAAGGCAGCCATTCGGAAATGCGCGCCGTCAGCTTGCCTTCCTTTTCAAGTTCCTGGTAAATCAGGAAATTTTCCCATTCCGGCGAATAATCCTGCGCCGAGGTCACGCCATGCTCGGCCAGGTCCGCGAGCGCAACTTCAATTGCATGCCGCTGCTCATCGTGCGTCAGCTGCGGAATCACAGCCCGCACCGCCTGCTGCGCCGTGTCGCGCAGAATCCCCGTAGGCTGACCGTTGGCATCGCGGTCAATCTTCCCGCCCTCAGGATCGCGGCTGGCCACAGTGATCTTCGCCAGTTGCAGTGCCCGGGTATTCGCCACCGCAAGATGCCCGTCCACGCGGTCCAGAATCATCGGATGCCCATCCGACACTTCATCCAGATCCCATCGGCTGGGTAAAACCGGAATCGGCCACAGCGTTTCATCCCAGCCCCCGCCAACAATCCATTCATCCGGCTTGGACTTCTCCACCCTCGCCTTGACGCGCTCGCGAAATTCTTCCAGCGTCTTCACCCCAGTCAGGTCGATCGTCAATTTCTGCAATCCGGCAGACGCCAGGTGGACATGCGCATCGTTGAAGCCCGGCATAACGAAACGCCCGCCCAAATCAACGACCTCCGTATCCGGCCCTTTCAGCTTCATGATATCCAGATTCTTGCCGACTGCCTGAATGCGGTCGCCGCGCACCGCAATGGCCTCCTCGCGAAGCGTAGAACCGAACGGCGAATTCGAGGGCACACCCGTATAAATATTGGCGTGGAAGTAGATCGCATCGGCCCTGGGCTTGACCTCTGTCTTCTCAGACTGACCATTCGCCTTCGGATTTGGTGCAGCAGCTGGCACAGGCGCCTGCGCGATGCAAAGTGAAGCGATAAACACCATCAGGAAAGCCGGGTGCCCCATCTTTCGCGTTCTTTGCGAAAGAGCCTGCCCTGAGCCTGCCGAAGGGTAGGATTCCACTGGTGCTCGCAGCTTCACGGTGGCGCAGCGCTTCAGCGCTGCGAAAAGACCCTTCCCTAGGTAAAGGGCTTTAGCCCCCGAGGTCCAGCATCTCCCGGTCATTCGCCCACCCCCGCTCCCGCCAGCGCCATCATGGTCAGCAGAATCCGCTTCAGCCCCAGCTCGCGTCCGTTGCTATCAAACCATTCCTGCAAGGTGTGCGCCCCACCGCCGGAACCGCCGCCACCGATCGCAATCGCTTCGAGGCCCAGCGACAGCGGAATGTTCGCGTCGGTCGACGCCCGCTGCACCTGCGCCGCGTTATTCAACTGCGTATCCACCGCGCGAATCACATGCAGAATCCGCGACCCCATCGCCAGTTCTCCCGCCGGACGGTTGCCGATCGCGACCACTTCGCAACTCACTCCCGAAGGCCGCTTCTGCTGCGCCGACCGCATCTCCGCCGCCAGCGTCTCGTCTTCCACCGCGCGATTCAGCGCCAGCCGCAGCGCCTGCTCCAGCCGCTCCATCTCCGTCATCGAGGTCGAGCGGATATCCACCTTCATGCTTGCCGATTCAGGAATCGAATTCACCGAAGTCCCGCCGCGCACAACTCCGATGTTGAAAGTGGTCTTAGGGGTTGTCGGCACCGGCGTCGCCGTAAACGCATCGACCGCGCGCGAAAGAATCACGATCGGATTAGGCGCACCAAAATCGCTCCACGAATGCCCGCCGGGACCGCGCACGATCACTTCGAAGCGGCGGCTGCCCAAAGCCTCAGCCACAATCGTGTCCGCGCCCGCGCCGTCGAGCACGACGCTGTAAGCAATCGAATCCTTCCAGCGCGGCGTAGAAAAAATATGCCGCATGCCCCGCAGATCGCCCTCACCCTCTTCCCCCACGTTGCCGATAAACACAAACGGCAGCGCGTGCCGCAGGCGCACCGCACGCAGCAGCGCGGCAATTCCCAGCATCGCCGTCACGCCCGCACCATTGTCGGAAACTCCCGGCCCATAAATCCGGCTGCCCTGCTGCCGGACGTTCAGCGGAGTATTCGCAGGAAACACCGTATCAATGTGCGCACTCAACGCGACGTAGCGCTGACCAAATCCAGGATGGATGCCGAACACGTTACCCACATCGTCGATGCGGACATCGTCCAGCCCGACTTCGCGAAAGCGCTCCGCCAGCCACGCCGCGCGCGCCGACTCCCCAAATGGAGGCGCAGGAATCCGCGCCATCTCCATCTGCCACTGCGCCAGTTGTGGCTCCTGCGTGCGCAGCCAGTTATAAGCCGAGCGCACCTCGGGCGAGGCCGCCAGACGCGCCACATCCTGCTGCACCGTAGGCGCAACGTCGGGCAAGTCCGCACGTGGGGGAACGGGGCTCATGGGGGGTTATGCGCTCATATTACAACGTATGGCAAAGAAAGGGGATTACCTAGGACGGGAACCGCACAGTGCCGTTGACCCACCGGAACTAGGCGCCAGGCGTGACAAAAAATGGACGTTAGTAACCTGCTGAACGCGGACTTCCCGAGCATTCTGTCATCATGAGCGAAGCCGAGCGAACCCCTTGCAACTTCTGAGTGCCCGCGGCCCGACAGGGAGCTCCTTTCAACACCTCCGCGTCTCGCGGCTCTAGAGTGCCCCGCATCGGTTTGTCACCCCAGAACCGTCTCTCACGCCGTGGTAAACTCTCGATCTTCAATCCATGTCACGGATCGAAACTACCCAACCGTTGCTTCGCTCACGGATGCCTGAGTTGGACACCCTGCGAGGTATCGCCGTGCTCATGGTCATTTTCTTCCACGGCTTCTATTTCGTAACTGGAACTGCTCGTTTCCATGGGCTGATTCGCTGGTTTGTCATAGCCACAGGTATCGGCTGGGTGGGTGTCAACCTGTTCTTTGTGCTTTCCGGTTTCCTTATCACTGGAATTCTGCTCGGCAGCCGAGACAACCCTGGATACTACCGCGGCTTTTATTTCCGGCGCGCTCTTCGGATCCTCCCCGCCTATTATGGCTTGCTGTTGCTGCTTCTTATCACCGTGCGCGCCGGCTTGGTAGAGCGTCAAGTGTCCCTGGGATTCCTGGCCCTCTGTTTTGTCTACTTGTCCAACATGACAAGTTTTTTCGGTGTCCCGATGCAGTATGCCGCTCTGTGGTCGCTGGCTGTAGAGGAGCACTTTTATCTCCTCTGGCCGGCTGTGGTGCGCAATCTTTCACGCCGATTTCTACTCTGGGCGTGCGGCCTGATCATTCTCGGATCTCCGGCTCTGCGGGCATTTTACTTCTGGCGGCACTACCAGTATGGTGCCGCTTATACCTGGCTCGTAGCCGATGGTTTGGCTTGGGGTGCGCTGATCGCCCTTCTGGCACGCGGGAGACTCTCTTCGCGCCGTGCCATGCTTCGATTTGGCGTAGCTTGCCTCGTCGGCACTGCCTGCCTGGTAACCGCGCTTCTCCCCTTTGACCTCGTACATTCCGGCAGCATGGCTGGTGGAGTCCTTTTGACCTCGTTGATCAATTCATTTTTTGCCGGAGTGCTTACTCTCGCGCTGGTAATGGGAAGCGGGTCATGGAAATTCATTTTCGCACGCCCCGGTTTGAAATTCTTCGGCGAGATCAGCTACGGACTGTACCTCGTTCAGATGCTTGCCTTTGATGGGGTTAGCCGCGCCCTGGGGCACTGGGGGCTAAATGTCTCGAGGACCAGCGGAAGTTTCGCCCTGGTTTTGGCGCGCTTTGCCGCCGGTACCGCCTTGGCGATCGGCGTAGCGTATTTCTCCCGATGGTACCTCGAAGAACCTTTTCTGCGGCTCAAGGATAAATTCGAAGTCGGGCGGAATAAGATTCCCGTCAAAGTGCTTGAGGATCGCTCCATTGAAAGAAAAGCTGCTTCGTGAAAAATTAGGGCTGCTTCCACTCCTTTGGCTCTCGCCGGCTTGCGCTTTTTCCACAGGTTAAGTGTGACATCCAACCTTGCCCTCACCCCGCCAATCGCGAGACCATTGCAAGGCGGACGAAATGCCCGCTCCAGAAATCACAAATTCTTTGACAAGAGAACGTGCCTCGAGTTGGCCCGCTAAGCCATTGATTGCAGAGATTTTACGAATAAATTATTTGCAATCAATATTTTAGCCAGATCTCGCACCAGACCGGAGTCTCTAAGTGATTGATTCGAGATATTTTACCCGGTCGATCTGTGATTTTTCTTGATCCAGATCTAAGCCAGCCGGCTCTCCACATACCCAGCCCGCTGCTCGACCGCCACCACCAGCTTCTTCGTCGCTGGAACCTCAATCCCATGCTGCCGCGCACCGCGTAAAATCGGCCCTGCGATAGCCTCCAGCTCCGGGGTCTTCTGTTGCTCCACGTCTTTCTGCATCGAGCTGCGCATATTTCCGGGCATCTTCATCACTCCAGCGATCACAGCATCCGCATCAATCTTGGCACCCTCGGCGACGGCAACAGCACAAGCCTCGCGCAAACATGCCAACCCCAGCTTCCCCCAAGTGGGGTCGGCGAGGATCTCGCCGGTGGTCTTGTCCGAGGCGGTTGTGGTCAGCGCAAAGGGCGCCAGAAAAACCAGCTTGCTCCACATCAGCGTCGGCTCATCGTCGACAAACCGGCACTCGAAACCGATTTGCTGTAACTGATCGACCGTACCTCCAAGCAGAGCACGTCCGGCTGACAACAAATTGAGACGAGCAAAAGGCGACCGATGAACGATGTGTCCCGGACTGACACGTTCGGTTTCAACCGCAATCGTCGCTGGGATCACACGGCCAGAACCGTACTTGGCACGCAGCAGCGAGATGTGGTCAACGCCATTGAGCAAGGGAACGATAGCTCGCACTGCGTCGGGATTCTTGAGAGCGCTGAGCGCCGGCTCCAGCTGCGTTGCCTTCACCGTAATCCAGAGCACATCGACGGGAGGAACTTCGGCAGCGACCGAAACATTCACCTTGAAATTGCCGAAAGGACTCTCCAGATGAAGTTGTTTGGGATACTGCGCCAGCGCCTCGCGCCGCACGATGAGCGTGACAGAATCTCCCGCGTGCGCGAGACAGGCGCCGATCAGACCGCCGACGCCGCCAGCCCCCAGAATTGCATGTCGCATTGGTTCGGACATTTTCGATCTCTCGCTTTAGTTGTTCTTCACTCCCGCAGCCGGCAAACACTCCGCAATTTCGGCGTCGCTCAGCGTGTGGTCGCTCGTCTTCGCGCGCTGATAAATGCGCTCGACCAGATCATCGGTCGCTGGAATGCCGCGCCGCTCCAGCCAGAACAGCACATTCGATTTCCCGCTCATCGGACCAATGTCAATGATCTGTTCCAACCCAAATATATGCGACGGCACACCCGAGTAAACAGTGTTGGCCAGCACAACATCGTTCTTGCGAAACGCCTTGATGATCGCCGCCGCGTGCACGCCCGTGGCCGTGCGAAAAGCGTCATCCCCCATCACCGGATAGTTCGCCGGAATGGGCACGCCCGTGGCCCGCGAAACCGCCTGGCAGTATTGCTTCAGCTTGGTGAGGTCCTGCTCGTCCCACGGGGCAATGCTCATCAGCTTGAGATTCACCAGCATCTGATCGATCTGCGTATTGCCCACGCGCTCGCCCAGGCCGATAGCGCATCCGTGGACGCAGTTGGCTCCCGCCATCACCGCCGCAATCGAGTTGGCAATGGCGAGGCCGCGATCATTGTGCCCGTGCCAGTCCACGCGAATATTTTCGCCGGAGGGTTTCACCACCTCCTCCATCACAAACTGCACCAGCGTGAACGCGCCCGCGGGCGTGGAGTGCCCGGCCGTATCACAGATCACGATGGCGCGCGCCCCGCAGTTGATCGCCGTCGAATACAGCCGCTTCACCGTCTCCGGATCACAGCGCGACGTATCCTCGGTAACGTACATCGAATCGAGACCGAGCGAAACCGCATATTTCACGGCCTTCTCGGTGGTTTGCAAAAGAAAATCGTCGGACCAGCCTTCCGTAAAGCGGCGGATCGGACTGGAACCGATAAACGTAGCGGCCTCGATGCGCAGGCCGGTCTTTTGAACGATCTCGGCAATAGGACGAATATCATTCTCATGCGTGCGCGCAGCACAGTTGGCGCGAATCTTCATCTTATGCGCCACGATTTCGCGCGCCAGCGCGGTCACATGCTCGACTGCGCGCGCGCCCGCACCGGGCAACCCGAGATCGAGAGAGTTGATCCCGAGAGCCTCCATCAGATGAAGAATCTCAATCTTTTCGGAAATCGAGGGGTCGCGCACGGAAGGCGACTGCAGCCCATCGCGCAGGCTCTCGTCGTTGAGCAGAACCGGCCCCATCGGCTTCAGCCCCGGCGGATGATTCTTGTTCCAGTCGTAGATGAGTTCGGAGGTATTCACGGGCGAGTAGCCAGTACCGAGTACACAGTACCGAGCCAACCAGCACGTTTCTTTGGCTGGGTACTGGGTACTAGGTACTCGCAGTTACTTCTCTTTCGGCGGCAAAGTCAACCCGAAGACCGAAATCATTCCCTGCCCCGCGACGTTCACTTTGTCTTCCGTGGGATTCGGCAAATAGAGCGTCTGGCAGTGCTCGCAGCGGTAGACCTCGGCATCCACTCCCCAGGCTTTTTCCGCGTCGCCGCAGGCCTGCTCGATCACATCCTGTGAGTAGAACCAGCGCTTCAAATGGCCGCCACAAAATTTGCCTTTTTCGTTTTTCTCGTTGCAGGCGCGCTGTCCGTTCTTCTTGATCTTGACCTTATGATGGGGGAGCTGCGTAGGAGTCTGCGTGCCCGAAGTCGTCATTTCGCCAGTCGCCAAAGCGCTAACCCTCGTTCGCGCGGCGCTCGGCGCCGCTGGATTCGGCCTTACGAACGTCATTGTACTCGAAGGCCAAACACGAGGCCAAAACTGCGATGTCGTAACTAGAACTCGCGCTTCGGCGGAGTCTGCTCCGCGCCGACGCGCCCAGTCACGATCTCGGCTTTGTAGTAGTTTTCCGCCTTCACTGGTTCCCCTGCCAGTCGCCGCAGGATGGCGATCTGGCCTACGTGAGTGAGCGCGTCAGCAATTGGGCCTTGAAAGAGATTCTCCACGGGCGCCTGCATGGGTTCTTCTGAAGCCAGATAATCGTCGAACTTTTTCAGCGCCGCGAAGAAGCGCTCGACTTCCTTCTCCCACGCCAGGGGCTTGGAGTCATGCCATTCGCGCTTTCCATTCGCCATCGATAACCCCCAATCCATCAGGTCGCCCACGTGGGCCAGAATCTGCCCTGGTGCTCGCACTCCCTCATCCACGTGGAAAACGGCGAACCCCTCGGGAGCGTTGCGGACGGCCTTGCCTCCCCGATAAGCCAGCGTGGCCAGGGTGTGACGCAGCAATTCGCGTTTCGGATCTGCACTGGAATGATTGCTCATGAAGTGCCTCCTGATTCTCAGTTCTCAGTTTCCTCTTTATAACTTCTTGCGTCCGACCACACCGATCGCCTTTCGTGCTCCACGCAGGCGCGTCGCTAGGTCGCGTGCGAACTGCATGTCGAGAAAACCCTTCATCTGCTGCAAGAAGTTCATGCCGTAGCCGTACCACCAGACTTTCTTGATGCCGGGCATCAGGTCTGTGTCTACATACTTCAGCCGTACCATTTCTTCGAGGCCGAAGCGGCCGTGAGCGCGGCCCATGCCGCTCGACTTCACTCCGCCATGCGGCGCTTCGCTGATGCCGAAGCATGACACCACATCGTTCACCATGACGGTGCCTGCCTGGATGCGCCGTGCCAGGCGCTCGCCGCGGGCGCGGTCGCGAGTCCACACGCTTGCTGCCAGCCCATATTCCGAATCATTGGCTAGTCGCACGGCCTCGTCATCATTGTCGAACGCCATCACCGGCAGCACCGGGCCGAACGTTTCCTCGCGCATGATGCGCATCTCGTGGGTCACATCGGCCAGGACGGTGGGCCTATAGAAATTCTCTCCTAGCTCTTGCGATCTGGACCCGCCAGTCAGAACCCTCGCTCCGCGCGCCACGGCATCTTCCACGTGCGCTTCGACAATGCGCAACTGCCGCTGGTGAATCATCGGTCCAACGTCGGTTTCGCGATCCAGTCCGGGCCCTACACGCAGCTTTTTCGTCTTCTCCGCGCAGGCGCGAAGAAAGTTTTCATATAGGCTGCGATGCACGTAACAGCGCTCGACTGACAAACAAGTCTGGCCGGCGTTGACGAACGCTCCCCATACTGCGGCGCTCGAAGCCACGTCCAAATCGGCGTCGTCGAGCACGAGCATCGGGTCTTTGCCGCCCAACTCCAGGACTACCGGGAGCAAGCGCTCGGCCGCCGCAGCCGCAATGCGCTTACCCGTCGCCACGCTGCCGGTAAACACCAACTTATCAATCTTTGCTCCGTCAATCTGCGAACGAACCAGCGCGGCGCCGGTTGCACCGTCGCCGATCACAACCTGAAATACGTCCTCGGGCGCGCCCGCCGCGTGCAGCAGCGATCGCAGTTCCAGGGCGACTAGAGAAGTAAATTCTGACGGCTTCAGCACCACTGCATTTCCCGCCACCAGAGCCGCAAGCGTCTCCGTCGCGGGGATCGAAAAGGGATAATTCCACGGCGAAATAATCCCCACCACGCCGTAGGGTTCGCGCAGCAACCGTCCGCGCTTGAGTTTGGTGGCAAGGTTTCCGTGCGGAAGCGGTTCATCGCGCAGCAGGCGGTATGCGTTGTCGATCAGGAACCGCGCCGCATCGAGCACTACCAGCACTTCCGTGGTTAGCGCCTCGGCCACAGGCTTGCCGGCTTCTCGGGAAATGGCCTCGGCAATCTCCGATTTCCTCTCACGCAACAGCCGCTGAAAATCGCGCAACACGGCGACCCGCTTCCGAACTCCGATCTCATCCCAGGCTCCCTGCGCGGCGCACGCCCGCGCTACCGCGGCCTGAACTTCGCCGTCGTCCGCGCATTCCAACTCGCGCAGAACTTCGCCCGTTGCCGGATTCACCGACGAGAGCCTGCGCGCCGCGATGCGAATATCGGTAGCCATGAGCCGGTTCAGTATTCCACGTTCACCAGGAAGAGGCCGCTGGCCGGCGCCGTTGCTCCCGCGGCGGAGCGGCTGCGTGCTTCCAGGATCCGCGTGAAATCTTCTGCCTGGAGCGTTCCTTTGCCCACCAGAATAAGCGTTCCTACGAGATTCCTCACCATGTGGTGCAAGAAGCCTGATCCTTTCACCGCGTAGACGAACTCATCTTCCTGCCGCTCCCAGCTGGAGGAGAAAATGTACCTCACGTTCGAGGCCGATGCGGCATCGCGGGCTGGGGCGTTCTCGCCATCTGCGAAAGCTGGCGGGACGCTGGCGCTGCGTTCTGGATCCACCGCGGCAAACGAAGTAAAATCGTGCTCGCCCTCGACGAGCGCGGCGGCTCGCGCCATCGCCGGCTCATCCAAGGGATACGGATAGTGCCAGACATATCTGGCCAAGAACGGCGAGCACACCGCTGCGCGATAAATCCGGTACCGGTAAGTCTTCGCCCGCGCCGACTTGCGCGCGTGAAAGTCAACCGCTACCTCTTCTGCTTCCAGAACCCGCACCGACGGCGGCAAAATATCGTTCAGCGCCTTCACAAAATTCGCGGTGGGGACCGGGGATTCCGTGGCGAATGTCGACACCTGGGCCAGCGCATGCACTCCAGCGTCAGTTCGCCCGGAGCCCTGCGGCAATACCTTTTCCCCGGTAATTCGTCCAATGGCTGAGGCCAGCGTGCCTTGTATGGTCAACGCATCGGGCTGAACCTGCCAACCGGCGAAGTCCGTGCCGTCGTAGGAGAGAATCAGTTTGAGATTTCGCATGCGATCTTATGAGTCTTGCAACCGTAAATCTCTTGCAACCTGACGGTCTTGCAGTCGCGAGTCCTGCGGCCGCGCCGGTTCATCCAAGTCATTTCATGGGACGGGTTCGCTGCGCATGTGACTTCACTTTCCGGAGAGTCGCTCGACCATTGCCAGCACTTTATCAGTTTCAACTCGCCGGAGAACTCGAAAGAGAGGCGGCGGGGTCAGATATACTGGTGGCTTTGATCAAGCTCGCGTTTGTTCCACTTTTTCAAGGGGCGTTTTCAGGAACGTATTTTCATCAACATATTTTCGGGGATGTATTTTCGGGAACAAGGGCGCCGCTGCTTGCGTATCAAGGATTGAGTCGAACCGCGACCGGGAAGAACCGCCATTTTGCGTGAATCCGGGCTGTCTCACGTACAACCAAGTTTCAGATTGCAAGGTCTTAACGAACTGATCGTAACGAATTTGCCCCAACGAACGGAGATGAGTAGATGCCATTCGCACGCTTAACCTCAAATATGCGGCTGACCATGGCTGCGGTTTTATTGGGAACGCTGACGATCGCAGGTTGCACCGTCGCAGCTTGGGCGCAGGAAGCGCCTGCTGCGCCCACTCCGCAAAATACGCCGGAGGCGCGTCCGCTCCCGGTAATGAATTATTCCCATGCGGTATCGCATTTTCCCAACCCGATTGCGCCCTACGAAGCGCGGCATCTGGCCGACCCGAGCCTGGCCAACTCGGCGCGCATCGACCAATTCATGCACGATGGCAAGCTGTATCTCTCGCTCAACGATGCCATTGCGCTTGCGCTGGAGAATAATCTGGATATCGCCATCGCCCGATATAACCTGAATATTGCCGACACCGACGTGCTGCGCGCGAAGGCCGGAGCTAGCATCCTCGGCGTCAACGCCGGAGTGGTGCAGAACACGCCAGGCGGCGGCATCGGCGGTATCGGCGCGACTGCCGGAGCGTCGACCGGCGGCACCAGCCTGGGAGCAGGCGGCATCGGCGCCGGCACTAATGGATTGGTTAGTTCGACTCTTGGCCTTGGACCGAACATTAACAGTTTTGATCCAGTCGTTACCGGGACGTTACAGGAAGATCATTCAAGCCAAACTGCTACAAGCATCTTTCAGGGTGTGGTCCCGAGCACCAGTCTGGTTCAGAATACGGGCACGGTTAACTTTTCCTATAACCAGGCTTTCCAGTGGGGCATGAATTTGCAGGTGGGCTTCAACAACCAACGGCAAACGACCAACAGCTTCTTTTCAAGCACGAGCCCATCTTTGAACTCCAGCTTCAGGGCGACCGTGACCCAGCCCCTTCTGCAGGGCTTCGGATTCCCGGCGAATACGCGCTTCATCCGCATCGCCAAAAACAATCGCGAACTTACTGATGTTGCCTTCCGCCTGCAGATTATCGATTCGGTAGATCAGATTGAAAACATCTACTGGGACCTGGTCTACGCTTACGAAAACGCTCGAGTGCAGAATGAGTCGCTGGCTTTTGCCCAGAAGACTCTCTCTGACACGAAAAAGCAGGTCGAGATCGGAAGCCTGGCTCCTATCGAAACCGTGCGTGCGCAAAGTACGGTTGCGCAGGATCAGCAGTTGGTAACGGCTGCGCAAACCAACCTGCAGTTGGAACAACTATTGATGAAGAATGCGCTCACCAGAACCCTGAAAGATCCCATGCTCGCAACCGCCGAGGTAATTCCCACATCTACCATGGAGATTCCCGCGCAGGAGCCGGTCGTGCCGGCGGAAGATCTGATCAATGACGCGCTCCGCCATCGCCCCGAACTGGTTGAATCCCGTATCGACCTGAACAGCCGCGAACTCAGTAACAAGGCTGTACGCAGTGCGTTATTACCCACGCTCAACCTGTTTGCCTACTATGGCGGAGCAGGCGTGGGCGGCGCTCAGAACCCAATTAATGTCTGCCAGAGCCCTCTGTCGATCTTAGACCAGGAATTTGGATGCGCCAGCTCAGCCCCCGGTGCGTTGGAAGGGGTGTTCCCGACGACTCCTATCGGGACCACATTGAACCAGTTGGTGAATTCCACAAACCCGGACAAAGGCGTCGGCCTGCAACTTAACATCCCGCTGCGCAACCGCGCGGCGCAGGCGGTGCAGATCCGTTCGGAACTCGAATTCCGCCAGGCCCAGATGCGGTTGCAGCAGATCGAGAATCAGGTGGGGATCGAGATCCGCAACGCGCAGTACACCGTGCAGCAAAACCGCGCCAGCGTGGACTCTGCGCAAGCGGCCGTGGAACTCGCGCGGCAATCGCTGGACGCGGAGCAGAAGAAATATCAGTTCGGCACATCGACCACAACCCTGGTTCTGCAGTATCAAAGTCAGTTGGCGACGGCAGAATCAACCCTGGTGAATGCCACGGTGGCGTACGAAAAGTCGCGCATCGAACTGGACCGCGCGACCGGGACGCTGCTCGATCATGACGGCATCAGTGTCGACGATGCAGCCAGGGGTCAGGTCACGCGCATGCCGAGCGTGCCTTATATTGCGCCGCGCAAGGATATGCCGTCCGTGGCCCAGCCCTTGCCGCAGGGGGCGCCTGCGCAGCAACCGCAGTAGGGGTGTCGCAAGCAATATGGGCGCGGTGTATAGCCGCGCCTTATTTTTCTTCCTCACAATTCTTTACAATATTCTTTACGGACCGCGTCCACTTCTCACGCTTCCTCCCGCTAAGATGAAGTGACGCGGCTATGTTTTTCGCATCCAATTCCAAAAATCTATATCTGTCGCTCTAACACGATGCGCGACCGTGTTTGCTCAAGGAGACAAACCATGCTGTTGCTTCTGTCCCGAATGACCGCGGCCACCCGACGGCCGACCCTGCTGTTAACGGCCTCTGCCTTTGTGGCTTGCCTGCAGCTGCAGCCGTGCATGCGCGCTCAGGATGTTCCCGCCGCTCCAACGCCGCAGAGCGCGCCAGTTGCCGCCCGGCCACAGACGGTTCACCTGCAGGATTACTCGAAGCCGCGTTCGGCCTTCCCGCATTTCCTGCGGCCTTACGAGGCGCAGGAGGTGGCGCAGCCGAGTCTGGGCAACTCGCCGCGCGTCGATTCGCTTATGCGCGACGGCAAGATTTATCTTTCGATCGACGACGCCGTCGCGCTCGCTCTGGAAAACAATCTCGACATCGATATTGCACGCTACAACCTCAACATTGCTGATACCGATTACTTGCGGGCGAAGTCGGGCGCAAACATTCTCGGCGTGAATGCCGGCATCGTGCAAAACACTCCCGGCGGCGGCGTGGGCGGCCTTGGCGGCACCGTGGGATCCGGCACCGGAGGCACCACCGTAGCCCCCAGCGGCGTGGGCACCGGCACCAACGGCTTAGTCAGTTCCACGCTCGGCATCGGTTCGAACATCACCAGCTTTGATCCCATCGTTACCAGCACACTGCAGCTCGATAAGGATGATGCTGAATCCACCAGCGTTTTTAGTCCGATTCCGGTCGTCGGTCAAAACACCTACACCGCCAACTTCGCCTACACGCAAGGCTTCCAGTGGGGTACGGCGATGAGCCTTGGATTCAACAACACCCACGTCACCACCAACAACCCAACCAACTTGCTGACTCCGGAGATAAGCTCGAATTTTCAATTCAGGATCACGCAAAACCTGTTGCAAGGCTTCGGATCGCTGCCCAACCTGCGCTTCATCCGTATTGCCAAGAACAACCGGGAAATCTCCGATGTCGCCTTCCGCCTGCAAATCATCACTACCGTCGATCAGATCGAAGATATGTACTGGGATCTGGTTTATGCCTACGAAAACGTCCGCGTGCAGCAGGAAGCTCTTACCTATGCACAGAAAGCGCTGACGGACAGCAAACAGCAGGCGCAAGTTGGCACCGCGCCCCCGATTCAGGTAGTCAGCGCCCAGAGCACGGTTTCGACCGATGAGCAGAACCTGATCCTGGCGCAGAACAATCTGGAACTGCAAAAGTTGCTGATGAAGAACGCGCTCAGCCGGAGCATCGACGATCCGGTGCTAGCTGAAGCTGACATGATTCCCACCTCCGCCATGCAGGTTCCGCAGGAAGAAGCTTTGGTTCCCATTCAAGACCTCATCAATCAGGCTCTCGATCATCGTGCGGAACTGGTCGAATCGCGCATTGATCTCAATTCCCGCGACCTCAGCAGCAAAGCAGTGCGCAATGCCATGCTGCCCACGCTTGATGCCTACGCTTATTATGGTGGCTCTGGAGTTGGAGGAAACGTCAATCCGGCGCTGTTGCCGCCAACTTGTAATCCTGCTACCACAACCTGCTTTAGCGACTCGACCGCGCCGCCTCCTTTTGCCAACGGCGGTCCGGTCGGCTATGGTGGAACGCTGAACCAGTTAGTCAATTCGACTGCCCCTGACAAGGGCATTGGCTTGACGCTTAACATTCCGCTGCGCAATCGCGAAGCACAGGCCAACCAGGTGCGCGCGGAACTCGAATACCGCCAGGCACAGGTGCGGCTGCACCAGCTGGAAAATCAAGTACGCATCGAAGTACGCAACGCGCAGTTTGACGTGAAGCAGAATCGTGCCGCGGTCCAAGCCGCGCAGTACGCGGTCGACTTCGCCCGTCAGACTCTCGATGCCGACCAGCAGAAATTGAAAGTTGGACTCACCACCACCACCGCGATCCTGCAGGATGCCTCCATACTTACTACGAACGAGTCGAATCTCGTCTCGGCCAAAGCGGCCTATGAGAAGTCGCGCATCGAACTGGATCGCGCCACCGGATTGCTGCTCGACCACACCGGCATCAACGTTGCCGACGCCACGCGTGGCCAGGTCACCCACCTGCCTAAGGTTCCTTATGTTGTGCCCCGGCAAGACACGAATCCAGCGGAGCAGCCTGGACAGCCGCCGCCGTCACCGGGAGGGCAACCCTAGGTTGTCCGAGGGTCTGGTTAGACCTGATAAACTCCCCGGTGATGGAACGAGCGAGCCTGGCTGCCATGCCGCGATCTGTGTTGTGGATGGCGCTGCTTTCGTTTCTTCTGCAACTGGCGGCGATCGGAGTTCTCCGTCAATATCGCACACGCGCTGGAGAAGATAACTTCGGCTTTGGCTTTGAGATGGGCCGCGTCGGCCGATCCATCGCCCTGGGGCAGGGTTTCAGCAATCCTTATGGAGGGAACACTGGTCCCAGCGCGTGGGAGCCGCCGCTTTATCCCTTCCTGATTGGCGGGGTCTTCAAAGTTTTTGGCGTCTACACTTTCGCGTCCGCGTGGGTTTTGCTGTCGATCAACAGCCTGTTCGCCTCGCTCACCACCATTCCAGTTTTTTTGATTGCGCACCGAACCTTCGGCCCGCGCGTCGCATTCTGGTCGGCAGTGGCGTGGGCGCTTAATCCCTATGTCTGGTACTGGTCCGTTCATTGGATCTGGGATACGACCTTCACTCCGCTGATGCTGGCTTTGATTTTCTTGGTCTCGCTGGAATTGCAGCAGTGGCCGGGTTGGCGAGGATGGACACTGTTCGGCGTATTTTGGGGCGTTGGAGTCTGGCAAATCCCGCGATGCTCGCCTTTCTGCCGTTCTGCGGACTCTGGGTGTGGCGGCAGAGATACCGGCGCGGCCTGCCGTCGTTCGCCGGCATAGTGCTTGCATCCTTTGTATTCTTTCTGGTTCTATCCCCGTGGCTGATTCGGAACTACGAGGTCTTCGGGCGCTTCGTTTTTATTCGTGACGATTTCGGATTGCAGTTTCGTCTCGGCAACAACAAAATGGCTGACGGCATGCTGATCGCCACCTTGCAGCCCAATCTCAATAAGCTGGAGCTCGAGAAGTTTCAGCGCATGGGCGAAATTGCTTACGAAGCCAACTGCAGGCGGCTGGCGTTCGATTGGATTCGCGAGCACCCGCAGCGGTTCGCACTGATCAGCATGAAGCGCTTCTTTTATTTCTGGAACGGAGTGCCCCGGCCGACGGACAGCACGGCCCCCTGGGATTTCCGCAGTTCGCTTTTCCTGGCATCGTCCGTGCTAGCGATCTGGGGACTCGGTCGTGCACTTCGCCAGAGGCTGCCCGGGGCGTGGCTTTTCGCCGGACTCGTTGCAACCTATCCGACAGTCTATTATTTCGTATTCCCGCATGCTCGCTACCGTCACCCTATCGAACCGGAGTTGTTCATCCTGATCGTATTCTTGCTTTCCGAGGCGAGAGGCCGCAACGTGGTGGCCGAGGAGTCAATTGCTGATGGCTGATTGTTGATTGATGATTGGAAGCAGAGTGCTTTGGCTTCAATCAGCAATTAGCAATCAGCAATTTCTCTATGACCATTTCCGTTGCCATCGTAGCGATGGATGAAGAAGCCAACATTGGCCGTACTCTGGCCAGCGTGCGCTGGGCCGATGAAATCGTGCTGGTTGATTCCGGCTCGAGGGACCGCACCTGCGAGATCGCGCGCGAGCACGGCGCCCAAGTCACGGTTGAACCGTGGCGCGGCTATGTGGCGCAGAAACAGTATGCGATCGAACTGTGCACCAAGGATTGGGTGCTGCTGGTGGACGCGGATGAGGAGGTGAGTCCCGGCCTGGCGGAAGAAATTCGCGCGGCTATTGCGAGCCCAGACGCCGCCAGCGCCTATAAACTTCCGCGCAAGAATCTGTTTCTCGGCCGATGGATTCGTCACGGCGGTTTTTATCCTGATCCCAAGCTGCGTCTGTTCAGGCGTGGGCAGGGATTTGTCACCGGCCATGATCCGCACGACCGCTGCGAATTAAGGCCAGAAGCTCGCCAGACGACCGTCCAATTCAAAAATGCACTCATTCACTACACCTACCCCACGCTCACTCTCTACCTCGCCCACATGAACCGTTATTCCTCGCTGGGCGCGCAGTTGGCGATTGCCAAAGGCCACCGCAGCTTCAGTTTCATCAATATCGTTCTGCGGCCGCTGGCGACTTTTATCTACAACTACTTTATTCGTCTGGGCTTTCTCGACGGCCGCGAAGGCTTGCTGCTGCACCTCTACCACGCCGGTTACGTTTCGTGGAAATATTCGAAGGCGTGGGAACTTTCGCGCAAGCCGGAGTGACAAACTGTCGGTCACTGACCGACCGGTCGTATTGGTCAGCCGAGATCGCCTTGCCCGCCGTCGCGCGCTTCCCTATCATCACACTAGGACACTGGGATGCTCATGCCACAGAAGAAGGCGCCCAAGCCGCAGGTTGCTGAAAGTCCGATCGCCGATGTCTTGGACAATCGGCATCCCTCTGCCGCCGAGAGAACGTGGGCGGAGAAGACGCTTGCGCCCACGCTTGAAAAATCTCCCGAGCAGCCGATTGGCGCGCCCACCGGCGTGAATCTCGACGAGCACGGGCACGCCCGCTTCACCACGATTTCAGGTGTCCCAGTGCGCCGGCTCTACACGCAAGCCGATTTACCCGAGGACTGGAGCGAAGAAAAATATCTCGGATTCCCGGGAGCGCCGCCGTTCACCCGCGGCATTCACGCCACCGGATATCGCGGCAAGCTCTACACCATGCGGCAGTTCTCTGGATTCGCGTCTCCCGAGGAAACCAACCAGCGCTACAAGTATTTGCTCGAGCACGGCGGCGGCGGCCTTTCCGTCGCATTCGACTTGCCCACGCTTATGGGATATGACTCCGATCATCCGGCCAGCGAAGGGGAAGTGGGCAAGTGCGGCGTGGCCATCGATTCGCTCGAAGACATGGAGATTCTCTTCGGCGGCATCGACCTGGAAAAAACCACAGTATCGATGACGATCAACTCGCCTGCCTCGGTGCTGTGGGCAATGTATCTGGTCGTTGCCGAGAAGCAGGGTGCGGACTGGAAAAAGATTTCGGGGACGATTCAGAATGACATTCTCAAGGAATACATTGCGCAGAAGGAATACATCTATCCACCTTCGCCGTCGATGCGCCTGGTGATCGACACTTTCGAGTTCGGATCGAAATTCACGCCGCGCTTCAACACGATCTCGATCAGCGGCTACCACATTCGCGAGGCTGGCTCGACTGCGCTGCAGGAACTGGCGTTCACTTTGTATGACGGCATCGAGTACGTCGAGTGGGCGCGGCGGCGTGGACTCGACGTGGACGACTTCGGTCCTCGGTTCAGCTTTTTTTTCAACGCGCACAACGATTTCTTCGAGGAGATCGCCAAATACCGCGCGGCCCGCAAGATTTGGGGACGGGTCATGCAAGAGCGGTTCGGTGCGAAGAACCAGCGCACCTGGCTGATGCGCTTTCACACGCAGACTGCGGGAGTGTCGTTGCCCGCGCAACAGCCGATGAACAACATCGCGCGCGTGGCTCTGCAGGCTATGGCCGCGGTGCTCGGCGGCACGCAGTCGCTGCACTGCGACTCCTACGATGAAGCACTGGCGCTGCCTACCGAAGAAGCGGCCCGTATTGCTCTGCGCACGCAGCAGATCATCGCTTATGAATCAGGGGTAACGCAAACCGTCGATCCGTTGGGTGGGTCATATTTCTTGGAAACCCTGACACTCGAAATGGAAAAAGGCGCGTTCGACTACTTCGGCAAGCTGGACGCGATGGGGGGCATGGTAAAAGCCATCGAGCGCGGCTATCCACAGAAAGAAATCGCGGAGGCTTCTTACCAATATCAGCGCGCCGCCGAGGCGAAGGAGAAGATTATTGTAGGCGTGAACGAGTTCGTTATTGACGAAGAGTCACCACACATTCTTTATATCGACGAGAGCGTCGCGCGGCAGCAGTCGGCCAAGCTGAAAGCGCTGCGGACGCGGCGCTCGAATGACGAAGTGCGGCGGAGACTTGACGCGCTGAAGAAAGCTGCTGCTCAGGAGCCGAATGCCGCCACGAACGGAAATATTTCCTCGTCGAACACGATGCCCTACATCGTGGATGCGGTGCGAGCCTATGCGACGGTGGGGGAGATCTGCGAAGCCCTGCGCGAGGCGTATGGGACCTATACTGAAGTGAGCATCACCTAGCCGTAGTCGTTCTGTCCGCGCTGGTGGTTCGTTTTTTATTCGCCATCCGCCGGCTTTGTGATTAAGATATATGGGTCCATGCAGAGAGCGATCAACCATCTCAAGAAATCCGACCCCGTGATGCGGGCGATCATCGAACGCCATGGACCGTGCCGCATGCAGTTTGGGCTCGCGGAGTTTCACAGCCTCGCTGAGGCCATCGTCTACCAGCAACTGAACGGCAAAGCCGCAGAAACCATCTTCAAACGCTTTGCCGCGCTGGCCGGAGAGCCGCTCATTCCTGAAGGCATCCTCAAGCTGAGCGATGAAAAGATGCGCGGCGCGGGATTGTCGAAACAAAAGTCTGCATATCTGAAGGACCTGGCTGCGAAGACCGCGAGCGGGCTTGTGGATTTCGCGCGGCTGCCGGAGTTGCCGGATGCAGAAGTGGTCGAGCACCTCACCCAGGTGAAAGGTATTGGGGTGTGGACTGCGCAGATGTTTCTGATCTTCACACTGAAGCGCGAGAACGTTCTGCCGACGGGCGACTTCGCGATTCGCATGGCCATTCACAAACACTATCTCGATCGACCGCGCGAGAAGGCAGCAAAGAAATCCGCCGCGGCAAAAAAGAAAAGCCGCAAGCGGAAGATCAAGCTGCCCAGTCCGGAGCAGATGGAGAAGATCGCAAAACGCTGGGAGCCTTATCGCAGCGTTGCCTGCTGGTATTTGTGGAAGAGTCTGGAAACAAAAACACTATAGTCACGGCAAGCGGGTCGGCTCTGTGCTCGCTGATGGCCCATGTGTTTAAATGAATCGAATGCCTGACCTCAAGATTCGCGTGCTGGTGGCCAAGCCTGGGCTCGACGGGCACGACCGCGGCGCTAAAGTGATTGCGCGCGCCCTGCGCGATGCCGGCATGGAAGTGATTTACACCGGGCTGAGGCAAACTCCGGAGATGATTGTGAGCGCGGCGCTGCAGGAAGATGTTCAAGTCATCGGCCTGTCGATTCTTTCCGGTGCGCATAACGCCATCGTGCCGCGGGTGATGGACCTGATCAAAGAGAACAAGATGGATGACGTTCTGGTGCTGGTGGGCGGGATTATTCCCGACCAGGATATTGATGCTCTCAAGAAACGCGGCGTGGCCGCGGTCTTCCAGCCGGGCACTGCCATGGACGACATTGTGAAATTCATCCGCGCGAACGTGAAGGGTGCGGGCGTTCCCACCGCAGGCTGATCGTGCCCGATCCGAATCCAGCGAGCATCCGGCAAGAACTTGAGCGTACCGTTGGTCCTGCGCCTTGGTATTGGAAGACCTTTCCTACGTTTCATTCTGCGGCTGGGCAGCCGTATGCCTGGACACATCAGGGCGAGCAGGGGCCGGTCGGATATGTGGTTTCGCTGGCGCTGCAGCAGGAGCCCGACCAGCTTCGGCTGGCGTTGAACACCTACTGCCGGCCGTTTCTGGCCTCGCCCAGTTGTCTCGGGATTTGGTGTCCGGAGGGACGCAACATTCGGCTGACCGGTTTCGATCCGGATCAGCTTAAGGCATTTGAGCTGGCTGAGATTGCGGGATGGTTCAAGCAATCTTCCGATCGCATCTATGCTAAGACCCCGCCGGTCGCGGAGTTCGAGGTGCCCCTCACGCTGGGCCCGGGCATGCACAAGATTGAAGTGCCGCCGGAACTAGCGACTGTGGATGAGTTGATCGTCCCAACCAGCTATAAGGCGATGTCGAACGACGACCCAGCGTTCGCTCTTTTTGTTTTCTACCTGCAGGCAGGACTCGTGGAAGTGCTGCCGCAGAAATGGTTCACTGCTTCACAGTACCAGGTGGGAAAGCAATGGATTTCGCGCGCGGCGCGTGATCGGGAATCGCATCGGATCTTCGGGGAATGCTTCGGCGTAGGGACGTTTCTGCTGGAAGAAGATGGATGCCGGTTGGAGGAGTGGTTGGAGCGGCGGGCTTCGTCTTAATCGAAAATATCGTGGCCGGATTCCCACCCTTTAGAAAACGAAGGGTGGGCACCGGCTCGTCTGAATTCACAACGGTTTTCTGGACTGCGCACGCACCTTCGCCCAGCGCTTTCTCTGCGCTGCCGCGATGCGCTCGCGGGCTGCAGCCGACAACTGGCGTTTCATGTGGTTGCCTGAGCCCAGCGAGGCTTGTGGGCCTCGGATCTTCACCTTGCTCAGCTGGGCAATCACTTTCTCCAGTTGTTTAAGCTCGCCCTCCGCACGTTTACGTTCTGCTCTCAACTGCTCTAGAACCGCATCTAGATCAGCCATGCACGCTCCCTTTGGGGATTTACAGCATGCCTGTGAGCATACCCTATTGCCGGTCCTGAGTCAGCAGACTAACCACCCGTAGCACAAGGGTAAACAGCAATCTTGGTCTCCCTCTCGGTCAGGAGCCAGAAAGTCTTCGGCTGAAAATCCCGGTCGGAGCTTCGAGACAACCCAAGAACAGCGCGAGGGGATACGATGCGCGAAGTTAGATATTTACTAACTATTACACTTAGTAACTAATTATTTTATTTATTAACTTATCCTATTCCCTGCGACTAATTCGATTGACACTAACCCTGCGCCCGACGGACCATCATGCAGCCCGATAGTGACCGGGAGCCATATCCTCACCGTGGCCCCGGCCAGGAGCGCCGAACGTGAACTATTTGCTTTTTGTTGGCCTTGCCTTATTTAGTTCCGCGTGTGGAGCGTTGCTGGTGACGCTCCTTCGCATGACGCGGCCTAATCCTCTGCAGGCCGCGTCCCGGTCCGGAGCCGATGCGAGCACGAAGAAAGAGGGCAGTGCATGACGGAGATTGCAAATGTGTCACCGGCCGCCACAGCACTGATCGTCTGTAAGGATGCACGCGCTCGCCAGTTAATCACTGAGTCACTGCGGCCGCTTGCCATACGCTCTGAAATCTGTGAAGAGGTGTCTGCCGCTGTCCGCCTTTTGGACAAGCAGAAGTTCGAGGCCGTCATCGTTGATCTTCATCTGGGAGAGGGGGCGATGCTGGTTATGGAGAAGCTCCGCTTCTCCCGCGCTAACCGCACCGCCGTGACTTTCGCCATCGCAGCTGAGGACGGGGCGCGGACGCCACGCATCAAACTGGACTCGACGTTTGTGTTGCCCCGGCCGCTCTCCGCTGACTCGATCAGCCAAATCCTTCGAGCCGCGTACGGGCTCGTGGTGCGCGAACGGCGGCGTTATTTCCGCTGCCCCCTCGCAGTTCCCGTCCTTGTTAGAGCACGCCAACCCGAAGAAGAGTTCTTGGGCCAAACCGTAAACATCAGCGAGGGTGGAATCGCAATCAGTACTCGCACCATGCCGGATCCCGCGCTCTCAACGGCTGTACGGTTCAGCTTGCCCGGCCGATCGAGCCAGTTATTCTCCGAGACGAGAGTCCGCTGGAGCGGCCAGCAGGGTCTGGTAGGGCTGGAGTTTCAATCTCTGGCTGCGCCGCAAAAGTCGGAACTGCAGGAATGGCTGGCCCACAAGCTGGAGGAGACTCTTCCGGAAAACGTTGCTGCGCTGTTTCGTAGCGTAGGGCAGTTCTAGAGCTAGGTCAGAATCTAGAGGGTGCTACCGATGGTCGAACCCGTTCTGATTTACCTCAAGGTCGATCCGGTTTGGACGAACCTCCGTTCGGAGCCGCGCTTTCAGGCCCTGCTCGGCCGTCTCTGCCTGCAATAACCGGGCGATTGGGATGCGGTTCGGTTCCGCGCATTCCTGGCGTCCTCCCGGCCTGCCTTCCGTTGCGCGCTCCCGCGAGAGTGGTATACCGTAAACAGTCCGATCTCTTCGTCCATACTCATGGCTGATCGCAGCGAAGCTCCTCCAGACTACTCGTCGAAGACTGCCAACGTCCTGACGACGCAAGTCGATCCCACCTCGGCGCGATTCGAGGCCAACATGCGTTTTCTGGCCGACCTCATGTCACAGGTGCGCAACGAAAGCGAGAAGATCAGCGAAGGCGGCGGCGCGAAAGCCATCGAGAATCAGCATGCCAAGGGACGGCTCACTGCACGCGAGCGGATTGAGCTGCTGGCGGACCCGGGAACATTCTTCGAGCTGGGAATTTACGCGGCCCATGGCATGTATGAAGAGTGGGGCGGAGCGCAAGCCGCCGGTGTGATCACCGGTCTGGCGCGCATCCACACGCGCATGGTGATGATCATTGCGAATGACGCTACGGTGAAGGCGGGAGCGTTTTTCCCCATGACGTCGAAGAAAGTGATTCGCGCCCAGAACATCGCCATCGAGAACCGCATTCCGACGATCTATCTGGTGGATTCGGCGGGAGTGTTTCTGCCGCTGCAGGAAGATGTGTTTCCCGACACGGACGATTTCGGCCGCGTGTTCCGCAACAACGCCGTGATGTCGGCTATGGGCATTCCGCAGATCGCGGCCATCATGGGCATGTGCGTGGCCGGCGGCGGATACCTGCCGGTGATGTGCGACCACGTTCTGATGACCGACGGCAGCGGCTTGTTTCTGGCTGGCCCGGCGCTGGTGCAGGCGGCGATCGGACAGAAAGTTTCGGCGGAAGATCTGGGCGGAGCAGCTATGCATGCTGGCATCAGCGGGACGGTGGATTTTCGCGAACCGGATGACGCGGCCTGCCTGGCGCGCATTCGCTCCATCGTCGAAAAATGGGGATACCGGCGGCAGTCTCCCTGGGACCGCAAAAAGCCTGTCGCACCGGCGCTGGCAGCGGAGGAGATTTACGGCATTTACGATTCCTCACCGGCGCGGCCTTATGACATGAAAGAGATTCTGGCGCGCGTACTCGATGGCAGCCGCTTCGATGAGTACAAGGCAGAATATGGCAAGACGCTGATCTGCGGCTATGGGCGCATTGGCGGCTTCGCTGTGGGAATTGTCGCCAACCAGAAGCTGCATGCGCAGGCTACGGACCACGAAGGCCACAAGCGGATCGAGTTCGGTGGGGTAATCTACACCGAATCTGCAGAGAAAGCGGCGCGCTTCATCATGGACTGCAACCAGAATCTGATCCCGCTGATTTTTTTTCATGACGTGAACGGTTTTATGGTGGGCCGGGACGCGGAATGGAGCGGCATTATCAAAGCGGGCGCGAAGATGGTGAATGCAGTCTCCAATTCCGTGGTGCCGAAGATTACTGTGATCGTGGGAGGGTCGTTCGGTGCCGGACATTATGCGATGTGCGGGAAGGCATTCGATCCGCGATTCGTTTTTGCGTGGCCGACGGCGCGCTACGCCGTGATGAGCGGCGATTCGGCGGCGGGAACGTTGGTCGAGATCAAGGTGAAGCAACTCGAGCGTGGCGGACAGAAACTGGGCGAGCAAGAAAAGAAAGAGCTGTACGAATCAGTGAAGCGGACCTACGACGAGCAGACCGATCCGCGCTACGGTGCCGCCCGGCTGTGGATCGACAAGATCATCGACCCCATCGAGACCCGCGACGCCATTACCCAGGCTCTGGAAGCGGCCGCGTTGAATCCGGAGGTATCGGAGTTCAAAGTGGGAGTGCTGCAAACGTAGAAGATTGAGCCATTGGGCGATTGAGTGATCGAGCCATTGTTCGTCCTCGGTCCATTTCTACCAATCGCTAAATGACTCAATCGCTCATTGGCTCTATATGTCTGTGAAGCTCATCGAATGTCCGCGCGATGCCTGGCAGGGGCTGAAGGGCCAGATTCCGCCCGACATCAAACGCGCCTACTTGCAGGCATTAATCAGTGCTGGATTCAAGCATATCGATGCAGTTTCGTTCGTGTCGCCGAAAGCCGTGCCGCAGATGGCGGACTCGGAAGAAGTATTAAAGGAACTCGATCCGCCGGACGACGTGGAGATTATCGGCATCGTCGTCAACGAAAAAGGCGCGCAGCGCGCCATCGATACGCAAGCGGTACATACTCTGGGATTTCCTTATTCGATCTCGGAAACTTTTTTGCGCAAGAATCAGAATCAGTCCGCCGAACAGGCGCTCGAGGAACTGGAGAAAATTCAGACGAAAGCCGACAATGCCGCGCTCGATGTCGTGGTTTATATCTCCATGGCTTTCGGCAATCCCTATGGCGATCTGTGGAACCTGGACGAAGTAATTGAGGCGATCTCGCTGCTGGAAGTCGACAATCTGCGTATGATCTCTCTGGCTGACACGGTCGGCATGGCCACTCCGGAACAGATTCGCGAACTGGTCGGCGCGGTGATGGCGAAGTACGATTACCTGGAGATTGGTGTTCACCTGCACAGCCGCCCCGACCATGCCGCGGCGAAAATTCTTGCGGCATACGACGCCGGCTGCCGCCGCTTTGACTCGGCTTTGGGCGGATTGGGCGGCTGTCCATTCGCGCAGGATGCATTGGTCGGCAACATTGCGACCGAGGAAGTGATTGAAACGCTCAAGCAGCGTGGCGCTGAGTTACCGCCTCTGAAGCCGCTGGACGCGCTTCTGCGCGCGAACGCCGAGATTGGGGCGCGGTATTCGAATTCCGTCAGCGACGATTAGCCGTTATTAGATGGAAACAACGAAGTGGATTCCAAAGTGAACTACAAAACGATCCAGCTCGGATATGACTCTGGCATCGCTACGATCACGCTGA
Organism: uncultured Acidobacteriaceae bacterium; assembly: GCA_963807145.1. Classification (GTDB taxonomy): domain Bacteria; phylum Acidobacteriota; class Terriglobia; order Terriglobales; family Acidobacteriaceae; genus Sulfotelmatobacter. Next base: position 66,826 of record CAWEBA010000002.1, on the reverse strand, counting down.
ACCGCGCCGACAAGCGCAACGCCATCAGCTTCGAGTTGATTGACGATCTGCTGGGCGCGCTGCAGGAAGTAGAAGCATCCGACGCGCGTGTACTCATCGTGACCGGCGCGGGCAAAGCGTTCTCTTCCGGCATGGACCTCGACAACCTGAAAGCGCTGATCGGCCGCTCTCCTGAAGATAACCTGAAAGATTCGCAGACGATGGTCCGCCTGTTCCGGGCGCTTTACGAGTTTCCAAAAGTCACAATCGCTGCGGTGAATGGAGCTGCGATCGCCGGGGGCACCGGACTGGCTTTCCTGTGCGACTTCACGCTCGCTGTTCCCGAAGCGAAGTTCGGCTACACCGAGGTGCGCATCGGATTCGTGCCCGCTATCGTTTCCACTTTCCTACTGCGGCAAGTCGGGGAGAAGCAGGCGCGTGATCTTTTGCTGACTGGGAGAATCATCAGCACCGAGGAAGCGGCGCGCATGGGATTGATCAACGAAATCGTCGCGCCGGAAAATCTGATGCCGCGGGCCCGGGAGTTGGCTAGGCTGCTGATCGAGAATAGTCCGACTTCATTACGAGCGACAAAGAAACTACTGAACGATCATGCCCGCGCCGAACTCGATTTACAGATTGAGGCTGCGTTGCGCGAGAACGCCGCGATCCGCACCACCGCTGACTTCCGCGAGGGAGTTGTGTCATTTCTCGAAAAACGCAAACCCGGGTGGAGCGGAAAATAAGAGTGGGAAATGAAGAGCGGGAAATGAAGTCAGCTCACCCACAGGCGATCAACGAAACCCGGCTTCGCGTGCGTTACGCGGAGACCGATCAGATGGGCGTGGTCTACCATTCGAACCATTTCATCTGGTTTGAGGTGGGACGCGTCGAATTGCTGCGGCAGTTGGGTTTTTCCTATCGCGATATGGAAAGTAAAGACGGACGGTTCATTGCGGTCGCCGAAGCAAAATGCCGCTATCGTGCTCCCGTGCGCTACGACGAAGAGATCCTGGTGCGCACGCAGCTATTGAATGTACGCAAGTCAGTGATTCACTTTGGTTATGAATTGCGGCGGGCGGAAGATGGCGCTCTGCTGGCGGAAGGCGAGACCACGCATATCGTCACCGGTCCAGATATGAAAGCGGCTGCACTGCCGGCGAAGTATTTGAAGGTATTTCGTGCAGCCATAGGAAAACGAGACGGACATTCTCTTGAACGCACTTCACATTAACGGGAACGACCTCACTCTGGAAGCGGTGCGCGAGGTCGCAGCTGACAGACGCCCGGTGCTCTTGTCTCCCGACGCGCGCGAGGCCGTGGATCGTGCGCGCGCCGTGGTTGACGAGATCGTCGCGAGCAACAAAGTCGCCTATGCGATCACGACTGGCGTGGGCAAACTCAGCGACGTCCGCATCGTAGGCGACCAGATTCGCGAACTGCAAGTCAACCTGGTCCGCTCGCACTCTGCAGGAGTGGGTGAACCGCTCTCCGTCCCAGAAACGCGCGCCATGATGCTGTTGCGGGCCAATTCCCTGGCCAAAGGTTACTCGGGTGTGCGCGGGGTGGTGATCGACACTCTGTGCGAAATGCTGAACCGCGGCGTCAGCCCGTTCGTGCCGTCGCAGGGCAGCGTGGGCGCAAGCGGGGATCTGGCGCCTCTGGCGCATCTGGCGCTGGCGTTGATTGGCGAAGGGGAATGTATCGACGCTGCGGGCGTGCGCGTTCCCAGCAGCGATGCGCTAAAGCGGGCCCAGATCAAGCCGCTGACACTGGAGGCAAAAGAATCCATCTCGCTGATCAACGGGACGCAGGGCATGCTGGCCGTCGGTACGCTGGCGCTGCTGGCGGCCGAAACGCTCGTGGATTCCGCCGATGTGCTGGGCGGGCTGTGTTGTGACGCTCTCAAGGGCACGGACACGGCTTTCGACGAACGCATCCACAAGGCGCGGCCGCACGGTGGTCAGATGAAGACTGCGGCGAATTTGCGGCGGATGCTCGAAGGCAGCCAGATTCGCGAATCGCACCGCGAATGCGGCCGGGTGCAGGACGCTTACTCGCTGCGCTGCATCCCGCAAGTGCACGGCGCGGTGCGCGATACGCTGGCGCATTGCCGCAAAGTGTTTGAGATCGAGGCGAATTCCGCCGTCGACAACCCTCTTGTATTCATCACCGACGCCAGAAATCTCGCGGGCGATGTAATCTCGGGGGGAAATTTTCACGGCGAACCGCTCGCCTTTGCTCTGGATTTTATCGGCATCGCCCTGAGCGCGCTCGCCGGAATCAGCGAGCGCAGAATCGAGCGTTTGGTAAACCCCGCGCTCAGCGAGGGTTTGCCGCCGTTCCTCGCGCAAGGTGCAGGATTAAATTCAGGTTTCATGATGCCGCAGGTCACGGCGGCGGCGCTGGTCAGCGAGAGTAAAGTGCTCGCGCATCCCGCGTCGGTCGATTCGATTACCACCTCGGGCAACAAGGAAGACTATGTCTCCATGGGGATGACGGCGGCGATCAAGCTGAAACGCATTGTCGAGAACACGCGCAACGTGCTCGCGATTGAAGCTATGGCCGTGGCCCAGGCAATCGATTTTCTCGCTCCGCTGAAGACTTCTAAACGCGGACAGGCGGCGCAGGCGGCGATCCGGTCGGTGTGTCCAACAATGGAGAAAGACCGGGTCATGTACAAAGACTTTGCGCGGCTCGCGGAGTTGATTGCCAGCGGCAAGGTGGCCGAAGTTATCCGCTGATGAGTTCTCTGAACAGTGACATGCTGTGGAAGCGTTCGATTGACACAGGATTTATGGACATCTAGTCTTGCTGCACTCCTGATGGCACCGCCTATCGACAGCTTGCGCAAAAATCATCAGTACGTTCCTTACATCCTTCTCGCCGTCGCCGTGCTCGCCTGCCTGATCCCTTTTTCAGGCAAGCCTTTCAATATTGATGACACGTTGTTCGTTTATGAGGCGCGGCAAATCGCACAGCATCCGCTTGATCCTTTCGGATTCAAAGTGAACTGGTACCTCGATGCGATACCGATGGCGTATGAAACCAGAAATCCTCCTCTGGCGTCCTACTACAGCGCTGCGGCCGCGATTTTTGTTGGGTGGTCGGAACGGGCGCTGCATCTCGCGTTTCTGCTGCCGGCGCTCGCCACGGTCTGGGGAACATACCGACTGGCGCGACGGCTCACAAATTCGCCGCTGCTGGCTGCCATGGCCACGCTTCTAACGCCGGGGTTACTCGTATCTGCCAACAGCGTGATGTGCGACACGATGGCGCTGGCGCTTTGGCTTTGGGCCATCATTTTCTGGGTCGAAGGATTCGAGCCGCAGAAACCGCGCTATCTGGCTATTTCCGCTGCCCTAATCACCTTATGTGCATTGACGAAATACTTTGGCATCGCTTTGATCCCGCTGCTGGCGGTGTATTCGTTGGCCCGGCGGCCACGCATCGCAAGCTGGGCTTGGTATCTGCTGGTGCCAATTCTGGCGCTGACCGAGTATCAGCACTGGACGAAAGCGGTCTACGGGCTGCGCATGATCACATTCGCCGCTCATATCGCCACCGGCGTTCGACAAGGAAGGCACGCTTCACTCCTGGCAAATGCTTTGGTTGATCTCGGCTTTGTCGGAGGATGCGCGCTGCCCGCGCTGACGTTCGCTCCTTTCATCTGGCAGCGCAAGAAGATTTTCGCAGTCTGCGTGCTGAGCGCACTTGCCGGGTTTCTCATCAGCACCGGCCGAATAAGTCTCGGCGAGATTCTGGGGCCGTCCGACTTTTATCGGCACTGGTTCCTGGTCGGCATTCAGCTAACGCTCTTCATTGCCGGCGGGGTCTCCGTGATGGCACTGGCGACCGCGGACGCGTGGAAACGTAAGGATGCCGATTCCCTGTTGCTGATGCTTTGGGTCTTAGGGACATTCATTTTTACCGGCTTTGTAAACTGGACCATCAACGCCCGCTCAGTTCTCCCGCTGATTCCGGCCGCTGGCATCCTGTTGGCGAGGCGCGTCGATACCGTGCCGACGCTCTCGATGCGCTGGCGGCCTGCGATGTTGGCCATTCCGTTGGCATTAGCAGGCACGGTATCGCTCTGGCTCACATGGGCTGACGCAAGACTGGCCGACTCGGCGCGAACCGCAGCAACACTCATCGAGCAGAAGACTCGAAACCAACCGGGTACGGTGTGGTTCATGGGGCACTGGGGATTCCAATACTATATGGAATCGTTCGGTGCGCGTGCCGTCGTAGTGAACGACCCGCCGCATCAGCCTGGGGATTATCTCGCGGTGGCTCAGGGCGGCCGTCTGTTCGAAATGCGCCCGGAATTCGTGACTTCACGCGATGTAATTCAGATCCCGATGCGTCTCGGAATTACAACCGCCCAGAGTCAACTCGGCGCTGGTTTTTACTCCGCCGACACGGGTCCGGTACCTTTTGCCATCGGGCCGGTCCCACCGGAGCGCTATGAATTACTTCGCCTTGGACCGAGAATCGGCCCATAGGGGCAGGGATCGTGGCGCTGATGGCCAGTGGCGAGGTGGCGGAATTCCTGCGGTAGCCTCTCGCTGAGGCCGTGTTCGGTTGTGGTAAGCTTTGTCCGATTCGGAGGTTCGGAGATGCGTTGTACCAGACTTCCAGTCTGTTTCTCCGCCCTCTTGCTTGCCTCCCTTTCGGTCTTCGGGCAGCAGAGTTCTGAATGCCTCCAGCGCACGGTGACCGTTGGCATCGTCGATGACCACGGAACCGTGCCCCACGATTTGATTAGCAGGAACTTCACACTCACCTACGGACGCAAGTCGGTGAGCTTACCGACGGCGGTTTACAGCGAGGGGCCGCGGCGAGTTATGGTGCTGTTGGATGTGAGTGGGAGCATGCGGGGGCCCGAGGCCAAGCAGCATTCAAAATGGGAGATAGCGCGCGCTGCCGCGCGAAGCCTTTTTTCCTCACTCCCCACAGGTTCCGCAGCTGGGCTGCTGACTTTCACGGACAAGATCAAGACGCGGGCTCCGCTTTCAATTGACCGCCGGCTGGCGGAAGAATGGCTTGACAACGACACCGCGCATCAAGTTCCGACACTGAAGGGACGCACTGCGATGTACGATGCCATTGAGGATGCACTGAAGCAACTGGAACCGACCGAGCCTGGCGACGCGATCTATATCATTACCGATGCGGGAGAGAACGCCAGCGCGATACGGCGTTCGAGGGTCGAAAACTCTCTAGCGGCGGCCGGAATACGGCTGTTCGCTTTTCTCCTAGCGTCGCCAGAACCTATGCCCTTTGAAACTGACGGAGCCAGTGAGCTTCAACTTCTTGCGATCAACTCGGGCGGATTCGTGCAGATCGCATCGCCAAAAGACGTCAGGCGAGGCCAGCCCCTCACGCAGGGTGTGCCGGCAATCGATTTCAGGGCCCAATACTCCAACGATTCGGGGTTCGCGTATGACGAGCCCACCCGGGAACAGATTCGATTGCATACGAACTTGCTCAATCTTTGGATCTCCTCCTTCTACCTGCTTACCTTCCAGACGCAGGAGGCCGCTAAACCAAAACACCTTGACATCACGGTTGTCGATTCTCAGGGACACTCACGAAAAGACTTGACGCTCGCTTACTCACACATTCCTCCTGACTGCGCGATCGTACCCACACACCACTAACCAATCTTGTAAGAAATTCTAACGGACAGGTTTATGCTGTCTTCGCGGCGCCGCCATCCAGTCCCAATTTATCTGCGATTCCCTTTAACGCCTCGATGCAGAAGGCGATATGCTCGTCCAAGTCCACGCCCAGCGCGGCGGCGCCGTTGATGATGTCATCGCGGTTCACTTTGCGCGCGAAGGCCTTATCTTTCATTCTTTTTCGCACCGATTTTGCATCCACCTCGGCCAGCGACTTTCCTGGCTTGATCAGGGCCACGGCTGTGATAAATCCGGCGAGTTCGTCGCAAGCAAAGAGAGCTTTTTCCATCGGCGTGTCGCGGGTCACGCCAGTGTATTCGGCGTGCGACATGATGGCCCGGGTGATTACATCGGGCCAGCCGCGTTCCTTCAGGATGTCATTGCCCTTGTAGGGATGATCTTCGAGGCTGGGATACTTTTCGTAGTCGAAGTCGTGGATGAGTCCGACGATGCCCCAGAGGTCTTGTTTGGATAAAGCAAGTTCCGATGCTCCCGAGGCCTCATCATCAAACTTGCGGCAGCAAGCACGCATGCAGGCCTCCACCGCCAGCGCGTGCTTACGCAAACTTTCTGACTGGGTGAACTCAGTTAGTAAACACCATGCGGTCTCACGATCGATCATGCTATTGGCCCGGTTTCTGCGGGGTTTCGCCGCTTCGCTTTGGTTTTCGCCGGCAAGATTCACGGCTTTATGCATTTTAACCTTGACATCCACAGGCGTTGTACCGCAGATTAGCCCTGCGGTTGGAACCTTCCCCCAAATTTCAGGTTCCTGGGTAGTAGTAAGGAGTAGCCGGCTCTGGCACTCCCACAACCCGATGGCCACGACTCTTACCCCAGTAGATTCAAGGGAAGTCGTCCGTTGCGATCATTGCCTGCTGGTTCAATTCCGTACGGTCAATAACAATTGCCGGCGCTGCCACTCGTCCCTGGACGAGGAACCCGAACCTGAGCCGGTGGTGATGGCGCCGCCGGTGATGATGCCCATGCCCGGCACCGGCCGGGGGCACCTGAACCTGGCCACGTCGATCCGTTCGCTGCGGCTGCGCAGCGGGCTGAGCCAGCGGCAACTGGCCGGACGGATGTCCGTGCCTCGGACTTACGTTTCCAAGATTGAAAACGAGAAAGCTACGCCTACGCTGTCGTCCCTGGAACGGCTGGCGCGAGCATTGGAGGTGACCGTGCCGGAACTGCTCAGTGGCGGAGAAAAGAACCGCCAAGACGAAATCAGCGAACTGATGAAAGATCAGTTCATCGCGGAAATTCTGCCGTTTGTTTCGCAACTGAACGGGATGCAGATGTCGAGCGTCCTAACCCAGCTGCGGGATTTGACGGTGCGGCCGAGACGGACTGCGTAGGAAAGCAGGTTTCAAAGTCTCAGAGGTTTCAAGGTTTCAAAACTGGGAGCGCCCGGGCTGTCCACTTAGAAACCTTGAAACTTTGCAACTTTGAAACCTAGATTTATCCGGGCAACCAGCCAACTCAATGCCGGGACCAGCCCTTCGGTCCCGGCTTTTTTCTCGCTTCGCGGCCCCATGAATCCGAACTAGATCGACTGACATCTATCCAGCATGAACCTGGAAGAAGTTGGAAGTGTGTTTTCTACTGCGTCGGCGCACCTTGCGTCCGTGAATCAATCTGAAGCGAATGGATGGGGCGAGGAGTCTTCGCCACGACCCACTCCTGCCTCGAGTTCCGCGGCCGATAATGATTCCCTGCTGGACGCCTATTCGCGCGCAGTTACGGGCGCGGTTGGAATCGTCAGCCCCTCGGTGGTGAACATTGAAGCGCATCAAGTTGCTGGACGCACGCGCTCCGGTGAGCCTCGTGAACGTCGGGGCGGAGGGTCGGGGTTTGTATTCACTCCAGATGGCTTGATTCTTACCAACAGCCACGTCGTGCATGACGCTAAGCGCATCGAGGTCACGCTGGCCGACGGGCGACGCATGCCGGCGAGCGCGATCGGAGACGATCCTGCGAGCGATCTGGCTGTGATTCGCATTGACGAAGCGCGAGTGGACGAACCCGGACTCACCGCCGCTGCTCTCGGCGATTCGCAACAGCTTCGCGTGGGGCAACTTGTGGTTGCCATCGGCAATCCATACGGGTTTCAGTCGACGGTGACGGCGGGTGTAGTGAGCGCGTTGGGGCGGTCGCTGCGGTCGTATTCGGGCCGGCTGATCGACGATGTGATCCAAACCGACGCTGCGCTCAACCCGGGCAACTCGGGCGGACCGCTGGTCGATTCCGCCGGGCGCGTCGTAGGAGTGAATACGGCGACTATCTTGCCGGCGCAGGGGATTTGCTTTGCCATTGGGATTAACACGGCGAAGTTCGTGGCCAGCCGTCTGCTGCGCGATGGACGCATCCGGCGCAGCTACATCGGGGTGTCGGCGCAGACTGTGCCGGTGCATCGCCGCGTGGTGCGATTCTATGATCTGGCGAAGGAGTCAGGCGCACTGGTTCTGTCGGTCGAAGAGAATAGTCCGGCAAAGCGGGCCGGGCTGCGGGATGGCGACATCATCGTTGCGCTGGAAGGCCACGCGGTAGCCGGCGTGGACGATCTGCATCGCGTGCTGGCTGACATTCGCGCAGGCGCGAGTTGCTCGTTGACGGTGCTGCGGTATACGGAGAAGCTGGAGTTGAAGATCGTGCCGGAAGAAGCAGCGAACTGAGAGCCGGTTCATATTCCTTTTTTTCTAACCCGGAGCAATTCAGAAATAACCTTCCCTCTTCGGGAAATGGCTGTTTACCGTTTTAAAACTGGGGTGGTACCCCCTCCCCCTGATCTATTGGAATCATCGCGGTAGCGTGAAAATCGAATTTAATCTATGGAGCTCAGCACCTTACGGGCAAAATCTTGAGCCGTAAGAAGTTACGTGACCGTGTTTGGGAATCAAAGAGCTTCGCTGAAACTTGTAGTTTCAGCGCGCTGGCGTCACTGCGTCAAGACCACGAAAGTAGACATAAGATTGTCAGGGTTCCCTGTCGAGAAAGCTTTGCGGCGCTGCCTAAAGCGGCGCCTTTTCAAAGCTCTGTTCCGACGGAACCTTTCTGCGCGCTTCGCTTGCTCAGGGCAGGCTAAGAATTCAAGCCGCGCCTTTCCCGATCCTGTACGCTTTCCTCGCGCGCTTGCCGGTGAGCCTTTCCTCTCAATTGCAAGCCGCTTTCCGGCTGTGTTAGCTTTCAAGGCGAAGGGGATCACTTTGCAGGCCAAAGTTCCCGCCGGGCTGGATCGCAAAGAAACTGAAGTCTACCGGCATCTGGATCCAGAGCGGCTCCCGAAACACATCGCTATCATCATGGACGGCAATGGGCGCTGGGCGAAGCGGCGCCACATGCCGCGCGTGGCCGGGCACCGCGCCGGAGTGGCGGCGGTTCGCTCGACGGTGGAGACGGCGGCACGCGTCGGCATTCATGCGCTGACGCTTTACGCCTTCTCGGAAGAGAACTGGAAGAAGCGGCCGAAGAGCGAAGTCGATTTTCTAATGGGCCTGCTGAGCCGCTACCTGAAAGCGGAAGTGCCTACGCTGAACGAGAACAATATCCGCCTGGAATATATTGGCCGCCAGCAACAATTGCCGGAAGACGTGCAGGGGCGCATGGAGTGGGCGCGGCAGAGTACGGCGCACAATACGGGGACGGTGCTTACGCTGGCGCTGAACTACAGCGCGCGTAGCGAACTGGTGGATGCGTTCCGTTCGATGGTAAATGCGGCTTCGCAGAATGGCGGCCTCGAGCATTTGCGGATCGACGAAGACGCGGTGGGCGAACACCTTTATACGCGGCATTTGCCGGATCCGGATCTGGTGGTGCGCACTTCAGGAGAGATGCGGCTGAGCAACTTTCTGCTGTGGCAGCTGGCCTATGCTGAAATCTATGTGACGCCAACTCTGTGGCCGGATTTCCGGGGCGTGCATCTGCTGCAGGCCATCGCCGAATATCAGAAGCGGGAACGGCGCTACGGCGGACTGAACCACGGGGATTCGCATGCGCACGCCGAAGCGTCGAAGATCACCAAATAACCTGCCAGCATGCTAAAGCGCATCGCGACCGCGGTCGTCCTGATTCCCATTGTTCTGTTACTGGTGCTGCGCGCGCCTGTGCCGGTGGTGGCTGTCGTGGCCGGGGCTGTGGCGCTGATCACTGTCCACGAATTTCTCAAGCTGACAGAATCCTATGGTGTGCAGCCGCTTCGGGTGCCGACCTACATCTTCGTGGGACTGTTCTTTCTGCTGCTGGCGGCGAGCGCGATCGGGGAGACGCCGCAAGTGGCGACGCTGAAATTCGTCCTTGGGTTGGGATTTGCCGCTGCGCTCGCTCCTTTTCTGTTCCTGACCATCACGATGCGGCGGGAGCAGATGAGCGGCGGGTACCCGGCAGCCGCGGCCTCGGCGTTCGCCTTTGCCTACATCGCTCTGCCGATGGCCATGCTAGTGCAGCTTCGCGAGCAATGGGCCGGAGCGTTCTGGCTGCTTTATCTTCTGCTAGTTGTTTGGGCGGGAGACATCCTCGCTTATTTCGTGGGCCGCTCCCTGGGACGGCACTTGATGGCGCTGCGCATCAGCCCGAAAAAAACCTGGGAGGGCGCGGCGGCTTCGCTGGCCGCGAGTGTGCTGGTGGGAACCCTGCTCTTCACCTACGCCCTGCAGATCAGCTCATTCCTGCTGCGCATAGGATTGATCCAGCGTCGTGACGGGCTGTTCGGGCTGGAGAGGCCCGAGCTGTGGCCGATTATTCTGCTGACGATCGCACTGAACATCGCGGCGCAACTGGGCGATCTGGTGGAATCTCTGATTAAGCGCGGAGCCGGAGTGAAAGACTCAGGCACAATTCTTCCCGGGCACGGCGGAATGCTCGACCGCATCGATGCCCTGCTGTTTGCCGCGCCAGTACTGTGGTTCTATGCTGCTTGGCGTATCATGGAGTAGTGGTAGAAAATGGCGAACCCGCCAAAACGCCCTCCCCTGACACCTCTTCACCCAGATGGATCTCTCAATGCTGCCAAACTTACGCAAATGGAGCGGCTTTCCACTGAGGCGTTGCAGGCTTCGCTACTGCCGGGATCGCAGGGTTGTCTGAAAACCCGGCCGGATGGAACTATACTGGATGGACATCATCGAATTCACGTTCTTCGGCAGCGGGGCGTGGACGTTGACGCTCTTGCTCGAGACGTCGTGGTAAAGGGTCAAGATTGAGGATGCGGAAGGAACTCTATTGGCTCGATGGATCGTGGCCGGGAAGGCTAGCCGTTGGCCCTCGTCCGCGCGGCGGAGATTGGCTGAGGGATGACATCGCCAGCTGGAAAGCAGGGCATATCGATGCCGTGCTTTCGCTGCTCACGCCGGACGAGGAAAGAGATTTGGACCTCAGCGATGAAGCAGGCGAAGTTAGAACGCAGGGGATGGAGTTTACCTCCTTTCCGATTCCCGACCGACAGGCCCCAAGGTCAGAAGCGAAGCTGTCCGAGGTTCTAGAAGGCGTCACTCGTGCTCTGTCGACTGGCAAGAATGTACTCGTTCACTGCAGGCAAGGGATCGGGCGCAGTGGATTGGTGGCAGCTTGTCTCCTTGTAAAAAAGGGAATGAGTCCGGGAGCAGCCGTAGAATCGGTCTCGGCTGCACGCGGCATACGCGTCCCGGAAACAGCGGAGCAGGGGGATTGGATTGACCATTACGCTGTTGCGATGACCAATACGAAATGAAGGAATCGTCTAAATTTTGCCATGACCGCCAAACGCATTGCCATCCTGGGATCCACGGGTTCAATCGGCCGCAGCACGCTGAGCGTGGCTGAGAGCTATCCCGACCGTTTTCAGATCGTCGCGCTGGCCGCGGGCGCCAACCTGGAGGCGGCCTTTGAGCAGGCGCGGCGCTGGCGTCCCCGCATACTTTCAATCGCCGCCGAACCCAATGCCGATGCGCTGCGCGCGCGCCTGAAGCAAGCAGGACTGAGCGAAATCGACGTGGTTTACGGAGCGGCCGGCACGGTGAAGGTCGCGACCCATCCTGAGGCCGACTTCGTAGTGAGCGCTATCGTGGGTGTGGCTGGTCTTGAGGCTACCTATGAGGCGGTAAAGGCAGGAAAGACAGTCGGCGTGGCCAACAAGGAATGCCTGGTCGCGGCTGGAGAATTGATCACGGCCGAGGCGCGCCGGCAGGGCAAGCCGTTGCTGCCCATCGACAGCGAACATAACGCAGTTCACCAGTGCCTGCGGGGCGGGCGCATGGAGGAAGTGGAACGCATCTGGTTGACAGCTTCCGGTGGGCCGTTTCTGAACACGCCGCGGTCGGACTTCAGCTCGATCACGGTGGAGCAGGCGCTGAATCATCCCACTTGGAAAATGGGCAAGCGCATCACCATCGACTCAGCGACTTTGATGAACAAAGGCTTCGAAGTGATCGAAGCTTGCCGATTGTTTCACCTGCCGCCGACGAAGGTCGAGGTACTGGTGCATCCGCAGTCGACGATCCATTCCATGGTTGAGTTCATCGACGGCAGCATACTGGCTCAGGTTTCGGTGACTGATATGCGGCTGCCGATTCTGTATGCTCTAACATATCCTGAGCGGATTCAATCGGATCTGCGCTTCCCCGTCGGTAACTTGCGTCATCTGGACTTCTGCCCTCCCGACATGAGTAAATTTCCTTGCCTGCGTTTAGCATACGGGGCAGCTGAGGCGGGTGGGGCTAAGACGGTCGCGCTTAACGCCGCTGACGAGGTTGCGGTCGCTGCGTTTCTTGAAGGCAGCATTCCATTTGATGAAATTCCCAGGATCATCGAAGCCGCGGTTTCTGCATCTAATTCTGGGACACTGGAGTCGATTGCGAAAGTGCTTGAAGCCGACGCCGAAGCCCGCCGATATGCTCAACAGCGGGTTTTGGAGACAAGCCGGCGGACCTCGCACTCGCGGCCGGCATCTGTGGTTTAGAAGCGAATCTAACAGGAGAGCTGTTCCGTACTTCTCTTATGTCTGACATTCTTATCTCTATCGCCGCTGTGGCTGTGGTTCTGGGCTTCATGATTCTGATCCACGAGTTCGGCCACTATGCCGTGGCCAAGCTGCTCGGGGTGCGGGTGGAGCAGTTCGCCATTGGATTCGGCAAGCGGCTGGTGGGCTTCCGCAAAGGCGATACCGACTATCGCATCAACGCCATCCCGTTGGGCGGCTATGTAAAGATGAGCGGTGAAAATCCCATGGACGAGCGTACCGGGGATCCGGGCGAGTTCATGTCTCACCCGCGGTGGCATCGCTTCCTGATCGCGATTGCCGGTCCTGCGATGAACATTCTGCTGGCGATCTTCCTGCTTACTGCGGTTTATATGGTGCATTACGAGTATCCGGTGTTTCTGGATAAGCCGGCGGTCATCGAGGGAGTGAAGCACGACTCGCCTGCGGCCCAGGCTGGCCTGCAGCCGGGTGACCGGATTGTAAAGGTCGATGGCATTGTGAACCCGACCTGGGAACAACTGCAGCCCCGAGTGTGGCTCAGTCCGAATCAGCCTCTGACGGTCACCGTTCAGCGGGGAGATCAGACCTTCGAGAAAACTATTGTCCCCCAGCCCGTGACTACCTCGGAAGTGGGTTCGGCGGGATGGTTTCCGGAAGATCCTGTCATCGTCGGCCAGATTGAGCCTAACTCGCCGGCTGCCAAGGGAGGTCTGAAGGAAGACGACAGAATTGTCGCCCTCGATGGCAAGCCGCTGGTTTCCATCGAAGCTATGATTGAACGCCTCCAGCAAACCAAGACGAATCCTGTGGATCTAACCGTGGTTCGGGGCGGCGAGACTCTGCCGTTTCATGGCCTCGTCCCTGTGTTGGGAAAGACAGAAGATCCGAAGGAGCAGAGATATCGTCTGGGATTCGTTGCCCGAAGCGAGACCAAGGTCACGACGCTGCCGTTTAGCGAGGCGTTAAGTCGTTCGCTGGAGCAAAACAAGAAGTACTCGCTGCTCATTTTGGAGCTGGCAAAAAAGATTGTGCAGGGGAAAGTATCGCTCAAAGCCGTTTCTGGCCCGATCGGTATCGCGCAGGATGCAGGCTATGCGGCGCAACAAAAAGGCTGGACTCCGCTGATGGAGTTGACGGCCGGGATCAGCCTCAACCTCGGCATCTTTAACCTGCTACCGATCCCCATTATGGACGGCGGCGTGATCCTGTTCCTCTTCATCGAGGGGCTCATGCGGCGCGATGTCAGCCTGCGCATTAAAGAGCGCGTCTACCAGGCGGCATTCGTTTTCCTCGTGCTGTTCGCGGTCATGGTCATCTACAACGATCTGATGAAGACGCTGCCTGGACTCATGGACCGCCTCCAGTAGCGCGGTCTCCACAAGTCCGCTCTCTAGGCGCAATGCATTCGCGTTCCGCCCGACCGCTTGAAAGCCGGCTGACTCGCTAACCTGCCGTCACTTTTCTTTTTGCTCGGCGATCCACTTGTCGGTGCGGGCCTCGAGCAGATCGAGCGGCAAAGTTCCGCCGTCGAGCATCTCGTCGTGGAATTTGCGGATGTCAAACTTTGGTCCCAATTCTTTCTTCGCTCGTTCGCGGAGTTCGCGGATCTTCAGCTGACCGAGCTTGTAACTGAGCGCTTGCGCTGGCCACGCGATGTAGCGGTCGGTTTCGGACTGAATAGTAGGCTCGTCGACCGCGCCGGACTTGCGCATGAATTCCACGACCTGATCGCGGGTCCATCCCTTCGAGTGGATTCCTGTGTCGACCACCAGACGCACGGCGCGGAATAGTTCGGAGGAAAGCCGGCCGTAGTCCGAGACTGGATCCTGGTAAAAGCCGACCTCTTTGCCGAGTTCCTCGGCGTACAGCGCCCAGCCTTCGGTGTAGGCGTTAAAGGCGAGTCCATGGAGGCGGAACTTGGGCATCCCGGTGAGCTGCTGCTGGACAGATAGCTGTAAGTGATGTCCGGGTACGCCTTCGTGATAAGCGACCGCCTCGTCATCAATCATCGAACGCTGGGCGAAGTTCGAGGTTGCGACCACGACGCGGCCGGGGCGCTTGCCATCGGGCGTGCCGGTGACGTAATGAGTTGCAGCGGCGGATTGAAAGGCCGGGATAGCTTCGACGGTGACCGGCGACTTCGGGAGCAACCCAAAGAGCTCAGGGAGCTTCGGCTCCATCTGAGCGATGTAGTGGCGGAAATCGTCAAGGATCTGGTCGGCGGACGTAGGAATGTATTTGGGATTGGTTTTGATGGAGGCGCGGAAAGAGGCGAGGTCGGCGAAACCCTCTTTCTTCGCAATAGCCGTCATTTCCGCCTGGATACGATCGATCTCGCGCAGGCCGAGTTGATGGATCTCATCCGGCTTCATGCGGGTGGTGGTGCGGGCATAGATGTCGTTTTCGTAGCGCTTCTCGCCATCTGCCAGAGAAGTGATCGAAAGAGTGGTACGGCCTTCAGGGGCGTATTCGGTGCTCAGAAACGCAGCGAACGTCTTATAGGCGGGAATGACATCGGTATTGATGGCGTCGGTGATCTGATGGGTCAGGCGCTTCTGTTCTTCGGGCGAAATGTCCGCGGGATACTTCTTTGTCGGAACTAGAAAAGGGTCAGCGTCGATGATTCCCTGGCACTGCACGGGAAGCTTCTCTGCAAGAAATTTCACCGGCATGAGCTTGTCCTTCATGCCGGCGCGAAGCACTTCGGTGGTCTGGGTGAGGACGCGCGGGATCTGGTGAAGGCGCGCGATGTAGTCTTCGTAGTGCTTGACAGAGTCGAAAGGCATCGACAGCGGCAGGTCGGCGAGGCTGGTGTGGATGCCGTTCTGCTGATTGATCGGCATCTCGTACTCTTTGAGGTCGAAGTCGGCGATGCGCTGCTGCAGCACGCGAACCAGCAGATCGTGGGAGAGTTGGTCCTGGTCGGAGAAGCCGGCGCTTGGGATGGCTTCAATCCGCGCAAGGAAAGTCTCGTCGCTGTGGTGGCGCTGGAGAATTGCGTTCAGCGAATACTCGGCGAGCTTGTCGTTGTACCGATAGTCGCCGTAGGCGGTGGCACGCTCGGGAAAGTTGCGGAGATCGGTCTCGTAGTACTCATCGAAAAGCGCGTTCTGGGCGGCGAGGCGGTCGGCCACGGGTTTGAGGTTGCTTTGGGCGAAGATGGAACCGGTCATGGCGACTAGAAGTAAGAGGCTTTGGGGAAGGCGCATGGTTTAGGCAGGTTACCAGAAGGTGTTGTTTGAAGAAATAGTCTGTAATGAGGGCCCCTGTTTCCGCGTGCTAAAATAAGAGTTCCCATGGCCATGATTCCACGTAGAAAAACCGTGACCGTCGTCGTCGGCGGCGTGCGCGTTGGCTCGGATGCACCGATAGTGGTGCAATCGATGACCAACACTGATACCGCGGACGTGCCCTCGACCGTCCTGCAATGCGCCGCGCTGGCTCGCGCCGGGTCGGAGCTGGTGCGGGTCACCGTGAACAATGAAGAGGCCGCCGCTGCGGTTCCCCGCATCGTCGAGGAGCTCGACAAGCAGGGCGTGCGCGTTCCGATCATCGGCGACTTCCACTACAACGGGCATGTGTTGCTCACCAAATATCCCGAGTGCGCCCGCGACCTCGCCAAGTACCGCATCAATCCCGGCAACGCCAGCATTGGACGCACCGGCGATTCGAATTTCCGCACCATGATCGAAGTGGCAGTGAAGTATCAGAAGCCGGTGCGCATCGGCGTGAACTGGGGCTCGCTCGACCAAACCCTGCTGACCCGCATGATGGACGAGAACTCAGCACTCGCCGATCCGAAGGACGCCCGCGAAGTCACCATGGAAGCGATGGTGGTGAGCGCTTTGAACTCCGCCGATCTCGCGCAAAAGTTCGGCCTGCGCCCCGATCAGATTATTCTGAGCGCGAAAGTCAGTGGCGTGCAGGATCTCATCGACGTCTACCGCGCTCTGGCCGCGCGCTGCGATTATCCGCTGCATCTCGGCTTGACTGAAGCTGGAATGGGAGCGAAAGGTGTAGTCGCATCGAGCGCCGCCATGGGGGTGTTGCTGCAGGAAGGCATCGGCGACACCATCCGCGTCTCGCTTACCCCTGCGCCTGGTGGCGACCGCACTGAAGAAGTCCGCGTGGCGCAGCAGATTCTGCAGTCCATGGGTATGCGCAGCTTCACGCCGCAGGTTACGGCCTGCCCCGGCTGCGGACGCACCACCAGCACCTTCTTCCAGGAAATGGCCGAGCAGATTCAGACCTACCTGCGCCAGCAGATGCCAACCTGGAAAGGCCGTTATATCGGCGTGGAAGAAATGAAGCTCGCCGTGATGGGCTGCGTGGTCAACGGACCCGGCGAATCGAAGCACGCCAACATCGGTATCTCTCTGCCGGGAACCTTCGAGGAGCCGAAAGCCCCGGTCTATGTGGATGGACGCCTGTTCACCACACTGAAGGGCGATCGTATCGTCGCCGAGTTCATCGGAATCCTCGATGAATATGTCGACTCGCACTACGCGGCGAGAGAAACCCAAAAAGAAGAAGTGGCCGCGAGGAATTAGCGTCGTCCGGCTTAAGCTAACCTGTCATCCCATGCGCCTCATCCCGTGCGCCGCTGAATCCCACCCGCTTCTGTCATCCCGTGCGAAGCGAGGGACAACAGGACCGTTCCGCACGGAGCCGGCTACTGTCCAGGCATCATGAAAATAGGACTTTGATTTGCGGGGTAGCCGTTCGCTTGTATCGGCCCCGCACCGAACCCTGTGGGCAGGTCAGTGACCAGGGTATCAGGGGCAACAGGACTACTGCCACTGCCGTTCGTATTGCTGCCGGTTGTAATGATGTCGGCAATATAGCCGGCATCGCACATGCTCACATAAACATGGCTACTGTCCATAGACGCTGTGGTGAAGATGCGGAAACGAGTGGCGCCGGGTGTGTAAAGAGTGGGCAGCACCGGCGAAACGCAAGCTGCGACGGGCGGAACGGCATATTGACCCGCTGCGAACGGGTAAGGTGCTGAGCAAATAGAACCAGTAAGCACAGGGCATGTCAGCAAAGTCAGAGTTGGTGCGCTGGGATACTGCAGGCTGAGACTATTGGCGTTGAACACGGTGAGGCCGGGGATAACGCAGACCCCCGTTACTGTTGGGTCAGGACACGCTCCCGCAGGCACCTGTAAGGTGGCTACGTAAAATCGGGTTCCATCAGCCAGCGCCGTCACTGAGGTGGGGGCGCATCCCGACGGACACGGGGCTGACCCCGCCGCGAATGAGATAGCTGCAAGTTGAAGCGGAGTGTCGTTGGCTCCTCCGGTATCGGAAAAAACATAGAGCGTGCTGGTCAGAGGATTGGTCACATAGAGACGATTCAGGATCGGATCAAAGAAAATGAAGTTAGCTCCGGCGCCCACCGGCAGGCTGCTCGAAACCGTGTCTGTGGCGGTGTCGATCGTGACCAGTTGTCCGTCGCCCTGGGTAAGCACGTAAATTTTCTGACTGTCGCCGCGAGCCGCTATCCAGACGGGATTGGTCCCGGTAAAACCGGTCACGGGGTTCGAAGATAGGTCCGCGACGTTCAAGCTGCTGACCGAACTGGTGGCTTGGCTGGTTCCCTGATTCGCTACGTAAAGCTTGGTGCCGTTTGGAAGCTCCGCCAGCCCCACGGGATTGATCCCGACCGGAACCGTATTCGTAACAACGTTGGTGGAGGTGTTGATGGCACTGACTGAATTCGTGCCGAAGTTCGCCACATACACGGCATTGTTCTGAGTAGTGTTCACAAAGACCGGCTGCGACCCTGTGTCAAGAGGAACTGTAGTAACCTGGCCAAATCCGGTGGCAAACGGGGCCTGAGCCGCGGGCGTGAATGAGGAAACTACATCGATCCCGCCTGCGAGCACACTGCCCGCACTGGCTACAAACACTCTTGAATCGTTGGGAAGAATGGCAGCATGTGTGGGTACATCGCCTAGGTTGGGCGCGCTGGGGTTGGAGGTTGGAGTTTCCCCGATGATTGCGTCTCCCGAAACGTCGATCTGCAGGGCGCCACCGGGATTGTTCGGCGCGTTGGTGCTGATCGCAAAGATGGCGTGGAAATTTGCCGGGATGGGGGGTGTTTGCACCGGACACCCGGGAATTCCGTTCTCCGAGCAGGGAATGACCACGGGACGATAAACCTGGCCACACGCCATCACCAGCAAGGTGGCAAGCACCATGGCCGCCAATCGGCCCACACGTCGAAGACTCATCAGCACCCCAAGGGAAAAGTTCTGGTCACAAGGAATCAAACATTCTAACGGCTGGCCGCGATCTGTGCCAGTGCTCTGACCCGGTGGGATGCAGATCTTCGAATACAAGTTGGACGGGACGAAAAGCGGATCTCAGGTGTTTTGGCATTTTGGTTTTTGCCCGAGACCTGACACCCAATACCTAAGACCTGATCCCGCGCTATCTGCCGCGCCGGGACTTGCCGCCGGCTGCGGACGCTGGCTCATCTGACTTGGCCGTGGCCGCGGGCTTTTTCTTGCCTTCCATCTGCGCCAGGCTCTGCTTGAGGGCAGCCATCAAGTCGATTACTGGAGCCAGTTTCTTCGGCTTTTCGACCGCAGCGACTTCCCCGCCCTCGAGCTTGGTCTCGATCAGCTTCTTCAGATTTTCCTGAAAGCTGTCTTTGTACTTCTCAGGATCCCATTTGTCTGCGAGCGCTTCGATGAGTTGGTGCGCAACTTTTACTTCGGCTTCCTTCAACTCCACATCGGGAGCGCCAAAGCCTTCCACCTTCTTCACTTCTTCGGCGTAATACATGGTGTGCAGCATCAGTCCGCCTTCGTGCGGCCGCAGAAATACCGTGTACTCGCGGTTATGCATCGTGATCTTGGCGATGGCGACATATTCACTTTCCTCCAGCGCTTTGGTGAGCAGCGCGTAAGGACGCCGCCCGGCCTCTTCCGGCAACATGTAATACGAAGACTCGAAATACACGGGATCCACATCTCCCGCCTTGACGAATTCCAGAATCTCCATGGTCTTCGCGGTTTGCGGCTCGATCTTCTTGATCTCCTCGGGCTCGATGATGATGTATTCGTCCTTGCGGAACTCATAGCCTTTGACCATGTCGGCACGGTCAACGACGACGCCCTCTAATTGACAAATGTACTGCTGCTTGAGCCGGGATTTGTCCGTGCGATGCAGCATGTTGAAAGAGATGCCGCTACTGCGCGCGCCCGAGAACAAGCGCACCGGCATGGAGATGAGTCCGAAAGTTAAATGTCCAGACCAGACTGACGCTGCCATAAATCCCCCCTCGCTTGAGGAACCTCCACATTGCCTTGTCATTCCGACTAAGCCGATGGATTGGTGACAGCCGATCCGTCGGGGCTTGGAGGAACCTGCTGTTTCTCGACTTGGGCACCAGCGAACTGGAATCGCCGCCTAAACTGCCCAGAATTGGGAGTTTAGCCCAGAAACTGGCTTTTGGTTGCACAAATCTTAGGGCAAAAGGAATCGAAATGCGAAGCCGGACGGAATGGGGTCAGTCCCGTGGAAGCCCTAGGGGTTGTAGTTAACTGAGAGGGTTCCTGCTTCTGGCTCCTACATTCCAACCCAGCATCCAACTGCACCCGAAATATGCTTGTTCGAGCCTTCTCCATGAACCTTCTCAACTCCACGAATCATCTGTGAAGAAAGATTCTCGACCGGAGACAAGCATGACCGACCTGCGCTACCCCATCGGTAAGTTCAACTTCGACGGACCACCTACCGAAGAGCAGAGAAAAAAGCTCATCGACGACATCTCCCAAGCCCCGGCCAACCTCCGCGCCGCAGTGAAGGGGCTTTCGGATCAACAACTCGACGCGCCCTACCGCCCCGACGGATGGACCGTGCGCCAGGTCGCGCACCACGTCCCAGACAGTCATCTCAACGCCTACGTGCGCTTCAAGCTGGCTCTCACCGAGGAGGAACCGACGATCAAGCCTTACGCCGAAGATCGGTGGGCGCAGTTGGCTGACACACAGACGACTCCGGTGGAAGTCTCATTGACGATGCTGGATTCGTTGCACGACCGCTGGGTTCGCCTCCTAAGTTCGCTCAAGCCGGAAGACTGGAAGCGCAGCTTCCGCCATCCCGAGCTGGGCCCGGTGAGCCTGGAAAAGAACCTCGCTCTCTA
Organism: uncultured Acidobacteriaceae bacterium; assembly: GCA_963807145.1. GTDB lineage: Bacteria > Acidobacteriota > Terriglobia > Terriglobales > Acidobacteriaceae > Sulfotelmatobacter. The sequence goes on along the minus strand of CAWEBA010000002.1, from coordinate 46,054 downwards.
CGCCTGGCACGGACGCCATCACGTGGCCCACATTACGTCACTGCGGGAGAGAAACGGCTGGTAAGAGCTGGGCTTCGGGTTGCGGCTTCCGGGCTGCGGCGGAACCTAACGGCCCACAGTTCGATTTCGATCACCTGAAGCCCGAGAGCCGGACCTCGAAGCCCACAGTTAAACGCCCAGCTTCCACAACAAATAGCTGGTCGCTTCCCGCATTACAGCATATGCGCGCTGCCCGGCACCCCGCGGGCGCGAATCAGGCCGGGGCGCAACATACACGGGACCGATTCCCTCATGTTCCAGCAGCCTCTTGATGCGGAACACGTGATACGCGTCGCTCACGGCCACGCAACTGTGCAGTCCGTTGGCACGCATGATCACAGCGACCCTTACCGCCGATTGAGCCGTGTCGGAGCCTTGCGTCTCTGCGATCAGGTCGCGTTCCGGAATCCCGCGACGCTTCAGATAATCGCTGCCCACACCGCCTTCGCTGAAGCTAGGATCCAAAGCGGCTCCGCCAGTCGTGATGACGACGGGAGCGATCCCTTTCTCGAAAAGATCGAAAGCATGATCGAGCCGCGCCCGCAACACTGGTGAAGGACGGCCCGAATACTCCGCCGCGCCGAACACAACAATGGCATCTGCCGGGTGGACTTCCTGCAGCGCTCCCTCATGCACAATGCCGATCACGGTCAGGGTAAGGAACGAAACCAGCGCGGCCAAGGCCACCAGCCCGAGCGCCTCCAGCCGCTGCAGCCAGCGGCGTCGCGGATGCTCGTTCACAGAATCGTCAGTCATCCTTCGGCGTGAGTCATCCTTTGGCAAAGAACGTGGAAATTTCCCCGGCAGCGATCGCCCCTTCGCGGATCACCCGCCAGCGCGCCCCTTCGTCGGTGAGATCGATGATGGTGGAAGCGACGTCACGGGGGGAAGTTCCGCCGTCCACGATAATGCTGATGCGGCCCTCAAGCTGGTCGCGCACTTGCTCGGCGCTGGTACATTCGGAGGCTCCGCTCAGATTAGCGGAGGTAGCCGTGATGGGAATGGCTGCGGCCGCGACCACCGCGCGCGGAATCTGGGCATTCGGCACGCGCAGGGCCACGTTGCCGGTATTAGCGGTCACCTTCAGAGGAAGACGCGATCCGGCTTTTACGATGATGGTGAGCGGTCCCGGCCAGTATTGCCGCGCCAGTGCATAAAATTCTTCAGGCAACGACTTGGCTAGCTCCTCCGCCTGATCCACGCTCTCGATCAGCAGCGACAACGGTTTGTGGCGCGAGCGCGTCTTGATGTCGTATACGCGGTCGACGGCGCGCAGGTTGAAGGGGTCGGCGGCCAAGCCATAAAACGTATCCGTCGGCATGCCCAGCACCTCGCCGGCGCGAATTTGATCGGCGGCGTACTTTACCAGTGAAATCTCCGGAGTCTCACAATTGATTTTTAGGATTTCGGCGCGCACGGCGCTCCCCTCCCGCATTGATTCCGCTTGGAATATTTTGTCCGTGGAACCTACCATAATACGGCAAAGGGCCGCAATACGGGTGGGCGGCGTATCATTCGATGAAGATCAGCAGTGACAATCAGTAGTGACGATCGCAGTCGATATGAAAAGGCAGTCAGAACCCGCGCTCAGCGCGCAGCACAGGCTGCGCCGCGTTGAGGGGCGCCACAACCCGCTGGTCAAACAACTGCGCCAGGCATTTTCGCGCGCCGAACTCACCGAGAGCGGAGATTGCGCGATCGAAGGCTTGCGCATCGTGGAAGAGGCCATCCGTAGCGGCCTGCGGTTCAGCGCGGTATTCTTTCGCGAATCGGCGCAAGACCGGGCGGAACGCCTGCTGCCGCAACTCGGTGCTCAGGTTGAAACTCTGCTGCTGCCTGACAAGTTATTCGATAGCCTCGTGCCCAGCGAATCGCCTCAGGGCGTGGCTGCGCTGGTGCGGCTGAAGGAATTCAAGTTCGAAGATGTCATGGAGAAAGAACGACTGCAGATCGGTCCGATCGTTGTGTTGGCCGGGCTGCAGGACCCAGGCAACCTGGGCACAATTCTGCGCTCCGCCGAAGCGTTTGGCAGCGCGGGAGTGGTCTTAGGCGAGGGCACGGTCAGCCCGTTCAACTCAAAAGTGATTCGCGCCTCGGCGGGATCGGTGTTCCGCCTGCCCGTAATTCACGGGCAATCTCAAGCGAGTGGAAAGTCGTCCACAGCAAAGTTGGAGGAAGTTTCAAATAAGCTGCGGGCAAAAGGCGTGCGCCTGATCGCAACTTCCTCGCACAAAGGGACGCCGTTGGATCAGGCGGATTTGAAAGAAGCGAGCGCAATCTTCTTCGGCAACGAAGGCGCAGGCCTGCCACGCGAAGTGATGTCCAAAATGGACCAGGTAATTGCCATTCCTCACACGGCGCAAGTGGAATCTCTCAACGCCGGCGTAGCCGCGAGCATCGTGCTGTACGAAGCGGCAAGGCAAAGGAAATGAACCATTTCACCACAGAGTCACAGAGACACAGAGAAACCGAAGAAAGTAAAGATCCAAGGACGAGCGTCATCATTGGCGCCGCCATTGAAGTCCATCGGATTCTAGGGCCAGGACTCCTGGAATCGGCTTATGAAGAGTGCTTGTGTCACGAGCTCCACGTCCGCGAAATCAGCTTCAGGCGTCAAATCGAGCCACCCGTAGAGTACAAGGGCATCAAGCTTGACTGCGGCTATCGAGTGGATCTGATCGTGCAAGAGGAAGTCGTTCTGGAGTTGAAATGTGTCGAAAGAGTCCTTCCTATCCATGAAGCTCAACCGCTAACTTACATGCGTTTGACCGGCAAGCGAGTCGGCCTGCTGATCGACTTCGATGTTCCGCTATTAGCAAAGGGCGTCACGCGAATGGTTCTTTAGTGTTTTTTGGCATTGGCGTTTTAGCGTTTTATCGGTTTTCTCTGTGACTCTGTGGTGAAGAGATTGCTATGGGACTTTTCCAGCCCACTCCGAGCGCCGACACCGCCACCGACCGCACCCGGCCGCTGGCGGACCGCATGCGTCCGCGCACGTTCGAAGAATTTGCCGGCCAGGAGCACCTGATCGGCCCCGGCAAGCCGTTGCGTACGCAGATCGACCGCGATGACACGGGCTCACTCATTTTCTGGGGACCGCCAGGCACCGGCAAGACGACGCTCGCAAAGATCATCGCCCGCATGACGAAGGCTGAATTCATCGAGTTCTCCGCCGTCCTCGCCGGGATCAAAGAAATCAAGCAGGTCATGGCCGACGCCGAACGCGCCCGACAGTACGGCACGCGCACCATCGTCTTCATCGATGAGATTCACCGCTTCAACAAAGCCCAGCAGGATGCCTTCCTGCCTCATGTGGAAAAAGGCAACATCCGCCTGATCGGCGCCACTACTGAGAATCCCTCATTCGAGATCAACGCCGCATTGCTTTCGCGCGCTCGCGTCTATGTATTGCAGCCATTGACTGAAGATCAGATCGTGCAACTGCTGAAGCGAGCGCTTACGGATGAAGAGCGCGGCCTGGGCACAATCAAGCTGCGCGCGTCTGACGACGTACTCAAGAAAATCGCCAGCTACACCAGCGGCGATGCGCGCAGCGCCTACAACGTGCTGGAAGTTGCAGCCGGGCTGGCGCAACAGGCGGGAAAACAGCCTGCGGAAATCACTGACGACATTGTTCGCGACGCGCTGCAGAAACGCACGTTGCTCTACGACAAAGCGGGCGAAGAGCATTACAACCTGATTTCAGCTCTGCACAAGTCGGTGCGCAACAGCGATCCCGATGCCGCGCTCTATTGGCTCGGACGCATGATCGAAGCCGGCGAGGATCCGCTCTATATTGCGCGCCGCGTGGTGCGCATGGCGGTGGAAGACATCGGCCTGGCCGATCCCAACGCGCTCTCGCAGTGCATGGCCGCGCGCGATGCTGTGGATTTCATCGGTATGCCCGAGGGCAATCTCGCTCTCGCGCAAGCCGTCGTTTATCTCTCGGTCGCGCCCAAGTCGAATGCGCTTTACACCGCATACGGAAATGTCCAGCAGGATATCGAGCAAACCGCCGCCGAACCCGTCCCGCTGCACCTGCGTAATGCTCCCACGGGATTGATGAAAGGCCTGGGCTACTGCAAAGATTATCAATACGCGCACGATGTCGAAGGCAAAGTCGCCAGCATGCAATGCCTGCCAGACAATTTGCGGGATCGCATCTACTACCGGCCGACCAATGAAGGCATCGAGAAGCGCATCCGCGAACGGATGGAGGAGATCAGGAAACAGCGGGCGCCCACTGCAGCAGGCAAAGCTTCGCGCCCCAGGAAAGAATCCTAGAGATGCCGCGCGGCATCTCATAAAACAGCAAACGCCTATAGTTTGCGCCCGCCTGCTGCGAGCTAAGAAGGGCTGAATTCTATGTCCGCGATCACTGAAACTGTCGCCGCCATTCCGCTGCGCCCACCGCTCGTTGATCAGGTGGAGGATCTGCAAAAGCTGCAAAAAGCGGCACAGAAGATCACTTCGATCCTCGACCTCGATCCACTCATCGACAATATTGTGAATGACGTGGCCCGTTCCTTTGGCTGCGTGGAGGCCGGTATCTACCTGCACGACGAAGAGCACGGTGAGATGGTTCTCGCCGGTGTGCATGGATGCAGCGTCAACCACAAAGGCCATCGCTTGAAGATTGGCCAGCAAGGCATGGTCGGCTACGTCGCTTCGACCGGCCAGATGCGCTATGCGCCCGATGTCCGCAAGGACACCTACTACATTAGCTGCGAGCACGACACACTCTCTGAAGTGGCGATCCCGCTTTACGTTGGCGAACGCCTCGTGGGTGTCTTTACCGCATCGCATCCCGAGTTGGACGCCTTTCCTCGTGAGCAGCTGAGAATTCTTCAGGCGCTGTGTGATCACGTAGCCGTGGCGATAAACAACGCTCGCCGCTTTCAAGCGGAACGGGCTGAGCGGGAAATCATGAGCCGCGAGGCTCAGGACGCCAGAGTGATGCAGCAGGCCCTATTGCCCAAGAGTTCACCTTTCATCCCGGGCTTCGTGATTTCCGGTCTGAGCGTCCCTGCCGGCGCGGTCGGAGGAGACTGGTACGACTTCATCCCATTTCCCGACGGCCGCTGGGGATTAGTGCTGGCGGATGTCTCCGGAAAAGGCACGGCTGCCGCTCTGCTGATGTCGGCTACCCGTGGAATGCTGCGGTCTCTCGCGGAAGCCTGCACCAGCCCTGGTGAGGTCTTGACTAAGCTCAACTGCCTGCTGGTGGATGACTTTCCGGCGGGTAAATTCGTCACTCTGGTCTATGCTGTGCTCGATCCGACGACTCGTACTGTAATCTTCGCGAATGCAGGGCATTTGCATCCGCTCTTTATCGATGACCAGGGAGCGCGCTTCCTCGACACCGAACGCGGGCTGCCTCTCGGTATAGCAAACGGAGACTATTCCGAAACCTACATAAGTCTATCTGCAGGTTCGCGGCTTGTATTTTACAGCGACGGCATTACCGAAGCGGTCAACGGGGATGAGCAGGAGTACGGCTTGCAACGGCTCGCGGAACACGCGGTTAGCGCAGAGGCGTCCGCTGTGAGCATCGTCGACAATGTTCGCGAATTCGCGAATGGCTCGGGCGTGCGTGACGATGCCACCGTGGTCTTCGTCGGGGTTAAGCGATAAGTTAAGCGGTGGGCACTCAGCTCATCAGAACCGCGCGTGATGTTCCTTCAGAATGCAGCGGTCCATCACGACAAAGATTCCCGCCTCGCGCGCCTTCTCGGCAGCCTTCTCGTGAATCACATCTTCCTGCATCCAGATCGCCGGAACCTTCAACTGAATCGCCTCGTCCACAATCTCTTCGACAAACTCCGGACGCCGGAAGATGTTCACGATGTCGATCTTCTCGGGCACATCCAGTAAAGAAGCGTAGGCCTTCTCACCCAGACAAGACTCAATCTGTGGATTCACCGGAATGATGCGGTATCCCTGCCCTTGCATATATGCCGTCACGCCATAGCTCGGGCGCAGCGGATTGTCAGAAAGTCCGACCACCGCGATGGTTTTCGCGTTGCGTAAGAGTTCAGTAACGGGGTCTGCCTGCGGGAAAGAAGCCATATTATTTCTTGTTCGCAGCGTCCATCTTCTGCTTATACATTTTCAGCGCCAGCTTGCGGACGGTCTCCGAGATTTCCTTATTACTGGAAATGTTTTTCAAGTCTTGCGGTTGCAGATGCTTCATCAGCCCTAATCCAAGATCGAGCGGCGTGCGCGGGTTGGCCACCAGATTGCGCACCACAATGTAATTCTTCATGAAGCGGCGTTTCAGCGGAATCTGCCGCAACACTGCTTCCAGCACATTCTTCTGCAGCGCAAACCTTTCCACTTCTCCGTCGGAAAGTTTGGGCGCATCGAGCACGGCCAGCGCCACCACCTTGGTGCCGTCGCGAATCAGAATGGAGCGCTCTTCCTTACTGCCTTTCATCGCCAACTGGATGCGGCCTTTCACATCCAGACGGTTGATCTTCTGGAGCGTATTGTCACGCTGGCCCGGCTTAGGCTGGGCTGCTGCGAGTTTCGCCTTTGCCACCGCTGCGGAAGCTGTGGCGGCCGACTCAGCGGCGGCTTTCTCCGCATTGTCGGCAGTCTCCGCCATCTCTTTGTTTTCTGTCACAGGAAAATAATCAGAGCCCAGCAATTCCACTATTCCGCCGACCGGCTTGAACGGCTTGTCCTGCTCCCCGGCAATCTCCGTCGCGTGCTCGGCAAGATAAGTGGAAACCACCTCGTCGGGAACTTCCGCGCCTTCGTCAATTGCCTCGGGAGTTGCATCTTGAACTGGCTCGCCGGCTTCCGCAACGTCGCTTTCTGCAACAACCGCTTCCGCAACTTCTGGCGTGCCGCCGGCAACTGGAACTGAGGGCGGCTCGCTCTTCCCGCCTCCGAGCAGTGCGGCGACTTCGGATGCTTCCGGCGCCTTCAAGTACGGGTTCGCGCGGAGACACTCCAGAATGCCAACTGCAGCCCGCACGCGCGGACTTCGCAGCATTGCCGCGATTCCCTCGGGAGACGCGGAGATGGCTAACTTGGCGATCTCGCCCTCGCCAACCGATGGATTCTCCAGCAACGCCGGCAGCAGCCTGGGACGAAGGTTCTCGGGCGCAACCAAATAGTCGAGCACCTCGCGCGCGGTCTTCGCATTGGAAGCCGCGGCCAGCGAAGCCTTTTCATCCCAGCCCGCCAAAGTCATCCGGGCAAGGTCGCCAAAAATCTTATTGTGTTTAGCGAGATAAACGAGGATCTCAAGATTTTCGTCCGGCGGCACCGACAGCGCGCCCTTCGCCGCGAACTGCATCATGTTCGACGGCAGCTTGGAAGCGCGAATTAAATCGATTTGCCGCGGCATCGCTTCACCTCCTCGCACTGCCAGAACCAGTGCGTTTCGTGCTGGCTTCCAGCTCCCTGACCGCCAGTTCCAACTCCCTGATTAATCGGCTGGGTTTGCCCCGAAGAAATTCTTCCAGCAAAGCCCGATAGTACCAAAGAGTGCCCTCGCGTCCGCCATTGAAACGGTCCCAAATTGACTCCCCAACTCCCCGGTAGTCGGAAAGAATGGAGCGCACGTTGTTGAGTTTGTCCGCCGCGGAAACCATTCTGGTTTCCGTATCGGCACTTTTCAGATGCCGGATGTAAGTTTCTTTGCGTTCGCGCCACGGCGGCTTTGGATCCATATCAGAATCCGTGCAGCCGTCCACAATCTTTTCCACGCGGCTGCCGAACTTCCGCCGCACTTCTTTCAGCATGGGCGCTCCGCCGCAGTCTTCCACCACATCGTGCAGCAGAGCCGCAATCGCCAACTCCTCGTCACCGCCGAACTCCAGCACCAGCGAAGCAACCCCCATCAGGTGCGCGATGTAGGGAGTGCTCGAGGCCTTGCGCATCTGCCCGGCATGTTTCTCGGCGGCAAACTGAAACGCGCGCAGAAACCGGGGCCCAAGCTTCACCGATTTCTGTTTCGCAGCCGCTGCCGGTTTCGTCCTCACGACTTCTCCCCGCGCCGCGCCAGCAAATATGCTCGGATGAACGGCTGCAAGTCGCCGTCGAGAACGCGGTCAACGTCACCTACTTCAGTCTTGGTGCGATGATCCTTAATCATGCGGTAGGGCTGCAGCACGTAGGAACGAATCTGCGATCCAAAGTCGTTATCGAGTTTTGAATCCTCAATCTTTTTCGTGGCCGCGCGCTTTTTCTCCATCTCGAATTCATAGAGCTTCGAGCGCAGCATGCTCATGGCTCGTTCGCGATTCTTGTGCTGCGAGCGTTCATTTTGGCAACTCGCAACAAGGCCGGTGGCAATGTGAGTGATGCGCACTGCCGAGTCCGTCGTGTTGACGTGCTGCCCGCCTTTGCCGCTCGAGCGGTAAGTGTCGGTACGAATATCTTCGGGCTTGATGACCACTTCAATACTGTCGTCGATTTCAGGAGAAACAAAAACGCTGGCGAATGAAGTATGCCGCCGCTTGGCCTGGTCGAACGGCGAAATTCGCACCAGACGGTGCACGCCGATCTCGCTGCTCAGAAGCCCAAAAGCATACTCGCCGTTCACCGCGAAGGTTGCCGATTTCAACCCGGCTTCTTCGCCCGGCTGATAGTCGTAGAGAACGGTCTGGAATCCCTGCCGCTCCGCCCAGCGCAGATACATGCGCAGCAGCATGTCGGCCCAATCCTGCGACTCCGTTCCTCCCGCTCCAGGGTGAATGGTCACGATGGCATTCAGCGCGTCGTTCGGCCCCGAAAGCAGCGTCTCGGTTTCCAGTTTGTCGACCAGTTCGCGCAACGAGTCGACGTCGCGGCGCAAATCGGCCTCGACATTTTCGCCTTCCTTGGCCAGTTCGAAGTAGGCGGCAATGTCATCGCCGCGGCGGCCCAGATCGGCGTCTGTTGCCAGCAAATGCTCCAGACGCTTCTTCTCGCGCATCACCTGTTGGGATCGTTGCGGATTCGACCACAGATTCGGGTCGGCAGCCTGCTTTTCAATTTCGGCTAGTTGCGGACGAAGCTTGTCCGCGTCAAAGATACTCCCGGAGTTCGCGCACCTTCTTGTTGAGTAATCCGTATTCCTGCTCGAGCTCTTGATTCATTCGGAGTCTTTCACCTCTTGGAAAACGACCAGCGCGTCAGCAGCGCCCCTGCTGAAATTATCGCACACAGCCCGGCGAACCAATCGCCATGCCGAGTGTAGAACGTGGTTACGGAGGTGAGGGCATAAGGCGCCACCAGCGCTGCCCGCTCCTTGCGTGGAAGTCGCGCCACGGTTCGTCCATAGGGATCGATCGAAGCCGTCACTCCTGTGTTTGTCGCGCTCAGGATCCAGCGGTCGTTCTCGATGGCGCGCATGCGTGTCTGGTTCAGATGCTGCGCGTACGCGCCGCTGTCGCCATACCAGCCGTCGTTCGAAAGATTCACCAAAACCTGCGCGCCCTGGTCCGCGAATTGCCGTACTTCGCCGGGAAACACCGACTCGTAGCAGATGAAAACTCCGAGCTTCGCTCCGTCCGCGTCCAAAGGCGCACGCGACGCTCCGCGCTCAAACTCTCCCACCTCCTGAGTCAAGCCGCCGGCAAACGCAAACAACCGGGGGAACGGCAGGTATTCTCCGAACGGCACCAGATGCACTTTGTTGTAACGCGCCGTCCAATCGCCCGCGGGACTGATGAGCGCTGCCGAGTTGAACACTTGCGAAGCTGACCTTCCGCTCTGCGCCGCGGACCCAGTGCCGATAGCGCCCGTAACCACCCAGCTGTGCGTGTCGCGAGCCATCTGGCTCACGGGCTCGCGAAACAGCGGATCGCTCGTGAAAAAAGGCGCTGGAGATTCCGGCCAGACGATCAAGTCGATACTGCCTGGCCTGGAATTGCTCGCATCAGGCCCCACCGAAGGCTTCACGCCGGCGTCCTTCACACTAAGATCAGTAAGTTCACGCAGCGTGCGTTCAAAAGTTTCGCGGGTCCAGGTTTCATCCACTGGAATATTTTCCTGAACCAGCAATGCCGCACGATCTGCCGGAATCGCAGGCGCGTCCACCAATCTCCCGGCCTGCAGCACCGCCGCCGCAACCAGCGCGGCCAGTAACAGCGTGCTTCGCTTTTTTCTCGGTACCACGAATGCCGCAGCAACTGCTACATTCACCAGCATGATCTCAAACGAAACTCCGTACACTCCTGTCCACGTCGTGATGCGGCTGAGTGAAATGTTATCCACCTGCGCCGTGCCCAGCAGGTTCCACGGAAAGCCGGTAACGTTGAAGCGCGCCAACTCCACCGCAACCCACAGAAACGGCGCTGCTATCAACGCACGGCGATAATCTCCGCCCGGCCCCACCGTCCAGCTCAACAACAAACCGAACAGACCGTGATAAAGCCCCAGATAAAGACAAAAAAGAAAAAGAGCCAGCAACGCAAACGGCACGCTCAAGCCGCCATGTTCGTGCATGGTGTTGTAAATCCAGTAACACGTCCCCGCATACCACAAGATTCCGGAAACATATGCCAGCAGAAAAGCCTGCCCAGGCTTCGCAGCCTGAAGATTGACCGAGCCATTGATTTCCAGCACCCCCCCGGGCCGCGCACGCAAAAGCGCCACAATCAGAGGAGCACAAGCGACCCAGGAGAGAACGTAGATCCCGGCAAGAGGAAAAATGAGAACCTGCAGGAGCGATGAGAGTAGAACGAGCAACCAGGCGCTGTAATGAATTTGCCGCACCGCCAAGGATAACAAACGCACAAGCTTTGTCATTCCGAAGCGCGCAGCGCAGAGGAATCCGCCGCCGCATCCAGCGCCACAGAACTCCGCACGAAGTCGACAATCTCTTGCGTCACGTAAGGGGGCGGCGTAATCCGAAATAATGGTCGTCCCGCCACCGGTTTCAATGAAACACTCTGCCAGGCTGTTTTAGACTTTGAGCCATCATGAAGAATCACCGCATCGGCTCGGTCCAGAAATTCTCGCGCCGAAGTCTTGAAATCTTCCGTGCCCGGGTCGAGCACTGTCAGATATAAATCCGGCCGCAGGAACTTCAATACGCTGTTCGATTCCACCATCACATGCCGCGCCCGCTCCAGCCGATGCCGAAGCGCCGGCATGGCTTCGGCCAGCCTGCCCTGCTCGGTGCGCACCCACAAAGCTCGAGCCGCGCCCGCAATCAGAAAGCGTGAAGTGTCCGACTCTCCGCTGCGATCTTTTTCCTCAGAGATCGCCCAGCTGTGATCGTCCGTCGCGCAGTCGCACGGAGCTCCATTGGCCGAGCAAACCCCGTGCCCATATTGCGTAATCTTCACCGCAGTCCAATCGTATTCGCGCAGCGCGGAAATCAGCCCTGCAACCACGCTGGTTTTCCCGACGCTTCGCGAATGTCCGCCAATCACCACAATCGCCACATCTACCTCTTCCTCCCCAACCGCGCCAGCGCCGCCACCTGCTTTAAATACTCCCGCAGCGGACGCGCCGGAGTTCCCCAGAAGGCCACTCCCTTGCCGCGTAGCACTTTATTCGGCAGCACACCGCACTGTCCGCCCACCATCACTCCTTCTTCGATGCGCGCATGTTCGGCAATGCCAACCTGCCCTGCCAGTACGACGTCATTCTCAATCACGACGCTGCCGGAAAGCCCGGTCTGCGCCGCGATCACCACATTCTGCCCAAGCCGGCAGTTGTGCCCGATGTGCACCAGGTTATCGATCTTCGTTCCCTGCCCAATGCGCGTTTCGTCAAGAGCCCCACGATCAATCGTCGTGTTGGCGCCAATTTCAACATCATCTTCGATCACCAACCGTCCGACTTGCGGAAATTTTTCATAGCGTCCGTTCTTGGGGTCGCGCACGTATCCAAAGCCATCGCTTCCCAGAACCGCGCTCGCGTGCACGATCACGCGGTCGCCCAGCGTGGTCCCCGCATAAATCGTAACCTTCGGATAAATCTCGCAATCCCGCCCAACCTTCACGCCCCGCGCAATCGAGCAACCAGCCCCAATCCGCGTGCTTTCACCGATTTCCGCATCCGCCCCGACAACGCCGTACTCGCCGACCATCACGCCCGGCGCCAGACGCGCTGAAGAATGCACGACAGCAGTCGGATGTACACCGGCGCTATTCCGCTCGCGATCGCCCTCCCGCAGCAAGCGCGCCGCCCGCGCGAAGGTGAGTTTGGGATGACGGCATATGAGCAAGGGCTTGCCAGATGACGCCGCCGCGAATTCCCCCGCAATCACCGCCCCCGCGCCCGATTCCATCGCCCGCGCAAGATATTTCTCTTCTTCCACAAACACCAGATCGTGCCTGGAAGCCGATCCGATGCTGGCCACGCCCTCGACCTCGACTTTGCCATCCCCGCGCAGGCGCGCTTCAATAGCCTCGGCAATCTCTTGCAGCGAGCGCTTCATGGCTCCCACTCTATAGCAGACCAAGCAGGTGACGAAAGTGCCGGCCCAATCGCGCTGCTGCCTTTCGGCACCTGCCAGCTTACAATCACTTTATGGAAAAGAAGGTCTTCTGGATAACCTTCACGGTGCTCGGCCTACTGGCGGACTTTCTGCTGCCGATTTGGTGGGGCGTGGCCGCGACCGTTCCTATCCTCTTCGCATCCTGGTGGGTCGCCTACCGCAGCGATTGGTTCTAAGCTAAAAAAATTCAGGACGACTGGGTCATGGTGAAACTCCCGCCGGTGGCGTTGCACGCCCCACTGCCCTTCAGAGACCAGTTGCCCGAGATCGTGGCGCTGGTGAGCGTGTACGTAACATTCGTCCCGCTCCCGTTCTGACTCGCCGTTCCGGTCACGTTTCCGGTGAGGGTAAGGGTGTTGCCGCTCGACTGCACCTCGTACGTGATGGTGCCGGTCACGGTGTCGTTGGACTGAACCGTCAAGGGTATCGATCCACTTACGTTTGGCCCGTTGATGGAGGAGAAACAATTGGCGCTGTTATTGGGGTTATAGTTGAGGAATTGAAAGCTAGTAATATTTAGCGTGGAATTACCGTTCAGCGTAAAGTCCGTGATAAAGCTGAACCCGGACGCTTCCCCGGTGCCTCCGGTCAGCTCCGCCAGCCAGATTCCACCCGCCCCCGTCTGAACCGAAGTCGGAGTGCTGCCACAGCCGCCTAGCATGAGCGTCATCATCAGCAGCACCAGAATTGCAACATGCTTCATGAATAATCCCTGAGCCGGAAACCCGATCCGAACTTGCACAACCAAGATTACAGAGATGCGGCCTGACCGGTCAATGGATGTAAGCCGCGCGGAACGATTTCCGCTGATAGGACAGCACGCCTCGCGTTCAGTAGGTGGTTGAGGTTCGCCGCTCGATTGCCGCCACAACAACTTGCCTGCGTTCAAGCACGACTTCAAACAGGATGCGCCAGTTCCCCACGCGCCGGCGAAAACCGGGCAGACCTTGCAGCTTCCGGATATCGCCCTGAAACGGGTCTTGCTGTATCTCCGCCAAGGCGGCCAGGATGCGCGTCTTATCGCTCGCAGGAATCCGCTTAAGAGACTTTCTTGCGGGACCGGCGAGGACGACGGTCCATTCCATCGAAGTACTCCTGCAGAGTCATAGAATCGCCGCGCCGGTAGGCGGCCATGCCCCGGCGGTACGCGCGCGCCTCAGCCGGCGTGGGTAACTCGGCGGGAATCAGCCGCGCCGACAAATACACCCGCAAGGCCTCCCGCACCAACTCCGAGCGGGTTCTATGTTCCGCCCTCATAGCCCGCTCGATTTCCTTCGCCATCGCCGGCGGAAGGGAAACCGTGAATGTCGTGCTTTCTCTCATCATTGTTACTTTGTCATACTTAATGATAACAATCAAGAACCCATGTTGGGGATGTCTAGACTAGTCCGCAGAGAACCCGTCCGGAAACTCTACCAGCTGAAGCTTGTCGGCGACACCATGAGGCTCAACGTAGGGCTGAATCCCGACGCCATTCTGGGGCTCTCCCAGATAATAAATAAACCGAGTCTCGTGCAGCGGCTTGGTCGTCGCCTCAAAGGACGACCTGTAGCAGACGCACCCAACTAAGACGAACCCGACTTGCCCGAAAGTCCGGGCTCGTTCATCGACGCTGCGTCATGGACAACTTTCATCGGCGGTCCCACCGTCGAGTCTTGGACGAAGGGATCCTTTGGGAAAAGCATGTATCCGGAGAGACCCTTTGGGTTAGGGTGTCGGTTCGCATCGCACCACTGCCTCTGGCGGGCCCGCGCAGTGCGGGTGGAGTGATCGGGGTCAATAGGGATCACGTCCTCCCAGGAGAGTACGTTTAATGCGACAGTTGGGCCAACGTTCTCCAAAGTGTCTTCTATCACAATTCTCGCCACCGCACCCTTCCACGCAGGCTCATCGAAGGTCAGAGGTCGCACAATTCGATGTTTGATTCTTACCCACGGGCGTTCCGCGAGCACGAGGCTGTCGGCGGAGGTCGTTGCTGCGCTTGTCGCGGCGTCCGCAGCTTGCTTGGCGGCCATGGCCTGCAGCTTGGCCTCCTCAGCTAGGTTATGGGTTTCGTCGCTATTTTTCGCGGCAGCCCCCGCCTGTGCCCTCGCCGCATCGGCCTGTGCTTTCGCCGCGATAGCCAAATCATGCGTATCAGCGGATCCAGCATGCATCTCATGCCATTGAAGCGCGCTTACAGCGACGATGCCAACCGTCAGAACAACAATTGCAATGTCCGTCCACTTGGCTTTCTCCAAGATCTCTCCTCCTACGCCCCCCGCTTCCCCTTCAACTCTGCCAGCAACTGCTCAATGCGATCCTCTTTTTCCAGCGCAGCCAGGCGGTCTTCCATATTGTCCCCGGCAATCTCCGCCTTCGCCTGTCCGACCGCCTCGGAGTGCGCGACTTTTCGCTTCATGCGGTCGAAGGCCGCGGCTTTCGAGCCATCGCCCATGGCCAGGCGCGCGTCGCTGGCTTTGCCCACGGCGCGGGCGCGGCGATGCTGCGCGATCAGCAGATCGGCCTTGGCCTGCGCTTCAGCCAATTTCTGCTCCAGCTGGCGCAGTGCCGATTTCAAATTCTCTACTTGCGCCTTCTGATCAGACACCTGCTGCGCGAAGCTCTCGCTCATCTCGCGATAGCTTTCCACGCGTTGCAGCGAAGCCCGCGCCAGGTCGTCCTGTTTCTTGTCGACCGACAGTTCGGCCTTGCGCATCCATTCCGCCACTTTGTCTTCGTTCTCTTTTTGTTTTTTCTCGAGCAGGTGCTGATCGGCGATGGCGATCGCCACCTGCGTCTTCACCTGAAGCAGTTGGTTCTGCATATCAAGAATCACCTGCTTGATCATCTTTTCCGGCTCCTCGGCCTTATCGATCAAGTCGTTGAGGTTGGCCCGGACTAATGTGGAAACACGCTCTAGTAACGCCATGGTGATACTCCTTTTTCTTTACAAATTGTCATCCTGAGCGGAGTGGATGGTTCGCGAAGCGAACCATCCACGCAGTCGAAGGATCCCTTGCCTGTCAACAGATCCCTCGGCTCCACAGGGCGTTTCCGCCACTGACTCGCGCCTTCCTAGCCCTCCAACTGCCGACTTCTTCCTTCATGCTTCTGATGGATCACCGCGCACTCGGGACATACCTTCTCCGAACGGTGAACCGACGCCCCAAGTAACATCCCAATCGCAATTCCAATGCCCAGCCAGATCGCAATGTGCCCGGCCAGAACACCGGCGACCGCTCCCAGGGCCGCTCCCAGCGCGATACCCAATCCTGTATGTTTCGATTTGCTAGCCATCACAATGCTCCTGAAACTCGCTGCCAAAAGAAAAGAGGGACTGGTCGGAACCCGTCCCTCCGTTCATTACTTCGTCGCGCCAGCCCCCGGCGTCGCCGACTTATCCCCAATCTGCCGCACCTTCCCCAGCAACTCCGCCAGCGGCATGCCGGAGAGCGTCTCGAACAACGCGGGCACCTGCGCCGCCATCTTGGTGATGTCGCCGGTAAGTTTGTTCATCCCGGAAGCATCGCCGTTTCCAGTCGAGACAATGGTGATCTTGTCGACGTTTGCCAGCGGACTGGCCAGCGCCCTCACCACTTCCGGCATTGCTGTGAACAACCGGTCGATTACCGCTGCCTGGTTGTATTCCTGATAAGCCTCGGCTTTCACGTTCATGGCTTTGGCTTCGGATTCACCTTTCTTAAAAATGATTTCCGCTTCAGCCTCGCCCTGCGCCCGTATCGATGACGCATGGCCTTCCGCTTCTGCAATCAGGCGCTGCTTCTCGGCGGCAGCCAAGGTCTCAATCCGCTGCCGTTCGATCTCAGCTTGTTTCAGCACGGTTGCGATCAGTTCTTTCTCGCGGCGGTTGATTTCCGCTTCCTGCACCTTGACCTGTTGTTCTTTTTCGACCTGCTGCACCTTCACCTGCTCCGCCACCACCTGCTGCTGCATGATGTTGGTCTGGATGTCATAAGCCTTGTCAGCCTGCGCCTGCTGGCGCTTTGTGACTTCCAGAAATTGCGCTTTCTTCACTTCGAGGTCCCGCTGCGATTCGGCCTGTTTGGCCAACGACA
Organism: uncultured Acidobacteriaceae bacterium; assembly: GCA_963807145.1. Lineage (GTDB taxonomy): Bacteria > Acidobacteriota > Terriglobia > Terriglobales > Acidobacteriaceae > Sulfotelmatobacter. The sequence continues at coordinate 29,509 of CAWEBA010000002.1, read as the reverse complement.
AAGTTTCCGCCAGCACCCGTTCCTGGTCGGCCTGCGCCTTGGCCACAGCCGCTTCCCGCTGTGCCAGTGCGCGCTTGATCGCGGTGTCGCGGTCGGCTTCCGCCGTGGCCACGTCTGCGTCGCGCTTGATGCGCGCCACATCGGGCTTGCCCATGTTGGTGATGTATTCGTTCTTGTCGCGGACTTCCTTGATGGTGAACGAGATCACCTCCAGCCCCATCTTGTTCATGTCTTCCGCACAAGTCGAGCGCATGCGATCGGAAACCATTTCCGGCTGCTTCACGATTTCTTCCACCGTAAGCTGGCCGATGATGCCCCGCAGATGGCCCTCCATCACCAGCCGGATCAATCCTTCGCGCTCCTGATCAGTCTTGGTGAGAAACTGCTCGGCAGCGGTCAGCACCGACTCGCGGTCGGACTTCACCTTGATCTGCGCAACAGCTTCTACCGTCACCGCGACACCTTGTTTGGTGTACAAATCCTGCTGCGGCGCCACGTCAAACGACATCAGTTCCAGGGACAGATCGCGACACACTTGCACCATGGGCAGCACCAGCGTGCCGTGTCCCTGCACCACGCGCGTCCCGCCCAGGCCGTACACGATGAGTGCTTCGTGCGGCCCCGCTTTGCGATATAGCCTGGCCATTCCGCTCATCAGGAACAGAAGAACCATCACTCCCAGCCCAGCGAAAATCCAAATCTCGACCATCCGTGACATTTCCGGCATAACGCCTCCTCTTACGAATGCGGTGTTGCTATGAATTCAGTTTTGAAGATGCGCGGCTTCGAGTCGCGCTGCTGCCTAACTCGGCATGCGGTGCAGGTTGCTGCCCGCTCAGGTTGCGATCCACGATCCAGTTATTTATGTAGTAAACGAATCCCAGCACGACATAAAAGACGGCCACCATCGACCACTTCGCCAAACTCGAAACCGCCGTGCTGCGGGTGGCATAGCAGGCGATCGTGAACATCAAAAGCAAAAAGGCAGTGGTCCCCAAAGCCAGCATCAAAGAACCTTCTCGCGACGTCCAACCGTTAGGCTGCCAATTGATGTCGAAATGCACTGCCACTCGTGGCGGCAGTTGATCCCACGCTCTCCAATAGTTCAGGAGGGTCAGCGGCAGCGCCAGCCAGGTCAACCCAACCGCGACTTGAAATAATTTTCGTTCCATAGCACCTCCTCCGCGAACCATGCGACCCTGAACGCCAACCACGCTTTACTCATTCCCCAGACATCTCGCTCCACAGCCGTACGTAGGCAATTCCTTTTTCGTAACGCGTGACCACGACTTCGGTCCCTTTTGGGATGGCGCTGCAGTCGTCGCTGCGAGCGCCGCACACACGCCGTGTGCCCATCTGCGTATAAACGATCTCGCCGGTTCCGCCTTCGCGGATCGGACTGCAGACTCGACCCAGCACTCCCACCATTTCGTAATCCGCGGGGTCCATGTTCTCGTCCTCCGAGATCAACACCTTGCTCAGAAACAGGAACACAATGCCTCCACCAACCAGCCCACTGCCGGCCGAAGCCAGCAGCCCGAAGCCAACCCAGAGGCCGGAGTAGCGAGTGAGCAAATAGCCAGTACCGCCAAACCAGGCCAGGAACGCGGTCAGCGTGACGAAGTTGAATGGCGAAACGCCGCCACCGCGTTGCACATGCGCGTTGCCCGCGGCAGCCGATGCATCGGTGGCAACCGGCGCGTGACCGGCCGCAATCGGACCATGTGCTGCCGGATCCGCAGGCAAATGTGCGCCGCCGACGTGTCCATGCCCGATGTGCCCATGAAAGTGTGGGAGATGCAGGCGACCTGTGCGTGAACCTCCGAAGACGAAAGAAAAAAAGCTCAGGCAGAAGCCGACCGCGAAACAGATCAGGTAAAAGTTGGCCCAGGTCATGGAGTCGTTCATCGGATTTTCCTCCCTTCTGCCTTCGCGGTGCGACCGTGATTCTCTTGATCCCGACTTGCGCGATGATGATTTCTTCTCGCCACTAACTCCGGCCGCAGCGCTTCCAGCAGACGTTGGGCCAGTCCGGGCGTGTCGAGAATCGCGCCCAGCAGCAGCAAACTGCGCCTCGTGTCTTTCTCGCGCGCGGCCTTGATCAGCACGTCGCTCACTTCCGGATCGCTGATGAAGCGCTCTGATCCCTGCAGCAACCAGACGTCAAGCTGGCCTTCGGTCGTGCGCAGGTCTGAGGTCAGCTCCGTGTGATAACCCTCAGGATCATCCACCAGAAAACCGGGGTGAACCTTGAAGAACTTCGCCAGCAGCGCTCGCGACGACTGCGTCATGTGCGGGCGCGATCCGTTCTCGATCTGCGACAAGTACGACTGGCTGATGCTCTTGCGCAGTTCCTGACGAATCGCCTTCACCATCTCTTGCTGAGTCATGGGACGGTCCAAGCCCCGCAGCGAGCCTTCCACCTCGCGCAGGTAACGTATTTTCTCTCCCAGCTTCATATTCCAGATCGCTATATATATATTGCAATATGCAATGTAAGTCAAGACGTCGATTTGGCGTGTTTTGAGGAGCTTGCGGATGGTTTACAAACCGGCTTCGAGGCGGGAGCGGGGGTCGAGGTAGTCGCGCAGGGCGTCGCCGATGAAGTTGAACGACAATACCGCGAGCATCACGGCGAGTGCGGGAAACAGGACTAGATGCGGCGCGTCGAATAAATGCGCGCGGCCGTCGTTGAGCATAGTGCCCCAACTTGCAGTTGGTGGCGGCACGCCGAGTCCGAGGAAACTCATAGTGGCTTCGGCCAGAATGGCTCCGGCCATGCCGATCGCAGCCTGCACGATGACCGGCTGAATGATGTTCGGGAGAATGTGGCGAACGACGATGCGCAGGTCGCTCGCGCCGAGAGCGCGGGCGGCTTCGACGAATTCGCGCTCGCGCGCGGCGAGGACTTGTCCGCGCACCAGGCGGGCGTAGCCGACCCAGCCTCCGAGGGAGAGCGCTAGAACCAGATTGAAGATGCCGGGGCCGCGGAAGGCTACGAACGCAATCGCCAGCAGGATTCCCGGGAACGAGAGGAACGCGTTCATCAGGACTACGTTGACGAAGCGGTCGATGCCTCCTCCGTAGTAACCGGCGATGGAGCCGATGATGAGGCCGAGGGCGAGCGAGGTGACTACGACGCAGCTCCCTACCAGCATCGAGATGCGAGCGCCGTAGATGATGCGCGAGAGAATGTCGCGGCCGAGTTCGTCGGTGCCGAACCAGTGCGCGTGCGATGGCGGGTCGAGACGCGCGGGGAGATTGATGGCGGCGGGATCCTGCGGCGCGATCCAGTGAGCGAACAGAGCGAAGATGACGAAGACTATGACTAACACGACGCCTGTCGCCGCCAGTGGATTGTGGCGGGCATTTCCGGCGACTGATCGGCGGAGCGAGATGGAAGCGGTCGACACGTTCGCTTGTGGAATTCTACTCGTTAATAATTCTGATCTTCATTGCTTTCGAGGTGCTGCGAGGGTGGAAAACTCTTTAACTTTATCGACACCCCCTCCCCCTGGGGTCTAGTGGAATCATCGGGTTAGCAAGAAATTCGCCGCAAAATCCGGAGCGCAAAAGAGTTAGAGGTCAAAATCTAGAGAACACGGGATTTACGTCCGTTGTGCTCACCGCGGGCTCTACCGCCTCCGCCTTGACCATGATGGGCTAATTGCGAATGGATGGCAAGGTTGGATGTCACAACGAGGCTGTGGAAGAGTTGGCTCGGCTTCGCTTACATCTTTGCTTTGCAGCTCTCGAAGTCAAAATCTCGATTCTGTTGCAAAGAGCGCGACAACGATGAGGCAGCCCCCAATGAGAATCGGCCCAGGCAGAATGCATACGTCCCTTCGCGTGATGGCGTCCAACCATAATGGACCTCGCGGGGCTCAGGATGACGGACAATGAATTCGCGAACTCGAGGCGGGAGGCGTGGAACTTGCGCTTGAGATCGCCCACCGATTGTGTTTTGATAGAGGAGTGCTGGGACGCGTAGCTTCTCCGCATGCGCGCCACAAACCTCCACCTCTAGCCTACATTCCAAGGAGGAAAAATCATGAGTAAAGTCTCTTACATTCCAAAGGACTACAACAACGTTACTCCCTACCTGATCGTCAAGGACGCAGCCCAGGCGATTGAGTACTACAAGAAGGTTTTCGGCGCGACCGAAACGGCTCGCATGAACGGCCCGGACGGCAAGGTGGGTCATGCCGAGTTGAAAATTGGCAACTCACACATCATGCTGGCCGACGAAAATCCTGGCATGGGCGAGGGACACACCAGCGCGACCACCGTTGGTGGAAGCCCGGTGAGCCTGTATGTGTACCTTCCCGACGTCGATAAGGTGGTTAAGCGCGCGGTGGAGGAGGGTGCGAAAATTCTCAAGCCAGTGCAGGATCAATTCTATGGAGACCGCAACGGCTTCATTCGAGATCCATTCGGACATTTCTGGGGCGTCGCCACGCATGTGGAAGATGTGTCGCCGCAGGAGATGAAAGAACGGATGAAGAAAGTGATGCAAGCTGCATAGTTTGGGTTTAGAGGCGGGACAGCGTTGCCCCGCCTCTAAGCTTTTGATTGCTTTACCCTCTCACCAAACTTCCAACTTGATCTCGCGATAGCGATTGATCAGTTCAAAGTCTTTCCGATTAGTCGTAATGAGGCGGGCACCGTGAGAGCGGGCGGTGAGGGCAATGAGTACGTCGAAATGCAGGTCGCGCAACTTGTGATCAAAACCTTGATCGGCGCGAATGTTGGCCAGTATCTCACCCGACTCCAGCCAGTTCTTTTGGGTTGGAGTCAGGATCGGATGGTTTCTTGCCAGAGAGCGGAGGAACGCGCGATCCGAAGGCTTTGAGGCGCCCCGCCACAGCTCAGCCAGAACGAGGGATGAATTCCGGATGACGCCGATGAAGGACTGGAGCCTTTCCCGATGACGCGGAGTCCCAAGATCGTCGATGATGATCGACGAATCCAGAATGACGAGATCAGTCAACATACCCTTCGAACGAAAGCTTCCCTTCGTTCTTCTTCATTAACGCTTTAAAGCGCTTCAGGGCGACAATCTCGCGAAGGGCGATGTGCACCGCATCGGTTCGGGATTTTGCGCCGAGGACCTTCACGGCCTCGTCGGCCAATTTAATGTCCAAGCGAATCGATGTCATGGTTACAGCCACGGCGCTCTCCCTCCCTTTGTGTATATACAAGATACGATAATGGTATATACACGTCATGGGCTAATTTTGGCGTGCTCTAAGTCGAAATCTCCGCCTCCCTTTCGAGCCGGCTCGGAGCAGGTTCTGTCGCGAAGAATGCGGCGCGCTGGTGGTGTCGGCAGAATACACAGGTCACTTCGACTTCGCTCAGGGCAGGCTCTTCGGGTGTGGCTCACGGCCGCGCCGGAGTAGGCTGGGCTCAGGAAGACAAGGCTGCTTTAAGTGTATTGAGCCCTCTGCGGTTGGTATGGATTACGCTCGAACCACTTCTCGCTCAAGTCTCTCCAATCTGGATTGATCGAAATGATGAGCGCAGTTTTCTTGATTCGCAGCCAGCCTTTGATGCGCTTCTCGCGTTCATTCGCGTTGTGGACGTCATGGAAGCGCTCGAAGTATACGAGCCGATTGAGTTTGTATTTTGCGCTAAACCCTGAGGCGATACTGGTTTTGTGCTCTCCCACGCGGCGGAGAAGATTGTTGGTGACGCCGACGTACAGGGTCTTCGTAGGATTCGTCATGATGTAGACAAAGTACATGGGTCCTTTCGACTTTGCTGAGGGCACGCTCTTTGCGTGATGGCTTTCGGCGGCGCTTGAACACGCCGGGCTCAGGATGACAAGTCTGGGATGCGATGTCTGTGATGGATGAACTTTGCGGCGGTGGAAAACTCTCCTGGCCTACTGTTCTCTGTCATCCCGACCTGCCTCGGCACTGCCATTTTGGGATCGCGATTTACGAACCCGATCACTGCCGGATTCTGGGGTTCGCTACCGAGTACAAGACGTCTGTGAGGAAATTCACTAATACGTAGGTTAAGCCAATCGCGAGAATGCAGCCTTGGACGAGATAGTAATCGCGATTCGAGATGGCTTGGATGGTGAGGCGGCCTATGCCGGGCCAGGAGAAGATGGTTTCGGTCACGATTGCGCCCGCCAATAGCGCTCCGAATTGCAGGCCCAGGACGGTGATGATGGGGATCATGGCGTTGCGCAGCGCGTGTCTATAGACGACCGTGCGCTCCGATAATCCCTTGGCGCGGGCGGTGCGGATGTAGTCCTGGCTTAGCTCTTCGAGCATCGACGTGCGGACCATGCGGGTCAGGATGGCGGCCAGGGCTCCGCCCATGGTGATGGCCGGCAGGATTAAGTTGGCGAAGGAGCCGGCGCCGGAGACGGGGAGCCATCCCAGCTTGATGGCGAAGAGGAGAATCAGGATTGGGCCCAGGGCGAAGTTGGGGAACGACAGGCCGAAGAGGCTGACTACACTGATGAGGCGGTCGTCCCAGCGGTTGCGGCGCTGGGCCGAACGCACACCTGCGGGGATCGACAGGATTATCGCCACGAAGAGCGAGGCCAGGGTTAATTGCAGCGTGTAGGGATAGCGCTCGGCTAGTAGGCGGGTTACTCCTTGGTTATAGCGGAACGATGGACCCAAGTCGCCATGAAGGACGCCTTTCCAGTAATGGAGGTATTGTTCGCCTAGAGGGGCATCGAGTCCGTAGGCGTGGCGGGTGGCTTGGATGTCCGCTGGCGGTGCGCCTTCGCCTAGCATCTGCTGGATGGGGTCTCCGGGGACCAGGTGGATTAGCAGGAAGACGAGGCTCACAACCAGCCAGATTACCGGGATGGTGTAGAGGACGCGTTGGAGGAGGGCTCGGGGCAAAGGCAGTTCTCAGTTCTCGGTTCTCAGTTCTCAGTTTTTCGCTACAGGCGGCGCTCAAGAATCCATCGGGCTCCCATGTCTTCGCCTTCGAAATAGGCCAACCTTCCTGGGATGCACGATAGAAACGTGCCCATCTGGCGGCCGACCACGTCACTCAGAGCTTCCGACAGTGGCATTTCTTTCCCATCTAATCGGCGATCCTCTGAGGTGACCCAGCATAAGGGCGGCGCACCTTTTTGCGTCAAGATTAGCGCTATGCCTTTGGCGTGCTGCTTGTTCGGCGGAATGGTCAGCAGGTAGCGTGGGTCTAGCGACTTAAAATGGGCGAGTTCGCGCAGAAATTTCTGTCGCGCCTTCGGCTTGGACACAAGGTCCAAGTAGCGTTGGCGCTTGGTTGGCATGAAGAACGACCTAATCAGTTCTTCTTCGTGGTTCATCGCGGTTAAGCTCTCCCAGAGCAAGAGCCATCGAGCTTCGCTCGAATGGACAGCCGAGGGCGGCTGTCCCAACACAGTACTACATCCTCACGCTTAATCTCCGGCGTGCTTTACGGATTCTGCTTTGCCCTCAATGTTTTCTAACTTCTCGATCTTTACTTTGGCGATGCGGTGACCTTCCATTTCTTCTACCGTGTAGCGGTGAGCTTCGTATTCGAAAGACTCTCCGAGATACGGGATGCGTTGCAGGCGGGCCAGGACGAATCCGGCAAGGGTTTCGAAGCCGGCGTCGCGGGGCAGGAGCAGGCCGTGCTGGGTTTCGAGGTCGCGGATGTTTACCGCACCTTCGAGGATCAGGACTGACTCGTCTTCCAGCGCCGGCTCCGGCGGGGAGACGTCGAATTCGTCTTCGATGTCGCCGACCAGCTGTTCGAGAATATCTTCGACCGTGATTACGCCTGCCGTGGAACCGAATTCGTCGACCACTACCGCGAGGTGCCGGCGGCGCTCCTTGAATTCGGCGAGCAGTTCGGCCAGGACTTTGGTTTCAGGAACTACGAGGACATCGTGCATGATCTGGCCGATCTGGGTGCGAGCGATGCGCGAGGCCAGGGGCATTCCAAGATTGATCAGGCGAAGCCGCACCCAGCGGACCAGCTCTTTGTAATAGAGGACGCCGACGATGTGCTCAGGGCCACGCTGCGGGTCGTAGACCGGGATGCGGGAGTGTTGGCCTTCGACTACGCGGTTCAGGGCTTCGTCGAGGTTGAGGTCCGAGGGTAAGGAAAAGATATCCGGGCGGGCGACCATGACTTGGCGGACGGTGATGCTGTCGAGTTCGATGGCGTTGTGGATCATCTCTTCCTGGGACTCGGGGATCTGGCCGAACTGGCGGCTGGCGGTGACGATAAGCTTGAGTTCGTCGGGGGAGTGGACGGCGCCGCCGCGGCGGGCGTCGCGGGCTCCGAAGAGGCGCAGGACCAGGCCGCCGGAGCGGCGCATGAAGAACAGCACGGGGCGGGTTAGGGTGAGGAAGGCTTCCATGGGAGCCGCGACGGCCAGCGCGATCTGCTCGGAGCGCTGCAGGGCCAGAGTTTTCGGGACTAGCTCGCCGAGCAGGACGTGCAGGTAGGTGATGAGGCTGAAGGCGATCACAATGGCGATGCCGTGGGCATAGACCGCGGCGTGTGGCACTTCGTGAACGAAGCGGAGAGATTCGACGAGGCGGGCTACCATGGGTTCACCGATCCAGCCGAGGGTTAGGCTGACCATGGTGATGCCGAGTTGAACGCCGTTGACGACTTCGTCGAGGTGCTGGTGGAGGCGCTGGACGATGCGCGCGCCGCTGCGTCCGGAGTCGATGAGCTGCTGGATGCGGGTGTCGCGGACGCTGACCAGGGCGAACTCCGCAGCCGCGAAAAACGCGTTCGCCGCCACCAGGAGAAGGATCAGGAGTACGCGGAGCAGCACGAAGGCGATCATTTATGGGTAATTCTGATGGGCCAATTCTAACATTCGAAAGGGGCTGGCAGGCCTGTGCTCGATAGGGATGGCCTCCTAAGAGCCCTTACCGCAGGGGTCACAGGGTAAAACTTTTGGTCTGCTGGGCTACCTTTTTTCTCCCTGCGCGGTCTAACTGGCAGGTGGCTCGTAGTTTAAGCCGCTGCGGGCTCGGGTAGAAATCTCTGGAACAAAGACAACTTCGGCTGCGTACAGAATAATGAGAGTGCGGGACGGCGCTTTTTCTGGTCGAGTGGTTCGGCAAACTTCAGCAAGCATTTCCAGCAGGGACTCAGGAGGCAGTTGTGAACGGAAACGGAACTAATAAGAAGAAGCGGCGCAGACTGTTTATTTGGGGCGGCATCGGAATAGCGATTGTCCTGCTGATTACGATCGGCGTGTTCGCGGCTACGCGTGGCGGAACCAAGATTGATCCCACGAAGCTGGCGAAGGTGGAAAGGGGCGACCTGGCTAAGAGCGTGGTGGCCACGGGCAAGGTGACGCCTATCACCAAGGTTGAGGTGAAATCGAAGGCCAGCGGCATCGTGAAGAAGCTGCTGGTGGATTACGGCGATCGGGTCAAGAAGGGGCAGTTACTGGCGCAGCTCGACAAGATTGAGATCGAGGCGCAGGTGGCGCAGTCACGTGCGGCTCTGGATGCCGCCGAGGCTAACATGACCAGCTCGCAGGCGGATTACGAGCGTGCCAAGGTGGACGCCGAAGGTCCTGACGTTCCGCTGCTGAAGCGCGCCTATGATCGCGCTGAGGGCATGGCGAAGGACGGAGTGGTTTCCGACTCGGCTCTCGACGACGCTGAAAAGAATTATGAAATGTCGCTGAATAAACAGAATGTCGCCAAGGCGCAGGTGACGGTACTGAAGGCCAAGATCGCCCAGTCGAAGGCGCAAGTGGCGCAGGATCAGGCGAACCTTACCCAGTTGGAGGAGCAGCTCAGCTATACCGACATTGTTTCGCCGATCGATGGCATCGTGCTCTCCCGCGACGTGGAAATGGGCGATGCGGTGAGCTCGATTCTGGTGCTCGGTTCTTCGGCCACGCTGGTGATGACGCTGGGCGATACCAGCGAGGTGTATGTGAAAGGGAAAGTGGACGAGAGCGATATTGGGAAGGTTTACCTGGGGCAGCCGGCGAGGATCAAGGTGGAATCGTTCAAGGACAAGACCTTCACCGGAAAGGTGACCAAGATTTCTCCGATGGGCGTGGAGAAGGACAACGTCACGACATTCGAAGTGCGGGTTTCGATTCAGAATCCGGGCGGGGAACTTAAGGCGGAGATGACTGCCAATGCCGAAATTATCCTCGAAGAACACAAGAACGTGCTGCAGATTCCGGAAGGCGCGATTCTATACGACAAAGATAAGAAAGCGTCGGTGGATATCCCCGATCCGAAGGGCAAGGACGGCATGGATAAAGTGGCAATCAACATCGGAATCTCGAATGGCGCGAAGACGGAAGTGCTTAGTGGATTGAAAGAAGGTCAAGAGGTGGTGCTGCAGTAGGGCGGGCTTCGGCTTTCGGGCTTCGGGCTTCGGCCTTGACAACTTGTGAGGAGGACTCGACATGAATAAGCGGCGAATCTCCCGTATTCCGGCTTCTATTCTCGCGCGGCTTGGGTTTGTGGCGATCGCGCTGGTTCTGGCGGCGTCCACTTTTGCGGTTGCCTCCACGCCGCAGGGACATTTTGAAAAAACCTTTCAGGTCACCGGGCCGGTGAATCTGGAGGTGCAAACTCACTCCGGCGACATTATTGTGCGCAACGGACCGGCTGGGTCGGTCTCCATTCGAGGAAAAATCTTTGTGGGCGATCACTGGCTGGCGGGAAACCGGCACGCCGACGTGGCCGAAATTGAGCAGAATCCCCCACTGCGGCAAGACGGCAACAATATCCACGTTGATTACGTGAACGCCCACGACATTTCGGTGGATTATGAGATCACCGTGCCCGCCGATACTACCGTCCGCGCCCAGAGCGGATCGGGAGATCAGACCATCGAGGGCGTTCACGGCAACGCCGACTTGCAGAGTGGATCGGGAGACATGAGACTCTCGCAGCTTACCGGGGAGATTCGAGTGCAGACCGGGTCGGGCAATGTGCGGGCACGCCAGATCGCTGGTCCGCTGCGAGGTGGCGCGGGCAGCGGCGACATCGAGGTGGAAGAAACCGCGGCGGGCGATATCGATCTGCATACCGGATCGGGCAATATCACGGTTCGCGGCATTCAGGGCGCATTTCATGCAGAGGCGGGGAGCGGCGATATAACCGCCGAGGGCACGCAGGCGGGTGCGTGGGAGATCCGGACTGGATCGGGCAATGTGCACGTGCGGCTGCCTGCGAATGCCGCGTTCGATGCCGACATCTCGACCAGCTCCGGGACGCTGGACATCGGTGCGCCGATCACGATGACGGTGCAAGGGCGAGTGCAGGAAACGCGCAAGCACATCGAAGGCAAAGTGCGCGGCGGCGGCCCGTTGCTGACCCTGCATACAGGATCGGGAGATATACACATCGAGTAGCAGGGTTCAGGGGCTAGGGGTCGGCAAAACCAGCTCGGTGAAGCCGAGGGCTTTGCTGATCCCTAATCCCTAGCCCCTAGCCCCTAACCCCTAACCCCTGCTTTCTCATTACCTCCGTGTCTTGACTCTGCAGTCACCAGCAGTTACTTTCGACATTCTGGGAGCACTTCGTCTTCCCCCGCGAGGAGAATCTTGGCCCGTCCGATCATTACTCTGACCACCGATTTCGGCAGCAACGACCATTTTGTAGGCACCATGAAGGGCGTCATCCTGGAGATTCTGCCGGATGCGCAGATCGTCGACATCTGCCACGCCGTGCAGGCCTTCGACGTGCTCGATGGAGCACTCACCATTTCGCAGGCGTATTCCTACTTTCCCACGCGCACCATCCATGTCGTGGTGGTCGATCCTGGCGTGGGCACGGAGCGGCGGCCGATCCTGGCTTCTTGCGACAAATATCATTTCGTGGCGCCCGACAATGGGGTGCTTTCGCTGGTCTATGCGCGCGAAGAGCGCATGCATGTACGGCACATCAGTTCCGAACATTACTATCTTCAGCCAGTCAGCAACACGTTTCATGCGCGCGACATTTTTGCTCCCGTGGCGGCGTGGCTGGCCAAAGAAGTCGACTCGCAGAAATTTGGGGAAGAGATTGACGACTATGTTCGCTTTAATGCTCCGAAGCCGAAAGCTGTTGACGAAAACCGGCTGCGCGGGGTTGTGTTGAAGGTCGATCGGTTCGGAAACCTCATCACCAACATCACTCCCAAAGACGCTCCCATGCTTTTCGGAGCCAACGCGCAGGGGTTCAAGATTATTGTAGGCAGCCGCGAGATCACCGAAATCCGCAATACATATGCCGAAGGGGCTCCCGGAGAAGTGATCGCCATCCTTGGCAGTATGGGCTTCCTGGAGATTGCCGCCAATCGTGGCGCTGCGGCTCAGTTGACCGGGGCCAGCAAGGGCAATGAAGTGAGCATCATCCTCGGCGATGCCGCCGCGGCCGGCAAGGGTGCGTAGATCAGTGGCCAGTGTTCAGTGACCAGTGGCCAGAAAAAACCCGCAGCTGCGCGCCCCAGGGATTTTACTGGCCTCTGATCACTGGCAACTGGCCCCTGCTTAGATCTTCGGCTTGGGGTGGGCGTAACGGTCCATCTCGCCTGTCCACTTGAGAAAACGCCAGAGACTGATTCGCTCCCGCCACAGAAATTCCCAGAACTCAAGGAAGCCGATCTGTGTCATCTTGACGCCGCAGTACGTCTCGATGCGCCACAGCAGGTAAGGGCTGCGCCAGGGAGCCAGGCGATGGCCCCTGGTGGCATTCCAGAGAAAGCGGAGCCGGTAGCGCATTCCTTCGATAATAACCACAGGTGCCACCGTTCGCCTAGTTGTCATCCCGAGCGCAGCGAGGGACCTTGGTTCCTGGCTGCACCGAGGGGATCGGAGCAGCCGGCAAACACCAAGATCCCTCGCGTTGCTCGGGATGACCGTACGAGTGGATGAACGGTAGGGAGTGGGATGAGCAGTTCGGAGTGAGATGACATGTTAGAATCCTGACTCCGCCAGGAATTTCCGTTCTATGTCCGACGCAAACACCCGCCAGAAAGCCGAAGACCACTACTATGCCGCGCTTGATTTGATGGCGGATGGGAAGCTCGAAGAGGCGGTTGTGGCGTATCGGGAATCATTGGCTGTCGATCCTGTGTTCACGGAATGCATGCACGGCCTGGCGCGGGCGCTTCAAGACCTGCAGCGCTACGATGAGGCCATCGCGGTGGCGCAGCGGATTGCGGAATTGGATCCCGATGATGTGCTCGCGCACACCAGCTTGTCGGTGCTTTATCAGAAGAAGGGCATGATTCCCGAGGCTGAGGCTGAGGGAGCGAAGGCGCGGGTGCTGGGGTGGAAGCAGCAGTTGAAGAAGAGCTAGCTGTCAGATCACAGCTCGTACTTCTTCATCAAGTGGCGGAATGACCGGTAGGAGATGCCGAGCAGGTCGGCGGCTTTGGTCTGCACGCCGTTGGAGCGGTCGAGAGCGCTTTGCAGCAGGGTGCGCTCGATATTGGCCACGTAGACCTCCATGCCGATACCTTCTGGAAGCACAGCACCCGGCGCTACTTCGGACATTCCTGCAGAAACCCCGGCTGCGGCAGCGCGTGCTTTCGGGCGTTCCGCCGGGAGCTCGACGTGCAGCTCGTCCGTCATCTCCAGGGCAACCGCGCGTTCGACTGTATTTTCCAACTGGCGGACATTGCCCGGCCATTCGTAATCGCAGAGCGCGTCGAGTGAGTTTTTGTTGACGCGCAGAATGCTTCGGTTGGCCGCGGCCGCGTATTTCTTTAGAAAGTGATTGGCCAGCAGCGGGATATCTTCGCGGCGCTCGCGCAGGTTCGGCACGCGGATGGGGATGACATTGAGCCGATAGTAAAGGTCTTCCCGGAATAAGTTTTCGGCGACGGCTTTGTCGAGATCGCGATTGGTGGCGGCAATGACGCGCACATCAATGGGAATTTCGCTGGTGCCGCCGACCGGGCGCACGGTGCGCTCCTGCAGTACGCGGAGCAGTTTCACCTGCATGGCCAGAGTCATTTCGCTGATTTCGTCGAGGAAGATGGTGCCGCCGCCGGCTACTTCAAAAAGTCCGCGCTTGTTCTGGTTGGCCCCGGTGAAAGCTCCCTTCAGATAGCCGAAGAGCTCGCTTTCGAGAAGAGTTTCCGGGAAAGCTCCGCAGTTCACCGAGACGAAGGGGTCGGTGGCGCGGGGCGAACAAATGTGGACGGCGCGTGCAACCAACTCTTTACCGGTGCCGCTCTCGCCGTGAATCAGGACGGTGCTCGCGGTGGAGGCGACAGTACGCAGAGTCTGTTTCAACTTCTCCATCGCTGCGCTGGAGCCGATGATGTTGTCGAGCGAGTTGTGCGAAGCAGCGTCGCGGCGCAGGGCAAAGTTCTGCTTGCTCAGCGACACTTTTTCGAGAACGCGGTTGATGGTCAGCTTGATTTCGTCGACCAAGCCGGGGCTTTTGCGAATGTAATCGGACGCGCCTCCGGCTTTCACGGCTTCTACCGCGGCCTCGTAGTCGTCCACGGCCGTGATGAGGATGACCGGGGAATCGGGCGAAACGCGGTGGGCATGGCGCAGCACTTCGATGCCGTCGATATTCGGCATCTTGATGTCGGTGATGATCAGGTCGTATAGAGCGCCGTCGATCTTGTTTTTGGCTGCCTGACCGGAATTCACGGTTTCAACCCGATGTCCGTCGCGGCGCAGGGCGATGTCGAGCATTTCGCAGATGGAGCGCTCATCGTCGCAAACCAGAATGTTAGCCACGCAGCCTCCCTTCTCCCGCGGCAGCAGCGAGTTGCACGGGTGCGGCGAAGTTTTCGGGTGAAGTAGGCCGGACGGCCGGACGTTCCGCGTCGAGCCGGCGCAGGCGCAGGACGAAAGTCGTCCCCTGCCCAGGCTTCGAGCGGGCCCACACTTTGCCTTCGTGGGCTTGCACGATTTGGTAGACGACTGCGAGGCCGAGTCCGGTGCCGCCTTCAAAGTTCGATTGGAAGGGCTCAAAAATCTTTTCTGTCTGTTGCGGCGTCATGCCGGTTCCGGTATCCGCAAAACTGACTTGCCAGTCGTCTCCCAGGCGGTCGATGCCCACTTTCAGAATGCCGCCGTTGCGCATGGCGCGGACCGCGTTCTCGGCGAAGTTCCAGAAAACC
Source organism: uncultured Acidobacteriaceae bacterium (assembly GCA_963807145.1). GTDB lineage: Bacteria > Acidobacteriota > Terriglobia > Terriglobales > Acidobacteriaceae > Sulfotelmatobacter. Next base: position 14,449 of record CAWEBA010000002.1, on the reverse strand, counting down.
TGCTTGATTTTGTCGCCGTCGGCAAGCACCCATGCTTGCGGAACGGCAAATCCGCTTTCAATCGTGATGGCGATATTTTCCGCGGTCATGCGGTGGCGCATGAGCGTGAGCGTATCTTCGAGCAGCCGCACCAGGTCGGTCTTTTCGAAGTGATACTGCTTGCCGCGGGAGTAAGCCAGAAAATCGGTGATGATGCCATTCAGGCGCTGCGATTCACGGGTGACAATCGCGAGCAGGTTGCGATGCTCCTCGCTCATTTCCGGAATGCCGGAAAGCATGCTGACCGAGCCGGCGATGGAAGTGAGCGGATTGCGAATCTCGTGGGCGATGGCGGCGGCGAGACGGCCTACGGCTGCTAGGCGGTCCTGCATGCGGACTTCGCGCTCCAGCCGCCGGATCTCGGTGAGATCATCGAGGGCGTAGACGTAGCCGAGAGCACCGCGCTCCGGCCCGCTCAGGGCGGCGACTCGCACGCGAACCGTTCTGCGGAAGCTTCCCACGGTGTCGAAACGAACTTCTGCGTGAGTCTGGGACTCGGCGTTGGGCAGCGGATCGAGGAATATTCCGGTGACCGGTTTTCCCAGCAACTGGTCGGGCGCGCGCTCCAGAAGTTTCAGGGCGGCGTTGTTGACCAGCGTAATGCGCCCATCGAGACCGGTGGTGATCAATCCGCTGCTGATGGACTGAATAATGTTTTCGTGCAGGATCTGAAGATCTTCGAGCGCTCCGCTGGCATCTTTTAACTGAACCCGCGCCTGGCGCAGCTTAGCGACCAGCAGGCCAGCCAGGTAGGCGACGGCAAGAAAGGCGAACAGGTTCACGAAAATAATCGCCTGCAGCACCTTCAGTGCGGGATGCGTGGTGCAGTAGGAGTGGACGACTCCGTAATAGTTAAGTTCGAGAACAGTGCCGTAAAGAATGAAAGCGAGGGCCGCGACCAGTTGCGCCCACACCCGGGGCAAGAGGATTCCGGCCACGATGATGGCCAGAGGATAGAGAAAGTTCAGCGAACTGTCCCAGCCTCCGGTTTCGTGTACGACCAGGCTCACCATGATCAGGTCGGTCAGGACCTGTAAGGATGCCTGCAGACGGTGCTCGCGCCAGAAAGAAAGCAGGACTACATAGAAGAGTGAGACGGTATACCACAGCAGCATGGTGCTGAGGAAAAGGCGTAGGGGCAGACGGGTGGGGGTGAGCTCCGCGACCGCCAACTGGATTCCGAGCAGGAAGGTAAGGATCAGGATCCGTACTTTGACCAGCCAGGCCAGCCAATTCCGCTCGTCGAAAGTCGATTGCATCGCTATCTCGGGTCTTACGTCTCAGGTCTTGGGTCTCAGGTCTTAGGCGTTAGGCATTAAGACTTGAGGCGTTCGGGCCCTGGGCCTAAGACCTAACTCCAAGCACCCAAGACCCGATTTTTCTAGCCCGCCAACTTTGCGATCATGGCGAACAGCGGCATGTAGAGTGAAATCACGATGCCGCCGATGGTCACGCCGAGCAGGCCGATGATTACTGGTTCCAGCATAGCCAGCATGTCCTTGGTAGCGGCGTCGACTTCTTCTTCGTAGAAATCGGCGATCTTCTGCAGCATGCTGTCCATCGCGCCGGTGGCTTCTCCGACGCCGATCATCTGGGTCACCATGTTGGGAAACACTCCGCATTCGCGGAGCGGATCGACGATGGTGCGGCCTTCTTCGATGGCCTTCCGCACTTTCATCAGCGCTTCTTCCAGCACGGCGTTGCCTGAGGTTCTGGCGGTGATGGCCAGACCTTCGAGAATCGGCACGCCCGAGGTGATCAGAGTGCCCAGGGTACGGGTGAACCGCCCCACCGCGATCTTGCGAAGCAGGGTTCCGACGACAGGCAGGTGGAGCAGGAATTTGTCGAAGTAATAACGCCCTCGCGGGTTCTTGCGGATCGCCCTGAGGCCGAATACAAACGACGCCCCGATCACGAGGATAACCCACCAGAAACTCACCATGAAGCCGCTCAACCCCATCACGATACGAGTAGGAAGAGGCAGGGCGACACCGAGGCCGGCAAACAGGTTGGCGAAGATAGGCACCACAAACTTGAGCAGGGCGCCAACGATCAGGCCTGCCAGGCTGACGACTGCGACGGGATAGATCAACGCCGATTTCACAGCGGCTTTCAGGCGAACCGCCTTTTCCACGTAGACTGCGAGCCGCTGCAGGATGATGTCCAGAATACCGCCGGTTTCTCCAGCTTCAATCATGTTGGTGGTGAGGTCGTCGAAGACGACCGGATATTGCCGCATGGCGTTAGCCAGCGTCGCGCCACCTTCTACCGTGGTGCGGACACCGGTCAGCGTCTTCTGGAAGGAGGGGTTTTCCTGGTTGGCAGCCAGAATTTCCAGACACTGCACCAGCGGCAGGCCGGCATCGATCATGACCGAGAACTGGCGAAAGAAAATCGCGATGTCCTTGACCTTGACCTTGCTGGTTCCGAAAGTAGGCATGGAAAACTCTTTGCCCTTTTCCCGGACCGCACCCGGTGTAATGTGCTCGCGCCGCAATGCCTGCTGCAGAGCCTGTTTGTTTGGTGCTACGCGCTCTCCGGAGATTTTCTGTCCGGAGGCGTCCTTGCCGGAAAATGTAAAAACTGGCATGGTCTTGGCCTCTCCTCAGAGTCGTCCCTGATTCCTGAATTTCCCGCGGCTCAAACTTTGTTGTGCCCTGCCCATCGCGTCAGCCGCATGCGCGATGCGCCGTCCTGTTTTATTTCGAAGCAGCCCCTTTTGCCGCCGTCCCCGTGCCGCCCCGGTTCAACAAGCTGGCGCCGCGGTTAATCATTTCCTGCAATTCTTCCTGATTGCTGGAGCGAGCCAGGGCCACTTCCAGTGTGACCTGCTTCTGGAAGTAGGCCGTAGCCAGAGCCTGGTTGAACGTTTGCATTCCGAACTTGTCTTGTCCCGACTGCATGGCCGAATACACCTGGTGAATCTTGTCTTCACGGATCAGGTTGCGAACGGCCGGGTTGGGGATAAGGATTTCCATGATCATGGCGCGCCCCTTGCCGCTCGGTGTTGGCACCAGGCTTTGGCACATGATGCCTTCGAGCACTAGCGAAAGCTGGGCGCGAATCTGCGGCTGCTGGTGCGCTGGGAATACGTCGATGATCCGGTTGATGGTGGAGGTTGCCGAATTGGTGTGCAATGTGCCGAAGGTCAAGTGACCGGTTTCAGCAATACGCAGCGCCGACTCAATGGTTTCCAGGTCGCGCATTTCGCCGATCAGCACGACATCGGGGTCTTCACGAAGCGCGGCGCGCAATGCGTCGGTGAAACTCTTGGTGTCCGCATGCAGTTCGCGCTGGTTGACCACGCAATTCTTGTTCATGTGCACGAACTCGATCGGATCCTCGATGGTGAGGATGTGGTCGTGTCGTTCGCTGTTGATCTTGTCGATCATCGCGGCCAACGTCGTGGATTTGCCGGAGCCGGTTGGTCCCGTCACCAGCACCAGACCGCGCGGCTTGTCGCACAGCTTGCTTACGACCGCGGGCAGGCCGAGCTGGTTGAACGACTTGATCTCGAAAGGAATCAGACGGAATACGGCCGCGGTGGCTCCGCGCTGGTTGAAAACGTTGGCGCGGAAGCGAGCCAGGCCTTTCAATCCGAAAGAGAAGTCGAGTTCGAGGCTTTCCTCGAAGCGGTGCTTCTGGGAGTCCGTCATGACGCTGTAGGCCAGTTGCTTGGTCTCGGCCGGCGTCATCTGGGGAAGATCCAGCGGCACAAGGTGCCCGTGGACGCGGATCTGGGGCGGCGAATTGGTAGTGATGTGAAGATCGCTGCCATTCATCTCCAGCATCCGTTTCAGCAGATCACTTAATGACAGACCCATAATCGTGTTCCCTTCCCTACGCCTTAAATCTTTACGAACTTAATCTTCACGAGCTAGTGAATGGTCTCGCGGGCCACTTCTTCCAACGTCGTGATGCCCGCCGCCACTTTGATCAAACCGCTGCGCCGGAGTGTGATCATGCCGCGCTCGATGGCCTTCTTTTTCAATTCGACCGCCGAAGCACCGACTAGCACCAGTTCCCTGATTTCATCGTCCACTTCCATCACTTCATACAAACCGCAGCGGCCTTTGTATCCCGTGTTGTTGCAAACTCCGCAGCCCTTGCCTTTCTGAATCTTGATGGTCTTGGCTTCCTCGGGCGAGAACCCTTCTTCGATCAGCGTCTGGACCGGAACCTCCACCGTCTCGGTGCAATCCTTGCAGATCCTTCGGATGAGGCGCTGGGCGCAGATCAAGTGAACCGACGTCGCTACCAGGAAAGGCTCAATACCCATGTTCATCAAGCGCGTGATGGTTTCAGGTGCGCCGTTGGTGTGCAGAGTGGAGAGAACCAAGTGGCCGGTAAGAGCGGCTTTGATGGCAATTTCCGCCGTTTCGAAGTCGCGGATTTCGCCGACGAGGATGATGTTGGGATCCTGCCGCAGGAAGGAGCGCAGGGCTGCGGCGAAGTTTAATCCAATCTGCTCCTTCATCTGCACCTGGTTGACGCCGCCCAACTGAAATTCGACCGGATCTTCGGCCGTCATGATGTTGGTGTCAGGCTGGTTCAGGCGCGAGATGGAGGAATAGAGCGTGTTGGTTTTGCCGGAACCCGTGGGGCCGGTGACCAGCACCATGCCGTAAGGCTTGAGAATGGCTTTTTCGAACTTGACCAGCGACTCGGGCTCGAAACCCAGCTTGGTCATATCGAGCCGCAGATTTTCTTTATCGAGCAACCGGAGCACGATTTTCTCGCCCCACAGTGTGGGCAGGGTGCTGACACGGAAGTCGAGCTGCTTTTTGCGGCCGCCGATGTTCATTTTCAGCATGATGCGGCCGTCTTGTGGCAGCCGTTTCTCGCTGATGTCGAGCTTGGCCATGATCTTCAGGCGGGACGTAATCGCATCTTTCAACTTCATCGGCGGCGACATGATTGCCTGCAATACACCGTCAATACGGAAGCGCACACGGAATTCTTTTTCGTAGGGTTCGATGTGAATGTCGCTGGCTCCGCGCTTCACGGCGTCGGTAAGGACCAGATTCACCAGCTTGACTACGGGAGCTTCGTCCGCCGCTTTTTCCAGCTGCGACAGCTCCATCTCCTGCTCTTCCGCCTGCACTTCGATGTCGCTTTCGTTCATCTCTGACATCGACTGCATTACGGTTTCGAGATCTTCCTCCGCTTTGCCCCCGTAGGCCTTGTCGATGCCCGTCAGGATGGAGCTTTCGGAGGCCACGACCGGCTCGATATTGAAGCCGGTCATGAACTTGATATCGTCCATCGCGAAAACGTTGGTCGGATCGACCATGGCGATGGTGAGCGATGCGCCGACGCGGCTCAGCGGAAGAATCTGGTAGCGCTTCGCGGTTTCAAACGGAATCAGCTTGACTACTGCGGGATCGATTTCAAAATATGAAAGATTGATGGCTGGGACGCCATACTGCCGGGAGAGAAAATTGGTGACATCCTCATCCGTGAGGAAGCCAAGCTTCACCAAGGCAGACCCCAGGCGGCAGTTCTGCTCCTTCTGGGCCTTGGTAGCTTGTTCCAACTGCTCCGGGGTTATGATCTTCTCTTTGACGAGAAGGTCACCCAGCCGTTGAGACATACGTCGATCTCCTATCCACGTAGTGGAACGCTGCCCGGCGAAACGTCGCCGGCAATTACACAAATCACTGCTTTTACTGGGGAGAAACGCAGTGTCTTTGTGGTGACACAAATTGTCACAGCAAGTCGATTACCGTACCAGTTACCGTAGTACTTGGACTTTTCGCTATCCCTGATACGCTGCGAGCTAAATTTCAGAACCCGCGCCAGATGAGCTTTTTCCTCAAAAAAACCCGAATCTCAGGCTCAGGTACATGCACTTCAGTAAGCGCCACAGACTTCGCGGCACATCGGTGCAGCGCGGTTTGCTGGGGCATACACAACCGCGCTTCATTTCGGGCCTGCTGCAGAAAATCACAGGCTCAATGTGACGAGTGCCCTTTACAGAAGTTCCTGCTTCGGTCTAAGTAGGAGGATCCCCGGGCCTTGTGATTGTCATCCCGAGCGAAGCGAGGGACCTTGGTTCCTGCCCGCTGCGGCGACACTAGTGGCGCGGGCAAAACACCAAGGTCCCTCGCTTCGCTCGAGATGACAATCGCCGTTCGGTGCATGGGCGTACGGTCACGGGTGTGCGGTCCTAAGGAGATTTCTTGTTTATCCATTGTTGGAAGTCAGCAATTCTCACAGCGGCGTTGGCTTCTGTGTGCTGCGCTCAATCGTTGCGGCAGGAGGCGGAAAACGCGGGCTTGCTCGTCGGCGCGGCCGTCCGTCCCCCTCAGCTTTCGGAGCCGGCGTACGCTTCCACCCTGGCTCGCGAGTTCAACATGGTTGAGGCGGAAGATGCCATGAAGTGGTGGGTGCTCCGGCCCGATCGCGCCACCTACGATTTTCGCCAGGGTGACGAAGTGGTCCGCTTCGCCGAGGCGCATCAGATGAAGGTCCGCGGCCATTGCCTGGTCTGGGGCCGCTACAACCCGGATTGGCTGACGCAGGGTCACTTCACCCCGCGGCAACTGTCACGGCTGCTGCGCGAACACATTACGCGCGTAATGAAGCACTACCGTGGGCAAGTCTTCGCGTGGGATGTGGTGAACGAAGCGCTGGATGAAAACGGAAACCCGCGCGATTCCCTCTGGTACAACCAGCCCGGCATTGGATTATCGACCGAAGGAACTGCCTACATCGAGCAAGTATTCCGCTGGGCGCACAAAGCAGATCCGCGCGCGTTACTTTTCTACAACGAAGCGGAGGGCGAAGCCATGAACCGCAAGTCGGATGCGATCTACGCCATGGTCAAGGATTTCAAGCGCCGGGGCGTTCCGATCGATGGCGTAGGACTGCAACTGCATATACCCACGCTCGACGCCGGCATGGCGGCGATCGCGGGCATCTCCTTGAACATGGCCCGGCTCACGGCGCTGGGCGTGCAGGTTCACATCACGGAGCTGGACGTTTCTGTGCCTTTGGATGCCAGCGGCATGCCCAAGTCGGACGACTTAGCGCGCCAGGCCGAGGTCTATCGCGGCATCGTGAGGGCGTGCTTAAACAACGCGGGCTGTACCGCGATCCAGACCTGGGGATTTACTGACAAGTATTCGTGGATCGGATCCCATTCCCACGGCACCCGCGGGCATGCGCTGCTCTTCGATCGAGCGTACCAGCCGAAGCCTGCTTACCGCGCCGTGTGGGAGGAGCTTTCGACTGGACGGACGCCTGACCCTAAACCCCGCGCCAATCCCCCGCATTGAGCGCCCCGCAGCCTTTGAGTCATCTCCAGCAGCCGCGCCTGCATCTATAATGAATTCGGTCCATTCACCGCTCGCAGACCGCGATTGACCGCGATTTCGTGAAAAAAGACTTGGACCACTGGATCCGCGTCGTGCAAACCCTTCCAACTCGACCTCCTGAGACCTCGCAACGCAAACGGCTCATTATCGTGCTGACAGTTTCGGTTTTTCTTTTGTTCGCCATCCTGGTTTCACAGACCGCGTTCAATCAAACCATACTGCGTCCTGATACCAACCAGCAGGCGATAGTTTTTTACGCTCTCTCGCTGCTGATTTCTCTTCTGTTCGTGGCGCTCACGTTCGTGCTGGCGCGCAACCTTCTCAAGCTCTTTGCCGAGCGCCGCCTGGGAGTGCTGGGGTCGAAATTCCGCACCCGCATGGTGGTGGGAGCGCTGTTGCTTTCGTTTGTTCCAGTGATGGTGATGTATTGGTTCGCCTATGGGCTGATGAATCGCTCGATCAACATATGGTTTTCCACTCCGGTCGAGGAAGTGCGCGAAGATACGGACGCCATGGCTTCCCTGCTGGCCAGCTACGCGGCGCAGAATGCGCGCGCAGAGGCGGTTTCCATTGCTGCCTCCCCGGAGGTGCAGCGGGCTTTCGAAGGCCACGGGTTCTCCTCCGCCGTCGAAGAATTTCGCGGCCACGAGCCCACTCTGCAGGGCGGATTTGCTCTCGCCATAGAAAACGGTATTCCGGAGGCGAGCCTCGGAGTCCCCGCTCCCTGGCCGCAATTAAAGGAGAGGCTGCCGCTGGCCGAGGCCGCCGCGGCACAGCCCGCGCGTTTCACCTGGGAGCAAACTGAGTACACGCTCGGCAGCGCCCCGGTTGGGAAAGACGGCTTGATCCTGGTGGCTCTGCCATTGCCGCCAGAGTTTTCGAGGACGGTACGCCAGATCGAAGCCAGCCAGCAGCGTTATCTGCAGCTCAGCCGCGAGCGCAAACACGTACGGCAGACCTACATGGGCCTGCTGCTGTTGCTGACGATGATGGTTCTGTTCGTAACTACGTGGCTGGCGCTGTTTCTCTCGAAGCTGGTGACTCGTCCGCTGGCCGCGCTTGCCGAGGCGACGCAGGCAATCTCTCGCGGACGTCTCGACTACCGCATCGACGTGAGAGCCGCCGATGAAATTGGAGATCTGGTGCGCTCCTTCAACCGGATGGCTGAGGAGCTCGAAACCAGCCGGCGACAGAATGAGGCATCGAGCCGCGATGCCAGCGCGGCTAATGCAGAACTCGACCAGCGCCGCCGCCAGATGGAGACGGTCCTCGAGAGCATTCCCACCGGAGTGCTTTCTCTCGATGCCACTCGCTCGGTGACTCACGCCAACCACGCCCTGCTGCGCATGTTCCATCCCCAAGGCTATGCAGAGGGAGAACAAATATTGCGCGGTGCAGCACTCGCGGACGTATTCCCGCCCGAGGTGTTGCAGGACCTGGAGCCGCTTTTGCGCCGCGCCGACCGCATGGGCATGACCACCAGCCAAATGGAGATGTCTCTGCAACGCACGTCTCTCAGCGTGGCAGTCACTGTGGCCACCCTGCGCCACCAGGACGAAAGCTCCGGATACGTGATCGTGTTCGAAGACCTCTCGGACCTGCTGAAGGCGCAGAAACAGGCCGCGTGGCGTGAAGTCGCGCGTCGCGTCGCGCATGAGATCAAGAATCCTCTTACGCCCATCGCACTCTCCGCGGAACGCATCCAGCGTCATCTGGAACGCGGGATGCCTCTCGACAAGACCTCGCTCGATATCGTTCGTTCCTGCGCCCAAACCGTTGCCAGCGCGGTCGAAACCGTTCGGAGGCTGGTGGATGATTTCTCTGCGCTGGCCCGCTTCCCGGCTTCGAATCCACATCCGGCTGACATTAATGTGGTCATCGAGAATGCGCTCTCCATGTTCAATGGCAGACTCGACGGCATAGCTGTGCACAAGTCGCTTGCCGCAGACTTGCCCAAGGTTATGGCCGACGCGGAGGCGATTAAGCGGGCCGTGGCCAATCTCGTGGACAACGCCGCCGAGGCTTTGCAGGATTCGCTGGTGCGCGAGATCCAGATTTCGACTTCGCTGGTAGCCAGCCGCGACGCGGTAGAAATCACGATCGCAGATACCGGCCACGGCGTGACGCGCGAGCTGAAGGAAAAACTTTTTCTACCGTATTTCTCCACCAGAAAACGCGGAACCGGGCTCGGTTTGGCGATCGTGAGCCGCGTCATTGAAGAGCACCATGGATCCATTCGGGTGGAAGAAAACCAGCCAGTGGGAGCGCGCTTCATCGTCGAACTGCCGGTCGTTCCTGAGCCCGCGCTGGCCGCGGTCACGGCACAGCATGCATAAAATTCTTGTGGTTGACGACGAAACCGGCATTCGAGAATCGCTGCAGGGAGTGCTGGCAGACGAGGGCTACGAAACTGCGTCGGTTGAGAGCGGTGAAGAATGCCTCAAGCTGCTGCGGCGCGAGCACAACTATGAGGTGGTGCTGCTCGATATCTGGCTGCCCGGCATTGATGGCCTCGAGACGCTCGAAAGAATCCGCGAGATGGACAACCCGCCCGAAGTAATCATGATTTCCGGACATGGCACCATCGAAACTGCGGTGCGCGCCACCAAACTTGGCGCTTACGACTTCCTGGAAAAGCCGCTTTCCATCGACAAGACGCTGATCCTGGTCAAGAACGCGATCGAATCCAAGAAACTGCGGCACGAGAATGTCGATCTGAAGAAACAGCTCCACGGCAAGAGCATGATCGTCGGCGACAGCATTCCCATGAAGGCGCTGCGCCAGCAGATAGGCCTGATGGCGCCGACCAACGGCCGAGTGCTGATTTATGGCGAATCCGGTACGGGGAAAGAACTGGTGGCCCACGCGATCCATGCGCAAAGCCTGCGTAAGGATGAGACTTTCGTCGAGGTGAATTGCGCGGCCATTCCCGAGGACCTGATCGAGAGCGAACTGTTCGGGCAGTACAAAGGATCGTTCCCCGGAGCCGTCGACAAGGACGGCAAGTTTCAAAAAGCCAACGGAGGAACGCTGTTTCTCGACGAAGTGGGCGACATGAGCCTGAAAACGCAATCGAAGGTGCTGCGCACTCTCGATGAGCAGCGCGTGGCTCCTCTGGGCAGCGAGAAGACGATTGTTGTGGATGCGCGAATCATCGCCTCTACCAACAAAGATCTGGAAGAGGAAATTTCGCGGGGAAATTTTCGCGAGGACCTTTTCTACCGGCTGAACGTGATCCCATTTTTCGTGCCGCCGCTGCGCGACCGGAAAGAAGATATCCCGCTGTTTGCCCGGCACTTTCTAAAAGACCTGGCCGCAACCTATGGGAGACGGCCGCGGGAGATCACCGATGACGCCGTCGAAGCCCTGATGCGTTATTCGTGGCCGGGCAACGTGCGCGAACTACGGAATGTGATTGAGCGCATTGTGATCATGAATCCCATGACCACGAGATTCGACTGCAAGCATCTGCCGACGCTGGTCTACCGCGACGGCCACCGGCGCGCGGCACGCAGCGAATTCTCTACGCTGCACCAGGCACGCGACGCCTATGAACGGGATTTCATTCTGAAGAAACTCGATGAGAACCACGGCAACGTCACCCGCGCCGCGGAAGTGCTGGGCCTGGAGCGCAGCCACCTGTATCGCAAGATGAAAACCCTCGGAATCACGGTGAAGGAATAGGGTGCAGCGCGGAGGCGTCTGTCATTCCGGGTCCTCGCACCCAGACTTGTCATCCCGAGCGAAGCGAGGGATCCTGGCGTTTGCTCGCGGCGAAGACACGCATAATGCAAGCAAGAACCAGGATCCCTCGCTTCGCTCGGGATGACAAACTAAGGTGGGGGATGACTTGTTCAGGTGAGATACTGCAGGTTCTCCCTACCGCTTCACCATGCGAATTTCCGTGCCGTTCTTTCTGAATTCGACTTTGTCCATGAGCTGGTTGATCAGAAAAATTCCGCGTCCGTGATTGGAATAGACGTTTTCACCGACCGTGCACGTCGGGATGGCGTCCGGACGGAAACCTGGGCCCGGGTCCCGCACCACGATCAGCACACCGCGCTCATCGTCGCTGCTCACCAGGCATTCCACCGTCTTGGTGGGATCTTCCTTGGCGCCGTGAATCACGGCGTTGGCCAATGCCTCTTGCACCGATAGCTCGATGGCGTCTTCTTTGCCGTCCACGCCCTTCATCTGGCGGACCACGCCCATCACTTCCTGCACCACGGGATCGACTGCCCGCCGGTCGGCGGAAAGCGTTACCCGCAAAAGCAAATGTAGTTGGTCGGGATCAAAATCCTTCTCGGGAAGTGGTTCCTCGGTGGAATCCGCCTGGGGCATGTTTTGGCTCGTCTGCGATCTGATGCCGTGTTCGGTTTATTCTAGCTGTGAAAGCTCAATCCGACAAACTCAAGGGCATCGGCACGGACGTCGGTTGCGTTGCGAAACGCGCGCAGGTAGCGTTCGTCCGCTATGCGGTCGCGATCGTCGTCCCTCGTTTACGGGGTCGATTTTCTTGTTTCGGCACCGCTTTAGGCGGCTCAACCCGGCCGTCGGTTAGATGCTCCAACTGCCTTCTCCAGTCGAGTTCTTCCACAAAGCCGCGCGATTCCCGCCAATTGGGTTGCGCTTTTACATACAGCTCAAGAAAGACTTTTGTTCCCAGCATCCGCTCGAGTTGCAGGCGCGCCGAGGTACCGATGCGTTTGAGCATCTGTCCCTTTTTGCCGATCAGGATCGCCTTCTGGCCTTCGCGCTCGCAGTAGATGGTGGCGGCAATGCGCGTGAGCTTCGCGCCTTCTTCAAACGAGTCGACGATCACCGTGGTTGCATAGGGCAGCTCTTCCTCGGTCTCGACCAGCACCCGCTCGCGAATGATTTCGGCTGCCATGAAACGCGCCGGCTGGTCGGTAACCTGGTCGGGTGGAAAATAAGGCGGCCCCGCCGGAAGCGCGGCCGTCACCTGCTTCAGGAGTATTTCGAGTCCATCGCGTTTCAGCGCCGAGATTGGGATGATCTCCTGGAACGAATGCAGTTTCTTGTACTCCTCGATCAGCGGCAGCAGCTGGCCTTTGCCGCCTCGCAGCAGATCGACTTTGTTGAGGATGAGGTAAACCTTCGTCGACGAATGCTTCAGCATCTGGATCGCGAACTCATCGCGCTGATCGAGCTTGCGCGTGGCATCCATGATCAGGAGAACAAGATCGCAGCCTTCCAGCGCCTCGCGTACCTCGACCATCATTTTGCGGCCGAGAGAACTATCGGGTTTGTGTACGCCAGGCGTGTCGATCAGAACGATCTGCGCCGCATCCCTGCCCTTGGCCTTGGGAAGGTTGACGATGCCCTGAATCCGGTTGCGCGTAGTTTGCGGCTTGGGCGAGATAATCGCCAGCTTTTCGCCCACGAGAGCATTGAGCAAGGTTGACTTGCCAGCGTTAGGGCGACCGAGGATGCAGACAAAACCGGAGCGGAAGGGCATAGGTTTGAGTAGCGCCGGCATCCTGCCGGCCTTCCCGATTGCACCGGCCCGCATGCGGCTTCTCGAAGCCGACGACCAGCCGCCGAGACGGCGGCGCTACTGAACTATATCAGCTTCAACTGCCGGGGTTGCATCGCGGTGATTCTCACGCGCTCGACCTTGCGATCGGTCGACTCCAGGACTTCGAAGCGCAGGCCGTCGTCATCCACAGTTTCGCCCCGCTGCGGGATATGTCCCGCCAATTCGCTGACCAGGCCCGCCACGGTGGCCGATTCCTTTCCTTCCGGCTTCGAGCCAAATAGTTCGGCGAGGCGGTCCACATCCATTCCTCCGGAAACGATGAACGACTGATCGTTCTCTCTGACGATTTCAGGCTTCTCGTGCTCGTCGCGGATTTCACCGACGATTTCCTCGACCAGATCTTCGATAGTGACGAGGCCCGCTACGCCGCCGTATTCATCGACCACGATCGCCATGCGTATGTTGTTCTTCTGCATCTCGCGCAGAAGGTCGCTGCCGAGTTTGCTCTCCGGCACGAAGTATACGTCGCGCCGCATCAGGGTCTCGAGAGTGCGCTTGGAAGCCTCGGTGTCCGGCACCTGCAAAACGTCCTGGGCGTAGACGATGCCTCGGATGTTATGAATACTTTCGGCATAAACCGGAACCCGCGAGTAGTGCTTGGTGCGCAGCATCTCGATGAAGCGCTCGACTGTGGTGTCGACCGGCACGGCAAACATTTCCGGACGCGGCTTCATGGCCTCGCGCACCGTCTTGCCGCTGAATTCCACCACGGACTGAATCAGATCGCGGTCGCCTTCCTGGATAATGCCTTCTTCCTGGCCCGCTTCGATCAGCGCATCCACTGCCTCGGATGCGCTCTCCGGCTGCTCGCCTGTGTTTTGTCGAGTGAGCGATGCCACCGATTGCAGGAAACCGAGGACGATGGTCACGGGCAGCACCAGATAAATCAGCGCGGTCAAAAGCCATGTCCAGCGGATGAGCCACGCGCCATTGGTGCGCGAGAAGAAAACAAACGGCAGAAATTGGTTGAACACAATGATGATGAGAATCAGGCTGATGGCGGCCTGCAGAATTTCGTAGATGCTCCAGCGCTGATCGCCGAAGACCGCGAAGCCAACGAGCAAAGCAATCGTCGCCGTGGTGATCTGCTTAAGCACTGCCATGGAGAGCGACGCCCGGGCGCGGCTCACGTGCAGGTTCGGTTCGACTCTCTGCTCGAAGACATCGATGTTGTCCTGAAATTCACGCGAGAGAAATTTGCCGATCTCCTGGTAGACGCGATCGACGTAAGAAGCCAAAGCCAACAGGCCGAGCAACGGGACAGCGCGAGTGTGACGGCCCAGTTCATGCGCGGCTCCGCCTTGCAGCAGAGGTGCGATGCTGTAGCTGCGCACGTTCGATCAGACTACTCTCCAACTTCAGTTGCAGCCGCAACCGGCTCTCTTTGCGAGCCATCTCGCCATTATCGCGCTCGTGATCGAAGCCCGCCAGATGCAGGATGCCATGGAGCACCAGAATCTTCACTTCCTCGGCCACTGAATGGCCCAGCCGACGGCGTTCTCGCGAGCGATGTCGGCGGAAATCGCCACGT
>CAWEBA010000001.1:0-106565 GCA_963807145.1 uncultured Acidobacteriaceae bacterium | reverse complement strand
GACATAAATCACATTCGGGTCAGACTCGGAAACTGCGATTGCTCCGATCGCCGGAGACGCATCCTTCGTTTTATCGAAGATCGGTTTCCAATTCAGGCCGCCATCGGTCGTCTTCCACACCCCTCCGGCGGTCGAGCCGAAATAATAGACGTTATCCTGGCCGACAACGCCTGCTACCGCGACCACGCGGCCGCCCCTGAATGGACCGACCAGGCGATACTGCAGACCCTTCCACGGGTTCTTGTCCTCGCTGTCTTCCTTTTCTTCCCCAGCTAGCGCAGCCGCTGTCGCGCTCTGCTGGGCCGCCTGTTTCTGTGTGGAATCGGCGTCTTGCTTGGCGGGGTGCTTCTGCGCAAATAGGGGAGCAATCAGACTGGCAATCAAAAGGGCGAGGGTCGTCGTACGCAAGGGTTCGTTCCTCCAGAGACTCTGTAACCGATAAACTCAGCAGTCACACATTCTCAACAGAAACACAGCCGCTGTCTAGTTCTGTGACTTGTGGGTAGTGGGCTTGCGTCTTCCGCCCTGTGGGAGTTCACTGAATTTCGATGGGCCGAGCCAATTGGGACGCCACAATCTGCCACAGGCTCTTGCGTTTCACGACCGCGTCCAGATAGATGTAGCGGATGGAGCAACGCTGGCCGGCCCGCTCGACCTCATCTTCCTCAGAGCCGTGGACGACGGCCACGTTTTCGCCGAGCAGACGAATGTAGCGACCGGTAGAGATCATCGAAACGTATCGAATCGCGCCGGACTTCAGACTATTCAGCACGTCTTGCTTAGTCGACGCCCTTCCGGCTTCGTCGTATTGAACGTAGTCGTCGGCGAAGATGCGCGAGAGTTCAGAGAGGTCGGCGGCAATCAGGGCTCGGTCTCCGTCTTCGAACAACTTGAGAATCTGCTGCTCGTCGCTTTCCACCGGCTTCTTCCTCAGTCGATCTTCAGAAAATTTGCGATCACCTTTTCGTGCGACTTCCAAGGAAGGATGCGCTTCGTGGCAAGCTGGATTTTTGCGTCGCGGGCGCCTGTCTCCACATGAGCTGACACGATGGCCGGCTTCCTTGCGAAGATGTTAAATGAGTGTAACAATCGCGCGGGAAAACATTTATGAGAGTCATCGAAATTTGGAATTAGACACAGCGCGAGAAGAACCCATACTCTTGTTCATGGACCTCTTATTATCAGTTGAGGACTCACATGTTGATTTGCTGCACGAGATTGGCGTTCAGCTGGCAGCGGCGGACGGCTTTCACGAAGTACTGACTCGTGTGGTCGATTTTGCTTCTGGCCTGGTGAAGTGCGATTCCTGCCTGATTTATGTGCTGGAGGGCAACGAACTGGTTCTGCGCGCCTCGAAGAATTCCCATCCCGAAGTCGTCGATCGCCTGAAACTGCGCCTTGGGCAGGGAATTACTGGATGGGTGGCGGAACATCAGGAGCCCGTGGCGGTTTCGGAAAAGGCTGCAGAGGATCCGCGATTCCAGTTTTTCCACGAGCTTCCCGAAGATACTTACGAGGCATTTTTGTCCGTGCCTTTGATGTGCCGCGGGCGCGTGATGGGAGTGATCAACCTGCAGCATCGCCAGCCTCATGTTTACCGCCGGCGAGAAATCCGTTTGATTTCAACCATCGGGTTTCTGGTGGGCGCTGAGATTGAGATGGCGCGGCTCGAGGATGCGAATTCCAACCTGTCAGAACAATTGCAGACACGAAAAGTGGTGGAGCGTGCCAAGGGCATCCTGCAACGCGATCTTGGATTAAGCGAAGAACATGCCTACCTGACATTGCAACGCCAGAGCCGGCAGAAGCGCAAGGCGATGAAGGAAATTGCGGAAGCGATTGTGCTGAGTGATGAGGTAAGAGGGAACTCGCCTGCTCCCAAGCTGACCTGAGGGAACGCCAAACGCACGACGATCGCGTCGCGAAGAACGCCCGCTCACGACGACAATCACAAAGAAAGCCCGAGAGCGGATCGGTTTCGTCCCCCCCGGGCTTTTCGGCGGCTCACCTAGCGGGCGCCGGAGGCAGTCGAGGTTGCGACCGCTTGCGCCAGTTCTTGAGGTTCAGGCGGCACCGCGAAATGTAGTGTTAGCCCGGATTCCGGAAGCCGCATCGTGCTGACGAAGCTTCCGCTCGCCCTGGAAACTAGAACAAGCTGGCTATCGTCTGAAGGCCGCGAGTTTTCGGCATCAGCAACCAACAGGATGAAGCCTGCGCTGCCATCAATCTTGCGGAGGGTAAGCATTTCTCCGGGGCCGCCTGCTGCGACTGTGAAGCGATACTTCCCTGCCGGCACAACAGCGTTCTGCCAGCGTACTTCGTGGGTCAAGGTGAAGGTTCCGGCCGCGTCTTGAGCGGAGGCGAGGCTGGGCGTGAAGTTCATGGCGCTCAAGACCAAAACAGCGGCATAGACCAATCTGCGAATCGAGTTCATGGAATCTCCTGTCTTTATTCGTAGTCTGAAGAGCACACTACCGGCGCGAGGCCGAATGGCATGGGCTCAGATTTAAGTTGAGAGCAACAGGGTCAGGAGAATTGCAATGCCGCGGCAAGGCTGGCATGCAAACATCAGCTTCGCGGGACCGGCTACGGAGATGGTTTGCGAAGTAATTCCACTATCAAGGATCTTCGCGCCGGAGTCCAACGCAAAATATTCATTTCGCTGATCGAGTGCACGCTCACCGTTTGATGGTGCTGCTACCCCGTTAAAGCGATTTTCTATGCGTTTAGCTGCGGCGGTTTGCAAAACCGGCACCCGATGCGAGAACATACAAGGTTTGCACTCGATACAGATTCGTACTGAGGAAGCGTCCAAAATATGGCGACAGGGAATAAGTCCGCGAGGACGGCAACGAAGACACCCCGCGTAGAAGTGAAAAGCGACGCGAGGTCCGAAGGGAAAGCGCGTGGCAGTTCCCGGCATAACGGTACGATCCAACCGGCGAAAGGGAAGCTCGGGGTGATGATCCCCGGCATGGGCGCGGTGGCGACGACGTTTGTCGCGGGCGTGGAGGCGATTCGCAGGGGACTGGCGAAACCGATTGGGTCGCTTACGCAGATGGGCACAGTACGGCTAGGCAAGCGGACCGACGGCCGCTCGCCGAAGATCAAGGAGTTCGTGCCGCTGGCCGGACTTGACGACCTGGTATTCACTGGCTGGGACATCTTCGAAGACAATATGTACGAAGCGGCATCGAATGCGGGCGTGCTCGATCAGAGGCTGCTCGATCAGTTGAAGCCGTTTCTTTCGACGGTGACGCCGCGTGCGGCGGTGTTCGATCACAACTACGTAAAAAAGATCGACGGGCCGAACGTGAAGAGGGGCAAGACGAAGATGGACCTGGCCGAGCAGTTGCGCGACGACATTCGCGACTTCAAGAAAACCAGCGGAGCGAGCCGGTTGATCACGATGTGGTGCGGCTCCACGGAGTCCTACATCGAGGCGACGGCGGCGCATCAGTCCGTGAAGTCATTTGAGAAGGCGTTACGCGAGAACGACGAGATGATTGCGCCCTCGATGATCTATGCCTACGCCTCGTTGATGGAAGGGGTACCCTTCGCGAACGGTGCACCGAACCTGACGGTGGACTTGCCGGTGATGCTCGAACTTTCGCGGCGGAACGAAGCGCCGATCTGCGGAAAAGATTTCAAGACCGGGCAGACCTTGATGAAGACGGTTTTGGCGCCGGCGTTCAAAGCCCGCCTGCTGGGCCTGAGCGGATGGTACTCGACCAACATCCTAGGCAATCGCGACGGGGAAGTGCTCGACGATCCCGGGTCGTTCAAAACCAAGGAGGAATCGAAGCTGGGCGTGCTGGAGCACATTCTGCAGCCCACGCTTTATCCCGAGCTCTACGGGAATATTTTCCACAAGGTTCGCATTAATTATTACCCGCCCCGTGGTGATAACAAAGAGGGTTGGGACAATATAGATATCTTCGGATGGCTAGGCTATCCTATGCAGATCAAAGTGGACTTCCTGTGCCGTGACTCGATTCTTGCGGCGCCGATTGTGCTCGACCTGGTGCTGCTGGTTGATTTGGCGAAGCGCTGCTCGGCGCTGAAGGGGATTGGAATTCAGGAATGGTTAAGCTTTTACTTTAAGTCGCCGATGACGGCGCCCGGGTTGTATCCGGAGCACGACCTGTTTATTCAGTTGATGAAACTGAAGAACACGCTGCGGCATTTGAAGGGTGAGGAACTGATCACTCACTTGGGGTTGGAGTATTACGACTAAGGTTGTGGGCCGGCCGATCTACCACAGCGTCCTAAGCAGGGGGCTTCTACGCATTTTCTCGTCGTGCGAGATGAGCGTCAGGCTCTCGGCGCGAGCTGTGGCGCCGATTATGCGGTCGGCGGGATCGCCGGAGTAATCGCGCGGGAACCGAGCTGCCAAGGCGGCGATCTCGGGCGTGATCGGCAGTACGGTGACGCCTTCGATCAGCAAGTTGAGCGAGGATTCAAACGTGCCGTAACGGCGAATGCGTCCGCGCGCCAGCATAGACGCGAGTTCCCAAATGCTGATTGCAGAAATTGCAATCCCTCCCTGCCGCCGGGCGCGGCGGATCGCGGAAGCAGCTGGACGCGAAAGAGACTTCGAATTGTCTACTGCCCAAAACAGGGCATGTGTGTCCAACAGAATCAAAATGCCGACTCCCACTCCTCCGGCGGATCGGCATCGAGGTCGCCGACCACTTCAAATACACCCTTCAACCTGCCGATAAAATCGTCCTTCGGTTCCTCGATAGGGACTAGTTTCGCAACCGGTTTGCCGCGCTTCGTGATCACCAGCGGACGCTTGGTGGAGCGCACGTCCTCCATTAGATTGAGGCACTGGGCTTTGAACACTGCAGCGGGAATTTCTTTCATGGACACATTATAGCAGACATGGTCAAGTCGAGATGACCAGTGGGAGACTATGCCAGTTTCTTCTCCCGCTTGTATTCGTCAAACTTCTCCAGAAAGCGGTCGATGTCTTTCTTCTGCAGGTAGTACGGGGTCGACAAGCGCAGTTTATTTGGTTCGCCGCCGCGGATCCGGATTTTGTATGTCTTCCACATCCAGGTTTCCAGGTCCATGCGCGGAACCGGTGGAACGTTAACCGTGACGATGGCGCATCGCAAAGCCGGATCGGGCGAGGTCCAGGATTCGGCGCCGCGCTTTTTCATTTCATCCAGCGTGTAATCGGCAAGCTTACGGTGGCGGCGCTCGATGCGGTCTAAGCCGATATCGTTCGCCAGTTTGATGGAGGCGCGAAGCCCCCACAGAGCCGGCACGTTGGAGCTGCCGATGCGCTGGAAACGCTCCGCGCGCAGCTTGGGATCGTCCCAGCCTTCGGTGACGATCGTGTTCCAGAGGCGGTCGATGACCTCATCGCGCACGTAGAGGAATCCAGAGCCCTTGGGCGCTTGCAGCCACTTGTGCGGACTCGATGAGTACATATCGCAGCCGAGGTCCTGCACGTTCAACCGCATCATGCCGGGCACGTGGGCGCCGTCCACGGCCGAGAGGATGCCCTTCGAGCGTGCTAGCGAACAGAGTTCCTTCGCGGGCAGCACGACACCGGAGAAAGTGGTGATATGGCTGAAGAAGATGACGCGCGTGCGGGGAGTAATGGCATCGTTGAAGAGATTGAGCACCTGGGTCGCATCTTTAACAGGGAGGGGTAGCGTGACCTTTTTCACGGCTGTGCCATAGCGCTTGGCCTTGAGGTCCCAGGGATGCAAGCCGCCGGGATGCTCCTGGTCGGTCATGAGGACTTCGTCACCTGGTTTCAGATCGATACCGTTGGCGATGTAGCTGTTAGCCTCAGTGGCATTACGGAGCAAGGCAATCTCATCGCGATGGCAGCCTACGAAGGCAGCCAGAGGGTCGCGAAACTCATTCCACGCCGCGTATCCCCAGATGGGGTAATCCTCTGGATCCTGCTGGTCCATTCGCTCGGTGGTGGCATAGCCATCGAAAACAGCGCGCAGCACAGGCGCCGGGCTGGAGCCGACGGTGCCGTTGTTCAGGTAGATCTCATCTTCCGGGATGAGGAACTGGCGGCGGATCTCGGCCCAGTAGGCGTCTTCATTCTTGTCGAACAGAGCCGGGTCGGGCAGGGTGGAAGGGGCCTTCTCGAGTTGAGCGATGAGATTTCCGCGGAAAGCCAGGGTTGCGGCGAGTCCGGTGGCGGTGGTGGTGAGGAAGCGGCGGCGGTCGAGCAATGGCACCTCCCGGTGAAGGCAAGACGAGAAGGGGCTATGTTACGACTGGGCGAAGGAATCCTCAAGTGGGACACAAATCGTCCGCTCCGCGGCTCAGATCCCATTGGGAGGCCACATTTCGGGATAACCCCACCCTTCTTAGGCGCGTCTAAGTGAGTGGAAAAACGGGGGATGGTGGGCTTCAGACCGGGCGTATAATGTCGGCAAGAGTGTGGTAGGCGCAAAGGAGTTCCCATGAAACTGCGTTCGTTGGCAATCTCGGCAGCATTGGCGGCGTTCAGCGCAGGGCCCTGGACGTTAGCGCAGACTCAGAATCCCGGTCAGACTCAAACACAACCTCCAGCTTCAGATCCTAACCAAGGCCAGCCCAAAGCAGGAGATATACAGAACGCACCGGCGCAGGCACCCGCCGCGCTTCCCACGCAGGATGACAGCCAGATTAAGCACGACGGCGGCGAGGCCGACGTGGATGCGGTAGGGAACCGTAACGTAGGTTGCGGGCGCGGCGTGGGGAACTGGTATTCGATAGAGCGGCAGGTCGCCGACGGCCGCAGATATTCTCAGATGATCGAGTCCCAGGTCAAACTGGTGAACGATCCGGTGGTCACCGAGTATGTGAACCGCATCGGCCAGAACATCGTGCGCAACTCGGACGCGCAGGTGCCGTTCACCATCAAGGTGATCGATTCCGATGTGGTGAATGCCATGGCGCTTCCGGGCGGATTTTTTTACGTGAATTCGGGACTGATCCTGGCGGCCGACGAAGAAGCGGAGATGGCGGGCGTGATGGCACATGAAATCGCGCACGTTTCGGCATGCCACTACGGGCGTGAAATGACGCGGGCGCAGCTATTGCAGATGGCATCAATTCCCTTGATCTTCATTGGCGGTGCGATCGGCTACGGAGCGTACGAGGCGTCGGGGCTGGCTATTCCCATGACGTTTCTAAAGTTCTCCCGTACTTTCGAAGCCCAGGCCGACTACCTCGGAGTGCAGTATATGTACCGCGCAGGCTATGACCCATCGGCATTTGTTTCTTTCTTCGAAAAGATTCAGGCGATGGAGAAGAAGAAGCCTGGGACGCTTTCCAAGGCATTCGACACGCACCCGCAGACTCCGGATCGTATCGAGAAGACC
Organism: uncultured Acidobacteriaceae bacterium; assembly: GCA_963807145.1. Classification (GTDB taxonomy): domain Bacteria; phylum Acidobacteriota; class Terriglobia; order Terriglobales; family Acidobacteriaceae; genus Sulfotelmatobacter. The sequence goes on along the minus strand of CAWEBA010000001.1, from coordinate 99,219 downwards.
CAGGAAGAAATTCGCAAGATACTGCCCTCCAAGGCGGAGTACATTGTGACCACTTCGGAATTCGACGAGGTCAAAGCGAGGCTGGCGTCGATCGAGAATCGCCATAAGGTGCTCGATCCGAAAGATGCCAACAAGCCCAGCTTGCGGCGAACTTCGAGCAGCGACGGCAATAATCCGAACGGACAGAGTGATGATGATCGTCCAACCTTGAAGCGGCGGGATGATTCATCGAACTAACCGCAGGGCCAGACAGGAATAATCGAACCGGCGGCCTCGGCCGCCGGTTTTTTTTTGTCCAACGGGAGCAACCTGGGCAACCGAGCTGGCCTGGCATCAAAGCACGGCACAATCAGCAGCCTTTGTGACCTTCGTCACAGCGGGCTGTTGCGGAAACGAAATAAGCTAAACTACGCTAGTCTAGGTGCAAAGGAGCAGGTCCTTCATGCCGGAGAACACACTTACCATCACCGACAACCGCACCGGTCGGACGTATACCGTCCCCATCGAAGAAGGTACTATCCGCGCGATGAGCCTGCGGCAGATCAAGACGGATCCGGAAGATTTTGGACTGATGACCTATGATCCGGCCTTCATGAACACGGCATCGTGCCGCAGCAGCATTACTTATATCGATGGCGATCGAGGCATCCTGCGCTATCGTGGATATCCCATCGAAGTACTGGCTGAGCGCTGCACCTTTCTGGAAGTCGCCTACCTGCTTCTGTTTGGAGAATTGCCCACCGAGGCTGAACTCAAGAAGTGGGTGCATGACATCACGCACCACACCATGCTGCACGAGACTACCAAGAAGTTTATGGAGGGCTTCCGCTACGACTCGCATCCTATGGTGATGTTTGTGAGCACGGTAGCGACGCTTTCCAGCGTATATCCGGAAGCGCGGCACGTGCACGATGCGGAAAACCGCTTACTGCAGATTAAACGTCTGATCGGCAAGGCGCCCTCGATCGCCGGCATGTCATACCGGCACAACGTCGGATTCCCCTACGTGTATCCAGACAATGATTTGAGCTACACCGAGAATTTCATGAATATGCTGTGGAAGATGGTTGAGCCGAAGTATGTGGCCAACCCCGTTCTTTCGCGCGCGCTCGACATCCTTTTTATTCTGCATGCGGATCACGAACAGAATTGCGGCACCAGCGCGATGCGCACGGTGGGCAGCGCCCAAACCGATCCCTACTTGTCGATGGCATCGGCGGCGTCGGCGCTAGCGGGACCGTTGCACGGCGGCGCCAATGAAGAAGTCCTGAAAATGCTCGATGAGATTGGCACGAAAGAAAACGTCCCAGCCTACGTCAAGCGGGTGAAGGACGGTCATGGAAAGCTGATGGGATTCGGACACCGTGTTTACAAGAATTACGATCCGCGGGCGAAGATCATTAAATGGACTGCGGAGCAAGTTTTCGAGGTCACGGGTCGCAACCCGAAACTGGATATCGCCCTTGAGTTGGAACGAATCGCTCTCGAAGATGAGTATTTCGTGAAGCGCAAACTTTACCCCAACGTCGATTTTTATTCAGGCATCATGTACCAGGCAATGGGATTCCCGCCCGAAATGTTCACCGTGCTGTTCGCCATTCCACGGACGGTGGGATGGCTTGCACAATGGCAGGAGCTGGTCACGGATGCAGAGCAGAAGATCACCCGGCCACGCCAGATTTACACCGGGCAGGGAGAGCGCGAGTTTGTAGCAATGGAAAAACGGACTGCGGCGACCGTTCCGGCACGCTAGGTGCTAGGCCGCTTGCTTGGTGGCGAGCGTGGCACCATACTCGCGGCGCTCGGCCGATGACGTGATGACCTTCATCTCCTGCCAGTCGTAGGGAAACTCTCTGCCGCAATCCAGGCAGGCCACGTAGGTTCCGGTTAATAGCGCAGCTTGAGGGCGCCGCGCCACGCCGCGAATGGTTACCGGAAAGCTGTACCGCGAGTGTCGGCAACCGAAAACTACATCAATCAGTTTTGCTACCATGGAGCACCTTCCACGCCCTAGGGTTGGTTTTACCTGGGTTGTTCTGAGTTGCTGTTCCCCTGTGCCTAGTTAGTCTCAACACGCAACCACTCAGCTACTTAGATTCATCCGGGCAGGGAATGGTTTCGCATTCCTCCCTGTGATATGCGAGCGCTATGGACTAACCCCCCTCCAAGTCCCATATTGGGAGCCAGTTACAAGCCCATGGATAAAACATTTGCACACCGGTCGGAGATGAAAATGAAGGGAATGAGCAGCCGAAATCAGGATGAAGCAGCCCACGTGGAACGCTACTTTAGGTTCAAGGCCTTCTTGATCGTCCCGCGCTCGTTCTGGATTTTTTCCTGCAGCAGCGTGATGGCGTAGATGAGTTGCTCAGGACGTGGCGGACATCCTGGAACATAAATATCGACGGGAATGACCTGGTTGACGCTTTGCACCAACGCGTAGTTCTGGAAGACGCCGCCGGAGGTGGCACAGGCGCCCATGGAAATCACCCACTTCGGTTCCGGCATCTGTTCCCACAACTGGCGGATCACTGGCGCCATCTTGTTCGAGACGCGGCCGGCAATGATCATGAGATCGCTCTGCCGTGGCGAAGGTCGAAATACCTCAGCCCCGAAACGCGCAATATCAAACCGCGACGCCCCCATCGACATCATCTCGATCGCGCAGCAAGCCAGGCCAAACGTCATCGGCCAGATCGAACCCTTGCGCATCCAGTTGACTGCCGAATCGAGAGTGGTGAGCACCAGCCCTTCCGGCGTGGGATTGCCGAAGGTCAGATCCTTGACTACTTTCTTGCCGTTCTCGTTGTCGACGTAGGGGCCGAAGTTCAGTTCGGGGGACATATGTCCATTTTATCTGCTCTTACCTGTTCTCTGCCAGAGCTGCCAAAGCTCAGATGCAATTTGCTCATAACGCTCCTGCGGGCCGGCGGTATCCGCGTCGAACCAGCGGACGAACTCCTCATGAACCACACGCAGCACTTCTTCTGACGAGTGGCAACTGCGTAGGCGCGGCAGGATGGTTTCAGCCTCGGGCTCATACTCGTCTGTATTCTGGTTGTCGAAACTGATGCCAATCGGGTCGTCGCGAAATAGGAGCGCTGCCGTGGCGTCGAATAACTCACCATAAACCACTCTGAGCCGCTGCCGCGCCTCCGATATTTGTTCGCGCGTCCTGCGCATCTCTTCACCCCGCCGTCCGCATTCTATTCTGCCAGTGAGTCCAGACGAACCAGACCGCGCCGGCCACCAGCATCACTCCGATCACCGCGTCGAACCTGTGAAAATATTTGCCCAGTTCGCGCCAATTCTGGCCCAGCTTCATGCCGAGATAGGCCAGCCCCAGGCACCACGGCCACGATCCCAGAAACGTGTAGAGGTGAAACCGTCCTCGCGGCATGCGCGCCACTCCTGCCGGCAGCGCGATGAAGGTGCGAATCACCGGCAGCAGCCGCGCGATGAAGACGGCAAGATATCCCCAGCGGGCGAAGAAGCGATCGGCCCAGTCGAGCTCGCGGCGCGTCATCAGGATCCAATGACCATAACGCTCCACGAGAGGACGCCCGCCATAACAGCCAATCTCATACGCCACCAGAGATCCCAGATTGCATCCGAGCGCCCCCGCCGTCGCTACCCAAAGCAGCTTGAACGTTCCGGTAAAAACGAGATAGCCGGCAAACGGCATGATCAGTTCCGAAGGCAGCGGGATGCATGCCGATTCAATCGCCATCAACAGCGCGACGCCGGCGTATCCAGTCACGCTCATCACGGAGCTGATGAACGCAAAAATCACGGTTAGGAGTTTTTCAGTCATTCGAAGGCAGTTCTCAGTTCTCGGTTCCCAGTGAAACCCTTTGACCCGCAGGCTGGGAACTGAGTACTGGAAACTGGGTTTTAGTGTATCGGAAATCAGATGCGGGAATACCGTTCCTAGAACGAGCCGTCCTGAGTAAAGGTGTAGCCAGGAAGCGCCGCGCCTTGCGGGGTCTTGGTCACTTTGACGCGCACAGTCGGTGCGTCCGGTGCGGCGATACCTGCCGGCCTCAGCATCGCGTACTGACTGAATACTTCGTTGTAGACCTTGGTGACTAGATAATCCTGGCCATCGGCATCGCTGCGCCAGACCTGCCCGAGCTGAATGGAACTTACGGCCATAGATTGTCTGAAGAGAGTGTGAACTCCAGACTACCGAGGGATGTCGGTCGAGTCAATCATCGGCGTGGTTACCGAGGTCTCTGCTAAGATGTTGCCCTCATGCCCCGCGGACGCACACCCCGACAACCCGCCCGCACCGGCCGCCAAGAAGGCGTTCGTGCGGGGACAGGCACCCCTTCCGCAGGCTCAGGGCAGGTTCCTGCCCGTCTCAGGAGAGCAGCTCCGGCGGCCGCGCCAAAAGGCTGGAAAAAAGACGGCAAAAAAGCATCCGCCTACAATCCGTTGGCCCCAGACCGCATTGCCGAGATCCTGAAGCGCCTCGACGAGATGTATCCCGAGGTGACCTGCGCTCTCACCCACTCGAGCGCATGGGAGCTTCTAGTCGCGACCATCCTCTCCGCGCAGTCCACCGACGCGAACGTGAACCGCGTCACGCCGGAGCTGTTCCGAAAATATCCGACGGTGCAAGCCTTTGCCGCGCTCACGCCCGAGCAGCTCCAGCCCGACGTCCGCTCCACCGGCTTTTTCCGCAACAAATCCAAGTCTGTGGTGGGCGCCGCGAAGAAAATCGTCGCCGACTTTGGAGGCCAGGTGCCCGATGACATGGAAAAGCTTCTCAGCCTTCCCGGCGTCGCACGGAAGACAGCCAACGTCGTGCTGGGCACCTGGTTCAAGAAGGCCGAAGGGGTGGTCGTCGATACTCATGTCCACCGCATCTCGCGCCGTCTGGAGCTGACCACGAACAATGACCCGCAGAAAATTGAGCAGGATCTGACACGCATCATCCCGCGCGAAAAGTGGATTCTCTTTTCCCACCAGATCATTTGGCACGGACGCAAGCTCTGCATCGCGCGCAAGCCCAAGTGCGTGGACTGTTCGCTCGAAAACCTCTGCCACGCCGCCGACAAGACCTGGAGCACGGTCGACATGCATAAGAATGCTAAAGCGTAACCTCGATCGTTGTCGAGCTGCTTTCAAACAGCGCACCTTCTGATACACTTTCTCTTCGCCTCTCGCTCCGAAGGCCAACCCCGTGCGCATTTTGATCTCATTTGCTATCGTCGTACTCATGAGCACAGTTCTTGCAGACAGCATCGCCGGCCAGACCTTACCCGCGCCCCAGGCCGTCACTGATCCCAAGCAGATTGCCTCCAAGCCCAACGCGCAGGTCGAGCCTCGCAGTCTGACCATCGAGAAGCTTTACATGACGCGCCAGGTGGGTCAGCCCACATGGTCGCCCGATGGCAAAAGCATCGCCTTCATCTCGAATATGAGCGGGCGCAACAATCTGTGGCTCCTCCCCGCCGAAGGTGGATGGCCGGTGCAGCTCACGGTGAGCGACCAGCGCCAGACTTCACCAGCGTGGTCGCCCGATGGCAAGTGGATCGCCTATCAATCCGATTACGACGGCGACGAACTCTGGGACATTTTCCTGGTTTCGCCCAAGAGCGGCAAAGTCGTGAATCTCACCAGCACACGCGAGATCGCCGAAACCGATCCAACGTGGTCGCCTGACGGACGCTACCTTGCATATCTGGTTAAGCCAAAGACGTCAGCCGCGTACGAGATCGATGTCTATGACACGCTGATGCGTGAGGTGAAGCACCTCACTACAAACACTCCTCAAGATAAGGGAAATTTTAATCCCATCTGGTCGAAAGACGGCAAGTACATCGTCTACACACAGGAGCAGGCCAAAGGGACGGACTCCAACATCTTCGTCGCTGAAGTTGCGACGGGAAAGAGCACGCTGCTCACGCCACATGAAGGCGAACAGCGTTACTCCAATGACGACATTTCTCCCGATGGCAAGCACGTTCTCTTCACCTCGAACGCCGCGAATGGCTACGAGAATGTCGGCCTTCTCGAAATCGCGACGAGGAAGGTCTCCTGGCTCACCCATGACAAATGGGAGATTCACGGTGGCGAATTCTCGCCCGACGGTAAGCGCATCACTTTCAGCGCGAACGTCGACGGCAATGAAGACATTTACCTGCACGATCTCGCGACTGCTACATCCACTATGTTGCCGATTGCGAAGGGAGTGAACGAGCCTACAGGCGGCCATTTTGCTTTTACAAAAGACGGGGAACGCCTGCTCTATTATCACAACGGCCCCACCGCGCCCGGCGATCTCTGGGTGTATACGCTGGCAACCGGCAAGTCGCATCAAATCACGCATTCACTGGTTGCCGGCGTGCGTTCCGAAGATATGGTTGAGCCTTACCTGGTGCACTATCCCAGCCGCGACGGCAAGTGGACCATCTCTGCCTTCCTTTACGTGCCCTTCAATATGGCGCGCAACGGGCAGAATGCCGCCATCGTTTACATCCACGGCGGCCCGACTGCGCAGGCGATGAACTCGTTCAACCGCTTCATTCAATACGCGGCCAATCAGGGATACATGGTTCTCGCCCCCAACTATCGCGGCTCGACGGGTTACGGCAGGGAATTCCAGCAGGCGAATCTCTTCGACATGGGCGGCGGCGATTTGCAGGACGTGCTCGCTGGCGTTGACTGGATCAAGCAGACCGGCCACCTCGATCCCAAGAAAATCGCTGTGATGGGCGGCAGCTACGGCGGTTATCTCAGCATGATGGCAGTCACGAAAGCGCCTGACGTTTGGGCCGCGGGCGTGCCCATCGTGCCTTTCGTGAACTGGTTCACAGAAATTGAGAACGAAGATCCGGTATTGCAACAGTCTGACTTGGCGACCATGGGCGACGTGGTGAAGAATAAAGCGCTGTACGAAGATCGCTCGCCGATCAACTTCATTTATCAGATCAAAGCGCCGTTGCTGCTGCTGGCCGGAGGCCACGATCCGCGCTGCCCGAAATCAGAGACGCAACAGGTAGTCGATGCTATCAAGAAGCGCGGCGGTACGGTCGACTATAAGATTTATGAGAACGAAGGCCACGGCTTCGCCCGCGTGGAGAATCAGATCGACGCCTACCAACGCGTCGCCGACTTCCTATTGGCCGACGTCGTCCCCGCCGATTGCAGTTGTTCGCTGACGGAATAAGCCGATTACATCTCCGGCAGCGCACGCAGGATGGCTTCAACTAGTCCGGGGATGGTGAACTTTCTGGCTTCAATGTCCACGCGCAAGCCAAGCTCGCGCAAAGTTGAGGAGGTCACTGGGCCGATTGAGGCGAGCCGTATCCCGTCAAGCTTCCTGTTCTGCGGGCCCAGCAAAGCCACAAAATTGCGCACGGTCGAAGAACTTGTGAAGGTAATCACACGCGGATGCCGCCGCGGATTCTCAAGCACGCTGCGCAGGCGCGGCCGCGAAGACTTCGGCACAACGGTTTCGTAAGCTTCGACGACATCCACATGCGCTCCAGCCTTGCGCAACTCGCGAGGAATCACGTCGCGGGCAACCTTGGCGCGCACCAGCAGCACACGTTTTCCCTTCACCCGTCGCCGCAGGCTGCGTACTACAGACTCTGCCACGTATTCCCTCGGAACGACATCCACTTTGATGCCGTGCTCTTCAATCGCCTTCTTCGTCGCCGGGCCGATGGCCGCGATATTTAGGTGCGTGAGACCGATTTTCGGCAGGCGCAGCTTGGCTAACCGCTCCCACATGGCTTCGACCCCGTTCACGCTCGTGAGGATAAGCCAGTCGTATGCATGAGGATTCCCCAACGCGGAATCCAAGGCCTTGAAGCTGCGCGGCCTGCGAATTTCGATGAACGGAATTTCAATCACGGTCGCGCCCAGCTTGCGTAGTTCACTCGAAAGAGCGCTCGCCTGGTGCCGCGCCCGGCCCACGAGCACGCGCACGCCGGAGAGCGGTCGTGCCTGAGAAGTGGAAACGGGCCGCCACTTCATTTATTGTCCTTACCGTTCACGATTCGGCCAAGTTTCTGGTCCTTCATCAGGCGCGCAACGCCAGAAGCGGCGGTGTCGTCGGCCTTCTCCAAGGATGCGATCATGTTCTGCTGATCTTCCCGAGTACGGTTCTGGCCGAGCTTGAACTTCGCCTCCACCTTTGTGACCTCGATCTCAAGACCAACAATCTGCCGAAGCATGCGCTCGCGGTAAGCCTCGTCGAGGCTGGCCCATTGCAAGGCGTATGCAGGCTCGAAGGTTTGCATCAGTTCGTGAAGGATGCCCTGCAGCGTTTCCGGCGAGGAGAAAACCTGTGCGTTTCCGTAGAGGTGCACAGCGCCGTAATTCCAAGTGGGGACACTTTCACGGGCAGCGTAGTTGCTGGGCGAAATGTAGGAGTGTGGTCCGTGAAAAATGGTCAAGCACTGAGGATCCTGTTCGAGATAACGCCAATGCGGATTCGCCTTGGCCACATGGCCGCGCAGAATTATCTTTTCTTCACCCTTCTCGGCACGTACGAAAATAGGGAGATGCGTAGCGAAAGGCCCGGACTCGGTGGATGAGATCAGGATGGCAAACGGATTCGCGCGCATAAACTTTATGGCATCTTCATGGTCACGCACACGGAAGTATTCAGGAATGTACACGATCGATTTGCTGTCTATTGTTCGGCCGATTCGGTCACTGGTTTGCTCCGGACGTGGAGCACCTTCTCAACTTCGGCAATCACAACGCCGGCCTCATCCTTCACTTCTACCGTAAAGACGGGCTCATACTTCGGCAATGTCTTCAGTTTCTCGCGAATGTCGTCGATCTGGCTATCGGAAAGACGAAACTCCGCGCGCACAGTTCCTCTGCCCGGCTTCTTGTAGCGGATAGTCGCGGCCTTGTCCCAAACGATGTAATCGCGGCCCAGGTTCGCCATCAGCATCAGCATATAGAAGGGGTCGGTCATTGCAAAGAGCGATCCGCCAAAGTGAGTCCCGACGTAGTTCGCATTCCAGAAGCGCAGCTTCATCTCGACGTCGACGGCCTTCATGTCAGGAGCGATGCGCCGGATGCGAATGCCCATGCCGAGAAACGGCGGCCAGAGGTTGATCCAGCGCCGAAGAGCATGCGAGCCCTTTGTGCCACCTAGAAGTCGCAGGAGAACGCTGCCGCTTTTCATTTGAGATATTGATCCGCAATCATGGTTGCGGCGGTACGGCCACGCCGTGACCGTAAACAGCTTCGAGAATCTCGTCGCCACCACGGTTGAGCAGGGTTTCGCCGACTGCATTGCCGAGTTGTTCAGGATCATTGAGGTTGCCGTCACGGGATTCGCGCAGGAGCCTCGAGCCGTCGGGGTCGGCGACGATGGCATCGAGATGAAGTGTGCCGCTGCGAATTTCCGCGAAGGCGCCGATAGGAACCTGGCAGCCTCCGCCGAGGCGGTTGAGCAGGGCACGCTCGCAAGTGGTGGCGGCGCGGGCGGCGGCATCGTCCAGAAATGTGAGTTGCTGGCGCGTAGCTGAGTCGCCTTCGCGGATTTCGATGCCGAGCGCTCCCTGCCCGGCAGCGGGGCACATGATCTCGGTGGGGATGATCTGTTTGATCAATGCAGTTTTACCCAAACGCTTCAGGCCAGCCGAGGCGAGAATGATGGCGGCGTATTCCGCTTCTTCCAGTTTGCGCAGTCGCGAGTCGACATTGCCGCGCAGCGGATGGACGTCGAGGTCGGGGCGAATGGCTTTCAATTGCGCCTGACGGCGCAGGCTGGACGTGCCTACGCGTGCTCCGTTGGTCAAATCTTCCACCGCGGAATAAAGCCGCGAACAGAAAGCATCGCGCGGATCTTCTCGTTCGGTGATGGCGGCGATTTCGAATCCTGGGGGAAGTTCTGTGGGCAGGTCTTTCAAGGAGTGGACGGCGAGATCGACGCGTCCAGCGGCCAGAGCCTCCTCAATTTCTTTTGTGAACATCCCCTTGGTTCCGACCATTGCGAGGGCGACATCGGTGATCTTGTCGCCGGTGGTGTGGATGATTTCGATCTCGACTTTGTGGCCACGCGCACACAGTAGGGCCGAGACATGGTTCGCCTGCCAGAGGGCGAGCTGCGAGCCGCGGGAGCCAATGCGGAGTTTAGGAATCACGGCGCGATCCCGTTCTTCCATCTTGCGCATCCCTGCCCGACGCCTCACCATCCCCGCCCTGCGATACTCGTCCTTTTTCTTTCTCGTGCAAATTAAATAGTCTTCGTACGACATCGATTACCGTGGTTGCCTCGGAGTCGCGGGCGGCTGTCTTTAGAGTGGTAATCGGAGTGTGCATGACTTTGTTGATAATGCCGCGAGTTAGAGCCTCGACTGCCATTTCCTGTTCCGGAGTCAACGGACCCATGCGGCTGCGCACGCGGTCGATTTCCGCCTGGCGGATGGTTTCCAGATGATCCTGCAACGACACGATGGTCGGAACTACATCGAGGGTGTGCAGGCGGGCTTCGAAGCGCTCAAGTTCGCTTGCGATGATAGCCTCGGCAAGCTCGGCTTCGTGACGCCGGTCGGCAACGTGACTGCTGACGGCCTGCTGCAAATCGTCGATGTCGTAGGCAAAGATGCCGTCGAGTTTGGCCATCTCCGGCGAGACGTCGCGAGGCACGGCGATGTCAATGAAAAACATGGGCCGGTTTTTGCGGCGAGCGAGGAATTGTTCGCCATGCTCGCGCCGAAAAATGGCGTGAGGCGCGCCGGTTGAAGTAATGACGATATCAGCGCGGTCGCAAGAGCCGTAGAGATCCTCAAATTTGATGGCGTGTCCGTTGAACTTCTGCGCCAGCCCGATGGCGCGGTCATAGGTGCGGTTGGCCACGAAGATGGAGGCGCAGCCGTGCGCCATGAGGTGGCGGGCGGCGAGTTCGCTCATCTTACCTGCGCCGACAATGAAAACGCTCTTGCCCTGCAGCGATCCGAAAATCTTCTTGGCGAGTTCCACCGCAACCGACGCGACCGAAACCGAAGACGTTCCCACGGCGGTTTCGCTGCGCACCCGTTTGGCGACCGCAAAGGCGCGGGTAAAAAGCTGATCGAGCTGGCTGCGAACCGACCCCACGGCGCGCGCCGTCGCGTAAGCCTCTTTTACCTGGCCGAGAATCTGGGCTTCGCCGACCACCATCGAATCCAGACTCGAGGCCACGCGGAAGACATGCCGCACGGCATCTTTCTCGTGGAACTCGTAGAGGTGGGGACTCAGGTCCTCCGACTTGAGCTGGAAATGTTGGTGCAGAAACCCGCGCAGGTCAGCCGAGCCGTTGGTTGTATGCGTGACCACTTCCACGCGGTTGCAGGTGGAAATAATCATGCCTTCTTCGATTCCGGGGTGGGCAGCGAGATCGCGGCAAGCATCGGCCAGGCGCGACTCTGGAATCGCCAGCCGCTCGCGCACCTCGAGTGGCGCGCTCCGATGATTCACGCCAATGAGCTGATACCTCATGAGGCTGCAAACCTGTGGATCGTCGAAAAATAATTCGCGGCCCAGGCAACAATCGCAGCTACAAACGCGCAGGTCGCCAGCACAGCGGCGCGGCGGCCACGCCATCCCGAGCTCCACCGGGTGACGACCATCACCATGTACACGGCCCACATCAAAATCGATAACAGAATCTTGGGATCTTCAAAGTCTACGTGGCCATACGCCGACATCGCCACAACGGATCCGGTAATCAGCCCGAGTGTCATGAAAGGAAAGCCGAGCAGCAACGATCGATACCCAATCTGGTCAATTACTTCAAGCGCAGGCAAAAAGGAAATCAGGCTGCTTGGCTTCTTGGCTTTCAAGCGGCGCTCCTGCAAAAGGTAAAGCAGACTGGCGCCGAAACTGAGCACCAGAGCGGCGTATCCCGTGAAGATCAGAATGATGTGCGCGATCAGCCATCCCTTGTGCTGAACAAAAGACGTTTGCAACACGGGTTGTTCATCGAGGGCCGCAACAAATGTAAGAAAGAACACAATGGGGAAGACGACTACGCCAGGCGAAGTGGTGTGGTAAATGGCATAGATGATCATGAAAAAGGTCATCGAGAAGAATGCCAGTAGCGACTCGCCGTTATGCACCGAGGCCCAGACGACATGATCGGAAAGAAATAACTCGACCAGCGAAACGAAGTGGAAGACCATGCCTAAGCTGGCGGCGTGAAACGCGATGCGGCTGAAAAGGTCGCTGGTGCGGCTGAGCGCAAAGAAGGCGTAGATCAACCCAATGAAGTAGCAAGCCAGCGCGAAGCGCAACCAAAGTAATGCCATAGGCTAGGTAAGTATCAGAGTCCGGCGAGTTTAATGCAAGTTCAGCAAGTACAGGCCAGCCACGGGACCCTGTCCCTTTCACGCATTATATTCTGCGGTGAGAACTGGCAGGCGGAAACGGCAAGGGTCCCCGGCTGGTTTGATCTGGATCGGCGCTCAACTAATTCTTTCCCGTGAGCTGCCGTATCAAGTCCACCTCAGCCTGCCGGTACGGCGTTCCGTCGGACCGCAGCACCTCGTGGAACCATATCGACGGCTGCTCCACAACATAGGGACGTTGCCACGAATCCCAGGGCAAGTAAGTCTGCGTCTTGCCTGCGACGAAACCCCAATTGATCGCCCCGACTCCCTCCTGCTTGGCGATCGGCAGTACCGTATCAAACGTGCTGCCCTCCGAACGCGCCATGTATTCGGTGCAAATCACTGGCCGGTTGTATTTCTGTCTGAGCCATACTATCTCTCTCTTGAAAGACTCCGGCCAGTCGTAGTTATGAAAGCTGATAATGTCGGACTCGCGCAGTTGGATTTCCTGGATCTCGCCAAGGTTTCCACTTTCGGACGAAGTGTCGACGGCCCATACGCCGCTGGTGAGAGGCTGCGTGGGGTTTGCCTCGCGTGCCCACGCGAACACCTGCGGCAGAAGCGCCGTTACGCGAGCGATTTTGTCCTTTTCTTTCAGTTCTTCGTTGGGGTAAGTTTCGCTGCTGACGCTGCCGGGCTCATTCCAGAGGTCCCAGGCGAGGATGCGATCGTCGTTGGCGAATGCTCCCACCACCCCGAGTATGTACGCTTTGAGCCGCGGATACTGGTTTGGATCCGCCAGCGCCGTTGCGCCGGGACTCTGCACCCATCCCGAGTTGTGAACGCCAGGAATGGGCGGATGCTGTGGGCCGAGATGCGGCGACGGATCCCAGCAGGAATCAAAGAGCACGAACATCGGACGGATATGATGCCGCGAAGCGATAGTCAGGAATCGGCCAATGCGTTCTCGAAAGCCAGCGGCATCATGCTGCCAGAGCAGATCGTGCAGAAACACGCGCATGGTGTTCATGCCCATCGCTTCAGCCCAGGTTAACTCCTTGTCGATCTCAGCGGGATCGAAGGTTGTCTCCTGCCACATCTCCAGCTGGTTGATCGCCGACTTGGGAATGTAGTTGCTTCCAACCAGCCACGGCTGTTGGGCATACCAAGCGTTCGCCTGTTGCTCTGACCACCTTGTCGTTTGCGACGATGCCGCACTGGTACACCAGGCAAGCGCGATCAACACCGTTGTCATCGATACGTGCTTGAGTCTTTTCACTCTTAGAACTCCCCCAGCGATTTCCGACGATTAAGAGTCGACCGATTCGACGGGCAAATCGACTCCAGAATGCTACTCCACCCCCAGACTAGCGAGCGCTTCTTCAAGCAGGCTGGCGTCAATCACAAGCCGGCGGCCATGAGCTTTCACGTCTTCCACTTCGTCGAAGGCGCGGAACAGCCGCAGCTTGGCCGCGGCGTACTGTTCGGAATCCGTGAGCGGACGCCCGTGTCTTGCAGACCAGGCACTCACGGCGTTTTCAGGAACGAATACGCTGACCGCAAAGGTTATCTTGCGATCGGAAGTGACATCGAAAACGAATTCGATGGCTGGCGCCTCAGGAACGCTGGCAAGTGCGACACGCTGGCCCACGAAGTAATACTGGTAGACGTACCCTTGACCGCCGGCATAGGTCTTCAGGCGGCGGATGGTCTTATCCGGTGGCATGCAGACATTATGAACGGTCGCTGAAGGTTTGTCGTCGGCGGGATGCCAAGCTCGACCGAACTCGTGTCACTCAGCTTCCTGTGCGGCCATCACGAACGCCCGCAGTTCTTCCAAATCTTCAGGCAGCATTCTGGCGAACTCGATCCCGTTCCCAACTTGCGGGTCGCAGGTGACCACCGTGCCCACGGCCAGCAGCGTTCCTTCAAGCTGGAGGGTCATTTCGAGAGTGGTTCCGACAGGAAACGGAAACATGGTTTCGATATAGCAACCAGCTTCGCTGATGTCGGAGGTCGCGCCACGCTGGGGAACATCGCTGCCCGGGGCGAACAACTCTACCGGAACTTTCACTCTAACGCGAGGATGCACCCTTCGTTCCGGCCGCTGCTCCTCGATGAAAGAGCGATTCCGGTCGCTATCTTCCATTGCTGGCGCCCCCGCGTAGACTTCGCACTCTATCTTAGCCGTGATGGCAGGGGCAGGCAGCATCTCCAATGGTCGTAGCAGTTAGGGGCATGCCGTGCGGGTCTGCCTTTCCTGATAATCTCAATTCAGTACGAGGAGACCCCAAGTCGTTGCCGCCGATCATCAATGCGCAGGAAATTTCGAAGGCCTTTGGAGCCGCTCCGCTGTTTCAGAACATCTGCTTCACGGTTTCGGAGGGCGACCGCATTGGTCTGATAGGCCCGAACGGCTCCGGCAAGTCCACGCTGCTGCGGATTCTCGCGGGTGATGTGACTCCCGACAGCGGCGAAACCGCTGTGCGCAAACGAGTCCGCCTCAGTTATGTAGAGCAGGACTCGCAATTCGAGCGCGGATCGACGGTCCGCTCCGTCGCCCAGAGCGCAATGGAGCGAGCCGCGGTGCCGGAGTCGGAGCGGGGGACTCGCTTCGCCGAAACGTTGGGCCGTGCTGGCTTCGAAAACCTCGATGCGGAAGCCTCAGCCTTATCGGGTGGCTGGCAGAAACGGCTCGCGATTGTCGAGGCACTCGTTCAGGGGCCAGATATACTCTTGCTCGACGAGCCTACGAATCACCTGGATCTGGCAGGGATCGAGTGGCTCGAAGCCTTGCTCGAGGCCGCATCTTTCGCCTGTGTGGTTGTCAGTCACGATCGCTATTTTCTGGAGAACGTCGCCACCGAAATGGCGGAGCTGAACCGGACTTATCCCGACGGCTTGCTGCGCGTTTCCGGAAGCTACAGCCGGTTCCTGGAGAAAAAAGAAGAATTCCTGCACGCGCAGTCCAAGCGCCAGGAAGCGTTGGAGAACCTGGTTCACCGGGAGATCGAGTGGCTGCGCCGTGGCGCCAAAGCAAGAACAAGAAAATCCAAGGCGCGTATCGACAAAGCAGGCGAACTGATGGGTGAACTCGCAGACTTGAATTTCCGGCGCCGCAGCGCAACCGCGCTAATTGACTTCTCGGCCACCGATCGAAAGACGAAGCGCCTGATCGAACTGGGAGACGTCTCCTGCGAGATCGCGGGCCGTACTCTGTTTGTAGGACTGAACTTCGTGATTACCGCCGGAATGAGGGTGGGATTAGTCGGGCCAAACGGCAGCGGAAAAACCAGCTTGCTTCGAATCTTGCGCGGAGAATCGGCCCCGGCAAGCGGTCAGATTCATCGCGCCGACTGGCTGCGCATTGTTTATTTCGACCAGAGCCGCGAGCTCGACCCCGATATAACACTGCGCCGCGCTCTGGCTCCCGAAGGCGATTCCGTGGTGTATCAAGACCGCCAAGTCCATGTGGCCTCGTGGGCAGCAAAGTTCCTGTTTGCGGGCGAGCAACTGAATCAACCGGTGGGCAAGCTTTCCGGCGGCGAACGGGCGCGGGTTCTGATCGCCCAACTCATGCTGCAGCCCGCCGATGTTCTCCTGCTCGACGAGCCCACTAACGATCTCGACATCCCGACGCTCGACATACTCGAAGAAAGCCTGCTGGAATTTCGCGGCTCACTCGTCCTGGTTACGCACGATCGTTACATGCTGGACCGCGTATCCACCGTGGTTCTAGGGCTGGACGGGCAGGGAAGAGCGGGGCTCTTCGCCGACTACTCCCAGTGGGAGTCATGGCTGGAAGAGAACAAGCAAGCGGTGAGGAACGATGCGCGCACTACGACGCGCCTTCCTGCATCGGCCGAGGGCACCCGGCAGTCTCCCGGGAAAAGGAAACTGTCATACATAGAAGCGCGCGAATATGACTCCATCGAGCTGCGGGTTGCCGATGCCGAGCTCGACCTGCAGGCCAAGCGCGATCAACTCGAAGATCCCGAGATTGTCAGCGACGCTCCACGTCTGGTTAGTGCACACGCTGAGATGGAAGCGGCTCAGGAAAAGGTGGATCAGCTTTACGCCCGCTGGGCTGAGCTGCAGAAAAAGAAGAATTGATCGCTCACGATGCCAGACAAGAGGCGATGATCGTGTTTCCGCGAGCTCCCGTATTCGCTTCAACCGTTTTGAGCAAAGCAGATTCCAGATCGTCGGGATCAGGTTTCATCTCGCAGGCTGCAATCTCCTCGTCGGAAGCGCCGTGGTAGCAGAGTTCGCAGACTCCTAAACCATCTTCGGACCGAACTGGCGGTCCAAAAACGCGACAGGTCATGGGGCGGGATTCGTAGAGTTCACAATTCCCCGTTTCAGGATCGAGCGCGGGGCAAGGCTCGTCGTTCGCAAAATCAGAGAAACGTTGAGCAGCGTCGTCTCCCTCGTCCAAAATACCGCTCATTGGATCGCCGGGAAAATCCCCCGATAACCGGGCAACCGACTCGCGGGCGCGAGTGCGAACGCCTTCAGCACGCTCGGGCGCGCGCAATTCCAGATCGGCAAGTCCTCGCCGCAACCGCAAAGCGTCGAGCTGATTGATGGGAAAAGCTCCGATGCAGCACTGCGTACACCCGGGGCGACAGACCAGCCACCCGCCGCTGCGGTGCGCCGCTTCAGCCAGCGCGGAGTCCACGATCTGAATCAGTTGCTGATCTTTGACCGAAAGGGCTTTGGCGTGGAGATCGGAAGCTGGCGAATGACGCTGCATGACGATGGCTGAATGATACAACTATGGTTCCGCGCGAGCATTTCTCGGAAGACTTGCTACGCTCTACTCATACCTCAGCGCCTCCACCGGCTCCATGCCGGCTGCCTTCAGCGCGGGCCACATGCCCGATATTATGCCGACGAAGGTAAGAATCAGGAATGCAGTCACCATCACGCTGAAATTTGTCCTCAAGAAGATGTCGCCCTCGTGATTGGCTGTCTTATACATGTCGGAGTAGAGCGGCATGGGCGGGATCGTGTGCGCCAACACGACAGAAACCAGCATCCCTACCGCACCGGCAACGAAGGTAAGCACCAGCGCCTCTACCAGGAACTGCAATGCGATATCGCGGTTACGCGCCCCGAGCGCTTTGCGCAAACCCACCTCCTTGGTGCGTTCGGTTACGCTGACCAGCATGATGTTCATCACGCCGACGCCGCCGACTCCAAGCGTCAATGCGCCCACGAACCCCAGAATCAACCGAAGCGCGATTCCGAATTGTTCAATGTCCTTGGTGTCATCCACCGTATCCCACTCGGGAGTCGACTTGTCATCCTTGGGATTGAAATTGTGGCGCCGGGCCAGCACTTCACGCACCTGTGCCAGCGCAGCCTTATGCAGCAGCGGCGTGACCGCTTGGAACACAATCATATGGGGATCGCGCTCATCATTCACATCTCTCATGCTTTCGAAAGGCATGAACACGTTCTCGTTGTCAGGACCGTTGTTGGACGAGTCCTGGATCTTGAGTCGCAGCAGTCCGATCACATCCCAGGTTTCCCCGTTGATGGTCACGTGGTCGCCCACAGGATCACGGCCGCCGAATACCTTCTTGGCGGCATTAGGTCCAAAGATAAGAACGTGACGGTGTTCGCTGAAGTCGCTCTCTTCGAAGTAGCGGCCTTCGGCAATATTCAGCTTGCGCAGCTCGCGATAGGGATACTGCACCGCCTTTGTCTGGACGGAGATTACTTTGTCGCCATACTTATAAGCGAACGGATCATCCCACTCCGCACTCACCAGACGAACAAGCGGAGCTTCGTCACGGATGGCCTGTACGTCTTCATACTTGAAGTGAATGCGCTTGCCGGCGCGTTCACCGCCGGCCTGCATACTGGTCTGACCCTCCCAAACCATGATGACGCTGTTTCCGATGCCGAGAAATGCATTGAGCACGCCCTGGCTTACGCTTTCGCCGTAGCCGAGCAGCAGCACCACCGTGGTCAGGCCCCATACGATGCCCATCATGGTCAGAATCGACCGCAGACGGTTGCGGGTCAGGGCATCCCAGCTTTGCAGGATCAGTTCTTTTATCTGCATTCGGCTACTCCTGATTCCGCTACTCCTGGCGCAAGCACTCTATCGGACTGAGCGCCGCGGCGCGCTGAGCGGGATACATTCCCGCGCCCACTGTGATCAAACCCAGCGTCAACAGCGACAAGACAATCGCTAATGGGGAGATCACGGGATGCGGAACGAAATCTGGCAATGGCAGTTGGTTCATCGCTATGCAAGTCCCAACGCCAATGCCCATGCCTAGGGCTCCGCTGATCATCATCAGCGCGGATGATTCGGCGAAGAACTGGTTGCGAATGTCGCCCGCTGTGGCCCCTAAAGATTTGCGGACACCGATCTCGCGAGTCCGTTCCGTCACCACAACCAGCATGACGTTCATCACCCCGATGCCGCCGAGCGTGAGTGTCATCAGAGCCACTGCTCCGAAGAAGATGGTCATAATGTCGAAGATTCGCTCCACCAGCTTCGACCCCTCCAAAGTATCCCAGATGAAAAGCGCATCTTTGTCGCTGGCATCGAAGTGGTGCTCACGCCCCAGAATTTGATAAAGCTGATCCATCGCCTCTTCGTGATGATCCGGATCGGCAACTTCAACCACCAGGTTGTTGATCCATCCCTTGAAGATACCCGGCCGCTCCTCAGGCGGAAAATCACGCGCCATCGCTGCATAGGGAACGAAGAGTTGAGTATTGTCAGGGCCGCTTCCGTAGCTGCCATTCTGCTTCTTCTTTTCGAGCACACCGATCACGCTGTAAGGTGAGCCGTTCATCATCAAAGTCTCTCCGATGGCTGGCCTGCCGGGAAACAGCTGGTCACGCGACTCGACCCCGAGAATAACCACCCGTCGGGCTTCCCGATCGTCATCTTCGGTCATTAACCGGCCTTCCTGCACCTTAAGTGAGCGGAAGCGTTGGTAATCGGACCACACACCGCGCACGGGACGGGACGCAGCGTTATAACGGCTGACCTCGGCAACGCTTCGCCTCAGCTCCGGGCTGACGGTCTTGATCAGATAGGCTTCCTGCTTGATCAGGTAAGCATCATTGATCGAGAGCCGAACCGGGCGCCCGGCGGCGTATCCCCCTGCTTGTTCACTGGTTCGTCCACCCCAGATAATAGCCAGATCGACACCAATCGTCTTCAGGCGCTCTTTCTGGTCGCGGCTGAATCCTTTTCCGAGGCCCACCAGCAGAATGACGGACGTGATACCCCAGATGATCCCGAACATCGTGAGGAAGCTCCGCAGTCGGTGAGCCGCCATCGACGTGGCTGTCTGCTGCAAAACTTCCTTGATGTCCAAGGCCTCACATCCCTCCGTTTATTGGACCGAGGCAACGCGAAAGTGTTAGCCGAGCCTGAAAAGCTCTCCCCACCGCTTGCGAATCAAAAGGTACGCCGGATCGACTTCCCCTGTATATTCTTCTAGGAGTTCTGGGTTTCGCGGCCGAAAAGCGCGTGCTACCCGCTTGCGTCGCTAGAGACTCTACGCGAAGTGCATGATGAAAGTTCCAGACCCATGCTTTATCGGCGTGGACGTTGGCGGCACGAAAGTCGCAGCCGGCCTCGTAGACTCTATCGGCGGAATCACCCACAAGACGCGCATCCCGATGGTGGCAACCGATGCTGCTGCCGGCTTGGCTGCCGTGACCTCCGCCATCGATTCAGTGCTCGCTGCGGCTGAGCATAAACCGGAGTTGAAAGGCTCAATCGCCGGTATCGGCATCTGCGCCCCTGGCCCGCTCGATCCAAGAACTGGCGTTGTGATGAATCCTCCGAATCTTCCGGGCTGGCGCAATTTCCCTCTGGCTGACTTAGTGTCTAAGGCTTATCGCTTGCCGGTTCGAATCGACAATGACGGGAACGCGGCGGCTCTGGCGGAAGCCATATGGGGTGCTGGGCGCGGTTATCGAAACGTTTTCTGCGCCACCATCGGTACCGGGATCGGCACTGGCATTGTGTTCGACGGCCACATTTATCACGGCCGCACCGGAGCCGCAGCCGAGGGCGGTCACAACACCATCGACTATCGCGGCCCGCGCTGCGGATGCGGCAAGCTGGGTTGCATCGAAGCCCTGGCTTCCGGCCCGGCCATCGCCCGCCGGGCTTCGGAAAAGATTAATGCCGGTGGCCGCTCTTCCATCCTGGAACTGGCCGGAGGCCGGGTCGACCAGATCACCAGTGAGATGGTGGGTAGAGCCTACTGCGGAGGAGATTCCCTGGCCAAAGAGGTTTTAGAAGAGACTGCGATGTTCCTTACCGTGTGGCTGGGAAATATCGTCGACCTGCTCGAACCCGACGTCATGATCATCGGCGGCGGCGCAGCTTCCATGCTGCGACCCTTCTTTGGAGAAATACGCGAGCGGCTATCCAGTTGGAGTGTCAATTCGCGTTGCCAGGAAATCCCGCTAGTGACGGCCCACTACGGCTCCGATGCAGGCATTGCTGGAGGCGCCGCGCTCTGCCGCGAACTCTTCCCGCACGACTTGGAAGGCAAAGTCGGCGGCACGGAGGAGACTTGAACACTGTCACTGCTATTGGCAAGCAGGGCGGCTTTCGCTTACCCTAGCGGCCTATGGCACTTTCCAAACTTCGCTTCCAGGTCGCTCCCGGTTTGATCATTATGGGGTTGATCTTTATCGCTTCGATCTTTATTGCTTCGATGCTGGGCTCTCCCGCGGCTGCCTGGGCCCAGGCTCCGTTCACTGTGGAGCAGGTCCTGAGTTCATCCTTTCCCACCAACCTCGTGGCTGCCGCGCACAGCAGCCGCGTGGCCTGGGTGTTCGATGCCAGGGGAGTCCGCAACGTATGGATTGCCGACGGCCCGGACTTTGCTCATACCGCGCACCCCGTCACTCATTACGACGCCGACGATGGCCAGCCCATTGCCAGCTTGCGACTCACTCCTGACGGCAAGACCGTGGTTTTTGCCGTAGGCAGCGAACTGAACGGCGAGCAAGAGAGCGCGAATCCTGAGAGTTGGACCAAAGGCGCGAAGCAGCAGGTCTTTGCGCTGGATGTGGACGCGAAAGCTACAGATACGGCGCCTCGCATGCTGGGCGAGATGGGTTGTCCGGAAGAGGGCTGCGAAGACATTGAGATTTCGCCCGACGGCCAATGGGTGGTGTGGTCTGCAAAAAAGAAATTGTGGCTTGCGACTGTTGATGGAAAACAGCAGGGTAGGGAACTGGCAACGGTGCACGGATCGTCGGATCAGCCGAAATGGTCGCCCGACGGCAAACACATAGCCTTTGTCAGCCATCGCGACGGTCATAGTTTTGTTTCCATCTACGACTTCGGGGGCAGTTCAATCCGCTACCTGGCACCCAGCGTCGACAAGGATTCTATGCCGCGCTGGTCGCCTGACGGAAAGTGGATTGTCTTTGTGCGTACCGCCGGGGACGAACAGAAGATGCCGCTGATTCCTGTGCGCCCTGAGCCCTGGTCGCTCTGGATCGCCGATTCCGCTACCGGCGCGGCGCACTTACTATGGCGCAGCGGCGGCAAGCTCGAGGATTCTATCCCCGAGCTCACCGAAGATGCCTCGCTTAACGTCGCTGCCGACGGCCGAGTAGTGTTTGCCTCCGAGCAGGATGGCCGCAATCATTTGTACTCAATTTCCGCAGATGGAGGCGCAGCCACACTGCTCACTCCGGGCGATTTTGATGTGGAAGACGTAACGCTCAGCGCGGATAAGGACTGGATAATTTATTCCTCGAACCGGGATGATGTCGACCGGCGGCACTTGTGGCGCGTAGCCGCTGCGGGCGGAACGCCGCAGCAGGCGCTGACCGGTGGCGAGACGATCGAGTGGTCTCCGGTTCAGACCGGCGACGGCAACAGCATTCTTTGCCTCGGTTCGACGGCAACCTCACCGGCCATGCCGTATGAGGTCACCGCGAAGGGCCGCGAAATGATTGCCAGGCAAGCCCTGCCGTCTGACTTTCCTTCAGCGTCACTGGTTACCCCAAAGCAAGTGATCTTCAAGAGCGACGACGGAGTCACGCTGCACGGCCAACTTTTTCTTCCGCCCAACGTAAAGGGGAAGGTCCCTGGGCTGGTCTTCATGCACGGCGGGCCCATCCGCCAGATGCTGCTCGGTTTCCACTACATGGACTACTACCACAACGCCTACGCCGAAAATCAATATCTGGCCAGCCGCGGATATGCGGTACTGTCAGTGAACTACCGGCTTGGCGTTATGTACGGACGCGCGTTTCGCGAAGCTCCGAACACCGTCTGGCGCGGAGCAGCGGAATACAAAGATGTTGTGGCGGCAGGACATTATCTGCAATCACTTCCCGAAGTTGAAGCGGAGAAGATCGGATTGTGGGGTGGTTCTTACGGCGGATTTCTGACAGCCATGGGTCTCGCGCGCAATTCAGATCTCTTCAAAGCAGGAGTAGATTTCCACGGCGTGCATGACTGGAGCGTCTTCCTCACGGAGCGACCCTATTTCGGCAATCTCGCGCTTCGCCCGCCCGATACCGAAGCAGCGATAAAGCTGGCATGGGATTCCTCGCCGGATGCCTACATCAACACTTGGAAGTCTCCCGTGCTGCTCATCCATGGCGACGATGATCGGAACGTGCCCTTCAGTCAAACTGTCGACCTGGTGCAGCGCCTACGCGCGCAGCGCGTGCCCTTCGAACAACTCATCCTGCCGGATGAGATCCACGGGTTCCTGAGGTGGCGAGATTGGATGCGCTCCTACACTGCAACCGCCGATTTTTTTGACCGGACTCTGAAACGCGGGGAGACCATCGGAACGGGCGACTGATCCGCAGAGGAAGGGAGTTCACTGCCTTGCACATGCAGTTCGGCCTCATGACGATGGTGCAATATGAGACTGAGACCAAGCAGCTACGCGCTTTGTGTCCCTACTTCCCCGCGCGGATCAGCTCCGTTTCGGAGCCGATGAATCCCCACGAATTCCACGCCTCACCCTTCACGACGCTCCGAAACAGGCCAACTGCCTGGGAGAGGTCGTGATGATAGAGGTGCCAGTTCCCGACGCCATAGCCCACGGTGTCGAAGGCTAGCTCGCCCTCGAGATCTTCCGGTCCAGCAGGCGGTGGCGGCAGGACAGCCTCAGCCGTAAGCTGTCCCTGATAGAAATGCAAGAGACGCAGATAGAAATAGAGGTGCGGCTCGGTGTTCTTGACCTCGGGCGTGATGCGCGTCAAAACCTGGGCTGCATCTCGGTCCTTGCCCGCGCGGCGCAGCGAAACATAGAGCCAGTTTGAGCAATCGATCAGGCTGTCGTTGTTCTTTGCCAACGCTCGCGCTTTGTCAAACGATGCCGCTGCCTCATCGAATTCGCTCAAGAAATAATGTGCCAGCCCGAGGTGATAATAGGCATCCAGCATTTCCGGAGCGAGACGTGTAGCCTGCTCCAGATCATTCAGGGCAGCCTTGAACTCGCGCAGACCGAGTTCCCGATGACCCCGTTCAAGATAAAGATCCGCATTCTTCGGGGCAAGAGCTAATCCCTCGGTGGAGGTCGCCACCGCTTCCTTATATTGCCTTCGCCCTGCCTCCGCTTTAGAAAGCTGCAGAACGCGTTCGACATTCTTCGGATCTGCTGCGAGGCTCTTGCGAGCAGCGGTAACGCTCTCGTCGTCCGGCTGAGCATAGAGCTTGCGCCCCAGGCCGGAGGTAATTTCAAGCGCGCCACGCCCCGCTTCGGCGACGTTCTGGGACAGTAGCCGAGCTGATGAACTGACAAGTACCACGAAGAGAAACACGCGAAAACAGGTACTGCACGCCCATCGGCTCATCTGTGCTGTCTCCTTCTCACGCACTGAGTAGAGATTAGGTCTCAGCGTCCCGGCAAAGGCGGAAGCGCCACCTTCTGCTGAATCCCTGCGCCCTCGACGACGGTGTAAATGAAATCTGCTGCGACGTCCCGCAGTACTTCGGTTTCGCCATTTGGCCAGCGAATGCTTACTTCACTCATCGTGTCGTTTGCTGCTAAACCGAAGTGCAATCGCATGTCATTTTGCGAAAGGTAGCTGGCGCCGCCGCGCACTTCACTGAACTGCACCAGCGCGCCAGCCTTCACCGTCACGCGCGCGCCAATCGCAGCCTTGTTGCTTTTCATTCCCACGAGCTTAAACAACACCCGGTGATTCGGGCTGGCGTTGTGATTCATCAGGAGCGATGGCGGCTGGCCCACGTTGAGCACCACAATGTCGACATTACCGTCGTTCTTGATGTCTCCGAAAGCCGCGCCCCGCCTCGATTGTGGAGGCATGCTCGCCAGCGCATGGGAAACGTCCTCGAAAGTCCCATCGCGACGATTGCGGAACAGGAGCATCGGCTCCCGGTACGGTGTTCCTCCGGGAATCGTGTCGACCTGTGGGTAAACGTGACCGTTGGCTATAAACAAGTCCAGCCATCCATCATTATCCATATCAAAAAACGCTGTGCCCCAGCTGACGAGGGGATAAGTTGGCTTCATCAGGCCGGCGCGCACGCTAACGTCGGCAAAGTTGTCTTTGCCCAGGTTGCGATATAGGGTTGAGCCTTGCTCAAAAAAGTTGGTGACGATCATCGACAACCGGCCTTCGTGAAGATAGTCGCCCCAGTCGACACCCATCGATCCTTGCTCCATGCCGTCACCGCTGAGCGCGACTCCGTCCAGTAATCCGACCTCTTCAAACGTTCCGTCGTGCTTGTTGTGATACAGAAAGTTCGGCCCGGCATCATTGGCGACATAAAGATCAGGCCAACCATCGTTGTCATAATCACCCCAGGTCGCGCCCAGGCCGTAATAATGATGAGGATCATCGACGCCCGCCTTCTTTGACACTTCTTCGAAGGTGCCGTCCCCCTTGTTATGAAATAGCAAATCTGATTCGCCGAGCATGCCCCACGGGCCGCACTGCACCAACACTCCCTTGTAGCGACAGAATCGCGGATCATTGCCGAACTGCGGCAGGTTGTCGATATCCACATGCACGTAACGCGAGACGAAGAGATCCACGCGGCCATCCCGGTCGTAATCGGCCCAAGCCGCTCCCGTGCTGAAGCCGCCCGCGCCCACGCCAGCTTTTTCAGTTACATCTTCGAACTTGCAGTTGCCCAGGTTGTGATACAGCGCGTTGCCGCCGTAGCCGGTGACGTAAATATCCTGCAGGCCGTCGTTGTCGTAATCAGCTACGGCCACGCCCATGCCCCACCCCTTGTGAGTGAGGCCGGCGGACTTAGTGATGTCCGTGAAATGAACCTCGTTGCTCTTCGAATCAGTATCCTGATGGTAAAGCGTGATCATTAAGTCGCCGCCCTGGCGGTAGCGTTCGACCGTGGAGCCGTTGACGGTGATGATGTCGAGCTTGCCGTGGTTATCGCAGTCGATAAGCCCTACGCCGCCGCTCATGGATTCCACGATGTACTTTTTGTCGGGAGAAGAAATGTGTGACACCGTCAGTCCGGCCTTCTGTGCGACATCTTCGAACTGCGGGATGGGCTGTGCGGCAGGATTTTGCGTTTTGGGTGACGACGAACCTACCAGAGGCTTGGCTGGAGAAGACTGTGCGAGCAGCATCGCAGTCAGGAGCCATCCTATCCCCAGGGAAAAGGTCCACACCGAAAGCAGTGCTCGCATAGGCAGATACCGATTATACAGGGCGTGGAAAAGTCGGTACGGAGGCTCGAAGTTCGTGACCAAAACCTACAGCCATAGCAATCGGTGGTTTAGAATTCGGCGTATGCGAATGCAAGTGCGGACCTGGCGGCTCGCGAGAATCTGCGCTATGTGGCTGCTGATAGCGCATTGTGTAGCGGCTCAGACGCAGACGCCGGGCAACCCGCCTGCAACTGCCGATGAAATACGACTACACACGTACCTTCAACAGGCCGCGGAAGCGATGCACAAGGGCGACAACGCGGCTGCAGCGGAAGCTCTGCGGAGCGCCTTGAAGATCGATCCGCGTTCAATCGCCGCGCTCAACAATCTGGGAATCGTACTGGCCCGGATGGGGCGCCCTGCCGAGGCGATCCCGCTGTACGAAGAAGCGCTGAAATTTCATCCGGACGACCCTGCGACAAAACGCAATCTCGCGATCGCTGATTTCAAAACCCAGCGGTACGCGCCAGCGTGGCGCTTGCTTCGACCGTTATCTGCGGCCTATCCAACCGACTTTCAGATTCTCGACTTGGCCGGCCTGTCCCTGTTTGCTCTCGATCGTTATCCGGAAGCCGCCGGCTATTTGGAACGCGCAAACCAGGCGCAGCCCTCCGATCTGGAGACGCTCGACATGCTAGGGAAGGCGTACCTGCGGATGAAGGACTACAAGGCGCTTACGAGCGTGTTCGCTCGAATCATGCAGGTGAATCCAAATTCGGCGTCCGCTCACATCATGATGGGCACGGCCTACGATGAGATGTCGAATCGACCGGAGGCCATCAAAGAATATCAAGCGGCCGAAGCCGCTGACCCGAACTTTATGGGAGTCCATTCCGGCCTGGGTTTTCTGTATTGGCGAGACGGCCAGAATGACCTTGCCGAAAGAGAGCTCCGGTTAGAACTGAGACACTTTCCAAACGATCCCGTGGCGAACTGTATCCTCGGAGAAATACTGTTGAACAATTCGCAGCTCAAGGATGCGAAATCGCACTTCCAGTCGGCCCTCAAGGCAAATCCCCGTTATGGCGAGGCTTTGTTTGGTTTGGGGAAGACCGAGATCGCGCTGAGCTCGCCGGCTGGGGCGATTGAGCCGCTTCGCAAAGCCATCCAGATCGATCCCAGCAATGCCGAGGCGCATTTCGTATTGGGCACCGCCTTGCGCCAGTCCGGACATGCTGTCGAGGGACAGCGAGAGCAGAAAACCTCCGTTGAACTTCAGGAGAAAAAACGGTCCGAGGCGATTGAACGCAACGAGAGCAAGTGATTTGCAGGAAGCAAAGCTGGCAATCTGTTTCGCCCGACGTTTTTGCTCGCAATAAAAAAGCGCATGCCTGGGGGCATGCGCCTTGAATCGATTTCGACAACGGCTAGAAGTTAAATTTGGCGCCGATCTGAACGTTGCGCGGATCGTGCCATCCGTTGACCGTGCCGAAACTTGCGCCGTCATCCACGTTGGTATCGATCGTCATGGGATTGCCGTGGTTGAAGGTGTTGAAGGTCTCGAGACGGAGTTGCATGCTCAGCCGCTCCGCAAGTCTTGTGTTCTTGATCAGCGATATATCCCAAACCTGTAATCCGGGTCCGTAGATTGCCCCGACTCTGGAGGTACCGAAATGCCCGACTGCGTCTGTGAAGGCCGCCGTGTTGAAGAACTGCGCGGCAGTTTTCGGGCCGCCGACACTGCTGCTGATCTGATCGGCGCGGATCTGAATCGTGCTGCCGGGCCGGGTCATGCCCAGACCGCCGGGATAGAGTGGACAAGAGGTAGTAGTCGCTGAGATTACGCAACTGCCCTCCGAGGTGGGAACTGACACCGCGGCGAACGGGTCGGAACTCTGACTAATCGACAGCGACTGGCCAGTCTGAATGGTGGTGATGCCGGAGATTTCCCACCCACCGAGGGCTTTACCCACAAAGCCGTTCTGGTTTCTGTAGAACGGCAGATCGTACACATAGCTGGCGATGAACATCTGGGGAGTATTCAGCGTGGATGGCCCGTAGCTCTGCTTTAAATCGTAGGTGTTGTACGTCGCTAAGGATCGGTCCTCGGGGCTTGTAGTGAGAAGCCTCGACCAGGTGTAGCCAATTTGTACAGTAAGGTCCTTGCTGAAGTGGCGATTCAATGATGCCTGCAGGGAGTTGTAGTTGCTGGTGAATATGGGGATGCGATCGGTGATTGCCCCGTACCCAGCATATGGTCGGATAGCATTTACGTCGTCGCCTGGGCTCGCCAATCGTGCAGTCAGCGTGGGCTGATCGAATTCCACATCGCCTAGCAGATGTGTGCCTTTTGTGCCCACATACCCAACTTCGAGCACAGTGTTCGGCATAATCTCGCGCTGTATGGAAACGTTGTAATCCATGTAGCTCGGCACCTTGAAGGTCGGTGTTCCTGTGGCGATCAAACCGTTTGGACCGAGCGGTGCAGCCGCCTGCTGCCCTGCAAGTGGGTTGTCGAACAAATCGACGGAGGGGGTGGTGTTATTGACCGTGATGGTTTGAACCAAGGGAGGGTCTGTGAAGGCATTCTGCTCCCAGATGCCATTCAAGGTGCGGTCATAGAAAATGCCAAAGCCAGCACGGACGGCCATCTTGCCGTTCCCGAATGGATCGTAGGCCAAACCCAGACGCGGTCCCCAGTTGTTGTTGGAGTTAGGATTCACCCGGCTGCCAAACGGCGAGCAAGACACCTGGGCCGCGATGGCTTGAGCCGCCGTGCAGGCAGCCCCGGTAGGAAAGATCAGACCGTTGGCATAGGTCGCAGCGCTGATCGGGCTCCCGCTGGCGGTCACTCCGGTCATATTTCCAGAGAACGGGTCGATGACGGCAGCATTAGCCGGATTGAATAGAAGCGGATCGAAACTGTTTAGTGTGTTGTTGCTATCGGTCGGCGATGGGAAATAGCTCCAGCGCACGCCTGCGTTTATCGTCAACCGAGGCGTGACCTTCCAGTCATCCTGTACATAGACTTCGAAGTTAACGTAGTTTAGGTGCGGGATGGTGTCCTTGCTTGGCTGTGTATAGCTATCCGCTTGCCCCAGCAGGAAGTTGGCGAATGCCGGATTTCCGTTTGTGGGGCTGAAAGTGAAGGTAGCGAAGCCAGAGGAAGCGTTTTCAGTTTTCTGCATCCACATCGCCGTAAAGCCGGTGCGGATGGTGTGATTCCCATGCTGGATCGAGAGATTGTCGAATATATTCTTGTCGATATTGCGCTCAAAGTAGGGCGCGCTGCCATTGCCGAGGCCGGTAAGGGCTGGAACCGCCTGTGTTCCTCCGGTAAAACCAACGTTGGGTGCGCGGCCGTTCGGATCCTGGTACTTCGTGTTGTTCGTGAGTTGACTAAGGAAAGACGGAGAATTGGCGATTCCGCTCAGAGTGGAATTGATTGCTCCCCAAGCGTCCACAAATTCGACTTCGTTCACCACCTTTGGTGAGATCGTGAAGCTTGCATTAAAGACCAGGTTGCGGCCCGGCGCGTTCACAGACGTGGTTTCTACGCCCGGGTAGTTTCCGCCCCCCCACAGCGAGAAGGGCTCGTTCTGCGGAACTACGTCTTCCATATAGCGCCCGAAGACTCGGACCTTGTCGCCGATGTTCTGATCGAGCCTGATAATGTCCTGGCGAAAGTTATTTAGCTGGCTGTAGTTAGTAACCAGCTGTCCCGTCGAAGTATTTGGCGGATTGTTCACCATAAACGCGTTGAGATACGCAGAAGCATTCTGGCTGAAGCACGTTGGGCTGATAGTGGATACGCCGCCGGCATTGGTCACGCAGCCCGCAGGGGCAACTGTGACCGGGCTTGTGAAGGAACCGGCAAGCTCTGCAGGCGTTGGCACATTGATCACATTCAGACCCGGTGTGCTCGCTTTGCGCCACTCCTCGGACCAGAAAAAGAAGGTCTTGTCCTTCTGCGGGTGGTAAACCTTCGGAATGTAGACGGGGCCGCCAAACGTGAACCCGTAGTCGTTATAGCGTTCAATCGGTACCGTGTCGTCGGAAGAAAGGGGCTGCCCAGACGCAATCGCGGCGCGGCCGCCAAACGTGTTTGCGTTGTAATAATTGTTGCGATTGAATTCGTAAGCGCTGCCGTGGAATTGATTCGTCCCCGACTTAGTCGCGACTAGGATCTGGCCGCCAGCGCTGCGCCCGAACGATGCATCGTAGTTGCTGCGCTCCAGAGTGAACTCCTGGATGGCGTCGATGCTCGGGGTGTTTAACAATGTTCCGTTCGAGCCGCTGTCGTTAATATCGGCCCCGTCCACAGTGTAGTTGTTCGCTCCCGTCCGCGCGCCGTTCACCGAGATACTCGTGTTGTTCGCCAAACCAAAGCCGACTTTATCGGGCAATTGATTCGCGACTCCGGGTTGCAACAGAATCAGCTGCTCGAAGTTGCGGTTGTTCAGCGCCAATTCCCGAACCTGCTCTCCAGTGACCGTTCCAGACTCTTCCGCGGTCGTAGTCTGAATGGGAGTGTTTTCTGCTAGCACTTCGACGGTTTCGCTCGTTTTTCCCGTCTTCAATTGCACGTCGAGAGTGTGCTTTTCGGCAACGTTCAGAACGACATCATTGGCCAGGAAGGTCTGAAACCCTGCGTTCTTCACTGTGATTGCGTATCGGCCCGCGGGGAGGTTCGTGATATTGAAACTACCCGTGTTGGTGGTGGTGACGGTGCGAACGTCGATGCCGGTATCATTGCTATGAACCACGACAGTCGCGCCAGCCACCAGGGCTCCGCTGGGGTCGGTCACTGTACCGGTAAGCGTAGCCGCCAGCTCTTGCGCCAGCCCTGCTGTTGACAAGCCGAGGAAGACTACGCAGACCGCTAGAAGTGAAGCCAGCTTCTGCACAGTTCCGCCACGTTCGCCTTGTCCAAACTCCCTACGCCTTCGGTACGTCAGATTCTTCATTGCAGCGCCTCCTTGAAAGCACTCCACCAACCGGGTCACAAACTGGTCCCTAATACAAACGAACTATGCTATATAGCACGCGGTGTCCCATAGTCAAGAAAAAAAAGCAATAGTGTGAAAAAAGTGCCCGATTCGGCCTTCAGGGCCCCGTCCTTGCTGGCCAGAGAGGAATCGCGACAGGAAAGAATCTAACTCGCACAGCAAGACCCAAAATCGGGAAATCGCTGCGTCAAGTGCGCATGAAATGGCCGTTTTCGCCAGATTCGGCGCGTGCCGACACTATGTTACGCCGAACGGTACCGGGAGATTCAGCCCCAATGCTGTGACCGTCCGCGGATAAAGCGCCATCAAATGCCGTCCTTCAGGAATTGAGCTTTACATCAAACTCCCGATAAGCTATATAGCATAAGGCGCTAAAGTGTCTGCATCGAGGACTTGCCAGCGGCCAGCCATCCAAGAGATTCTGAAAGCAACAAAAATTATGTCTGGAAATCATCGCAATCGGACTCCCGCATACAAAAGAATCCAGAGCGAGATCCGCAATCGCATTACTTCCGCTGGCCTCAGGCCGGGAGACCCGGTTGCGTCGGAGCGCGAACTTGCCAAGACCCACAAGGTGAGCCTCATGACAGCCCGCCACGCCTTGGCGGGCCTCGAACACGAGGGCGTCGTCGAACGGCGGCTCGGAGCAGGCACCTTCGTCGCCGTCCCTAAAATCCACTTCAACAAGTTGATGAGCTACACCGAGCAAATGTCGAGTCGTGGTTTGGCTCCGCGCTCT
Source organism: uncultured Acidobacteriaceae bacterium (assembly GCA_963807145.1). GTDB lineage: Bacteria > Acidobacteriota > Terriglobia > Terriglobales > Acidobacteriaceae > Sulfotelmatobacter. The sequence continues at coordinate 67,565 of CAWEBA010000001.1, read as the reverse complement.
CGCGTGCTGGTGGCAAAGGTGATTGAGGGCGATCCCGAAGTAGCGGCCAGGCTAGGGCTGCCAGCAGCCAGTCGAGTAGTAAGGATCCAGCGTCTACGGCTGACGGGGGAAGACCCATTCGCGCTGGAAACCTGTTACCTGTCGGCCGCCGAATTTCCCGACCTGGCCTCGGCCCCTCTGGCACGGAGTTCGCTATTTGCGATTCTCGAGCATAGCTATGCCACGAAATTGGCATACGCGGACGAAGAAGTGGATGCGACATCAGCCGATACAGACGTTGCTGAACTCCTTGGTGTGCCTCGAGGAGCTTCAGTGCTGCGCATTCGACAGATTATCTATTCGACCAAGGGCAAGGCTACAATTTATGTAGTCGGTTTCTACCGCTCCGAACGGCACACCCTGTTTATCCGGCGTTTCCGCTAAGGTGTCGCAGCGAGCGCCCCGTGAAAAGAGGCCACGATGCACCTAGCAGTTGCCATGATTCTCGCCAGCCTTGCAGGATCGGCGGGCGCTCCCAATCAGGCGATGCCAGAGCAAAACCCGCCTGGGTTCGTCAACACTCTGATGCCGCAACCCTCGCATCTTTCTACGCAGAAAGGGCGCCTCATCCTCTCACCCTCCTTGACGGTCGTCACGGACCACTACACGGACGCCCGACTCGACGCCGCCATAGCGCGCAGCCTTGAGCGAATCGAGACACAAACCGGCATTTCAATTCCTACATCTCCCTCCGGCGCCAACACATCCGGGGCGCTGGCCATCAGTGTCGAGGGGCTCGGAGAAACGATCCAGTCGGTCGACGAAGACGAGTCGTACTCTCTCGACGTCAGTCCCTCGGGCCTGCGCCTCCACGCAACTACTGTAGTCGGAGCCATACATGGCCTCGAGACTCTGCAACAGTTAATACAGACAGATGGAGCAGGTTATTTCCTTCCCGCGGTGTCGATTCAAGACACTCCACGTTTTCGCTGGCGCGGCCTGATGCTCGACTGCGGACGCCACTTCATGCCGGTTGAGGTTATCAAGCGGACGCTCGACGGAATGGCCGCAGTTAAGCTTAACGTCTTCCATTGGCATCTCAGCGAAGACCAGGGCTTCCGGATGGAGAGCCGAGCCTTCCCGAAGCTCACCGAACTGGGCTCCGACGGACTTTTCTATACTCAGGAGCAAGCCCGTGAAATTGTTGCGTATGCGCGCGACCGCGGCATCCGTGTAGTGCCGGAGTTCGACATGCCAGGCCACACCAGCGCATGGTTCGTGGGATATCCCGATCTCGCCAGTGCCCCCGGTCCCTTTCACATCGAACGGGAGTTCGGCGTCTTCGATCCGGTGATGGATCCTACGCGCGAAAGTACCTACAAGTTTCTCGATACATTTATTGCGGAGATGGCGGCCATCTTCCCCGACCATTTTATGCACATCGGAGGGGATGAGAACAACGGCGTAGAGTGGAAGGCCAATCCGCGCATCCAGGCCTTCATGCGCGAACACAATCTCCGCGATACAGCCGCTCTGCAGAATTATTTCAACCAGCGTCTGCTCAAGATTCTAGAGAAACACGGCAATCACATGATCGGCTGGGACGAAATTCTTACGCCCGATCTGCCGAAGGACGTCGTCGTTCAGAGCTGGAGAGGCTTCGACTCACTGGCCGCCGGAGCGAAAGCGGGTTACAGCAGCATTCTCTCCGCCGGCTATTACCTGAACCTTATGAGCACCGCCGCAGCCCACTACGCGGTGGACCCTCTGCCCCAGTCGAGCGGCCTCAGCTCGGAGCAGCAGTCGCGCATTCTCGGCGGAGAGGCGTGTATGTGGGACGAGCAGACTACTTCGCGAGACATCGACTCCCGCATCTGGCCGCGCGCGACGGCCATCGCCGAGCGGTTCTGGTCGCCAGGCTCCGTATCGGATGTGGACGACATGTACCGCCGACTGGCCGTCGAGTCACTGCGACTGGAAGCTCTCGGTCTTACGCACATCTCCCAGGAGGGAGTCGGCCTGCGCCAGCTGGCCGGAACCCGACAGATCGATCCCCTCGTTGTCCTGGCGTCCGTGCTCGAGCCTGTCACCTTCCACGATCGCGCACACCTGCAGCACCCGAATCAGCTCACGCCACTCAATCAACTCGTAGACGCTCTTCCACCTGATCCGCCGTCGCGCCACAATTTCGACCTGCTGGTGAACGCCTATCTTCAGGATCCTGAAACTCGATCGCAGAGACAAGCCGAACTTACTGCCAACTTCAAAGCGTGGATCGCCGCGGAACCTGGAATTCTGCGCTTGATGGCTACCTCACCCATCCTGGCGCGAGCAGAACCGCGAGCTCAGCAACTCACCGTACTGGGCACCATCGGTCTCGAGGCGGTGTCTCATCTTTCATCCGGATTGCCCGCGGCTGCCGGTTGGAAGGCTCAGCAACTGGCTCTTTTGGATGAAATCGAGAAACCGCAGGCACTGGTTCGCTTCACGGTGATCAGTCCCTTGCGTGCACTCGTCAGCGCGGTTCCAGAAGCGGCGACCAAATGATCCATCAACACAAAAGGGCAAGCTGGCTTCTCAGCCAGCCTGCCCGAGTTCTGGTTTTGTGTTCCTAGGCCTGTAGTAACTAGCGGCCCAGGCCCGCAGCCAAGGTTTTGACCATGGTTCCATTCGCATCGTCGTCTTTCAGCGCCCATACGTAGGCGCCGCCCAGACCTCCCGGAACCTTCAGGTTGATGTAGATCGTCTTCAGAAAGACGCTGAAGGGATCGTCGTATGTGTAAAAGGTCCCGCCGGTTGGGTCGAAAAGCGATACGGCAACTCTTCGCGGATCGAAGTAATTGCTGTAGCCATTCGACGTAAGCGTCGAGAGTGTCGAATAGGTGAGAAGTCCGGGAGTCAGCAGAGTGTCGCAACCCGCCGTATTACCGCTGAGGTCCGTACACACGGCTGTTCCGTTCGCCAAGAGCACAGGAGAGGGGCCGGTTGAGTTCTGGTACAGGCCATGGCTCACGTTAGGCGCACCAGTCCAGCCCGCGCCATAGAGGGGCATACCCATAGTGTATTTGTGCGGGGGCACGCCGGCCTTGAGATATGCATTCACAGTGTCATCAATGTCGAGATTCTGGCCGAACAGTGGGTCCTGACGAGAGTCAAAGAGCGGCGATGCGTCGTTGGTTTGCGTGACCCATGAGCCGGAATAGTTGTACCCATCAATCGTGATGAAATCAACCTGCTCGGCAGCTTTGCGTAGATCGATGTTGACGTAGTTCTGCGAGCCAGCGGGCCCATCGAATGACAAGGTATATTGCTTGCCCGTGGTTTTGCTCAAGGCGTTCAGTTGGTTCCGGAACTCTTGCAGTAGGGCGGTAAAGTTCTGCGTGTCGGTTGCGGTGGGGAATTCCCAATCGATATTGAAGCCATCAAATAAGCCGGGCGCAGTAATGCCCGTGGCGATGTTGCCGTTGACAAACAAGTCGATGCAGGATGCGGCGAGGGCCTGGCGCCCAGAAGCGGTACTCGCGGCCGTGACGAAAGCCGCAGTGTTGGCAGCAGACGCCCCTCCCAAAGACATCAGCACTTTCAGGTTTGGATGCAGCGCTTTAAGCTGTTGGATAGCCGCAAAATTTCCGTACAGTGGCCCTGCGTAGGCCGTGCCGTTTACGCTCGGCAGGTATGGAGATTGAAAATCGGCCCAGGTATCGGCAAAAGCGCACGCTGGCGCGGGACTCGTCGTCACATTGCCAAAGGCGTAGATGAGGTGCGTTAGTTTATCGGCCACACCATTCTGTTGCAGGTTCGCGATATTGTAACCAGCGTAATAGATACTCCACTCTTCGAAGTATCCTCCGACAATTTTGCCTTGATTGTTGTTTTGTGCGAACGAGGGAGAGATGCATGCAACGAGGGCCAACAAAGCAAGTAAAGCCATTCGGAGCAGGCGCGGCAGGAGATGGATTGACATGGCAAATGCCTCCAGACTTCGTAAGGTACGAACCGCCGGAGTATAGAGCTATATAGCGGAAGTTGCAATGCCCTATTTTTGAGGCAGCGATATTCTGAACGATCGCCGGATCATCCAGCATTGTGTCGGCCGGCGTTTGATATTGCGGGCCAAAGTGTTGCCACTGCCCGAAATTCAACACCAACGCAGAACAGAAATTAAAGGCAGGCCGACTTGTAAGTCGGCCTGCCTCTGTCGTTATTCCTGGCGCGGTCTCTCTACGGATTGAGATCACCAGCAATGGCCTTGGTCAGGTCCCCGTTCGGGTCGTCGTCTTTGAGGGCCCAAACGTAGCCACCGGCGAAGCCGTTGGATTTGATGAAGTTCACTTTGCACTGCACCGACTCAGCATTGTCGTAGCTGAATGCGGTGGACGTGGTTGAGTCGAACATACGCGCCGCGCAACGTGTGGAGTCATAGGTGGCGGTGAAGCCGTTGTTCAGCAGGTTTACGATGGTGCCGTAGGTTGCCAGACCGTCCGTCAACAGGAAATCGCATCCCGCCGCTGGACTCGACTGGTTATCACCTGTCGAGCAATTCCCCACACCGTTGGCATTGGGAACCGGAGAGGTTCCATTTGGAGTGAGAGCTCCAGTCGGATCCGTAACTCCGGTTGCGTTCTGATACATCCCGCCATTTGCTGAGGTCAGACCTCCGGCCCAACCCGCACCATAGAGCGGGAAACCCATGGTGTACTTTGCCGGCGGCGCACCTTGCGACAGATAGTACTGCACTGTCGCGTCGATATCGTCAGCAGGTTTTCCATACAGCGGATTGGCGGTTTCGTCGTAAAGCGCTGAGGCGTCATTGGTGGCGTTGGACCAGTCTCCGGCGTAGTTATAGCCGTCGACATTCATATAGTCCAACTCCGCGGCGACTGCCGGGATGTTGATGGTGTCGTAGCCGCCATCGTTCCCCGAATCCTGGGCTGCGCCCGGGGTTGATGGGCCGGCAGCCAGGTCGGCCAGCAACTGATACGTTTTTCCGGTGGTTCCCGTCAACGTAGTCAGTTCATTGCGGAACTCGGTCAACAACGCGGTGAAGTTGGCCGTGTCGCTTGCATTCGGGAACTCCCAGTCGAGGTCGATGCCGTCGAAGAGAGTGCCGCTGGAAACACCCGAGGCGATATTGCCCTGGATGAACATGCTGATACAGGAGTCGACAAAGGCCTGACGTTGAGCCTGCGTGCTGGCTGCGAGATCGAAGAGCTGGTTGTAGGTCGGGGGATTCCATCCTCCGATCGAGATCAATACTTTCAGGTTGGGATTAAGCTGCTTAAGTTGTGCCAGCGCCCCGAAGTTCCCCTGCAGCGGGGCCGTGGCCGGAGTGGCGCCGGTCACCTGCGGAACGACCTTCTGATAATCCGCATAAGAGTCGGCGAGCGCGCAATTCACGTTGCTGCCGTTCGCGACCGGTTTGGCAAAGGCATAAATGAGATGGGTGAGTACGCCGGCTACACCATTCGTCTGCAGTTGCGCAGCATTGTAGTTGGCGTAGTAAGTGCCCCATTCTTCATACCATCCACCTACGAACAGATTGGTAAGCGCGGTTGTCGTGACGCTGACGGCTGAACTGGCGCCAGACGTGCCGGCATAGTCTGTCGCTTCAACCGTAAAGCTGTAGTTGGTTGAAGGCGAAAGCCCGCCGGGTGTATAGGACGTGGTGGTCGTAGTTCCGATCGCAGTCCCGCCTCGCAACACGGTGTAGTTGGTGATGGTGCAGCCATTGGGAGGAGTGACTGCATTCCAGCTGAGGTTGGTGCTGGAATCAGTCGTGCCCGAGGCTGCCAAGCCCGTTGGAGCGCTTGGCTTGGTGGTGCACGAGCTCGCGAGAGTAGTCACATTCACCGCAGAACTCGCGGCTGATGTGCCGGCTGCATCTGTTGCCTCTACCGTAAAGGTGTAAGTTGTCGAAGGCGTGAGACCAGTCACGGCATCGGAGGTTGTGGTTGGGGTTGCGATCGAAGCTCCGTTTTGCAGGACCTTGTAGCCGACGCTGCATCCTGCCGGTGGAGCGACCGCAGTCCAGCTCAGGTTTGTGCTGGATTGCGTTGTGCCCGAAGCAGCCAGTCCCGTTGGAACAGGTGGTGCGGTCGAGCAACTCGAACAAGCCCCCGTGGCTGTCCAGGGTTCGCCGGTTCCGGCTCCGCCGTTATTGGTCGACGGATTCTGATTCTGCGTCCAGAAATTAGCGACGTAATTTTCTCCACCCACGCTCGCTGTCATGCCCGCGGTATAGACCGCAGTGGCGCTCCATGCTGTGGCGCACGAGCCGCCACCGCCGGCCAGCGTCGTAACACCTAGAGCCGAACTTGCGCTCGACGTGCCGTGGCTGTCTGTCGCTTCCACGGTGAAGCTGTAAGTGGTCGAAGCGGAAAGCCCGCTCACGGCGAACGAAGTTCCGCTTGCGGTTCCAATCGAAGTTCCGTTCTGCAATACGGTGTAGCTGCTGATCGTGCAGTTCGCGGGCGGAGTTACCGCCGTCCAACTCAAGCTGGTACCGGAGCTGGTTGTTCCAGACGCCGCCAATCCAGTCGGAGCACTGGGCACCGCCGTGCAGGAGTTCGCCAGCGTGGTCACGTTCACGGCCGAACTTGCGGCTGAGGTACCGTTCGCGTCCGTCGCCTCAACCGTGAAGCTGTAGGATGTCGATGCCGCAAGCCCGCTCACGGTAAATGAAGTGCCACTTGCAGTCCCGATCGAAGCTCCATTCTGCAATATGGTGTAACTGCTGATCGTGCAGTTTGTAGGGGGAGTGTCCGCTGTCCAGCTCAGATTTGTACCGGAGCTGGTTGTGCCAGACGCCGCCAGTCCAGTTGGTGCACTGGGTGTGGTTGTGCAGCTGCCGCCGCTTCCTCCAGTTCCACTGAGAGCAGATGTCTGCGGACTGTTGGTAGCGTTGTCGGTCACCGTCAGGGTGCCGCTAGCCGCTCCTGAAGAGGTTGGGTAGAAATACACGTAGATCGGACACGAGCCGTTGGCGGCCACCGACGATCCACAATTGCTAGACAAGACGAATGGGCCGCTGACCGTGACATTACTGATGCTCACGGCAGAGCTGCCACTGTTGGCGAGTGTGAAGGTTTCCCACGCGGTACCGGTGTCGACCGCGGTGCTCCCGAAGTTGTAGCTCGTCGGACTCAGAGAGACTGTCGCTTGCGCCCACAGCGAAACCGACACAAAAACGCAGAGGAGGGAGGGAAAAAGTAAGGCACGCTTCATTGTGGCTCCTTTATTCGGGGGACGCTGCCAGCGCGGTCCGCCCGCGGTTGGATGATTAAAGGAAACAAGCCCAAGCGGTCGTCGCATCGAGATCTCTGTCGCGAGCGTTGGTTATATGCAGCACTTGTGGAAGATTCACGGAGCAGTGGTTTATCGATCGCGATATTTTGCAGATCTGAAAAGAGCAAGTTCCAGCAAATCCATACGCCCAACTGCTCTATAGCATTTGCGGAAGTAGCGTACTCCCCTCGGTCAGCTGAGTCAGAAAACTTTTCTCTTGTTGCGCGATCCGAACTACAAATTATTCCGCGATCCGCTAACCGCTAGAAAGCGTGGGGCGTTCAAGGCGGGACCAAGTTGATTTGAGGAAATACGAAAACGACGATTATTGCGCGATCTTGTTACGGAAAACGAACTTGATGCGGACAACCTGGAGGCTGCGCGGAGGTGAAAGTCGACGCGCACCACTTTTTTACGGTTGATTTTCTCGTAAGCGATTACCGCAGTCCAGCAGCAATCGCCTTCGTCAGCGATCCGTTGGCATCGTCGTCATTCAGCGCCCACACGTAGGCGCCGCCAAGCTTCTTCTTCTTGATGTAAGCCGTTTTCGCTGCTACTGCCGCGGGATCATCGTAACTGTAGAAGGTTCCGGTGGCCGCATTGTAGAGCGTCGCTCCCACTCTCGCCGAATCGTGCCAGGCGGTAAAGCCGTATTTATTCGTGAGGTTTTCAATGGTCGAGTAGGTAACAAACCCCGCGGTCAGCACAGTATCGCAACCGGGCGAAGCAGTGGCTTTGTTCGTGTTCAGGCAGAGGTCTGATCCGTTGGCCAATGGAACCGGAGCAGGGGCAGTCGCGTTCTGGTACAAGCCATAATTCACGTTAGGGACGCCCGTCCAGCCGACGGCGTACAACGGCAAACCCATCGTGTACTTGGCGGCCGGCACGCCGGCGCGGCGATAAGCTCTTACCGTCGCATCGATGTAGCGATCGTCGGCATAAACCGGATCGGCGGCTGTGTCGTACAACGATGACGACTCGTTGGTTTGCTTGTCCTGCGGCGCCGCGTAGTCGTAGCCGTCGATGGTAAGGAAATCTACTTGCGCGGCAGCAGCCTTAAGATCGATGTTTACATATTTCTTCGGGTTTGCCGGCGAATCGAACGTCAGGACATATTTCTTGCCCGTCGTCTTCGATAAAGCATTAAGCTGCGTCCGGAACTCTTTCAGCAGAGCAGTAAAGTTCTGCTTGTCCGCAGCGCCGGGAAACTCCCAATCGATATTGAAGCCGTCAAACAAACCGGGGGCGATGACGCCGGCAGCGATGTTGCCCTTTACAAACATGTCGATGCACGAAGAGGCGAGTGCGGCGCGGCCCTCAGCGGTGGCTGCGGCAGTCACGAAGCCCGCAACGTTGCCTGCTTGTCCCCCCAAAGAGATCAATACTTTCAGAGCCGGATGAAGTTCCTTGAGTTGCTGGATCGCGCCAAAATTTCCATAGAGCGGCGCGGTGTAGGGCTTGCCGCTGACACTCGGAAGCTTCGAATTCTGGTAGGCGGCCACGGGATCAGCAATCGCGCACGCCGGCGGGGAAGTCGGGGTCACATTGCCGAAGGCGTAGATCAAGTGCGTCAGTTCGTCGGCTACGCCGTTCTTTTGCAAGTCTGCGATGTTGTAACCGGCATACTGGATGCCCCATTCCTCGAAGTAGCCACCGAAAATCTTGCTCCGCTGGCGCGCTTGCGCAAACGATTGAGCGACACATGCCACGAGAACCAACAAACCCGTCAAGAGCATTCGGAGCAGGTGCGGTATTGATGGTCGCGGCATAGCAGACATCTCCAGGATTCGCACAAGGTTGATCGGCAGAGTAATTAGGTGTCAGCTCACAACCTGATCAAGCAGTTGGCCGACAGCCCGTTTTGCTTCAAGTATGGAATAACGATGGTCCATGGCCCCCGCCAGATCGGTGTTAGCAAATGCAATACGACCAAATGGCGCGCTGCGCAGGATCTCGCGAGCGGCAGGTTGGCCGCCGCTTCCAAAGAAGAACCCCGGTTGCGGACTGAGATAGGCGTGCCCCCATCGATTCAAGATGATTCCGGCGATGTCCCGCTTTGCGTCGAAGCCCCCTCGCGTGAACATCTCGCTGAATTGCTCACGGACTTGTCGTTCATAATCTCTAAAAGATGTTCCCAGCAACTCAGCGCGGCCTCGGTTCCCCTGTTCTTCGGTGGAAGACCCCGGGTATGAGTACAAAACTTTCAAGTTGAGTACGATCGGAGAGTCCGGACCGATCGTCGGACTTTCAACACCAGTGAGGGCCTGCTTGCAAACCTCCATGTAGTTGCCTAGCCCTTCAAACCAGCGACAACCGCTCATTCCCATCCTGTACAAGAACCGCCAATTTCTAATCGCAACGTTCACCATCATGCAGGGCGAGCGGTAGAACTGAGCGTAGGCCTGGCGCAGAGTTTGCGGAAGATCGTTCACAATGTGTTTCGTAGTCCAGCATCCGCCTGCCATCACAACCGAGCGGGCTTTGACGCGGTACAACTTGCCTTTCTTTAAATACACGATCGAAACTGTGCCGGCTTTGCCGGCTTCCCCGTCATGTTCAACATGGACCACCGTAGACGACAGACGAACTCTCACTGCGCTCTCCGGAGTATCCAGAGCGGCGAAGTTCAAGCGGTTCCGGCAAACTCCCTCCACGCTATGTGGACCGTAGATCGCAGCAGGGATCAAACTCTTCAACATCAGTCTCGCAATGGTCGCGTTACCGCCGGGAAACATCTGATCAGAACCACCATTTTCTTCCGGCAAAGGATGAAGCATTTCAAAGGCATATTCTGAGTAGGCAGATAAAGCATCAGGTCCCAAGCCAGCGCCACCGCCTTCCACCGGCGAGAGGAACGTGCGAATCGTTTCGCGGCTAAGACCGAAACGTTCCATATAGTGCTGTTCGAGCGTGATGGAATCGAGATACCGCGAAATCGCATCCCCCTCTACTTTCGGATGTTCGAACTTCGCGCCTCCCACTTCTTCGCCTTTCAGCCAGCGCAGCCATTCAAATCGGGTTGCGTTCGAAACCGGGGCGCCGTCAAGTTTCTTTCCAAGGGGATCCGTCAGCCACATTCCCGGCTTCTGATTGAACTTTCCGCCAAACCAAAACCCGTATTGTCCGTGCTGCAAACCCACCGCTTGATAAGGAGTAGTGCAAAGCGGGAACTCTGGTTCTGGCCCGGCCCAGTTTTGATATGTCAGCTGAGGCGTTCGTAACCCGATAGACTCGTAGAATCTCGCCAGGAAGCTATGCGGGTATTGAATCTGATAGATGGCTGATCCTTGATGAGCGATCAGTCGTTTGCCTTCGACCAAGAACTCATTTTGCTTCGCTTCGCCGCCGAAGATGGGATGATTTTCAACGATCAGGCATTTCATTCCCGGGCCAGCGTTGCGCAAGAAAAAGAGTGCACCCGCAAGTCCGCTGATTCCACCGCCAATGCTCACGCAGTCATAGATCTCCCCGGTATCGATGACGTCTTTGGGGAGCGGATCGTACACGCGGTCACGAATTGCGTGACCCGCTTCAAGCACAGACAAAGTGTCGCCGTTCGCGTTGCTGTAGTCGCCAACTCCGCCGTAACCTGTGAAGTCATCATTCTGCGCCAATAGCTCCGCCGGAGCGATGCCTTCAAGCAACGCGGATCCGGAAGCCAACAACGCGGAACCGAGAAAATCGCGCCGCGTTATGCTCGTCTCCATTCCCAGCGACGCATCTTGCGCAACAGACGATTTCTGATGAGGGGTGCGTGAAATGTTGCGTTGACCTCTCTTTTTGTCCCTAAGTGTACACCTGCTGCACAGTCACAGCGGTTTTCACAGCCCGCACTGATTCCAAACTCATGGGACATGCGTCAGTTTCCCATGTCTCGGGCACGGCTAGGGGAGTTTCCCGGCCGGCTACAAGATTTACTGTATGGGAGGGAAGTCGCTGTTTTATTAGGTTCTAATAACAGAACGCCCCATCGAGCAGGTGCGGGTTCCTAAAGGGGGGACGCCGGCACCTGCTTTTTTCTCTCACCGGTTGTTACCTCCGGCTGCGTACAGCACCCGGAATCTCGAAATACAGATTGAAAGGGATTCGGCCGCTTGCAGTTAGCAGCTAGAGTTCTCGTTAGCACAGTCAGTTGGAAGGAGGGGACGATGCTTTACTGGACGCTAATGTTTCTAGTGTTGGCACTGGTGGCTGGAGTACTGGGCTTTACCGGCATCGCGATTGCAGCTGCGGGTGTCGCCAAGCTGCTATTTTTCATTTTCCTGGTGTTCTTTGTGATCTCACTCGTCGGCCATCTCTCAAGGCGAGGCAGCGGAATCTAAACCTGCCCGCACCGCGGGAGCACAAGGAGAGAGTGAAACAATAGCTTGATGTCGGCTAGAGTCCTGTCGTCATCAGTGAAGGAGAGCAGTTGAGCCAAGGCTAACGCAAATCATGAAGGAGATAAAAAAACCATGAAACTCACCACAGCAGTCAGGATATTCCTTTTGACTTCGCTTCTCGGAGGCGGCGCGCTGATCTATGCGCAAGACCAGCAAACTGATTCCAAGCCCCCGCAAGAGGAACCTCGCCCCGAAGCAACCCAACCCGCGCATGCAGAAGCTGCGCCTCCGAGGCAAGAAGAGGTGAAACCTCCAAAACAAGACGACATGAAATCTCCAAAACAAGATGACCTGAAACCTCCAAAAGACGAGGACAAGCCGGCAAAGGAAGACAGCAAACCGTCTAAGCAAGCGCAGGCGCAGGGAGCCGATAGCCAACATGGCCGCATTCCCGATGACAAGTTCCGCGCCCATTTCGGCCGTCAGCACACGGTTGTTATCAACAAGACGACTATTGTCAATGGCCAGCCTCGCTTCCAGTACTCCGGCTACTGGTTCACCATCGTCGATCCCTGGCCGGTTGGTTGGGCCTACACTGATCAGTGCTATATCGACTACATAGACGGCGAATATTTCTTGTTTGATCTGCTTCACCCCGGCGTTCGCGTTGCAATTACGGTTGTGATGTGACCACCGCTGCGCGTTGACCTAGCGAGAAGGCCCTCCTTTCTGCGGTGCAAGGACCTCGCAGATCGGAGGGCGTATTTTTGCTCGTGAGATCGCTTGTCCGATTCATACCAGGATCGATTGCGATCGGCGCCGCAAGAATCTATCCCAACCCTGCGATCCTCTGCAGCAACTAAGTTATGCAGGCAACAAATTTCGGAGGCGCTGGATGGCCCGCGCCTTCTTAGGAGGAATCTTTTATGGCAGACGATATGGAGAAGAAGAACCAGCAGAGTGGTCAGCCCGGACAAGGCCAGCAAAGCGGTCAGCACGGTCAACAGGGCAACCAGTCTGGCCAGGGTCAACAGAGCGGCCAGTCCGGCCAATACCAGCCGAAAAAGGGTGGGCAGACCCAGGACGAGAACGAAGAGGACCAGAACCGCGACCGGCAGCGCCGCGCTTCGTAGTTCATTCTTCTCAATACATTGATCACTGATGCTTTTGAAGTCCCGGCCCCATGCGGGTCGGGACTTCATCTTAATATCGAGCCTGAGGGTCGTTGGCTCGAGGCGACACCGTAACACCAGCTGTTTCGAGGAAACCCAAATGCCAGCACAGAAACGTAACACGACTCGAGAACCTCTTCTAAATACCGTCGCCCGGAAACTTGGTCACGCGGCCGGCACACTCACCAAGGCCACCCAGGAGCTAACCGAAAACCTTGCGACGCTGCCCGAAACCGTAAGTACCAGAATGCGCGAGGTTGCAGGTGCCGCCGCGCCTGTGGAACGACCTCGGCTTCGCGCCGCTCGGGCACGTCCGATGAAGGGTGGGGCAGCGTTAAAAAAGAAGCGAAAGTCAGCGGAACAAAAGGCCTCCCGACGCAGGCCAGCAGTACGGAGTAGGCACCGTTCTTGATGTCGGGCATTCATGAGGCGCACCGGTTTCCGCTGGGACCCTACACGTGCCCGCCCTAAGCAGTAGGGAAACGTTCACGGGAGAACCGGGGCAACACGGTATTGCCGGCTTGCAATCGCCATCGTACAGTGCGGAGAGTGCAGAAAGTTGAGTTCTCCACAATGGCCTTCAAGATTGCACGACATCACATCGACACCCAGAGTTCACCGTCCGCAGAGGATCTCAGACGCGCATTCGAGACAGCCGTCTGCGAGATTCATCAGTCTGATCTCGCAGCCAAGACTAGGGTTCGGTATCGGACTCCCATCGTTCAACGTGCAAGATTCTTTGGAATCTCTCAACCTGATGCGGAGAAGCGAGCATTGACCGCCGCGGCCCGAGCTCTGGCCCAGCTGTGGAAGGTTTGAGCGAGGATGAAAGAAGAAGGAACGATCACATCAAGGCGAGAAAATAGGAAACGCGGGCTTCCCGTGGAGCAAGTGCTTCAAAAGCGCCAATGCCTGCTTGCTCCCGTGCTCCGCAACTCAGAGTACAGGGCTTCGGCCCTGGATCAGCCGGATTAGGACCGCAATCACTGCCAACACCAGCAGGATGTGAATGAATCCTCCCCGCGTGTACGAGCTGACCATACCCAACAACCAGAGAATCAAGAGCAACACAGCGATGGTCCAGAGCATAGTCGTTTCCTTTCCGGAAGCGGTTTATGTTTCCAATCAACTGCTTGAAGTTTACGTCCGCTGCTGCGTCGCCTGTATCCAGCGAAGACCTTAGCGAAGACTCAATCTAGCTTTACTTCCGGGCGGATTTCATCATGACCCAGTGGCGCCGGTTAATAGATCTGAACGATGCCATTCCGCACCGCATAGAGAGTGAGAGCCGCGACCGAATGTAGATTCAGCTTGCGCATCAGGTTGGTCCGGTGAGTTTCCGCTGTCTTCACGCTGAGACTCAGAGCCGTGGCGATTTCTTTGGTGGTTTTTCCTTCGGCGACGAGCTGAATCACTTCACGTTCCCGCGGCGTCAAAACACATTGTCGGGAAGCCTCGCCCTTCTCGTGAGGGCGGAAGTAACCCTCGAGCATCATCTGCGCTACGCTTGAAGTGAAGAATGTTCGCCGGCGCTGTAGAGCCTCGACGGCGGCCACCAAGTCTCGCCCCGCGTCCGACTTCAGGAGGAAGCCGCTCGCTCCGAGGTCGAGTACTTCCCGCACCATCTGTTCCGAGTCGTGTACGGTCAGGATCAGAATGCGAGCATCAGGGTTCGTTGCCAGGATTTGCCGGGATGCATCCAGGCCGTTCAGGTTCGGCATTCCGATATCGAGAAGCAGGACGTCCGGGTTCAACCTGCCCGCTAACTCAACCGCTTCGCGACCATCGCTGGCTTCAGCACAGACTTCCCAACCCGGATGGCTTTCGAGCAGGGAGCGAATACCTTTCCTTGCTACTTCGTGATCGTCCGCGATAAGGATTCGAAGCACGCTCAAGCTTCACCTCCCGGCACAAACAGGATCTCCGCGGCGAGTCCTCACTGGAGCGGTCCCGGGTATGAGAATAGTTGCACTCACGGCCGGTCCGGTTTGTAGGGAAATAGTTTGAAAGGAACAGCACAAGCTGGCGCCGCGAGCTCCGCAAGTGCGCTCAATATTCGGGCGACGTTACTCAGGAAGCAAGGAGATTGCCAAATTCGTAATCCCTTGAGTTCCAGTATCTTAGGTCAACAACCTGAAGAGAAGTGTGGTGTAAGTTATTCCTAATAGCGATCGGAACTATCCCGCTCAGGCGACAGTAGTCTCATGCGTGCCGCGGAGTTGCGGCATCTGGATCTGGATAATGTTGTTCTTGATAGCGTACACCACCAGATCGCGGATGGAGTGCAAACTGAGCTTCCGCATTATGTTGCTGCGATGGGTTTCCACCGTCTTGGTGCTCAGGTTCAGCAGTACGGCCACTTCCTTGGAACTCTTCCCCTCAGCCAGAAGCTGGGTGACTTCACGTTCACGCGCGGTTAATGTCGGCAAATCCGGCGGCGCGTTCCGCGATACGGCATGCCCCTTCTCCAGGAAGCCCGCCAACACCAGGTCGTTTACTCGCGGAGTAAAAAACATTCGTTTGCTCTGCAAGGCTTCTACTGCGGCCACGAGATCGCGAGCCGCGTCCGATTTGAGCACGAAGCCACGTGCTCCCGCATCGAGGGCCTCGCGAATTACCTGATCGGAATCGGTGATGGTCAGTACTATTACTTTGAAATGAGGGTCGTGCTGCAACAATTGGCGCGTTGTGTCGAGGCCATTAAGGTATGGCATACCTATGTCGACGATCACGACATCCGGCTTCAACTGCTTGGCCATTTCGACCGCTTCGCGCCCGTCGGACGCCTCTCCGCAAACTTCCCACCCTTCGTGCTTCTGGAGCAGCGAGCACAAGCCTCGGCGAACAATTTCGTGATCGTCGGCCAACAAGATACGAACTTTCATGGCGTCCTCCAGGTTAACTTCAGAGATAGCGCAAAATTCAGCACGCAGCGTGCGGGATTTGCGCCAGTGCTGTAAAAACCCGATGCTGACTCACCGCCTCTACCGCTTCCAGCAGATCGCGGGCGGCATTCGACTTCACTACATACCCTCTTGCTCCCGCGTCCAAAGCCTCGCGCATCATCTGCGGAGAATCATGTTGCGTAACGAACAAAACCTCCAGACCAGCGCCCATTTGCCTCTTTTGCATTAACCGGCACGCCTCTAAGCCGTTCATTCGAGGCATGGTGACATCGAGCACCACAATATCGGGCTGCAAAGTCTCGACCTTGTCCAGGGCCTCGATTCCGTCCGACGCTTCACCCACAACCTCCCAACCGGACCGTCCCTCCAGCAGAGTCCGCAAGCCCTGTCTCACGATGGGATGATCATCCACCAGCAGGATTCGGACTGCTGCCATAAGGATTCAAGCTTTCTGGAGGCAGCCTCGTAAAAGTCAATCGCTTCACGGCTGGCTCTATTATCAACTTTGCCACGTTCTTGCGCACGCGTCCACTCGAACCGGGCGGAAAAGCAATTCCCAGCTGAAGCAGCTTCGAAGCTAGCATGGTCCTACTGTGCTTCGAATACAGTGAATCCTGTATTCTCGGCCGGGATGAGAGATTCCTAGTTGTCCGTCGAGCTCAGTGATGGGAAATAGGTTCCAGCATGCAGCAGCACGTCGACCGCTTCGACAATTGAGCCCACATCCGATTTCGCACAGGCCCCCCGGATGCCTGCCTTGCGGGCCTCCTCAGCAAGTTGTTTGGATAGATGAATCGTGACCATCAGGATGGGAATTTCGGGAAAGAGTCTCGTGACTTGCCGTGCTACATCAAGCCCGTTCAGATCCGGCATCTGGAAATCCAGCAGAATCATGTCGGGCTGATTCTTTTCCACCCGTTGCAGCGCTTCTTTTCCGGTCCTCGCCTCGTAGCAAACCTGCCATGCGCTTTGCTGCTCGAGGAGAGCTCGAAGGTAGTGTCGAACCGCCGGGTTGTCGTCTACCACGAGTATTCGAACCAAGCGGCGCTTCCTCCCTTTCGTATTCGAACTTAAGTATGGCTGAGATATTGGATGGGCAAGACGCCGCCATTCCGGACCCGGCCTGCCATTTAGTGCCCCTTGCTGTGGCCTTCCTCTTTATGCCTTTTCAGCACGGTTCTGGCAGCGACCTCCTTTGCCCGGTTGCCGTACCGCCCAGACCGCTGCGCGCTCTCCTTGATATGTTCGTACTCCCTCTCCTCCTTCGCGCTCACACCGCGAAGATGCTTTTTCCCTGGCATCGGTTCCTCCATTCCACCTTGATTTCTCTCCTGACAATAGGAGTTCAGCCGCGTGCCCGCAATACCGTGAATTCAGTAGGCTGCAAGGAGCCATCTGCGCAGCTGGGACTCGGAGCGGCGTGGTTGGGTGCTGGAGGGCGCCGCAACACTCTCCGCTTCGGAAACAGAAGGTCGCGCATCTTCAGCTTCGCCTTGTGCAGTTGCGATTTTGAATTGCCGATTGAGCAGTCCAGCATTTGGGCAATCTCATTATGTTGGTAGCCTTCAACTTCGTGCAGAACGAAAATCTTCCGGCAGCCGTCGGGAAGTTCCCGGATGGCGCGGCGCAATGCAATACGATCGATCGCGCCGGAGAGCTGCAGGTCTGCTCTTCCGACGTCACGCCGCAGAGTTGGCGACTCTGGCGACATCGGCTCATCAAGAGAAAGTATTGGCGGGGCCTTACGGCGTCTTATTTTCATCAGAACTGTGTTCACGGCAACCCGATAAAGCCACGTAGAAAAGGCAGAGTCGCCTCGGAACGAGCCCACGCTGCGAAACACTTGCAGGAAGGCCTCCTGCGTCAGGTCCTCTGCCTCAGCCAGATCCTTTGTCATCAACAAACAAACGGAATACACCCGTTTCTTGTGAAGCTGAAAGAGCCTGGCAAAGGCGTGCTCGTCGCCGCCCTGCGCGCGCTGAACGAGGTTGTGTTCGGATTCTCGGCGGGCTTCCTGCTGGCCCGGAACCAGATTTGCTTCTGTCGCGGAAATCACGCAAGTAGCCACTGTAGTCTCCTCCGATCAAACTAGAGTGCTGATTAAATTGCTCTCGATGATTCCGGGAGCTCTCAACTTCCACTGAGAGAGTACCGATACCGCGCTTCCCAGCCCATCAGGATGCTCCTGTAATTGGTTGCCAGACTTGCTGTACACTCTGAGCCCGACGCCGTAGTTGTTTTATTGCGCTGCGGCGAGCAGAACATTTTGTTCGCCCCATTAATCCTCTCCCGAAACGAATCACAACCTCGAAGTCGTCAGAAAATGAAGAATGGTGAGAGCTAAGTGCTCCCACCGTTCGCTGACGCGAAAGCTCCGGAAAGCAGTTGGAAATCCTGGAGACTTCACAGCCGCCCGGCCACGAGCAATACAAGTAAGACGACCACCACCAGGCCCAGCCCTCCGCTGGGGTAATAGCCCCACGATCTGCTATACGGCCAGGTCGGCAGAGCACCGAGCAACAGCAGTACCAACACGATCAGTAGAATTGTCGACATGAAAGCCTCCGCTTTGTTTGGTTATCTTGCGTTGTTGAGCACCTGTTGTTGACACCGAGACCTGGCCTGCAGAACAGATCGGGCCTCGGAACGAAGCCATCAGGGATCTTCGCTTCATCGGCTAGCGGTGATCGGAGTTCCTGGCGCCGGTTTCAGTTCGCCATGTTCCCTGGCTTGGCCAGAATATCGGCGGATGGCAGACAAAAACGTTTCGCTTGCCTCCCGAGGCCGGATTTTTCCGTTCAGGATATCGGCAAAAGGCACGAATCTCCCGTAGAGAAGTCGAGTTTCATCTTTGTCCTGCGTGACGACTGACCCGTTCAGGTCAATTCCCGCAAAAACGCCACGGGCTCGCGAGTAGGTCAGCACTTCAGCCCTCATTTTCCAGTCGGTGTCGGCGGCGGCATCTCGTCCGACAGGGCCCGCAGCCGCGGACGCATCCGCGCCCAGCTTAAAGTGGCTGGATATCAAATGTTGCATTCCGTCATCATTGGTCACGATCATTACCAAATCGACGGCCTGACCGCCCAGCTGCAATCCCCAACTCCCACCCGTGATGGTGATCGGTGCAGGAGCGCTCCAGACACCGCGTTCGGTCCGGCAGGTAGCGACACCTTTGCCGTGACTGCCTCCGAAACCGACGGCAATCTTCACCATGGAGGGAATGACGGCCACGCATTTGGCATCGTTCATCACTTTGTCCGGAATGGCTTTGTCCGGGGTCGCCATGATTTCGGTTAGAACCTGAGCGGATGCATCGAGGCGCTTGTCGATGTCCGACTGATCTTTGTTGTCATCCGCTGAAAACGCCATGCCGGAGCAGAGTAAGAGTAGAAGGCCGGCGCCGAGCGTCAGCAAACATCTTGGCAATGCGGAACTAATTCTTGTCATAAGAGGGACCTCTTCCTTGCTCGAGACGAGCAGCAGTTCGAATGTTGCGCGGACTCAACCCTAACCTTTCAATTGGGCTTGTTCCATCCGGTCTTCGCTGTACAGCGAACCAGAATGCGCGGGAGAATCAGCAGATTCTTTCAGCGGACTACAGACTTGCGGGGCGAGTCACTGCGGCGAGTACAGTTTCTTCAGTAGGGATGGCCGAAATCGAAGGCGGGTCGCACCAACTGCACTTTACATCCGCTCAGGACGCCATGACGGCACTCGGCTCCCGCAACACCAAACGAAGAGGAATGGTGAGCTCGACGAGGGTTCCGGGGTGGGCATTCGTCAACCGCAGCTCTCCGCCAAATTCCCTGGCGCGCTGTTTCATGCCTCCGATGCCAACTCCAACGCTGTCCGGTTGCAGCTCGGTAATTCGCTGGTCGACTCCTTTGCCATCGTCTCTTACGGCAACCACGATGTTCTCTTCTTTTTGAGCCAGGGTAATCCACACCTTGCTTGCTTCGGAATGCCGGAAGACATTGGTTAGCGCTTCCTGGACGATTCTGAAAACAGCGGTCTCTACGTCCACAGAAAGCCGCGGAAAATCACGGGGCTCGACCTCGAGAGATATCTCAATGCCGCTGCGCTTTGTGAGCCCTTCCACGTACCAGGAAAGCGCCGAAAGCAAACCAACCTCATCGAGCAGGGGAGGATGCAGGAGGTGGGACATGCTGCGCACTTGCTGAATGGCACGATCCACAATACTGCTCGCTTGAGTCCACTCTTCTTCTACCGGTCGGTCGGACTTCTTCAGCATCATTTTGTCGAGCACCATCTTAGCCACGGCAAGTTCCTGTCCTAACCCGTCGTGCAGATCGCGCGCCAGGCGGCGGCGCTCTTGGTCCTGCATGGTCATGAGCCGAATCGACAGACGTCGCAACTCGTCCGTCCTCCGATCGACCATTTTCTCCAGTTCCAGTGCGTTGTCGCGAATCGACTTTTCGAGCAGTTTGCTGTCCTGAATGTCGGAACAGGTTCCGTACCATTTCACGATTTTTCCATCATCCTCGCGAATCGGAAGTGCTCGCGCCCGGAACCACCGATAGGACCCGTCTCTAGACCGGAGGCGATACTCCACTTCGTAATTTGCCCCGGATTCAACACAACGCATCCAGTCAGTCATCGCTTTGTCTTTATCCTCGGGATGTACATAGTCCAGCCATCCGAAACCATTCGCCGAAGCTGGGGGAGCGCCGGTAAAGTCATAAAACCGGTCGCTGATGTAATCCCTGGAGCCGTCAGCCTTGCGGCTGAAGATTATGTCCGGCGCAGTGTGAATAATAGCGTCGAGTTCCTGATTCCTTCCTACCAGCTCAGTGTTGAGATACAGCAGCATTTCCGCTTTTCGAGCCAGCTCTTCCGTGCGTTCCATTACGCGCTGCTCCAGTTCCCGATTCAGGGTTTCGAGTTGCCGCGTTTTGCGGTGCAACTCAGCAAATACCCTGACCTTCGCGCGCAGCAATTCGGCCACTACCGGAACAGAAATATAGTCGACGGCACCGTGTTCGTATCCCTTGAGCTGGTCCAGGTCAGTCAGATGCACCGCCGAAACGAAAATAATCGCCGTCCTCTGAAAACGAGGATGCTGGCGAATCATGGCAGCCAGCTGAAACCCATCGAGCTCCGGCATACTCACATCCATTAGCACCACAGCAATGTCGTTCTTCAGCAGAGCTTCGAGAGCTTCCTTCGCGGAAGAGGCCTTTATGAGGTTCTCACCCAGTCCACCGAGCATGACTTCATAGCTCAGCAACTTGGCCGGCTGATCATCCACCATGAGAATGTTGACTTTCTCGTTCGCGCTCATGACCTAACTTGTCCTCTCAACCCAGGTCTCAGTCGCCACAATCCTACCTCGGCCCACTGCTATCGATGAAGCCACGTACGCAGCGACGAGAGCAGTTGCTCGGTATTGACCGGTTTGGCCAGATACTCTGAAGCTCCTGCCTCGAGACATTTCTCGCGGTCCCCCTTCATCGCTTTTGCGGTCAGGGCGATGATCGGCAAGCGCCGGAACAAAGAGTTTCGCCGGATCACCTGCATGGTCTCGTAACCATCCATCTCGGGCATCATGATGTCCATCAGTACGATCGCAATATCCGGGGTCGATTCAAGTTTAGCAATAGCCTCCCTGCCAGTCCCTGCCGTGATCACGGTCATGCCTCGACGTTCGATCACGCTGCTAAGGGCGAAGATGTTCCGCACATCATCATCGACTACCAGCACTTTTTTCCCCACCAGGGCGTCGTCAGAGTGGTGCAAGCGATCGAGCAGCCGCTGCTTTTCAACAGGGAGGTCGGCGACCACACGATGCAAGAACAACGCAGTCTCATCGAGCAGGCGTTCGGGCGACTCCACGCCTTTCACCACGACGCTGCGCGCCAGCGAATGCAGCCGCGCATCTTCCTCGGGCGAGAGTTCCTTTCCGGTAAAGACTACAACCGGCAAGTCGCTCAGCGACGGTGTGTCACGGAACCGCTCTAGCACGTCGAAGCCTGATATGTCGGGCAGACGAAGGTCAAGGACAACGCAGTCAAAGGCCTGCTCGCCGACAATCTGGACGGCTTCGGCACCGGTGGCAACGACGGTCACGTCAATGTCCTCATAACCCAACAATTCCTTGATGCTCAACTGCTCGGCAGGATTGTCTTCCACCACCAGCAATCGCTTGCGACGGGGAGCGGAATATTCCTTGATGCGGGCCAGTGCCTCCTCCAGCCCTTGCGGAGTGGTCGGCTTGGTGACAAATGCAAACGCGCCCCGCGCCAGGCCGTGGTGCCGATCTTCGTCCAGCGTCAACATCTGAACCGGTATGTGACGGGTTGCCGGATCCTGCTTCAAGTGGTTCAGCACCGTCCAGCCCAGCATGTCGGGCAGAAAAACGTCCAGGGAGACCGCAGTCGGATGATACTCCTTGGCCAACGCGAGGGCTTCCGCGCCTCGTGACGCTACGAGAACTTTAAAGCCCTTGTCCCGGGAGAGATCACACAACACGCGCGCATAGTGCGGGTCATCCTCGACAATCAGCAAAACTGCATCATCGGATTGCAGATTGTCCCGGTCATCTGCAATCTTCTCGACTGGATGCTCCGCAACCCCCGCTACCGTCAATTGCATCGGCGAAACCGACGATCGGAATTTTCCCTCGACCGGAGCCGCTACTGCGGTGGAAGGCCCCACATAGGTTTGCGGCAGGTAGAGAGTGAATGAGCTGCCCTTATCCGGGGCGCTGCGCAACTGGATTTCCCCTCCGAGCAGACTAGCCAATTCACGGCTGATCGCCAGCCCCAGGCCTGTGCCGCCGTACTTTCGGCTGGTGCCGGCGTCTGCTTGCTGGAATGCTTCGAAGATGATCCGCTGTTTTTCGAATGGAATGCCGATGCCCGTATCTGAAACTTCAAAGGCCACAACCGACGCTGCGTTGGCCAGGATCGGATGACCCTCGGTCCAACCGCCTCTGGCTTGCGACACAGACAGGCGGACACCTCCAACTTCGGTGAACTTAAAAGCGTTGGACAACAGGTTCTTCAACACCTGTTGCAACCGCTTCGAGTCGGTGACCACACTCCGGGAAAGGTGAGGATCGGTCTGCACTTCGAAACTGAGATGCCGGTTCTCCGCCTCGTGCCGGAACGGACGTTCCACCGCATCCAGCATGCTGGCGAAGAAAACTTCCTCCGCTTCCACGGAGACAGTTCCAGATTCGATTTTCGACAGATCAAGAATGTCCGTGATGAGATTCAGCAAGTCTGTGCCGGCACCATGAATCGTGCGGGAAAATTCAACCTGCTTCGGTGTCAGGTTGCCATCCGGGTTATCGCTGAGCTGCTGGCCAAGCACCAGGATACTGTTGAGCGGTGTCCGCAACTCATGGGACATGTTGGCCAGGAATTCAGATTTATATTTCGAAGTCAGCGCCAATTCTTTGGCTTTCTCCTCCAGGGCTCGCCGGGCTTGCTCGATTTCCTGGTTCTTGCGTTCGACTTCCACGTTCTGTTCGGCAAGCTGCTGCGCCTTCTGTGCCAGCTGCTCGTTAGTCTGCTGCAGTTCTTTTTGCTGCACCTGGAGTTCCGTGGCCAGTTGCTGCGACTGCTTCAACAGACCTTCCGTCTGCATGGTGGCCTCGATGCTGTTCAGCACGATGCCGATGCTGGCTGTCAACTGCTCCAGAAATGCCAGCTGAGAGGTAGTGAAACTGCTCAGCGAAGCCAGTTCAATCACGGCCTTCACCCGGTCTTCAAAAAGCACCGGGAGGACGATCACATTTCGCGGAACCGCCTCGAACAAGCCGGAGCGAATGGAAATCGTGTTTTGCGGCAGGTCCGAGATCAACATCCGGCGTTTCTCCGACGCGCATTGGCCGACCAGCCCTTCGCCCAGCTTCAACCGCCGCAGATGTCCATCCTCGCCGTCGCCAGCAAATGCCGAGAGCAGCACCATCTCCGCCGATTCTTCAGTTCCCATCTGATAGATCACGCCTTGGTGAGCGTTCACCAGCGGCGTCAACTCCGATAGAAGCATGCGTCCCACGGTGGTCAGATCACGTTGACCCTGTAACATGCCGGTGAAACGGGCGAGGTTTGTTTTGAGCCAGTCTTGCTCTGTATTCCGGTCGGTGGTAAGCCGGAGGTTGTCGATCATGGTATTGATGTTGTCTTTCAACTCAGCCACTTCGCCGCTCGCTTCCACCTGAATGGAGCGCGTCAGGTCGCCTTTGGTAACAGCGGTGGCAACTTCAGCGATGGCCCGCACCTGATTGGTAAGATTGTCGGCCAGCAGGTTCACGTTGCCCGTGAGATCTTTCCACGTACCCGCGGCGCCCGGTACGTTGGCCTGCCCGCCGAGCCGGCCTTCCACGCCGACCTCGCGCGCTACGGTTGTAACCTGATCGGCAAAGGTCGCCAGCGTGTTCGTCATGTTGTTGATGGTTTCCGCCAGCGCGGCAACTTCGCCCTTCGCGTTCACTGTGAGCTTTTGTGTCAGCTCACCATTAGCGACGGCGGTCACCACTTTGACGATGCCACGCACCTGTTCAGTCAGGTTGGCGGCCATCACGTTCACGTTGTCCGTGAGATCCTTCCACGTTCCGGCCACGCCGGGCACCTGCGCCTGCCCACCCAGCTTGCCTTCTGTACCCACTTCGCGAGCCACGCGGGTGACTTCGGCAGCGAAGGCGTTGAGCTGGTCGACCATCGTGTTGATGGTGTTCTTGAGTTCGAGAATCTCGCCCTTCACATCGACCGTAATCTTGCGCGACAAGTCGCCGCGGGCCACGGCCGTCGTAACTTCGGCGATGTTTCGTACCTGACCGGTGAGATTGCCGGCCATCGAGTTAACAGAGTCCGTAAGATCTTTCCATGTTCCCGCAACGCCGGGGACGTTGGCCTGACCTCCCAGACGCCCTTCGGTACCGACTTCGCGCGCCACGCGCGTCACTTCGCCAGCGAACGCGTTGAGCTGATCCACCATCGTGTTGATGGTTTCCTTGAGCAGGAGGATCTCTCCGCTTACGTTAACTGTGATCTTCTTCGACAAATCTCCGCTCGCGATAGCAGTGGCCACTTCCGCGATGTTGCGCACCTGGCCGGTCAAATTGCTGGCCATCGAGTTGACGGAGTCGGTAAGGTCCTTCCACGTGCCGCCCACTCCAGGCACCTGAGCCTGGCCGCCGAGTTTGCCGTCGGTGCCTACTTCGCGGGCAACGCGGGTCACTTCGGAAGCGAATGAGCGCAACTGATCCACCATCGTGTTGATGGTGTCCTTGAGTTCGAGAATTTCGCCCTTCACATCGACCGTGATCTTGCGCGACAAGTCGCCGCGAGCCACGGCGGTGGCCACTTCGGCGATGTTTCGCACCTGGCCGGTGAGGTTGCTGGCCATGAAGTTGACGTTGTCCGTAAGATCCTTCCAGGTGCCGGCCACTCCAGGCACTTGAGCCTGTCCGCCGAGCTTGCCTTCGGTGCCGACTTCGCGAGCTACGCGCGTCACTTCGCCGGCGAACGCGTTGAGCTGATCCACCATCGTATTGATGGTGTTCTTGAGCTCGAGGATTTCGCCTTTCACGTCGACCGTGATCTTGCGCGACAAATCGCCGCGGGCCACAGCGGTCGTAACTTCAGCGATGTTGCGCACTTGACCGGTGAGGTTGCCGGCCATCGAGTTAACCGAATCCGTAAGATCCTTCCATGTACCGGCGACGCCCGGCACGTTGGCCTGTCCGCCGAGACGCCCTTCGGTGCCGACTTCGCGCGCTACACGCGTTACTTCGCCAGCAAAGCGGTTGAGCTGATCCACCATCGTGTTCAGCGTTTCTTTGAGCTGCAAAATCTCACCGCGGACATCGACCGTGATTTTGCGCGAGAGATCGCCGTTCGCAATAGCTGTTGCTACTTCGGCGATGTTTCGTACTTGACCAGTCAGGTTGCTGGCCATGAAGTTGACGTTGTCCGTCAGGTCTTTCCATGTGCCGCCAACTCCCGGTACCTGGGCTTGTCCGCCCAGCTTGCCTTCGGTACCTACTTCGCGAGCCACACGAGTGACTTCGCCGGCGAACGCGTTGAGCTGGTCTACCATTGTGTTGATGGTGTCCTTGAGTTCGAGAATTTCGCCTTTTACGTCGACCGTAATCTTTCGCGACAGATCGCCGCGGGCGACAGCGGTGGTCACCTCGGCGATATTCCGCACCTGAGCCGTCAGGTTGCCGGCCATGGCGTTGACGGAATCTGTAAGATCCTTCCACGTACCTGCCACGCCCACGACGACGGCCTGGCCACCCAGCTTGCCGTCTGTGCCGACTTCGCGCGCTACGCGCGTTACTTCAGATGCAAACGAGCGCAACTGATCCACCATCGTGTTGATGGCTTCCTTGAGTTGAAGAATCTCGCCCCGCACATCCACGGTGATTTTGCGGGATAGATCGCCGCTGGCGACCGCAGTTGCAACTTCCGCGATGTTGCGCACCTGGCCGGTCAAGTTGCTGGCCATCGAGTTCACGGAGTCCGTGAGATCTTTCCATGTGCCAGCCACGCCCGGCACTTGAGCCTGGCCGCCAAGCTTGCCATCCGTGCCGACTTCACGCGCCACGCGCGTTACCTCAGCAGTGAATACGCTCAGCTGCTGAATCATGGTATTGACGATGTTGGCGGAGCGCAGGAATTCGCCTTCCAGCGGCCGTCCGTCCACGTCCAGGCGCACAGTTTGCGTCAGATTTCCTTGGGCAACGGCCGCGATGGCATGGGTCACACCTTCGGTTGGACGAAGCAGATCCTCAACCAGAGTGTTGATCGAAACTTCCATCTCGCCCCACGCTCCCCTGGATTCGTGAAAGCGGGTACGTTCGCGCGTCCGGCCTTCTTTTCCCACTACCTGCCCAACGCGCTTCAGTTCTCCGGCCATCTGCTGGTTCGCAGCAACAATGGAATTGAAAGTGTCTGCAATTTTCCCCGCCAGTCCGGTCCAGGATCCCGGAAGCCGCACGGAAAAGTCGCCATTCCGCATGGTTTGCAGGCTGGCCAGGATCACGCTGAGATCGGCCGCGGTGGGTTGAGCGACCGGTCCCGAATGTCCGTTGTTCTTGTGTTTCTTGTCTTCGTTTTTCTTGACTTCGGATGCCGCGTCAGCAACGGCTGTCGCCGAGTCTTGGCTGTTTCTCTTCATAAATTCTTTTCTTCTCCCGCAGGCCGCTGAACCACCAAAAGCAGGGAAATCAAAATATCCATCTATTTGAAATGTAAACCTAAGGAGGAATCCACAGGTGACCGATTGATACCACGAAAAACTGTAGGATGACCCTAGGGTGTTTCCTGTAGGTCCGATTAGGCTCCAGCTGCCGGGCAAAGAACTACGGCGAATCCTGTATGTCACCGGCATGCTCCGCACCAGTAACATTCCCCATGCGCTTGTTGAGTGTCCGGCTCATAGTGTCTCTGATTGTTGGGATTACCTTGGTGTCTCTGGGGTTTTCCTACTACGAAGTCGTCAGAGAAAAACGCGCATTACGCAGCGACCTGGAACGGCGCGCGGAGGTAATCGGCGAAAGCGTTGCCAGCGATGTTGAGAAGACCTGGGTCGAGAAATCCCGAGTTGAGAGGTCCCGGGAAAGCGGATCGGAGCGCGGACTGCAACGGCTGGTACAGCGCTTCGGAAACCGCGAACATTTACTAGGCGTTGCCGTCTATGACCGCGAAGGCAAGTTGGTGGCGCTTACCCCCGAATTATCAGAAATCCTCACCGCGACTCCACAAAATGTAGCCCAAGTCATAGCCCAAAATAGCGGAGTGGGCTTCTTTGGCCGACTGGGGAACGATGCCGTACACATCCTCGTGGTGCCCCTCCACCGGGAGGACGAGACCGTGGGCGCACTCGTGGTAATCCACGATGTTAGCTACATTCGCGCACAAACCCTCCGCGCGTGGCGCGAGGCCTTTCTGAGAGTGCTCGTCCAGATGTTCCTAATAGTGTTCATTACGCTGCTGATCGTGCGCTGGAGCATCGCCGGTCCGATCGCGCAAGCAGCGCAATGGATGCGTGCGCTTCGCATGGGCAGAATTTCGTCACGCCAGCAGATGCCAGACCTTGACCTATTCAGGCCGCTGGCAAGGGAAGTAGTCACGCTGGCAGAAAGCCTCAGTCAGGCACGCAACGCGGCGGAAAACGAGGCCCGCCTGCGGGAAGCCTCAGAGTCCATGTGGACGGCGGACAGGCTCGCAGTGCAGGTCCAGACTCGGCTGGACGGTGGCCGCATTTTTGTAGTGTCGAATCGTGAGCCCTACACGCACCAGCGAAACGGGAAATCGATCGAGGTGGTGGTACCACCAAGTGGCCTGGTCAGCGCTCTGGAACCGATACTCGATGCCTGCGATGGAACCTGGATCGCACATGGCAGCGGAGATGCCGACGCCGAAGTTGTGGACGCACACGATCGGCTGCGCGTCCCCGTGGATGATCCGCGTTACACCCTCCGCCGAGTGTGGCTCAGCAAAGAAGAAGAAGAAGGATATTATTACGGGTTTGCCAATGAGGGTCTCTGGCCTCTTTGCCACATTGCCCACACGCGCCCAATCTTCAGGGCAGGGGACTGGCAGCACTATCAGGAGGTGAATCGCAAGTTCACCGATGCGGTGCTTAAGGAAATCGAGCATACGCCCAAGCCGGTGGTGCTGGTCCAGGATTACCATTTTGCTTTATTGCCGCGGCTGCTGAAGGAAAAGAGGCCCGACGCGCGCGTCGCGATTTTCTGGCATATTCCGTGGCCCAACCCGGAAGCCTTTGGTATCTGTCCATGGCAGCGCCAGCTTGTCGATGGATTGTTGGGAGCGGATCTCGTTGGATTCCAGATCCAGTCCCATTGCAATAACTTTCTTCAAACGGTGGACCGGGTTGTGGAATCGCGCGTGGACTGGGAGCACTTCGCCGTGTCGCGACAGAACCACCGGACCATCGTCCGTCCCTTCCCAATCAGTGTGGACCTTACGGACGATGAGTCCCTCGAGAGCGAGGATTCTTCCCTCAATTACGTGCAACGCTCGGCATTGAAGCACAGCCTGGGCATCGAGGCAACATTCCTAGGGATTGGCGTCGACCGCGTGGATTACACGAAGGGAATCCCGGAGCGCTTTCGGGCGATCGAACGCTTTCTGGAAAAATATCCAGCCTACCGAGGCAAGTTCACATTCGTGCAAATTGGAGCGCCCAGCCGCACTCACATCAAGCGCTATCACGACCTGCTGGCAGAAGTGGAATCCGAAGCAGAACGGATCAACTGGCGCTTTCAGGCCGGGAAGTGGAAGCCCATCGTGTTTCTGAAGCGGCAACACAGCCACGAAGAGATCCGGCGCTACTACTGCGCCGCCGACCTCTGTCTGGTGACGTCACTGCACGACGGCATGAACCTGGTAGCCAAGGAATTTCTTGCCGCCCGGCGCGACGAACGTGGAGTACTGATCCTGAGCCAGTTCACCGGAGCCGCGCGGGAACTGCGCGATGCTTTGCTGGTGAACCCTTACGACATTGATCAGACCGCCGAAGCCATCCGCGCCGCCTTGGAGATGGAACCGGAGGAGAAGCAAATGCGCGTGCACCGCATGCGCAAGCTGATAAAAGAGCAAAACATTTTTCACTGGGCGGGGAGTCTGATCACAGAGCTTTGCGAACTGCGGCTGGATGTGACAGATCACGCTCAGGAAGAGTTTCGTGGCAGCATGACCGCAGTCTGATCAACCGAAGGGACGAGATGGAGGAGGACTTGTTGACGCCGCACGCAAAACCTAAGGTTGAATCTCTTCTGCTGGCAGTCGCCCGAGTCCCCCGATCGCTGCTGATGCTTGACTACGATGGCACGCTCGCGCCCTTCCGGAAAGATCCAGAACAGGCATACCCGTATTCCGGCATTTCGGCGGTCCTGCAGGAGATCATTCGTACTGGGAAGACGCGAGTTGTAATCATCTCGGGCAGGGACGCGAAAGATGTTATCTCGCTGCTCGGCGTCGAGCCGCATCCTGAAGTCTGGGGGCTTCACGGTTTGCAGCGCATCAAGCCCGACGGGACCGCCGATCTTTCCCCTGTGGACGAACTCGCCGTGGAAGCGCTGGCGACGGCGGACAATTGGTTGCGCCATCAAGATCTCCGGCACACAGCCGAGCTCAAAACAGGAAGCATTGCGGTTCACTGGCGGGGATTGGATAAGGCCGAAGCGGTTTCGATCCGCAGGCGCGTGCTGCTGGGCTGGGCACCGATTGTCAGGCAGACCCATGTGAACTTGCTGGAATTCGAGGGCGGCATTGAGATTCGTGCGTCGGAAACAGACAAAGGCCATGCCGTCCGCACCGTCATGAGCGAAATGAATCCAGGCACTCCCACTGCTTATTTAGGAGATGACAACACGGACGAGCACGCATTCCAGGCTGTGAACGGCAGGGGACTGAGCGTTCTGGTGCGGTCAGGCTGGCGGCAGACCGCAGCACAACTCCGGCTCGGTCCGCCCGACGAAGTGCTCGACTTTCTGACGCGCTGGCTCGAGGCATGCCTGGAGCGAGAGACATCGGGCGCTGAGAAAACGGTGAACGTATGACCAGCGCCGCCGCAACAACTCCTGTACCAGCACTAGTAAAACCTTTTTACTTCAATACGTCTGCCCATCTTCTGCGTATTACCCGGCAGAAATCGAGCACGCTTGCCGAGTTTTTGGATGCACTGCGGGAGTGTCCGGAAGGCTCCATCTTCCAGCACACTTTTCGAACTCTGCAGGAACATCATTTTATCCGCGAGGGTTTCTCCAATGACTTCGCGCACTGGGCGCTCTCGGCCTGCAATGAGCCAAGCCTGGCGGAGGGGTTGGCCAGCGTGGATGTGCGTGAATTCACTTCGGTCGAACAATTACGCGAACGGTTTGTCCAGATTGTTGAGACCTTTCTTCAAAGATCCCCGGCCGCGGCCACGCGGATCGCCCGCGAGACTTTCTATTTCTGCGCCTCCGACGGCGTCGTGATTCCCACCAGCTTCGTAGCTCACAATCTGCGGGAGTTCGCAGAGGGATTGCGCGGCGTAAGCGTGCACTCCGTTCATCATCACTTTATCGAGGCGCGTCTTCGAATTAAGCTCATGTCGAACGATTTCTCGCAATGGCTGCATGAGGATTTGGGCTTGACCGAAACTGCTCGCCAACTGAATCGGATCGACATCTACACCCGTACGCTGGAGGATGTCCGTGAGCAGATAGTTCGAGTCGTGGAGCGAGCGCTGGCTTAGGCGCACACTATGGAACCCCTGGAACCACAAACCGAAAGTGAGTTGGCCGCACCAGAAAGCCCATCGGACCAATCGGCGGCTTCTGCTCCGGCCTCACCTGTGCGCCGCGAGCGGCGGAAGCAACCCCGAACATGGGAAACTCCTCCCGCGCCAGTTCCACCTCCCCGTTTGGACGACTACCAAGGCATCGTGGGCGCGGCGGACATTGAAGAATTGAGGTTTCTCGCGCGCGAGCTGAAGGGGAAAACGGTGAAGATGGTTAACTCCACTGCGGTGGGCGGGGGAGTCGCCGAAATGCTCAATCAACTGGTGCCGTTGCTGAATGAATTGGAAGTAAACACTCATTGGGATGTCATAACGGGAGGAAATGATTTCTTCGAGGTGACCAAGGCCTTCCACAATGCACTTCAGGGGAGCGATTACAAACTCACGCAGAACGCTCGCGACATCTTCATGATGTACAACGAACAAAACCGCCAACGCATCCAGTTCTCCGAAGACGTGGTGGTGATTCATGACCCGCAGCCCGCTGGGCTCATTCGCGCTCGCTCGGATTCGTCGCGGCGGTGGGTGTGGCGTTGTCACATCGATTTATCCAACCCGAACGCGGAAGTCTGGAGTTTTCTGCAGCCACTCATTGAACAATTTGACGCGGCGATTTTTTCGTCGCCGTCATTTGCCCGGCAGTTGGCAGTTCCTCAGTATTTGTTTTATCCGTGCATCGATCCGCTGTCCGAGAAGAACAAGGATCTCGAAGACAGTTTTGTTCAGCAGGTATGTGATGAGTTCGGGATCGACCGCTCGCGGCCAATCGTCACCCAGGTCTCACGCTTCGACCGCGCTAAAGATCCAGTCGGAGTCGTCCAGGCTTTCAAGCAGGCTCGCAACTACGTGGATTGCCAGCTCGTGCTCGCCGGCGGCGGAGCCAGCGACGATCCTGAGGGCGCTGCAGTTCTCAAGGAGGTGAAGGAGGCTGCTGGCGAAGACCCGGACATTATTATTCTTGACCTTCCACCATGGTGCGCGCGTGAAATCAATGCCCTGCAGCGGGCTTCGACGCTGATCGTCCAGAAGTCTATAAGAGAAGGTTTTGGGCTGACCGTGACGGAGGCTCTCTGGAAAGGGAAACCGACCATCGCTGGGGCCGTTGGCGGCATTCCCAATCAGGTCATCCACAAGCTCACGGGAGTGTTGGTTCATTCGGTGGACGGTTGCGCTTATCAGATGCGCTACCTATTGACCCACCCGGATTTTGCCAAGCAGCTCGGTGAGAATGGACGCGAGCATGTGAAAGAGAACTTTCTGATGACAACGAACGTCCGACGATGGCTGCTGCTGATTCGGATCTTGTTAACCGGCGGCGGGGCAAAATGATCTCGACCTTACACTCGGCAAATTATGGCCTCGATTCGCCTCGGCCTTTCCCGTCGCTGTTTGGGGTCGTTGCTTCGGCCTCCGCTTCGATGGTGACTTCCACCTCGGCGCCCTTTTTAAGGCGTACCTTGTCTCCATTCTCGTCCGTCAGCGTGTTCTCGATGCGAAGCTCTCGATAGAGTTGATCGGCGCCCTCTACCGCGATCTGGGCCTTCTCAGGTTCAGTCGGATACAAAGGTTTAATGATCTTTTCGACAGTTGCCGGCAAAGTGGTGCTTGGTTTTTCGCTCATAGATGGCTCCTCATGGCAGCAATCCGGCATGTAACGGGTGCGTCTGCTCCCGCACCCATATACTACTCTCGCTTCGGTCCAGAACCGGCGTTCCCTTCCATGTAAGGTAAAGGCCGAGTGTTAAACACCCGGCCGGGGACAAACTTCAACGAATGATCAACGATCAAGGCTTCGGCGACGACGGTACTGCTACCGCGGCCTCGCCGGAGCCGGTCGCGCCGCCTGCAAGCTCTGCTGCTGTGCCGCGTGTCTTTGCTGCATCTGCTGCGTCTGCTGCTGGTGCTTCTGCTCCAGTTGCTGAGTCTGGGCGTCGCTGGCCTTTTGTTTTGCCAGTTTCTGGTGTTCCTGATCTTGCTTCTGTTGCAGCTTTTGCCTGTCCTGTTCCTGCTTGGCGTATAACTTCTCCTGCTGTTGCTGATACTTCTTGTCCGCCTTAGCATCCCCTGTGTTCGGTGCGGCGGGATGCTCCAGAGGCGGAAGATCATTCGGATGAACTGCCGGACGGGTTGAAGATTCCGCGCGCGGCTCGGCAGCGCCACGATTGTTTTCTGCTTTGTAAGGAGCTCCCGCCTCTTTCGCCTCGACTACTCCGTGACCGGTAAATTCCCCAGGTTTGTCAGTGGCCGCAATTGGGGGTTTTCCGTGGTTCTCCGATGCTCGAAGCTGCGGGTTGCCTCGTGCAGCTTGCACATGTTGATCTTGTGCAGCTACAGGCGGAATATGGCGCTCATGTTCCGCCGCTTCCTCTTGAGGTGTTGGACGCGCGTCGATCCCTCCGTTGCCACCGTTGTAACTGACTCGACTAATCGTCGTGGTGTTGATCGTAGTGTTGTAGACATTGTGAATGTCGGTGACGTTCACATTCATCACGGCGCGGTTATAGAAGAAACGTCCGTTGTCCCAGCGTCCGCCCGCAAAGCCCACGCCAAAGTAGCCGAATCCGTAATTGATCCCGCCGTAAAACCCTATTGTGGGTCCCCAATAACCTTCGTGGAAAACAAATGACTCGCCTCCCCAACCCCACCAGCCCGGAGTCCACAGGAAACCAACTTCGGGAGCCAGCACCCACGTGCCCGGCACCCAGAAGTAGTCGGCGGCATCATCATCCCAATACCAGTAACCGGGAGTCCAGAGATAACCATCGCCGGGGCAAACTGGTTGCTCATACACCGGCAATGCGGGTGGACCAACTGTGATAGCTACCCTGAACTGCCCGAATGACGCCGCTGACATGCCCAGCATCACCAGGGCGAGCGCCAGCGAACGAATCGTCAGTGAACGGATGGTTGAATTGATGTGCATATTGTTTCCTTTGCCCAATCATCCTTCGCTTGCCCGGTGCTGCTCTACCGCTGCGGGTTGCGCGGATCGAAAGGCGGAACACGAATCACGACAACCAAGAAGCCTAACGTTTCCGAAAGCCGCCTGCCCATCCACTGGAAGCTTTATTTGTCGCCTGCAGTGGCTGTAGATTTTTCTCATCACGAGATTACAGAGGGTGACCTGCGAACTGCAGACCACTTCCGCATGCGAAGATTTAAGAATCGGCTCATCCTCGGTTGGAACCGTCCGGCAGGATTCGCTTGGACCGCAGGAGTTACTCTTACATCATGCTGATTCTGATGTACCGTCGCAGATCGGGAAGTGACGTCAGCAATACGAATCCCGCCAAAAGCAAAGACGCCGCACCCACCACCTTTGTGATTGTTGATAGTGGTTTCTCCACAAGACCTCCTTCGTTGTCACGGCTGGTGCTTGGATATCGTTCTCGCACAAGCGGTAGCTTGAGAAAACATCAGGAGCAAAGTGTGAACGCGCGGGCATCTTTCCCCGCAGCGGCCCTTCGTGAGGCGCCCGAGGTTTGCATGGAGTTCGTGCAGACTGATCAGGCCGTGGCTGCAGCACTCATGTTTTCTTCTAGTGTGGCCGCCTCCCGCGCCCCCGTGTGCCGTAGCACTTCTCTGGCCCAAAGTGTTTTCGCGCTTTCCGCGCAGGAGATGTACACCAGGGCTCCAAGATCGCCGAGTTGATCCTCGAACCTTTCTGCTTCTTCCTCAGAAAAACCGAGACCGATCAGGGTTTTCGCATTCCCACAGAGTGCCGGGGCCTCGCGCGCCACCATGAGAGTGTGAAAGAACGCCTGCGATCGGATGAAGAAGCCTACAGTCGGAATCAGCACAGCCCCGAACTCCGAAAGCCACCCAATCAGGCCAGCGGTCGCCGCACTGGCTTCCTTTTCGGCGTTATAGAAGCTCGCGTTCCGAACGATCGATGCAATGGGATGGCCGGGAGGCAGCATCATGCAGATGCTTTCGTTCTCAAACCCGGCAAGGTTTAGATTTCGCACTACATCGGTCAAAGCGATGTCGCGAGGATAAAACCCATAAGCAGCTGCTGTGCTCTCTGCCATGTCAAGTGCTCCACCCTACTAATTATCGCCAAGATACAGGTCCCACCTGCCTATGAAACTCCGGTAAATCATGTAGACTGGCCACAATTTTGGAGGATTACAGGAAAGGGACGGATAGTTAGATCCAAAGATTCGAGCGGTAAAAGGGCTTTCTCGAAGCGACTTTCTTATAGACAGATGTAAAACTTGCCCAGAGGTAATCCTCGCGAGCTTCCCCGGCCGCTGACGGTGCGGTCGTGAGGGTCTAATGTCAGTCAGCCGTCTGGCGCTAACCCATGACCGCCAATCCACTGTCCAGTCGCGATACTAGGGGAAGCAGTTATTGTGGGCAATACAGCGAATTCCGTAGCGTATTCAGAGCCTCGCCTCGGCGGCCAACTTGCTTCTCCTCGCAGCATATTTAGTGGACGAAATCCACCACTGCCTGGTTGAAATCAACCGGTGTAAGTCAATCAAAAGAACGGAACTCTCTTCGATTCCCCGGGTTGAAGTTAGTGACAGGAATTCTGGGGGACACTATGAAAACCAAATTATCTACAACGCTTCTTGCTGCAGTGTTGGCGACCGCAATGGGGCTCGGGGCTGGCACTTCCGTGGTGGCGCAGGACCAGTCGACGGACAAGCCCTCCGCAGCGGTGAGCGCTCCCATGGATCAGGCAGCGCCGCCAGACGAGACCGCGCCGCCGTCGAATGCGCCGCAATCCGAAGCGCCAGATCAGAGCGCGCCTCAGGCTGTCGCGCCTCCATTGCCTCAGGATCAAGGTGCATACCAAGGTACAAACCAAGACCAGGCGCCTCCGCCTCCAGCGGGGCCCGCTCAACGGCAGTTCACACCTTTGCCTCCGGACCAGTTGGATAAGCTCGTAGCCCCGATTGCGTTGTATCCCGATGCGCTCGTGGCGCAAATACTGGCTGCGTCAGCGTATCCAACCCAGATTGTAGAAGCGGACCGGATGGTGCGGGACTATCCCCAACTGAAGGGAAAAGATCTGGCCCAGCAAGCGGAACAGCAGGATTGGGATCCAAGCGTGAAGGCGCTGGTGGAGTTTCCCACAGTGCTCGCGAACCTGGACAGGGATTTGTCGTGGACCTCTGAGCTGGGACAGGCTTATCAGAATCAGCAGGATGACGTGACGCAGGCGATCCAGTACATGCGTCACAAGGCTTACGACGCGGGCAATCTGCGGACTACGCCTCAAGAGCGGGTGTACGAGCAGGGGCCGGATGTGGACATTCAGCCGGCTGATCCGGATACGGTGTATGTGCCCACTTACAACCCGGCGTATGTGTACGGATATCCCGTAGGTCTGTGGCCTGGGTTCTATCCGTGGTGGGGAGTTGGATTTGGCGGCCCGTACATTTCGTTCGGCCTTGGCTTCCCGCTCTGGCCGTTCCTCGGCTTCGGCTGGGGATGGCATGGATGGGGCATCGGTTGGGGCTTCCACGGCGGGATCTTCTTCGGAGGCCATCCTTATGCCTTCCGCAGCGCAGCGTTTTATAACCACGCCGCGTTTGTGCACGGAAATTATCGAGGATTTTCTTCCGCGCATGGCGCATTCGGAGCGCACGGATATGCGGATCGCGGTGGGCGCGGATTCGGCTCAGCCGCAGGCCACGGATATGCAGGCGCATCTCGAGGCTACGCCGGAACGTCCCATGGCTTCGCCGGCGACAATCGAGGAGCGGCCGTTAACCGCGGCGCAGAAGGGAACCGAGCCTTCGCGGGCAACCGGGGATTCTCCGGCGGCGACCGAGGTTTCGCGGGACGCGGATCAAGCGCGCCGCGCGCCGGCGGTTTCAACGGAAGCCACGGCGCACAATCGCGCGGACCCTCTTCGCATGGAGCATCGGGGCATGGAGGCTCAGGTTCGCACGGTGGCGGACACTCTAGCGGTGGACATGCCAGTAGCGGACACGGCGGAGGCGGAGGCCACAGCGGCGGCGGACACGGCGGCAAGCGCTAAGCGTTCAGTGTAGGTTTCCGTTCCAACCCAAATCGAAGGCCCCGCTCTCGCGAGCGGGGCTTTCTTGCTCGACCTGACATCACACGCGCGTAACGGGCTCGACGGAAGGTTCAAGAGCCTCCAGGTGCTTACGGGTACGCCACTTCAAGAAAGCATCCATGTAGGTGTAGAACACCGGCGTGATGTAGAGCGTTACAATTTGCGCGAAGAGCAAACCGCCGACCACGCAAAGACCGAGTGGACGGCGAGCGTCGGCGTCGGCGCCAAAACCGATGGCGATGGGCAGGGTTCCGATAATCGTACAGGCGCTGGTCATCATGATCGGGCGGAAGCGAATCATCGAGCCCTGGTAGGCCGATTCGCTGGCTGTGAAATCCCCCTTGCGTTCAAGGTCCAAAGCGAAATCGACCATCATAATCGCGTTCTTCTTGACGATGCCGATGAGCATGATCAAACCGACAAAGCCATAGATATCGAGCTGCTCGTGGAACAGAGAGAGTGTGACTAACCCACCGAAGGCCGCAGCCGGCAACCCCGTCAGAATTGTGATGGGGTGAATGTAGCTCTCGTAGAGAATGCCCAGCAGTATATAAATGACCACCACGGTCATGATTAGCAGAATGCCCTGGCCGGCGATCGATTGCTGGAATGCCTGGGCGGTGCCTTGGAACGTGGTGTTGATTGAAATCGGCAGCATGGAATTGGCCAACTTCTGCACGTCGTTCACTGCTTGGCCAAGAGCCACTCC
Source organism: uncultured Acidobacteriaceae bacterium (assembly GCA_963807145.1). Classification (GTDB taxonomy): domain Bacteria; phylum Acidobacteriota; class Terriglobia; order Terriglobales; family Acidobacteriaceae; genus Sulfotelmatobacter. Next base: position 29,874 of record CAWEBA010000001.1, on the reverse strand, counting down.
GGGTGCGAGGTCGAATGAGATCGTAACTGACGGAAGTTGCCCGGTGTGGTTGATGGTGAGGGGACCGACGCCAGTTGTAAATTTCGAGACGGCCGCGAGTGGAACGAGTTGGCCGGAGGAAGAGCGGATATAAAGCTCCGAGAGCATATCGGGATCGCTCTGGAACCGGTCCTGTACCTGGAGAACGACCCAGTATTCGTTATTCGAAGTGTAGATCGGCGACACTAGGCGTTGGCCGTAGGCGCTGTACAGTGCGTCTTCGACCTGCTGTGGAGTCACTCCCAGAGCAGACGCTTTGTCTCTGTCAACCACTACATTCGCCTGCGGATTCTTGATCTGGAGATCGCTGGCGACGTCGGCCACACTCGGCAGCGTCCTCATTTTTGTTTCGAGCAACTGCGCGTACTTATAGAGCTGATCCGTTGCCGGACTTGAGAGCGTGAATTGATACAGGCTCTTGGTGAACAGCCCGCCGATGCGAATTGCGGGCGGATTCTGGAGAAAGACTCGCATCCCAGGGACCTTGTCCAGTTCCGGTTGCAGCCCATGAATCACATCGTCGATAGTCATGTGACGTTCGAAGAGCGGACGAACGTACCGGAGCACAGTCTCGGCGATAGAAACATGGCCATAGCGGGCAATCAAACGATCGTAAGCCGGACTATCAGTCCAGGGACGGTCGGAACGGTTCTTCAAATGTAGAAAAGCGTAGCCATTGTTGAGGCCGGAACCGTTCGAATCAGCGATGCCCGAATAGAACTGAACCACATTCGGGTCGGCTTGGAGTATGCGATTGATAGCCTCCTGGTGAGCTTTCATCGCGTCGAAGGAAATGCCTTGATTGGCTTCGGTTGCGACGGAAATCTGCGCGGTATCCTCTTGCGGCAGAAAGCCTTTCGGAATCACCCAAAACTCCCATGCGGTCCCCACTAGAATAAGAAAACCGAGAAACATCACCAGCACGCGATGCTGCATCGCCCGCCGAAGGCTCCATCCGTACCAGCGGAGCGATGTATCGAGAATGCTTTCCAACTTGCGGTAGATCCATCCGTGCTTACTCTCGTGTTCGGGGCGCAGGTAGTATCTGCAGAGCATCGGGGTGAGAGTGACGGAAACGAAGCCGGAAACCAGAACGGCGGAAATGATGACGACGGCAAATTCGTGGAGCAAGCGGCCCAAGACGCCGGACATGAAGAAGACAGGCAGAAAAACCGCTGCGAGCGACAAAGTCATGGAGAGAATCGTGAAGCTGACTTCCCTCGAGCCGTCGAGCGCGGCCTCGAACGGTCCCTTATCCATCTCCTGGTGGCGCACGATGTTTTCGAGCATAACGATCGCGTCATCGACGACGAAGCCCACCGAGAGTGTCAACGCCAACAACGATAAGTTGTCCACCGTGTAGCCGAGCAGGTACATGACCGCGAATGTGCCCATGATCGACATGGGAAGAGCCAGGCTGGGGATGATGGTGGCGGATGCGTTGCGTAGGAAAAGAAAGATGACAAGAATAACCAGAAAAATCGCCAGCAGAAGAGTGAATTTGACGTCATTAACCGAGTCGCGGATCGGAGCCGAGCGATCGTATTCGACCGAGAGGTTGATGGACGGAGGTACAACCGCGTAGAAGTGTGGGATGAGCTTCCGAATGTTATTGACGATCTCGATCGTGTTGGTGCCGGGCTGGCGCTGGACGGCCAGCATAATTCCGGGGACGTTGTTGATCCAGTCTGCGACGTACAGATCTTGAATTCCGTCATCGACCGTAGCGATCTGATCGAGCCGCACCGGAGCTCCGTTGCGGTATGCCACGATGAGCGGGCGGTAGACCGCGGCGTCGGAAAGCTGACCGTTAGATTCGACGTTATAAGTTTTGTGAGCGCCATTCAGTGTGCCCATCGGCATGTTGACGTTGGCATTCTGAATCGCCTGCTCTACCTCGTTGATACCGATCTGCCGGCTGGAGAGCGCTTCCGGGTTTAGTTGCACGCGCACCGCGTATTTGGCCGAACCGTTGACGCTGACCTGGGCGACGCCGGGCACCATCGAAATCTGCTCGGCCAGCAGATTTTCGGCATACTTATCGACTTCGTAGAGCGGCAGTGTGGGTGAGGTAACAGCCAGCAAGAAGATGGCCTGATCTGCGGGATTCACCTTTCGAAACGTCGGGGGGGAAGGCAGATTGGGCGGAAGCTGATTGGCGGCGGCCGAGATCGCGCTCTGAACATCGAGTGCGGCGGAATCTATGTTACGGCTCAGATTGAACTGCAGGGTAATTTCGATGCTGCCGAGCGAACTGGTCGAGGTCATCGAATCCAGGCCGGCAATGGTAGTGAACTGTTTTTCAAGTGGAGTTGCTACCGAGGAAGCCATCGTCTCCGGACTGGCGCCCGGAAGGCCGGCGTATACCTGAATCGTCGGGAAATCAACATTGGGCAAATCACTAACGGCAAGGTCGCGATAGCCCAGAATGCCAAACAGAAGGATGGCCAGCATCACGAGGCTGGTCATGACCGGCCGGCGAATGAAAGGTTCGCAGATATTCATCGCATTGATTCCAGCCCGGTCAGAGTCCCTTGGTGAAATATACTTTCGTGCCTGGAATTAGACGCACCTGCCCGTCGGTGACCACGGTTTCCCCGGGTGAAAGTCCTTGCAAAACTTCGGTTTCGTTATTCACGGTTTGTCCAACATTCACCTGCCGGACATCAACGGTCATATCCGGTTTTGTAACGAAGACATAATCACCCTGCTGTCCGGCCTGAACCGCTTGCGAGGGCACGACCAGCACGTTCTGTTGCTCGCCCAGCCGCAGCAGGACGTTGGAAAACTGGCCCGGCCAAAGATGCTGGTCGTTGTTGGCAAATGAAGCCCTAAGAGCGATGGTGCCTGTGGCCGGATCCACAGTGTTATCGACGAATTCGAGAGTTCCCATTTCCGGCTTGGAGTCGCCGGTCGGGGTAGCTTGGACGGGTAAGTGAGAGTGCGTCATGAGCCGCTTGACCGATTCGAGGTACTGCTGCGGAACGGAGAAATTAACGTAGATCGGCGAAACCTGGTTGATCACCACGAGCACCGGGACGTCATTGGCCTTTACTGCTGCGCCCGCATAGACAAGCTGAGCTCCAGTGACACCGCTGATGGGGGCATAGATGGAGCAATAGGAAAGCTGAATTTTGGCCGTCTGGATGGCGGCCTCATCGAAGTTGACCGTGGCTTTGGCGGCAGTTGAGGTTGCCCGATATTGGTCGAACTGCTCTTTCGAGACAATACCTTGTTTGTAGAGCCCTTCGTAGCGCTCAAGTTGCGCCTGATCGAGTTGGGCCTGTGCGTTGTCCCTGGCAAGCGCTGCGTTGGATTGATCAAGGGCGGCGAGAAAAGGCCTCTTGTCGAGCGTGAGCAGTAGGTCGCCTTCGTGGACGAATTCACCTTGCTTGTAATTTACTTCCTTGACGATACCGGCAACTTGGGACTCCACCGAGACGGTCTTGAAGGCCTGGCCGGCGCCAATGGCGTGCAATTGCACCGGAATCGTGCTCCGTTCGACTTTCGCGACTGTGACCGGCACGGCGGAGGTGTCCCGCGGCCTCTCAATAGCTCCACTGCCGCGCGATGCCTGCACGGAGCTGGCACTGTCTCCGCATCCCGCAAGTGTCAGCGCGGACAATAATGATATAGATCCCAGGGTCCTAAGAACTGTGGTCATGATCTCCAGTTTCAATTCGTTATGTTAGACGTCCCCGATAGACTTACGGTAGCGCGAGAGGCATCGAATACGCGCAACAAACTCCACAAGACGCTGTACCACCGGTTCGCAAGGTATATGGAAAGCGACGATAGGCCAGCTAGCCGATCGCAGATCAGGTCGTCACACGAAACGATATGGAGCGCCCACCGGGCGTCAGTGCAATTATAGCTGCAATATCGCGGTATAAAATGGCAGGCTGCAGGCGGTTCTTTCCGTCAGCATTTGTGCCCGGAAGAGCTCCGGTGCCGACCGAAAAACCTGTTCGTCGTCGAGTGTGACTTTCAGGGGTGCTAGAAGTCTGTTTCTGGGGAGATCTCCTCGAAAACAGTTTCTGGATGGTGGCGCATACCCAATGGCTCGGGATTTCCGCGCCGACAGCAAGACCGATAACGGCGCCTACTCGGCGAGAAAATCCTCCATACCGATCCAGAGCTGCGCCAGGAGTTGCAGATTCTTCTTGTAGGTTCGAGTGACTGTGAATTCCCTTCCTCCCTGCACGCGGAGCACATACTCGCCCGTAGGCAATGGATGCATCTCCTCAACCATTGCCGCGTTCACCAGCACGGATCGATGAATTCGGACAAACCCGTGCAGATTGAGCTTTTCCTCCATGGTCGAGATAGACTCGCGCAGCATGTGCGAACCTGCAGTATGCAACAACAAGACATACTTTCCTTTGGCCTCCACCACGATAACGTCCGCCGCATCGATGAAGAGAACTCTCCTCTTGGCTTTGATCGCAATCCGCGCTGACGTCCCTATCGCAACCGTCCGTGCAGGCCGCTTTGGCAGCGACAGTTCTGCACACGCAGCTTTTACGACTTCATTAATGTGCGGATCGACGTTATCCAAAAGCCCCCCATCACCGGTTTCGGTACTGCTTCTGGGCCCGGAGTCTATCGTGACTGCGGCCTCGTTCACTTTGCCTCCGTCACTTGTTCCCGCGCCTCGTTGTACGTCCCGAACTTCTTCGCCACCACCTTGAGCGTGGGATAGAACTGCACGAATGTGTGCTCGACTGCGGCATGATCCTCGTGGCACGACCAGCAGGGGTTGCCTTTGGGCATGGCCTCAGCCGTTTTGCCGTCGGTGCTGAAAACGTAGTACGCCCACTTATCCGGATTGCGTACTGAATCCTTTACCTCAGCGACTAGCCCCATCAGCTCGGTCTGATAATGGCCCTTCTGGTTGATGGAACTTCGGCTTGCGGCATCCCGTTCGTCGATCACGAACATGCTGTGCTCCGGCCACTTCCCGGAGTCCGCAAATTCGTCGTAAGCCCAGCGCTGCACGAAGACGTTAGTAAACAGCTCGTGGCCGCCGGGGCCTGGGCTGTAGTTCATTCCATAGCCGGCGGAGAGAAACATCCATTCGCGGTAGTCGGCAGGCAGGATGAGCGGGCCCTTCTGGTCATATTGTGGCTTGGGCGTCTTTCCTTCAGGCGCGGCGGCCAGTAGCGCAAGGCCGGAAACCAGAACTAGGGCAGAACACAATACGTTTTTCATAGATCACAATGTGCTTGCGATTTTCAAATAAAGAGACGCTGTTGTTTGCCGCCAACTCCTTCTTCTCGAGAACCCATCGGCCACACTTATTCGCGGTGCTAATCAGACTTGACTGGGTCCGGCGTTCCATCTGACCACCAGCCCGCAGGGACCATGAATACGTCGATTGGTTCCGGATTACCCCCGAACTGCGGAGCCAGCATGACGGGAGAGTGGGACAGATCTGCTCCCCAAAGGGTACCGTCCATGAGTGGCGTGTAAAACATCAGGTGAGCGATCCAGTTCGGATGGCTGCCATCGTTAAGGTACTGTTCTTTCGACATCATGTAGCACATGGCCCCAGGCTCGAGGGGCGGCAGCTCTTGCTTTATGAATGCTTTGATGCCCTCGAGCATCTGAGCCTTGGATTGGCCAGCCAATACCATCTCCGTTCTTTTGTAAGTCATCGGCAAGATGGAGCGGACGGACGGTGGGTTGTAGCAGATCGGACCGCGCATCTTGGGGTTCCAGAAATTAGCGCCCTCGAATGAGCCCGTCCATCCTCGCTCCACGACGCATACGAAACCATTCTTGCCTTTTACTGCGGTTTCATAGCCATGCCGTCCGAGAACGAGGACGTCGGCATCGCGTGAGATGGCCTCCGGCGCCGCGCTGCGCGCCAGGGCAACCTCTGCGTCTCGATCCATCAAGTACTGCTCAAGCGGAGCCATGTTGGGATATTTGGCGTCCTGTGCTCGCGCTTGCCAGCCCGCACCCAGAATCAGAACCAGTGCGACGCTTAAAGAGGCGATTGCCTGGAATCTCTTTCGGTTCATCACTTCCTCCTGTGTTGGCTGAATCTCATTGCAGTTATTATTCAGCGGGACAGATCTGATCGTTGTTCTCCTTTAATCAGTCCCTCGTCCGCTCTCGCACGGTGCGACTGTCACTCGATGCGAAGCCACCGAGCCTACAAACCGGTCGGTATGTAACATTGTAAAACTCTCCCTTAGCACCGATGCGATCAGACCCGCTTACGGTTGCCCGGCGGACGTAGAGATCGCAGCCAGTCCACGATTGTTTTGATCCCCGCTTTCATTACTTTCGGATTCTGAGCATTCTTTGCCAGCGAGCCATAGCCTTCGACCATCGCGATCAGTAAGCCAGCGGCGTCAGCGGGTACCACGTCGCCGCGAACGCTTCCGTGGGCTTGGCCCTCTCGCAAAACGGCGGCAACGGCTTCCCGCCAGGCATCGAAGATCGTCCCCAGCCGCCTGCGGAAGCCCGCGTCAAGAGGAGACATTTCCTGCGCCAGATTGATCAACTGACAGCCGCCGCGCACATCCTTGGGTCGAACGGGAATATCTCGAACAGCACCGATCAAAGTGTCGATAGCGTCCTTGCCGCTCTGGAGAGGGCGCACCCACTGGCGATAGTTGTCGGGGGCTATGACCTCTTCGACAACGGCGTATCCCAGGGCCTGCTTGTTTTTGAAGTAATAGTACAGCGCTCCCTTGGTGACGCCCGCTGAGGCCAGAATTGTGTCCAGGCTGGCACTTTGGAAACCCGATCTGTAGATCTCGCGAAACGCCGCCTGCAGCAGGCGCTCTCGCGTGCGCTCAGGATCGCGCACCCTGGTCGCTCTGCGCTTCGGATTCTTGCGTGCTGCCGACATACCAACTAGTATGTAACGTTCAGTCACCAGGGTCAAGCTCAGAAGAAGTCTCCGGAAATCTGGAGTTGTGGAAATTCATATCCGGTTTGGAGTAGCCCTACACGACGCGGTCACAGTCTTACCGGCACGCGACGCGGCGCGCAGGCTAAACGCCTTAGCCTTTCCAGGGTGCCATTCGGCATTTCATACCCGCAGACTCGGGCTGTTGACCTAAACCACTGAAAAATCGATCACTCGACTTTGGTTTGCTAATTGCTAGCACTAACATCGTGCAAATGTTTGGCGTCTTGCTGCAAATCGACGCCGCGATTCGCGCAGTCCGGAGTTGTCGAGTACCGAGATGCAAACTGAGACGGCCACAGTTCCGCAGTCCTTATCGACCTCAAACAGCGTAGCAACAATGAACCCTGGCGTGGAGGAATCGACGCGAAGTGGCAACCCGCAAATGCAGGAAGTCGTGAAAGTCGCGGGGGAGGATCTGCGACAACTCCTACGGCAGCGTGCCGAAATTGCGAAGCGGATCCGAACATTGAAGCAAACGATTGAGGGACTGGCCCGCCTGTTTGGCGATGATTGGTTCAGTGAGGAGCTGTTGCAATTGGTCGGTCGGAAAGGCAGGCGACGGCAAATGGGACTCACCAAGTCCTGTCGCGCGGTGTTGATGGAGGCTAACCGACCTCTGGATGCCCATGAAGTATGCGAATTGGTTCGCCAACGGATCCCGCTAGTCTTTCTGAACCACAAAAGTCCGGCTAATGCCGTCACGACTGTACTCAACCGACTGGTGGAGTACAAAGAAGTCCTTGCCGTGCGCGATGAAAACGGACGACGGGCTTGGCGATCGTGCCGATCAGCACTGGGCTAAGGCAGATGCTGATTAATGCCGGCGCACCGAGATGGACGTGCCTAAATGAATTGACCCGTGCAACGAAACGGCGAAGCCCATTCTTCGAAAACCTGAGCGGCGCCTCCTAATAAAAGCGGATCTCAATCGGGTCTCTGATGCGCACGGCTGATCTCGTGACGCTGCTGTGCCGTGCCTCGATCGCTTACCCTGCAACATACCAACCGGTATGCATCTTCAAATCATCATGGCAAAATGGCAATGAATCTCCGTAATTCCGGAGTTTTGGAAATTCATCTCCTGTTTGGAGTAGTCCTACACACGGCGTTCACAGTCATACAGGTACGCGGCCTCATGCGCAGGACAAGCGCCGCGAGGCTGTCCAGTTGGGAGACAGCATTTCATAACTTCACAGTCGAGCGTTGTTGTAACCGATTGAAAACTCGACGCCAGCCCTCTGGCTTCCCAATTGCTTAACACTCACATCGTGCAAGTGTTGGCGTCTAGCTCGCTTTTCGGTCGCAACTCTCAATTTTTCGGTCGGAGGAGACAATGGACATCCGCAGCGTAAAGTTGGCTCTGGTTCTTCTGTTGGTAGTTTGTGTCGGCGGTGCATTGCCGGTGTGGTCACAATCGGCGTCATCCGGCACAGTTTCAGGCTCAGTGACTGACCCGTCGAATGCAGTCGTGGCGGGTGCCGCGATTACGCTGACTGATACCGCGACCAATATCTCGCGAACCATTAACTCCAATGCTACGGGGCGGTACTTCTTCGCGGACGTTACCCCGGGTACATACAGTCTCACTGTCGCCAAGGCTGGATTCGCCACCACGAAAACTGAGAATCAGATCGTACAGGTCGGAGTCAACCTCACGGCGAATCTGGTTTTGCAAGTGGGCGGAGCGAATGTGGTGGTAGAGGTGTCGACCGTCGGGAATGAGTTGCAGACGATGAATGCCACCGTGGGCAACACGATCGACAGTGTCACGATCGACAACCTGCCCAGCCTTGGCCGCGACGTCAGCACATTCGTTGAATTGCAGCCGGGTGTAGGTCCGGACGGCAGCGTCGGCGGCGCAGTACTCGACCAGAACTACTTCTCGCTCGACGGCGGCGACAACACCAATGACATGGACGGTAGTATGAACGTCTATACCAAAAGCTATGCCGGCGATCCAACCGGAGGTGTGGCCACTCAGAATAACCTTGGGACAGGCAATGGTGGCCCGACGGGCGTGATCCCGACTCCGCAGGATAGCGTTGAGGAATTCAAAGTAAATACCGCCGGCCAGACGGCCGACTTCAATAGTTCCGCTGGCGCCGAAGTAAAGATTGTCACCAAGCGCGGAACCAACTCCTGGCACGGCACAGGTTACGAGTATTACAAGGACAACAATTGGTCGTCTCAGAGTTGGCAGAACGATTACAACAACCTTCTGCAGCCCGGATCCGCTCCTCTCCCCAGCTTTCATTACAGCCGGTACGGCGCGGCTATCGGCGGCCCAATTATTCCGAAGGACATTCTGGGCGGGAAAACCTATTTCTTCTTCAATTACGAGGGCTTCAACTTCCCTCAATCCATCACACTCCAGAGGAACGTGCCATCACCAAGCTTGATGGCGGGCGAGATCATTGACCCGGTGACAAACGCGGTTTATCAACTGAAAACTATCGATCCGCTTGGCATCGGACTCAACCCGGTAGTTTCAAATATATGGAACACCTACGAGCCTGCGTCGAACGCGGCCTGCTATCAGCAACTTTGCGACGGCACTAATGAACTGGGATTCGTGGGCAATATTGGCATTCCGCAAACCAGTAAATTCATAGCCACGCGCCTCGACCATGATTTTTCGCCCAAGTGGCATTTCAACGCAACCTACCATTTCTTCAAACTGACTTCAGCTACGACTGACCAGGTTGACATTGGCGGCTTTTTCCCTGGCGACACAAAGGGCGTGCCGGCTTCTTTGTCCCGTGATCCGGCGGAGCCACAGATGTGGGCCGCGGGCCTGACCACTAACATCACCTCTAACACCACCAATGATTTCCACTATAGTTTCTTGCGTAACTTCTGGCAGTGGATCCGCCAAGGAGACACCCCGCAGGTGGCCGGGCTCGGCGGAGCCCTTGAGATTATGAGCGGCCAAGAGCTGGGGCAAGCCAGCGATCTCGGTCCGTACGACGTAGACACCCAAAATACCCGCACCCGTTATTGGGATGGACACGACCAGTTGGTGCGCGACGACATTTCCAGCCTGAAAGGCAACCACCTGCTGCAATTTGGCGTTACCTATCAGCACAACTGGAACCAACATCAACGCACCGATAATGGCGGTGGAATCAACTACGCTCCGGTTTATTCGCTCGGCATAGGTAACAGCGGATCGGGACTTGCCAGTGATCTGCCGATTTGCACTGCCACGGCCGATATCCCCAACTGCGGCGCCCTTACGGCAGCGGCACTGGGCATCGTCTCCATCTCGCAGATCGCCTATACCCGCTCTGGCGCCAATCTCGCATTGAATCCTCCGCTGACTCCGGCGGAAGACACGCTCACGATTCCTTATTTCAACTCCTATTTCAGCGATACCTGGCACATGAAGCCGACTTTTACCTTGACCTACGGTTTGGGCTGGACGCTGGAACAGCCTCCGACGGAAGCGACGGGCAAGCAGGACGTGCTGGTGGATGCGAGCGACACACCCGTCTCAATGACTTCCTACCTGGCGCAGCGCAAAGCCGCGGCGCTAATCGGTCAAGTCTACAACCCTGCGCTCGGCTTTGCCCTGGTGCATAACGTTGGAGACGGGTCGGGGCGAGTGTATGACCCATACTACGGGGAATTCAGTCCGCGTATCGCCGTGGCCTGGAGTCCGCACTTCGACGCCGATTCGGTGGCCGGTAAAATCTTCGGCCATGAAGATACGGTGATCCGTGGCGGCTATGGCCGCATCTATGGCCGCCTGAACGGTGTGGACCAGGCGCTCGTACCATTGCTGGGCGTCGGCCCCATCCAGCCTGTGCAGTGCGTCAATAACCTCGGCAACGGTTCGTGTCCGTCTGGCCTCGTGACAGCCGACCCTTCGACCGCGTTCCGGATTGGACCCACATCCACGGGACCAAACTACGGCTTCACCGCTCCGCTCCAGACTGCCTCGAATCTGATACCCAGCGCAACCCTGCCGCAACCACTCTTCACAGGGATCAATACTACGGAGGGCAGTGCCAGCGAGTCTCTGGATCCGCATTTCCGGCCCAACGTGTCCGACTCGTTCAACTTCACGGTTCAGCGTCAGTTGACCCACAGAGTTACCTTGGAATTCGGCTACATCGGACGCAGAATCACCCACGAATACCAGCCCATTAACCTCAATGCGGTTCCTTACATGATGACCCTGGGCGGGCAGCAATTTAAGCAAGCCTACGCTAATCTGGTGCTGCAATATTGCGGCGGGATTGCTGGCCTGGCTGGTGGTGGTTGCGCCGGTGCCAGCACGAACGGCCCAACATCTGTGACCGCGCAACCTTTCTTCGAGAGGGCGCTAGGGGGCACAGGTTCTGCGTACTGCACCGGGTTCTCCAGTTGCACTCAGGCCCTGGTTTTCAACGAGGGAAATCCTTACGGGAACGGCTGCACCCCTCCCGGCACCACTGCCAATCCTTGCAACGCCGTGAATCCGAACGCCACGCATAACCTTACCCTCGCTCAAGTATGGAGCCTGTGGAGTGACTTGGATGCCGGCCCAATGCAGGTCGCCAACGGGGGCGCTCTCTCCGGGCCCACCATGCTGAACAACTCCGGGCAGTTCTCGTCTGGCGTTGCAAGTAACGGCAGCATAGGCTACGGAAACTACAACGCCGGCTTTGCCTCCCTCAAGATGGCTGACTGGAGAGGATTGACGTTGCAATCAAACTTCACCTGGTCCAAGGCATTGGGAACAGGAGGGGTGGTGCAGGCTTCCAGCGAGATCACCCCGGATGATCCGTTTAATTTGGGGACTACCTACGGCTACCAGGACTTCGACCGCAAGTTCGTCTACAACACGTTCTTCGTATACCAACCCCCGTTCTTCAAGGGACAACATGGGCTCGTGGGACGGGCGCTGGGTGGCTGGTCCTTCGCGTCCGTGTTCACTGCCGGTAGTGGGTTGCCGGTCGAGATTTTCACCGCTACTGGAGATGGCCAGGAGTACGGAGCAGGAGACAACGTGAACTTCTTCGGAAATGAAAACGCGATTCAGATCGCTCCTATTGCGCACGGTCATGCCTATTACAACAATCCCTCCGGCGGTTTGCCCGTCAATATGTTCAAGGCGGGCGTGTCTGCCATTAATGACTTCCGCAATCCGATTCTGGGTCTGGACAACAAGGATGGCGGCGACGGCAACATCTTTGGCCTGCCGTACTGGAACATGGACTTCAGCGTCAGGAAGAACATTATGGTAACGGAAGGCATCAGCATGGAGTTGCAAGGTGTCTTCGCTAACGTTTTCAACCATAATCAGTGGCTCGATCCGAGCGCGACAGGAACGACCGGGCTCTTCGGTCCCTCACTTTTTGGCGCTCTGCCCGGCTCGTCGCAGGAGCAACTCGGCGGCGACCGACAGATCGAGGTCGGCTTCCGGGTTCGCTTCTAACTTACTGAAATTCGAGCGCCCCGCGGAATGGCGCCTCGAACTAACCCAATCCGCAGTGCTTCCCGCGGCCGCACCACACAGGTGTGGCCGTTTCTACGCACCTGGGGCCCCGCAAAGGATCAAATATCGAGCCTGAGCGCACCGACATACCGACCTCGCGGATCTGACTGGGCGCTTACGAAACTAACATCAAGATCACTGGCAAACTGAAATTCATCGCGTGCCAGAAATCCCAGGGCTGTATTCGAAGCGCTCCCATGGAACAGTTCGAGTTGATCTGAGTGCGCATGCGGGCGCTTTCCACACAGCGCTTGGAGGAAGTCGCTGGTGCGGCGGCACACCTTCCGTTATACCTACTCAACAATGCTGCGCAGCGCGGGCACCGACATCAAGCTGCAGCAGGACCTGCTGCGACTCACCAATATCCAGATTACGATGAACATTTACACGCAAGCGGTCTCGGATCAGAAGCGTGCCGCAAACAGCAGGGTTGTGGAGATGGTGCTTTCAGGCGCGAAGATTGCGTCTTAACAGCAGATTCCAGCGAATGGAGCCGAACGGCAGCCGATTGCGATTTTTCACAATTGCAGCAAACGGCTTCAAGTGATTGAAGGGAAATTACTTGAGGTTGGTTGCGGGGGGTGGATTTGAACCACCGACCTTTGGGTTATGAGTCCAAGAAGACTAGTGTTTTCAACAACTTACAAGACGCGGGTGGCCCTTGAAAAGCCTTGTAAATAGCGTTAGGGAATCCTTATTGGACAGTTAAAGGACAGTCGCGAGTTGAAACGAAAGTTCTGCAATTGGCTGCTCGCAAATCGATGAGAATAGTCGAGGACGACTTCTCGCGTCGGCGTATTCAAGACTGCCGGTGAATGAAGGAGCGGCCTCTGCCTTGTCGCGACAGTGGCCAGGCGATCCGGTAACTACTCTGACATTTCTGGCCATAATGTCTCTCCCGGTCCTGAGAAATCGTTATCGAGTTCGAAGCCAATTGGCGTTGTTTCCGGCTAGGTCGTCAATCGGAAGCAATCGCGATCGCTTCTTACAAGCCGACTTATCGATACTAATCCGCCGTCGATGAGTGTCTTGGCGATTATGCACTGATTCACCTACCGAATCATCACAGCAACGAACTGTAACCCTCGTCGGTGATGAAACTGCGGTTCATTGCTGGCGCCTTGACACTCCCGATAGCAAACCAACGCATGGGCGCCAACCCGCCAAGGGGCAATGTTGTCTCGTAGGCAAGTGCTCAGGGGACGGACTGGCGGTCTTCGGAGTAGTGGACGTGGACCAGCCGCCACTTCCCAGATTCTCTGCGGTAGACTTGGGTTTCGACGCCATGCGTGGTCACGGCCGATCCTTCTTGCCGCATCGTCGCATGAAAAATCCAGTGGAATTCCGACCACCCCGTGTTGCCGCTCACGTGGATCGCAACACCGTGCATCTCAAGATCGCGTGCCGAGAACATGCCGCCCATTATGTTCTGAAAGACCTGCTGCTCGATGGCATCGAAGCCGTGCTCCTCGCCCAGTGGGTAGATGAACGAGACCTCGGGCGAGTGAGACCAGATTTGCGAGAGTAGGTTCAAATCAACAGTATCCACAGCTTTGGCGTACTGCTCGATGAGGTGGTGGATTGCCGCGATGTCGCGCCCAGGGCCGGTGTCTTTCTGGGCGGCGGCGCAGGCGGGGATGAGGCAGAGAATTGCGGCGAGCAAAATGCAAGTGACCACGGCGCGCGCCCAGTCTATCCGAACGTTTTCGCAATGCGCCGGTAAACCCTTCTTCGATTCGATTCGTCTCATCTGCGTTTTCTCACTTCTTCTAGTGTTCCGGGCGATTACGCCGCTGTTTAAAATAACGGTCGAGATTATCGAGAAATCCCCTGTCCCGTTACGCGTCATTATGCCGGAGGAATGACCTGCCTGGGAACGCCAGTTTCCTGACTGAACAGACAGAGCCACTTATTGCCTCGTTCTGTCCAGACAGAGGACACGTAGGCCTGCGCCGTAAATTCTCTGCCGTGTGAAATTCCCGTCTCAGTGATCTTGTAGGAGATCAGGCCCGTCTCTGGAGAGATCCGCACGAACCTCACGTCTTCCATCGAGTATTCAGTCAGGGTGAACCCGGCAACATTCTTGAGTACTTGTGCTTTACTCGCGGGACCGTGCGCGTCAACCAGCACAGCCTCATCCGCGGTGAGATTTCCAAAGCGGTCCAGATCACCAGTCTTCAGGGCGTCCAACCCTTCCCTTTCCTTTGCGATAATTTGTCGCTCCATCGCATTTTCGTCGCTCTTGGAATCGGCCAAACGAGGCGGTTGAGACTGGCCGAGCGAAATTCCATACGGTGCCGGCAAGAAGATGCCTGAAAACGCAATCACTGCAGCAACGATAAGAGTTGAAGCCATCTTCATGCGTTTTTTCTCCGGACGCGAAGTGCGCAAAGCATACTCTAACGAGATGCGCGCTCGTTTGTATTGGAAAAATGTGACATTCCGCGTGGCTGCACAAAGCGTGGTGTGAAATCGATTTCCCAGTCGGATTGGATCAACGCTGGTGTCCGTTGTGGCTACTACGACCAAGCACACCTGATCCGGGACTATGTCCTGACATCTTTGGTAGTGGGCAGGAAGGGTTTGTTAGGCAAAGCCGCCCCATCCTTGATAGTGACGGAGCCGCCTGCTCGCTCGATGTCTCCGATCGCGTATGAAACTAGTTGCTCGTCAATGTAAACTCGTTCTGAAAATGAACCGTGGATGTTATTGAGGGCCTTGATCGGAGCTCGAAGAAAGGTGAGTTCCACCGTGCAATTGGTGTTAGCCTTCGGCGTACTTGACTTTGCGAACGCGTGACCGAGCGCAGAAGGATGAATCATGGCAAACAGATTCGGTTCAGATATTCTGATTCAAGCACAGGACCCGATGAGGGCTGCGCTCTTCTACGTCGAGCATCTGGGATTTGAGATCACTGACGACAACCCTAAGATGATCGGCCTCCATGCTAAGCACATCAATTTATTCATTGAACCCGGGCCCACGCTCGGGCCTGTTTTGGAAATAACGGTGGACAGTGTGGAAAAAGCCAAGGGGCAGCTCGTAAAGAATGGTTGTGAGATCGTCAAGGACGAGCCAGACTTCCCGAGATGCTACGTGAAAGATCCGTACGGCTTGATTTACAACCTCACGACGTAACCGGCCATAAGCCCCGGCTCTCCCAATAGGGCCGAAGGATGCAACACCACCATTGCCAGACCCATAGCTCGCCCATAAAGAAACGCGATTGAGCGGTTTTCCTTGATTAGAACTCTGGCTTATGTTGTCATGCCCGCTATGCAACTCGCCCACTATCCGGCCGGAGCGCTAGCAGCCTATGTAGAGAAGATCTGGTACTGCGATGGATATCAGGGGGTTTATCGCAAGAACCTTGTGCTGCCGAACGGCAGATTTCAGCTGGTAATCAGCCTTGCGGAGGGTCCCTTGCGTGCGCCGGGTGGTCCGGAGGGACAGTTGGGCGAGATTGCGTCGTCCCTAGTCCTTGGAGTGCGATCACACTTCAGAGTAATCGACACGGCTACCCTAAAATCAGCAATGGGCGTGCTCTTTTGGCCGGCGGGTGCGCGCGCTTTCTTTGATGAACCGGCTGACTCGTTTTACAACGAAAATGTGCCGCTTGACTTGATCTGGGGTTCGACGGCGAGTGAGTTGCGCGACCACCTGCGAGAAGCAAGCATCGCAGCCGAGAAATTCCATGTGCTGGAAACGGCACTTCTGGAGCGTGTGAACAAACGACTTGAATTGCATGCCGGCGTGCTGTATGCGCTTGGGCGATTTGCGCAGGTGCCTCACATCCGCAGCGTACTCGACGTGGCTAGAGAGGTTGGTCTGAGTCGGCGCCGCTTCGCCCAGTTGTTCCGCGAACAGGTCGGGTTGACGCCGAAGCTTTATTGTCGGCTCCGCCGGTTTCAACACGTAGTACGGCAGATTTCCCAAGGTGTGCCGGTGGACTGGGCTGACTTAGCCCTGTCCGGCGGCTACTGCGATCAGGCGCATTTGGCCAATGAATTCCGACATTTCTCAGGCATGTCACCCACTGCCTATGTGGCGATCGATCGTGATTGAAGCGCTGGTTGACTAAACAAAAACCAAGTCAAAGTTCACATTTCTACAAGACGCGGCCGACCGCTTGTTGAGAAGCTGCCGCGTGTCCCAGAAAACGGGGCCCACACACAAGGGAGAGTTAACCTATGAAAACGAACTACAAACTGGCGCTGGCAGTGCTGGCTAGCCTCTTGATCGGTGCGGCTGGCGATAGAGCGATTCATGCCCAGCAAGTCAAGACGGCACCCGCCTACCTCATCTCGGAAGCCGACACAATAAAGGACCTCGCTGCCATAAAGGAGTACGGAGGGAAGGTCCCGGAAACACTGGTGCCTTTCGATGGCCATTACCACTTTATCGTTAGGAGCGGCAAGCCCCAGGGCCTTGACGGCGAAGCGCCCCAGGGCATTGTAGTCATCGCATTCGACAGCGCGGAGCGATTGCATGCCTGGTATGATTCGCCTGCCTATCAGGCGATCAAGCCACTCCGGCAAAGCGCAGTGAAAGGGCGTATGTTCCTTGTCGAGGGCGTCAATCCCCAATGACTCGATCAAAGGAAGGATAAATAACGACAGTTCACATCTTTGAGTCATCCCAGGGTGTCCACTTTGTGCTGCTTTCCCCGTCGAGTACGGTCGGCAATTAGTTCCCTCTGGGGCTGCGGGAGAGCTTCACAGCGTGAGACTGGCTTTACAAACCTGCCGGGAGACCGAACGAACTGAGTAGGACGACCTGAATATGGAGACAAGCTGGACGAGCTTCGGCCTGACAGTATTGGCGGGCGGCGTATCGTCGTCGCTGACGGACTGGCTATTTATGGGCGACTGGATCTACAAACGCTTCGATCACTCCCCGGAGATATGGCGCTATTCAGGTGGTCACGGAGAAACGCGGGCTATCATGTGGGCCAGCCTCTTTCCTTTCCTTACCTGTGCCGTTTTCGCGCTTCTCTGCATCCGCTTGCATCTTTTCTCGTACAGCGCCACGATCGGCCTGGCCCTGGCCATCTGGCTGATCGGACCTCTGCCGCTGACAATGACTAACGCCCTCTTCATCAAACTGACTCTCGCCGTTGCCACGGCTCATTCATTGGGGTGGCTCGTGAAATTATGTCTTGCTGCGATCGCCGTCGTAGTAATTCTTGGATAGGGTCGTCACCATCTGACCGTGTGATTTCAAGTCAGGGTCTGCATCGATCACGGCTATAAATGACGAGCGGTCCAGCGGCGAAGCAAAGCAGATCAATGCCGCAAATGATGTCAGTGCAGGTTCTCTTGTGAAAATCTTTGCCCAATTCATGGAATAGATCGACTGCGGAGGCGGAAGCTCAACGAAATCATATGGCACTGAATCTTGAAAAACGTTTTGAACGTTACCGATTAGGCTATCTACCTTCGCCCATCCATCGCCTTGACCGGCTCTCAAAAGAACTGGGAACGACAATATGGGCCAAGAGAGACGACGTCTCGTCGGGTCTGGCGTTCGGGGGAAATAAAATGCGTAAGCTGGAGTGGCTGGTACCGGATGCTTTGCGGACAGGTTGCGACACTTTGGTTTCCATCGGTAATGTACAGTCCAACCATACAAGGCAGGTTGCCGCTGTGGCCGCAGTCTTAGGACTCAAGTGCCGTTTAGTGCAGGAGAGTTGGACAAAGTGGGACGATCCGGTCTACGACAAAGTCGGGAATATTCTTTTGTCGCGTTTGATGGGAGCCGAAACACTGTTTGAGGGGGAAGGGTACTCGACAGAGGTAAAAAAGACGTGGGAGCAAGCTTTAGAGCAGGTACGGCGCGAAGGGGGAACGCCTTACGCGATTCCCGCCGGCGCATCTGATCATCCGCTGGGCGGTCTCGGCTATGCGAACTTTGCCGATGAGATTGAGCAACAGGAAAATCAGCTGGGGCTCTTCTTCGACAGCATTGTTACGGCGACAGCTACGGGGTCAACGCAGGCTGGAATGGTAGTGGGGTTTCGGGCTCAGGAACGAGAGCGGCGACTGATTGGAATAGACACGGCTGCCGACGTAGAGCTGACCCGTAGGGCGGTCACCAAGATTGCGCTTGCGACCGCGGAACTGATCGGTTTAAAGCGCGACATCCGCGCCCAAGACATTGTGATTGAGTCCCAGTATTCTGGGCCAGCCTACGGAATCCCGGACGAGGCTACGATTGAAGCCATCCGCCTAACCGCCCGTCTCGAGGGCATGATCACGGACCCTGTGTATGAAGGAAAGTCGATAGCCGGTTTGATTCAAATGGTGCGGTCCGGTGAGATTTCGCGGCGAAGCCAAGTTCTTTACGTGCACTTGGGCGGGGCTCCCGCGATAAACGCGTACTACAAGGCATTCGAGAATATTCCCACAACGCGACGCTCGGAGGTCACCCAATGAAAACAAGTCTTGCAATCCTTGCAATCCTGGCTTTGTTTTTCATGATTTCATTTTCAGCTTCAGGACAGGAGGCGACACGGAGAGACCCCTTACTTGATCACTTGACGGGCAGGTGGATGCTTCAGGGCACCATTGGCGGACATGAGACCACGCACGATATCGAATCCGAGTGGGTGCTGAACCACGAATACCTGCGCTTTTATGAAAAATCGCGCGAGAAGAATGCCCAGGGCCAGCCCGCGTACGAAGCGATCGTCTTTATTGAATGGGACGAATCGTCGAATGAATACAGATGCCTTTGGCTCGACTCGACCGGTGGTGGTGCTCTTTCGGCCCCTACTGCCTTAGGCAAACGGGGCAATGGTGAAATCGCGTTCTTGTTCATGGATAAAGATAAAGACAAGGACAGCGGCATCCACACAACGTTCGTCTACAGCAAAGGCACTGACAGCTGGAACTGGCTTATCGATAACGAAAACGGCGGCAAGCTGACGCAATTTGCACGAGTAAAGCTCACCAGAAAATAGGAACTGCATCACGCGGGCCTTGTTTAGGGCGGGAGTCTTTCGGCATGACTTACAACCTGCGACTTAGGGAGAGTGGGTAAATCCAAAATGATCTGGACGCTCGAAATAACGAATCGGACTAACAGTTTCGCCCTTTAATGAACATGACGGGATTTTGGAGATCGCCCATGGAGCAACTCTCACAGTCTTTGCCTTACTATCACGGATTCATTTCTGGGCTCAGGGGGCGAAAAGGATTCCTCACGCGAATCTGGCTATGCGCTCTTTTCCTTGCAACTGTGATTTCCGTGGGGTGTGGCCGACAACCCACCTTATCTAGCGCATCGCAGTCGCTTAGCCCGTTGCGCGCCGCCGTCGTTGAAGATGGAGTGCGGGGCTTTATGCAGGCCATCGCCCACGAAGTCACTCTTGATGGCCCTGCGGCGTGGCGCAAACAGTTCGCCGATAGCCCTTCGTTCTTTATGGCCGCCGACGGGCAGATGGTGTTCCCGGACAGCGCCGCGGCGACGAAGGGAATTCACGATCTCGCTCTCGACATCAAGCAGATCGAGCTCGTCTGGGGCAACGATTTGCGAGTTGATCCACTCATGCCGGGTCTGGCGGTGGTGGCTGCTCCTTACCACGAGGTGCGGGTGAACACGAGCGGCTTGCGCGTCGAGGAGGCGGGGTTCTTTACGGGAATTGCGGAATTTCGAAATGGGCGCTGGGAACTGCGCGATTGCCATTGGTCGGTGATGACACCTCCTCCGGCTCGGCCCCAGCAGCTCTCAAGATGAATTTACGCTGTAAGCGGAAACAGGCTCTGTAACGACGCAATCATGTCAAGGACTATTCATGGATTAGGGACTTCAGTATACGACCCCTACAGCTTAATCCGCGCCACAAAGCCATTCTCTATAAAAGCAGGTCTCCCGCAAGTCGTGCGGCTCTCCGTCAACGCTCTTTGCCTTTCTCTGTTCGCCGTTGCCCACTGCGGAAGTATCACGGCAACTCGGAAGTCATCCGTTCGTCCGTCGGATTAGTACCGACAAACGCGCTACTGGTTAGAAGTTCGTGACGGGATCATGCTTTTCGCCGCGGCAGCGGAGGCCGCTTCCATGGCGAAGAGCAAACGCAAGCGAGTCCCGAAAACGGTTCTCAAGTTACCCGATCTAGAACAATCGAAATCTGCGGTCTTGAACAGTCTCACGTCTTCGAGTTCAAAGCGCTCGTACGACCATGCCATTCGTGAATTCATCGACTGGTACTGTTCGGAGCCCAGGCTAGCCTTCAACAGAACCGTGGTCACACGCTACCGAATCGCACTCGAACAGCACCCGTACGCGCCGTCGACGATTAACCTGAGATTGGCGGCGATACGCCGGCTGGCGTATGAAGCATCCGATTGCGGACTTCTTAGCCCGGATATTGCGGCAGGCATTCGGCGTGTGAAGGGCGTCAGGCGGCTGGGAGTGCGTGTCGGGAATTGGCTGACGGCGGAGGAGGGCAAGAAGTTACTCGGTGCTGAGGCAGCCTCCACTCTTCGCAGCCGACGAAATCGCGCTTTGCTCTCGCTTCTCATCGGCTGCGGCCTCCGAAGATCTGAGGTTACAACCTTACGGTTAGAGGATCTTCAGCTTCGGGAAGGCCATTGGGTCATCGCTGACCTGAGAGGCAAAGGTGGCCACATCCGAACGATCCCCGTTCCGCAGTGGGTGAAGGAGGCGGTCGACAGCTGGACTGTCGGTGCCGGCATCACCTCAGGTCCGTTGCTACGGTCTATCAACAAAGCAGGCAGAATTTGGGGAGACGGCTTTACACCCAAGGTCATCTGGGCGCTCGTGAAAGCAAATGCGAAAAGTTGTGGTCTGCCATCGGTGGCACCGCATGATTTGAGGAGGACCTGTGCGCGATTGTGTCATCAGGCAGGAGGTGAACTAGATCAGATTCAGTTTCTGCTCGGCCACGTTTCAATTCAGACGACGGAGCGGTACCTCGGGTGCAAGCAGCGTTTTAACGACGCAGTTAACGATCACATCGGCCTGGAGCCGGATGCGCCGTCGTGAGGAACAGATGTAAAAATTGGTATCCGCTGGCCGACTTCCCGCTACGAATTCAGTCAACTTCCTCGAAGCCCGTTCCAGGCTAACTTCCGGGTTGCCGATGACCCACCCGAGACCGAAAACTCCGGAGGTGGTGAATAAACGCAATCACGCCCGCCGACCGCAGATCTTCTGATTCGAACGTCTCACCGGCCTTAATAGGAGTTCCTCACGCGCCGCGTTCGATCGCGACTGGTTGGATCTTTGAAACTAAAGCCTCCAGGAACTTGTCCGACGCGGTCGTCCACGCAAAGTGGCCCGCATTTAACCGCTCATTGACCAAATTGAAGTCGGATTGTCGTCCAGTACTTCGTGGGCCCGAACAGCGACACATCGGCAGAGATCCGGTCACACAGGGCGGCAAGAACAGCAATGGCTAGGATCCCCGTGCTACAGGGAGCACTCATTCTGATGACGACTTCAGGCCATGATGGGCTCACTTCGAGCCCGGAGGCACGACGCCGTTCATGCGCAGGTACTCGACCATCTGCCCATAGTGGTCGAATCCATGAGCAGAAATGAACGATGCGACGACCGACCGCGTGTGCAGACCGTCGACACCCTCAATAGTAGTGTAGGCATTCTCGGGAGTAATCGTCGCGAGCGCCTTGTGTGCATAGGCGAAAGAATCCGCAGCCGCCTTCAGGAGTTCCTCCTTCGTCGTCAGACCCTGAATGCTTTTCGGGTCAACCGGCATCTTCTCCCCGAGAATCTTCGAAGCGAAGTAGTAGTTCGCCGTTGCGACATGCGATATTTCCTGCGCGAACGTGCGAACCCCGTCATACTTTGCGCTCTGCGAGGCCGTAAAGGTTGCCGAAGTAGGCGCAAAGCCGTATTTGTCCGCAGGCATCGCCTGCGCGACTCCCATAAACTCATGGTCGAAGAGGTTCAGCAACTCTTCCTGCGCCTGCACCGGTGACATTTGGGTGCCGGCGGCCACCTTCGCACTTATTGAACCCGTTTGCGCAGAGCCCGAGAGCGTACAGCCTCCTAGAATTAAAGCGGTGCAAACATACCGGAGACGCATAGGTCACCTCAGCAAATTTGCTCAACAGTCTAGCAGACGCCTGTGCGATGTCGAAATTCTACTCGCAGGTTAGGTGCTTGATTTAACGGTTAAAAGATAATTAGCTGGTTAGGGCAAATCCGTGTTGATTCTTGTGGCTTCCCGGGGCTTTGACAGGCACTAGATTGCCTACAGCCGAAATACCTGATGCGCGATCCTTGCAGGAATCCGAACTGCCGTGCAGCGAGTTCTTATCCTCGTTGCTTAAACTAAGACGACATCGCGGTACTAATCTCGGGCGCACACTGAGGCAGGAGCCTTTGCAGGAAGGAATTTCTCTTTTGTCTGGTTGCACAGTTGGCCGTCTCGATTCCCTGTGTCGCTCAAAATGAAGGAACTCCTGAGCTTTCTCAAACGCAGCGAGCCTCCTCCGTTTAGGGCGTTGCGCGGGTTTCAGAGGGTCATCTGCATGAAGACGTTGGCGCGGGTGTAGGGATTCGGCGGGAGGGAGGCGGGCGGCACGTGGCGGAAGCCGACGGACTCGTAGAGGTGAATGGCGTCCGCGAGGCGGGTGTTGCTGCCGAGGAAGAGCGACGTGGCTCCGAGGAGGCGGGCCTGTGCGATAGTGTGGAGGAGGAGGCGACGGCCAAGGCCACGACCGCGGAACTGCGGCGAGACGGCCATCTTCGAGAGCTCATAGACTCCCTGGCCGAGGGGAATGAGAGCGGCGCAGCCGACCGGAAGACTATCTGCGTAGACCATGAAAATTGATCCACCTTTGCGCAGGATCGTGGTTTCGGGGTCGCCGAGGGTTTCTATGTCGCGGGCTTCGAGGCTGAAGTAACGTGCGATCCATTCTTCGTTAAGGGTACGGAAGGCGGTGGCGTCGTCACCGGGTAGCAAGGCGCGAATCTCGATTTTTGGGGAGGAGGTCGGCGAGACGGTGGATGCCGCAGGAGCGTTGCTTACGGACATAGGATGTTCCCTTTCTGAACTACAATTTGCCAACCAAGGTCTTATGACAGTCTCTCTTCAAACCTGCGCAGGTCAGATCGTGCTCTCCTGTTCTCCGCCTTTGAGGTCGAAACCAGCTTTGCGAAATCTGTGTAGCTTCCTACGCGAATCTTCACCGCATCCGGCGATTTCGCCTTAGCGCGAGCGTAAGCCTCATCAGAAAGCACGTTGAGCCACAGGCTTTGCGGAAGAAATAGATGCGCTAGTCGAGATCCATCGTGGGTCAGAACGGCTTCGTGGTAGGCGTCGATCACATGCTGAACGTCAACAGTGTCCGACGCGGTGCTGGCTGGGGTAGCCTCGTTGCTCTCAGCAGGTGATGGGCTTTGAGCAAAGCTCGCAGCGGCGGTGAGAATCGTGAGAGCAAAGACGACGCTGCTGATGAAACGCTTCATGTGATATCTCCGGGAAAACGAAGGTTGAAAAGGTCATATTTAGATGTGAGAGCAGCAATCACCGAAGCCGGCGGACGAAGTGAAGGTCGAGACCGGATAGTGGAGCGCCGACCTCATGCATTGCACCACCTGTTACGAGTAACCCAAGATCGATCGCGGTTAGCCCGGTGCTGTTGACCAACCCGATCACTAGTTGTTTGGCTTCAGTGTCATCGCCGGATGTAAAGATAACGGTGTGGGGTTTGTTCGGCGAGAAGTCCTGTATCCAGACCATCGGGATGTTGCTGATCGATTTCACGAGCCGTGCTCCAACTGCCTTCTCGGCAACGATTTCGCTGGAGGTGCGCCCCTTCAATGCAGCTCTTGATCTGGTCACGCCAGCCAGACTGATGTCTGGAGGGTCCAGATGTGCGTTCGTAGCATCGATCAGGATGCGGCCTCGCCAATCAATACCCTTGAGAGCGTCAGCCACTCTCCCCCAATGTACGGCGAGAATAACGACGTCGCACTCGGCCGCCTGCTCCCTAGTCCCTGCGATGGCGCCCGGACCGAGATCGGCGACGAAATCGGCCAGTGTCGCCGGCCCCCTGGAATTGGATACAACTATGGTGTGACCAGCGTTTATTAAGTGACGGCCGAACGTGCCTGTTACCTTCCCGGCTCCCAGAAAACCTATTTTCATAACCACCTCCTGCTGTTTCGCCACTTTGATTGGCGTTATAGAGTGTGAGATTCGGTTGCCCGCTGATAAGGTGTGGTACTTTTTTACTGTCATTCTGATAGTCCGGGGTTATCAGCCTATGGAACTCAGGCAAGTGCGATACTTCGTTGCGATTGCAGAAACCCTGAGCTTTCGGCAGGCAGGCAAACACCTGCATATCTCCCAGCCTTCTCTAAGCGTCCAGATCAGACAACTTGAAGAAGAACTGGGAGTCGCCCTCTTCCGGCGCTCAAAGCGACGAGTTGAAATCACCCGTGCGGGCGAAGTCTTCTTGTCTGCGTCACGGGAAGTCTTATTGAGACTGAAGCAGGCGTCGGCGGCGGCACTTCATGCAGAGAGCGGCGAGGCAGGAACAATCCGGCTCGGGTTCATTCCGACTGCAGGTTTTCATATTCTCCCCCGGCTCCTCGAGAAGATCAGAAGCACTCTTCCTCTCGTGAGTGTAGAGCTTAAAGAAGGGACCGAAGCCCCCCAAATCACGGGACTACGTTCGGGACTCCTTGATGTCTGCATCGGTCATTTAAGCCGTACCTACGACAAGATCGAGAGCTTGCTGCTGATTCGGGAGCCACTCGTTGTGGCTCTCCCGAAAGGACATCGCGCAGCTCGCAAGAAGAATGTGGGCGTAAAAGACCTTGAAGGGGAGCTCTTGATTATGCCCTCGAAGGATGTGTTACCAAATATCCATCAAATGATTGCGACAGCCTTCCTGGAAAATCACATGCCACTGGAACGATATCAGATCGCTGAGCATTTTCAGACCGCGGTCAACCTGACAAATGCCCGCGTGGGATTTGCCTTCCTTCCAGCTTCTGCAAAAGGCTTTGTTCCTGATGGAGTGGTGTTGCGAACTCCAGATTTTTCTATTGGACCGTTGGACACGTTTGCGCTATGGTCGCGTGGCAATGCAGACCTGCTCGTTCACCGCGTCCTCGGTCTACTCAAGGAAATCAAGAAGGAGTTGTGATAGCGGGCTCGTCGCTCGACCCAAAGACGTACAGAAGTTTCTCCGCGCTTTTCTGTCGCCTTGAACGAAAAAGGAAAGTCAGCATTGAGAAGCGAAAGCTGAATATGTGGTTCGTCAATGAGCGCCTTATCCGCCAATGCGCTTATCGGGGAGCCATGATCACTTCCGCTAAGCCGACTTCCCGTTACCAATCTGGCCAACTTCCGGATTTCCGACAATCGAGCCACAACCGCTCGTCTGCGTTTTACGCCAGATTCATGCGTGAGCAATGTTTGGAAACGGGGATCAGTCTCTTCTAGGTTCTCAGTGTTACGCTGCCGCTGTGGTCACAGCTCCTTTCAGGAACGCCAGCAGGTCGGCGTTAATTGTGTCCGCCTCAGTCGTGGGCATTCCGTGCGGAAAGCCTTTGTAGGTTTTCAATGTGCTATTTCTCAACAACTTTGCCGATAGCGGTGCGGAATCCGGGTAAGGCACGATCTGGTCGTCATCACCATGCATCACTAGCACCGGAACAGTGATCTTCTTCAGGTCTTCGGTGAAGTCGGTCTGGGAGAACGCCACGATGCCGTCCGTGTGCGCTTTCGCGCCGCCCATCATCCCTTGCCGCCACCAATTCCAAATCACGCCCTGAGAGGTTTTCGCGCCAGGCCGGTTGTAGCCATAGAACGGGCCAGCCGCCACGTCGTAATAGAACTGCGCGCGGTTGTAAGCAGTTTGCTTCTGAAATTCGTCGAAGGTTTCTTTCGGCAGTCCGCCCGGATTGGCCGGCGTCTTCACCATCAACGGCGGCACAGCACTAATGATCACCGCCGCCGCCACTCGCCTTTCGCCGTGACGAGCCAGGTAGTGCACCACTTCGCCGCCGCCGGTCGAGTGCCCCACGTGTATCGCTCCCTTGAGGTCGAGATGTGCGGTCAGCGCCGCGAGGTCGTCTGCGTAATGGTCCATGTCATGGCCATCACCGGGCTGAGAGGAACGTCCATGCCCGCGCCGATCGTGGGCTATGACGCGGTAGCCATGATTGAGGAAGAACATCATCTGAGTGTCCCAATCATCGGCGGACAATGGCCAGCCGTGACTAAATACGATGGGCGGACCATTGCCCCAATCCTTGTAATAGATTTCCGTTCCGTCTTTCGTTGTAATCGTCGGCATGGGTATTCTCCTTTGTGTTTAAGTCATCCGGAAAATTGTGGACCGTCTGCATTTTTTTGTGATCTTACCGGTCTGCAAGTGTTTCGAACGTCAGCGTTGTCCGAGCCTCAGTAAAAGGCCTAGAATCACGGATCGTCTCGTCACACGAAGTTGTGGTTACAATTCCGATTGGGCATTTGAACCCTAAACTGGGTGCGTGTAAATGGGCGGAAACGACAAAGTGCGGGGCAAAACCGACACCACCGCAACCGGCCGATTGACCGAGATAGGCATTTTGCTTTATCCGCGTGCGCAGATGTCAGCAGTCCTTGGACTCACCGACCTTTTCGCCGTCGCCAATCGGCTGAGTGCGGAGCACGGAGGCGCGAATCCTAGGGAACTGCGCATTAGTCATTGGCAGTTACGTGATAGTCAAACTTTCGAGCTGGGACGCGTTTTCGATACCCACCGGCAAGTACCTCAAAAACTGGTCGGCTTGATCTTACCGCCAAACCTCGATACCGATCCGCAGGGAGGGGCAATTCCCCAACTTCAGGAATGGGTTGAAGCGCAGCATGCCTCGGGCTGTATCGTCTGCTCGGTTTGCGGAGGCGCTTTTCTTCTCGCCAAGACTGGGTTGTTAAACGGACGATCCGCCACTACGCATTGGTCGTTCTCAGAGACGCTCGCTGAGCGATTTCCTAAAATTCGGGTCGATACTGAAAAACTGATCATCGATGACGGGGACATCATTACGGCGGGCGGCCTCATGGCTTGGGTCGATTTGGGATTGAAACTTGTCGATCGCTTCCTTGGTCCGACCGTTATGCTTGAAACTGCCCGGTTCTTTCTTGTGGATGTTTCGGGTCGCCAACAGCGTTTCTACTCGAACTTCTCGCCAAAGCTGCACCATGGCGACGAACCCGTACTCAAGGTTCAACAATGGCTTCAGAAGTCTGATGTGAGCGCCTTGAGTGTCTCCACGATGGCTGCAAAGGCCCGAATGGGCGAACGTACCTTCTTGCGCCGATTTCAAAAGGCAACTGGTCTGACGCCAACAGAATACCTACAGCATTTGCGCGTAGGGAAAGCTCGCGAGTCGCTTGAGTTTTCATCGCTAGCCATGAAGGAAATTGCCTGGAAAGTTGGATATGAAGACTATGGAGCGTTCCGAAAAGTGTTCCAGAAAATCATGGGACTTTCGCCGGGTGACTATCGCCTTCGATTCAGCATTCAAGGAAATAGAAGTCGTAGCTAATAGTTAGGTTCGAACGCCAGACAATCTGTTGTTCTAAGCCAGAGACAGGTTGTAGGAAACAGCTCCCTCCTTTGTCGGCTGTCGAACACAACCGCGATTGCTCCCGGTTGACGGACAACCTTCCATAGTCCGGTTAGGGAAGGGTTGTCGAGCAACCGGACGGAGCCGGAAACAACCCGTCATGAAGCGTCGCGTGCCTGGAAATTGCGTCGAGGCGCCAGTGGTCAAGCTGGTCAGATCTGAGTCATGCCGCCATCGACGACCAGTTCGATGCCGGTGATATAGCTACTTTCGTCAGAAGCGAGAAACGAGACCACTTTGGCAATTTCGTCCAGGGTTCCGGTGCGACCGAGGGGTATATTGCCCACGACGCTGTCTGCATACTGCTTGACTTGTTCTTCCGTCATCCCCAGCGAATTGCGATAGCCCGGTGAGGGAATTACGCCAGGACTAACAGCGTTCACGCGGATTTTGCGGTCTTTAAGATCCGCGGTGAAGGTACGCGCGAAAGAACGCACGGCGGCTTTGGATGCGCTGTAGACACTCATCGCGGGCGCTCCAGTACTGGCCACGATCGACGCATTCAGAATGACGGAACTTCCATCCTTAAGGAGCGGAAGCGCCTTTTGCACTGTGAATAGTAGACCCTTGACGTTCGCGTTGAATGTTTTGTCGAAGTGCTCTTCGGTAATTGCGGCGAGCGGGGCGAATTGTCCGGTGCCGGCGTTGGCGAATAGAATGTCGATGTGCCCCTTCTGCTGCTTCACAGTGGCGTACAAGCGATCGAGATCCGCAAGATTTGAGACGTCGCCCTGCACTGCAGTAATACTCCTACCGATCTGCTTCACTGCTGCGTCGAGTTCGCTCTGACGGCGGCCTGTGATAAAGACATACGCGCCCTCCGCGACGAAGCGTTGTGCCGTAGCAAGACCGATTCCGCTATTGCCTCCGGTGATGACTGCTACTTTTCCTTCCAGCTTACTCATGATCTTTCTCCTGTTTGATTTTCTATTTCTCGCGCCACATTTCCGTACTGCCTGGTACAGATGTCACGGGCGACTGAATGGTTACAATATTTGTACCGATAGGTATGGAAGAGGCATCAAACATACGTATATGGAACGGAACAAATCCCCAAAACGAATGGGACGTCCCCGCTCCTTCGATGTCGACCGAGCGTTGGACCGCGCGATGGTGGTGTTCTGGCGAAAGGGATATGAGGGCGCGTCTCTATCGGACCTGACCAAAGCTGTGGGCGTCAATCGTCCGAGTCTGTATGCAGCCTTTGGCGACAAAGAAGCGCTGTTCCGCAAGGCGCTCGACCGTTATTTGAAGGGGCCAGCGGCCTACACCCAAGAGGCATTGAGGGAGCCGACCGCCCGCGCAGTCGTGGAGCGATTGTTGCTGGGTGCAGCCGATTTGAACACAGTCCGGCGCAATCCCGGTGGGTGCCTCATGGTGCAAGGTGCGCTTGCCTGTGGCGAGGCGGCCGATTCCATCCGGCAGGAACTGACCGCCTGCCGCGCCGCGGGTGAAGCTGCGATGCGCCGGCGTTTCGAGCGTGCGAAATCAGAAGGTGACCTACCGGCCAATGTGAACCCTGCTGATCTTGCCCGCTACATCGCGACGGTCCTCTACGGCATGGCAGTTCAGGCAGCGGGCGGCGCAGGCCGAAGTAAATTACAGCGTGTAGTCGATATGGCGCTGCGAACGTTGCCGATGTAAGGCAGTCCGTGGTCCACTTTAGTCAGAAGCGACAGCCACTGACGCTCCTCTGAATCGAGACCGGGCCCAGCCCGGTGACGAGCTATTCGGAAGTTAAGGTCAGGTGTGGATTGGTAACGCGAAACGCCCCAGCATCGAGGGATCGTTTCCGGACCCCGGCTTT